>CAVXCR010000015.1:0-216747 GCA_963760265.1 Terriglobia bacterium
AGGATGAGAAGATCGAAGAGGTTCGCCTGAAAAAGTTGAAATTGCGCCTCAAGGACCAGATGGAGTCCTTGGAGCAGCAGTTCCGGCATCGGAACAACAACGTAGCTTAATCACTTACCAGCCCCCATGACGGGGTCCTTGCCGCCACCACGGCAAACAAGTTCGCTATGTCCTGACACGCGGTTTCGGCCGCGTTTTTCTTTTGATGTCCATCGGTCAGTCGGTCTATCGGTCTCCTGGCGGGAGGTTACTCGGAAGTGTGCGGCTCAGGCCAACCGATGACCGACAGACCGAAGGACCGACAGACCTGACATCCCCGCCGCGTCTATAATTGCCTCTTACCTCATGGTTCGTGACGGCTACTATTACGTGCTCGGGTCCCTGGTAGCTGCCGGGCTTCTTGCCTGGCTGGCTGCCCCGCCGTGGGCAATCATCCCGCTGGCATTGGGCGCGTTCTGTGCCTGGTTCTTTCGGGACCCCGACCGCCAGGTCCCGGCGGCGGCGGGCGCGATCGTGTCTCCCGGCGATGGCCGCGTCACCGATATCATGGCCATCGAGGTGGAGGGCCGTCCGCGCGCCCGCATCAGCATTTTTCTCAGTGTCTTTGACGTCCACGTCAACCGCTCGCCCATCGGCGGCGTTGTCCGGGACGTACAGTACCGCAAGGGCCAGTTCAAGAACGCCATGGGCGCGGCCAGCGCCGAGGGCAACGAGCAGAACATCGTGACCGTGGATGACGGCGCCCAGACGGTGGTCTTCAAGCAGATCGCCGGCCTCATCGCGCGCCGTATTATCTTCACCAAGCGCGTCGGCGATACGGTGGCGCGCGGCGAGCGCATCGGCATGATCAAGTTCGGCTCCCGTTGCGACGTCATCTTCGACGCTGCCGCCTCGGTGCAGGTGAAAGTCGGACAACACGTGGCCGGCGGTTCCAGTATCCTTGCCCTCGCGCCGGTCGCGCAGCCCGCTGACCGCCGCAACGAACTGACCGGCGCACAGCGCGAACAGGGAGCTCGCCGATGAACTGGCCGCCATTTCGTCGTGCTGACGATAACCCGCGCCGCCGCCGCTTCCGCAAGGGCATCTACCTGCTGCCGTCGCTGTTCACCACCTTGAACATGGCGCTCGGCTACTACGCCCTGTACCACGCCATCCAGGGCTCGGCGGCCGAACCTTGGCATTACGACAATGCCGCCAAGGCCATCGGCTTCGCCATCATCTTCGACGGCCTCGACGGCAAAATTGCGCGCATGACCAATACGGAAAGTGACTTTGGGCGCGAGTTCGACTCTCTGGCCAACGTCATCACCTTTGGCGTCGCGCCCGCCATCCTCGCCTGGATGTGGGGATTCCGCATTCTCGCCCCGCTCAATGGCACCGACCTCCTGGCGCGGGTGGTGCACCTGGGCGCAATTTCGACGTTCGCATTCCTGATTGCCGGCGCCAGCCGCCTGGCCCGCTTCAACATCCAGGTGAACCCGCAACCCTCGAATCCCGGCCGTCCGGGCAAGAAATATTTTGTCGGCATGCCGATTCCTGCCGGCGCCGGCGTCATCGCCGCCATCGTGCACTTCACCGACGGCGCTCCCATCCTGAGCTGGTGGATGGGCCTGATCTGGGCCGCCCTGGTTTTCGCCACCAGCTATCTCATGGTCAGCACCTGGCGCTTCTACAGTTTCAAGGACATTGATTTCCGCAGCCGCCATCCCTTCTGGGTAGTCGTCATCATCGGCATCGTCATTGCCTGCATCCGCTACTTCTCCGAGTATTTCCTGTTCTTTCTGGCGCTGTTCTACATGCTCTCCGGCGTTTTCGCGCGCCTGATGTACATCTTGCGGCGCCGCGGCAGCCCGCCGCCACCGCCGTTGGAGGCCACGACCGCACGATGAACCGCGCACACCAACCCGGCAGATCGGGCTCGGAGAACGGTCTCTACCGCGTCGCCATCGTCGGCGCCGGCACCCTGAAGGGTAAGGAACTCGCCGAGGTCCTGCCCGAGACCACCTTTCCCGCGGTGGACATCAAGCTGCTTGACGACGACGAATCCCTCGGCCAGCTCGAGCCCGTCGGCGAGGAAGTGACGTTCGTGCAGAGTGTGCGCGCCGAAAACTTCGAGCATGTGGACTTTACCTTCTTTGCCTCGCAGCCGGATTTCACCCGCAAGCACTGGCGCATCGCGCAGCAGGCCGGAAGCCTGATCGTTGACCTCTCGCACGCTCTGGAAGACGCTCCCGGCGCCCGCGTCCGCTCCCCGTGGCTGGAACGCGAGCTGCGCCACTCGCTAATACCGGAACTCGAGCCCGCGCCCGTGGTCACGGCACACCCCGCCGCGGTCGTGCTGGCGCTGCTGATCGCTCGCGCGCAGAAGGTCGCCAACCTGCGCTCCGCCGTTGCCACGGTCTTCGAGCCCGCCTCCGAGCACGGCCGCGCCGGCATGGACGAACTTCACGAGCAGACCGTGAACCTACTCTCCTTCCAGGAAATGCCCAAGCAGGTTTTCGACGCGCAGGTCGCCTTCAATGTCCTGGCGCGTTACGGCGAGAATTCCTCGCCCACGCTGGAAAGCGCCGAGCGCCGTATCCTCAGCCACTTCCGCCAAATCACCGGACAAGTTCCGCAGCCGGGGTTCCCGCCGCTCGCCGATGTACCGGTGCCTTCGCTGATGCTGGTGCAGGCGCCGATCTTTCACGGACACGTCTTTTCGCTCTACATTGAGTTGGAGCAGGCACATTCGATCGGCGATTTTTCGCAGGCCATCGCCGGCGAGCACGTTGAACTCACCCGCGGCTCCGAGGAGTCGCCCAGCAACGTTGCCGCCGCGGGGTCGGAGGACGTGATGGTGTGGATCCGCGCCGATGCCCAGCGCGAGACCGGCTTCTGGATCTGGGCTGCCGCCGATAACCTGCGCGTGCTGGCATTGAACGCCATTGACGCCGCCCAGCAAATGGCGGCCGCCATGCCGAAAGGGAAGTTGCAGTAGAGTTGCGAGTCCCGAGTTGCGAGTGCGAGTTGTGAGCACGAGTGTGGCACACGCGCCCTCGCGTGTGGAGAGGCGGTCGCCGGGAATGCTGGAGCGAGGCAATAATCTAAACGGATGTCATCCTGAGCGAGCCCGCCCGGGTTTGGCGGGCGAGTCGAAGGACCCCTGTTGCCGCACTGCTCTCGTCGTTGTTTTTTCCCTGACACTGACCTTGCTGTCCGCCTGCGGCTACCACACCACCACCCACTACGTCCGCCTGCCTGACTCCGTCCACACCATCGCCGTCCCCGCATTTACCAATCAAACGCAAAACTACCGGGTTGAGCAGGTGCTGACCGCGGCCGTGGTTCGCGAATTCGTCACCCGTACCAAGTTCCGCATCATCAGCCAATCGACCGACGATGCCGACGCCACCCTGCACGGCACGGTCACCACCATGCAACTGGCGCCGCTCACCTACGACTCGCAGACCGGCCGCGCCTCCAGCGCCCTGGTCACGGTCACCATGCGCGTCTCGCTGGTGGACCGCAAAGGCACGGTGCTGTTCGACCAGCCGAACTACACATTCCGCGAGCAATACCAGGTCTCGCGCGAACTCACCAGCTTCTTCGAGGAAGACTCGCCCGCCGTGGACCGCCTCTCGCGCGACTTTGCACGCACCCTGGTCTCCAATATCCTGGAGGCGTACTGAAATGCGCGCCTTCGCCGCCGCGGAAAAATTCGTGACCGACATCGTGCAGCGCAAGCTGAAACCCTGCTACGTGCTCGCCGGCGATGAAGCCTTCTTCCGCAAGCAATGCCGCGAAGCCGTGCTCCAGCATCTGGTTGCGCCCGATCTGCGCGACTTCTCACTCCACGAATTCGATCTCGCCGAAACCCCGCTCATCGAAGTCCTCGACGCCGCCCGCACGCCCTCGCTCATGGCGCCGTTCCAGGTCTTCTTCATCCGCGGCGTGAAGGCGCTCTATACCCGCGGTTCGCACGATGCCGAGTTCAAGGCGATCGAAAACTACGCCGCCAATCCCAATCCCGACGCGCTGCTCATCTTCGTCGCCGATTTCATCAGCATTCCCGCCGATGTCCGCCGCATGGAGCTCACCGACCGCGACCGCTACCAGCGCCTGCGCGAAACCCTCGGCCAGTATTGCGGGATCGTCGAGCTGGCGCGCGTCGAGGAAGGCGAAGCCGTGCGCTGGGCCATCGAGACCGGCGCTGCGGAGGGCGTGAAGGTTGATAACGACGCCGCGCGCGAACTGGTGGACGCGCTTGGCGGCGACATGATGCTGGTGGCCAACGAACTGGAAAAGCTCATCCTCTACGTCGGCGAGAAAAAGCGCATCGCGCTCGGCGACGTCGAAACCATGGTCCTTGCCGCCAAGCAGCGCTCCCTCTACGAACTCACCGACGCCATTTCCGCCAAGGACCGGGTGCGCGCGCTTGGGGTGCTGGAAGCGATCCTCACCAGCGGCGAAGGCGAGGAGGCCGCCATCGGCCACGTCTACATGCTGGCGAAAACCTTCCGCCAGATGCTGGTGATATTCGAGAAGCGCGTCCGCGACTCGCGCGCGCTCTGGGCCGCGCTCTGGCAGGGCTTCCGCGTTCCGCCCTTTGCCGCCGAGGACATTCTTCGCCAGGCGCGCCGCTACAAGTCGCGGCGCGAACTGACGCGCGCCCTGCGCCTCATCGCCCGCGCTGACCTCGACCTGCGCTCCAACCCGCCCAGCAAACGCCTTATCCTCGAGCGGCTGGTCCTCGATCTCTGCGCCGAGCCCCACCTGGCCGAATCCGGCTGGGAGCAGCAGCAGTTGCCGGTGTAGCTTGAACCTCGATTCCTATCTTCGCCGCATCTCCTACGCCGGCCCCCTCGCGCCGACACTGGAAACCCTGCGCGCCTTGCACTATGCCCACCTGCTCGCCGTGCCTTTCGAGAACCTCGACATTCACCGCGGCCTGCCCATTGCGCTCGACCAGCAGCACCTGTTCGACAAGATTGTGCTCCATCGCCGCGGCGGCTTCTGCTACGAGCTGAACAGCCTGTTCGCGGCCCTGCTGCGCGAACTCGGTTTCCGCGTAACCCTGCTCTCCGCGCGCGTTCCCATCGCGGAGAACCGCGTCGGCCCGGAATTTGATCACCTCACGCTCCGCGTGGATTTGGACACGCCCTGGCTCGCCGACGTAGGATTCGGCGAGTCCTTCATCGAGCCCCTTCCGCTGTTGCCCAACGCGGAGCAGTTCCAGCGCAATGTTTTTTACTGCCTCGATACCCGGGAGGAGCGCTGGCGCGTCCTGCGCTATTCTCCCGAGCCCGGCGACCGGCGCGGCGTGCCCGTGCTGGCCGATTCGGACTCGGAGTGGCGCATGCTGTACGACTTCACGCTCGTGCCCCGGCGGCTCTCCGAATTTGAGGGCATGTGCCGTCATCATCAGACCTCGCCGGAATCTCATTTCACGCGCAACCGCGTATGCAGCATTCTGACCCCCAGCGGGCGCGTTACCTTGACCGGGACGCGTCTGGTGATCACCGAAGGCGGCCAGCGCCGGGAATCCGCTCTCGTTACTGCCCAGGAATACGACGAAGCGCTAGAAGATTTTTTTGGGATCCGGCTGGATGCGGTGCAAAGCACCGGCACGTGACAAACGTTTCTGTCGCCCGCTAAAGCGGGCTCTTGCTCAGGCAGGCAGCTAACCCCGGGCTCACCAGACTGTTACGAAACTCGTGCCGTCCCTAACGGGACTCGGATTTTATTCCACTCGTATACCCGGCACTCACGTGCCGGGCTATGTACTGTCGCGCCTGCGGCGCTAAATGCGAGGCTTCGATCCACCCAAGTTAGAGGCCTTGGCGTTTCGTAACAGTCTGTCACGCCCGGGGCTACGTTCTGCCGCCGCGCTACGCGCGCTGGGCGTCCTCGCCATGCCAGCGGGCGTAGCGCGCGGCAGACAGAATGTCATGCCCTCAAAAGCAAAACGGCAGGCCGCAGCCTGCCGTTCGAAAGCTAAAAGCCAAAAGCTAAGAGCTAATCGCTAAGAGCTGGTTTTCCCCACCGCGTTCAGCCGCTTGCCGAGCCGCGACTTGTACCGCGACGCCGTATTCTTGTGCAATATGCCCTTCTGTACCGCCTTGTCGAGCACCGAGGTGGTCTCGCGATATCCGACGGCTGCCTCGTCCTTGTTGCCGCTGGCGAGCGCCGTCCGGAACTTGCGCAGGGCGCTGCGCAGGCGCGACTTGTTGGCGCGATTGGCGGCGGTGCGCTTTTCCGTCTGCCGGGCGCGTTTCAGGGCCGAAAAGTGATTTGCCATATTCGACTGGTTGTCCTCTGAGAATTTTTCCTGTGGGCCAAACCTGCATTCTACGGCCTGCCGCCGCATCGGTCAATCGCGCTCTGCTTCCGCCCAGGAGCGAATCTCCTGAAAACGCGCCATTTATGCCTTCGGTGCGGCTTTGCCTTGGCTCGCCCGTGCGGCTGTCCGAGCGCTTCGTTGCAGCGTAATCCGGCATCGAATGAAAGTGGAAGTAAATGCTATTCAGCCGTTCCGCCCGTCGTTTTGCCTGGTGGCTGGAGACTGACGACCGGGGACTGTTTGTGGCATTGACTCTGTCCCGAGCCCGTCGTACTCTAGGCACAATGGTAGTTGCTTCCACTTGGTGGCGAGCATCGGCCCATCTCTCCACTCCAGACATGTCCATGTCCGTACGCGCGCGCGCCGGCGTTCCCGGTGCCGCGGCGGGAGGTTAACGCTCAGCATTAAATGAAGAAGAATATCGACATCACCAAAAACATCGAGACCCTGTTCGGAACCCGGGACGAGAACCTCCACCTCCTCGAAGAAGGCCTGAACGTCACCATTGACCTGAAGGCGGAATCCGTCGAAATCGAAGGCGCGGCGCGCGACGTCGCCCGCGCCGAGCAGGTTTTCTCCGACTACGCTCATCTCCAGCGCACCGGCTTCGTCTTCAACAACGGCGACCTGGGCTCCATTCTGCGCATCCTTGCCTCCGACCCGACGGCGACCCTGCGCGGTCTCGCCGAAGCCGGACGCCAGCGCTCCTTCGGGAAACGCCCGGTGCAGCCCAAGAGCGCCAACCAGCGCCGCTACGTCGAGGCCATCGAGAAAAACGACATGGTCTTCGGCATTGGACCGGCGGGCACCGGCAAAACCTACCTCGCGGTGGCCATGGCCATCTCCGCGCTGCTCGCCAAGAAAGTGAACCGCATCATCCTGGCGCGGCCCGCGGTCGAGGCCGGCGAACGCCTCGGCTTTCTGCCCGGAACCTTGCAGGAGAAGGTCGATCCCTACCTCCGGCCGCTGTACGACGCGCTCTACGACATGATGGACCCGGAGAAGATCGATCGTTACCTGGAGAAGAACATCATCGAGATCGCGCCCATTGCCTTCATGCGCGGGCGCACGCTCAACGATTCCTTCATCATCCTCGACGAGGCGCAGAACACCACCTCGGAGCAGATGAAGATGTTCGTCACCCGTCTCGGCTTCAACTCCAAGGCGGTCATCACCGGCGACATCACCCAGATCGACCTGCCCACCACCAAGCGCTGCGGCATGCTGGAAGCGATGGACATCCTGGGCAACGTCGACGGAATTTCGTTTGTGCATTTCGACGAGAGCGACGTGGTACGCCACCACCTGGTGCAGCGCATCATCCGCGCCTACGACGATTACAAGTCGCGCATGAGCGGCGACCAGATGGTGCTGCTGCCGATCAACGGCAAGTCCGGCCGCAACGGCTCGCAGCCGCCGGTCGAGCCTGTCGCGCCCGAGATGGAAACGGCCCCGAAGCACGTCGAAGAGTAAAATTGACGGCGGTCACGGGAGGGCTGCACGTGCCCTCCCGTTCGCTTTTATGATCATCATCAGGAAAGCGGCGCCGGGAATTTCCGAGCAGGCGCTGGCCCGTTTCGCGCAGCGCGCGCGCAAAGCCGCGGGCCTTCGCGGCCAGGTCAATGTTGTGCTGACCTCCAGCCGCGACATCCGCGCCCTCAATCGCCGCTTCCGCGGAAAAGATAAGCCGACCGACGTGCTTTCGTTTCCTCCCGTTCCGGTTGTCGCCGATGCGTTCTCCGGCGACATCGTGATCTCCACCGATTTCGCCTGCCGCAATGCGCGCCTCTACCACCACGCGCCCGCGCAGGAGCTGAAAATTCTGATCCTGCACGGCATGCTCCATCTCGCAGGTTACGATCACGAATCCGACCGCGGCGAGATGGCGCGCCAGGAAGAACGTCTCCGCCGCGAACTCGGCCTCAGCGACGGTCTGATCCGCAGAACGGAACGTGTGGTGGGGAGGCGAGCCCGATGAACCTCGCCCTCGCCATCGCTTTCATCGTTCTGCTTTTCATTCTCGGTCTCGTCTCCTACGTCGAGCGCGTGTACACCGAGCGCGGCAAGTTTCTCTCGCGCGAATTCGAGGAGAACATCGAGGCCTTTGAGCAGGCGGTCGAACCGCGCTTGAAGATGGGCCGCGAACGCGCCGCGCTCTCCGTCGCCGTGCTCGAACAGCTCGCCACCGCCGCGTTCGCCATGCTGGTGGCGTACAGCGTCTTCCACACGGGCAACTGGACCGCCGCCGAGCTTGCGCAGGCCGCGCTCGCCATGGTCCTGAGCGTGGTGGTGTGCAACCGCCTGCTCCCGTTTGTGCTCTTCTCGCGCACCCGCGGCATGTGGCTCGCCAGGTTTACCGTTCCGCTGCGCGCCTTGCTGTACCTCGCCATGCCGGTGACGCTTGCGATCGGGTTCTGCATCTCCGTCTTCGCGCTCACCCGCGAGCACGCCGAGCCGGAACCCGAGCGCCCGTCGGAAGCCGTGGACGCGCTCATCGAGGCCGGCCAGGAGGAAGGCATTCTCGAGGAGAGCGACCGCGAGCTCATCCAGTCGGTGGTCGAGTTCGGCGACAAGACGGTGCGTGAGGTGATCAAGCCGCGTCCGGAGATGTTTGCCGTGCCCGCCGACACCACTGTCGAGAAGCTCACCGACATGCTGCGCACGCGGCCGTACTCGCGCGTGCCGGTGTATGAAGGTTCCATCGACAAGATCGTCGGCATCGTGCACGCCCGCGACCTGCTGCAGGTTGCCGACACCGAGGCGCGAACCCGGACCGTCCGCGAGCTGATGAGAACCGACATCAGGTTTGTGCCCGAGAGCAAGCGTGTCAGCGACCTGCTGCGCGAGATGCAGCGCGACAACATCCGCATGGAGATCGTGGTGGACGAATACGGCGCCGTCGCGGGCCTGGTCACCATTGAGGACATGGTCGAGGAGATCGTGGGCGAAATCCGCGACGAGCGCGAGAAGGACATCATCCGCGAAAACGAATATTCCTACATCGTTCCCGGCAGCATGGACGTGGACCGCCTCGATGAACTGTTCGGCATACGGCCGGAGGGGCACGAGGCCACGACCGTGGCGGGCCTGGTGAGCGAGATTGCCGGGCGCATCCCCCAGCAGGGCGAGGTCATCAATGCCGAGGGCCTGCGCTTCGAGGTCCTGCAGTCCACCGACCGCCGCGTCGAGCGCCTGCGCATCTCGACCTTGCAGCACGCGAAAACGGGAACGGATTCATGAAGTCGGGTTTCGTCACCATTCTCGGGCGTCCCAATGCCGGCAAGTCCACGCTGCTGAACGCGCTGGTCGGCGAGAAGCTCGCCATCGTGACCCACAAGCCGCAGACCACGCGCAACCGCATCCAGGGCATCCTCAATCTTCCGGCGAAGAAGGGAAGGCCGAAAGCGCAGGTGATCCTGATTGATACACCCGGCGTGCATCGGCCGGAAAATCGCCTGGACAAGAAAATGATGCAGGAAGTGCGCGACGCCCTCGAGGGCAGCGGCCTGGTGCTGCTCATCACCGACATCACGCAGAGGTTCGGGACGGGCGAGCAGTTCGTCATTGACCTGGCCAAGCGCGCCAGCACGCCGGTGATCCTGCTGCTCAACAAGATCGATCTGATTGATAAGCGCAAGTTGCTGCCGCTGATCGAGCAGTGGTCGAAGCTGCACGACTTCCGCGAGATCATTCCCATCTCGGCGCGCAAGAAGACTGGCCTGGAAGATCTGCTCGACGCGATCGTGCGCTCGCTGCCGGAAGCTCCGGCATATTTTCCCGGTGACCAGCTCACCGATCAGCCAATGCGTTTTCTGGCCGCCGAAATCATCCGCGAACAGGTGCTGATTTCGACGCACCAGGAAATTCCATACGCAACCACGGTGCTCATCGAACGCTTCGAAGAGGACAAGAGCCTGGTACGCATTGCCGCGGCCATCTATTGCGAGCGCGAAGGGCAGAAAGGCATCCTCATCGGCAAGGGCGGCGCCATGCTGAAGAAGATCGGGACCGAAGCGCGCCACCAGATCGAGCGCGCGCAGGGCAAGAAAGTTTTTCTCGAAATGTTCGTCAAGGTGCGTCCTGGCTGGCGCGATTCCAGCGACTTCGTCGAAGGGCTTGACTGGCGCCGGCAACTGGAAGACATTGCCGCGCGCGAGCAATTCGAAAAAAATCTGGAGTGACCATGTCCATCGGCTCGGAAGAAGAACTGCGCGGCATGAAAGCGGCCGGAGAAATCGTGGCCCGGGTGCTGGCGGCGATGAAGCAGCAGGTGCGCGCCGGCGTCACCACCCGCGAACTCGACGAGGTTGGCGCGCGCGTCATCCGCGCAAGCGGCGCCGTCTCCGCGCCTCGCAAGGTTTACCAGTTTCCCGGTGACAACTGCATCAGCGTCAACGACGAAGCCGTGCACGGCATTCCCGGCGAGCGCGTCGTTCAGCCCGGCGATTTGGTCAAGCTCGACGTCACCATCGAGAAGGACGGGTACATGGCGGATGCGGCGCTCAGCATCGCCGTCGATCCGGTGCGCCAGCTTCATCACAAGCTGGCGCGCTGTGCCGAGCGGGCGTTCCAGCGGGCGCTGCTGGTGGCGCGTGCGGGCGCGCGCGTGCACGACATCGGGCGCGCGGTGGAGAACGAGGTCCGCCGCAGCGGCTTCTCCGTCATCCGCGGCCTGTGCGGCCATGGCATCGGCCACAAAATTCATGAAGCGCCTGAGGTCCCGAATTTCTACGTTGCCACGGCGCGCCAGGAACTCACGGAAGGGCTGGTCATCACGATTGAGCCGATCATCGCAGCGGGCAGCGGCGAATCGCATACCGCGGACGACGGCTGGACGGTGAAGACCACCGATGGCAAGCCTTCCGCGCACTACGAGCACACCATCGTGATCACGCGCGGCGCGCCGATCATCCTGACCGCCTAAGCGACTATTCCTTCACCGCAATTCCCAGCGTCTTCATCTTGCGATACAGGTGAGACCGCTCCAGCCCCAGCACTTCGGCGGTGCGGCTGACGTTGCCGTGATTCTGGTCGAGAGTTTTCAAAATGAAGTCGCGCTCGTAGGCAGCGCGCGCCTGGTGCAGGGTGGAGAAGCCGTCGCCACCGCGGCGCGAGGTATCGCGATAGACCAGCGGCGGCAGGTGCTTGCGGTCGAGTTTCGCCACCGCCGGGTTCATGATGACGATGCGCTCGATCACGTTTCTTAACTCGCGCACGTTGCCCGGCCACGAGTAGCGCATGAGCGCGTCAATGGCGTCGTCGGTCATCTCCTTGGTGCGGCGGCTGTACTGCGAGGAAAATTCCTTGAGGAAATGTCGCGCCAGCAGGGGCACGTCTTCCAGGCGCTCGCGCAGCGGCGGGACGTAGAAGGGAATGACGTTGAGACGATAAAACAGGTCTTCGCGGAAATTGCCCTTGGAAATTTCTTCTTCCAGGTCGTGATTGGTGGCGGCGATGACGCGCGCGTCCACGGTGACCACCTCGTCTCCCCCAACCGGCGTGAAGCTCTGTTCGTCGAGGGTGCGCAGGACCTTCGCCTGCGTCTTCAGGCTCATGTCGCCGACTTCGTCGAGGAACAGCGTGCCGCCGTCCGCCTTCTGAAATTTTCCTTCCTTGTCGGCACTCGCCCCGGCAAATGAGCCTTTGCGGTGGCCGAACAATTCGCTCTCGATCAGGTCTTCGGGAATGGCGGCGCAGTTGACCTCGACGAACATGGCCTCGTAACGCTCGCTCTCGGCGTGGATGGCGCGGGCGACGAGTTCCTTGCCGGTGCCGGACTCGCCGAAGATGAGCACGCGCCCGTTGGTCGGCGCCATGAGCGCGATCTGCTGGCGCAGCGCCTTCATCGGGATGCTCTCGCCGGCGATCACGCTCTTGGGCTGCTGACGCTTGAGGTCGCGGTTCTCCACGCGCAGGCGGTGCGCCTCGGCCGCGTTCTTCACCAGGATGAGCGTCTTCTCGATGGAGAGCGGCTTTTCCAGGAAGTCAAAGGCGCCCAGCTTGGTGGCGCGCACGGCGGTTTCGATGGTGCCGTGGCCGGAAATCATGATGACCTCGGGCGAGGCGTCGGATTGCTTGATCTTGTGCAGCGTTTCCAGGCCGTCCATGCCGGGCAGCCAGATGTCGAGGAGCACCACGTCAAACGGGCGCTTGTCGAGGATCTCCAGGCAGACCTCCCCGCTGCCGGCGAGCGCGGCGGTATAGCCTTCGTCCTCGAGCACGCCCTTGAGCGACTCGCGGATGCCGGGCTCGTCGTCAACGATGAGGACGTTATGCATGGGCCATCTGCGCCGGTTCGGCGGCGACCGGCAGCTCGACAATGAAGCGCGCGCCCACCGGCTTGTTTTCCTCGACACGAATGGTGCCGCGGTGGTCTTCCACGATGCGGCTGACGATGGCCAGCCCGAGCCCGGTGCCGCGCTTCTTGGTGGAGAAATATGGCAGGAACAATTTTTCCTTGAGCTCGTGGGTGACGCCGTGGCCGCTGTCGGCGATCACGATCTCGATGGCGTCGCGCGTGCCGGCCAGCGCGGTGCTGATGTCCACTTCGCGGATCAGAGACTCCTGCATGGCTTCGGCGGCATTGTCCACCAGGTTGGCGATGGCGCGCTTGATGGCCTCGGGATCGGCCATGACTTTCGGCAGGTCGGGTGCAAGCTGGGTGTGGACGCGGATGTTGTCGAGCCGCCCGTTGAACATGGCGAGCGCGGATTCCACGATGGTGTTGATGTCGGCGGGCTGCGGCTGCGCCTGCGGGAAGCGGGCAAACGTCGAGAACTCGTCCACCAACGTGCGCACAGTTTCGACGGCGCCACCGATGGTCTCCGCGCAACCCTTGATCACTTCCAGCGACTGCTGGTCGGGCGGCGTGCCGCGCTCCAGGTGGCGGCGGATACGCTCGGCGGAGAGCGCGATGGGGGTCAGCGGGTTCTTGATTTCGTGCGCGACGCGGCGCGCGACCTCGCGCCAGGCGGCCTGCTTCTGCGCCTTGAGCAGATCCGATAAATCCTCGAAGACGAGCACGTAGCCCAGGCGCTGGCCTTCGTGCTGCAAGGACGCAGCGGTCACCGCCGCGGTCAGATGGCGGCGTTGAAACGGGATTTCCATCTGGATGGTGGTGGAGCCCATGCGGTCGGCCTTGCGCAGCAGATGGCGCATCTCCTGCATCACCTCGGGCGGGAAGATGTGGTCAACGCGAACGCCTTCGTGCGAGCCGTTGCCGTCGGGCCACAGGATGCGGTTGAGCGCGTTGTTGGTGTGGGTGACGCGGCGCTCGGCATCGAGAGAAAGCACGCCGGTGGGAATGCTTTCCAGGATAGTTTCCATGTGGCGGCGGCGCTGCTCCAGGGCGGCGTTGGCATCGGCGAGTTCTCGGCTGGAGGCCTCGATCTGCCGGCGCGAGGATTCCAGTTCCTCCGCCATGCGGTTGAAGGAGCGCACCAGCTTGCCCAGTTCGTCGCCGGTATCCACGGCGACACGATAATCGAATTTTCCGCGCGAGATTTGTTCGGTTGCTTCCGCCAGCGCAGCCACCGGCCGGGTGACGAACTTGGAGAGGAACAGCGCCATCCATGTGGAGGCGAACAGAACCAGCACGGTGAGCAGGAGCAGCAGTCCCATGTAGGTGCGGCGGACGAGCTTGCGCTCCTGCGCCAGTTCCATGTAACGGCGCTGGCTGGCTTCAATCTGCGCCATGGTGCGCGAGAATTCCGGCGGAAGCGGCATGCCGACCAGCACCCATCCGCCGCGTCCGCCCACCATCGCCGCCCCCAGCATGAACTCGACGCCGTTCAGAGTGAAGGATTTGGGCAGCGGCAGCAGCGTGCCCTGGTGCTCGCCGATGCGCTGGCGCATCATCGGCCAGGGCTCGGGAAGGTGGTACGCGGCCTCGGCTTCGCCGTCCAGGATGGCGACCGCGAAGCCGCCCTGAAGAGGCGCCTCATGGTGGCGGAAGATGCCGACGACCTGTCCGAAATCGCCTTTCTCAAACCCGCGCTGCGTCGGCGCCGCTTCGGCGATGGAGGTGGCTTCCGCTTTGGCGTTGTCCGCCGCGTAGGTGGAGAGCAGCGTTCCGACGCGCGCCGTGTCCTGGCGGACTTCCTCCACCGGGCGAGAGAACCACTTGTCAATCGAGCGGTTCATCAGCCCATAAGCAAACATGAACAGGAACAGCACCGGGCCGAACGACAACACCAGAGCGCCCAGCACCATCTTGGTGCGAAATCTCGAGCCCAGCACGCCTCCCCGCGTTTCGGCAAACAGCTTGAGCAGGGTGCGCACCAGCACGACCATGAGCGCCAGCAGCAGAAGGAAGATGAGCGCGGAGAGGGCGGAGAAGATCAGCGTCTGCTCGCTGGTGGTGGGGCGGAGGAACGTAAGATCGAATGCCTGTTGGGACGAAACTACAAACAACAACAGAAAGATGATGACGGCGAGAATGATGAGGGCAGTGCGGCGCCGGCGCGAGCTTTCCTCGGGACGAATTGGCGCTTTAGCAGACAAAAGGAGCGGTCCCCGCGCAAGAAGCGCGTCATGCGGGGCGGTAGGGACATTATAACGGGAGAACCAGCAAGGAAATTCAACGAAGACGCGGCCGGCGCGCGGGGACTTAGGGCATTAGCCGTGGCCCTCGAACCGGCAGGAACACCCGCAGCGGGCACTGGTCGCACAGCGCCTTCGACTTCAAACAAAAATTCTTCCCTACGCCGACGATCAACCCGTGCATTTCGTTGAAGACCTGTGCGGTCGCGGTGCGACGAACGGTGCTCATGCGAGAGGGCGGGTGGCACGAACCTTCGGGGCGAGTCCCGAGTCGCGAGTCCCGAGTCGCGAGTGAGTGGAAATGAGCTTCACATTCAGTCATGAATGCCGGTGCAGCCAACGAGGTTTCAAATAGGTTGCGAATGTCGTCGTAGGGCGCGTTTGGCGGGAGGATACGGTGGCGGTCGAGAATGCGACGGGTGTAGGCGTCCACGACAAAAACCGGATGATTGCCGGCGTAGAGAAGGATGGAGTCCGCGGTTTCCGGACCGATGCCGTTCAGCGCCAGCAATTGCTCGCGCAATTCGGCGGTGGGGCGGGCGAACATGCGGTGGAGAGAGCCGGCATGGCGCTCATCCAGGTAGGCGACGAAATTTTTCAGCCGCGCCGCTTTTTGACGGAAATAACCCGCGGAACGGATGAGCTCCTCCAGTTGCGGGAGCGGCGTGTTGCGAATTCCGGTGGGGCTGAGCACGCGCGCGCGGCGCAGTTGCGCCATGGCCTTTTCGACGTTGGCCCACGCCGTGTTCTGGGTGAGAAAGGCGCCAACGACGACCTCGAAGCGGCTCTGCGCCGGCCACCAGTGCTGGCGTCCCCAGGCGCGAAACAGGGTTTGGTAGAACGCGCGAATGCTTTCCGTCCGGGACAGGGCCACAAAATAAGTTTAAACGTCCGCCGCCAGGGCGCGGGGCGAACCCAGCCGTATCAGCGCCTGGCGCAGGCGCGGGTGCTCGCGCATCAGGCGCAGGTAGCCCCATTCTTCGTCCGCCATCTTGGCGCGAATGATGTGCAGCAACTTCGATTTTTCCGCCGCGGTCCAGGTGCGCAGGTCGGCGGCGGAGTTCAGCGCAGAGGGCGAAGTTGCCGAAGGCGTAGCGCTCGTCGGAGGTCAACTCGCCCGGGGAGAGGTCGAGCGCCGAGGCGAGGCGCTGGGTGCAGGCGGCGCGAAAGGCGTCGGCGTCGCCCCCGGACGTTGCCATCTCGCGGAGCACGGTCATGCCGAGGGTGCGGGCGCGGAAGCGGTCCCAATCGCCTCGCGGCGTGCGCGGCATTTCGAAGAAGACATGGCCGGCGGCCAGTTTGCGCAGGGTGCGTGCGGGCGTGCGATAGCGCGGGTTGGCGGCAATCTTCTTTTCTTCTGCTTCGACCAGCGCGGCAAGTTCCTGCCGCCCGGGACGGAAACCGAGCTTGCGGTAGAACCAGAACGCGCCGGAGGCGATCGCTTCCTCGTTGTCAGCGCCAAGCTGGTACGGGTACACGGAAATCGTGTCCATGCCGAGCAGTTGGCGGAGGGCGCGCAGCACCTGGGCGTAGGTCCAGCCCGTCTCGCCTTCGCGAAAGGCATAGAAAGTGTTGAAGCCGATTTCCATCCAGTCGGCGAGTGCGATCGCTTCCAGGTAGTTGATCGGGATTCCGTTCTTGAGCGTGAATCCCGCAGCGTAGGTGCGCAGAGGGAAACGCCGGCTGGGCGGAAGTCCCCAGATAAAAATCTGCGTGCCGCGCCCGACCTCGGCGAGATAGACCGGCGGCGCTCCGAAACGTCATGCCGTAGAGCCCGCGGTAGCGGACGGTCAGCACCTCGCGCCCCATGTTGATGATGTCGGCGCTCTCGCCGGGAGAGAGGGTCTCCAGGCTGAGTGGGGAAGCGAGTTCGCGCGCCAGGGAGACGTCGCCGCGGCGGATGAGCGGCTCGCGATGAAAGAAGGTCGGGCGCGAGTCGCGGCGGGCGAGAGTGCGGCTGGCGGGAAGCTCGCCGAGGTTCCACTGCACCGGCAGTTGTAGCGATTCGTACAGTTCCGCCTGGCCGCGCTCGGGCATGTTGAGCGAGGCAAAGCGCCGCAACAGCCACGCCACTTCGGGCTCGTTGCCACGAGCCGCATCCAGCCACTCGCGATAGGGCACGTCAGGCTCGACGAAGCCGTCTTCATCGAGCAGCGGCATGAAGCGCGGCCAGGTGTTGGCCAGGCGTGCGCTGTTGATGTCGGCGTCCCAGCAGATTTCGACGTGCTTCGGATACGACTGCGCCAGCCAGGCGGCGATCTCGTAAGGAAACGTGTCAACGATTTCGATGCCGGCGATGCCCGAGACCGATTCGTCGTCGAAAGCGGACATGTCGGCGCCGGATGCGCGCAATTGCTCGACCCGCGCGTGCAGACCCGCGAGCAGCGCTTCGCTGATCCGCACCACACCGGGCCCTTGCGGGAACGCGCGCAGGAAGAGGAGTGCGTCGTGAAAGCGGATGAGAGACTGCGCGTCGCGGAAGCGCACCTTGCCCGCGGCGGCGATGGCCTTCTCCGCGCGCGCGGCTTCGCCGGGGCCGAAACGGCGCTTGCTTTCCTCAAGGCGTGCGAGGAGCCGATCTGACTTGTCTGTGGCCATGAATTTCGCGGAGATGGGCGGGAAGTGTACCCTGAACTGTCACGGGAGTCACTAGCGCGTTGGCCAGCCAAGCACAAACCGCAAATCACCCATGGCCGCTTCGCCCCACTCTCGCATCCGACAACCAGGAGTCCCTCATGAAATCTGCCGTGATTGCCCTGCTCATGCTGGGTTTTGCGACGTTGTCATTTGCCGCGTCGCACCGTGGATACACCATGGATGTCCCCGCCGCTGACGCGCGCTCCATCACCTTCGACGTCCAGGAAGGCGACCTCATTATTCGCGGCGATCCGGCCGCCACGTCGGTACACATGCGGATCTCCATTGACCGTTACTGGCTTTTCAGGCTCGGCGAAGAGGGCATTTTAAAGAAATTGATCAAAGTCAGCGGCGAAGGGACGCCGGAGCTGACAATCGTCACCTATATCGAGCCGTCGTGGCGGAATTACGGCCGAGCCGAGTACCCGATTGACTTCGAGGTCGTGGTGCCCGCCGGCGCGGTGCTCAACCTACGCGATACCTCCGGAAAGATTGAAGTATCGGAGATCAACAGCGCGGTCCAGGTGCACGATGGCAGCGGCACCCTCGAAGTGCGCCACGTCAAAGGCCCCCTCAGCATTGATAAGGAATCCGGCGACGTGCGCGTGCAGGACGTGTTGGGCACGACCACGATCGCCAGCCGCTCCGGCCAGCTTCACTTTCTGCGCGTGGGAGAACTCAACGTCACCGCCTCCGACGGCAATCTCGACGTCAACGACGCCGGCTCCGCACGACTGGTCAACAAGGGCGGCAATATCCGCGTCTCCGGCGTGAAAGGCAGCGTGCACATTGACGACGACTCCGGCGAGATCGAAGTCAGCCAGGTCGGCGGCGACGTTGACATCCGGGACACCTCCGGCCAGATCCGCGCCTCGCATGTCGGCGCGCTCACGGTAGACGATACTTCGGGGGATCTGGTGGTTGACGGCGCCCGCAGCGTGAACGTGCGCACCAAGGAATCAGGACAGGTGAAAGTGAAGAACGTCGCCGGCGAGGTCAACATTCCGCCCGGCATCACGCTGGCACGGCGCTAGACGAAAATAAGTGTCGCGGCAGTTATCCCCGGTTTCCGCAGTGGGCAGCGATTGCTCGTTGCCCAACTCCACTTCCGCGCCGGGTTGATCCGACAAAAACGCGAATGTGCGTGTAACCTCCGTGCCCGGAATAAATCTAAGCGCTCAGCCCAGCGCAGGAGGAAGTGCATGAAGCGAACCTTAGTTCTAGCGACAGCGATTCTTGCCCTCGTCGCCGCGCCGCTTGCGGCCAGCGACAAAGACAAAGACAAAGAACAGACGGTCAGGACGCACCTGGTCGGCTACAACGAAACGCCTTCGACCATCAACTCCGCCGCCAGCGGCGAGTTTAAGGCGAAGATTAGCGATGATGGCGCCGCCATCCAATACGAGTTGACGTTCCGGGACCTCTCTTCCAGCGTCCTCCAGTCGCACATTCACTTCGGCCGGCCAGCGATCACGGGCGGGATCGTGCTGTTTCTGTGCACGAATCTGACTCCGCCTGTCGGACCGCCAACTCCGCAGGCTTGCCCTACCACCAATCCGGCGACGATCACCGGCACACTGACGGCAGCCGACGTGATTCCCCTTGCGGCTACCGGACAAGCCATTGATTCCGGAGCAGCGGGGTTTGCCGAGATGCTGAAGGCGATCCGGGAAGGTGCGGCGTACGTTAACGTGCACACGACCAATCATCCATCGGGTGAGATTCGCGGCCGCCTGGCAGCCCATACCGACGACGATCACCACTGAAGTGCAGAAATCGTTTTGCTGAGCCGCTCTGCGGAGCGGCTTTTTTTGTTGTACGTCACAACACCACGATCGAAATCCCCTTGTTTCCCCGCCCCAAGTCGGTGTCTTGTTTCAGCTCCGGGCAGGACTGCAGCAGCGCCCACGAGCGCTCGTCGGAGATGCGCCACTCCTCGCCGGCGATGAACGCGCGTAGTTCCCCGGCGCGCACCCGCTGCATCAACTCCGCTTGTACCGCCATGCGAATCGCGCCGCCTTTCCCGGAAGAGCCGTACCCATGGATGATCTTGACCGCCGCATACCCCTCGGCTCGTGCCATCCGCAGCGCGTCATTCATCGACGACAATGCCAGCGGCACCGTCGGCATATCCTGCTCCAGGTTGACGACCTTCAGCGCCGATTTCCGCCGGTTCATCCCGCAACTCCCGCCCTTCATTTATCATGTCTGCTGGTTATGAGCATGAAGGAAATTGCCAGTTGGGTGCTGAATGTATGCAGCGCGCGCGGCGTGCAGTTCGCCGACTGCCGCATCGTGGACGAGCGCCAGCGCGGGCTCGCCACCAAGAACGGCAAGGTCGGGCACGTGGCCGACAGCCAGTCGCTGGGCATCGGCATTCGCGTCCTGGCTGACGGCGCCTGGGGATTCGCCGCCACCGAGGATCTGACGCGCGCCGGCGTCGAGATCACCGCCGGGCAGGCGGTCGAGATCGCGCGCGCGTCGGCCCGGGTCAAGCAGCACGACGTGCGCCTCGCGCCCGAGAAGGCGTACACGGATGACTGGAGCAGCCCGTACCAGATCGATCCCTTCGGCATCTCGGTGGAGCAGAACCTCGATCTGCTGATGAAGGTTGACGCCGAACTGCGTGCGGTCAAAGGAATTACGCTGGCGGAAACCAACATGAATTTCCGCCGCTACGAGCAGTGGTATTACTCCTCCGACGGCTCCGACATTCACCAGGTGAAGTACACGACCGGCGCCGGATATGCGGCGTTTTCCTTTGCCGGCTCGGAAATTCAGAAGCGCTCGTATCCGACTTCGTTCGGCGGGCAGTGGCAGGACAAAGGATACGAGCTGATTTACGAGCTCAAGCTGCTGGAGAACGCGCGGCGGATCGCCGAGGAATGCGTCGCGCTGCCCAAGGCCGACCAGTGTCCGCAAGGGAAGTTCGACATCATCCTCGATTCCTCGCAGCTCGGGCTGCAGATTCACGAGTCGGTGGGGCACCCGATCGAACTCGACCGCGTGCTGGGCATGGAAGCCAATTTCGCCGGCACGTCGTTTCTCACCATCGACAAGCTGTGCAAGCTGAAGTACGGCAGCGAACTGGTGAACGTGGTGGCCGACGCGCGCCCCGAGCACGGTCCCGGCCTCGGCACTTTCAAGTACGACGACGAGGGCGTTCCGGCGCAGTGCACGCCGATCATCAGCCACGGCCTGTTCACCGGATACCTGACGTCGCGCGAGACGGCGGCGATGGTCGGGCTGGAGCGCTCGGGCGGCACCGTGCGCGGCGAAGGCTGGAACCGGCTGCCGATGATCCGCATGACCAACGTCAGCATCTTGCCGGGGGAAAAGAAGCTCAGCCCGGAGGAACTGATTGCCTCGACCGACTACGGAATTTTTTTCCAGACCAACCGCTCCTGGTCGATTGACGACAAGCGCTACAACTTCCAGTTCGGCACCGAGATCGGCTGGGAGATCAAGGGCGGCAAGCTCGGGCGCATGCTGAAGAACCCGTCGTATTCCGGGATTACGACCGAGTTCTGGAATTCGATGGACGCCATTTGTTCGCGCGAGCATTGGACGTTGTGGGGCACGCCGAATTGCGGCAAGGGACAACCGCAGCAGGTGATGGGAACGGGACACGGCGCGAGTCCCGCGAGATTTCGTGGAGTCAAAGTGGGAACGGCGTACAAGGGAAACTGATCGTGCTTACCAAAGACAGAGCGCAAGACACTTTCGACCGCGTGAAAAAATTCGCGAGCGCGGACGAGATTGAGTTGCTCATCTCCGGCGGGCGGAATGCCCTCACCCGCTTCGCCAACAACACCATTCATCAGAACGTGGCGGAAGAAAATTACGTTCTTTCCGTGCGCACCGTGTTCGACGGCCGGACGGCGCGCGCCACGACGAACAAGTTCGATGACGAGAGCGTTCGCCGCTGCGTCAAGGCGAGCGAGGATTTGGCGCGCGTGCAGGCGAAAGATTCCGACCTGCTGCCGGTTGCCGGACGCGATGCGTTTGGCGCAGGCCCGCAAGTGGGGCGCACGTTCAGCGAGACGGCCGGCATCACTCCGGCAGACCGCGCCGAAGCGGTGGGCAAGATCGTGCGCGTCGCCCAGCGCGAGAACCTGACCACGGCAGGGATTTACGCCACGTCAGAATCGGTGGAAGCCGTCCTGAATTCGCGCGGACTGTGCGCCTATCACACGCAAACCTCGGCAGAGATATCGGTCACCATGCTGGCCAGGGACTCGTCGGGCTGGCAGAAGGCGAACTCTCCGGATGTGCGCAATCTGGATCCAGTGGCGCTGGCGGAGATTGCGGCGCGCAAGGCGCGCGAGTGCGCCGCGCCCCAGGAGCTGGCGCCGGGAAAGTACACCGCGATCCTGGAGCCGGCTGCGGTGCTGGATTTGTGCGGCTTCATGTTCTGGGACTGGGGCGGGCAGGCCATCCTGGACGAGCGCTCGTTTCTGAACAACCGTATCGCGACGCAGTTGTTCGGCCAAAACGTCACCATCTACGACGACGTCGATCATGCGCTGCAGTCGGGCGCGCCATTCGACGGAGAAGGCGTGCGGCGGCAGCGCGTTCCGCTGGTGGAGAACGGCGTCCCCAAGCGGCTGGTGTACGCGCGCGCCACGGCGGAGAAGATGAAGAAATCGGAGCACGCCGGCAAGGTGGGGCCGGTGGAGGTCACCGGTCACGGCCTGCCGCTGCCGAATGAAATCGGCGAAATTCCGCTCAACATTGTTTTTGCGCCGCCGGCGGAACCGAAGACGGTGGAGCAGATGGTGGCGACGACCGAACGCGGCGTGTTGATCACCCGGCTGTGGTATATCCGCGAAGTGGACGCGTACGAAAAAATATTGACCGGCATGACGCGCGACGGCACGTTTTACGTCGAGGGCGGCAAGGTGCGGCACGGCATCCTGAATTTCCGCTTCAACGAGAGCCTGATTGAAATGCTGGCGAACGTCGAGGAGATGGGCCAGCCGGTGCGGGCGAGCGGGGAAGAGTCGTTTGACATGGTCGTGCCGGCGATGAAGGTGAATAGGTTTAACTTCACGGAAGTGACGAAGTTCTAGGCGAGTCTCCAGTCCTCAGTCTTCAGTCGTCAGCCTCTCAACCCCTCGAGCCGCAAGACTCAAGACTGACGACCGAAAACCGACTCCCGAGGTAACCCTCACAGGTGACCTCACCCGGTAATACTTTGGTAACTTTAAATCAGGCAGGAGTGGGTGTAATCTACCGACTTCGTGACCCTTGAAGAAACATCAACGGAACTGAGAACTTCGGTGCGGTTCCCGCTTAGGCTCCCCATCGCCATCACGACATCGGGCGAAGAACACCAGGCGGAAACGCAAGACATTTCAGCCGGCGGGGTCCTGTTTCATCTGGAATCGGAAATGAAGGTCGGGTCGCCGATCGAATTCCGCATTTCGATGCCGGCAGCAGTGTTGGGCGCATCCACGGATGTACTGGTAACCGGCCTGGGACGCGTGGTACGTTGTAGCGTCGAAGGCGAACGCCGCGCCATTGCAGCCGTGATTGACGAGTACCGGTTCGAGCGTCGCCAGTAGACCTCCTGGGGGAGCCACATGGCCAGCCGACTGGCCAAAGCACAAGCGGAAACTCAACTCACCTCGGCCGAAAACGGCCACCCCATTCGTGTCATCATCGCGGATTCACAAGCCATTTTCCGCGTCGGCATCCGCAAAGTGCTGGCGGTGGAAGACGACCTGCGCGTCGTCGCGCAGGCGGAAACGCTGGCCCAGGCGTTCTCGGCGGTGGCCAAATTTCCCGCTGACGTGCTGCTGTTCGAGTCGCGCATCTCTTCCAATGCACCGGAAGCGGCGACGGAATTTCTGAAGCGCGCCCCGGAGGTCAAGATGATCGTGATCACCGGCGATGTTGATGCCGATCAGACGGTGGAATACCTGCGCCGCGGAGTGCGCGGCATCGTGACGCGCTCGATCGCCCCCGACCTGCTGCTGAAGTGCGTGCGCAAGGTCGCCGAGGGCGAGACTTGGCTGGACAACCGCGGCGTCAACTGGATGATCGAGGCCTACCGCTCTCAGGCGACGCTGCTGACCGCGCCGCGTCCCAAGAACCGGCTGAGCGACAAGGAACTGCGGATCATCTCCTGCGTGGCGCAGGGCATGCGCAACAAGGAAATCGCGCAGGAGGTCGGAACCACGGAGCAGGTGATCAAGAATTATCTGCGCAAGGTGTACGACAAGCTGGGCGTTTCCGACCGCCTGGAACTGGCGCTGTACTGCATTCACCACCGGCTGATGAACAAGGGCGGCGCAGCGGCGGATGTAACCGAAGCCGCGGCCGCCGCCGGCAGCACGGGAGTGGCGGAATAACGCCTGGGAAATCAGGTCAGCGGCTGGGACCTCTCGCCCGCAACCCCGACCATTCACCTCCGCTTGAGGACTGTCTGAGCAGGACATTTGGGCATGCCTCCCATCTGGTAAACTCGTGGGTTTGCAATTCAATCCGGCAGTCATCTGTGTGCCTGGCCGAAGGGAGGCAATCATGAAAGGCGATGCCAAGGTAATCGCGGTCCTGCAGGAGGTGCTGAAGGCGGAGCTGACGGCCATCAACCAATATTTTCTGCACGCGGAAATGTGCGAGAACTGGACCTACTACAAGCTGGCGGAGACCACGCGCAAGGAATCCATCGAGGAGATGACGCACGCCGAGAAGCTGATCGAGCGCCTCCTGTACCTGGACGGCACGCCCAACATGAGCGACTACTTCAAGATCAATATCGGCGCGACCATCGAGCAGCAGCTCAAGAACGACCTGCAACTGGAATACGACGCGGTGAAGCGCCTGAACAACGGTATCCGCACCTGCGAGACCGCCAACGATAACGGGTCGCGCGAGCTGCTGAAGCAGATTCTGATGGACGAAGAGCACCATGTTGACTGGCTGGAAGGCCAGTTGCACGTGATCAAGGAAATGGGAATCCAGAATTACCTGGCCCAGCAGTTGGGCGACAAAAAGGTAGAATAAGAGAGTCGTCCCGCCTTCGAAGTGTCTCCGGAGAGATGGCCGAGTGGCTGAAGGCGCACGCTTGGAAAGCGTGTATACGGGAAACCGTATCGAGGGTTCGAATCCCTCTCTCTCCGCCATACTTTCAGCAGGGTAGAAGGGGACGCGTCACCTTAACTCCGTAGTCAGAAGAGGGATCTGTAATCCACGATCTGTAATCCATGCCTGAAGGAGGATATCCTCTTGGGGTGTGACTTCTGTCATAGACGGGTCTCGATCCGGAGCGCACTCTCTTTCCTTATTCATATTCTTATTAGGCGGGACCGTTGGACCAGCAGCAATACCAGGTCCGATTCGCAGACCGGGAGTATTGGCGCGAGCAGATCAAATGCCAGTACGCGTGTCCGGTCCACACCGATGCGCGCGGTTACGTGCGGGCCATTGCGTCGGGCGAGTATGAAGACGCCTACCTGATCGCTCGCGGTCCGAACCCCCTGGCCTCCATCTGCGGACGCATCTGCGGAGCCCCCTGCGAGGCGGCCTGTCGGCGGGGCAGCATTGACCAGCCCATCTCCATCCGCGCGCTCAAGCGGTTCGTGTGTGAGAAGTTCGGCAGCGAATCCCGGGCGGATGCCGGCAAAGAGCTGTTCCCGTACCTGAAGAGCGAGACCGCCGATCGTCAGTGCGACGACCTCGACGAACTCCGCCATCTTCTCGATTTCCTCGCCAACGCCGAGTTCCCCCAGCCCACGGGAGAGCGCATCGCGATCATCGGCTGCGGGCCTGCTGGCCTGGCCGCCGGGCACGATCTCGCGCTAATGGGTTTTCGTCCGACCATCTTCGAAATGGATCCCATACCCGCGGGCATGCTGGCCACTGGCGTCCCGGGCTACCGGCTGCCGCGCAAACTGATTGAGGCCGAAGTGGCGGTGATCCAGGCCATGGGCGTGGAGATCCGCTGCAATACCCAGGTGGGAAAGGACGTGAGTTTTGCCGACCTGCGGCGCGACTTCGCCGCGGTGGTGATTGCCTGCGGCGCAAAACGCTCGCGGGCTCTGCCCATTCCCAACGCCGAAGCCATCGGCGTGATGGGCGGCGTGGATTTTCTCCGCGACGTGGCCCTCGGCAAGAAGGTGGAGCTGGGCCAGCGCGTGATCGTGGTCGGCGGTGGCAACGTCGCCTACGACGTCGCGCGCACGGTGCTGCGCCAGGAAGAGTACGACGTTTCGCGTACCGCGGCCCGCATGGCCGGCGTACGCCAGGTGAATCTGGTCTGCCTGGAATCGCTGGAAGAAATGCCGGCCGACACGGTTGAGATCGTCGAGGGTCAGGAAGAGGGCGTCCTCCGGCACAACAGTTGGGGGCCGAAGGAGATCCTGGTGCGGGAGAGCAACGGGCAGAAGTTCGTGCGGGGCGTGCGGTTCGTCCGCTGCAGCCAGGTTTATGACCAGAACAAGCGCTTCGCCCCCAAGTTTGATGAGACGGTCACCACCGAGATCGAGGGCGACACCGTCCTGCTGTCGGTCGGGCAATCGGCGGACCTGAGCTTCCTCGATGCGGAGCGCGACGGCATCCAGATGCGCTCACCGCAGCAGATCGTCAACGATCCCGCGACCTGCGCCACCTCCGCGCCGGGGATCTTCATCGCCGGTGACATCGCCTACGGACCGCGGCTGATGATTCATGCCATTGCCAGCGGCAAGCAGGCCGCTCGCTCCGTCTACCGGCATCTGCGAGGCCGCGAGATCGCGCCGGAGGAAGTGCAGTTCCACGCTCCTCTCGAGCACTACCGACGGGAAAAACACTACGAACGCCGCGCTCGCCTGGCCATTCCCACCCGTTCCGCGGAAGAACGGCTGAAGGACCCGTTGGCGCTGGTGGAGATCGGCTACAACGAAGAACAGGCGCGCGCCGAAGCCGGGCGGTGTCTCGATTGCGGCATCAACACCATCTTCGACGGCGAGCGCTGCATCCTGTGCGGCGGATGCGTCGATGTCTGTCCGACGGTGTGCCTGAAGCTGGTGTCTTTCGATCGCATCGCGCCCACGCCTGAAGCGCAGGCGGCGGTGAGCGCGCTGGAACTCGATGTGTCCGACCTTTCCACCATTATCAAGGACGAAGAACGCTGTATCCGCTGCGGCCTGTGCGCCGAACGCTGTCCCACGACCGCGATCACCATGGAGCAATTCAGTTTCGCTAAGGAGTGGAAGTCATGTCCCGTCTCGACCCACCCCGCGTAAGCCGGCGCAGTTTTCTCAGCATCGCGTCGCTGGGCAGCTTCTTTGCCGCGGTCGGCACTGCGGCAGCGGGGCTGTTCCGGCTGCCGAATCCCGCTGTACTGCCCGGGCCGGTGCGGCGCTTCAAGCTGGGTGCGCCGGAGCAGTTTACCCCCGGCAGCGAAACCCTTTTCTCCGATGAGAACCTGGTGCTGTTCCGCGACGACGAAGGCTTCTACGCCATCTCCACCACCTGTACCCACCTGGGATGCATCGTCTCGCGCGCCCAGCAGGGGTTTGCCTGTCCCTGCCACGGATCACGTTTCGATGATCGCGGAAAAGTGGTGGGCGGTCCGGCGCCGCGTCCGCTGCCGTGGCTCGAAATAAGCCGGGCTGCCGATGGCCAGCTCGTGATCAATGCCGACAACGAGGTACCCGCAGGCACGCGTTACCGCGTGTAGGAGGCAAACCGTGGCGACCGCCACCCAGGAATTCATTCGCAACCTGCAGGCACTGCCGCACACGGTGAAGGATGCCTGGTTCCGCCTGGGCAAAGAACCGGAATCCGAGCGCGAAGAGTCGCAGGCTACTTTTCATAACCTGTTCCTGCACATTCACAGCGTTCGCGTCCACGTGCGCACTCTCAGTCCCACGCTCACCTTCGGCTTGGGTCTGATGGCGGCGGCCACGTTCCTGATCACGGTGGTCACGGGCCTTCTGCTGATGGTCTATTACAAGCCTTCTACCGACCTGGCCTACCAGTCGATCAAGGACATCCACTTCACGGTCTACACCGGACGATTCATCCGCAACATTCATCGCTGGGCGGCACAGTTGATGGTCTTGACCGTGCTCTTGCACATGGCGCGGGTGTTCTTCACCGGCAGCTACAAAAAGCCGCGCGAATTCAACTGGCTGGTGGGATTGGGGCTGCTGGTCATGACCTTGGCCCTCAGCTTCACCGGATATTTGCTGCCCTGGGACCAGCTTGCGTACTGGGCCATCACCATCGGGTCCAATATCGCCAACTCGCCCCGTGAACTGACCGACGCGCTCGGCGTCACGCGCTGGCTTGACCCGGGCGGTTTCCAGAAGCGGCTGCTCCTGGGCGCCAACTATGTCGGCCAGGACGCGCTGATCCGGTTCTATGTGCTGCACGTGTTCCTGTTGCCCCTGGCGCTGGTCACTCTGCTCAGCGTGCACTTCTGGCGGATTCGCAAAGACGGCGGCCTGGCGCGTCCCGAGGACCCGATGGGAGGGGAGGCGGAATGGGGCGGGGCTCGCCGAACTGTTTTCCAACCCATTCCCACCAAGACCTACGGCTTGATGGCCCTGGTAAGAGGCAAGCGGCCAACCGTAAACCGCGGGCCGGAGAACACAGTGATGAGTTGGCCGCACTTGTTCTGGGCGGAACTGGCCGTGTTCATGGTCACGGTGGCGTCAACTCTCGTGCTCTCCTTCTACTGGGATGCGCCGCTGAAGGAGCTGGCCAATCCTGCGATTCCGGAAAACCCGGCCAAGGCGCCCTGGTATTTTCTCGGAATCCAGGAGCTGGTTTCGTATTCCGCGTTTACCGGCGGACTGATGATCCCGGTGATCGTCCTCCTGGGACTCGCCCTCATTCCATTCCTCGACCGCAGATCCGACGGTGAAGGCACATGGTTTGGCACTCCAGGGAGAGAAATCCGTCTTCCGTTACTCGTTGCTATTCGCGGTTCTGGTGACCGTCGGCATGCTGGTCTTTACGGTGAACTTCGGGTGGTTGCGCAACTGGTTCCCGGAAGTTCATCAGATGTGGATCATCATCTTCAACCCGGGCTCGCTGCTGGTGCTGATTTTCGCAGCCTGGTCGCTGCTGGTCCTGAAGCGCAAAGACTCCGTGCGTCTGGCGGCAGTCGCGCTGTTCACTTGTTTCCTGGTCGGTTTCACCATTCTGACCTATTTCGCCACCGTGCACCGGGGGCCAAACTGGCTTTTCTACTGGTGGCCCTCACAGTGGCCGGTGCATTAGGGGGAATGCGATGAAGGATCCCTCACGCATTTATCGTTGGATTCTGCTCCTGGCCAGTGTTCTCACCATCGTCTATCTGGTGGGCGCCGCGGTACACGAAAACTATCTGGCGCAGTGGAGCGCCGTGCAGCGCCAGTACCGCGAAATCCTCCGGGAAAAAGCAACCGACGAGCGCGGGCGCGAACTGCTGGCCAAGTTCCACATTGAGTTGAAACAGGTCAGCCTGCCGGCGCTGGGGACAGTGGACCGTTGCGTCACCTGCCACAATGGGGTCGACGATCCTAGAATGACGGATGTCGCGTTGCCCCACCGTGTCCACCCCGCGGGCATCCTTGATAAGCATCCTGTTGATCGCTTCGGATGCACCGTCTGCCATCACGGACAAGGCCCGGCGACCACGTTTCGCGATGCCAAGGCGGACGACGCCTTCTGGGATTACCCTCTGCTGCCGCCGGAGATGACCCAGGCCACCTGCGCCACTTGTCACGACGCGGAGAAGTTGCCGGTAGCACAAATCCCACTGCTGCTCACCGGCATGAGGCTTTACCAGGAAAAGAGCTGCGGCTCCTGCCACAAGCTGGGAGGTCGCGGGGGTGCGTTGGGGCCAGCGCTCGACAACGAAGGTGCCAAGACGCGTCACCAGCTCATCATGAGCAATCTCAAGCCGCCACACACCACCTGGAGGTGGCAGGAGGCTCACTTCCGCGATCCCGCGAGCTTGGTTGCCGGCAGCCAGATGCGTAATCCCACCGTGACCCGGCAGGAAGCGCTGGCACTGACGGTTTACATGCTTTCGCAGTGGAAGCGCGATATACCCGAGAGTTATCTCGCTCCCGACAAGATCGAGCAGAAGTATCGTGCACTGCATCCGGCGCCGCTCTCCGGCGAGCAGGTCTACGGGCAATACTGCGCGGCCTGCCATGGCAACGGCACTTACAGCCGCTGGGACAAAACTTTTAAGCGCTTCATTCCCGCCATTCGCGGTGTTTCTTTGATCGCGACCGCGAGCCGCGAGTATCTGACCAGCAACATCCAGCACGGCCGGCCAGGCACGCAGATGCCGGCGTGGGACAAGCAAGCTGGCGGCCTGGCGCCGGAGGAGATCACGGCGGTCACGGAGTACCTGCGAGCCAGAGCGCCGGCGGTCGAGAAGATGCCGCCGCTCACGTTGGCGGGCGATGCAACTCGGGGCTTGACGCTGTTTCTCCGCAACTGCGCCGGTTGTCACGGCATGGACGGCCGCGCAGGAATCGCGCCGGAGATCGGCAATCCGGTCTTTCAGAAAGCGGCGTCCGACGAATTCATCGTGCGCACCATCCGCGCCGGACGGCAGGGAACCGCCATGCCCGCCTTCGAGCGGCCGGACGCGCCGGCGTTCACCGACCAGGACGTCGCCGACGTTCTGGCGTACGTGCGCACTTTCGGCGAGCACGAGCGAGAGAAGGCGGTTGCGAAGAACGCGATTCCGGGAGGTAAGCCATGAGCGATAAGGACGAGTCGAACCACCAGCGGTCGCGGCGCACCTTCATCCAGACCGCCGCCATGACGGCTGCCGCACTGGCGATCCCGGGCTGTTCCCGCAAAGAGAAGCCGGTTCTCAGCACGCTCGTCGGCGACTTCGATCCTCTCCGCAGTTATCCCTACCGCGGCTGGGAGGACTTCTATCGCAAGATCTGGACCTGGGACAAAGTGGTTCGCTCGACGCATTCCGCCAACTGTACGGGTTCCTGCTCATGGAAAGTCTATGTCCGCAACGGGGTGATGGTGCGCGAGGAACAGGCGGCGGATTATCCCCGCATCAGCCAGGATCTGCCCGATTACAACCCGCGCGGATGCCAGAAGGGCGGCTGCTTTGTCGAGTATGTGTACAGTCCGCAGAGGTTGCGCTATCCGCTGATCCGCACCGGGGAGCGCGGCGAAGGCAAGTGGCGGCGCGCCACCTGGGACGAAGCTCTCACGCTGGTCGCCGAGAAACTGCTCGACAACATCTACAACCACGGGCCGGATACCAACACCTTCTTTAGCGTGATTCCGGCCATGAGTCCGGTGAGCTTCTGCGCCGGGTCGCGCCTGGCGAACTACATCGGGGGAGTATTCCTTTCCTTCTATGACTGGTACTGCGACCTGCCGCCGGGCGAGCCGCTTACCTGGGGCGTGCAAACCGAGGCCTGCGAGTGCGCCGACTGGTTCAACTCCAAGTACATCGTGCTGTGGGGTTCGAATATTTCGCAGACGCGCATTCCCGACGCGCACTTCGCCTACGAAGCTCGCTACAACGGCGCCAAGATCGTCTGTATCTCGCCCGATTACAACTCCAGCGCCACGCACGCTGACCTGTACTGGCAGATCAATCCGGGCACGGACGGCATCCTTGCTCTGGGGGTGGCGCGGCTTCTCATCGAGCAGAACCTGATCGATGTTCCGTACGTGAAAGAGCAGACCGACCTGCCGCTGCTTGTGTTATCCGGCACGAGGCGTTTCCTGCGCCAGTCGGACGTCGAGCCAAAAGGCAAAGAGGATGTCTTTTACGTCTGGGACGCGCGACAGCAGCGCGCCGTACCGGCACCCGGGTCGATGGGCTCGGAGCAGAAGACGATCCAGCTCAATGGCGTCGATCCCGCTCTGACGGGGAACTTCAGCGTGCAGCTTGCGAATGGGAAGACCGTCGAGGTCACCACCGTTTTCGAAATGCTCAAGAAAGAGCTGTCCCAGTACACGCTGGACAAAGTAGCCTCGTGCACCGGACTGCCGGCACACGAAATCGAGTTGTTCGCCAAAGAATTAGGAACGCGCAAACCCGCGATGATCATCCACGGCGCCGGGACGAACCACTGGTTCCACAATGACCTCATCAACCGCTCGTTCATCCTGCTGGTGGCGCTCACCGGCAACGTGGGCAAGAACGGCGGCGGGTTCAACCATTATGTGGGCCAGGAGCGCGTCTGGCCGGAGCATGGTTTCTTTCAGCTTGCCTTCCCCGAAGGACGCAAGAAGCAACGCTTCCAGAACACCACGCTGTGGAGCTACGTCCACTCCACCAGCAAGGATCCGCACCTCTACAACGGCAAGCCCATCGACTGGTACATCCAGGAATCGGTGAAGAATGGGTGGATGCCGCTGTGGCCCAAGGGCGGCCGCAAGCCGCGCGCCTTTATCGTGTGGCGTGCCAACTATCTCAACCAGGCGAAGGGCAACGAAATCCTGGAGTCATCGCTGTGGCGCGATCTCGACCTGATCGTGGACATCAACTACCGCATGGACACCACGGCGCTGTACTCCGATGTCGTGTTGCCCGCGGCCAGCTACTACGAGAAGGTGGACATCAACACCACCGATTGCCATAGCTACATCCATCCCTTCGGCAAAGCGCTGGAACCGTTGTTCGAGAGCAAGACGGACTGGGACATCTTCCACGCCCTGGCCGAGAAGATGGCGGAGCTGGCCACCAAGAAAGGTCTGAAGCCCTTCCACGACGATGCCTTTGACTGGAACCGCGACTTCACTCAACTGGCACACGACTGGACGGGCAAAGGAACCATCCTCACCGACGAGCAAGCCGCCAACTTCATCCTCGCCAACGCTCCCGAAACCAAAGGCATGACCTACCAGCAGTTGCAGGAGGGGCCGCACCGCTTCGTCGCCACCGACCCGGAGGCATGGAACAGCGACATCGAAGACGGCATCGCCTACACGCCGTTCAAGCACCAGTTGGAGAAGAAGCGTCCCTGGCGCACGCTCACCGGGCGGCAGCAGTTCTACATCGATCATCCCTGGTACCTGGAGTTAGGCGAGGCGCTGCCCACCTTCAAGGAACCGGTGCCGGAGAAGTATCCGCTCTACTGGAATACTCCGCACGGACGCTGGTCCATCCACTCAACCTGGCGGGACCACCGGGCCATGCTGCGGTTGCAGCGCGGCGGCCCGATCGTTTACATGCATCCCGACGACGCCCGCCAACGCGGCCTGCGAGACAACGACTGGGTGCGCATCTATAACAACGTCGGCCAATGCGTCTGCCGCCTGCAAATTCTGCCGGGAGAAAAACCGGGCAGGGTGACCATGTATCACGGCTGGGAGAAGTACCTCGGCTTCCAGCAGGGCGGCTGGCAGTCGCTCACTTACATCAAGATCAAACCCACGCAGCTCATCGGCAAGTATGGACACGTCAACTTCCGGCTGAACTACTGGGGACCGACCGGCAACAATCGCGACATCAAAGTGGAAATCGAGAAGGCAAAGGTCTGAGGGAGCAGCCATGTCAAAACACCAATATGCAATGGTGATGGACCTGAACAAGTGCCTGGGCTGCCAGACCTGCACCATCGCCTGCAAGAGGCTGTGGACCGATCGCGACGGCACCGGCTACATGTACTGGAACAACGTGGAGACGCGTCCCGGGATGGGCTATCCGCGGCAGTGGGACCGGATCGGCGGCGGGTGGAAAAACGGCCAGCTCCAGCCCAGCCCGCTCCCGAGCATGGACGACTACGGTCAGGCTTGGGAATACAACTACGAGCAGCGGCTCTATGAGGGCAAGAAAAAGCCGGTCATGCCGTCGCCCACTCCGACGTCAGGCGTGAACTGGGACGAAGATGTAGGCGGCATGAATGGCGAGGAGAATTACTTCTTCTATCTGCCGCGCATCTGCAATCACTGCACCTATCCGGCGTGTCTGGAAGCGTGCCCGCGCAAGGCCATCTACAAACGCGACGAAGACGGCATCGTGGTCATCGACCAGGAGCGCTGCCAGGGCTACCGCTACTGCGTCAAGGCTTGCCCCTACAAAAAGATTTATTACAACGAGGTGACCGGCAAGTCGGAGAAGTGCATTTTCTGTTATCCGCGCCTGGAAAAGGGCGAAGTGAATGCCTGCGCCGCGCAGTGTCCTGGACGGTTGCGCTTCGTCGGCCTGCTCGACGATCCCGAATCCCCAGTGCACAAACTTGTGCTGGTGCACCGCGCGGCCTTGCCGCTGTTTCCGGAGAAGGGAACGCAGCCGAACGTTTTCTACGTCCCGCCGTTCAATCCGCCCAAGCGCGCCAACTACGATAAGAGCATTCTCGAGGACCCGCGCCTGCCGCTCGATTACCTGATCTACCTCTTCGGCCCCGAGGTGCGCGACGTGATCACACGGCTCGAGGCCGAATTGAAGACGGCCCAGCGCGGCGGGCGCAGCGAACTCCTGCAACTGCTGATCGGCCGCGATGCCGCAACGCGCTATCGCATCAAGCCTGAACTGGTGCAGATCAAGCTTTAGGAGACTGCCATGCGAACGAATCGAGTGACGTTGCTTCTCGTGGTCGTACTTGTGACCAGTACGATCGCCGGTGCGCAGGCGGCAAGCCACCGGCCGACCAGATCGCTGAATGCAACGTCACTGTCGGCCTCGGCCGACGTGCTCCTCAACGGCTCGGCATTGTGGGATCGGGTCTCCGCCCACAGGATCAGCCTGAACCGCACGCCCCCGTTGTACGACACCGACGAGCCGGCATCCCTGGAAATCCCGGTACTGGACGTGCGAGTCGCACGCGCCAGCGGCCGAGTGCTGGTGCAGATGTCGTGGGCCGATCGAACCCACGATAGCGCCTCGCTGCCCGAGGTTCCGAACACGCCCCCCGAGACGCGCTTTCGCAAGCTCCCCACCGAAGCCGAAGACAGGTTCTTCGACGCGGCCGCCGTCATGTTCCCGACAAAGCCGCGTGCTGTGACGCCTTCGCTGCAGATGGGTGACACTGGTGATCCCGTGCAGATCTATTACTGGAACGCCGCGCGCGGTCCCATGCTGATGGAGGCGGCTGGACGCGGTACTACCCGCAGGACCGGAGCCTCATTTGCCGCCCATGCCGCATATGAGAAGGGCCGCTGGACAGTGGCTTTTGAGTTGCCCGATCTGCCGGCCGGCACGCCGCTGGCATTCGCCCTTTGGAATGGCAGCCAGAAGGATCGCGACGGGAGAAAGTACTTTTCAGTATGGCAGGTATTGAAGTGAGGAGTTCATGACAGTAGCCAGCGAATCTCGCGCGTCCGTGAAACTTGATTGGGAAGGCCTCGATCTGTACAGATTCTTTGCCTTCGTGTTCTCGCAGCCGTCACCCGAGCGCTTCGACACGCTCGCGCAACCGGCGTTGAAGGACGCGCTTGCCGGCCTGTGGCAGCAGCTACGATGTGCGGGAGACTTCCCGGACTTCGCCTGGTTCAAGAGCTACCAGGAATACGAAGCGACGTACATAGCGCTCTTCGATGTTGGCATTCCCGAGCCCCCAGTACCCCTTTTCGAGTCAGCGCATGATAAGACCAGGCCCGCGCAGGAGATCGCGCTCGAGAACACGATGTTTTACGACGCGCTCGGGCTCAGATGGGATTCAAGCTGTGCCGTTCCCGATTATCTCATCACGCAACTGGAGTTTCTCGCTGCCGTGCACTACACGTTGGAGAATGCGCAGGATTCTGCCACCCACCGAAGTCTCGCAAAGCTCGAGACCGATTTCCTCAGCCGCCACCTGCTGAATTGGGTTTTCCCAGCGGGTACCAAGATGAATCGCATTTCTCCTTCGGTTTTCGGTCCGCTCACGATTCTGCTCGCGGCATTTCTGCAGGACCGGCGCGATGAAGTCAGCAATACGGCTGGTCTGTCTACATTACACCGCCCAAGTCGTCGAACCCGGCCATAGGCTGTTGTTGATCTCAGCCGGGTTCGCGCAAATGACGCCGCAAAGTCCCACCGCCGGCAGGATTTGCAGCTTGTGAAACCGATCTTAAGCCGCGGTGGTAAAGGATTTCGGCACTGCTGCGTCAGTTGGGCCGAGTGCCCGATAGACAGCACGCACCAGCATCCACAAGAGGTAATAGAACGCCACAACCGCCGCTACTCCCACTCCGCGGAGTGCGGTCGGCACGGTTTGGCCGAGGATTCGCGAGGGCATATCGAGCACAAACGCCGCGAGCGTGCCGGCGATGAGTCCCAGGATCGCTCCCCAGATCGGCAGCCTCCGTGGGACCCAGGAGCGCGGGGCCAGTATCGCCCATATACCCCACGCGAGCGGCGCGAAACACCAGAAGAGCGGAAGCAGGTAGCTCCTCTGCACGGGGACGGTAGGCACGAAGAGAATGGCGAGGGCTCCGCACGCAATTCCCACGGCTGCGATTGCGGTCCCGGCAACGAATCGCTGCAGCATATAGACCCCCACATTAATTTGCGCCCGGACTTTACACGGGTTGAGCTGATCGGGCTCTCTGGCCAGTTTGGAACGGTCTCGTCTGCGAGCTGGCGCCGCGCTCGATCAGGTGATGTCCACTTCAAGTCAAGATGCCACCACCTGAGCTACGCGTTCGGGCAGCCAATCCCGCAGCGAAGCAGCCAAATAAAATCGAGGAGAGAGCAGATCGTCATCGGCTCGCACGACCCCCTCGGCAACCGCCCGGGCGGCGAGCCGTGTGTGCGGGTAGATTCGTATTCCCACAGTGATCTTCAGATAATCGAGATGCAACGACTCGGCAAATGCCAGACTCTCCTCGACGGAGTCTCTCGTTTCACCGGGTCCACCGAGCAACAGAAAGCCGAACCTTGTGATGCCCACGTCGGCAAACATCTCGGAGATGATTTGGACTTCGGTGCGATTAAACCGCTTATTCAACATCCGCAGTATGGGTTCCGACCCGCTCTCGAATCCCAGGCTGATCTGCGTACACCCTGCCTTGGCCATCAACTGCACCAACTCAACGTCAACCCATTTCGGGTAGACAATGGCCCACCAGTCGAGGTCGAGTCCTGAGTTGATCACCCTGCCACACAGGTCTTTGGCGTAGGACAGCGGGAGATTGAAGGTATTGTCCACGAAATGGAAGTTCCGGAATCCTCGTGCGTAGACTTCGGCGATCCATGCGACCACCAATTCCGGTGACCGCTTGCGCACTGGTTTGCCCTCAATTGCACTGGTGGAGCAAAAGACGCAATCCAGCGGGCAACCGCGCCGGCTCTGCACCGGAACTCGCGCCGCCGTATCGGTGGAGTCCAACCACAAGCGAGGTTCCGGCAAACGCAGCGTGTCCAAGGATTCGACATAGCTTCGTTGTAGGGCCGCGCGATTCGGCAGATATACCCCGGGAGGCGCGGCGGTTCGACGGCCCGCCTCCAGCCAGGACAACAGAGCGGGAAACGTGATCTCACCTTCGCCCTGAATTCCGAAGTCGGCGCCCAGGAATGTCAAAGCGCTTCCGGGGAAAATGCTGTAGCCGGCGCCCCCCAAGACGACGGGAGCACGCGAAACCTTGCGACAAACCGCAACTAATTGTTTTAGTGGCGCGAGGAAGAAGTGCGCGCCCTGCATGTTCTGGTCGTCAATGTTCCTGACCGAGATGCCGATGACCTCGGGGTGCAGTTGCGCGATCGCATTCCGGATCGCCGTTTCCCAAGTGGCTTCCGACGCCAACGCCAACAACCGTACTTCATGCCCGGCTTTCTCCGTCGCGGCGGCAACGCAAGCCAGGCCCAGCGGCAAGGGGGTTTCCAAGCCGCTGGTCACGTTGTTGCTCGAGATGAGCAGCACCCTCACGATTATTTCCCCGGCCAAGCGTAGGCGGACGCCATTGGCAAGGCTTTGAACAAGCGTGCAACGCTTATTTCGTTTATGTCTAAGCTTCCCACGATTACGTGCCGCTGCACACTCGGCAACTCCGGTATGTGCGAATGCCGTTCCGTTTCGGGAGTCATTATAGTGACGGTGATGCAATCTGTGACTCCCACCTGGTCGGCGTGAGTCATCATTGTCAAGCAAAATAGGAGCGCTCGCGCCGGCAGATTCACCGATCGCCTCAGCAACTGACGGTCGAACCTGCCCGGCAAACAGCGGTGCGGGAGGCAATCATGAGCAGCGAGGCAAATGGGAAGCCCAGTTCGAGTTCGCGGCGCAATTTTATGAAGGCGACGGGCGTGCTGACGGCTGGACTGGTGGCAGAGGGCATGGCCGAGAAAGTGGCGATTGCCGAGCCGCTGCTGCCCTTCAACCCGGCGACGCCGCAGGCACTGCCGACGCGCAATCTGGGCCGCACCGGGTTTCGCGTAGGTATTTTCAGTCTTGGCGGGCAGGCGACAGTCGAGCAGCCCAACAAAGAGGCGGAGGCGGTCGCCATTGTCGAGAAGGCGATCGATCTCGGCATCAACTACATCGATACAGCGCCGCAGTACGGAGGAAGCGGACGTTGGAGCCAGCGCTATATCGGTCAGGTGATGAAGCGTCGCCGGAAGGAGGTCTATCTCGCCAGTAAAACGCACGACCGTACCCGCGACGGCTCGCTCAAACTGCTGGAGGAATCCCTGCGCTTGTTGAACACCGACCACCTTGACGCGTGGCAACTGCACCACGTCAGCTCCATGGACGAAGTGAACCAGATCTTCGCCAAGGGCGGCGCCATCGAGGCGATGCAGCAAGCGCGCGAGCAGAAGTTGGTGCGCTTCCTCGGCGTGACCGGCCACACCGATCCTGAAGTGCTCATGGAATGCTTGCGGCGGTTTCCCTTCGACCAGATTCTAATGGCGGTGAACGCGGCCGACCCGCACCACCTCAGCTTTGAGCAAAAACTGCTGCCGATGGCGGTTGAAAAACAGATGGGCATCATCGGCATGAAGATTCCCGCGCGCGGGCGCCTGCTGTCGAACTGGCCCGCGGTCGGGCCGTATGCGCCGGGGAAAAAGCAGCCTGGCCCACTGGGCATCCGGGACGCGTTTTACTATGTGCTGTCGCTGCCGGTCAGCACCGTGGTGATTGGATGCGATTCGGTCGAGCAGTTGGCCGAAAATGTCCGGCTCGCGCGCGAGTTCACGCCCCTCAGCGAACAACAGCGAGCCGCCTTGACGGCGAAAGCCGCGCCGATTGCGCACGAAGCACTCTTTTTCCGCCGCTGGAGCTCGTGAGCACGGGCGCGGTGCCCAAAGGGGGAATGTCGCTCCGCCGCACTCACCGCGCATATTTTCTTCTCGTCCAAGGAACTAGAATCGCTTTGGTCGCACACGGGTCCTATGGCACTGCGGAAACATGCGCCGGATCGCCGCCAGTTTCGAGCGGCGTACATTGAGCTGTGGAAGAACGGTGAACTGCGCGGCCGGGCCGAACGCGCCGTCGCCGTGCTCGCCGACTGCCAATTGTGTCCCCGACGATGCGGTGCGGACCGGCTGAACGACGAAACCTCCGTTTGCCGCACCGGCCGCCACGCCATTGTGAGTAGCTACGGTCCGCATTTCGGTGAAGAACGATGCCTCAGCGGCGCCCGCGGATCGGGAACCGTCTTCTTCGCGCACTGCAATTTACGCTGCGTGTTCTGCCAGAACTACGAAATAAGCTGGGGCGGTCAAGGACGGGCCACCACCGCACCGGAATTGGCGGCAATGTTTCTTGACCTGCAGAAACGCGGCTGTCACAACATCAACCTGGTGACGCCTTCGCACGTCGTCCCTCAAATCCTGGAAGCGCTGCTGCTGGCAGTGGACGCGGGTTTGCATCTTCCCCTGGTGTACAACACAAGCGGCTACGACTGCCTGGACGCGCTCGCTCTGCTGGACGGCGTGGTGGATATCTACATGCCCGATTTCAAGTACTGGGACGCCGATGTCGCCACGTGTTGTTCCCACGCCGCCGATTACCCCGAGGCCGCCCGTAGCGCGATCAAGGAAATGCATCGTCAGGTCGGTCCGTTGGTTCTCGATCAAGACGGCATTGCCTCGCGCGGTGTTCTGCTGCGTCACCTGGTGATGCCGGACGGCCTGGCGGGTACGCCGCACGTCCTGCGCTGGATTGCCCAGGAACTCGGACCTGACACGTACGTCAACCTGATGTCGCAGTACCATCCCGCCGGCTGCGTCGACCAAGATCATTACGGCAAGATCGCCCGTTGCGTCACGCGGCGGGAGATGGAAGATGCGTTCACCTGTGCCGCTGCTTGTGGCCTGAATCGAATCGACGGTCGGTGTCCGCCCATCCAGTGGCAGAGCTGACGCCAGTGTGCCTGTGGTTTTATAAGGAGATGGGACATGCCGCCGACCGCGCCCTCCGGGTCCGAGGGCACAATCGGGCCGAGTTGTTCACCAACGCCGCATAGGCACTGACGACGGTGCAGGCTGCCATCGGCAACGGAGCCCCGGTGAGCTTTCGCTGACAGTTCTTACCAATTCGGGATTTCGGCGACAGGCGCCCGCTGAAGGTTGTACTTGGCCGGATCCTGCTGCAAGATGGTTTCTAGGCAAAAGTGACCTGCACCTCGAGGCAGCCGAGGAGGTGAGACTCATGGGCGCGTTAGCCGAAAATGCCGTCAGAGAAGTTCCGGCCCAAGCCGCAATCGAGCTTTTCGAAACTCTTCTCGCGGGCTACGGCAAAGGCGACTTGCAGATCCGATTGTGGGACGGAAGCACGTGCGGCGGCGGCCAGCCGCGCTGCACTCTCGTCATCAAGCATCCCGACGCAGTGCGGCAGATGTGCGATCTTCCGACCGAGCAGGGGATGGGCGAAGCCTACGTAAACGACGAATTCGATATTGAGGGCGACATCGGCACCGCTCTGGAATTCGGCGACTATCTTCTGCGACAGGAATTTCCGCTGGCAAAACGTCTTCGCATGGGAGCGCTCGTACGCAGATTGCCGCCGAGCGGTCACCTGCGACTCCTTCACCGGGCGCCCCGCCTCCATGGGTGGCTCCATTCCAAAGGCCGCGATCGGCAGGCGATCCGCTATCACTACGACCTGCCAGCCGAGTTCTACGCGCTCTGGCTCGATTCACGGCTGGTTTATTCCTGTGCCTATTTTCAGACTGCGCAAGATGATCTGGACGCGGCGCAGGTGCGCAAGCTGGACTACATCTGCCGAAAACTGCGGCTGTGCCGCGGCGAACGTCTCCTGGATATCGGCTGCGGCTGGGGCGCTCTCGTCCAGCACGCGGCGGAGCACTATGGCGTGGATGCGTATGGAATCACCATCAGCGCGGCCCAGGCAGAGGTGGCCGGGGAGCGGATTCGCGCGGCCGGGCTGGAGAACCGGTGCCGCGTCGAGCTACGCGACTATCGTGACCTCGATGGCAGCGAACAGTATGACAAGATCGTCAGCGTGGGCATGTTTGAACACGTGGGCAAGAAATGCCTGCCCGAATACTTCTCGCGCGCATGGCAGCTACTGAAAGGCGGGGGCGTATTCCTGAACCACGGGATCGCCTACTCGGCGACATGGCCTCTGCCCAAGGCGTCGTTTTCCAACACGTACGTGTTTCCGGATGGCGAGTTAGTGCCCATCAACGAGAGTTTGCATGCGGCGGAAATCAGCGGGTTCGAGGTGAGGGATGTGGAGAGCCTGCGCGAGCATTACATCTTGACCCTGAAACGGTGGGTGCAGAGACTCGAAGACCATGCCGAGCAAGCGCGCCGAATCACCAACGACAGCACCTATCGCATCTGGAGACTATACATGGCAGGCTCGGCGCATCGTTTCGCGAGCGGGCGGGTGAACATCTATCAGACGTTGCTGGCGAAACCTGAGCGCGGTGACAGCCGGCTACCCCTGGTCCGCGATGACTGGTATCGGAACTAGAGCCGGCCGGTGCACGACGGCCGAGGCGCAGATGGAGGACTGAAATGACCGAAACGCCAACCAACCCGCCTTCACCGGAACAACAGGCAAACGCGGCCCAGCATCTCGAGGAGGCTCATCGGCTGCTCGACAGTTTACGCAAAAGACTCGACCAGCACCCCGAACTCGAGGAAGCCATTCTGAAGATTGAAACCGCCTTAAACATGCTGACAGTGAGCACGGGCGGCATGCTGTAGACAGAATCGCGCGCTAGCTCTCTGCCTGCTTCTGATTGGGCCTGGGCCGTTGACGCGGACTCAACCTAACGATCATTCACCGACCGAATTGGGAACCATGTATGCGGACCTATTTCCCACGCCGGGAACGGGAGGGCTATCCACAAGAGTGAAGTGATAAGAGGCGAGGCCCTCCCAGGGCTATACTTGATTCACGATGCTCGGGTTAGCTTCGCCTCGAATTGCGGAGCACCCGCAGGCGTGCTCTGCCCCGGAGCCGACCGTTCTGCCCACCCTCTTCGCCGAGGGTTATGGGCTCTACACGACTCGCCCTAGTACCTTCGTTTTGTCTTTTCTCGTACACGTGCTCGCCATCGTGGTGCTTCTGACGTCAGGCACTTACGTGATGCATCACCGCAGTGAAATTAAGCAGCAGGTGATCGGGCTGGTGTCGGATGTGAGCCCGTATATTCTCCCGCCCGCATCGACAAGAGCAGGCGGTGGCGGTGGCGGCGGAGATCGTGACAAACTGGCGGCATCCAAAGGCGTGTTGCCAAAATTCTCGCGCGAGCAGATCACACCTCCCATGGTGGTGATTCGCAATGAGACTCCTAAGCTCGTCGCCGAGGCCACCGTCGTGGTCCCGCCCGAGCTTCAACTGCTGCAACAGGCCGGTCCGCTCGGGGACCCGCTGTCGTCTGTGCTGGGACCGCCATCGAGCGGAACCGGCTCGGGCGGGGGAATCGGGAGCGGTAGCGGCGGCGGTGTGGGCTCCGGTCGGGGTCCCGGCGTCGGACCGGGCTGGGGCGGGGGGATGGGGGGTGGCGTGTATCGAGTCGGCGGCGGCGTCACTGCGCCGCGCGTAATTTACGCGCCCGATCCGGAATTCTCCGAGGAAGCGCGCAAGGCCAAGTATCAGGGTACGGTGGTTCTATGGCTCATCGTGGGGTCGGACGGACACACGCAAAAGATTCGCGTTCAGCGGACACTTGGCATGGGCCTGGATGAGAAAGCGATCGAAGCCATTCGCACTTGGCGATTCGAGCCCGCCCGCAAAGACGGTGTTCCGGTGGCCGTGCAGATCAATGTGGAGGTTAATTTCCGGCTCTATTGAACTTCGGTAGCCAGCGCGATAAGCGAGTAGGAGAACATGTCGAGTAAGCAACCTACACCTCATACATGTCAGGCAAATCGCGCGTCCAATCGGTCGCACAATCCGCCTGCGATGTCCGGACATTTCAACATGGAGCGGCCACGTAAGGGTCCCCCCAAGCGGTTGATCTCCCGGCAAACTGCCGTTGCCAAACCGACAACAGATGCAGGTAAAGCACAACCGCCCAGGGCCGAACCGCGGGCCTGGATGCTGTAAGTCCGCAGTTTTTCGCCGCTTGTGTCCAGTAGCGGGCAGAACCGATCATTCTTCAAGCAAACTGAATTGATGTTTGCGCCCAACTCTCAAATCAGGCCCTGAATTGTGCCCGTCTCATCGTCCACGTCCACCCGCACTGCCTGGGGGGATTTGCCCAGACCGGGCATGAGCATCATCTCCCCGGTGACGGCCACAACAAAGCCGGCTCCAGCGAACAATCCAGCGTCTCTCACGGTCAACGTCCAATTGCGAGGAGCGCCCAATACTTCCGGATCATCCGTCAGGGAGGCCTGGGTCTTGGCCATACATACCGGCAAGTGGGCGTAGCCTCGTTGCGTGAAGACGTCCAATTTCTTTCGGGCTGCGGGTTCGAACGCGACGTCACTTGCTCCATAAACTTCGCGGGCAATCGTCTCGATTTTTTCTCGCAGCGGCCGATCGGGCGTGTAGAGGGTGCGGCCGCAGCCCACGCCGGCTTGTTCAGTTGCAGTGACGACCTTTTCGGCCAGGTCTATGCCGCCCGCTCCTCCCTGTTCATAGACCTCCGAAACGGCGGACTCTACGCCAAACTCGCGGCAGAAGATGCCGATCGCAGCAAGCTGCTCCACCGTGTCACTCGGGAACTTGTTGATTGCGACCACCACCGGCACGCCAAACTTCCGCAGCGTTTCGATGTGCTTGGCGATGTTCTCGAACCCTGGCTGGAAGCCGGCCCTGAGCGGCAGTGTGCTTGCGTTTTTTCCGCCTTGCCTGATGATCGATCGAACGGAGACGATGAGCACGGCGGCCGACGGCTGCAGGCCGGACGATGGCATCACCAGGTCAAAGTATTTCTCCGCGCCCAGATCCGCCGCGAACCCCGTTTCGTTCACCACGTAATCGGCCATCTGCAGCGCCATGCGCTGTGCCAGCACGCTGCTGGTTCCATGGGCGATGTTCGCAAAAGGACCGGTATGGACGATGGCCGGCGTGTGCTCAGTGGTCTGCACAAGATTCGGCATGATGGCATCGTTCAGCAGCACCATCATGGCGCCGGTTGCATGTAGATCCTGCGCGCGAATGGCTTTGCCCTCGTAGTCGAGCGCGACCACCACCTGGTCCAGTCGCCGCCGCAAGTCCTGGCGGCTGCAAGTCAGGCCCAGGATGGCCATGATTTCCGACGCTGCCGTGATCACGAACCCGGTCTCGCGTGCCGGCCCGTTCGTGAGCCCGCCCAGGCCGCTGACGATGGTGCGCAGCGCTCGATCGTTCATGTCCATCGTGCGCGGCCAGAGCACATTGTTCACGTCGGCGCGTAACGCATTTCCGTGGTGAATGTGGGCGTCAAGCATCGCCGCCAGCAGGTTGTTGGCGGAAGTCACAGCATGGAAATCGCCGCTGAAGTGCAAGTTGATCCGGTCGCTGGGCAGCACCTCGGAGCGGCCGCCACCGGTGGCTCCACCCTTCAGGCCGAACACGGGTCCCAGCGACGGCTCCCGGAGAGTTACGATCGACGTCTTGCCGATCCGTTCGAGCGCCTGGGCCAATCCGATCGAGGTGACCGTTTTCCCCTCGCCGCTGCTGGTGGAAGTCATCGCCGTGACCAGAATCAACCGCCGTCGGCCCGGCGGCCGAGGCGCAGACAACAGTTCCAGCCGCAGCTTGGCGACGTGTGTACCCCATGGTTCGACGAACACATCCGGAATGTTAAGTTTGGCGGTGATCTCTCGAATGGGCAACAAGGGAGCAGACATACGGCCTCCCGGCGAGCGAGCGGTGGCACTACAACCAGGGCTGTTTGTGCTCGACCGCTCCACTACAACTCTGGATGTGCGCCGGCGTGTTGACAGCGGCGGCGGTCACGCATGTGTGTGATTTGCTAGAACCGTAAGGAAAGACAACTGAGGCCGCCGTCCATCTTTTGAAACTCTGACATATCGAGCACCAGAGGATTGAATCCACGAGCGACAAGTTCCGCCGTGAGATGCGGATATCCGGCTGCCACCAGCACTCGCTCATTCACGCGAACGCAGTTGGCGGCATAGCTTTCTTGCAAGGGAACTCGAATCAGTTCGTAGTCGCGAAAGAGATCATTTCCCGCCATCTCTTCCATCGCGACCATGGTGTTGTTGCCGATGTAGGAGATGCCGCTCTTCAGGTGAAGAATGCTGGTCATTCCGCGTACATCGATCACGGAGGAGGTGTAACCCAGACCGGCAAGATGTGCAGCCAGTTGCCAGATGCCCCCTTCGTTGGTGCGGTGCGACAGGCCGAGAAAGAAGTGATCTTCAGCCTTGCAGATGTCGCCTCCGTCGAGCGTTCCCGGCGCCTCAATTTCCAGTGTGGCCGGAAAGAAGCTGCGGATTGTCTCGCGGATGGCAGCGACCTCGCCCTTGCGGCTCGAGGCTCCAGGGCGCGTCAAAATCGCGGTGCGCGGGGTCAGTACCGCTGTATCCTCCACAAAGGTCGAGTCAGGATAACGGAGATCGGCGTCCAGGGTTGTGATCGTGAGGCCGCATTCCTCCAGCGCTTCGCGATAGCGTGAATGCTGTTGCACCACGTTGTCATAGCGCGGAACCCCCAGGCCGGCGGTGGTGAGCCCCTTTCCAAAATTACTTCCCGGGATACGAACAATTGCATTCCTGAACAAAGCGGCAAGTCCTCCTCGATGATGCTTTCACGAGAGCGGGAAAGATGTTTGTTCTCGGGTGCGACCTTGCGTGCAATCTGCGGCACCCACATAAAAAAATCGCGGGCCGTATGGCCCGCAATTTTTACTTACGCGCGACTCGCGACTAGTACCTGCGTCCGCCGTAGCCGCCGTAGCCGCCGCCGGAGCCGTAGCCGCGTTGGTAGCCGGCCTGGTAGCCTTGCCGGAACGCATTCTTGTACGCCGTCTGGCTGCCCATGGAGGAGTGGTAGCCACTGGTGCCGTTCCCATAGGTGCTGCTGTAGGTCGGACGGTAGCTGTGACCGTTATTGCGGTCCGCCGCCCCGTAAGACAGGCCGGTGTTGTAGCCGTTCCTGTACCCAATGCTACTTGGATCGTTGCTGCCGTAGCCGCCGTACTGGCCGTAGCTTCCGTTGCCGTAACTGCCGTTGCCATAGCCACCATACGGACCGTTGGGATAACGACCGTACTGGCCATTCCCGTAGTAGGGACTATTGCCGTAAGGGCCGTTGCCATAGCCACTATACGGACCGTTGGGATAGCCACCGTACTGGCCATTCCCGTAGTAGGGACTAGTGCGGTAAGTGCCGTTGCCAGAGCCGCGATACGGAGCGTTGGGATAGCGACCGTACTGGCCATTCCCGTGGTATCCGTCCTGGCGGTGGTCGGGCGTGCGATAGCTGTGGTCGGGCGTGCGATAGCTGCGGTTGCGAGCGCGTTCATTTTGCCCGTCACGAGAACCTTGTTGATGTTTGTATACCCGGTTGTGCTTTTGCTCCTGGGCGAAGCTCGCGCCGCACAGCATCAGCACCAGCGACGCCGCAAAGGCCAGCTTCATTTTCCTGGTGAACATGGGTTACCTTCCTTCCCGCGACGGCCCTCCTCGGTTAAGGGGCCTTTCCCGTCCGGTGAAACTCCTTGTGGTAAAGAGGCTATCTGTTGCAACCCGCTGTCGAGGACTTTGTTGCGTCTCTTGGCGCGGATCTTGCCCCAACCGACAGCTTAGGGCGACTACAGCCCTGAAATGGCTGGCGTCGGCGGTTCGATTCCGTTCCTGGCCAGCATGATTCTTGACGACTTAGCCGGAGTCCTCGAGAATCGCTTGTGCCCGCACTCGTTCGCGTGACCCCCGTCACTTGCACCGGGGGACAAGCCGCGAGATCATAGACCGGGCTTCTGGGAGCATCCCTGCTATGAATCTACACGAGCGGGTTGCATCAATCGTCGGTTACGGGCGGGAGCTTGTTGGTTCCGGCCTCCAGGGAGCGAGCAAAGGCCGCACGGCGTTTCTGAACGGGGGTCCGATCTCTCCGTTTCTCGCCGATGTGAACAAGAAAGCATTGAAGCTCGCGACCCTTGGTGCATGCATCGGCGTGTTGGGCGGGTACCTGGGCAGGAAACACCAGCTTGCGGTCCGGGCGGTTGCCTATGGTGCTCTCGGCGGCGCCGTCGGCTTTGCTGCAAGTTTCGCATGGAGCAGCCACACCTTCGCTGGAACCGTCGCTCGCGGTGCAATAACGAATGTGGCCGCGGCGCGCGATCGGCGCTGGCTGAAGAGCCACCCCATCGATTACGCGTGAGAACAGGGTAGCGCTCGGCATTCTTATCTGCGCGTCCATCCCGCACCAGATGGTCAGGCCGCGGTGGAAAGGCTTGCCTTGAACAGTCCAGCCGATCTTCATTCCCTAGCGGCGCATTCCACTCCAACTCGACGGGCGGACGCCGTGGCCAGCAGAAAAAAAGGTCGCCCCTGTGTCACAGCGGGGCGTGATGGCGGTCACAGCCGGGTCGCCCGAGGCAACGTAGCCTTGCATATATCGAACGTTCGTTCTAATGGGGATGACCATGGCTGCCCTCCCGTCTGCGCAACCGGGTTGTGCCGCGCCCGCTGCCGTGCAAGGCCTGGCTTTAGTCGCCCAAGGAAAATTCGAGCGGGTCGAGGCAGCCCCGCCGCACCTCGCGGCGGATGATGTCCTCATCCGGGTTGCCGGCTGCGGCGTCTGTCACACCGACATCGGATTTGCCTACGACGGCGTTCCCACCCGCCATGTCCTGCCTTTGATCCTTGGCCACGAGATCTCCGGGCGCGTCGTGCTCGCGGGGGAACAGGCCAGGGAATGGCTGGGGCGCTCGGTCATCGTGCCCGCCGTGATTCCCTGCGGCGCCTGCGACGCTTGTGGCTGCGGCCATGCCACCATCTGCCGCAGGCAGTTCATGCCGGGCAATGATGGCGATGGTGGATTCGCCACGCACGTCCGCGTGCCAGCGCGCGGCCTCTGCCCGGTCCCCGACCAACTGCCCGGCGGCATCACGCTGGAGATGCTGTCGGTGGTGGCCGACGCGGTGACCACTCCCTACGAGGCGATTCGCCGCTCCGGCCTCGGCGCGGACAACGTCGGCATCTTCGTCGGCGTCGGCGGAATCGGGGGTTTCGGCGCGCAGATCGCGGCCGCCATGGGCGCAGCCGTGGTGGCGATTGACGTTGATAACGGTCGCCTGGAACTTGCCGCACAACACGGCGCCGCACTCACCGTGAACAGCCTTGAATGCGCTGACGTACGTTCCGCGGTGCGCTCTTTCGTGAAACAGAGTGGCCGGCGCGGCATTGGCCTCAAGATCTTTGAAACCAGCGGCACCACCGCCGGCCAGCAGACCGCATTCAGCCTGCTCGATCCCGGCGCTCATCTGGCGGTCGTCGGATACACCGCGCAAAAAGTAGAATTGCGCCTCTCCAACCTGATGGCCTTTGACGCCACCGCGCGCGGCAACTGGGGCTGCCCTCCCGATCAGTACCCACACGCGCTCGCGATGGTGCTCGACGGCAAAGTGCAACTGGCGCCCTTCGTCGAACTCCACCCCCTGGACGAAGCCGTGCAGGTACTGGAAGCAGCCCATCACCATCAACTGCGTCGCCGAGCCGTGCTGGTCTGTCAGCAACAAGGATCGAAACCATGAAGGACCACAACCTGGTCGAAAAGTTTTGTCCGAGCGAAATCCTGATCGAGCGCAAGCCGGCGCGCGATCGTGACGGCAAGCTCGTCAACGGGCTCCACAACGTGTGGATCATCCTCAACAACCCGCGCGAGTTGAACAGCTACACCACCACGATGATCAAAGAAGTCATCCTCGCGCTGCGCCAGGCCGGCAACGACCGCGCCGCCGTGGCGGTGGTGCTGACCGGCGCGGGCACGCAGGCCTTCTGCACCGGCGGCAACACCCGGGAGTACGCCGAGGTCTACGCCGGCGCGCCCGGCGAATACCGCCAATACATGCGGCTGTTCAACGACATGGTCACCGCCATCCTGCACTGCGACAAGCCGGTCATCTGTCGCGTGAACGGGATGCGCGTTGGCGGCGGGCAGGAGATCGGCATGGCCTGCGACTTTTCCGTGGCCAGCGATCTTGCGATGTTCGGGCAGGCCGGGCCGCGGCACGGTTCGGCGCCCGACGGCGGCAGCACCGATTTCCTGCCGCTGTTCGTCGGGATCGAACACGCGATGTACAGCGCCACGCTGTGTGAGCCCTGGAGCGCGCATCGGTTCTATCGCCTCGGCGGACTGACGCAGATCGTGCCCGCGCTCATGGTGGACAGCAAATACGTTTCCAACCCGCTGGTGGTGACCGACCGCGAGTTCGACGAGTTTGGCCGCCGTGTATTCGGAGACTGGAAAATCGGTGACGCCCGCGAAGCCGGCAAGGCCGTGATGTCCAAGGGAGCGATTGATCTCGCGTTGCTCGATGACGCCGTTGAGCAGCTCTGTACCAAGCTGCTGCACACCATGCCGGACTGCCTCACCAAGACCATCGAAAGCGTGCGCAAGCACAAGTTGGAACACTGGGACCGCAATCGCGAAACCAACCGCTCGTGGCTGGCGCTGAACATGATGACCGAGGGCAACGCCGGCTTCCGCGCATTCCACTACGGGCCTAAACAGCAGCGCGAGGTGGACTTCGTGCGCCTGCGCCAGCGTCTCGCGGAAGGTGCGCGCTGGAGTGAGGAGTTGATCGCGGAAATCACGCCGGGCATGAAGAAAAAGGAAGCGACTCCGTGAACCGGGAACTCGAAGCCATTCTCGGCCACGCGCAGGCACTGTACGAGGATATTGACTTCAAGGCGATTGCGGAATGGAAGTCCGCCGCACCCGGACGGAAGGCGATCGGCTACATGCCGATGTATGTCCCGCGGGAACTGATTCACGCGGCTGGGATGCTGCCGGTCGGCATCTTCGGCGGCGGCGATCGGCTGGAGATCATCCGCGGCGACGCCTACTTCCAGAGCTACATCTGCCACATCCCGCGCAGCACGATCGAACTTGCGCTTTCGGGACGCCTGGACGCGCTCGAGGGCATGTTGTTCCCATCCATTTGCGATGTGATCCGCAATCTGAGCGGCATGTGGAGCATGCTTTTTCCCGGCCGCTATGTCCGCTATGTGGACCTTCCCCAGAATTACGACGCTCGTGTCGGAGGCGAATTCTGGCGGCGGGAATTGGCGGCGATGCGCGACGACATGGTTCGACTGGCCGGCCGGCCGATTTCCGATGAGGATCTCCGCAGCAGCATTCAGGTGTACAACCAGAACCGCCGGGTGCTCCGGGAACTCTACCAGGCACGCAGCCAATCGCCGTGGCTCTACCCCATCGCGCAGGTTTATGCGGTATTGCGAGCCGGCAGTGTGCTTCCCGCGGAGGAGCACACCACGATGGTGCGCCGCTACCTCGATCTGGCCTCGCAGGAGCCGAGCCAGCCCGAAGATCGCAGCCGGATTGTGCTGACCGGCATGTTCTGCGAGCAGCCTCCGGTGGCCTTGCTCATGACCCTGGAACGTGCGGGCTGTTGGATCGTGGACGACGACCTGCTGCTCGGGTTGCGCTGGTTCACCGCCGACGTGCCGGAAGACGGCAATCCCATCGAAAACCTCGCGCACGCTTACCTGGCGCACAGCGTTTCCACCGCCTCGTGCTACGCGCCGGACGGCGAGCGCGGGCGGTGGCTCGTGGATTCGGTACGCCGCAACCGCGCCGACGGCGTCATTTTTTGCGCGCCCAGTTTTTGTGATCCCGCGCTGCTCGAACAGCCCATGCTGGTGGCGGCGCTGGAGCGCGAGCGCATTCCCCACACGCAGTTCAAGTATTCCGAGGACACGGGACAGTTCGCCGTCATCCGCGAACAGGCCGGCACGTTCTCGGATTCCATCCGGCTGTGGAGCGAGGCATGAGCGGATTGCAGGATACGACCGTGCAGAAAGAGCGCAGCATGGTGCTGCAGAAAGAGCTCGTGGGGAATTACTACGAGTCTCTGGGGCGGGCGCGCGAAACCGGCCAGCGAGTCGTTTCCACCTTCGTTCCCGGCAACCTCACGGAATTGCTGCGCTCCTTCGACCTGCTGCCGATCCTTCCGGAAATCAACGCGCTGCAGTCGGGCATGCGCAAGCTCTCGGCCAACTTCATCGCGGAAGCGGAAAAGCAGGGCCATAGCGAAGATGTTTGCACCTACGTGAAGTGCGACATCGGCATGCTGAAGTCCGGCAACGTTGGCCCGACCGGCGTTGTACTGCCGCGCCCCGACCTGCTGCTGCTTTCCTACACCGGCTGTTTCACGTTTCTGAAGTGGTTCGAACTTCTGCGGCAGGAATATCAATGCCCGGTCGCCATGCTGCACGTGCCGTACCTCGCCAACGGCCGCATTGAACCGCACCATGTGGATTACGTTGTGCAGCAGCTTCGCACCGAGGTTATCCCCAAGCTGGAGCAGGTCAGCGGACGCCGCTACGACGAGGCGCGCCTGTCGGAGATGCTCGCCCTCTCCGCGCACGCCGAAGACGATCTGGTCTGGGTGCTGGAGAGCGCGAAGCACGAGCCCTCTCCGATTGACGCCTACTTCGGCGGCGTCTACTACATCGGGCCGATGTTCACCGCCTTCCGCGGCACTGCCGAAGGCGTCGACTACTACCGCGTGCTGCGCGAAGAAATCGCCGAGCGAATCCGCCTCGGCCTCGGCCCCATCACGCCCGAGGGCACGATGGAGCGGCAGCGCTACCGTCTCGTCGTCGAAGGCCCGCCCAACTGGACCAGCTTCCGCGAGTTCTGGAAAATGTTCTACGACGAGGGCGCCGTCGTCGTCGCCAGCACCTACACCAAGGTCGGCGGGCTCTACGACCGCGGCTTCCGCCACGACCCCAACCGCCCGCTGGAAAGCCTCGCCGAATACTGCCTCGGCTGCTATACCAACCTGGGCTTGCCGGCGCGCGTCGATCTGCTGGAGCGCTACATCCGCGAGTACCGCGCCGACGGGTTCATGATCAACAGCGTCAAGAGTTGTAATTCCTTCAGCGTCGGCCAACTGCTCATGCTGCGCCAGCTCGAGCAGCGCACCGGCGTCCCCGGCGGCTTCATCGAGAGCGATCTGGTGGACCCGCGCTACTTTTCCTCCGCCAATATCAAGAACCGCATCGAGAGCTACCTCCAGATGCTCGAGCAAAAGCGGGTGAGCGCATGAGCGCGGTGGAAATTGTGCTGGGCATCGATCTCGGCTCGACCACGACGAAAGCCGTCGCGCTCGACCGTGCGGGCCGCGTCATCGGGCGCGGGATCACGAACACCCGCAGCAATTACGAGGTCGCGTCGCAGATCGTTCGCGAGGAAGCCCTGGTGCAGTCCAGATTCGAACTCGTCCGCCAGGCGCTCGCCGCCGATCCCGAATTCACGGGTATGGAGAACAAATTTCTCGGACCTCTGGGGCGCAATTTCCGCCGTCAACAGCACCTGGAACAACTCGACCGCCTCGAGTCCGGGCTTCATCGCTGTGCCGGCGCGCCCCGCTACGCCTCCAACCGCGACGCCATCAACGAATCCCTGAAGCGTATCTGCGACTCCATGCGCTCCCGGGTCACCGAGCATTTCAGCGAACTGGCGGTGCGCAAGAGCGATTTCTTCCGCGACCTGGCCGCCGCCGACTACATGCAACTCGCCGAGCAGTGCAGCGATCCGAAGCGCATCTCCTTCGACGTTCTCTGCGGCTTGTTTGATGCCACCATCCTGGAAGTGGAAAACGCGGCCACCGACGGTGCCTTCGGGCGCCACGCCGCCGCCGCTCTCGAGCAGACCCTCGCCACTTCGCCGGCGCCCATTCGTGAGCGTGCCCCCAGTCTTCGTTCCGCCATCACCTCGGTGCGCGCGCTCGAATTCCACATCGTGGGCATGGTCGGCACGGGATACGGGCGCCAGCGGCTTCCATTTCCCAAAGAGAAGATTCGCAGCGAGATCCTTTGCCACGGCCTCGGCGCGCACGCCATGTTTCCCGGCACGCGCACCGTGCTCGACATCGGCGGCCAGGACACCAAGGCGATTCAGGTCGATGCCGCCGGCATCGTCACCAGCTTCCAGATGAACGACCGCTGCGCCGCCGGGTGCGGCCGCTATCTTGGTTACATTGCCGACGAAATGAACCTTGGCCTGCACGAACTCGGCACGCTCGCACAGGAGAGCACCTGCAGCGTGAAGATCAACAGCACGTGCACCGTCTTTGCCGGCGCCGAGTTGCGCGACCGCCTCTCGCTCGGCCAGAAGCAGTCCGACATCCTTGCCGGCCTGCACCGCGCCATCATGCTGCGCGCCATGTCGCTGTTGGCGCGTTCCGGAGGAATTTCCAACGAATTCACTTTTGCCGGCGGCGTGGCGCGCAATCCCGCCGCGGTCTCCGCGCTGCAGAACCTGGTCCGCCAGAATTACGGCGAGCGCACGCTCAATATTTCTTCCGAATCCATCTACACCGGAGCGCTCGGTGCGGCGTTATTCGCCCTGCGCGATGCCGAAGGAAGTCGCGCCGCATGAGCGCCGAGACCATCATCGCCGCCGGCGTGGACGTCGGCTCCAGCGGCGCAAAGTTCGTGCTGGTCAAGGCCGCCGCGGACGGCGCCGCGAAACCTCTGGCGCTGCACAATGAGCGCATTCGCCGGCGCGACCTGCGCAAGGTCATTCGCGAAGGCTATGAAGTTGTGCTGCAAGCAGCCGGAGTACGCCGCGACGATATCGCTTACATCGCCAGCACCGGCGAGGGCGAGTTGGTGGATTTTCGCAGCGGCCATTTTTACGGCATGACCACGCACGCGCGCGGCGCCGCTTTCCTGATGCCGGGCGTTTCTGCCGTGATCGACGTTGGCGCCCTGCACGCGCGCGCCATGTGCATTGACGAACGCAGCCGCGTGTTGAACTATCGCATGACCAGCCAGTGCGCCTCCGGTTCCGGACAGTTTCTGGAGAACGTCGCGCGCTACCTGGGCATCATGCTGGAAGATGTCGGACCCCTGTCGTGCGAAGCGAAGAATCCCGAGCCGGTCAGCAGCATTTGCGCCGTGCTGGCGGAAACGGACGTGATCAACATGGTCAGCCGCGGTATATCGCGCAACGATATTCTCAAAGGCATTCACCTTTCCATGGCGGGACGCTACATCAAATTGCTGCGCGCCATCGGCGCCTCCGGCGACGTGGCGATTACCGGCGGCCTCGCCTCCGACATCGGCCTGACGCGCGCCCTGGAAGAAAAGATCGCCGAAGAAAAACTCGACATGCGGGTGCGCACTCACGCCGATTCAATTTACGCTGGCGCGCTGGGCGCGGCGCTCTGGGGCGCGTACCGCCATCGCGTCCTCGCGCGGCGCGCCGAGGTGGTGGCGTGAACGCACCTCTCCAGGACAAGATCGCGGTGGTGACCGGCGGCTCGGGCGCCATCGGTTCCGCCATCGTTGCCGCGCTCAAGCAGCAGGGCGCGCACGCCGTTTCGCTGGACGTGGCGCAACCGGAGCCAGGCGGGCTCTACCAGGCTTGCGACGTCGGCAGCGACGCTTCGGTGTCGTCGGCCCTCGCCGCCGTGCAGCGCGAGTACGGCCGCCTCGACCTGGTGGTACACGCCGCGGGAATTTCGCGCGAAGGCGTACTGTGGAAACTTGCGGTTGAAGATTGGGATGTTGTGCAACGCGTGAACCTGCGCGGCGCCTTCCTGCTGTTGCGCCATGCCATTCCCCTGATGCGCGCGGGCGGCGGCGGGCGCATCGTGCTCATCGGTTCCATCAACGGCTCGCGTGGCAAGTTCGGCACGGCGGCGTATTCGGCGAGCAAGGCGGGGCTCATCGCGCTGGCCAAAACCGCCGCCCGAGAAGTGGCGCGCTTCGGCATCCTTATTAATGTCGTCGAACCGGGATGGGTGCTCACTCCGCTGACCCAATCCATGCCGCAGGACATTCAAAACGCTGCCCTGGCGGAAAGCCTGCTGGGAAGCTTTGTCGAACCCGCCGACGTCGCCGCCGCGGTCGCCTTTCTATGCGGACCCGGCGCGCGGCAGATTACCGGCCAGATCCTTCGCGTGGACGGTGGACAATCCCTCGGCAGCGCGTGAAAAGGGAGATCGTGATGAATTCCAAACCCGTGGACGAACCCGGCATGCTGGAAACGGACAGCCTTCCTGTCCGCATCATGCACGAACGTGACCTGGAGGCCGTCGTCTCCATTGACGCAGCCGCCACCGGACGCCGCCGGCCTCGGTACTTTGAGCTGATGCTGGAGCGCGCTGTGAAGCAGGCGGCGCTGCAGGTGTCGCTCGCCGCCGAACTCGACGGCTTCGTCGTCGGCTTCGTCATTGCCTCGCTCTACTACGGCGAGTACGGCGTCATCGAGCCCACCGCGTCCCTCGATGCCATCGGCGTCCATCCCGCCTACCGCGGCCAGCACGTCGCCAGGGCTTTGCTCCGGCAGTTGCGGGTGAATCTCGCTGCTCTCCACGTCACCACCCTGCGGACTGAAGTTTCCTGGGATGATTTCGATCTCCTCGCCTTCTTCAAACGCGAGGGCTTCGCCCCGGCCCGCCGTCTCTGCCTCGACTGCGTGCTCGATCCCACGCGCATCGAGTGACTCGAGCGCGCTCCTGGGAGCGGATTCACAAGAAAGTCTGTGCAAATCGGACTCCCTGTGGAAATCTGGTAAAAAACTCCGCCAAGATGCGCTCCGTCAAGCGACTGCGAGGAAGACCGGATTGCACTAACATTCGCCAATTGACAGCTCTTGATTCGGCATTAATGTGTATGCCACAGCATAGGTGCAATCTATGGCCAGCGAGCGCTCCTCCGTCTATGTGTCCATACACGGTCGCGTTTTGCTTGCATTCTGTGCCGACTGTAAGGACTTCGTTGCTGCCTCGGCGGAGCTGGGCAGCATCGCCATCGCAGCCCGTGCCCATCGCTGCGAGGCCACGATGTCTCGCAAGCTCCCGCTCAAGGTTGATCCTGCGGAGCATTGGCTGAGGGCCTCGGGCGCGATTGCCTGACTCCTCCCAGCATCCGTAGCTGCTAAGGCGTTCGATCGCGGCCCGATGTTGTTTCCTCTGCTTCTGCCGTTGGAGAGACGATTTCCCGCAGTGTCCACTGAATCCTGTCGACCGCATTCGTAATGGCGTCGATGGCCTGCTGGTGGTGGGTGGAATACGCGGACAATTGAATCAATTCCAATGCGTTCCGGATTTCGTGATTCATCTCACGGATTGCTTTGAGTCGCCGCAGCATCGCCAGGCGGCGCTCACGAGCGTTGCGGAGCACCGCAAAGATAAAAATCCCGGAGAGTGTGCCGGCAACGACATCGGACACCAGCGCCATGGGCAGCAGGGACCACCCCTCCCGCAATGCGATCCACTTCCACATGGCTGCCGTGCCGAAGACTAGAAATCCGGCGAACGCCGATAGCAGAGTGATTTGCGCTGAGGAAGCAGAATGAATCCACGAGTACTCTTTTGCCCAGATGCTCCGAGTGCGTAACTGCCGCAGAGTTGACATCGCCAACTCCTGCAATCAGGCGTACGCGAGCAGGAGGGACTCGCGCCAATCTCAGCCTGATCGGGATTGGGTCAGACCGCAAGGGCACAGAGCACATTGCCGACGCGGTCGTTCCCGTTTCGGCAGTTCAAAATTGGGAGATGTGAGCTGCTATCGGCGAGTCATCGTCTTGCGATCTGCCGCCGTCACACTGGCGGGAGGACGCCGTACCGGGGAGCGGAACGCGGAAATATCCAACCCCAGCTGAGCAATCACCCGGGTCAAAGTATTCCGATGCATGCCCAATCTCGGAGCAGCGTTGGAGAGGTTCCCTCTAAATTCGCGCAGGGCTGAAGCTATGAAAACCTTCTGAAATTCGCTGACCGCCTCACGATAGAGAATCCCTCGCTGATACATCTGCTTCACCAACGAGTCGAGTTCGTCCGACATGGGCGGTAGCCTCTGCGCAAGAAGGGGCTTGACGATCACGAAAAATCGTAGGCTCAGATATTGCGCCAACACATCTGCAAGTCAATCCAAATCATGCAACTCTATTTGGCTTGGCTTGAACCAGTTGCGGGGGCATTCGCAGGCCTCGCAGAATTCGGCTGAGATTTCCACAGTTGCACAAGAAATGGGCATTGACAGAGGACGGTGCAGTGTCTAATCTCCCCCCTCGTCGATGGCTGAAAGGGTTGGCGTCAATCATCGGTCGCCAGTCCAAAGTAGGCTGGGTGATCCGTCTGGCGGAGCGATCCGCTGGACAACCAGACCCGAAAAAACCGACGGTGCTGCGAGGTGCCGTTGGGGTTTGGAACTGCGAAAGCAGTGATCGCATCAAGGGGCTGTGACGGTGCATGTTCCACGTCGTTAACTCCCTCGCAGGAGCCGGCGGCTAGAGCATAACCAATGTCGCGGCCCTTTTAATTTGGCCATTCTTGTACAGTCATTCCCACCAAGCTCTGATAAATGTCTTGCGACTAGCGGATCGGCGGTAGCATTATCAGCCGTCAGGCGCGTGGGAGATACCAGTGAACGACTCCAAATCTAAGGAACGACGCAATCAGCGGCGGATTCGCTTCGAAGCCCCGGCAACGGTTACGACGGGTCAGCACAGCATCGCCGCATCCACGAAAGACATCAGCGACCGAGGGCTGTTCTTCTTCACCGATGCTCGTTTTGAACCAGGCAGCGAAATCGACATGGTTATCATGCTGTCGGAAGAAGCCGGATTACCGTTAAGCGGGATGGTTTGCTGCCACGGGCGGATCGTTCGCTCGGATTCTGTTAGCGGGCAATACGGCGTTGCCGTGGAGATCGACCGTTTCGCACCCGTGCCGCAGGTATAGCATCGCTGGACACCGCCAAAAAGCAGATGAGCAATGTACGGAATGTAATCGGATACGATTTGGTCGAGCCATGGGCCGAAAACTAGTTGCTCCCAGGCTCCAGCCGCAACAGCAAAACGGAGCATGGCCCGTGGCGGACGACGCGTTCTGTCGTCCGGCCCAAAACCGTGTACTCGAGAAATCTGCGAGGCTCCACTCCCACCACCATGATGTCCACCGCACGCTGGCGTGCAAAGATGACAATCTGCTCCGCGGTATCGCCCGTATGCACCGTCTCGGAAATCGGACAGCGTTGTCGCACCAGGTCGGGCACCCATTGCTGTAGGCGGTCCATTTCCTGTCCCACATCGGCTGCTCCATCGGGCAGCACGCGGAACACTTCCAAAGTCGCGCCGAAGCTGCTTGCCAGGTTCGCCGACGCGTCCAGAAATTCCGCCGCCGATTGCGTAAGGTCCACCGGGCACAACAGCCGGGTGAGCGTTTGCTGACCCGGCGCTAAATCCGCGCCTTTGACCACCAGGGTGGGAAAGGCCGACTCGCGCACCACGTTCTCCGCGACCGAACCCATTAACGAGCGCGCCATGCCGTCGTGGCCGTGGCTGCCCAACACAATCAGGTCGGGACGCAGGTGGCCGATGCCGTCCAGCACCACCTTGACGGGGTGTCCTACCCCAACCGCAATTGCGCAGTGAATCCGGTTGCCGAAAACCTCGTCGGCCTGCGCGCGGATGGCCCGTTGCAATTCCACCCGGCGCCCTTCGAATTCCCCCAGCAACTGTTCGCCTTCGGCCTCGGTGACGGCGCGCGGAACCGGCGGCCACATGGCATGCAGAATCTGAACCTCGGAACCGAACTTCTCCGCAAAGAGCCTTGTCCACTTCAGCACATTGGCGGACGCCTGGCTCAAGTCAATTAACGACAAAATCTTCTTCGGTGCGAATTCCATCGTGCGCCTTTGGCGCCGCTGGTTGATCGGCAATCAATTCGCGGCGAATTGCGAAACCCCGAGCTTTTCCAGCACTCCTTCCAGCAGTTGCGCCCGTTCACGCAATCTCGACTTGAACTCATGGTGATCGGTGTGCGAAATCTCCAACCTCAGTTCCCGCTGGTACTGCCGGAGAACTTCGGCCACCAGTTGTTCTTCTTGCAAGGTCAGTCGCAGTTCCATGGCGGCCTCCGAACGCAGGCGGCAATCGAACCTCTGCTCCCTCCATTCTAAGAGCCTCAACACGAATTTTCGCGACAGCAATTAGCTGCGGTGGCGACCACCGTGCACCCGGCGGCCTATTTCGGGAAGTCCTGGGTGGGCAGAATTGAAAATTCACCTCCACCCTGAACCCCTGAGGTGGATCATCATGCAAGCAGGCGAGGTGCTTGCATCCGGCGCTGCTCCTCGCAACTGTCATGATTGTTGGCTTCGGGATCGATCTCGTCGCGACCCGCCGAGTGGAACGGGAACTCGCGCAAGGTGAATGGGTGTCTGGCGACGGCATCTTCACCAGCCGGGAGATCAGCCGATGCAGCCGGGATCGGAGACCGGCACTTTGTTATGCCGCGTGCTTCGCAGCCAAGGAAGCCACGCTGAAGGCGTTGGGAGTCGAGGTCGCCGACCTGGGCATGATGCGCGAGGTGGAAGTCGAGCTGGGCGACAGGTGCGCAATCGTGCTGCACGACAGAATGAAATCGGAGTCCGAACAACTGGGGGTGCGCCACATCAGGCTTTCAATCGCTCCGAGCAAACGACAAACCGGCGCGATGGTCATCTTGGAATCGTGAGCAAGTAACACGCGCCGAGATCGGACAGGTTATGGCCCCGCCTTCCTACGAGGAACTCGTCTCCGGATTCAATTGGTCGCTGGCCGAGCGTGAACTGGGCTATCAGCCGGGCCAGCCGCTCAATATTGGCTGGATGTGCAGCGACCGCATTTGCCGCCTCGGTCAGGCGGATAAGCTCGCGCTCATCTGGGAAGACTATCTCGGAAACGAGAAGCGATTCACCTTTGATCACCTGCGCATTCTCTCCAACAGCATCGCCGCGTTCCTGGTCGAACTCGGCATCCAGCCCGGGGAACGCGTGTGCCTTTTCCTGGACCGTGTTCCCGAGTTGTATATCGGCTTCCTCGGCATTCTGAAGACCGGAGCGGTGGCGCAGCCTCTTTTTTCCGCCTTCGGCGACGAGTCGCTGTTCGTGCGGCTCGCCGACGCCAGGACTTCGGCGATCATCACCCAGAAAAAGCACGTGCACAAAGTGCGGAAGATTCGCGATGAACTGCCCGAACTGCGCCACATCATCGTGGTGGACGCCGGTGACTCGCCACTTCAGGCACGCGAAACGGCCTTCCAGATGGAACAGTTGTCCCGAGTCGAGAATTTTGCCGTCTATCCAACGACAGCCGAGTCGCCGTCCGTGCTGCATTACACCTCGGGCACGACCGGCCAGCCCAAGGGTGCGCAACACGTCCACTACTCCATCGTCTCGCAATACCTCACCGCCAAATACGTGCTCGACCTGCGGCCGGACGACATTTACTGGTGCAACGCCGACCCGGGCTGGGTCACGGGCACGTCGTACGGCATCATCGGCCCGTGGGCGAACGGCATCACGCAGGTGGTGCTCGATTCCGGCTTCAACGCGGAGCGCTGGTATGAGTTCATCGAGAAGCGCCGCGTGACCGTTTGGTACTCGGCGCCCACCGCCATCCGTCTGCTGATGAAAGAGGGGAACGAGATTCCCCGCAAGCATGACCTGTCGAGCCTGCGTTATCTGGCGAGCGTGGGCGAGCCGCTCAATGCCGAGGCGGTAATCTGGTCGGAAGAAGTGTTTGGCAAACCCTTCCACGACACGTTCTGGCAGACCGAAACCGGCTGCATCGTGATCACCAATTTCCCCGGTATGCGGATCAAACCGGGTTCGATGGGCAAGCCGTTTCCGGGCATCACCGCGACCGTGCTGAACCCCAAGACCTATGAGCCGGTCAACCAGCCGGGTGTTGCCGGGCTGATCGCGCTGCGCCCCGGCTGGCCGTCGCAGTTCCGGAGTTATTGGAGGAACGAGGCGGGCTTTCAAACAAAATTCAAGAACGGCTGGTACGTCTGCGGCGATCGCGCTTCGGTGGATGCGGATGGCTATTTCTGGTTCATGGGCCGCGACGACGATGTGATCAATACCGGCGGCCATCTGGTCGGCCCGTTCGAGATCGAGTCGGCGCTGCTGGAGCATCCCGCCGTGCACGAATCGGCGGCGGTGGCCAAGCCCGATCCCGTCAACATGGAGGTCGTCAAGGCCTACGTCACCCTGAAGCGGGGCTACGAGCCATCGGCGGACCTGGAACTGGAAATCATGAACCGGATTCGCAAGCGGCTGTCTCCGCTGGCGATGCCGCAGGAAATCGAGTTCGTGGATTCCTTGCCCAAGACCCGCAGCGGCAAGATCGTGCGCCGGATTTTGCGCTGCAAGGAGTTTCACGAGCCGGTGGGCGATCTTTCCACCGTGATGAACGAGTGATACGCGCAGCGGTTTGCGCGAACAGGAGAACAGGGCAATGGACGAACTCGCCAAAATGGTGCGCGATTATGTGATCAAGGAGTACCTGGAGGAAGGCGACGAGCGGGAGGTTACCGAAACCACGCCGCTGATCTCGGGGGGCATCGTCGATTCCTTCTCCATGGTCTCTCTCAAGCGTTTCCTGGAGAGGAAGTACTCGATCAAGATTCCCGACGCTGACGCCACGCCCCAGGCTTTTGACAACGTGCAAAGCATCGTGGCGCTGGTGCGGCGTTTCCAGCAAGTCCCCGTGGCGTGAGCCCCGGCGTCCGCTTCTCGGGCTCTGAGTTCATAACTTCACTGGGAGGGCAGCCCATGGCCTTTCATGATGCAGTCCGCAATTCCTACCTGGCCGACATCCAGGCGATCAAGGCCGCCGGCCTGTTCAAAGAAGAACGTTTCATTCACTCGCCGCAATCTTCGGAAATCGAGGTCGAGTTTCCCGTCGGAGCGGAAATCAAGAGGTGCATCAATGTTTGCGCCAACAACTACCTGGGTCTGTCCAGTCATCCCGACGTGATCGCCGCCGCTCACGCCGGCCTGGACAGCCGCGGGTACGGCATGTCGTCGGTGCGCTTCATCTGCGGCACGCAGGACATCCATCGCGAACTGGAGAATCGGCTGACCGAGTTTCTTGGCACCGAGGATACCCTCCTGTTTCCTTCCTGCATGGACGCCAACGCCGGCTTTTTCGAGGCTTGCCTGAACGAGCAGGACGTGATGATCGCCGACCGGTTGGTCCACGCCTCCATCATCGACGGCATGCGGCTGTGCAAGGCCATGCAGGACACCTTCAAGCATTCCGATATGGAGCACCTGGAGGGAAAGCTGCAAGAGCACCAGGACAAGCGCGCGCGCATGATCATCACTGACGGCGTGTTCTCGATGGACGGCGACACGGCCCGGCTCGATCAAATCGTCGAGCTCGCCGAAAAATACAACGCCATGGTGTTTCTCGACGACTCGCACGCCACCGGCTTCATCGGGCGCACCGGCCGCGGTACGCACGAGCATTGCGGGGTCCTCGGCAAGATCGACGTGATCACCACCACGCTGGGCAAGGCGCTGGGCGGCGCTTCCGGCGGTTGCGTCAGCGGACGCCGCGAGTTGGTGGAGATGTGCCGCCAGCGCGCGCGTCCCTACCTCTTCTCCAACGCGGTGGCGCCGGTAATTGTGGCGGGAGCGCTCAAAGTCATGGACCTGATCACCGCCAGCACCGATCGACGCGACAAACTGGAATGGAACGCCGGGTATTGGCGCGGGTTGCTGAAGGAGGCCGGCTTCGACATCAAGGAAGGGGACAGCCCGATCGTGCCGGTCATGTTCTACGACGCCAAGCTAGCGCAGGACTTTGCTCGCGATCTGTTTGAGGAAGGCGTGTACGCGGTCGGCTTCTTCTTTCCGGTGGTGCCCAAGGGCCAGGCGCGCATTCGCACCCAAATGTCGGCCGCTCACGAAAAGCATCACCTGGATTCGGCGATTGCCGCCTTCAAGAAAATCGGCCAGAAACACGGGATCCTGGGATTGAGCAGGAAGGAACTCATCGCCAGGAGTGCGGCGTAATCCGCGGCGTGGAAATGGAGGTACGAGATGCTTTGCGCAGAGCTGGAACGCCTCGAGTCAGAGTTCGACGACATTGTTAGCGCGCTGGAAGATCTCGGCTTGCCGGAACAGCGAAAGAAGGAATTGGAGGAGACCTACGTCCGAATAGCGCGAGAGATACGCACTCACTAGGCCGGCGGCCATCAGGGTCGGCCCTGCTTTGAACAAAACGACAGGTATTAGAACTGGTTTCAAGAATCGGTTTTTGGGTAGGGCACGGCTTCAGCCGTGCCGCTCTAGGCCCCCAAAATAGTGAGCTTTAGCCCCTGAGGGACTTTTTCCTGAGGCGAAAATGCATCTTTGAAAACAGAACCGGTTCTAGTCCGTACCGCAACTTTTGGGTTTTGCCGGTGTTTAGCATCCGCGTAAGGGTGATCGAGTCGCAGGGCCAGTTGTGCGGTGAGCTTTTCCATCCCAGCTCTGCAATCGGGCAATTCATATACACTGTAACGCCATGCGTGTTCGTGCCATCACAGTCGAACCCCAGCGCAGTATTCGTCGGACCGCCCGGACATTTTCCATAGCCGCAATTGTGTTCCTGACTGCGGCTCTGACGGCGTGCGGCGGCAGCAGCAACGGCAAGAAGATATACGTTGTCGGCTTGGGAACGCCGAATGTGCAAATCTTCGGGGCCTCCAGCTCAGGTGGGTTGACGGCGGACACAACCCACCTGGCCGGCACCGGCTCCCGGCCGGACGCAATCATCCTGACTCGCCACTACGCCTACGTTCTCGATTCCACCGGCGGCGTTCAGCCCGGCGGGATATCGGAGTACACGATCGGAGGTTCGGGTACGCTCTCGGCGGCCCGCACCGCCCAGGTTCTCAGCACCACGACGGTGACCTCCACGCCGCCCAAGACAGGCGTGAACCCGCTTTCCATGGTCATGACTTCCAACGGCAAGTTCGTGTTGGTGGCCAACCAAGGCTCGAATTCAATTTCTGTATTCAGCGTGGACGGCGGCACCGGTCTTCTGACCGAGATAACAGGATCGCCTCTTGCCACTTCCGCCGGGCCGAGCGGTTTGGCAATGACCGGGAGTACGCTGTTCGTCGCCAACCAGGGCGCGGGAACGGTGTCGGTCTATGCCGTTGATCCGGCGAGCGGGAATCTGGCCCAGGCGGCCGGCTCACCCTTTGCGGCGGGGACCAGCCCGACTGCGCTCGACGTCGATTCCAGCGGCAAGTTTCTTTATGTCGCCGACCAGGCGACGAACAGCGTCCTCGCGTTTTCCATAGCGGGGAGTTCGCTTTCATCGATTTCCGGATCGCCGATTGCGGCGGGAACAACGCCCGTGAATGTGAGGGTTGTCGGAAGTTCTGTTTACGTCGCCAATTCCGGGTCCGGGGACGTATCGGGCTACTCCATCGGCGGCTCGGGAGCGCTGACGCCAATCAGCGGCTCGCCCTTCAGTGCCGGCACGAATCCTGTGTATATCGCATCTGGAAACTCGGGCGGGCTGGTGTTTGTTGCCAATCAGGGATCAAACAACATCTCTGTGTTCCAGGTAGGCGGTGGCGGAGCGTTGACTGCGGCGGGCGGTTCACCGGTTGCAACGGTTGTGGGAAATCCATCGGCGATCGCCAGCAATTTCTAGTGTCGCGGCTGCATGTCGCCGAGATCCGCGATTACGGCGTCACCGTCAGCGTGGCCGGCGTGCTTATCACTCCGGAAGCGCTCGCGACGATGGTAACCGTCCCGGGGGCCACACCGGTGGCCAGTCCATTGCTGTCAATGGTGGCGGTTCCTGAGAAACTGCAGGCCCAGGTAAACGTCACCCCCGGTATGGCATTGCCGCTGGCGTCCACGGCAGCCGCCGTAAACAGTTGGGTTGCATTCACCGCGATCGTCGCGGTCCGCGGCGAGATAGTGATGGATGCTATGGCTTGTGTGACGGTGAGCGTCGCCGGGGCGCTGGTCACGCCGGACGCAGAAGCGGTGATCTGAGTGCTGCCGTTGCTGCGGCCCAGGGCAAGTCCGTTGGCGTCAATGCTGGCCACATTCGGCGTACTGCTCACCCAGGCAAACTTCACACCCGTGAGCGTATTCCCTTTCGAGTCTTGGGCCGTTGCCGAAAACGATTGCACCTGGTTGGGCGAGATGGATGCCTTTAGGGGCGTGATGTTGATGGTCGCCGGCGGTCCCGTCGAGCTGGACGAGGAGCCCCCGCAGCTCGCGAGAGAAACGCTGATGGCCAGCAAGCACATCAGTACAGCAGCGCGTCGAGTAGTCCTACGGGCAAGTTCCATTAGCATGATCTTGGAGGCCAACCTGGCCGTGGCGCACGTGCAGAAGCGCGGCATACAGTCGGTATCCGCTTTCAACCCTGCGTGCCACGTTAAGTTGCCAGGCCGGCTGCACGGTTCGTTTGCGGTAAATTGCGGCGCTTTGCGCTGACACACATAATACGCGGACACAGCGCCTCTCGGAAAGTCGTCAGCAGATGGGGAGTGTACCGTAAGATCTTCGGGAGATGGTAAACTTTTTGTGAAGCTTGCATCCGCTGATCAATTCGCCCAGCAACTTTGCCCAACGCCAGGTGTTTGGAAGCGGCGAACCTCAAGATGCCCAGGAGTTAACGCGCGAATGCGAACGCGTTTTTCCGCGACGCTGCCCAATTCTCGTCTCGGCGCACATCGCTGGTGCTCATTGCTGGCGCTGGCCGCGCTGCTTGTGGGATGTGGGGGCTCTTCCACCGGCTCACTGGCCGGAATCGTCATTAGCCCCGCTACCAGTTTTCTCGGCATCAATGCCCAGGAGACGTTTACCGCAACGGCCCAGGACTCCAAAGGAAAATCCCTGAGTGGAATCACGTTCACTTGGACCAGTAATGCGCCCGACGTTGCGAGCATTGACAGTACAGGCGTCGCCACCGGCCACACTGTCGGTACGGCTCAAATCACGGCGTCGTCATCGGGCGTGACCAGCGCGGCGGCGAACCTCAACGTAGTAAGTTCGACAACCGCCATCGCCTCCGTTTCGCTGACGCCCCTCAGTTCCACCATCAAGGTCGGCCAAACTCAGCAGTTCACCGCCAACGCCGTGGATGCCAGCGGAAATGCTGTCAGCGGGGTGACGTTCACGTGGCACAACAGCTCTGCCGGGGTTGCGATTGTCGGCACCAATGGGCTCGCGACCGGAATTGCCCCCGGCATGACGGTGATTAACGCCTCGGTCGGCGCGGTCAGCAGCCCAGCGGCCACGCTGACCGTGACCGCGCCATAGTCGGATTGGCGGACTTCGGGAGACCTCATGAAGCACGTAGCCGCGGCGATTGCGATCTTTTTCGCCGCTACGATGATCGGGTGCGGCAGCAGCAGCAGTGGCGGCGCGGTTTCAATTTCCATTTCTCCGACCAGCGCGACGGTTGCTCTGGGACACACGCAGCAGTTCACCGCCACCGTGAATAACACCTCCAATACTGCGGTCACGTGGCAGGTGAATGGGCTTGTCGGCGGTAACTCGATTACGGGCACGATCACCACCAGCGGCCTGTACACGGCTCCGTTCAGTCCCACCGCGGTCACCGTGACCGTTGTTTCCGCGGCCGACACAACCCAAGGCGCCTCGGCAGCGGTGGCCGTGGCGCTGCCGATTTCGATTTCACCTACCACTGCCGCGATTGGTCTCAGCGGGACAGTGCAATTTGCCGCCACCGTGACTTTTTCCACCAATACGGCGGTTACCTGGCAAGTGAATGGCGTCAGTGGCGGCAATGCAACTGTCGGCACCATCAGCACCGCCGGTCTTTATACCGCCCCGGCGAGCCTGCCCAACCCCAATAGCGTCACCGTCACGGTTGTCGCACAGGCCGACTCGACGCAAGCTGTGTCAGCGACGGTGACCATCAATCCTCCGTCGCTGATCATCGTTCCAACCGGGCTAACCCTCGCGGCCGGCGCGCAGCAGGCGTTTACGGCCACGGTGAATGGGGCGAGCGTCACCCCGGTTTGGAGTGTGGCTTGCCGGAGCCAGTTGCCGGGCGCCTGTGGGACCCTTACCTCGGGCGGTTTATATACGGCGCCGTCGCTGCCACCTCCTGGCGGGACGGTTACCGTCACGGCGAAGACGGCGGATGGCAGTGCGGTCCCGGCAAGCACCAATGTCTCGATTCAGTTTTCCAATGCTTCGCTCGCCGGGCAGTACGCGTTTGCTTTCGCGATTCGCTCCGCCCAGACATTGTCCGCGGAAGCGGGCTCGATTACTTTCGATGGCAACGGCAACATTACCGCCGGCATTATCGATCGCAGCGACGATGGCAGCTCGCCCATCGCCATCAACGGGGGCACCTACCAGGTGGGCAGCGATGGACGCGGAACTGCCGTCGTAAACACGGCCCAGGGACTGGTTGCCTGGCAATTCGTTCTGACCAATCAACCGAAGGGGTTTGTCGTTCGTTTCGACAGCAACGGTGCGACGGCCAGCGGCACTCTTGAATTGCAGCAGGCAAGCAAATTCAGCCTGGCCTCGATCCAGGGGAATTATGCGATGAGCCTGGTGGGCGTCAGCGCGGGCACTTCGCCCGCCTTTACCGCCATGGTTGGAAGCCTGGCCGCCGATGGGGCCGGAAATGTCAGTCGCGGCATTCTCGACGTCAACAGCAACGGCACCGTAACCACGAACGTGGGCGCTTCGGGCACGTTGAGTTCCCCATCCTCGTCCGGCCGCGGAACGCTTACGATCACCAGCACGCTTGGTATTCAGACCTTCGCCTACTACCAGGTTGACGACACCCGTCTCAAGTTGGTTGAAATCGATGGCGCCAACGCCCTGGCCGGCGATCTGTTAACGCAGCCGGCGGGTCCCTTCACCAATACGAGCTTCAATGGCCGGTTCGCTTTCACTGCGGCTGGCTCCAAGAGTGGGGCCTCATTCGGGATGGGCGGCCTGTTCACCATGAACCTCGGCGGGATTACGAACCGGCTTCTGGATGGCGTGAACCAGACCGTGTTTGATACGCAAGGAGCGTACGTGGTTACCGACTCTATCTCGGGTCGCACCACCGTTACCTGGACCGTGAACAACGGAGCGATGTCGCAATTCGTGTTCTACCCGCGCAACGATGGCGGATTTGTGATGCTCGAGGTGGACGGAAGCGCGGCCGCGGAGGGCATGGTTCTTCCGCAAACAGTGTCCGCTCCCAGTACTTTTTCGCTGCAGGGGAATTTCGCCGTCACCTTAGCCGGGGCCGAGCCGCCCAGTAGCGTCGCCAACGAGAGCATTACGGGTCACATTGCTCTACCCGGAGGCGCGCCATTCACCGGCGTGCTCGACATTGTCGCCAGCGGCGTGGCTACCCAGGGAGGCGCCTTTCAGGTTGGCGGTTTCACCGTGGATGTCAACTCTGGACGCGGTGTTGCCGCAGCGCTTCCCAGCTCAGCTGTCCTCGGCAATGCCAGCTTCATTCTCTACATCTTGGATTCCGATCAGGCGCTGATTCTGGAAACCGACAATGTCCGGGTATTAACCGGCAAGATGGTACGGCAGGATTAGCGGCCACCTGCGATCCCGTAATTACTCGGCCAACTTTTTGCCGCATTTCGTGTTAAGACCGTGGAGACGGCGCGCCGCCCCGGCCAGCCTTTCAGTTCCACCACGTGATGCCACGAACCAAACACGAATGTAGCGGCAGGTTCCGGCGCTGGCGCCAATTCCGCTCATTCCTTTCCGTGCTCTCCGTTTGCGCAGCCTTAGGCCCGCTGAGCGCGCAACAAGTGCCCACGTTTTCATCGAACGTGAAGGTGGTGAACGTGCCGGCGACGGTGCGGACGAAAAAAGGCGAAATTGTCCGCGACCTCTCCAAGGATGATTTCACGCTGACCGAAGACGGGCGCCCGCAATCCATCAAGTATTTCGCCAAGGAGAGCGACCTTCCGCTCAGCATCGGTCTGCTGGTGGACACCAGCGGGAGCCAGCGGCGTCTCATCGAGCAGGAACGAAGCGCCAGTTATGCCTTTCTGCAACAAATGCTGCGGGTAGACCGGGACAAGGCATTCGTGATTCATTTTGAAGGCGAGGTAGAGCTGTTGCAGGACCTGACTTCGTCGCGCCAGAAGCTGGAGTCGGCGCTGGACGCGCTGCAGGCTCCCCAGATGCAGAGAAGCCACGGCGGCTGGCCCGGGTCGGGCCGCGGCGGTGCGCGAGGCGCTGGCGGCACTGCGCTCTACGACGCGGTTTTTCTCGCCTCCGATGAGGTCATCGGCAAACAGCAAGGCCGGAAGGCTCTCATCATTCTTTCCGACGGCGTGGACAACGCCAGCCGCATCTCGCTGGAGCGGGCGATCGAGTCGGCGCAGCGTGCCGATACCATGGTGTACTCGATTCTGTTCACCGACCCGGAAGCCTACGGCGGAGGTTGGGGAGGCGGGATGGGCGGCGGCGGATGGGGCCGGCACGGCGGAGGTTACCCCAGGTACCCTCAACCCCAACCTCGGCAATCCACCGCCGATGGAAAAAAGGTGCTGGAAAGAATCTCCAAGGAAACCGGCGCCCGCATGTTTGAAGTTTCCAAGAAGCAGCCCATCGGCGAAATCTATGCAAAGATCCAGGAAGAACTCCGCAACCAGTACAGCCTGGGTTACACTCCCGACCGCATCGAAAGCGGCTATCACAAGATTCAGCTCGCCACTCGGGAGAAAGACCTGATCGTGCAGGCTCGAGACGGCTATTACGCGCGGCCGTAGCTGTCGCCAGAGCTCGGCTGAAGCACATAGGGCATTTGGCTGATCCTCTGCGCGCGCCGGGTGTGCTAACTTCATTGTCCATTGTGCGAACCATTATCATTTTCATCTTCCTGCTCGCAGTCGCGATTATCGCCCTGCTTGTGTTGTCGGTCTCGCCGGTCCTCGTCTTGGCGCCTGCGGTCACCGTGCTCGGCCAAGCGACGCCGGTTTCGGTTCGCGTGAGCGATCCGCATGGAGTACGGCGCCTGGCAGCGTACGTAGAGCAGAATGGCGCCCGCTATCAGCTCGCGGAACAGATGCAGCCGGCGCGTCGAATCCTGTGGCAACGGCACGTGGCAGACGGCACGTGGGATTTCACGGCCGGTGCGAAGGCCGCGCCACAACTGAAAGACGGCAAGGCACGGCTCATGGTCGAAGCAACCTCCAACGATTTCCGGGGAGGCACCATGCGGCTGGAGCGCGAGGTGACGGTCGTGACCCAGCCGCCCGTCCTCAGCGTTGACTCCGAGCAGCATTATCTCTATCTCGGCATGGCTGACCTGGTGTCCTTCAACGTCTCCGGTTACTCCACGGAGGCAGGCGTGAAGGTCGGCAACCTGACATTCCGGAGCTGGCCCATGCCCGGCGGCAAGCCTGGTTTCTTTTCGCTGTTCGCGTTTCCCTGGGACGCGCCGGCCGGTACCGCCCCGGTTGTGTACGCCACCAATCCCGCCGGCAATCAGGTGACCGGTCAAATCGTCTTCTCGTTCCCCAAGAAAGAGCAGCCCAGATACCGCGTACGCGATTTGCCGTTGGACGATCGCTTCTTACAAAAGGTCGTGGGCGAACTCGACCCCAATGGCTCGGGCGATCTCGTGACCCGCTTCCTGAAGATCAATGGCGAAATGCGCCGCGCTAACAACAAGACGCTTTCCGACTTGCGTTCGAAGACGGAAGCGCGGTTCCTGTGGTCGCAACCGTTTCAGCAGCAGCCGAACTCGAAGGTGGAATCAAACTTCGCCGACGTGCGGAATTACCTTTACCAGGGCAAGAAAATCGACCAGCAGGTGCACCTTGGTTACGACCTGTCGATTACGCAGCATGTGGGAGTGCAGGCGGCCAACGACGGACGGGTGGTGTATGCGGCGCCACTCGGCATTTATGGCAACTGCATCGTCGTGGACCACGGATACGGCTTGCAGTCTATTTACGGCCACCTGAGCGAGATTGCCGTGCATGAAGGCGACATGGTCAAGCGCGGGCAGGTCATGGGCAAGAGCGGCCAAACCGGGCTTGCCGGCGGCGACCACATCCACTTCAGCATGCAACTCGACGGAGTGCAGATCGACCCCAAGGAATGGTGGGACGCGCATTGGATCCAGGACCACATCGCAAAGCGGGTTGACCTGGCGGCCTCCGCGCCTGGGGCCAAGTAGCGCCGCCCGTTGGCCTTAGCACCTCCTGGTCCTGCGCGGCGAGGAACTTTTCTTTGCTGAGCGGGTTTATTCCGGTAGCAGTTTTCCGGGCTCGAGTGTTCCAAGTCCAGCGTCATATGCAAGATTAGGCTCTGGACAGGTAGGAGTGAGTAATGACGACGAAGCGTGTATCCATCGTGCTGATCGTGGCCGTGCTGGCGCTGGCTGTCGCCGTGGGCTGCAGCCGCGGGCGCAGCGACGCGCAAGTGATCGGCGAAGTGGTGACCAGGATCAACAGCGATCCGGCGATTTCCGAAAAACACATTTCCGTCATGTCCAGCAACGGTGTGGTCACACTGAGCGGGTCCGCCGCTACCGATGAAGAGCGCGCCCAGGCTGCCAACGACGCCGCCCAGGTCGAGGGCGTGAAGACCGTTGTCAACAACCTGCTGATCGCCGCGCCGCCATCGTTGCAGGCGAGCGAGCTGCCTCCGGCTCTGCAAGAACAGCCCGCCGCGAAGGCCACGGCTCCCGCGCGCCCGACCAGGAAGCCCTCCGCCTATCGCGAAAACCGCCACGCCAGGAATGAAGCCAAGGGCAGAAGCAGCGACATGCCGATCATCTCCTCGGGCCCGGCGGCCTATACCACCAGCACGGCAGCCATGGCGCCGATGCCGACGACCAATGTTAGCGCCCCGGTCGTTCCGCCGCCTCCGCCTCCGCCGACACCCATGACGATCGAAAGCGGGACGATGCTCAACATCCGCATGATCGATCCGGTGGACACCGGCAGAAATCACCCTGGAGACAGCTTCCGCGCCACGCTCGATTCGCCGATCACCATCGGTGACAAGGTCGTCATTCCCGAAGGCGCCGACGTGGTGGGCCGCATTACTGAGCTGAAGGATGCCGGACACTTCGCCGGCCAGCCGCAGTTGACGCTCGAACTGGCCAGCCTGTCGGTGAACGGCCGCAAGTACACCCTGCACACCAACCAATACACGCGCCAAGGCACGTCGCGCGGCGCCAGCACGGCGAAGAAGGTGGGCGCCGGCGCGGCGATTGGCGCGGTCATCGGCGCGATCGCCGGCGGTGGCAAGGGAGCTGCGATCGGCGCGGCGACCGGCGCGGGCGTCGGCGGCGGAGCGCAAGCCGTCACCAAGCCGCAGCAGGTGCGGGTCGAATCGGAAGCGCTGCTCAGCTTCCGCCTGGAAAGCCCGATTACGGTCATGCCGGTGAGCAACCTCCAGCGCCCGCGCAACGATTACAGCGGCGGGTACAATGCGCCGCCGTCCGACAACAACTACAATGCGCCGCCGCCGTCCAACAACGACAACGACATCATTGATTACTCGGACGATTCCAATCGCAGCAGCGACCCGAACCGGCCGGTCCTGAAGCGTCGTCCCGGCACCACCGACCAGAGCAGCAACAATCCGCCGGAGTAGGAAGGAAAGTCAGAAGTAAGAAGTCTTCAGTCTTCAGGCTTCAGGCTTTCCCTGACGACTGAAGACCTTCGACGACTGAAGACTTTTCTTAGTTCTTCGTTCCTCCAGCGGCAGGGGCGAACTGCGTCCGCTCCGCCGCTTCCCACTTCACGTTCCCGCGCATGTACTGCCACATTCCCTGCAGGCGCCAGACCATGTGCATCTGGCGATAGGGCAGGTGTTCGGCAAAGCAGTACAGCAGCAAGCGCACAACTTCCGTCCAACGACCGTATCTGCGGTAGGTAACTTCCTCCAGCACGACCGACCCGATTGAGATCATGGTGGCAAAGGCATAGCCGAAGATCATGAACTGAAGGAAGAACTCCCTGCTGAGGACGCCCAGCATAAGAGCCAGCAAAATGCTGGCGTAGCCGATCGCTTCCATCACGGGCGCGCACAGTTCGAAAATCCACAGGTAAGGCAGGACGACGCAGCCGAACCGCCCGTAGCGCGGCTTCAACACCATGTCGCGGTTGCGCCACAGCACATCCAGCAGGCCCTTTTGCCACCGAGCCCGCTGCCGCGACAGGGCACTCAGGCTTCGTGGCACCTGCGTCCAGCAGGTCGGCTCCGGCACGAATCCAATGCGATATTGCTCGCGGTGCTCCAGCAACGAACGGTGCATGCGCACCACGAGATCGATGTCCTCGCCGATCGCCTTGGGCCGGTAGCCGCCGATCTGCAGCATGGCTTCGCGGCTGAACACGCCGAATGCGCCGGAGATGATGGGCAGCATGTTCGCGCGTCCCCAGGCCTGCCGGCCGATGAGAAACGCGCGCAAGTATTCGACCACCTGGATGCACTCCACGGGACTGCGCGGCAGGCGGATTTCGCTGACCCGCCCCTCCGAAACCACCGACCCGTTGAGCACGCGCACGATCCCGCCGGCGCCGGCAACGCGCACCGGGTCGGAGAAGACCTCCGCCATGATGCGCAGCAGCGCATCTTTCTCCAGGATCGAATCGGCGTCGATGACGCAGACGTAGGGCGCGGTGGCGGCGTTCAGCGCGGCATTGGTGGCATCGGCCTTGGTGCCGCCCGCCTGCTTGTCGAGCACGATCAATCGGGGGTCCGCGTCGCTGGCGTACACGGCCCGGACAGGCGCGCAAGCTACCTGCGGCAGGTAGAGCAGGTTCGCGGGCCGCAGCCGGAATGCCGAGGTCAGGCAGGACAACGTCTCATCCGTCGAGCCGTCATTGACGACAATCAACTCCAGCGACGGAAAATCCAGTGTCAGCAGCGCGCGCACGTTCTCGACGATGTTGGCCTGCTCGTTATGCGCCGGAATCAGGATGCTGATCGGCGGGGTGAACGGAGACAACTCCAGCGTCTCCAGCCGCAGGCTGCTCAGCCGCCGCCGGTGCCGCAGGCTGGCGAAGATGGCGATGATCAGCAGCGCCAGGTAAAAAATGTTGGACGAGCAGGAAATAGAAGAAAAGGATCCAGTTCGAGAGTTGCAGCAGTTTGATCATGCCACGCCTGCCGTTTCTTTTTCCGCTTCCACTGCCGTTTCCAGGGCCAGCCGCGAGTGCGCCGCTCGCAGCGCGGCTGCAAGGCGTTCCGCGTCGGATCCCGCCGTGCGCTCCACCTCGCCCAATGCTTCGGCGAAACGTCCCGAGCGCTCCAACTCCGCCACCACCGCCTGCAGCCCGTAATTGTCTCCCGCACCGATCACCTGCCGCAGCACGCGCGCCATGGTCTGGCGTGAATTCATCAGCGCCCACGCGGCCCGCTGCCGGACGTGACGATTCCGATCGGCGAGGGCGCGGATCAGCACCGCCGTGGCATCGGTCGCGTCGAAAGACCCCAGGGCCACCACGGCGCGCAAGCGCACGAACCACTCCGGGTCGGAGGCGAGTTGCGCCAGCGGCGGCACCGCGATACGCCCCTCCGCCTGCGACAAGCCGCGCGCCGCGGCTGCCCGTATTTCGGGCGAGGCATCGCTGGCCAGGACCAGCATTTCATCCGTCATGGACGGGTCCGCCAGTTCCGCCAGCACCCTCGCGAGCAACTCGCGTTGCGAACCCTTCGCATGGACGATGTAGAGGAGCAACACGCCGGGTTTGCTGCGGCAGCAATTTAACAGGGCATTCTTCAACACCGGTCCCGGGACCAGGAGGCGGCCGTCCGACCAGCGGTCGAGGATGGGGATGGCGGCTTCCGGGAAGGCAAGCTTCCCCATGCCGCGGACCGCCGCGATACGGGTCTCCATGTCGCCGGAGTCAAGCGCTTCGGCCAGCGCGGGTACCGCTTCCCGGGCGCGAGTCCGGCCGAGGGCCACCAGCGCTCGCCATCGCTGCCAGCCCTCCGCCGTGCGCGCCTCCTCGATGCGCTGGTCAATCAGGCCCCTGTGCCGCAGGCAATTCACCAGGAGCGGCAGTTCCTCCCCCTGGCTGACCTCGATGCTGTCCAGCAGCATCGTTTCCAGCACCTCGCAGGCGAGCGGGTCGAAGCGCCAGGTTACCGGCAGCACTTTGCCGTTGACCAGGTCGTTCCATCGTTGCCGGATTTCAAACGTCTGCCGCTCCCGCCGGGCGAAATAGCGCGAGCGCAGCCACCGCCGCAGCAGGATGAAAATCATCAGCGCCGAGATTCCCGCCATGGAGACAACAATCGCCTTCAGCACGATTGCCGCCGGCGCGAGCCGCGCCATCCATTCAGAAGCGGATCCCATAGGAGAATCCCACGCTGGTCTGCGTTCGTTGCTGCGAACGCGCTTGATATGCGACGTACCCGCCGACGTCCTGCCGGGCGTTGATCTGGTACTTGAGGCCGCCGGCGAAGGTCCGCGCCGAGAAGCGGCCGACCTCTTCCACCTTGGCGAAATTCTCCGTCCCGACGCCGAATGAAATATTTCCGCGCAACCGTTCGGAGCGCAGCGGGAACGACAGCCGCGTGTTTCCCGACGGCTGCCACTGCGCTCCGACGATGGGGAACGAACTGCGCGCGGCCACCACCGTGAGTGACCACATCCAGTCCCGCGGAAGATAGAAGATTGCCGCCGAGGTCAGCGTCATGGCGCTGGAGTCGCGATACCAGAACCACTGCGGGCCGAAGCTGAACTCAACGCCGCGCACCAGGCCATGGTCGCCGATGCGGAAACCGCGGCCGTACTCCAGCGCAAATTCTCGCCGCGGAATCACGCCTTCGTCGTGGCCGGCGCCTCCGCCCACGGTGAACCAGTTCCTGCCGACGCGATGGCTAATGCGCGCGGTCAGCCGCTCGGCATCGGCACCGAAGCGCTGGTAGGTGGTCGAGGAAAAGGTTGTGATCCAGTTCGAGTTCCAGCGCGAAATCAGCGACCACGCTTTGCGCCGCTGCGCTGTCGGTGTAATTAAAGCTGTCGGTATCAATGCCGAACCGCAGTTCATGGCGCCGTTCGCCGGACAGGGATTGCAAGCCCGCCCGCGCTTCGCGATCGTTCGGCATCGAGGCGCAACACGGCCTGGTACTCGGCGCGAGCTTCCCGCAAACGGTTCAGGCGTGTCAGGATCCGCGCACGCCGGTCGAGCACGTACGATTGCAGCGGCAGAATCGTGCGCGCGCGATCCAGGACACCGAGCGCTTCGTCGAGCTTGCCTTGCCAGGTCAGGACGTCCGCCAGCCCGGCCATGACCTCGGCATCCGCCGGCGCCTGTTCCAGCACCCGGCGGTATTCGCTCTCCGCCTCTGCCCAACGCCCTCGCCACGCCAGCAGGTGCGCCCGCCAGGCGCGCGCTTCCAGATCGCCGGGATTCGCCGCCAGGCGCTCGTCCACCATCGCCGCCGCGCCGTCCAGGTTCTTGCGCGCGACCTCCGAGCGCACGGCGTTTTGCCAGTCCGATTCTTGCGCCATCGCAAATGCGGTTGCCACCAGCAGGCAGGCGCTTACATGAAGCAGCCGTGTCCATCGTGCTGCGCCGGCACTCTGCACATCTCCATTGTCATGTCGCAAGGCCCGCGGGCATGCGCTTCGTTACCGTGGATTGCATAGGCTTGCTGTCATTATGGGCACGTTCCCACAACAGAAATGTGAGGGGCGGCGCGGGTGGTCGCGCGGGTTCGAAATCAGGGAATCCAGCCGGGCGGCTGGGTGTGAGGGCGGTTGGGAAGCGTGCTCGCGCAGGACGGTCGCCGGCGCTTGCTCAGTAGGCTTTATCGATCACGATATCAATCTTGCTCGACCCCACAGGGACGGGGTTGCCCGAATAACTGCCGGCGAACGTGCCGGGGCGCGGCGGTCCCACCATGCCGGCGGGATCGATGCGCGCAGTGACATACATCTTCCCCTCGAACGTTGACCCCACGAGAGTGATGTCGTCGGCGGTGAGCTTGTACTGGTAGGGAAAACTTGCACCGGCTTCCCGCTTGACCACCAGCGCCGGCCGTTTCGGATCGGGTGATGTTGAAGCGACGATCATGAGCAGTGGCGCGTTGCCCACTTTGTCCTTTAGCTCTGCGCTGAGGGTGACAGTTCCCGAGATCTCGCCGCTCGGGCCGGCGTTGCGCCGCCGTCGCAGGTGTTCTGTTCCTGCTTCTTGCTGCAGCCGCTCAATCCGGCCACCATGGCAAGAAAAATGATGGCCAGAATCATTGTCCGGCTTGCCGTGCGATTCCTCCGCGCTTCCACCGTGACCTCCTTCAACCTTTCACCGCGCCGGTCATGCCAGCCACGTAGTGCTCGACAAAGAACGAATAGATCAGGGCCACCGGCACCGACCCCAGCAGCGCGCCCGACATCAGCTCTCCCCAGTAAAAAACATCGCCCTTGATCAGTTCGCTGACCACGCCAACCGGGACGGTTTTGTTCCCCGCATCATAGATCATGATCAGCGCATACAGGAACTCATTCGCCGACAGCGTAAACGCGAACATCCCCGCCGACAACACGCCCGGCAACGCCAGCGGAAGCACAATCTTGACCATCGCCTGGATTCGCGTCGCTCCGTCCACCATCGCCGCCTCTTCCAGTTCCTTCGGGATCGTCCGGAAATAGCCCGTCAGAAGCCAGGTGCAGAAGGGAACCTGGAAGGTCGGATAGGCGACAATCAGCGCCCACGGCGAGTTCAGCAGGTTGGTGTGCAGGATCGGCAGATTGCCGATCACGTCCGAGAGCGGGATGAAGAGCAGCGTGGGCGGCACCAGGTAGGTGATGAAGATCAGGATGCCCAGCGTGTTGGCGCCCCGGAAATTAAGCCGCGCCAGCGCATAGGCCGCCGTGATCCCCGCGAACAGCGAGATGGCGGTGGAAACGATCGCCACCAGCAGCGTGTTCTCCAGCCAGCGGACGAACAGCGTGTCCCGCAGCAGCGCCCGCCAGTGGTAGGCGCAGTTCTCCATCAGCGCCGTTCCGTCGAAGTGCAGCGTGCGCACCTGCTGCACCACCGTCGTCGTGCACGTCACCGGGATGTACGGGTTGACCTCGCGGTTGTAGGTTTCTTGCGTCGACTTGATCGACGTTACGAACATCCAGTAGAAGGGGAACAGGGCGAAGAGAACAAAAAAGAAAAGCGGCACATGAAAAAACACCAGCCGCTTGGCAAAGCTTTCGCCGACCACCCGGTTCGCCATGCTATGCCTTCTCCCGCCGCAGGTATACGAGTTGGAAGATGATCACGACGGCCAGGAACGGAAGCATGAAAAGCGAGATAGCCGCCCCCAGTCCCAGCCGCGACCCGACCATGGCCACCTGGTACGCGTAGGTGGCAAACAGATGCGTGCTGTTCGCCGGCCCCCCGCGCGTGAGCACGTAGACGATCTGGAAGTCGGAGAAGGTCACAATCACGGAAAAGACCAGGACGACGATCATGATGGGCTTGATGCCCGGCAGGGTCACATGCCAGAAGCGCTGCCACCCGCTGGCGCCGTCGATCATCGCCGCCTCGTACAGCTCCGGGCTGATGGTCTGCAGGCCGGCGAGAAAAGAGATGGCGAAGAACGGCGTGCCGCGCCAGATATTCACGAACGTAACTGACGCCAGCGCCAGCGTCGGATCGGCCAGCCAGAGCGGCCCGCGGAAGTATCCCCACCCCATCCAACTGTAAAAATGCCGCAGCGTCCAATTGATCACGCTGAAGTCGGGGTCAAAGATCCACAGGAAAGCGATCGAACTGAGCACGGTGGGCACGATCCACGGCAGCAGCACGGCGGCACGCACAATCCGCTGCAGGCGGACCATCCGGTTGAGCAGCACCGCCAGCCACATGCCCAGGACCCACTTGATTACCGTCGCAACGCCCGTGTAGGCGAAGCTGTTCCACACCGTGGTCCGGAAAACCGCATCCTTGGTCACCAGGTCTACATAATTGCGCAACCCGACGAACTTCACCTGCGACCACGCCATTCCGATCTGCTTGTTGGTGAGGCTCATCCAGACGCCCCAGGCGAACGGGTAGGCGATGAAGAACAGGATGATGAACCCGGCCGGCATCATCAGCAGGTAGCCAAGCACATGAGGCCGCTCCAGCATCTCTAGAGCGGCCCTGTACCTGCCTTTGCCTGGCCTCCCTGGTGCTTGCTCGGGATACGATGTTTCCGTACCGACCTGGGGCACAGTCCCTGCCGCGTCACGCGCCATAGATGGTCTTGAGCTGACCATCGGTCCACTTCAACGATTCTTCCGGCGTCATCTTCCCGGTGGCCACATTCGCCAGCATGTCGATGAGCACGTAATTCTGCACCACCCGGGCGGCGCTGGCGTCGGCGGGGCCTTTCCAGCCGACGTGCTGCGCTTCCAGGAGATGGTCCCGGTAAGGCTTCAGCGCCGGGTACATGTCCCACATGGCGTCTTTCATGTAGTCCTTCAGCGCTGCCGCCTGGTACGCCTGGCCGCGCCGCAGGTACCTTGTGAATTGGTCCTTGTCCATCAGCCAGCGGATGAATTCCTTGGCGATGTCGGCGTTTTTCGAATACTTGGGAATCGCCAACTGCTGGCTGTAGTGGTAGTGGAATATGCCCGCGGGACCCGTTGGGTTGGCCACGTGCAGGATGTCGTTGACCAGCGGCTCGCCTTTGTCATCCAGGATCACCTGGTTGGACGCCGTCAGGTAGATGCTGGGCGCATTGTTGGTTGCGGTGACCGATCCCGCCAGGAACGCGCGATTGTTGGCCGAATCGTCCCACCCCGCGCCCGCCGGATCCATGGCATCGTCCCACAACGCCTTGAACAGCTTCAGGGCCTCCAGCGTCTGTTTGCTGTTGATCGTAATGCGGCCCTTCTCGTCCCGTTCCGCTACGCCGTAGCTCCAGAGATACGGATAGGTAAAGTCGACGGCATCGCCGAAGGTGTGTCCGACCGTCTGCCCGATGGGGTGCCCAGCCGCCTTCCACTTTTTGCCTTCGCGCCGCAACTCCTCCCAGGTCTTGGGCCATTGCGCGGTCCCCGCGGCTTTCATGTACGAAGCGCGCACCACGAAAATGTTGGGAACGATGGTGTGCGGGACCGCGTTGAACTTTCCGTTCAGCATCGCATCCGCCTTGGCGTAGGGGATGTACCCGCCATACTTGGACTCCAGCGCGGTGCAGATGTCGGTGACGTCAACCAGCGAATCGCCGTACTGGTTCTGCCAGTTATGGAAGAACTGGATGATGTCCGGCCCTTGCTTGCTCTCGATGGCGGCGGCGGCGCGGGCAGGAATGTCGTTGGCGTTGATCTGTTCGATCTTGACCTTGACCTTGCTTTGCTTGCTCCACTCTTCGCCCTGACGCAGGATCTCAACATCGGCCGGCGGCGAGAAATTCTTCCACAGCAGGAAATGAAGCGACCTCTCCTGCGCGAAGGCCGGGGCCTTCCCCAATACTCCGGCGCCCACCACGGACGCTCCCGCCATGCCGGCGATTTTGACAAAGTCGCGGCGCGTGATTCCTCGTTTGCTGGATGCTTTTTTCTTGGCCATCACATTCCTCCTGGAGAGCCCAAGGAGCCCCTTTATCTGCACAAATCAATGCGCATGAGACGAAGTTGTTGGCCGAATCCCCGCGAAGAGCCCACACCCTGGAAGGCGTTCTGTGCGGCATGGTATATGCTGTTTGCAAACGGTTTGTCAATCGAAACTACATAGTCAACCCGCAAACACGCGAATGGGCGCCTGATTTCGGCAAACACGTGTGGCGCGGGTCTCCGACCCGCGTATTCAACAAATGTCGAGTATGGCGCGGGCTCTCAGGCGACAACCGATAACCGATAACCGACAACCGTTTCTGTGGCACAATCCGCCTCCATGTCCCTGATCGATGCCTTCGAGAAGTCGGCCATCGCGGCTGCCGCGACCGTGGAACGTGTCGCCCGCACGCCCGATCAAATTGCCGCCGCCGTCGCCCGCGTCGTTCCCGCCGGGCCCCTGGCCGTCGCCGAACCTCTTTACATGCCGGCCGATTTGTTCGACGCCTGCCGCCGTCTTCCCGGCGCGTTTGACGCCCGCAGCCGCAAGGCAATGGACGATTGCGTGGTCGGCATCACCGACGCCTTCGCCGGCGTGGCGCACAGCGGCTCCATTTGCGTCTGCATTGATCACGATTATGCCGGCTTCGTCAGCCTGCTCTCCCGTTTTCATGTTGCGGTGCTGCCCGCCGAGAACATCGTCGAGCGTCCCGCCGACCTGTTCCGCCCCGACCGCCTGAACGGCGATGGTCTGCGGCGCAACTTCGTCTTTATCACCGGGCCCAGCGCCACCGCCGACATGGGACCGCTGGTGCGCGGGGTTCACGGCCCGCATCGCCTGCACGTCATCGTGGTATAGCCATGGCCACACCTGCACCAGCACCGGAGTCGCCGCGCGCCGTCGCCAACAAGAGCTCCAAGCGCACGCTGCTCGCCGCCATCCGCATGGCGCTGCGCATCGAGAGCCCCGCGGTGCGCCGCAATACCCAGACTTTCAATCGCAACCGCTATGCGGCCACCAGCTCTCTCGCCGACTACAACCAGCTCAAGGACCGCACCCGCGCCATCAAGGAACGCGCCATCGCCGGCCTGCCGGAGTTGCTCGCAACCCTGGAAGCCAGCGTCAAGGGCAACGGCGGACACTTCTATCTGGCCAGGGATGCGCACGACGCCACCCAGTACATCGCCAGCGTCTGTACCCGCGCCGGCGCCCGCCTGGTGGTGAAAGGGAAGAGCATGACCTCGGAAGAGGTCGGGCTCAATCACGTGCTGCAGGCGCAGGGAATTGAAGTCGCCGAGACCGATCTCGCCGAATTCATCCTGCAGGTTGCCGACGAGCAGCCCTCGCACATCATCGCGCCGGCCATTCACTACAGCCGCGAGCGGATTACGGCGCTATTCAAGAGCCGCTTTAAGACCGATCTCCCACTCGATACCGGCGAAGAACTTACACGCTTCGCCCGCGAGCACTTGCGGCAAAAGTTCCTGGCCGCCGACGCCGGCATTACCGGCGCCAACCTGATCGCCGCCGACTCCGGATCCATCGCCCTGGTGGAGAGCGAGGGGAATATCCGCATGACGACGCTGCTCCCGCCGCTGCACATCGCCATCGCCGGCGTGGAGAAGGTGCTCCCGTCACGGGCCGACTTTGCGCCCTTCCTCGAGCTGCTCGCCGCCAGCGGCACCGGCCAGAAGCTCTCGTCTTACACCAGTGTCATTACCCCTCCACTGCACGCCGCGCCCGTGCTCACCAATAGCGACACCGCGCCGCGGCGCGAATTCCATCTCGTGCTGGTGGACAACGGCCGCATGAGCATGCGCCAGGACCCCGTGCTTCACGAGGCGCTTTACTGCATCCGCTGCAGCGCCTGCCTGAACTCGTGCGCCAATTTCCAGACCGTCGGCGGCCATGCCTTTGGCGGCGAGACCTACTCGGGAGGCATCGGCGGCTCCTGGGAGGCCGGCACTCGCACGCTCGAGGCTGCGCGCTTCAGCGAGCTGTGCACCGGCTGTTCGCGCTGCGTTTCGCAATGTCCCATTCGCATTGACATTCCGTTTCTCAACGCGACGTTGCGGCAACGGCTCAATCAACGCGATGCGGGCAAGCTGTCCCAACTGTTCTCCACCGCGCTCGCGCACGACGGCGAAGTCGCGCCCCTGCAAAAACTTTTTTTCGGGCGCTACGACGCTTTTGGCAAATGGGGCTCGCTGCTGGCGCCGCTGTCAAACTGGATGAACGCCATCCCCGGCGCCCGCACGGTAATGGAAAAATTGGTTGGCCTGGACCGCCGCCGTGAGCTGCCGCCGTTTGCCAAGCCGACCCTGGTGGAAGCGGCGAAAAATCGCGTGGCTCGGGTGTCGGACCCGAAAGCGAAGGCTGTCCTGTTCGCCGACATCTTCACCAATTACGGCTCGCCCTCGCGCGGCCTGGCGACACTAAGAGTGTTCCAATCGCTCGGCATTGACGTCGTGGTCAGCGACACCTGTGCCGACGGCCGTGCCGCCATCTCCCAGGGACTGATCTCCACCGCCGCCAGCCAGGCGCGCCATACCGCCGACCTGCTGCGCAAGCACATTGAAGACGGCCGCGACGTGGTCCTCATCGAGCCCAGCGTGCTGGCCATGTTCCGCCTCGACTACCGCCGCCTGCTGACCGATGCCGAAGGCCAGCTTCTGTTCGAGAGTCTTCGCGATCACAGCTTCGACGCCGTCGAGTACCTTTGGGCGTTCATGCAAGGAACCGGCTTGGACGCGGCGAAACTGTTCCCAGCCTCGCGCCACCCGCTCGGCACGCGCCTCTTCTATCACAGCCATTGCCAGCAGAAGACCGTCGGCAGCGCGCCTGCCACCGAGGCCCTGCTTCGAGCCGCCGGTTTTGACGTCGCCACCTCCAACGTCGAATGCTGCGGCATGGCCGGCAGCTTCGGGTACAAGAAAGAGTATTACGATCTCAGCCTGGCCGTGGGCCAGGACCTGTTCCAGCAAGTCGCCGAAGCCGAGTCCGACGGCCCGCGCGTGCTGGTGGCCACCGGAACCTCGTGCCACGAGCAACTTGCGTCCGGACTCAAACGCCAGGTGTTTTATCCGACCGAACTCCTCGAGGCCCTGCTCCCGCAGCTTGACTCCTGAATTCCGTACCGAACCGGTAACCGAGAATTGCAAACCGCCAACCGATGACCTTCCGCTTGCGGCTTTCCACTCGACAGACTATGATGCGCCACTGCACCTGTTCCGCGGCCCACTTTTGTTGTGTTAACTTCCGAATCTACAGGAGAGGAAACCGTGAGCACTCGCCACATTCGATCACTCTGCGTTGCTGTTGCCAGTTGCATTCTGTTCACCGTTAGCTTCGTCTCCACGGCGTGGAGCCAGACCGAGATCAAGGTTGGCGTCATTCTGCCGATCACCGGCCGCGAAGGGAAGCCGGGCCAGTTCCAGAAGGAAGGCATTGAGCTCGCCATCAAGCAGATCAACGACCAGGGCGGGGTCATGGTGAAGAGCCTCAAGAAGAAGCTCCCCATCAAGGAAGTTTTCTACGACGACGGTTCCGACCAGGGAAAGTCCGCTTCGCTGGCTGAGCGCGCCATGAGTTCCGATGGCGTGACCGCCGTGATCGGCGGTTATTCCACCGTGCTCGGCGAAGCTGAATCGGTCATGCCCGACCGCTATAAGACGCCCTGGATCACTCCTGGCGCCGCCGCCTCCACCATCTTTGCCAAGGGCTACCAGTACACCTTCGGCACTCTCAGCCCGGTGGACTCGCTCGGGCTCACCACCGGCGAATATCTCGGCTCCCTGGTGGATTCCGGCAAGCTGAAAAAAGGCCTCAAGATCGCAATGGCGGTGGAAAACACGGATCACGGCTTGATTATGTGAAGGGCATCAAGCAATGGGTGGAGCAAGCACCCCGGATACTTCACGTCGTTTTCAACGAGAAGTTTGACCTCGGCTCGCCCGACTTCTCCGCCCTCCTGCAGAAGGTGAAGAACTCCCACGCCGACATCTTCCTGTCCGATGCCCACCTGCAGGACTACATCACCATGCAGCGCCAGTACCTGCAAAGCGGCATGTACCACCAGATCGTGAGTTACGGCGCCCGCGGTCCGGAATCTGACGCTCGCAAGGCGCTGGGCGACGGCATCAACTACATTGTTGCCGGCGTCTGGTGGTCGTCCGATCTGCCCTACCCGCAGGTGAAAAAGTTCATCCGGGATTACAAGCAGTTCACCGGCCGCGACCCTGATTCCTGGTATGCCGCCACCGCCTACGACGCCGTGCGCATTTTGGCGGCCGCCATCGAGAAGGCCGGCTCGCTCAACAAGGACGCCATCCGCAACCAGCTCAAGACGGCGCAGCTCAAGGACTCACTGCTGCCCGGACAAGTGCTGAAGTTTGGCACCAATGGCCAGGCCAATTTGCCCTTCGTCATCGTGCAGACCAAGCCGGGTGGCAAGGCGGACATCGTTTATCCCAAGGACGCGGCAACCGGCGAAACCGTAGCGCCCATGCCGAAGAGATGACAATCTCATGACCGCGGTGGATTTTGCCAACCTGCTGGTGGCGGCGGTGCTGCTGGCGGGCATCTACGCCGTGATGTCGGTCGGGATGACCGTCATCTACGGCGTGATGAAGATCGTGAACCTCGCTCATGCGGGGTTCATGATGCTGGGCGCCTATTTCGCGATGGAGCTGTTTGACCGTTTCCACCTCGATCCCATCCTGGCCGCGCTTGCCGTCTTTCCCCTCATGGTGATGGTGGGCATCTTCGTTCACTGGCTGCTGGTGCGGTGGCTGCCGCGCTCCGACCAGCCGACCCTTCCCTCCCTGCTGCTGATGTTTGGCCTCTGGCTCGTGCTGCAGAACCTCGGCTACCTGATTTGGGGCAATACCGACCGGTCCATCTTCACTTCCCGCACGCTCGATGTGATCCACTTCGGCCCCATCATCGTTCCTACGATTCGCCTCTACGTTTTCGGCGCCGCCGCCGGGTGTGTGCTGCTGCTGGAAGCGTTGCTCAACTGGACATGGTTCGGCCGCGCACTCCGGGCGCTGGTTCAAAATCGCTATGCCGGGCAGATTGTCGGGGTGAACGACCAGAAGGTCGCGGGCCTGACGTTCGGGATTGGCATCGGCTTTGCCGGACTTGCCGGCGCCCTGCTCGCCAGTTTGTATTCCTTCAATCCTGACTTCGGCCGGCCCTTCCTCATCCGCGCCTTCGTCATCATCGTGCTCGGCGGGCTGGAATCCGTCTCCGGCGTCGCCGTGGGCGCACTCGTGCTGGCTCTGGTCGAAAGTCTCAGCATCATCTGGCTTCCTGCCGGCTACCAGCTTGCCATTTCCTTCGGCCTGCTGGTGGTCGTGCTTCTTGTCCTTCCCGGAGGCATCGCCAGTCTGCTCGGCAGAATCCGGCGGCTCGCATGAAACCGCCACGTCGCCTGTGGCACCTGCTGCCGCCGTTGGTGCTCCTCGCCGTCCTGGCGCTTCTTCCTGTCTTTGGACTCCAGGCCAACGCTCTCCGTCTCCTGTTCATTACGTTCGTCTGGGTGACGGCCAGTGTCGGGTGGAATCTCCTCGGCGGTTATGCCGGGCAGGTCTCGTTTGGTTTCGCGGTGTTTTACGGCATCGGCGCCTACACCGCGGCCATCCTGATCGATGCCGTCTATCTGCACCCGTACGTCGCCTTTCTATGCGCGGGTGTTACGGCCGCGATCGCCTCCGTGCTGATCGGGTTGCCGACATTCCGCCTTCGCGGACCCTATTTCGCCATCGCTACCATCGGGGTCAGCGAAACCGTGCGCGTGGTGGCCACCAACGTCGGATTTACCGGCGGCGCCAGCGGCTACCGGATTTCCGAACTCCGCCCCTTCAACCAGGCCGAGCATTACTACTCGGCGCTGGTTCTGGCCGCTGCCGCGGTCGCCATTTCGTACTGGATCGCCAACCACAAGTTCGGACTTGGCCTGGTCGCCATCAAGGAGGATGAGGACGCCGCCGCCGATGCCGGCGTCAATCCGTTCACCTACAAGCTCAAGGCCCACGCCGTCGCCGCCGCCCTTACCGGCATGGCCGGCGGCGTGTTTGCCCGCTATGCCGCGTTCATTCATCCCAACGGCGTCTTTGGTTTTCATACCAGCGTTCAGATCCTGCTCATGCCCGTCATCGGCGGGCTGGGCACGGTGTGGGGGCCGGTCATCGGCGGCGGTGTCATCGGTATCATTGAGGAAGAAATCGTGGCTTATTTTCCCCAGGCTCACCTGCTCCTCTATGGAGGGCTGCTGATCGTGATCGTGCTGGTCGAGCCGGGCGGCATTCTGGGCGCGCTTCGCAATCTCATTCGCAGGATCAGGAGGATCCGTGACCGCCGAGCAGACAAACGGGCTGCCAATACTCCAGGTAAATCATCTGACCAAGTTCTTTGGGGGGTTGGCAGCGGTCCGGGACGTTAGTTTTGAAGTCCGCCGCGGACAGATCTTCGGCTTCATCGGCCCCAACGGCGCCGGCAAGACCACGCTGTTCAACATGATCGCCGGCACGTACAAGCCGACCTCCGGCCAGGTGCTGTGCCGCGGCAGGGACGTGACCGGGTTGCGCTCGTTCCGTCTGGTGCAGGAAGGCATTGCGCGCACCCACCAGATCGTGCGCCCGTTCCGAACCATGACCGTGCTGCAAAACGTGCAGGTCGGCGCTTCTTTCGGCCGTCAATCCGCCGACCATAAACTCCCGCCCGAAGTCGCCATGGATGTCCTGCGCTCTGTCGGCCTGCAAGATCAAGCCGAAACTCCGGCTTACGTGCTCTCGGTCGGCAACCAGAAAAAGCTCGAGGTGGCGCGCGCCCTCGCCACCAACCCGGAAATCCTTCTCTGCGACGAAATCTGCGGCGGCCTCACCCACGCCGAGACCGCCGCCATGCTCGACCTGCTTCGCCAGATTCGCGCCGGCGGAACCACCATCATGTATGTCGAGCACGACGTCAAAGCGATTACCGCCGTGTGCGACCGCATTCTCGTCCTCAATTACGGCGAGAAACTTGCCGAAGGCACGGCCGAGCAGATCCAACTCGATCCTGCTGTGATCGAAGCGTATCTCGGCGTTGCCCCGAAAGGCTGGGACAATGCCTGACGCCCCGGCCAACAATGTCCTGCTCTCCATTGAGCACCTCGCCGCCGGCTACGGCGCGGTGCAGGTCTTGTGGGACGTTTCCTTGTCGGTGCCGCGCGGCCAGATCGTCACCATGATCGGCTCCAACGGCGCCGGCAAGACCACCACCTTGAACGCGGTAATCGGCGTCCTGAAGATCAAGAGCGGCCGCATTGTTTTCAAGGGTGAGGACATTACCGCCCTGCCGCCGCACGAGCGCGTCAAGCGCCACATCAGCCTGGTTCCCGAAGGCCGCCAGCTTTGGCCGCGCATGACGGTGGAAGACAACCTTCTCATGGGCGCCTTCCCGCCCAATCTGCGCCGCGACGCGCACAAGAGCCTCACGCGTGTCTACGATCTCTTCCCCCGCCTCAAGGAGCGCCGCGGGCAACTCGCCGGCACGTTGTCCGGCGGCGAGCAGCAGATGTGCGCTGTCGGCCGCGGCCTCATGGGTGAACCCGAACTGCTGATGCTCGACGAGCCCTCGCTCGGCCTCGCCCCCAAGCTGGTGGACGAAATCTTCGGCCACGTTGAGCAGATCAGCAAGGAGGGTGTCACCATTCTCCTGGTTGCCCAGAATGTCAGTTACGCGCTGCAGATGTCGGAAACCGCCTACCTCATGGAGACGGGTCGTATCACGCTGTCCGGCAGCAGCAAGTCGCTGATCGACAACAAATACATTCGCGACGCCTACGTGGGGAAGAGCTAGCGCGGCTTCTTCGCACGATCTGGTGATCGAATCCCAAGTTGGTGCCCCACATCTGCCCGCACTTGGCAGATGTGGGTCCGTCGGCCACTTGTTCGAGACGGTCATGGCAGCCCGCGCATCCAATCGAAGCAAATGGACTTCCGCGAACATGCCAGCGTGACCGGCGGGGCACTGCAGCGATGGTTCATCGCCCAACTGCAGGACTCGGCCGCGGTGGCATGTCTATGGCTGATCGGACTGCTGATCATCCGCGTTCCGTGGGCGCCGCTGTGGGCGGTGCTGGCCGCCATCCTGCAGTTCATTCCTCATCTTGGGCCGGTCATGGCGCTGGCTGGACCGGCGGTCGCGGCCGTGGTCAGCGGCGGCTTCATGCGCCTGATTTATGTGTTCATCCTTTACGCCGTCGTCGCCGTGACCGATGGGCTGGTCCTGCAGCCGTACTTGATGAAACGAACGGCGAAGGTGCCAATCTGGGCGTCCATCCTGGCGCCCATCGTCCTGGGAATGATCTTCAGTTTCTGGGGCGTGTTGCTGGCGGCGCCGCTGCTGGCCATTGTGTACGCCTATCGCGCGCGCCTGCGGCAGCAGGAACATTAGGTTGCACCAAGAACTGAGCAATCGGAACGAACTGCAGTGCAAATTGGGGGTAGAATCAATTTCCTGCCCACGGAACGGGGATAGACATGGCACTGTGGCTTGGCCAGTTGGTGATCTCCAAAGCGACTCACGAAAGGTCCTGCGTTCAAGATCCAGTATTGGCGCAATCCGAGCATGACTCCGGCCTGCCTGGGCTTGGATTCGGTCGAGGACCTTCGCCACTATCTGCGGCATTGCCGGCTAAGCAACACCACCCCCGAGGAAGTGATCGAGCAGCTACGAACCGCCTCGCGGGTCAGCCTGAGCACTATCGAGTCCGAGGAAAAGATCGGCTGACCGCGTTGGACTTCCCGTCCTTTGGCGCGTGCTATAATTTTCGATTGCTCCAGTGTTCTTGCGCACCGTAGCGTGCCGGTAGCATACCTGTGCCCGTTCGATATCTGCTTTAATCGAGGTCTTTCATGTCTGGCCATTCAAAATGGGCCACCATCAAGCACAAGAAGGGTGCGCTGGATGCCAAGCGCGGCAAGATTTTCACCCGTCTGATCCGCGAAATTGCCATGGCGGCGAAGTCGGGCGGCGATCCCGACAAGAATCCGCGCCTGCGCAAGGCCATCCTCGACGCCAAAGCCGAAAACATGCCGGCGGACAATATCAAGCGCGCCATTCAGCGCGGCACCGGCGAATTACCCGGCGTTACCTACGAAGAATTCAACCTGGAAGGCTACGGCCCCGGCGGTGTTGCCGTGTTGTTGGATCTCTCCACCGATAACCGCAACCGCACGGTCAGCGAGATCCGGCACGCCTTCGGCAAGCATGGCGGCAACCTCGGAGAAGCCGGGTCGGTGGCGTGGATGTTCCACAAGAAGGGCGATATCGTGGTGCCCAAGCCGGCGGCCAAGGAAGACGACCTGATGAACATCGTGCTGGACGCCGGCGGCGAGGACCTGAAGGACGACGGCGAGACCTGGGAGATCATCACCGATCCGCATGCCTTCGACGCGGTGCTGGAGGCGGTGAAGAAGGCGAACATCACCCCGACCGCATCGGAAATTGCCATGATCCCGCAGAACTACATCAAACTCGAAGGCTCGCAGGCCACCACCATGATCCGCCTGGTGGAGGCTCTGGAAGAGCTCGACGACGTGCAGCACGTCTGGTCGAATTTCGATGTGGACCTGAAGCAGTTGGAGGAAGTGGCGAGCTAGTTTCAGTTTCCGGTTTCCGGTTTCTGGAAGGGCTGCAAAGAGCGGCCCTTTTCGTTTGTAAGTATTTCAGTTCGTCAGTTTTTCAGTACTTCAGGCAGGCGCGAAACTGACAAACTGGCGAACTGACGTACCGACAAACCGTCGTACTGCGACACTGAGTAAGTAATCGACACTGCCCTTTCGACCCTGCTACATTCCTCACCATCGGGAAGGGAACATGAAAAAACTGATCGCGGTGGTGGTGCTGCTGAGCGCGGCGGCCGTGGCGCAGGACAATCCGTTGCACCAGCCGGTGTGGGAGGTTGGCCCATGGTTTGGCGGAGGCACCGGGCTTGGCCAAGCCTCGGAATTCAAGTTCATCAACGGCGGCCTGCGCATCGGGCGAGTGCTCACCGGCGAATTGGGCAGCGGCCGCATGCGCGGTACCTTTGAATGGGCCGCCGACGTCATGCCGGTGTACGAAGTCCGGCAGTCGGCGTTCTACACCTCCGGGCCGCAGCAGTGGATCTACAGCTTCGCCGCCAACCCGGTGGTGCTGAAATACAACTGGACCGGCGGCAACCGGGTCGTCCCGTACCTCGCGGCGGAAGGCGGTTTGCTTTTCAGCTCCAAGGAAATTCCGCCGGGCGACACCTCGCGGGTGAATTTCATGCCCGGCGGCGCCTTCGGCTTTTACTTCCTGCGCAGCAACCGGCAGGCGGTGGACTTGTCGGTGCACATCACGCACATCTCGAATGCCAGCCTCGCCGACCACAACCCAGGAATCAACGCGACCCTGCAGTTTCGCGTGGGATACACCTGGTTCAAGTAGTGGCGGCGCCTCAGCGCGTCCGCTGCCAAACGCTTACTGAAATTTCAACACGAGTGTGAATAACCGTGTGCAAATCACCCGCCTTAGACTCGCAAGTCAAGGATTGACGGTTCGTTTAGCAAACTGCACACGTCCATGGGCGACGAAAAAATTTGTTTGCCAGTCCTGCCCAGACCAAACTGACGCTAATTGCCTAAAGCCAATCGCTTCTTTCCTGCTACGCTGGCGCGGTGAAGACCCGCATTGACAAGCTCCTCGTGGAGCGCGGCCTCGCGCCCTCGCGGGAACGCGCGCAGGCATTGATCCTCGCCGGCAAGGTGCTTGCCAACCAACAAAAGGTCGAGAAGCCGGGAACCACGGTTGACGCGGATGCTGTCATCCGCCTGCTGGGCGAAGACATGCGCTACGTCAGCCGGGGCGGGCTCAAACTTGAGCGTGCCCTCGACCACTGGCACATTGATGTTCGCGGCCGCATCTGCATGGACATCGGCGCCTCCACCGGCGGTTTCACCGATTGCCTGCTGCAGCACGACGCCGCGCGCGTCATCGCCGTGGATACCGGCTACGGCCAGATTGATCTCCGTTTCCGCAACCATCCCCGCGTCCGCCTGCTGGAAAAGACCAACGCCCGATACCTGCGGCGCGAGGACGTGGCCGAAGCGGTGGAGTTCGTCGCCATGGATGTTTCGTTTATCTCCGCCACCCTGGTGCTGCCGGCGGTCATCGCAGCCGCCGGTGACAAGCTCGGCGGCATCGTGGTGCTGGTGAAACCGCAGTTCGAGGTCGGCAGGGAACGGGTCGGAAAGGGCGGCATCGTGCGCGACCCCGTGGCGCAGCAGGCCGCGGCCGATACGGTGTGCAAGGCCCTGGCGGACCTGGGCTGGCGCATCACCGGCGTGATCGAGTCGCCCATTCTGGGCGCTCAAGGCAACCGCGAATTCCTCCTCTACGCCGAACGCTAGCCCGTTTCCGCCGCCAGCCTGTACAATCCCCGATTGCGCCATGAAGACCGCCGCCATCGTTTCCAAGCCGGAGAAACCGGAACTCGAAGAACTGGTTCCGAAAGTGCTGCGCTGGTTCCAGGAGCACGGCTACGAGCGCGTTTGGCTCGACCGCGAAACCGCGGCCTACCTGCCGGAAGCCGAGTCGGTGGACCGCTCCGAACTCGCTGGGAAGAAGCCCGAATTCGTCCTTGTCCTCGGCGGCGACGGCACCTTGCTTTCGGCGGCGCGTGCGGTTGCGCCTGCCAACATCCCCATCCTCGGCGTCAATCTCGGGTCGCTCGGTTTTCTCACCGAGGTCCCGCTCGATGAGCTCTGGGAAACTCTCGAAGCCGTTGACCAGCGCCGCTGTGCCTTCGAAACCCGCAACATGCTCAATTGCCGGTTGATGCGCGACGGAAAAATGGTGGCGAACTACGACTCCCTCAACGACGCGGTGGTCAACAAGAGCGCCATCTCGCGGCTGGTGAGTTTCGATCTCTATCTCGATACCGTCTTCGTGTCCAATTACAAGGCCGACGGCGTCATCATTTCCACTCCCACCGGCTCCACCGCGTACGCGCTGGCTGCCGGAGGGCCCATCCTCATGCCCTCCGTGGATGCCATGGTGATTGTGCCCGTCTGCCCGCATTCGCTTACCCACCGGCCGCTGGTGGTGAAGGACACGGTCGAGATCGAGATCGTGGTCAAGAGCGCGGGCGAGGAGGCGTACCTCAGCATCGATGGCCAGGTCGGCGTCCCGCTCGCCGATGAGGACCGCGTCGTCTGCCGCAAGTCCGCGTACCATGCCACTCTGCTGCGCATGCGCAAGACCTTTTTCGACGTGCTGCGGAACAAGTTGAAAATGGGCATACGGTGAGTTCAGGGCTCTAGGAAACCTTGATTGGCTTGGGCGGGGCTGCTCGGTTGCCGTGCTCCTCCGCGTGTGCGGTGGAAGCGCCGGCCTTCCGAAAACCTAAAACCTAAAACCTAAGACCTAAAACCTCTCATTCTTCAACAACTCCTCGACCGTTTCCCGCTTCCGGATCACGCGCGCCTTCTTCCCCTCCACCAGCACCTCTGCCGCGCGCGGCCGCGTGTTGTAGTTGGAAGAGATGGACATCCCGTACGCCCCGGTGTCGAGGATCGCCAGCAACCCGCCTTCCTCCGACCGGCGGCAGGGCGCGGTCGCGGGCGAAGAAATCGCCGGTCTCGCAGATCGGCCCGACCACGTCCACAATGTCGCGCTCCTCCACTCGTGTGCGCTCCACCGGAACAATCTCGTGGTGAGCGCCATACAGTGCGGGGCGGATCAAGTCATTCATTGCGCCGTCCACCACGACGAATGACTTTCCATTGTTCGATTTGCGGTAGAGCACGCGCACCAGCAGCGCGCCCGCCGGACCCACGATCGCGCGCCCCGGTTCGAGCAGCAGATGCACTCCTGACCGGCGCAGCGGACGCGTCACGGCCCTGGCGAAGTCCCGCGCATGCTCGGCGAATTCCGGCAATTCCTGCGCGTCGTAGCGGATGCCCAGTCCGCCGCCGGCATCCACGTAGCGGATGCGATGTCCGTCGCTCTTCAGCGCGCGCACCAGTTCGGCCACGCGCTCCATCGCCGCCCCGAACGGTTCCACGCTGGTGATCTGCGACCCGATATGCACGCTGACGCCCGCCACCTCCAGCCATTTTTCCCGCGCGGCCCTCCCGTACAGGCGCCGCGCGGCATCAATCGGCACTCCGAACTTGTGTTGATGCAGCCCGGTGGCGATGTAGGGATGCGTTTCCGCGGGGACATCGGGATTGACCCGAAATGCCAGCCGCGCCGTCTTCCTCAGGCGCGCGGAGCGTTGGGCCAGCGCCGCCATCTCGCTTTCGCTTTCCACGTTGAACATCAGGATGCCGGCGCGCAGCGCGGCATCCATTTCCTCCGCCGTCTTGCCCACCCCCGAGAACACCACGCGCCTCGCCGCTGTTTTGGCGGCGCGCAGCACGCGCAGCAACTCGCCGCCCGAGACCACGTCGAACCCGCAGCCCAGGCCGGCCAGCATTTTCAGCAGCGCCAGGTTGGAATTCGCCTTGACGGAATAGCAGACGGTGTGCGGAAACCCGCGGAACGCGCGGTCGAAGGTGCGGTAGCGGTCGCGGATGGTCGTCGCCGAATAAACGTACAGCGGCGTACCGTGCTTCTGCGCCAGCTCGGGCAGCGGCGCGCGCTCGCAGTGCAGCACGTCGTGCGCGATACACGAATGCGGGCGGTCGCCCCTCGGGCACGGCGCTCTTGCTCATTTCTTTTTGCCGGACCGTCCCAGGACTTTGAGCACGACCACGGTCTGGTCGTCGTACGGGCTCTCGCCCGCCGTAAATTCGCCCACGGCCGCGAAGATTGCGGTCACGATGTCGTCGGCACTGCGCTCGCAGTTGGCCTCGATCACCTTCCCCAGCCGCGTGCCCCCGAACATATCGCCCTCCCGGTTCTGCGCCTCGAGCACGCCGTCGCTGAAGAAAACGAACACATCGCCGGGATTCGCCCGGTACGTCACCTCGTCGTACTCGGGGTCGTCGAACAGGCCGAGCGGCAGGCCCACGCTCTCCACTCGCTCGACGCGGCCGTTACGGCAGTACAAGGGCCGCGGCAACCCGGAGTTGGCCACGCGCAGCAGCTTGCGCTGATCGTCCCAGACCGCATACGCCACCGAAATGTACTGGCCTTCGATGCGGCGCGATGCCAGCGACTGATTCAGCAGCGACAGCATCTCGGCTGCGCCCGGCCGCGAGCTGGCGTGCGACCGCAGAAACCCGCTGGCCAGCGCGGCAAATAACGCGGCTGGAGCGCCCTTGCCGCTGACATCGCCAATCGCGATGCCGAGATTCGGGTTGCGCTCCTCGCCGCGCTCACGGTCCGGCGCGCGCCGCTCGTATTGCAGGAAGTCGTACAGGTCGCCGCCGATCTCGCGCGCGGGTACGAACTTCGCCGCCAGCTCCGCATTCCCGATCACCGGGCAGCATTGCGGCAGCAGCCGGAACTGGAGTTCGTGCGCCAGTGCCAGGTCCTTCTGCAGCCGGCGTTCCTGCCGCGCCACGTGTTCGTAGAGCCGCGCATTCTCGATCGCGATTGCCACCTGCGCCGCCAGCGTCGTCATGGTGCGCACGTGGTCGTCGGTAAAATAGCCGCGCCGGGTGTGCTCGATGTCGAGCACCCCAATCACCTTGTCCTTGTAGACCAGCGGCACGCACAGCTCCGAGCGCGTCTCCGGGTTGGCGTTGATGTAGCGCGGGTCCTTGCTGACGTCGCTCACCAGCACCGGCTCTTTGTGCTGCGCGGAATAGCCGACCAGGCCCTTGCCGATGGGAATGTCGTGCTTGATCTGCACCGTCTCGTTGAAGCGCAGCGAAAACCGGTGCTCCAGCAGTGCGCGCGCCGGGTCCACCAGCAGCACGCTGAACATCTGGTAGTCAATCAGCCGCGTCACCGCCTCGCCCACGCGCTGCAGCAACTGGTCGAGGTTGAGGATCGACGTCAAGTCGCGGCTGATCTCATTCAGCACGGCCAGCGTCTTCGCCTGCCGTGAGGTGCGCGTGTACAGGCGCGCGTTTTCGATGCCGATCGCTATTCTGGACGCGATCAGCGACAGCAGCCGCTGGTGGTCTTGCGTGAAATACCCCGGCTGCGGCGCCTCGATGTCAATCACTCCGATGACGCGGTTCTTGATAATCAGCGGCACCGCCAGCTCGGAGCGCACCTGGGGCAGCGTCTCGATGTAGTGCGGCGCCTTCAGAACGTCGTTGACCAGCACCGCCTCGCGCCGCTGAGCCGCCAGGCCGGTGACGCCTTCGCCCACCTTGATCCGGCATCGCTCCACGACTTCGGGTGGGAGGCCGATGGAGAAACGGATCCGCAACTCCTGGGTTTTTTCATTGAGCAGCATGATGGCGAAATGCTCGTACTCGATGACGCGGCGCACCAATTCGCCCACACGCCGCAGGATGGTGTTGAGGTCGAGCGTGGTGTTCACCACGTCGGCCACTTCCAGCAGCAGCGAGTCAACCTGCACGGGCACGGCTTGGGTCGCGGTTGTGGTCATGGTTCGGGGCATTGTGGTCATGGTCTGGGCCGTTAGGATTGGATGATATCAGGCGGGTCCCAGCTTCAGCAGCGGCGGTTCAGCGACTAGTGCGGATTCGGAGTTGAACGGGAAGACCCGATTTGATTCTTTCTGACGACCGGCGACTGACGACTGCCGACCGGTTTAGTACGGCGCTCCCAGCTTCCGGCAAATCGCCACCGACGCGCTCGCCCCGATCCTGTCCGCGCCTGCCGCCACCATGGCCATCATCTGGTCAGCCGTCCGGATCCCGCCCGCCGCCTTCACTCCCGCCAGGTTGCCCACGGTCGCGCGCATCAGCGCCACATCCTCCACCGTCGCGCCGCCCGACGAGAACCCGGTGGACGTCTTCACGAAATCCGCTCCCGCTGCCAGACTCAGCTCGCAAGCGGCAATTTTCTCTTCTCGCGTCAGCAGCACATTTTCAAAGATGACCTTCAGCAGCCCGCCGGCATCGTGCGTGACCTCGGCAAGGGCGCGGATGTCGTTCTCCACCCGCGCGTGGTCGCCCGACTTCATCGCGCCCACGTTCATCACCATGTCAATTTCATCGGCGCCGAGCCGCAGCGCTTCCACCGTTTCGAAGCGTTTCGCGCTGGTCAGCGTCGCCCCCAGCGGGAACCCGACCACGGTGCACACCTTCACCGGCGTGGGCCGCAGGATGGCGGCGCACACCGGGATCCAGTACGCGTTCACGCACACCGAGGCGAAGTCGAAGCGCGCCGCCTCGCGGCAAAGCTTTTCGATCTGCTCGCGCGAGGCTTCCGGCTTCAGCAGCGTGTGATCGATCATGCGGGCAGCCGCCTGCCAGCTCATGGCCGGTGCTGCCTGGGATACCAGGGTCGCCATAGGAATGTTTGATTTTACTGGAATTCACGCCGCGGCATAGTGACCCTCATTACGGAAACTGGTTGCCCCACCCTTGTCTCGCACCTTTCTTGCCGAGACTGAGCCTGCGGTTGCCCCACCCTTATCGCTCCCGGGTTTGGAGCGATAGGGTGGGGACTGTCCTGCCCCCTCAACCTGTTATCCTGATTCGGGTACGTCGCATGATCACCTGCTCGCCCCGCTTGAGGGCCGCCGCGTTTTGGCTTTTCATCATGACCGCCTTCGCCGCTTGCAATCGCAGCAGCACCAGCGCTGCCGCCTCCGAGTCCGCGCCCAAACCCGCTTCGGTGCCCGCCGGCGCTTCGCTACCTCATGCTGACGGACAGCGCGCGCTGCAATACACCCGCGAGGTCGTCGCCTTCGGCCCGCGTTATGTCGGCAGCCCCGGCCACGCCCAAACCGAGGCGTATTTGCGGAAGGAACTCAGCGGCGACAACCTCCAGGAAGACACCTTCACCGCCTCCACCCCCGCTGGCAGCCTCCGCATGACCAACTTTATCGCCAAGTTCCCGGGCAAGAAGGACGGACTGATCGTCGTCACCGGCCACTACGACACCCTCTACGGACGCAAGGATTTCGTCGGCGCCAACGATGGCGGGTCGTCCACCGGCCTGCTGCTGGAACTCGCCCGCCAACTCCGCGGCAAGAAGCTTGACGGCTACAGCGTCTGGCTGGTCTGGTTTGACGGCGAGGAGGCCATCCGGCAGTGGTCGACCACGGATTCCGTGTACGGCAGCAGGCATCTGGCTGCGAGGTGGGCCAAGGACGGCACGCTCAAGAAGATCCAGGCCTTCCTGCTGCTCGATATGATTGGCGACGCCGACCTCAACATCGAGCGCGACGCCAATTCGACTCCGTGGCTGGAGGACGTGATCTACAAGGCCGCAGCCGGCCTCGGCTATCAATCGCACTTTTTCGCTCACGACACCGAGATGCAAGACGATCACCTGCCGTTCGCCCGCGCCGGTGTCCCCGTGGCTGACCTCATTGACTACAATTTCGGCCCCAATAATTCTTACTGGCACACGCCCCAGGACACACTCGACAAACTCAGCCCGCAGAGCCTGGAAATTGTGGGAAGCGTCGTACTGGAAACCATTCGGTTGCTTAACCAGAGCTGAGAAACTCAGATTTCAGATTAAATTAGTCGGCCGGCAGGTAGCCTTCACTGGCTCTTTCGCCCGATTTCGTTTGTAATGCCAAGTTGTCGCCGGTCCCCGGATTACGATGGCAGCACGGCCATCGACCATCGACCGTCGACCGACGACCGTGAACGAACTCGCCTTCTGGATCGCTTTTAATATTTTCGTGGTGGTGATGCTGGTGCTGGACCTGGCGGTCTTCCACCGCAAGCCGCACGCCATCCGTTTTCGCGAGGCGCTCGGCTTCAGCATCATGTGGGTGGCGCTGGCGGCGGCGTTCGCGGTCTTCGTCTTTTACTGGCGCGGGCGCGCCACGGCGCTGGAATTCACCACCGGCTACCTGGTCGAGGAATCGCTCAGCGTCGACAATCTCTTCGTCTTTCTTCTGATCTTCCGTTATTTCCGCGTGCCCTCCAATTACCAGCACAAAGTCTTGTTCTGGGGAATCCTGGGCGCGCTTTTCATGCGCGGCGCCTTCATCCTCGCCGGGGTCACGCTCATCCGCCGCTTTCACTGGATTATCTACGTCTTCGGCGCCTTCCTCATCTACACCGGCGCGCGCCTGTTTCGCGAGCAGGAGCAGGAAATCCACCCCGAGCACAACCCCGTCCTGAAAATGTTCCGGCGCTGGATGCCGGTGACGCCCGACTACGTCGGCGGGCGCTTCACCGTCCGCCAGCCGGGCCTGTTCGCTACGCCCCTGCTGCTGGTGCTCATCGTGGTCGAAACCACCGACGTTCTCTTCGCCGCCGACTCCATCCCCGCCGTGCTGGCCATCACCCGCGACCCGTTCATCGTCTACACCTCAAACGTGTTCGCCATCCTCGGCCTGCGCTCCCTCTATTTCGCGCTCGCCGGCATGATGGAAGCCTTCCACTTTCTCCATTACGGCCTCTCCGCAATCCTCATCTTCATCGGCGTGAAAATGCTGCTCTCGAGCTACTACCCTATCCCCACCGAATACGCCCTCATCACGGTCGGCCTGGTCTTGCTGATCTCGGTTGTCGCCTCGCTCCTCATCGCTCCTAAAGACAAACGTGGGGCGCCTGGTTAGAAAAGATGGGGAAAAATACCGGAGGCTTCGCTAAATCAAAAGCTGAAAGAGATAAGGATTGTCATTCCGAGCGAGGACGCGCCACACAACCAGCGCGCCCGATGGAGCCTGCCCTGAGCGCAGTCGAAGGGGCGCGCGGGTTGGCACGTCCGAGTCGAGGAACCTGCTTTTCCTCTGGAGCCACGCATACGGTGAAGACGTGCTGGGATTTTTTTCCGCCCTCGCCAGCCGCCTAACGCCCAAAACCTAAAGCCTAAAGCCCAAAGCCTGCTTTTCTCACCACACCCTGCACCTCTCCGCCGGCGCCATCGGCGCGCCCGTCTTGCAGTGGAACGCCTCCTGGAATTCCGGCATGTTGCGCACCACGCCGTTGGTGCGATACTTCGGCGGCGAGTGCGGATCGGTCATCGCCCGCATGCGCATCACCTCCGGACGCTGGTTGCTGCACCAGCTCTGCCCGTAGCCGATGAAGAACCGCTGTTCCGGCGTCAGTCCCTCAACCGGCGGCAGCTTCTGCCCGTGTGTCTCCTCGCGCCATGCCATGTACGCCAGGATCAGCCCGCCGATGTCGGCCACGTCCTCGCCCAGCGTCAGCTTGCTGTTGATCTTGATGTCGTCCACGATCGTGTACTGCGCGTACTGGTCGGCCACGCACTGCGCCCGCCGCTCGAATTCCTTGCCATCCTGCGGTTGCCACCAGTCGCGCAGGTTTCCCTCGGCATCGAACTGCCGGCCCTCGTCGTCGAAGCCGTGCGTCAGCTCGTGCCCGATGGTGCCGCCGGTGTCGCCATAATTCGGCGCGTCGTCCATCTTGGGATCGAACAGCGGCGGCTGCAAAATCCCGGCAGGGAAGTTGATGCTGTTGTTCTGCGGGTCGTAGTACGCGTTCACCGTCGGCGTGGTGATGTACCACTCCGTCCGGTCCACCGGCTTTCCGATCTTGCGCAATTGGCGCATGAACTCAAACGCGTTGCCCTCTCGCCGTTGCCCAGCGCGTCTCCGCGCACGATCTTCAGCGCCGTGTAGTCGCGCCACTTGTCGGGATACCCGATCTTGTTGACCACCGTGTGCAGCTTGATGAGCGCCTGCTGTTTCGTCGGCTCGCTCATCCAGCTCAACTGCCGGATGTCGCGCGCCATCGCCTGTTCGATCTGCTGCACCATCGTTAGCGTGCGCTGCTTCGCCTGCGCGCTGAATGCGACCTCCACGTACGCCTGCCCCAGCGCCTCGCCCAGCGCGCGGTCCGTGTAGCGCACGCACCGCTTCCACCGCGCCTGCAGCTCGCGCGCGCCCGTCAGCGTCCGGCCGTAGAAGTTAAAGTCCTCCTCCACGAACGGCGACGCCAGCCAGCGCGCCTGCGCGTGCACCAGGTGCCACCGCAAATACGCCTGCAACGCCGCCGGCTCTTCGCTTGCGGCCACGGCGTCCATCGCCTTCACGAAATCTGGCGACGCCACGTTCAGCGACTTCACGCCCGACAAGCCGTAGGCGCCGAAATAGCGGTCCCACGGGAACGCCGGGCTCAACGCTTGCAGTTCCTGCCGCGACATGCGGTGATAGGTCGCCTTGGGATCGCGCCGCTCGACCCGCGTCATCGAGCTTTTCGCCAGCGCGGTTTCAATTCTCATTACCGCCTGCGCGTCCGCCGCCGCCGCCGCCGGCGCCGTCTCCCCCGCGAGCTCGAGCATCTTTTGCACGTGTGCGACGTACTTCGCCCGCAATTCCTGCGACTTCGCATCATCTTTCAGGTAGTAATCCCGGTCGGGCAGACCGAGCCCGCCCTGGTCCACTTCCGCAATCACCTCCGCGGAATTCTTTGCGTCCTGCGTCGAGCCGAAGCGGAACAACGGCGCCTGTCCAAAGTAAATTCCGATATCCTCCGGATGCGCGTGCGCCAGGTAATCCGCCAGATCCTCTTTAGTGCGCACCGCTGCAATGCGGTCGAGATCACCTTGCAGCGCGCCCGCGCCGGTCGCGTCCACCGCTTTCTCATCCATGCACGAGGCGTAGAAATCCCCGATCTTCTGGTTGATGGGCCCACGGTGCGGATCCGGCGCCGCTGCTTTCTCCAGAATCAGCCGCAATACCTGGCGATTCTCCTCCTGCAGCTTTGCCGTCAAGCTCCACGACGACTGGTCCGCCGGAATCGGGTTCTTCTGCTGCCACCCGCCGCACGCGTACGCATAAAAATCGACGCACGGGTCCACGCTCTTGTCCATCGCCGTCACGTCAAGCCCCGGCGTGTACGACGTTGAAACGGTTTTCGAGGTTTCCGGCGTCGCCGGCTTCGGCGCCAGAGCCTGCGTCAGGGGCGTGGGCTGTTGGGCGGTTGCAAGGGATGTCAGGAGAAATACTAGAACAGTGAATTTTGGAAGTGTCACACGTACCTCTTACGAAGGCTCATTGGCAAAACCGAAATCAGGAGTGCACGGCCGTCGACCGTCGACTATTCGAACCGAATCTGTTCTCCGCGCACCACCGAATGTTTCTTGAATTTCGCATCGTTGTGCAGCGGAAAATCCGTGCGATACTGCGCCCCCCGGCTTTCCTCCCGTGCCAGCGCCGAGCGCGCAATCAACAGCGCAACCTGGTGGATATTCGCGGCTTCGCACGCTGCCCGATGCATCTCCTGCGGCCATCCGCCCCGCAGCTTTTCCAATTCGTGAATCGCATGCCGGAGCTGCGATCCGCTGCGCACGATCCCCACCTCGCGCCACATCAGGTCCTGGATCTGTTGCGCCACATCGACGGCTGAAGCCGTCCCGCCCGCGCCTCCCGCGTCACCCGCCACGTGTTCCGCAGCGGAGTGCTGTCCGCGCCGCTCTTCGCGCATCGCCTTCGCCGCGCGTGCGCCGAACACCAGCCCTTCGAGCAGGGAATTGCTCGCCAGACGGTTCGCGCCGTGCACCCCGGTGCACGCCGCCTCGCCCGCCGCGAACAGCCCGCGCAGGTTGGTCCTGCCGTCCAGATCGGTGCGCACGCCGCCCATGGCGTAGTGCGCCGCCGGACGCACCGGCACCAGGTCGGTGGTGATGTCCACGTTGTAATCCAGGCAGGTCTTGTAAATTCGTGGGAAGCGGTTCTCCAGTTTTTTCGCATTCAGGTGCGTCAGGTCGAGATACACCACCGCGTGCGGCGACTTCACCAGTTCCATTTCGTGCGCAATCGCCCGCGCCACCACGTCCCGCGGCGCCAGTTCCGCCATGTCGTGGTACTTCGGCATGAACCGCGCCAGCTCCATGTTCCGCAGGTACGCTCCCTCTCCGCGCAGCGCCTCCGACAGCAGGAATCGCGGCGCTCCCTGCACGTACAGCGCCGTCGGATGGAACTGCACGAACTCCATGTCGCTGATCTCCGCTCCCGCCCGGTACGCCATGGCCACGCCGTCCCCGGTCGCCACGCCGGGATTGGTCGTCTCGCGATAGACCTGGCCCAATCCTCCGGTGGCCAGCAGCACCGCCGACGCGCGCACCTGCTTGCGCGCGCCCTTCTCGTTCATCACGCTTAACCCGGTGACGCGTCCATCCTCGGTGCACAGGTCGGTTGCGAACTCGAACTCCAGCAGCGTGACATTTTTCAGCGCCTTGGTTTTCAGCCACAGCGCGCGCCCGATTTCGCGCCCGGTGGAATCCCCATGCGCGTGCAGGATGCGGTTGCGGCTGTGCGCTGCTTCGCGGGCGAACACCAGCTTGCTCCCATTGCGGTCGAACTCCGTGCCCCAGGCGATCAGCTCCTCGATCCGCTCCGGGCCTTCCTCCACCAGCACCCGCGCCGCCGCCTCGTTGCATAGCCCGTCCCCGGCGTTCAGCGTGTCCTGCAGGTGCAGCCCGATCTCGTCTTCATCGCTCAGCGCCGCCGCGATCCCGCCCTGCGCGTACTGGGTTGCCGATTCGCTCAACTCGCGCTTGGCCAGCACCAGCACACGCCCGGCGGGCGCCAGATCGATGGCCGCGCGCAGCCCGGCAATCCCCGCTCCCACCACGATGAAATCGGTCTCACTGGGTACGGATTTCATGGCCGCACGATGTTACATCTTCGCCCCTGCGATAGTCAGTATCGTCGCAAACGAGCGTCACCACGCACCGTTGCAGCGCGCCCGCCCTCAAGGCCGGCTCGCAAATTTCCCGTTGTAGGCCCCGGCGCCCCCGCCGGGGCTGCCCTTTACCGCGTACCAATTTCCCGCGGCGGCGGGCGCCCTCGCCCGCCGCAAACCGCAAACCGATAACCGAGAACCGCACGCGCCACTTACCTCTGCGTTATCATGAAATCGTGCGGCAAGTCGAAGTTCAACTCCCCTCCCATCGGTACACGGCGACCATCGAATCGGGCCTACTGAAGCGCGCCGGTGAGCTTCTCCGCGCCGCTCTGCCCGACCGCTCGCGCTACTTTGTCATCACGGTTCCGCTGGTCAAGAAACACTGGGCCAAAACGCTCACCGCCTCCCTCGCCAAGGCTGAACTCGCGCACACCGTCCTCGAAATGAGGGACGGCGAGCGCGCCAAGACTCTGGAAACCGTCCGCGACCTCGCCACCAAGCTGGTGCGCCGCGGCGCCGACCGCAAGTCCGCCGTCATCGCCCTTGGTGGCGGCGTTGTCGGCGACGTTGCCGCCTTTCTCGCATCCATTTACATGCGCGGCATTGACGTGGTGCAAATCCCCACCACGTTTCTGGCGCAGGTGGACGCCTCCATCGGCGGCAAAACCGGGGTGGACCTCCCCGAAGGAAAAAATCTTCTCGGTACCTTCCATCAACCGCGCGCCGTGCTCATCGATCCCGGCGTGCTCTCCACCGTCGCCCCGCGCGAATACCGCTCCGGCCTTTACGAAGCCCTGAAATGCGGCATCATCCGCCGCCCCGACATCTTCGACTTCATGGAGCAGAACCGCGAGCGCATCCTGCAGCGCGATCCCGCCGCGCTCGAGTGGCTGATCGCCGAATGTGTGCAGGTGAAGGCCGACGTGGTTGCCGCCGACGAGCGCGAAGCCGGCCTGCGCCGCATCCTCAATTTCGGCCACACCGTCGGCCACGCTCTGGAAGCCGAAACCGGTTACAAGCACTTCCTGCATGGCGAAGCGGTCGCCTGGGGCATGGTGGCCGCTTCCATGATTTCCGCCGCCATGCAGAAGGCCGACTCCGAAACCGCGCGCCGCATCATCTCCTCCGTGCTCGCCTATGCCGCTTTGCCCAGGGTCGAAGCGCGCGGCAAGCGCATCGCCCGCCGCCTCGCGCACGATAAGAAGACCATGAACGGCATCGTCCACTTCGTTCTCCCCATCGAGGTCGGCAAAGTCGAAGTCGTTTCCGGCGTCCCCGAGCGCGCCGTCATCCAGGCGGTCGAGGAACTCCGCTACCTCTCCCGGGCGTAGGTCGCTCTACGAAAGTTGCGGGAAGGGCACGGCGTCTCGGCCAAATATCTTCTCGGACAAATATCTAAAGAATTGTCATTTCGAGTCGAGGAACCTGCTTTTTCGGTTGCCCCACCCTTGTCTCGCCGCGATGGAGCTTGCGCTGACGCAGTCGCCGGGGCGAGACAGGGTGGGGATGTTCCTGACGACTGAAGACTGACGACTGAAGACTGACGACTGAAGGCTACCCTCTGTGGTTAACTAAACCCATGGCGGATTCGCCCAAGCCCATCGTCGGCGCCACCCCTGAAGGCGCGCAGGACCGCCAGCAGGCCGCCGCCGCCGTGCGCGACATGTTCACCTCCATCGCGCCTCGCTACGACCTCCTCAACCACCTGCTCTCTTTCAACATTGACCGCCTGTGGTGGCGCCGCGCGGCCCGCACCTTTCGCCACATCCTGCAACGCCCCGGCGCGCGCGCTCTCGACCTCTGCTGCGGCACCGGCGACATGGCCTTCGCCCTGCACCGCGCCTCCGGCAAGCAAACTGAAATCTTCGGCGCCGACTTCTCGCACGCCATGCTCGTCCGTGCCGTCCAGAAATCCCGCAACACCTCACTGCGCTGGCTGGAGGCCGACGCTCTCCGGCTTCCCGTACCCGACGCCAGCTTCGACCTCGTCACCTCCGCCTTCGGCTTCCGCAATCTCGCCGACTACGACGCCGGACTGCGCGAAATCTTCCGCGTCCTGCGCCCGGGCGGCGAAGTCGGCATCCTCGATTTCGGCGAACCCGCGGGCTTCATCGGCCGCCTCTATCGCCTGTACTTCAAGCGCGTCTTGCCCGCCGTCGGCACCGTCATCTCCGGCGTCAAAGGCCCCTACGCCTACCTGCCCGCCTCGGTTGAGCGCTTTCCTTCGCCCGGCGACATGCTCGACCGCATGCGCTCCGCCGGCTTCGGCGATGTCTCCTGGACGCCCTACACGTTCGGGATCGCGGGCTTGTATCGCGGCAGGAAAAGCTAGCCACAGAGGACACAGAGGCAAGAGGTAAGTGGACGCGAGTTCCTGGGAAGGGCACGGCTTCAGCCGTGCCGCCCCGAGCCTGGCAAGACACTGGGCTTTAGCCCCTGAGGGATCTTCCTACTAGTGGGATGCGACGTTGAGACTTGCTCCGGTTTCCCTGCCGGTGTTTCTCTGTGCCCTCTGTGGCTAATGAATTCCGAAGAAGCGGTAGAAATTTTCCGTCGTCGCCTTCCCAATCTCTTCCGCCGCTATCCCACGCAGCTCCCCGATATGCCGCGCCGTCTCTGCCACGAACGCCGGCTCGTTGCGTTTCCCGCGATGCGGCACCGGCGCCAGGTACGGCGAGTCCGTCTCAATCAACATCCATTGCAGCGGGATTTGCGCCGCTGTCTGGCGAATGGAAACCGCCTTCGGATAGCTCACGTTTCCGGCGAACGAAATCATGAATCCCAAATCCATTCCCGCCCGCACGTGCTCCACTGTGCCGGTAAAGCAGTGAAGAATCCCGCCCAAGCCGCTCGACTGCCAATGTTCCCGCAGCAGGCGGAACAGGTCTTCCCACGCATTTTCGCTGTTGTCCGACGGCCGGTTGTGGATCACGATCGGCAGCTTGGCGGCGCGCGCCAGCTCCATCTGCCGGATGAACACTTTCTGCTGTACGTCACGCGGCGAGTGGTCGTAAAAATAATCCAGCCCAATCTCGCCCCACGCGATCACCCGCGGGTCTCGCGCCAGATTTTCCATTTTGCCGTAATGCCGTTCCTCCGCCAGCGCCGCCTCATGCGGATGCACGCCAATTGTCGCGTAAACCCTTAGACCGTCGACCGTCGACCGTCGACCGTATTCCTCCGCCAGCTTTATCCCACACCCCACGTCATCCGGCCCGCTGCCGTTCCCGATTGCCACCAGCGCCTCGACGCCCGCTTCCCGCGCCCGCGCCAGCACCGGTTCGCGGTCCGGCGCAAACTTCGGCCCTTCGAGATGGCAGTGACTGTCTACGTACATAACCAAAAAACCACGGAGGCACGGAGACACGGAGAAAAACAAGTATGAATTAAGAATTCAGAATTAAGAATGAAAAAGCCATCTGCGCACCCGCGCTCAATCATTCTTCATTCTGACTTCTTAATTCTTCATTCCTCTGTGTCTCTGTGCCTCTGTGTTTATCGTTTACTTCAGCTTCGCCCCGACCGGAACGTCTTCCAGGAATCCCGCCAGCACCGGCTTGCCGCCGTCGACCGAAGCCGCCACGATCATGCCGTTCGACTCCAGTCCTTTCAGCTTGCGTGGCGCCAGGTTGGCCACGATCACCACTTTGCGTCCGATCAACTGCTCCGGCGTGTACGCCTCGGCGATGCCGGCGACCAGTTGCCGCACTTCCGTTCCGATATCCACTTCCAGCCGCAGCAACCGGTCCGCGCCTTTGACTTTTTCCGCCGACTTCACCTGCCCGACGCGCATCTCGACCTTGAGGAAATCGTCAATCGAGATTTTTTCCGCCGCCGCCGCCGGTTTTCCGCTCGCTGCCGCTGGCGTCGCCTGCTGTCCCGCTGTCGCTCCGCTTCCCGCGGGCGGCGCGGTTTCACCGTTCTGTCCCATCGCCATCTCCACCGACTGGCGGACTCCGGCGGTTGCGGGCGGTTTCTTTGCCTCGGCCGATGCGACGGGCGCGCGACCCTGCTGCTCCATTTCGTGCATCTTCTCGATCGCGCTCTTGTCGACGCGCGGGAACACCGGCTCCACCTTGCCCAGCTTCGTTCCCAACTCCAGTTGTCCCCACTTGAGCTTGTCCAGGCGGAACTTCGAAATTTCTCCGAGGCCAAGCTGCTTCCAGATCCGCGAACTCGACTCCGGCACCACCGGGTGCACCAGCGCGGTCACCACCCGCAGCGCCTCCGCCGCGGTGTACAGAATCGTGCCCAGCCGCGACCGGCTCGGCTCATCCTCTTTTTCCGCCACCGCCCAGGGCTCGTTTTCCACGATGTACTTGTTCACCGCGCCAATCACGCCCCACACGCATTCCAGCGCGCGCGAGAACTGGTAATCGTCGAACAGCCGCCGGCACTCTTCGATGGCGCGCGTCGCGTGCTCCTGGATGGCGTTGTCCGCCGCGGTCCGCGACCCTGTCGCCGACGGGTACGGCACCTCGCCGCGAAAATAGCGCTGGATCATGCTCAACGTGCGGCTCGCCAGGTTGCCGTAGTCGTTCGCCAGGTCGGAATTGAAGCGCCCCACCAGCGCGTCGAAGGAGAACGACCCATCCTGCCCGAACACGATCTCGCGCAGCAGGAAATACCGCAGCGCGTCCAGGCCGAGCACGTCAATGATCGTCTCCGCGCGCACGATGTTGCCGCGCGACTTCGACATCTTGTCCTGCTCGAACAGGATCCATCCGTGCGCCATGATCGTCTTGGGCAGCGGCAGGTTGGCCGCCATCAGGAACGCCGGCCAGTACACGCAGTGGAAGCGCACAATCTCCTTGCCGATCATGTGCACCTCCGCCGGCCAGTATTTCTCGAACTGCTGCTGGTCCTTTTTCTTCTCCGATCCGTACCCGATCGCGGTGATGTAGTTGCTCAGCGCGTCCAGCCACACGTAGATCACGTGACCGGGATCGTCCGGCACCGGAATGCCCCATTGGAATGTGCTGCGGCTGATGGAGAGATCGCGCAGCCCGCCCTTCACGAACGACATCACTTCGTTGCGCCGCGTCTCCGGGCGGATGAACTCCGGATTCTCCTGGTAGTACTTCAGCAGCTTGTCCTCGAATGCCGACAGCTTGAAGAAGTAATTTTCCTCGCTGATCGTTTCCGTCGGGCGCCCGCAGGTCGGACAGGGCGCGCCCGGACCGGCGGAATCCACGTACAGGTTGTCGTGGACGCAGTATTGGCCGGTGTACGTTCCCTTGTAGATGTGGCCGTTGTCGCGCAGCACGCGGAACAGCGCCTGCACGCCGCGCTTGTGTTCCGCCGAGGTCGTGCGGATGAATTTATCGTAGGTCGCGCCCACCTGGTCGGCCATCGCCTTGAACGCCGCCGCGATCTCGTCCACGTATTCGCTGGGATCGCGTCCCGCCGCCTGCGCCGCGCGCTCCACGTTGACCCCGTGCTCGTCGGTGCCGGTCAGCAGGTAGGTGTCCTTGCCCAGCATCCGCTGCCGCCGCGCAATGGTGTCGCAGACGATGGTGGTGTACGCATGCCCCAAATGCGGCCGCGCGTTCACGTAGTAAATCGGCGTCGTGATGTAAAACTTTTCTGACATTTCGTCACGTTCGGTTTACTGAAGAGAATGAAGAATGAAGAATTAAGAATGAAGCATGGGAAAAGCGGACGGATCGGTGTTCTTCCTTCTTCCTTCTGACTTCTTAATTCTCAATTCTCGAATCCTTCATCATAGGGAACCCTCCCACCCTCGTCAAACCTCTCGCATTGCTATAATCGCTTCTTTCCACCACCGCTAGAGGCCGCTTGTACCGCCATTTCCAGCAGCAGCTCGCCGATCGCGTCCGCGCCTACCTGCGCGAAACCTACGAGGTCGATCTGCCCAACATCGTGATCGAGCAACCGCCGAAGGTCGAGCTCGGCGAATTCGCGCTGCCGCTTTCCTTCGAGCTCGCCAAGCGCCTGCGCAAGCCGCCGCGCAAGATCGCCGAGGAAATCGTCAACGGCATCGGTTCCATCGCAGGCTTCGAGAAGCTGGAAGTCGCGGGCGCGGGATACATCAACGCGCGCCTCCATCGCGCCGCCGCCGCCGCCGCGCTCGCCGCGGGCGATGAGCCGCCGCAACTTCCCGGCGTCGAAGGCAAGATTCTGGTCGAGCACACCAGCATCAATCCCAACAAGGCGGCGCACATCGGCCACCTGCGCAACGCCATCCTCGGCGACACCTTCGTTCGCCTGCTGCGCGCCGCCCGCCGCACCGTGGACGTGCAGAACTACATCGACAACACCGGCGTCCAGGTCGCCGACGTGGTCGTCGGCTTCCGCGAACTCGAACCTAAAAGCAAGCAGGACATCGAACAGCTCGCGCGCCGCGAGCCGCGTTTCGATTACCTCTGCTGGGACCTCTACGCGCGCGTCTCGCAGTGGTACCAGGAAGACAAGGCGAACCTGCAGAAGCGCGGCGCAACCCTGCACGCCATCGAGCAGGGCGGCGACGAATCCGCCGACATCGCCGAGATCATCTCCACCGCCGTTCTGCGCCGCCATCTCGAAACCATGGAGCGGCTCTCCATCGAATACGACTTCCTGCCGCGCGAGAGCGAAATTCTCCGCCTGCATTTCTGGGATCTTGCCTTCCAGCAGATGAAGGACAAAGGCGTGCTCTATCTCGAGGCCGAGGGCAAGAACAAGGGCTGCTGGGTGATGGGGCGTCCGCACGCAGCCGGCAAGCGGGAGGAGGAGCACACCGAAGAAGACCAGAAGGTCATCGTGCGCTCCAACGGCACCGTCGGTTACGTCGGCAAGGACATCGCGTATCACCTGTGGAAGTTCGGCCTGCTCGGTCGCGACTTCGAATACCGCCGCTTCTACCAGTATCCCAATCGGCATGAAGTCTGGATTTCGGCGGTCGAGGGCGAACAAGAACATCCGCATTTCGGCGGGGTGAGCGCCATCTACAACGTGATTGACGCGCGCCAGGCGGAAGCGCAGAACACGGTGATCGAAGCGCTGCGCGCGCTCGGCTACACCCATGCTGCCGGGCATTACACCCATCTATCCTACGAAATGGTTGCGCTCACCCCGCGCTGCGCCTCCGAACTCGGGTATCAACTGAGCGAGGACGATTGGGGCAAGGCCTACATCGAGGTCTCGGGTCGCAAGGGGTTCGGCGTCAAGGCCGACGACCTCATCGACACGCTGATCGCGGCCGCCAGCAAGGAAGTGGATTCGCGCCATGGGGAGCTGCGCGAGGAAGAGCGCCGCCAGATCGCCACTCAAATCGCCATCGGCGCGCTGCGCTACTTCATGCTCAAGTTCACCAAGCCGAGCGTCATCGCCTTCGACTTCAAGGAAGCGCTCAGCTTCGAGGGAGAAACCGGCCCTTACGCCCAGTACGCGGTCGTCCGCGCCACCAACATTTTCCGGAAAGCCGGTCTTGACCCCGATTCGGTTTTGGCCGTCGACCGTCGACCGTCGACCGTCGACTTATCAAAGTTTCTCAGCGGCCCCGCCGGCAACGAACTCTGGGAGCTCTGGCTCGCCGCCTCGAAAACTTCCTACGTCATCGAGCAGTGCATCGCGACCGCCGAGCCCGCCTATGCCGCCAAGCACGCTTTCCAGTTGGCGCAGCTCTTCAATAACTTCTACCACCGCCACCACATCCTCAACGAACCCGACGAGGGCAGGAAACAATTCCTGCTGGCGACGGCTGCGGTGGTGCGCCGCGAACTCATCCGCATTCTCCAGGTGATGGGCATCGAAGTCCCGCCCGTGATGTAAATCTGAAGCCTCTGAAATTGTTTAGGTCGAAGCCTTTGAAATTGTTGGAGCGCGTTCGCCCTCGAACGCGTCCGTAGGTCCTGAACTTGTAGGCCCCGGCGCCCTCGCCGGGGCTGCATCCAAGATCGCGAGAATTCTTGTGGCGCGGGCGCCCTCGCCCGCGACTATGCCTACCGACTACCGATAACCGACAACCCCCAGTAGATTTTTCTTCCCTCTCTCCCGTAACCTAGATGTTTTTGGAGCGAACGACATGGCCGACCAGAAGCGCGTGTACGCCACCTGCGACATCGGTGAAGCTCTCGATCTGCTGCGCCAGCGCGGCTACGACGTCGAGGTCTATCCCGGCCCGGAGCCGCCGCCGAAAAAACTCATCATCGAAAAGCTTCGCAGCGGCGTGGACGGCCTCATCACCACCCTGCGTGATCCCATTGACGCGGAAATTTTCGAGGCGGGCAAGGGCCACCTGAAGGTGGTCTCGCAGCTCGCCGTCGGATTCGACAACATCAATCGCGCCGACGCCAACCGCTACCAGGTCCCGTTCACCAATACGGCCGACGTGCTCACCGAAGCCACCGCCGAATTTGCCTTCTTCATGATGGGCGCCCTCGCCCGCAAGCTGTGGAGCGCCGAACATAACGTGCGCAAAAACGAGTGGGGCACCTGGCACCCCTACCTGCCGTTCCTGGGCGACGAAGTCACCGGCAAAACCATCGCCGTCATCGGCACCGGTCGCATCGGGCAGGCGATCATCAGGAAATGCGACGGTTTCGACATGAACATCCTCTGCTACGACCCGGGGTACCAGAACCAGCAGTTCGTGCAGGCCATCCAGCAGCTCAAGAACCTGCGCCATTCTTCCGGCATCACCAAGGACCGCACCTGGGTCAAGTACGTGGACTTCGAGCAGGCATTGCACGAGGCCGACTTCGTCACCATTCACGTGCCGCTGGTCCGTCCCGGCGAAGGCGGCACTCCCACCTATCACCTGATCAACGAGAAAACGCTGCGCATGATGAAGCCCACCGCCTACCTGATCAACAACTCGCGTGGGCCGGTGGTGGACGAGGTCGCGGTCGCCAAGGCGCTGAAGGAAAACTGGATTGCCGGCGCCGCGCTCGACGTCTTCGCCAAGGAGCCGCTGCCCGCCGACTCGCCGTTGCGCGACCCCGCCATCGAGGACCGCTGCCGCCTCTACCCGCACTTCGCCAGCGCCGGCAAGATTACGCGTCTCTCCACCGATCCTGACAAAGGCATGGCGGGCCGCTGCGTGCAAGGCCTCATTGATGTGCTGGAGAACCACTACAACGCTGATCCCAGCAAGATGCCGTTCGTGGTCAACAAAGAAGCGTTCAAATAGTCGCGAGTCCCGAGTCGCGAGCGTTGCACTCGGGACTCGGGACTGAGGACTCGGGACTCCTACCGCTGGTTGCCCCACCCTTATCGCGCCCGGGTTTGGCGCGATAGGGTGGGACTCGGAGTTGAAGAGCCGCAATAGCCCCGCACTTTGGCAATTCCGCAATGACTATTTGGAAATCAGCAGTTCTTTCGCCCTCTGTGTCGCCTTCACCACCGCCTTGATCAGCGTCACCCGCAGCTTGCCCTCTTCCAGTTCGAGGATGCCGTCAATCGTGCATCCCGCGGGCGTGGTGACCGCGTCCTTCAGCAGCGCGGGATGACTCCCGGTTTGCAGCACCATTTGCGCGGCGCCGAGCACGGTCTGCGCCGCCAGTTCGGTGGCCAGTTCCCGCGACAGCCCAACCTTGACGCCGGCTTCGGCGAGGGATTCGAGAATGATGAAAATGTACGCCGGACCGCTGGCCGAAAGGCCGGTGATCGCGTCCATTTGCTTCTCCTCGGCGATCGCGCAGCGGCCCACGGAGCCAAAAAGTTGGCGCGCGATTTCCATGTGCTCGTCGGTCGCAAAGCTTCCCTTGCAGATGGCGGTCATTCCGCAGCCCACCACCGCGGGCGTGTTGGGCATGGCGCGCACCACCGGCACTTTTCCCTTCAGCCTTTGCTCGATGTAGCTGGTGGGGACGGAGGCGACGATGGAGACGATCAGCTTGCCGCGTCCGACCTCAGGCCGGATTTCCGCCAGCACCTGCTCCACCACCTGCGGCTTCACGCACAAAAAAATGATGTCGGCGGCGCAAGCGGCCTTGCGATTGTCCGTGCTGATGGGGAGGTTGAAGCGGCGCGCCAGGGTCGCGGCGCGCTCGGCATGCTGCACCGTGGCGCTGAGCGCAAGGCGCGGCGATCCCTGGTAGCGCGCAAAAGCTTCCAGCAGGATGCCGCCCATCTTTCCAGCGCCCAGAAGCGCGACCTTTCTCGCGCCCGACCGAGCTTCTTGTTTTGCCGTCTTGGTGGCCTGCTGCATATGCGTTGTCCTCGGAGTTGAAAATTTTGATCGATTCGGAAGGAGGTTTCATTCTCGATTTCAGTTAGCCCTTCTGAACTGAAACTGAAACTGAAACTCTAAGCTGTTTTACGGTCGCGCCATGGCGCCGGCCAGGGACTCGAAAATCCGGAAGCCGTCGGTGCCGCCCATCAGCGCTTCGCTGGCGCGCTCGGGGTGGGGCATCATGCCCAGCACGTTGCGTCCGGCATGGCAGATTCCGGCGATATTGTCGAGCGAGCCGTTGGGATTGGCCGCCTCGCTGATCTCGCCCGCCGGGGAACAATATCGGAACACGATACGTTGGTCGCGCCGCAGCTCCTCCAGCGTTGCCGCGTCGCAGAAATAGTTGCCGTCCATGTGCCCGATGGGGATCTGCAGCACCTCGCCGCGGCGGCAGCCGCTGGTGAACGGCGTCTCCGCGTTCTCCACCCGCACGTGCACCGGCTTGCAGATGTATTTCAATCCGGCATTGCGCAGCAGCGCGCCCGGCAGCAGGTGCGATTCGCACAGGATCTGGAATCCGTTGCAGATGCCCAGCACCAGCCCGCCCGAGGCGGCGAACTTGCCCACCGCTTCCATCACCGGCGAAAAGCGCGCGATGGCGCCGGTGCGCAGGTAATCGCCGTAGGAAAAACCGCCGGGCACCACGATCAGATCGCAGTTTTCCAGGTCCTGCGACTCGTGCCACAGGTAGGTGACCGGCTCTTTCGCCACCTGCTGGAATACCCAGTAAGGGTCCTGGTCGCAGTTGGAGCCGGGAAACTGGATGACGCCGACTTTCATTGCTTCCAGTCTAACAAGAAAGTGGTCAGTTTTCAGTTGTGACTTTTGAGCAATCGAAGCACAACGCGCAAAAAACTCAGCCACAGATCTCCACGGATAAAAAGAGACACAGAATCGATCCGTGTCAATCCGTGGCGATCCGTGGCTAGTTTTTCTTACTGCGGCGGCGTTTGCAGCGATGGAGGCGGCGCCGGATGCATATGGTCGTGCATGCCGTCGTGTGTCCCGTCAGGATGCGGGCGCGCGCGCATGCGGCCGGCGGACTTCAGCGCTTCCAGCTTGTGCCACTGCTCCGCCGTCAGAGTGGTGCGCACGGCGACCGCCATCTGCCCGAAATCTTTCACCAACCTGCTGGCCGCGGTCGGACGCCGCATCCAGCTCCTGGTTAAAGGCGGCGCGATCGAACGGATCGCCATCGAGCAGCGACTGCAGCCGCACGTACGACTTCAGCCCCGTTGCCCCGGCATCGATCAGCGTCAATTTCACGTTCGTGCTCACCTGCTCGAGCTGCTTCTTTTGTGCCTCGGTGAGGCGCAGCTCGTTGGCGATATCGGGATTGTTCCACCAGTCGGTTGTCAAGGCGGCCGGCGGGTTCCAATTGCCCATAAACGGCGGTCCGTCGTGCACAGGCTGCGGCATCTGCGCCTGCACTGCCACAGCCGCGAAGAATAAGACGAGCGTGACTACCAGGAACTTGAGTTTCATGCCGTATCTCCTGACTTGATGTTTATTACGATACGCCATCCGTCCCAGTTCAATAAATCCGTGCCTCGGCGACAGTCGTCCCTCGGCAGTACAATCTCGGTTCGTCATCTCTCTTGCCGCGATGAGCAGTGGGAGCGCGTTCGCCCTCGAACGCGATGGGGAGGATCATTGAATGCCTTACTTGCTGGTGCGGCTCAAAGTGGCGGACTTTGCCAATTGGAAGCGGGTTTTCGATTCCCACGCCGAGGCGCAACGCCAGTCGGGACTGCGGCTCGATAAGGTGTTGCGCAACCTCGACGACCCGAACGAGGTCGTTACCTGGTTTGAGGTCACCGACCTGGCGAAAGCGCGAGGGTTCGTCACCTCTCCCGCAGTGCCGCGTGCGCAAGAAGATTCGGGAGTCGTGGACAAGCCCGACATCTACTTCCTCGCCTGATGGTCCTCGCCCGATCACGCTGCCTGTTTGCACGGGCTCGCCAAGCTGTGTCAACAACGAAAACGGCGCAGATTCTCTGCGCCGTCCGCCGAAACTGAAACTGAAACTAGTTCTTGGGCAATTCCAGCTTCTGCCTTGCGGGAGCGCCCTGGTCGCCATTGGCCTGGGCATTAGCGGACGCCATCGCCTCCAGGTCCGAGTCTTTGTACTTCGGCGTGCTTACGTACCCGTGAATATGGTTGTGGCTGATCCGCTGCACCACCAGTTCGATGGGCTTGCCGTTTTCGCCGGCGTAGAAAGTCACTGGCTGCAGCCGATTGACGTGCTTCTGGTTCAACGCCACGTCGTCCACCATCAGGTCCAGGTCGGCGAACTGGTGCTTGAGGTTGGCTTTTTTCAGCTTGATCCCCACCGGGCCGGTGGCGTGGAACTGCTTGGATTTGTCCACGTCGAATTCGAAATAGCTGCGCTCGCCCTTGCGCTGCAAAACCACCAGCTCATCGTGAGTGCGCGCGATCGATCCCGACAGCTCCGTCTTCGCGCCCGCCAGGTCGCTACGCGTGTCTTCGATCGCCTTGCCGTTGGCGTCAATCGCCTGGCGTTGCGCGTCCAGCTTCGCCTGGATTTCCTTCCAGCGCTTGTCGCCCACGCCCTTGGGCCGGCGCGCTGTTGCCGTGTGCGTCACCCGCGCGCGCTGGGACGCGGCGGCCGCCGCCTGCTGGCGCTGCGCCTCCGCCTCGCTCATCGCGTTCACCTTCGACGCCAGCGCGTCCAGTTGACCGCGCGTGTCTTGCAGTGCCGTGGTCATCTGCGTGTTTTCCGCCGACAGCTTTTGCGCCGCATTGCGTTCGTGAATCGAATACCCGCCCGCCAGCGCCACCGCCACCGTTAGCGCCGCCACCGCGCCCCGAAGCGGCGTAAACAGAAACGACTTGCCGGAACTTTCGTCCATGGAAATTCTCCCAGTCCGTATCAGGACACCTTACTTAGAGCAACTTGCGTACCACGGGCTGCGCCTCCTAACTAGCCGGTAATCAATAGCTTGCGGAACCTGTGAAGAAGGGTGTCATGGCGAAATTTCGGGCTGGCGGCAAGAATTACTGGCGATGTCGTGATGGCTGAGGGCGGAAGCAGCCCGGCCTTCGCGGCGGGAAACGCTCCAGCGACTGCGGATCCTGCGCCAGGTTTTCGGGGAGGAACCGATTCACACGGCCGTGTCAGCGGACCTGATCTTTAACTTTAAGCCGCCCCTGGTGAATCTCCCACTTTTCCGCCCTGACGTCGCCATCCGCGTCATCATCCTCCAGGTGCGGCAGCAGGTCCCGTAGCACGCTGTCAATGCGCTTCACCGCTGCTTCGATCTGCGCCACGCTTTCCTGCGGATAATTCAGGCCGACCATGCATTGCAGCGCGTTGCGGATCTCGTGATTGCAATCCGCCACGATCTGCGCCCGCGCCAGGCGCGCCTTGCGCCGCTGCTGCGCCCGGAACCGGATGATGCTCACCAGCACCGCGGTCACAACAAAGCTGATCGTCGGTCCCACCAGTCCGATCCCGTGCGGACGCGCATATCCAAGGTGAACATTGAACACCCATTGCCCGGCGATGGCGCTGGCCGCCACCAGCGCGGCGCAACCGAAAGCGATCAGCAACGGCCGAACTGGCGAAACGATGTTGAAGTTACGAAGCTCCATGGCCGTGCCTTCCTTGCCTCAGCACGTACTGCAGATCTCCTGACCGGGGTACCGGGATTGTACGACGGAACGCAGCCACGAATACTCAAAGTTCGCCGAAACGGGCGAGCCTGGTTGGGGATTCCGATTCGTCCCTCAGCGGCCAAAGCCGGTTATAACTCTACCCCCTAATTCGCAGGGCTGAGGTCCCTGCGCCACCCGCCGAGCAGGCATGTGTTCGTGTGATAATCGACTGCACTGCGGGTGGTGATAATGCAATTGGAAGAGTTCCTGAAGACCGTCGTGCCGGAACCGCAGGTGCTTGCCGCCATTCGCGCGGAAGCGCGGCGGAAGAAAACGAACCGCCTGAAGCTGCCGCAGATCAATCGTGAGATTGCGGCGTTTCGCCGATCCAGGCTAAGCCGCTAGGGACCTGTCTTCCGCACCGGACAGCCCCCATTCTTCGCCAAACCCGGCGAAGCAGCCGGAAATGAAAAAGCCACCCGTCCCCGGATGGCTTTTCCTTGCGCCTTGTGCCTTGCGCCTTGCGCCTAGCGATGCGCCATGGTTTCTTCCTTCTCCACCACCGCCGCCTGCGCGCTCCCCAGCGTGCCAATTCGCATGCTGTAGAACGAGCGGTACACGAAGGTGAACGACACGGCGAAGAAGCAGAGCGCAATCAAGTGGGCCACGCCCGACCCGACTTCGTGGGTCAGCTTCACCGCCAGCTCCACCGCCAGCAGGCCGAACAGCGTGGTGAACTTGATGACCGGGTTCATGGCCACCGACGAGGTGTCCTTGAACGGGTCACCCACGGTGTCGCCGACGACGGTGGCGGCATGCAGGTCGGTACCTTTCTGCTGCAACTCGACCTCGACGATCTTCTTGGCATTGTCCCAGGCGCCGCCGGCGTTGGCCATGAAGATGGCCTGGTAGAGGCCGAAGATGGCGATCGCGATCAGATAGCCGATGAAGTAGAACGGCTCGATAAACGCGAAGGTCAGCGTGCCGAAGAACACCGCCAGGAAGATGTTGAACATGCCCTTCTGCGCGTAGTGGGTGCAGATTTCGACCACCTTCTTGCTGTCCTCGACTGACGCCTTCTCCACCCCTTCCAGCCGGATGTTGGCCTTGATGAACTCGACCGCGCGATACGCGCCCGTGGTCACCGCCTGGGTGGCTGCGCCCGAAAACCAGTAGATCATCGCTCCGCCCGTAACCAACCCGAGGAAGAACGGCGCGTGCAGCAGCGAGAGCTTGTCCACGTTGGCGGTCAGGCCGTGGGTCAGCGCCATGATGATGGAGAAAATCATCGTCGTCGCGCCCACCACGGCGGTGCCGATCAGTACCGGCTTGGAGGTCGCCTTGAAGGTGTTGCCGGCGCCGTCGTTCGCTTCCAGCAGGTACTTGGCGCGCTCGAAGTTGACCGTCATGTTGTAATCACGTTTCAGTTCGGCCTCAATGCCGGGCAACGTCTCGATCAGCGAGAGCTCGTAGATGGACTGCGCATTATCGGTGACCGGGCCGTAGGAGTCCACCGCGATGGTCACCGGCCCCATGCCGAGGAAGCCGAAGGCGACCAGGCCGAAGGCAAACACGGCCGGCGCCAGCATCAGCGGGGTGTTGGTGCCCGGCAGCATGGCGCCCAGGCCCTGCAGGCTGACGTAATAGGCAACGCTCATCAGCACGATCATCGCGCCGCCCAGGTAGTAGCAGGAGAAGTTGCCGGCGACGAGGCCGGAGAGGATGTCCAGCGACGCGCCACCTTCGCGCGCCGAAATCACGATTTCCTTTACGTGCCGCGACTCGGTAGAGACGAAGACCTTCACCAATTCCGGAATCACCGCGCCCGCCAGCGTGCCGCAGGAGATGATGCTGGCCAGCTTCCACCACAACGAAGTGTCGCCGCCGAGGTTGGGGATCATCAGGTAGGAGACAACGTAAGTGAGCGCAATGGAGAGGATCGAGGTCAACCACACCAGCGTGGTCAGCGGTTGCTCATAGTTGATGTCGTCAGCGTCGCGGTATTTCGCGTTGGTCCAGGCGGCGTTGATGAAGTAGGAGGCGGCGCTCGACACCAGCATCATTACGCGCATGACGAAGATCCAGACCAGCAGTTGCACTTGGATGGTCGGGCTTTTCACCGCCAGCAGGATGAAGGTGATGAGCGCAACGCCGGTGACGCCGTAGGTCTCGAAACCGTCGGCGGTGGGTCCCACCGAGTCACCCGCGTTGTCGCCGGTGCAGTCGGCGATGACCCCCGGGTTGCGGGCGTCGTCTTCCTTGATCTTGAAGACGATCTTCATCAGGTCGCTGCCGATGTCGGCCGTCTTGGTGAAGATGCCGCCGGCGATGCGCAGCGCCGCCGCGCCCAGCGACTCACCGATGGCGAAACCGATGAAGCAGGGCCCGGCGTAATCGCCCGGCACAAACAGCAGGATGAAGAGCATGATCAGCAACTCCACGCTGATCAGCATCATGCCTACGCTCATGCCGGAGCGTGTCGGGATGGTATGACCAGGAAGCGGCTTACCCTGGAGGGCGGCAAACGCCATGCGCCCGTTGGCAAAGGTGTTCACGCGCATACCGAACCAGGCCACGGCGTAGCTGCCCAGGATGCCCACCACGCTGAAGCCCATGATGATCAGCACCTTGCCGATGCTGTACTCGGCTTTCAGCAGGACGCCAAAATACAGGATGATCACCACCGCGATGAACGCCCACAGGATGGCCAGGAACTTGCCCTGGGTCACCAGGTAGGTCTGGCACGTCTTCCAGATAAGCTCTGAGACCTCCCGCATCGAGTGGTGCACGGGCAGTTTCTTGAGCTGCAAGTACTGCACCAGCGCGAACAGCAGCCCGAAAATGCAGAACAGGATGCCGATCAACAGCAGGCTGTGGCCGTTGATGCCCAGGAACGAGACGGTGGACAGATCGGGGAGCTTGAGGCTGGCCTCGCCGCCCATCTCGTGCGACGCGGGCGCCGCTTGGGCGAAGCTCGCGGTGGAGAGCAGGGTTAGAAGTGCAACTGCGATCGCCAGAATCAGGGCCGGACGACGCAAACGTCCGGAGACGGACAGGGCTCGGCCAAACGGGAGCCTGGTACGCATAAGAGTCCTCCAAACGACAATCAGATGAATTGGACGACGAATCGGGCCGCATCCTCGCTTTCTCTCCGTCCAGGCCTGCGGCGAAGGGAGAGCGGTTGCTCGTACCTGATACCACCCGGATGCGCGCTTCCACGTCAAGGCGGGAGCGATGCGTTTGGCCGCGCTCTTGGCCCCATTTCGCCTGCTGCCGGCCGGGATGGGACCGCGGGGTTGCTTGCGCCCGCCAGTTACGCGGAGCACAAGAAACGAATGTATAACATGGGTCCAAACCCGGGTCAATGACATGGGATCAGAAGCGCGTGTCGTTCAGCCGTCATATACGGATGTGAGGTGGGTCACATACCCAAAGTGCGCGGTGGCGCAAAATGGCGCTCGGACAAGCTGTTGGTTCATGCCGGCCGAACCCGCGCCGACGAGATCGTGGTGGATGCGGCGGGGCGGCCGCGCCGGAGTTAGATGTGAAACGGTCCCTTGTAGCCGCCACCATTTTCCTGTGCGCATCGTTGGCGGCCTCCGCCCCACCCCCACCCGAGCCAGCCGCCGCCAACATGGTCTTCCTTGAATCCCGCGACGCCAAAGGCAAGCTGCCGAGGAGCAAACTCGTGAGCAGCATGTCCGAGTTGGTGCGCCAGATGAAGCTGGCAGGGAAGACGTTGCCGCGGCTCCTGGTTGTACACGTGTCGTCGCAGGATGCCAACGCCGTCGGCGTCAGGCAAAACGCCATGCGCCACAACACGGGGGATCTGTACGACGAATACTACGAGCTGTGGATCATCGGAGACGCCCATCCCGCCGAATACACCACCGCTTTCGAAGGGATGCTGGAGCGCCATTTCTCCCTGGTGATGACAGAGGCGGAGCGAAAACGAGTGATCGCGCACGTCGTCCGCTACGTCGATGCCACGGTCAACGCTTACGCCGATTGAGTCCTCACCGGCGCTTTGACCGCGGGTGAGAAGTTGCGATATAAACGTAAGAGGAAATTCGGTTTCGCCACACTCCTCAGTAGCTCAATGGTAGAGCATCCGGCTGTTAACCGGAGGGTTGTAGGTTCGAGTCCTACCTGAGGAGCCATTTCTTTTTGCCGCCGTTTTGGCCGGCTTTTCGGCGAAAGCTGCGGGCTTGGCACATCAGGCCAATTCCAGGTGAATTTTCTTGGCAGCGGGGTCGAGCTTGGCGATGCGGAAGCCGCGGATCTGCCCGGCGCTGGGGGCTTCCGCTTTGGACAAAGCCCTGCTGGGAGCCGAAGTGCCCTTCCAGCGCGCGTTCAGCATGGAAGTGAGCGAGGTCAGGTCCGGCTTGGCCTGGTCTGGAACTTCTATGTTTCCCCCAGGTTCTCTCTTTTCTTTTCCCGTTTCCGTTTGATGCTCCGCCTGCGCGGGCACGGGGACGCGGCAAATGGCATGGATGCCTTCGCCGAGTTCGACGCGCGCGTCGGAGCCGGAAATCTCCATGATGCGGCCGGTGACCAGGTCGCCGGGCTTGTGCTCTGCAAGGTATTCGTCGAGACCGGTAGGCACCAGTTGTTTCATGCCGAGCGAGATACGGTGCTTGTCGCGATCGAATTCCAGCACCTGGGCGCGAACCGTCTGACCCACCCGGAGCACGTCCTGCGGGTGGTTAATGCGTTTTTCGGCGCTGATGTTGCCGACGTGGATCATGCCCTCGACGCCCTCCACAAGCTGAACAAAGGCGCCGAAATTGGTGAGGCTGGTCACCGGGCCTTCGATCACCGACCCGACGGGATAATTCTGCGCCGCCAGCGCCCAGGGATCACCCAGCGCCTGCTTCAGGCCGAGGGAGATCCGGCGGTCAGCGAGGTTGACGCCGAGGATGACGGCCTCCACCGATTCGCCCTGCTTCACCACGTCGCTGGCTTTCTTGATTCTTTTCGCCCACGACATCTCGGAAATGTGAATCAGCCCTTCTACGCCGGGCTCCAGTTCCACGAAGGCGCCGAAATCCACGATGCGGGTGACGGTGCCGCGCACGCGCTCGCCGGCCTTGTATTTTTCCGCGGCGGAATCCCAGGGATGCGGCTGAAGCTGCTTGAGGCCGAGAGAAATGCGGCGCTTGCCGGGATCGATCTTCAGAACGCGTGCTTCGATCTGCTGGCCGACAGCGAGGACGTCGGCGGGCTTGTTGACACGGCTCCAGGCGAGGTCGCCAACGTGCAGCAGGGCGTCCACGCCGCCGATGTCCACGAAGGCGCCGTAATCGGTCAGGCTGCGGACCGTGCCGGTGATGAGATCGCCTTCCTTGAGTTCGGAGTAGCGGCGCTGGTTGGAAGCGCGCGCTTCATCTTGCAGGACGGCGCGGCGGTCCACCACCACATCTTCGTCGGTGATGTCGAGCTTGGTGATGCGGCAGCGGATTTCCTGGCCGACCAGTTTTTCCAACTCGGCGGCGTCGCGGGTGCCGCTGCGGGAGGCGGGCATGAAGGCGCGCACGCCGACATCCACGCTGAGTCCGCCTTTCACCACGGCAGTCACCGTGCCCATGATGGGCGTCTGCTCAGCGAAGGCCTGCTGCAGGGAAGACCAGTCGGTGGGGCGCTCGACGCGCGAGCGGGAAAGCCGGTAGTAGCCTTCGGGGTCACGGCCGGTGACCGAGACCGGGAACTTGTCGCCGGGCTTGACGGTTTCAGCGGCATCCTGAAAGGCGGCCAGCGGCAGAATGCCTTCGGTCTTGAATCCGATGTCGAGCAGTACCGAGTCACCGGTGACGGCAATCACGGTGCCTTCCAGTTGCTTGCGGCCCTCGGCGGGCTTGCGGGCGTGGGCCTGCTCGAATTGCGAGAGGACATCGTTGAAAGATTCGGGTTCGGACATCGTCACTACGATAGCACCGCGGAGGGATTTAGTGCTTTGGCGATGGCGTGATTGGCCGATTGAGGAAGGCGGCGAGGCGGCTGCTTCCGAGTTGCCCGTAATTCAGGAACAACAACGGCAAAGCCCCTCCTACTCAGACGCGGTCGCAGACACGGGCACGGCGATCGTGACAGACACGGCTGGCGTCTCCACCAGTCCTGCTTTTCCATCGTGCACCGGAAAGCTGATCGGGTTATCACGCAGGAGGGTATCACCGCCGATCACAACGGAGGGTATCAGCGCTACGATGTCCTCCTCGTGGACGATGTGTTTCTTCTTCGTCCACTGGTCCTCTTGTTCGGGAGTGGCATCATCCATATCAAGGATCCATATCTGTCTGGCTCCGCGGCCGAACAAGACCGCCGTGTTGAGCACGAGACCTCGGCACCTCTTCGGTCCGCCTCCCAACTGCAAACGAAACTCGACAAGGTCCCCACGTTTGTACGAAAGAGCATCCTCATTAATCATCCGTCACCTCACGCTGAATCCTTCTTCGACGTTGTCCAAGAGGTTCATGCCCATCTCACCTACGTTTTTCAGGAATCGCTGCGCCTCCTTGCTGCTTATCCGGATTCGTTCGTCTAAGCGAACCTGAGTGTCTCCGCTTTGGTCAAGGTACTCTTGGTCCACCAAGGCTCCGTTGTGGATCAGTATGTGACGCTGTTGAACCATTTTCGTGATGAACGGTATCTCGCTTGGTGCTACCTGTCTTTTCGGTTTGGCCGAGTCTCCTGGCCATTCCAGCACGCCAATATCGAACCACTGCTTCAAGCACTCAGCAGCCTGCAGAGGCTTCTGAAAATTCAGCTTTTCAAGTTGTGCCCTTCGGTTTACGGTCATGGGATAGGACAACAGTTTTCGCCGCAGATGTTTCGCTAGAGCTTCAAACGTGGATAGTGCACCTACCGCCATCTTCTCCCAGACCTCCTGCCTTTGGTGCCTGTCCGAGACAGCCCTCCGAACCTCCTCAAGACGAATTAGTTCCTTGTCCACAAAATCGGAGAACAGCTTGCGAGCATTGGTTAGACCGCAACGTGGGCAATAGCCATATTCCCCGAGAATATCTGTTTGGGTATCACAACTGTCCGTCTGGCAGGTGAAATGGAACTGCTGCTTCTCTTCCGAATAGTGCCACGCTGAGGTCTGGTCTGTGATGTCCGTCATGTCCAGGGAAGTACTTTTCTTGCCGATGTACGCCCGCGCGAACGCATCGTAGAACGCCGTTATGTAAGTTCGTTGTTGTTGGGAGATAAATTCAAGGCTTGGTGCTGCTACCGAGCAATAAGGGCAAAAAGTGACGTCCATTACGTGATTGGTACGAAAATACTTTTGGCAGAAAGGACAATTCCTCCCCCACATGCATTGTTGGTCGGATTGGATATACGCCACAACTGATGGTTGGGGGTATACCGCCGTCTGCCCTATGCCGCTTGCAGGAACGGTACCGAGCAGATTCCGTCCGTCCATGCTAACGGCTACTAAATACATTGCTCGAGGGGCGGAACCAGAGATCCTGTTGGCAATCCGCCCAGTCGCAGAGTCGTATAGGAATTCAACTTTGCCGCCTGCCGCTGGAATCTTATCTTTGAATTCGCTCATTTCAGGAAGTCCGCGGTGCTCTTTAGCTGCTTAGTCGTAATCTGTTGGCTCGTTTCATTGATATTATCCTCGCGCTCGGCTATTGGCGAATCGTCTGCAACTCCGACACAATGTGACCCGGGTCCACACAACGGGCTTGTGGAACGTTGAGATAGTCGGGAAGGGAGTTGGCAATCAACTGAGTTCTTCGAGAAGTTGCGATGCGAGGCGTTGCTGGTGGGCGGCGTCGAGCTTGCGGCCTTCGGAGGTGAGGTAGAAGACGTCCACCGCCATGTGGCCCTGGGTATCAATCAGGGCGACCTCGATATTGCATTTCTCGGTGGCGAACAGGGAACTGACGTCGTAAAGCAGGCCGGGGCGGTCCTGCGCGATCAGTTCCACGACCGTGCTGTGGGAAGAGCACTGGTCGTCAAAATCCACGCGCGGCTTGATCTTCAGTGCAGGGGCGGAGGGCCGCTCGCTCTTCAGCCGGTTGTAAACCAGCTTGTCGAGGTTGGCCACGCCCGAGAGGACGTCCTCAAGGTTGCGCTTGAATCGTTCGCGCTCAGGCGGATTCATAACCAGCGTGCCGAAGCGGTCGGAAAACTGAAACGTGTCAAGGACGATGCCGGAGTGATGGCAGAAAGCGTCGGCCTTGACGATGCCCATGCCCCAGGCAAAAAGAAAACCGGCGATGGTGGCGAACAATCCGGGACGGTCGGCGGTGACGACGGTGAGCTCGAAGAGATCGCGATTCAGGTTGAGCGACAACTGGATGTCGCCGCTGCGGAGCTGCGAGGCAAGCTGAAAGTGGAAGGCTGCTTTCTCGGCGTAGGTGCGCAAGTAGCGCTGCGGCAAGCCGCTGAGAAATTCGCGGATTTCGTGGGCGCGGTCGGGAAAGGTGGAGATGACGCGGGCCACGTCGGCATCGTCGGCGTGCACCGTCTCCTGGTCCACGCTGCGGTTGAGGTGGCGCACGGTGGCGATGTAAAGCTGCCAGAGCATCTCGGCTTTCCAGGGGGAGAGGGCATCCGGATTGACCGATTTAATGTCGGACCAGGTAAGCAGGCAGAGCATCTGGAGGCGCTCGGGAGTGCCGATTTTCTCGGCCAGATTGCGGATAGTTTCCGAGTCGAAGATGTCTCGGCGAAGCGCCGCCGACATTTCCAGATGATTGGAGATGAGGAAGAGCACGGTATCGCGCTCGTGCGGATTCAGTCCGAGGCGGGCGAGGACGCCTTCGGCGATGCCCACGCTCGCCTGCACGTGCTGGTCCCCGGGCGCGCCCTTGCCGAGATCGTGCAGCAGGGTGGCCAGGTACAGCAGGTCGGCTTCCTTGACTTCACTGAGCATGTCGGCGAAGCGGCGGTCGCCACCGTCGCCGGAGGCGGGGAGGCCTTGCAGGTTTTCGATGACCAGGAAGGTGTGCTCGTCCACGGTGTAACGGTGGTAGAAGTCGCGCAGGACCAGCGAATCCACCAGCTTGAATTCCGGGAGTAGATGCGTCAGCAGGCCGAGCGCATGCATGGCTCGCAAGGTTTGCGCGGCATGCGGAGCCAGCAGGATCTCGCGCAAGGGAGCCCACAGCGCGGGGCCACGCGGCATGCGCTCCACCAGCGAGGGCAGCGCCTGCTCGGTGCGGCGCTCGGTGTCGGCGCTGAGGCGCAGGCCGTGGCGGGCGATGAAGGCGAAGAGGTGGAGCACCAGGTCGGGTTCGGAGACGGCGCTGGCCTGCTGCAGGAATACGCGCCCGCCAACCACGGAAAAGTCCTGGTTGGAAACCCGCGAGCGCCATTGCTGAAACTGCTGGAACAGCGATGAGCGCGCGGGCGGGATGTCCTCCAGCACCTGCATCATGAAGCGATGAATGGCGCGGGCGTGCTGGAAGTAGGCCCGCATCCATGACGCCGGGTCGGCGGGAGCGCGGGTGGGCGAACCGATGCCGCGCGCCGCGGCCTGCTCCTGCGCGTCCCAGGTGAGCTTGTTGTCGTCGCGGCCGTGGCGGTAATGAAGAAAACAGCGCACCGCGTAGAGAAAGTCGCAGGCGGCGGCGAATTGCGCCTGAAACGCCGGCGGAACCAGCGAGGAGCGATCGGGCCAGGAGCGCTGCTTGTCAAGGGCGGCGATCAGCGCCAGCCAGCCGGCGATGTGCTGATCGCGCAGCCCCCCGGGGCACTCCTTCACGTTGGGTTCGAGATGAAAAATGGTGTTGCCGAACTTGGCCTGCCGGGTGCGGGCGAGTTCGGCAACGCCCTGCACCAGGGATTGCCACTCGCGGCGCACCAGCTTGGGCAGCAGCTCGTCGTGGAGCTGGCGGAAGAGCGCGCCATCGCCGGCCAGAAAACGGGAGTCGAGCAGGGAGAGCGCGCCTTCGATGTTGTTGGCGTCGAGCCGGTCACACTCGTTCGGAGTGCGCGTGGCCGGACTGACGCGCAGCCCGGCATCCCACAACTCGCGGCAGAGGGCGCCGATCTTGTGCTTGACCTCGGCATCCGGCGGCTGGGCACAGAGAAAGAGCAGGTCAATGTCGGAGTGAGGGAAAAGCTCGGCGCGCCCGAAACCCCCGATGGCGGCCAGGGCGAAGGCGGGAGCATCGTCGCCGAACAGGCTGCGCCACAGACCGACCACCATGGTGCCGACCAGTTCGCTGCGCTGGCCGACGGCGACGCGCCCGTCGCCGGTGAGCTCGAAGGCGCGAGCGATGCGGGCGGACTCGCCGGCGTAAAAGTTATCGAGCGCGCCGATGGGCGCCGCGGTGGACATGGGAAACCTCGTGGGCGGGTACGGTCATAAGGCGGTGACGCCCCGCTCTTCGTTGCGAATGCGAATGGCTTCGTCGACGCGGGACAGAAAGATCTTGCCGTCGCCGATTTTTCCGGTGCGGGCGGCGTTGACGATGGCCTGCACGGCGCGGTCCACGAGCTCGTCATTGAGGACGATCTCGAGCTTGATTTTGGGGAGCAGGTCCACGGTGTATTCGCGGCCGCGGTAGAACTCGGTGTGGCCCTTCTGGCGGCCGTGGCCGCGGGCCTCGAGGACGGTCATGCCGTCCACGCCGATTTCCAGGAGCGCATCCTTGACCTCGTCGAGGCGGGACGGCTGAATGATGGCTTCGATTTTTGTCATAGAGCAGGTTCTCAGTTGTCGGGTTACGGTTGTCGGTTTTCGGTTATCGGTTGTCGGTGTACTCCGTGTCGTCTTGAATCTATGTGAGTGCCGCGCCGCTGGCGCTCAACAATTTTGTCCCGCTTTCCCCACAGCTGCCAAGATGGGTTAACGAATTTCGCCCGCTTCGCGGACTGGCTTCCGACAACTGACAACCGATAACCGATCACCATTATGGCGCGGAGGTTTCCCAGTAATAGCCTTCTTCGCCGTGCTGCGTGAGATCGAGGCCCTGGGCTTCGTCTTCGGCGGAGACGCGCAGGCCGACGACCAAGTCCACCACTTTCAGAATCGCGAGGGTGCCGACCAGGGCGATGGTCCAGGCGATGGCGACTCCCACCAACTGATTGCCGACCTAGCGCCAGTTGCCCTCCATCAATCCGACGGCGGCGGCATTGCCCTGCGCGTCGTGAAATACGGGATTGACCAGGCGCGAAGCAAAAATTCCGGTGAGAATGGCGCCGATGGTGCCGCCGGCGCCGTGCACCCCGAAGGCGTCGAGCGAGTCGTCGTAGCCGAACATCGTTTTGACCTTGGCGACCATGGCGTAGCAAACCACACCCGCGATCAGGCCGATGACCAGCGCCGACAGGGGAGAAACGAAACCGGCGGCGGGAGTGATGGCAACCAGGCCCGCCACCGCCCCGGAAATCGCTCCCAGCGCGCTGGGCTTGCCGTTGCGAATCCATTCGGCGGCGCCCCATCCGAGCGCGGCGGCGGCGGCGGCAAAATGAGTGGCAACAAAAGCGCTGGTGGCCAGGCTGCCGGAGCTAAGCGCGCTGCCGGCGTTGAAGCCGAACCATCCCACCCACAGCAGACAGGCGCCGATGAAGCTGAGCACCACGCTGTGCGGCGGCATCATCTCCCGGGGGTAACCGAGGCGGCGGCCGAGGTAGGCGGCACAGACCAGCGCGGAGACGCCGGAGGTGACGTGCACCACCGTTCCGCCGGCGAAATCGAGCGTGGGAAAGCGGCCGCCCTGCGCCGCGTTCAGAAAGCCTCCCTTACCCCAGACCATGTGCGCCATCGGGCAGTACACCAACAGCGACCACAAAACCATGAACAGCGCCATGGCGCTGAACTTCATGCGCTCGGCAAAGGCGCCGGTGATCAACGCCGGAGTAATGATGGCGAACATCAACTGGTAAATCATGAAGGTCTGCTGCGGGATGGTGGCGGCGTAGTCCGCGTCAGGCTGCGCGCCCACGCCGTGCAGAAACGCGCGGCTCAGGTTGCCGATGAAAGAACTGCCGGGCGCGAAGGCGAGGCTGTAGCCGACGATGGCCCAGAGCACGGTGACGATGGCCATCATGGCAAAGCTCTGCATCATGGTGCCGAGGACGTTCTTCTTGCGCACCAGGCCGCCATAGAAAAGCGCCAGGCCGGGGCCGGTCATCATCAGGACGAGGGCGGCGCACATCAGCATCCAGGCATTGTCGGCCGAGCCCTTGGCGTCGGCGACCTGCTGTTCGAGTTTGGCGATGCGGTCGGCGGAGACCTCGGCGGTTGCCAGGACCGTGGAGGTGCGGGCGGCGCGGAGAATCGGGGCGACCGCGAAGGCCGAGGCCGCCGTACCGAGTAGGAGAAGAACCAGAACTGTCTTGACGCATGCACGTCGCATCGCAAACCACTCCTGTATAAGTGCAACCTCTCGTGCGCAGGGGAGCCAAACCAATACCAATTGCGGACGAGAGCCGGGCGAGATGGTCCCAGGCTGGAGCGTAACCCGGTCCGAGCCGGCGGGTCGAATTCATAAATTCAATCGGACAGATAAATGGTTCTTATGGGAGGAACAGGCATTTCAGTTGGCCAGTTTTTCAGCAGGTCAGAGAATGTGGGAGCATCTCGCCCGATTCTCGTCTGTGTGAGAACTCACTTTCGGGAAGCGCAGTGGTCCAAACTCACCCATAACCAGCCGCGGAGCGGCGGAATTCGTTAGCCCAGCGCGGCAGCGCTGGGGAAAGTGGAAAAGAATTATCGAGCGCCAGCGGCGCGGCACAGTTCTCACACAGACTCGTCAGTGCGGCGCCGCGCCTGAGATTCCAGGCAACTGAGGCACTGCCATACTGACAAACTGAGCCTGCATTGCGCCACCTGCGGTCGAGACGGCGTTTGGGATAGGCAAGAATTGTTGCTTTTTGCTGGTTCCTATCGTCGCCGGATAGTAGTAAGTTACGGCGGAAGCGATTGGGGGAACGATGTTGCTCAAGACCAGCAGCCGCATCTATGGCGATGCCTTCATTTTGGATTGTCAACGGCAGGATCACCTTTGGCGAAGAGACTGCTCTCCTGCGACAGCAGGTATACGAACTGCTGCAGCAATCGCGCAACGTGGTTTTGAACCTCTCGAATGTCAGTTTCATTGACAGCTCGGGGGTAGGAGAACTGGTTCGCATGCTGACCACGGCGACCCGCGATCAGAAGACCATCGTGCTGGCGGGCCTGACCGGGCGGGTACGCGACGTGCTGCAAATCACCAAGTTGGCGACCGTGTTCGTCACTTATTCGACGGCGGTGGAGGCGGCGCAGGCGCTCAGCGGGGGATTGGAGGAGTGATCTGTGATTGGTAATTGGTAATTTGCACCCACCACCAACTACCAACTGCCAGCCACGAACTACCATCCACGCCATGGCTCGCGAAAGAATCACGATCTACGAAAAGCCGACCTGAAGCACCTGCCGCGAGGTCAGGAGGATCTTGACCGCGAAAGGCGTCGAGTTTGAGGCGGTGGACTACACCAAACAGCCGCTCACCGCCGATGCGCTGCAGAAGTTGCTGCGCAGCGCCGGCCTGAAGCCGATGGACGCGATGCGGACCAGGGAAGCGGCGTACAAGCAGTTCGTGGCCGGGAAGAATCTGAAGCGACGATGAACTCGTCCGCCTGATGATCACGCATCCGGAACTCATGCAGCGTCCGCTGGTAGTGCGCGGGAAGAAGGGTGTGCTGGCACGGCCCGTGGAGCGCCTTTCCGACCTCGGTGTTTAGTTCACGCCGCTTGACTTCGCTTGCGCTACCCGATAGAAGCGAAGCATGCCTGCACAGCTCAGCGGAAAAGTTGCGGTCATCACCGGCGCGTCCGTGGGAATCGGCGAGGCGCTGGCGAAGCTGTTCGTCGAAGAAGGAGCGTCGGTCGTTCTCACCGCGCGCGACCAGGCGCGGTTGGAGGCGGCGCGCGCCCGCATCGGCCACCCGGAGCAGACTCTGGTGCTCACCTGCGACGTGCGCAACCGCGAAGAGATTGACCGCGTGCTGTCCCTCACCCTGCACAATTTCGGGCGCGTGGACATCTGGGTCAACAACGCCGGCCGCGGCATGAACGACTCGGTCGAGATGATGGACCGCGATGCCTACCGCAGGATGTTCGACACCAACCTGTTCGGCGCCATTGACGGCATGCAAGCGGCCATCCCGGCGATGAAGCGCCAGGGCGGCGGCGCCATCATTAATATTTCCAGCGTTGCCGGGCACATCCCGCTGCCGTTTGCGGCGGCCTACAGCGCCACCAAGTTTGCCATGAACGCCATCGGCAAGGCGGCGCGCGTGGAGTTGCAGGGGACCGGCGTGCACGTGCTGACCGTCTGCCCCGGATACATCGCCACAAACTTCAACGTGAACAAGACATCCGGCCGCGAGCCGCGCAGCCTGAATTCCGCGAACCAGAAAGGCGCCAGCGCCGAATTGGTGGCCCGCGATATCCTCAACGGTTACTTGAAGGGTAAACGCGAAGTCTATACGCCCTGGTACTACTGGATGGTCGCCAAGCTGTACCAGCTCTTCCCGGCGCTGGTGGAGTGGGGAATGGGGAAAGAAGCTGAAAGGCAGCAAGTAGCAATTAGCGATTAGCAATTAGCGCAGTCGGGCGTGGGACAGCTAATGGCTAATTGCTAATAGCTAATCGCTAATCGCTCGGCATCGTGTCCAGCATGCCCTGCATTTCCGAGGCAGCGTGCTGGTTGCCGGAGCGGCGCGCCGCCGCAATGCCATCCTCAAACATCTTGCGCGCTTCCTCGATCCGTCCCGCCGACATGAGCATCTGTCCCGCCATCTGGTAGGCCGGCACGTAATCCGGATTGTGCTGCAGGATGGTAGTGAACTCGGCGAGCGCGCCCGCGACGTCGCCCGATTTCGAATACTCCATGGCCAGGCCGTAATGCGCGAAGGCGTCGGTGGGATTTTCGGCGAGCAGTTCCTTGAGCGCGGCGATGCGATCCATAAGAAAGTGGTCAGTGGCTGGTGGCCAGTGGCCAGTGTAGCAAGTTTCAGTTTCGACTTTCAGTTTCGGCAGCATTGTGCTCTCGCGAGGAGATGAGCGAACACTCAGAATCATTCGTAAGCACTGACCACTGACCACTGACCACTGACCACTGGCCACTGACCACTGGCCACTGACCACTGACGTTACAATGTCCGCTTCATGGCCTGCCCCTACTTCCTCCCGCAGAAGCGAATTGAGAATCCTCCCTGGCCGCATCCTTCGCGACTGCCTCTGGGCGATGCATGGACCGGCCACTGCACCGCGCCCGGCCACGAGGGCGCCCGGCCCAGCGATGACGAACTGCGTGAGGGCTGCAATCTGGGATACGCGCGGGCGTGTCCGCGGCTGCCGCGCCAGCGATCGTCCGACGCGGTGCGGTTTTCGCTGGCGCGCGACCGCGATCAAATTTTGAGCGTGCAGTTCGTCTGCGAGATCGCGCATGCGCCCGGCGAGCATGGCATGCTGGAATTCGATGCCGCCGCCGGCCGCTGGTCTTCCTCGCACGCCGATGCGCGCATCCAGAAGATGGCCGAGTGCTATGTGGACTCCTATCTGCACCGCTCAGGTGTGGCGGCTGGTCTTCAGTCTTCCGTCGTCAGTCTTCAGGAAGACCGCTGACGACTGAAGACTCGCCAGAAAGGTCAGTGATGTCACGGGAACGAACGGCCCAGGAGAACCCGAAGCTGGAGCCGCGCCCGGTGCGCGAATCGCAATCGGAGATGACGGAAATCGTTCTGCCCAACGATGCCAACCCGCTCGGCTCGCTGCTCGGCGGCAGGCTGATGCACTGGATTGACCTGGCGGGAGCGATGGCGGCGCACCGCCATTCACGAAATTATGTCGTCACCGCGTCCATGGACCACGTGGATTTTCTCACCCCGGTGTGGGTCGGCGATCTCGTCATCCTGCAATCATCCGTCAATCGCGCTTTCCATTCCTCCATGGAAGTCGGCGTCAAGGTCCTGGTGGAGAACTACATCAAGGGAGCGCATTCGCACGTCAGTTCGGCGCTGCTCACTTTCGTCGCCGTGGACCGCGACGGGCGCCACCTCCCCGTCCCGCCGGTGATTCCCGAAACTGAGGACGAAAAACGCCGCTACGAAGATGCCGGGCACAGACGCGAAGTCCGCGAGCGAACGAAAAAATAGTCTCAGTTTCAGTTTTTGGTTTCAGTTCTGAGACTGCTCTTGGTTGTGAATGATGGCGCGAATCCCGCTTGCTCGATCAGCCAAGAACCGACAACCGCAAACCGATAACCGACAACCACTGAAACTGAAACTGAAACTGAAACTTTCCCCCCACATGTGACTGCCATCACAGCCAATCCCTGGCCCTGCTGCGAGACTGTACTCGGATTATTGCGTTCGCGGCCTGGCTGTGGGGCTATGTCGCTGAATTAGTTCCGCCAGTCCGGCAGCCAAGTAGTTTCCAACAACATCGAGATTATTTATGGACAGCGCACTCATCATTCATCGCCTGCACTTCGCTTTCACCGTGACCTATCACTATCTCTTTCCACAACTGACCATGGGCCTGGCGCCGCTGATCGTGGCCCTGCAGTCGCTGGCATTGTGGAAGAACGACGAGCGTTACAGCCGCGCGGCGCGCTTCTGGGCGAAGATTTTCGGCATCAACTTTGTGCTCGGCGTGGTGACCGGCATTCCCATGGAATTTCAGTTCGGCACCAACTGGGCGCAGTTCTCGCAGTGGGCCGGTGGGGTGATCGGCCAGACGCTCGCCATGGAAGGCATGTTCGCCTTCTTCCTGGAGTCTTCGTTTCTCGGGCTCTTCCTCTACGGCGAGAAGCGCCTCGGTCCCCGGCTGCACTGGTTCAGCGGGTTCATGGTTTTTGCCGGATCGTGGCTGTCGGGCTACTTCATCGTCGCCACCGACGCCTGGATGCAGCACCCCACCGGCTATGTGCGCATGCCCGACGGCAGCGTGCAGCTCCAGAGTTTCTGGGCGCTGGTGCTGAATCCGTGGGCGGGTTGGCAGTACGCCCACAACATGAGCGGCGCCGTGATCACCGGCTCGTTCGTCATGGCCGCGGTCGGCGCCTTCTACCTGCTCAGCCATAAGCACCGCGACCAGGCGCGGATTTACATCCGCACCGGCGTGATTGCGGGCCTGATCGTCACCATCCTGCAATTATTCCCCACCGGCGACGGCCAGGGGCGCATGGTTGCACGCCATCAACCGGCGACGCTGGCGGGAATGGAAGCGCTGTTCACGACGCAGCCCGGCGCGCCGCTGGTCATCATCGGGCAACCCGACACCGTGCAGCAGAGAATCGACAACCCGCTGCTCCTGCCCAAGATGCTGAGCTTCCTCACCTACCAGCGCTGGAACGCCGAGGTGAAGGGCCTGGACGCATTTCCCAAGCAGGACCAGCCGGAGAACGTCCCGTTGCTCTACTACAGCTACCACATCATGGTTGGGCTGGGGACCATCTTCATCGCCGTCATGATCCTGTCGGCCGGGCTGCTGTGGCGCAAGAAACTGTTCGACGCGCGCTGGGCGCTGTGGATCCTGATGCTCAGCTTCCCCTTCCCCTACATCGCCAACACCGCCGGCTGGATGACCGCCGAGGTCGGCCGCCAGCCGTGGCTGGTGTACGGCTTGCTGCGCACCGCGGACGGCTACTCGAAGATGGTCTCGGCGGGCAACGGGTTGTTCACCCTGCTGGGCTTCATGGGGATGTACACCGTGCTCTCGGTCCTGTTCCTCTTCCTGATTCATCGCGAAATCGAACGCGGGCCGGAGGAGGACGCGCCGGTCAAGTTGCAACCTCCGGTGCACCAGACGAAACCGGTGGAGGTGGGATGATGGAATCGCTCTGGTTCGTGATTGTCGCCCTGATGCTGGTCGCCTACGTGGTGCTCGACGGTTTCGATATCGGCGCCGGCATCATTCACCTCATCGCCGGCCGCACCGACGAGGAGCGCCGCACCATCCTGCGCGCCATCGGCCCGGTGTGGGACGGAAACGAAGTCTGGCTGCTGGCCGCCGGCGGCACGCTGTACTTCGCCTTTCCGTTGCTCTATGCCTCCAGTTTCAGCGGCTTTTATCTCCCGCTGATGATGGTGCTGTGGCTGCTGATGCTGCGTGCCATCGGCATCGAATTTCGCACTCACCTGGAAGGCCAGGTGTGGCGCGGCTTCTTCGACGTGATCTTTTCCGTTGCCAGCATCCTGCTGGCAATTTTCTTCGGCGCGGCGCTGGGCAATGTGGTGCGCGGCGTGCCGCTGAATAACGACGGCTACTTCTTCGAGCCGCTGTGGACGAACTGGCGCGTCGGGCCGCATCCCGGAATCCTGGATTGGTTCACCGTGATGGCGGGCGTGATGGCGCTGGCCACGCTGACCATGCATGGCGCGCTCTACATCGCGCACAAGACCTATGGCGCGGTCAATGAACGCGCCCGCCGCCTTGCGCTGGCAACCTGGCCCGTGGTCCTGGCGCTTACCTTCATCAGCCTGATGCTCACCATGCGCGTGCACCTCGACGTGGTGGACAACTACAAGCGCTGGCCCATCGGCCTGGCGATCCCGTTGATCGTCTTCGCCAGCCTGGCGGGCGTGCTGTACTTCGCCACCGAGTACCGGGAGAAGGCGGCGTTCGTCTGTTCGTCCGTCTACATTGCCGGCATGCTCGGCGGCGCCGCGTTCGGAATTTATCCCGACGTTCTGCCGGCGGCGATGAATCAGAACAACAGCCTGACCATCTACAACACCGCCGCCGCGCGCCATGGCCTGTCCGTGGGCCTGGTGTGGTGGACGATTGGCATCGTGATCGCGATCGGCTACTTCGTGTTCGTCTACCGGATGTTCAAAGGCAAAGTGGTGCTGGAGGCGGGCGGAACCCACTAGCCGCATGAACGCGCAGCTGGTCTATCGGTCAGTCGGTCTATCGGTCGCGTAAGTTGGCGTATTCCCAGAGAATTTCGGGCGCCGACTGACCGAAAGACCGATAGACCGATAGACCGAAAGACTTGTTAACTACGCGCACCTTCCCGTCGTCGCACATCTGCGTTACTCTTCGGCCTTGCGTCTTCAAAACAAAGTCGCTATCGTAACCGGCGCTGGCACCGGCATCGGACGTGCCATCGCCATCGCCTTCGCCCGTGAAGGAGCGAAAGTTGCGCTCGTCGGACGCCGCAACCAGCCCCTCGAAGCGGTCGTCGCCGAACTTGGTGACGCCGCGATATTCATCCCCGTTGATGTCAGTCGTAACAAGAACGTGCAGCGCATCCTTCATGTAACACTTAAGAAATTCGGTAAGCTCGACGTGCTGGTGAACAATGCCGGCGTGCTCATCCCGGGCAGCGCCGAGAGCCTCACCGAGCGCGATTGGAACCAGACTTTCGACATCAACGTCAAGGGCGTGTGGCTGCTCTCGCGCGCCGCCTTGGCCCCCATGCGCGAGGCGGGTGGCGGGTCCATCATCAATCTGTCATCGGTGGTCGGCCTGATCGGCGCGCGCAACCGCGTCGCCTACTCCGCTTCCAAGGGCGCGGTCACGCTGCTGACGAAAGCCATGGCGCTGGACCACGGCGCCGAAGGCATTCGCGTCAACTGCATCTGTCCCGGCATCGTGGAAACCGAACTGGTGGCCGACTTCATCCGCAAGGCGCCCGATCCTGGCGCCGCGCGCAGCGCCCGTATCGCCCTGCACGCCATCCCGAGATTCGGAACGCCGGAGGATGTCGCGGAGTGTGCCGTCTATCTCGCCAGCGATGAATCCAGGTGGGTGACGGGAGCGGCGTTTCCGGTGGACGGGGGATATCTGGCGGGAAAAGCGTGAGCAGTTCCATGGCGACATACCTCGCTGTCATCCCGAGCGAGGGAGGGCTCTCGCGGTTTTCGTCGATGTCCCGGCACGCCTGCTTTTGGCGTGCTGGGCTGGTCGTCCGCGGAAACCGAGTGCAGGGATCTGGGCTTGCGTCGACAACGACGAAAAGTCCTCGCGGTCGTGCAATAAGCTCCGGCGAACCAATGCCGGCCAGAGTATATTGCGGCTGAGATGGCCGGCAGCAACCAGCATTTCGATTTCGACTTCATTGTGATCGGCTCCGGGTTCGGCGGCAGTGTGAGCGCGCACCGGTTGGTGGACAAGGGCTATCGAGTCGCGGTCATGGAGATGGGCCGGCGCTGGACCGCCGACGATTACCCGCACACCAGTTGGTCGATTCACCGCTGGTTCTGGCGTCCGAAGCTGGCGCTGCGCGGTTTCTTCAACATGCGGTACTTCCGCCACGTCACCATCCTGCATGGGTGCGCCGTCGGCGGCGGCTCGATTACCTATGCCGCCACCTTGCTGCGCCCGCCGGACAAGATTTGGACTTCGGGATCATGGTTCGGGCTGGCGGACTGGCCCAGCGAGATGCCGCGGCACTATGAAGCCGCGTCCACCATGCTGGGCGTTACCGAGAACAAGATTCTCGGCCCGGCGGATCATCTGCTGCAACAAGCGGCGGAAGCCGTGGGAGTTGGACAAAGTTTTTATCGCACCAGCGTGGCGATTTTCCAGGCGGCGGAAGGAGAGCAGGGCGGCACAACCTTTCCCGATCCCTACCTCGGGGGAGAAGGTCCGGAGCGGACCACCTGCCGCGCCTGCGGCGGCTGCATGATGGGCTGCCGCCACGGCGCGAAAAATTCCCTCGACATGAATTATCTCTATCTGGCGGAAAAGCACGGCGCGCGAGTTTTTCCGGAAACGCAAGTTGTGGACGTGAAACCGCTCGACGGCGCCTCCGACGGCAGCGCGGGCTATGAAGTGCGTACCGTGAAGTCCACCGCGTGGATACGCCGCCGGCCGCAACGGTTCACCTGCCGCGGCGTGGTGTTCGCGGCATCGTCGCTCGGCACCATGGAGCTGCTGTTTCACCTGAGGGAAAGCGGCTCGTTGCCGGCGATCAGCGACAAGCTGGGAAAGCACGTGCGCACCAATTCCGAATCGCTGATCGGCGTGCGCGTTCCGGGCTGCCAGGAAGATTTGTCCACAGGCGTGGCCATCGGGTCGGGAATTTACATTGACGAGCACACCCACATCGAAGCGGTGCGGTACCCCAGCGGCTCCGACGCCATGAGCCTGCTCTCCACCATCCTGACCGGCGGCCGCCCGGGACCGAAAAGGATTCTGTTGTGGCTGGCGAACCTGGCGCGCGCGCTGCTGCGGCACCCCCTCAAAACTTTGCGCCTGTTTCGACCCTGGGGATGGGCGCGGGAGTCGGTGATTCTCCTCTGCATGCAGGCGCTGGATGGACACATCGAAATGCGCTGGAAGCGCCCGTGGTTTTGGCCGTTTCGCAAGTTTCTGGTCAGCCGCGGCGACCGGGTCCCGGCTTACATTCCCGCGGCCAACGATTTTGCGGAAAAGCTCGCGCGCCTGACCGGGGGCACGGCGATGAGCATGCTCCCGGAGATCCTGTTCAACGTTCCCGGAACGGCGCACTGCATTGGGGGTTGCGTAATTGCGGAGTCGCCCGATCGTGGCGTGGTGGACCATCGCCACCGCGTCTTCGGATACAAGAACATGTACGTGTGCGATGGCTCGGTGGTGGCGGCGAATCTCGGAGTCAACCCCAGCCTGACCATCACCGCGCTGGCGGAACGGGCGATGTCGTTCATCGCGCCCGCGGCGGAAACAATGTGGAATGACGCTGCTGGGTTAGCTCCCACCAGCGCCTCTCCTTCCGTCACCCGGTAACCGAGATGGTGTGACCCACGGCGCACCCTGGCGCGCCCCTCTCATGTTCCAATTCGGCATCGGCCCAACACATTCGTCTTTCTAATTTGCTCCCGCGGCTCCGAGCCCGGGTAGCATGACCTGTTGGCCAGCCAAAGGCCGGAGAAGGCCCCATGACCACCCTTGCCCGTGGCGGGGAAAGCCATACTCGCGGTGGCGCGTCCCGAACCATTGCGCCAGGTCATGGAGGAATTCCATGTCCTCGGCGAAGCACTCGGGAATATGCGGTTTCAGGACCTTGAAAACGCCGCGTTCCAGCCTGCCGGTTGCCGGGTCGCGCCAGGTGAAACGCACCACCGCGCTGACGCTGGCTTCCGACAGGATGCCGGGCCTGATTTGGACCTCGAACTCCGTCAGCCGCGCTCCCAATTCCCGGCGGATGAGGCCGGCCATGTCTTCCGGGCGGACGTCGCGAATCCCGTTCTCCAGTTTCGCCAGCGCGTTCCTCAGCGCGGGACCCAAGTGCCGGTTGCGCGCAATCACCTGCCCCAGCTTTTGCAGCCCCGGCACTTTCGCGATCAGGCGCAGCAAGCGCGCTTCCGGCGTGGTTTTCGGCGGGAGTTCCAGTTGCTCCAGGAGTTTGGGGGCAAGCCGGCGGGCGGAGAGATGGGTCACCACGAACATCATGGCATCGCGGACCGGCGCGCGCCAGGCGGCATAGGTCTCCGGAACCAGCGCCTCGATCGGCACGATGTCGTGGACGATCCATCGTGCCATGGCCTCGCGCAATTGCGGGCCCGCCGGGCTGCGCAGCGCGGCTGCAATCAATCGGATCCGCTCGGCGCTGCCGGCCTCGGCCGGCAGGTATGCCGAGACAGCAGCGCGCAACTGCTCCGGCGTCATCCGGCGTAACTGATCTTCGATCAGCGACGAATTCATGAGCGACTCCGTGGCATGTCCACACCGCGGCGCGATCATCGTAATCCTTGCCGCGTGGGCGCGCAGTGACGGCGCCGCGGCACGGAAACTTTGCTACACCGGAGGTTCCAATTTGGTAAGGCAAATACGGCTCGCGCCATCGAGGCATATCAAGCGCCCTGGCGCTGCCGCGTGCCAGAAGTTGCAGACCGAGTCAATCTAGAACGTATACGCCACCTCCGCCTGGTATGCCCGCGGCGAGACGAAATGCGTTCCGCTGAACCTGGACTGGAAGTTGTACAGGGCGACGAAACCAAAGCCCGTCAAGGAGGGTCGAGGGGGCTCCGGCTTGGGCCTTGGCCGGAGCTCCCTCACGCGTTTGCAATCAGAAATGGAAACCAAGTTGAGCGGTCACCGTGCGCGGGGAAACATAATGTGTGCCGCTGAAAGTTGACAGGAAGTTGTACAGGGCCAGTCTGTTGGTCAGATTGATGACCGTGAAATTCAGACTCCACTTGTAACGGTCACCGTTGAAGAGGTTGTCGTGTCCCACCGACAGATCGAAGAGATTACGGGGAGAGATCCGCGGCGGGTTGCGATCGTCATTCTCGGTGCCCGGGGCGGGTATCGATATCAGGTTGGAACCGTACTGGGCAGCGGGGCACAGGCCAGTTGGACTGATGGGCGTGGTGGGTGTGGCACGCACCGCTCCGCAAAACAATCCTGCCTGGAATTGCTGATCGGGAGTAAGCCCGGAAACATCGACCACGGTGTCGCTGCCGTTGGGTCCGTTATTGCAGTTCCCGCCGGCGCACGGCACGGGTCCGGCGACCAAGCCGCTGTCATAACGCCAGTTGAAACCAATCCACGGTCCACGCTTCCAAGGCTGATACTGAATGTGAGTCGTCTGGTTGAACTTCTCGTCGTGATCGATGCGGAACACTCCCCCGGGAGCCGATGGCGTAGCGCCGGCTCCGCCGATCTGAGGCAGGAAGAAACGCGCCGCGACACTGGAGAAGACCATGAATGCAGTCAGGCCATGGAAGTTCGCCAGGCTCACGCGACCGGCAACTCCGGGGATTTTGGAGTTGTGCCACTGAATCGGAAATGTGATCGGCGTGCTACCGAGTATGCTGAAATCGTAGGCGTTATGGGTGTACTTCCAGACGTACTCGCCGGAGAACACCAGATAGCGGCCGAAGGCCTGCTCAAGTCCGGCATGGAATTCATTGCGCCAGCCGGGACTCAATGGCGTGGTCGACACGGAAGAACAGCCAAGCAGCGGGTTCAGGACAGCGTTCGCGCAGCCGACGCTGGCGAGGACGAGGTTTTCATTAAAGGGGGTCTCCAGGATGCGCGCATAGGAAGCCCGAAGCACCGTGTTGGTTCGCTTGATGTTATAGGCGACCCCCAAGCGGGGCTCAGCTTCGCGATGTGAGCTCAGACCGTTATAAAAATCGCCGCGAACTCCGAGGTTGAAAGTCCAGCTTCCTTTCGTGATCGCATCTTGCAGGTACAGCGCCAGCTCCTTCACGTCCGCGTGCCCGCGAAATCCGAAAAGGGTTCCTCCCGCCGTGAGGTCGAAAGGGGCGAGAGTTGTGCAAGGAGCTGCAACCGGGTTCCCACTCGCATCCATGCATGGATTGCCGTTCACGTCCGTGAGTGAACCTAGGAAGGTGGGATCGACGATGCCGAGGTGGTCATTCTCGTTCAGCAACGTGTGCTCATACGTAATTCCAGCCTTCAGGTTGTGGATCCCTTTCACGTACGAGATATCGGAACGCAGACCCGCGTTGGTAAGCGTCCGATCCTGGGCGATGGTCTGCGACTGAAGGTCCGGCACGAAATCAGCGAAAGGGTTGCGGCTGGGATAGTAGTTATAGTGGTCGCGCCGCACAAAAGCGCCGAGCGTGAAGACTGCCGTTGAGCCCAGCAGTCGAGTCCATGAGGGCGCGATGTTGAATGTCTTGATCTGCGAACGCTGGTCTGTCGGGCCAACCGGAAGGCCGTCCGGACCGAGCCCGCCGTTCGCTACCACAAGTCCATTCCATGCCGTCGCGTTTTGCATGTCAAAAGAGTTCGGGTTCTGGAACCAGGAACGGGTAAAACCGAGGTTCAGGTGAATGGAGTCCGCGTTGGACAATTGAAAATCCAGCCGGTCGAATACGTTCTCCTGGTTGCCCTTCGCGTGCATGACCTTGAATTCCGGAGGATCGAGAAAACGCCCGCTGTTAAGCCCGCTCAGCGCGACAAAATTTCCCCACTTCTGACCTCCGTAAGCAAGATTGAAATCGACATTGGGTGTGCCAAAGGTGCCGTAGGAAGTCGTCAGCGCGCCCTTGGGCCTAGTCTGGCCCTGCCCCGATCGGGTGGTTACGTTGATGACGACACTGGTTTTGTCACCAAACTGGGCGGGAGGGGCGCCAGCGATCACTTCCAGCGACTCAATCGAATCAATAGGTATCTGGTTGGAAAAGACCTTGCTCTGTTGGTCCGTAATCGGCTGGCCGTCAACCGAAAATGAGTTCTCCGCATGGTCGCCCATTCCGTGGAAAAGCCCGTTGGAATCGGCTGCGATTCCGGGGGTGGCGAGGGTAACCAGCGAACTGACCGATGACGACTGGCTTTCCAGCGGAAGCTTGTCAAACAAGCCACGATCGACGTCGGTGTGAAACGATGGAGTGTTTTCCAGCAGGTCTTCCGCCGTCCCTTCCACGGTCACGCTGGTGGCGGCCTCCCCCAGTTTCAGACTGACACCCACATTCACCGGCACGATCGACCGCACGTCAATGTCCTGAACGTAGTGCGCAAATCCCGGCGCGTTCGCAGTGAGGTGATAGTTGTTAAACGGAACGTTGGGGATGTCGAATGTTCCTGCCGTGTTCGTAACCGCCGTGCGCTCAAAGCCGCTGACCGGGTTCCGAATTTCTACCGTTGCGCCCGGAACCACCGCGCCGGTCTGGTCACTGACCGTGCCCTCGACCGTTCCCGCCCCCGCTTGCTGCGCGACGGATGTGCCCGCGATCGCCAGCAAACTCAACAGCGCGATGGCTGAGAACAACTTCCTCAAAGTTCTTGCAGCAGGATGCCGATGCGATGCAGCCATGGTGTTCATCATTTTCTCCGTCCGCTTCTTCCCATCAACAGGGATGGGCAGGTACCGGTGTTTCCATTTGAAAAAAGAGGCTCGCACCGGATTCGCGGAGCGGCGAAATGGATTCCGCCGTGCTCACCGGGCGTGCTCGCATTCATGGCGTGGAAACTAAATCGTGGCGGGCGGCGGACGGATGAAGAGGTCCTGCGAAAGCAACCGGCTGTGGGGATCGCTTTCCGGCAGGCTGATCGTGCCGCGAATGCTGGTAACGGCCGGAAGCGGAGCGACTACTGAAGTCAGCACGGTCGGCGCATGCGCCGCATTACAGATCAGGCAGTGGGTGGCATTCGGGCCGCCGTCGCTCGCAGGCGGATGAATGTGGACGGTCGCCGCCGTCGAGGCGAACACTACCAACAGCAGGCACAGCCTGGCTGCGCATCGCTGGGTCGCGGTCGTCCGGAAGTGAATTTCGCTGCTCAGACTTGAACCTGCCGTCCCGAATGGATACTGCCGATGATAGATGCTACCAGCCGCAAGCGGATTTCATCGAAATTGTACGCTGGTAGCTGATTATACCGGATTCTCAATTACCGTATCCGGATGTCATCCCGAGCGAGGGAGGGCTCCCGCGCGCTGTCTTCAGCGCGGGAAACCCGAGTCGAGGGATCTCGGTTTCCTATCGGCTACACCAACTCCGCAACCGCTCTCGTGCATAGCGCTGGCTGGCGTCATTCGGTAGCGGTGTGCCGGCGCGCCTCGGCTCTGCAAGAATCACGCTCCGTGGCGCTTGACAGATTCTTGGACCGAGCTTACATTGTTGCCCGCGTTTTTTTATCACCTGCGGCAACCAGTGGGGGTTGGCGCAGGACTGGTCGTCATCCGCGTTCGTCCATTCCAATTACGTAAACCGGCCAAGTGTCAGTAGGAGCCAACAGCTAGCTCAAAGGAGAGGGCAGCGATGCGACTATCTTCGTTCCAACCAACCACATCTCAACCACAAACCTATCGCAGCGCGATATGTCTGAGTTCGCTACTTGCGACTACCGCGTCACTACCACGTTTTCTCAAGAAAGGAAAATCCGTCATGACGCAGCAGCGTAGAACGAGAATTGTTACGCGGTACCTCGCAGGGGCCATCGTGGCGCTCGGATTGGCCGCATTTAGCTTGGCCGCATGGGCGGCTCAGCCCAACGACGCTTTTCCGGTTAGCTACAACATGCGCCGCATCGGACACACCGACCTGAATGGCCGCACGGCGTATCAGCCCACGCTCCACACCATCAACGGGCGGGTTTATCTCTTCGTCGGTCACTTCGCCGGCACCACGCCGGCCGGGTTGCCGAACGGCGGCACCTCGATCGTTGACGTTACCGATCCGGACGAGCCGAAGTTCGTGACGTTCATCCCGTCAAATGGGTCGCAGATGGTTCGCGTCTGTGACGGCGGCGTCATCGGTTCGGCTGGCTCCTATTACATGCTGCGCAATACCAGCAACACTCACGAGCTCTGGGATGTCACCAATCCCGCCAGCCCGACGCGGCTTTCGGTCATCCAGCCGGCTCCCGGCGCCTTTTTCACCAACACCCACAAGAACTGGTGGGAGTGCGATACCGGGATCGCGTATATCGTTGCCGGTGCCGGTGTGGCCTCCACCGCCCCCGACGGCTGGACCACCAATCAGCACATCAAGGTCTACGATCTCAGAGACCCGTCGAATCCCGTCTATATCCGCGACATCGGCTTGGTCGGACAGAATCCCGGCTCGTCGGTCACGACGGCGACCTCTGGCGTTCACGGGCCGATCTCGATCAAGAATGATCCGGTGGGCGGCGAGCCGGTGAACCGGATCTATATTCCCTATGGAACGTCGTCGAATGGCGTGTTCCAGATCGTCGACCGGCTCAAAGTGCTCCCTCCCACCTTTGGTGGCACGTGGAATGGGTTACGGGCGACGAATCCGACCGACGACGATCTGCGTTCGCTGGTGGTTGGATCGATGGACATGACACCCACCGAGGGCGCGCACACCTCGTTCCCCATCTTTGGCGTGCCGTTGAAGCACTACCAGGGGTTCACCAGTAATACGACTCGTGACTTGGTTGCGCTCATCTCCGAGGAAACCGACAACCATTGCCTGGGATCACCGCACTTCGGTTACCTGGTCGACGCGACCCGGGCGGTAGGAGCGGGGGGCGCCTCGGCGGGAGAAAATCACCCCATGGTGATGTCGACGATGCAAGTTCACGATGACTCGGCAAAGCCTGACTTCTGCACCCGCGGGACACGGTTCGGCACGCACTCGACCAACGAGTCGTTCTATGCGCCGTACTACGGCAAACTGTTGTTCATCGCGTACTTTGACGGCGGTTTGCGCGTCTTTGACATTCGCAATCCGTATCGCCCGAAGAACGTGGCGTACTTCATTCCGAATGTCACCAAGAACACGCAACCAACGGTTGTGACCATCAATGGCGTAGTGCAGAGTTTCTTGGACGTTTCCACCGACAATGCGGAGGTCGACGACCGGGGTCTGATCTATATCGTCGACCGCGTGGGCGGCGGAGCGGACATCTTGCAACTCACCGGCCACGCCCGGGACATCGTGGACGGCGATAAGGACGACGACCACGACGGTGGTCATCACGATCACTGATCGCGGTTGAGGTTCGATGGGCGGAATCCTGCGGCTACGCATGGATTCCGCCCCTTTTCCCCTATACAATTGCAGTCAGTGTGAAATTCGGGAGCAGAGCGCTCGCAGTGTTCGTTCTCTTGGGCTGTGCCAGTACGACGGCGGTGGCTCTGTCGCCGCTGGCTGTCTCGCCCGACCATCCACCCGCTCAAAAGGCGCGAAAGGCAAAGCCCAAGCACGTTGCGGCTGTGCCCGCTCCGCCCCCGGTCGCACCGCTCCGCGTTTCCTATGAAGACGGCTTGCTCTCCATCTCGGCCCAGGACGCGTCGCTGCGTGACATTCTGGCCCAGTTGCGCCAGCGCACCGGCGCCACCATTAAAGCTCCCGCCGATGTGGACGAGCGCATTTCCGTGGAGCTTGGCCCCGGGCCTGCGGTGCAGGTGGTCGCCGCGCTGCTGGAGGAAACCCATTTCAATTACCTGATTGCCGGTGCCGCCAACAAGCCAGGCGCGGTGCAGAGCATTCAATTGACGGTGAAACCATCCTTCGTCGCGGCGACCGAAACTCCCGCTCCTGCGCCGGAGAAGGATCGCCCGGTGGAGTCGCAATCCAGTGTGAAGGCCAACCTCACCGGGGGCGACGAAGGGGTGTGGGACGATGTTGAAGTGCCCGCCGCCACGCCTGCTCCGCCGGCTGACACTCCTGCGCGTCCTCCGCAGTAGCGCCGCGTTCCTTGCACCAGTCTTTACGACTTCGAGCCCGCCGCAGAATTTTCAAACATATCGTGCAACTTCGTGATCTCGACCACGTCCTGAACGCGCTTGTTCGGGTTGATGAATTTCAGGTCGCCGCCGCCGCTCTTCGCCGATGCCCATACGCTGACGAATGCGCCGATGCCGGTGCTGTCCACCTGGAGCACATTGGCCAGGTCCACCCGGATCGGTTTGTGTTCGACAAGCAAGCCGCGCACCGTCCTCGAAAACAAAGTCCAGGACTCCAGGTTCACTTTTCCGGTGCAAAGCACAATGATCTTGTCGGGTTGGCGTTCGGTTTCAATCTGCAGTACCCCGTTTGCATTGGCCACAGCCTCACCCCCGTCCCACAAGTCAGGATTGTACACTGCAGATCGCCGCTTTCCTGACCGTCCCAAAGGACGAAAGCGACATAGACATGGCATGTGCTATGCCGGATTCTCAATTACCGTATCCAGATGTCATCCCGAGCGAGGGAGGGCTCCCGCGCGTTTTTTCCAGCGCGGGAAACCCGAGTCGAGGGATCTCTACCGGCTACACCGACGCTGGAACCGCTCTAGTCGGTCGTCGTGCGGCGCTACGGAACGCCAAATTCAGACGCGATCCGGCCAACGACCAACGACTGTTGTATCGCGTCCCACGCGATTCTAAGTTCCGCGGTTGCGGCGGTGATATCGGCAGCTTCGGCGACCGCGGCGATCACCGCCGCCCCTGCCGCTCCCGCTTCCACGATGCTCTTCAAGTTTCCAACATGGATGCCGCCAATGGCGACGACGGGCAGCTTCACGTCGCCGCAGATGCGGGCCAGTTCGCCCAGGCCCAGGGGCGGCGCGGCGTCGGCTTTGCTGGCGGTGGAGAAGATGGGGCCGACTCCGAGGTAGTCGGCGCCGGCGTCGCAGGCGGCGAGGGCCTCGTCGTAGCAGGTGGCGGAAGCCCCGACAATCATGCCCGGCGGCAGCCAACGCCGGATGTCGCGAACCGCGGCATCGGCACGGCCGACGTGCACACCGTCGGCGCCGATGGCAGCGGCGATTTCAACCCGGTCATTCACCAGGAGCGGAACGCCGCTTTTGCGGGCGATGGACAGGATGCGCGAGGCGGTGGCGGCGAACTCGGCGTCGGGCATCGTTTTGTCGCGGAACTGCAGGACGGTGGCGCCGCCGCGCACCGCAGCTTCGGCAATCGCGAGGTGATCGCGGCCCAGGTGCGGCAGCGTCGTGGTGATGACATACACCCGCAGGTCCAGGTTCATGCCGCGACCTCGATGCGCGCCCCCGCGCGCAATGCCTCCGCGGTCAATTGCGCCAGGGCATCGTAAAGCCGGACGTGGAACGTGCCGGGGCCGGGCGACCCCTGGGCGGCGATTTCGCCGGCGAGGCCAAAGGCGCTCAGCGCCGAAGCCGTCGCCAGCAGCCAATCTCCCTCCACCGCCGCATAGGCCGCCGTCACCGCAGTTGACATACAGCCGGTGCCGGTCACCCGGCTCATCAGCTCGTGGCCGTTGGAGACGCGGGCCACGCGGGTGCCGTCACTCACCATGTCGGTACCTCCGGTCAGGGCGGCGACGCAACCGTACTTGCGGGCGCAGGCGACGGCAACTTCGGCGCGATCGCCCGCGCCGCCCACCGACTCAACCCCGCTGATGCTGGCCTGGTATCCGGCCAGCGTGGCGACCTCCGCGAAGTTGCCGCGAACGATGGAAACGGAAAGCTGGTCGAGCAGGCGGAGCGCGCTCTCGGTGCGAAAGCGCGTCGCACCGGCGCCCACCGGGTCGAGCACGATGGGAATGCCGCGCAGATTCGCGCGTCGGCCCGCCAGCAGCATGGAATCCACCTGCTCCGCCCAGAGCGTCCCCAGGTTGAGCACCAGCGCGTGCGCCGCGCCCGCCATTTCGTCCACCTCCTGGCGGGCATGCGCCATCACCGGCAATGCGCCGGCGCACAGCGTAATGTTGGCGGTTTCGTTCATCACCACGAAATTCGTGATTTGGTGGACCAGGGGCTGGTGAGAGCGCACCCTCGTCATGATGTCGGCAGCTCGGTTTGCGAATTCGTTCATGGTTGTCACTGAGCGAGGACGATTGTAGTCCCGCACTGGAACCGTTCAACACGTCTGGGCTGCGCCCGCCGTTGCGGCCACATTTCCAGAGTGGTACAAGTCAGAGAGGAACATGGCGGAAAAACTTACCGAGCGCTTGCGCCGAACGGTCGCGTCCCTGTGGGACGCACAGCTCCAGCATCCGTTCGTGCGCGGCATCGGCGAGGGCACGCTCGACCTGGAGCGCTTCAAGTTCTGGGTGCGCCAGGATTATGTTTTTCTGATCGAGTACGCGCGCGTGGTGGCGCTGGCGGCGGCGCGCAGTCCGGAGCTGAGAACGATCGCGAAATTCGCCACGCTGCTGAGCGAGACCGTCAACACCGAGATGAGCTTGCACCGCGCCTACGCCGCCGAGTTCGGCATCAGCACCACCGAACTCGAGCACGAAGTTCCCGCGCCCGGCACGCGCGCCTACGCGGATTTCCTGCTGCGCGTTGCCTCCACGGGCGACTACGCCGAACTGGTCGCGGCGCTGGTGCCGTGCATGTGGAGCTTCAGCGAGATCGGGATCCGTCTGGCGAAGCTGCCCACGCCCGCCGACCAGCGGTACGCGAAGTGGATCGCGATGTACGCGTCGCCGGAGTTTGCCGAGCTGGCGCGCTGGTGCCGCGAGCTGCTCGACGAGGTGGCCGCGGGCTTGCCGGAGCGCCAATGGGCTCACTTGGAGGAGATTTTCCTGACCAGCAGCCGCTACGAGTGGCAGTTTTGGGAGATGGCATGGAAACAAGAGCGATGGCCCGTGTAAGCATCCCGCGCGTCTTGATCATTGCCGGTTCGGATTCGAGCGGCGGCGCCGGCATCCAGGCGGATCTGAAGACCGTGTCCGCGCTGGGCGTCTTCGGCATGACCGCCATCACCGCACTGACGGCGCAGAACACCACCGGCGTGCTCGGGATCGTGGAGGTTGCGCCGGAATTCGTTGCCTTGCAGATGGATGCCTGCGTGAACGACGTCGGCTGCGATGCGGTGAAAACCGGCATGCTGGCGAATGTGCCCATCATTGAAGCGGTGGCCGCCGGCATCGCGCGGCATAAGCTGCGCCGCGTGGTGGTGGACCCGGTGATGATCGCGAAGAGCGGGGCGCATTTGCTGAAGCCGGAAGCGGTGGCGGCGTTAAAGGCAAAAATGTTGCCGCTCGCTCTGGTGGCCACGCCCAACCTCCATGAGGCGGGGGCGATCGTAGGGTGCCAGATTCATGACCTGGCCGGAATGAAAGAGGCGGCACGCGCCATTCGCGACCTGGGGCCGGAGAACGTGGTGGTCAAAGGGGGGCACCTGGCGGGTGTCGCCGCCGACGTGCTCTATGACGGCAAGGAGTTCACCGAATTCCGCGCCGACCGCTTCCCCAGCAAGCACACCCACGGCACGGGCTGTATTTTCGCGTCGGCGATCGCGGCCAACCTGGCGCACGGGCGAGGCGTGCGAGAAAGCGTCGCCGCGGCCAAAGAGTTCATCACCACCGCGATCCGCAACGGGCTGGCCATCGGCAAGGGCTGCGGCCCCGCCAATCCGATGGCGGGCATCACGCGCGACGCCACCCCGGTGCCCTGATGCAGCACGTCCGAGTCTGTGTGAGAACTCACTTTTCGAGGAGCGCAGTGGTCCAAACGCACCCATAATCCAGCCGCGGAGCGGCGGAATTCGTTAGCCCAGCGCGGCAGCGCTGGGGAAAGTGGAACAGAATTATCGAGCGCCAGCGGCGCGGCACAGTTCTCACACAGACTCGTCCGTGCTGGAAGAATTGCCGAAGTTTGGTATCGGCAATTCCGCAGCGGCAATTCCGCAATTCGCGAGTACTTTGACACAGGGCTTTGAATCACGCGTCACAGACAACCGCGGCGAAGTGCGATAGAGGAAAGTCCATGGCTCGAATCCCGCGATCGGCAGCCGCTGTGACAGCCGGCTCCGCCAACATCTTCTTTACCCGCGACCGCTACGAGCGCGCGCTGGAAGCGATCCGAGTCCGCTTGCGGCGCCGCGCCGTCGCCGATTATTCCTGGCTGCCCGACCTGGTGGAAATTGGGGGATTCCACTACGAGTCGGGAGAGCGATTGTTCGAGCCATGGACGGCCTCGCTGAAGGCCCTTCTCGGCGACGCCATCCAACCGCTGCTCCAGGAAACCTGGGGTTACATTCCGCGCGCGGCGGCGGAGAAATTCGCCATGCTCGTCAACGGCGTGCTCTCCGAGCGCGACCGCATCCGCATCGAGCAGGCCTACACGCGCCTCAAGTTTCCGGTGGCGAACGTCAATCCCGATGCGTTGATCTCGGCCGGCGCAACCGGTGACGTGCACGAGCACACCTGCTCCAAGTGCGGCATGCCGTTCCGCCACGACGCCTGGGAATGCGAGCCGCCGAACGACACCTTCTGCAATCTGTGCGCGGAAGAAGTCATGGGACCGATGCCGATCTTCGCCCAGCGCTGGTCCGCGCGCGAGGATATTCAACCGGACGAACTCGCCGCGCGTGCTCGTGCCGGAGCGTCCCCTGACGAGACGCAGCACGAAACCACGCCGCCACCGGCAACGCGACACAGCGCGCCGAAACCGGACGTCATTCCTAATCCCACCCAGCGCGGCCTCGCCAAGGTGGCGGGCATGGACGACCTGAAAGCGCTGCTCTACGACGAAGTCGTCTCCGCGCTGCGCGAACCCGAAGACCTGCAAGCCTACGGTCTCACCATTCCCAACGGCATCCTGCTGTTCGGCCCGCCCGGCTGCGGAAAAACCTACATCGCGCGCCAACTCGCCGAGGAGCTGAATTACTTTTTCAAGGAAGTCTTTCCCTCCGAGATCGGCAGCACCTTCATTCACGAGACCACGCTGAAGATTCGCGAGGCCTTCGATACCGCCTCCGATCACGCGCCCGCGCTGCTGTTTGTGGACGAGTTCGAATCCATGGTGCCGGCGCGGCGCTCGCTGGGCGCCCATCAGCACCATACGTCGGAAGAAGTCAGCGAGTTTCTCAAGCAGCTGGAATCCTGCGCGCAGCGCCGCATTGTGCTGATCGCCGCCACCAATGAGCCTTGGAAGATCGATACCGCCGTCATCCGCACCGGCCGTCTCGACAAGCTCATCTATGTCGCCGCGCCCGATGCCCCCGCGCGCGCCGCCATGTTGCGCTTCCATCTTTATGGCCGCCGGCAATGCGAGGGCATTGATGTCGTATCGCTTGCCGATGCGTTGCCCGGGTATTCCGCCAGCGATCTCAAGCTGCTGGTGGACGAAGCCGCGCGCCGCGCCCGCAAAGCCCGCCGGCCGATTTCCGAGGACGACCTGCGCCACGCCGCCCGCGAGCTGGTGCCCGCCTCGGTCACGCCCCGCGACGAACTGCGCTTTCTCGCCTTCGGACAGCGCGGCGTCAAGGCGTCCAGTTATAAGGTTGCCAACGACATCGCCTCCGCCTTGCGTACCGTCAGCGCCGCGGCCGCGCGGCGCCGCGTGCAGCTTGTTCTGGGCTGATTCCGCTCCCGTTTCGGTTCCCATTTTCGTTCTGGTCACAACGCGGTGTGATGGCGGTCACTGCGGGATTTTCCGGGGTGCGTAGACTTTGCAAGTGGTCGGGTTATCAGACCACTTGCAAAAACCCTTGGCCAGCACCCTCAAACCGCCCTTCGAAGTCCGCAAGGACAAGGTCTACGACCAGGTTGCGCGGAAGCTCGAACAGTACATCCGCCAGGAGCTCAAGCCCGGTGACAAGCTTCCCTCGGAACGGGACCTGGCGCAATCGTGCAAAGTCAGCCGCAGTTCCATCCGGGATGCCATGCGCAGGCTGGAATTGATGGGGCTGGTGGAGCCGCGTCAGGGCGCCGGCACCATCGTTCGCGAGCCATCCCCGGATGCGCTGGTCAACCCCGTGTTGGCGGCCCTGATGCGCAAACGCAAGCACATTGGCGAGCTGCTCGAGGTCCGCGCGATCATCGAGCCGCCCATCGCGGCGCGCGCCGCCAGGCGCATCAGCCCCGAACAGTTGGCTCACATGGAAGAAATCCTGCGCCGCCACGGCGAGAAGGTGACGCGGGGCGAGCCGGCCATGGAAGAAGACTCGGAGTTCCATTACGCCATCGCCACGGCGGCCAACAACTCCGTGTTGTTGCACGTGATCGACGTATTGATGGATCTGCTCCGGGAAAGCCGGGAACGCAACATGCAGGTCGAAGGGCGTCCGCAAAAGTCCTTCGAAGGCCACCAACGCATTTTCATGGCACTGTCCCGGGGAGACGCGAAGGCGGCGGAAGCGGCCATGCGCCGGCACCTGGAAGCAGTCACGCAACTCGTACTCAAACAGCAATAACGAATGGAGGTCGCCAGATGGGCCAGCTATTTGCGATCGAAATTATCTACCGTGGGGTCTTCCAAAAGACTCTGGCGAAGAACATCTGCCGTGGAATCGTCCTGGCCGCCCACAACGAGGGCAAACCAGGGCTTTCCTTTGGCCGTTACGGGGACAGCCCGGAGCGGAACGGCATTCCCGCCAAGAGCTTTGCCATCGTCGCCACCGACGATGAGACCCTGGAAAAAGGAATGGCTCAGTACGAGCCCAAACAAACCGACGTCACCGTTGTCCTGGACGACACGCTCTGCAAAGGGCTCGAGTCCTGGGCCTGGTACGGCGTGCAGACCGTGACCGAGCACCTGAAGCCCGGCGCGACCCTGATCGTTACCTCCCTGGAGCAGCCCACTACGCTGCTCAAGGCGCTCCACACCCACGATAAACCGTACAAGCTTGGCGTCGTCCGCGGCGTCACCAGTTTCTCCGGCATGTGGGTCTTCAAAGACGATCACACCGACGTTCGCATTCTGGGCGCCATCGTGAAAGCTTTGCCGGAACTGGCAAAGTTCTCGTCGCTGGAGAAGTTCATCACCGAGAAGCTCAAGAACACGTTGAAGGTCACCTCGGCCCGCACCGCGTTCGACAAGTTCTCCACCATCCAGGTCAAGCCGGGAACCGGCAATGCGGAAAAACTGGAGCACTTCGATCTGATCGGCTCCTCCGCTATGCGCCTGGGCGTTTCCATCCCCGGCCAGGGGCAGGGCGGTCCGTATCCCGATCCGGTCACCAAGCAGGTGGGCGGCTTCCGCCCGGCGCGCAATGAACAACTGAAGAAGGCGACCACCCGCACCCTGCGTCCGGTCGTTAACTTCGAGACCTGCACCAAGTGCACGTTGTGCTGGCTGAACTGCCCGGATGGGTCGTTCGATGTCACGCCCGACGGCACCTACGACGCGAACCTCAAGGCCTGCTGCGGTTGCGGCATTTGCGAAGCGGTTTGCCCGGTGCCCAACTGCATCCGCATGGTTCCGGAAACCGCGTTCGCCGATAGCGCCAGCCAGTGGGAAGCCTTCCGCAAGGACAAGGCCGCCTACAAGGCGGCGTTGAACAAGCTGGTGGCGGCTCCGCCGGCCGAGCGTTCGCACGGTTACCGTTTCAAGGGACAGTACAAGGACCAGGCAGCCAAGGCCCTGGAAATCGCCCAGCAAAGCTAGCTCAGAAGGAGATTCGTATGGCAACAATGGCAGTGGCAGAACAAAAACAAGTCGAACAGGAAGCCCTGATTACGGGTTCCGAAGCCATGGCGATCGCCTGCAAGCTGGCTGACGTGGACGTGGTCACGGCTTATCCGATTCGCCCGTACGACACGGTCATGCAGTACATCACCCAACTGAATGCCGACGGGGAGATGGACTGCGAGTTCATCGTGGCCGAAGGCGAACACTCACAATTTGAAATCGTCAAACACGCCTCCGTTTGCGGCGCCCGCGTTTTCTGCGGCAGCAGCGGCGTGGGCTGGATGTATGCCATGGAAGCCCTCACGGTCACCCCGGCGCTGCGCGTGCCGATGATCGCCATGGTGGGCAACCGCGCGCTGGACGACCCCGGCGCCTTCGGTACCGAACACAACGACGCTCTTGCCGTCCGCGACCTCGGTTGGCTTTTGACCTGGGTTGACAGCGGCCAGGAGTGCCTCGACACCACCCTCATCGCTTACCGCGTGGCGGAAGACCCCCGCATGTTGGTGCCCTGCGCCATCAGTTGCGACGGCGCCTTCCTCACCCACTCGCAGTCGCTGATCAAGATTCCCTCGGCCGAGCAGGTCAAGAAGTTCCTGCCCCCCTACGACCGCGGCAATCTCCTGATGCACCCGGACAACGTCATCTCCATCGCTCCTCAGGTCAACGAGGACTGGGTGATGGAAGTCCGCAAGCAGAACTACGCGGTCACCGAGCGGTCCATGGACGTCATTCGCGAAGCCTATACCGACTTCGAGAAGATCTTCGGCCGCAAGTACGGCAACCCGTTCTTCGAGGAATTCATGACCGAGGATGCGGACGTCGTTCTGCTCGGCATGGGGACCATGTCGATGCCGATGCACGTCGCCATCCGCGATCTGCGCAAGAAAGGCATCAAGGTCGGCTTTGTTCGCCTGCGCTGGTTCCGGCCCTTCCCGGCCGAGGAACTGGCCAAGTGCCTCAGCCGTTTCAAGGCCGTTGGCGTCGTCGATCGCGACTTCTCCTTCGGTTCGCCCTACCTGAGCGGCGTGGTCGCCACCGAAGTCAGGACCGCGCTGTATCCGGGCAAGGGACCCAAGCCGCCGGTGCTGGGCTTTATCTGCGGGCTGGGGGGTCGCGAGGTCACGTTGCAAGACGTCAAGACGATGACCGACAAGACGCTCGAGGCTGCGGCAGGCAAGTCCGTACCGCTGACGCAATGGATCGGGCTGCGGGACTAGCACGTCGCTGACGTGCGCCTGGCGCCGGAAAGGATTAGGACAACATGGCTATCTTTGTAGACGAAAAACCGACCCAAAACCTGGAGGGCTTCAAGGGTGTCAAGAAAGTCCCCCACAACGAGTACTACACTTCCGGCCACCGCACCTGCCAAGGCTGCGAGTCGGCTCAGATGATGCGGCTGTTGGCCAAGGCCGCCGGCCCCCGGACCATCGTCCTGGGGAGCACCGGCTGCATGTACGTGGCTAACACGTCGTACTACACCACGCCCTGGGGCGTGCCCTGGATGCATACCCAACTGGGCAGCTCCGGCTCCGCCGTCCTGGGCGCCGCTGCTGCTTTCAAGGCGCAGATGCGCAAGGGCAAGATGAAGGATGAGCCCATCAACGTCATCGCCTTCTGCGGCGACGGTGGTGGTGCGGATATGGGCCTGGCCGCCATCTCGGCGACTCTGACCCATCCGGATTACAACCTCCTCATCCTCATGTACGACAACGAGTCGTACGCCAACACCGACATTCAGATTTCCGGCACTTCACCCTACGGCGCGAACAGCTCGTTCAGCTTCCCGGGGAAGAAGCGGCGCATCATGAACAACCGCTGGAAAAAGAATGTCGCTCCCCTGATGGCCATCGGGCATCCCACCTGCCGCTACGTAGCGACCATTTCCACGTCCTACGCGCTGCAGGCCATGAACATTGTCCGCCGCGCCCTCAGCATCGGTGGACCGACGTTCGTGCATTGCCTGAACCCGTGTCCCAAGGGATGGGATTTCGATCCTGTCCAGGCGCACGAGCTCGGCGAGCTGGCCGTCAACACCGGCATCTGGCCGCTGTACGAGATCGAGAACGGCGTTGTGAAGCTGTACGGCAAGTCCAAACAGATTGCCGACGGCAAATTCAAGCGCCTCCCGGTCAAGGTTTACCTGGAGAAGCAAGGCAGGTTCAACCACTTTATCGACGAAGACACTGAGTTCTTCCAGAGCAAAGTGGACGAGATGTGGACTAAGTGGCTTGTACCCGGTATTATTCCGCTCCGGAACGAGACCACTGTCTAAGGGACAGGCCACCCGCTTCGGCGGGTGGCCCTTTTAACGGGACCGTCGGGGACCGCGCAGTTAATGCCTTCGGAGGTGTACGGTATGGCCACTGCAGTGGCAACCAATCCCACCGAACCCCGCGTCGTCAATCGCTGGGTTCAAATGATCGCAGGCGTGGTCGCCATGATGGCGATTGCCAATCTCCAATACGCCTGGACCTTGTTTACTAAGCCCTTAACCCAAAGCCTCAACGCAACTCTGGCCGCCGTTCAGGTGGCATTCGCGGCATTCATCATCGCCGAAACCTGGCTGGTGCCTTTCGAGGGCTACCTCATTGATCGCCTTGGCCCCCGTTTGGTTATCGGCATCGGCGGTATCCTGGTCGGACTTGGCTGGATCGGCTCGGGCATGGCGACCAGTCTGCATCAGCTCTATTTCTGGTACGCCCTCGGCGGCATCGGTGCCGGCGCCGTGTATGGCGGATGCATCGGCAATGCGCTGAAGTGGTTCCCGGATCACCGCGGCCTTACCGCCGGCTTCACTTCCGGTGCGTACGGCATTGGTACCGCCCTCACCGTGGCGCCCATCGCCAAGATGATGAAAGTCTCTGGATACCAGCATACCTTCATCACCTGGGGCATCATCCAGGGCATCGTCGTCTTCCTCGCTGCCATGCTGATTGTTGCCCCGCCCAAGGGCTGGGTACCGAAGGGCTGGTCAGCCGCCGAGGCACTCTCCAAGGTCAAGGTGCGTACCTCCACCTATGACATGACCCACTGGCAAATGCTGAAAACACCGGCGTTCTACGTGATTTACATCATGATGACGCTGGTCGCTTTCGGCGGCCTGGTGGTAACCGCCCAGATCGCTCCCATCGCCCGGCACTATGGCGTCGACAAGGTCATCATTGCCTGGGGGATGTCGGCGCTGGTCATCGCCATCGAAGTGGACCGCATCCTGAACGGCATAACCCGGCCGTTCTGGGGCTGGGTGTCCGACCACATTGGACGTGAGAACACCATGTTCATCGCGTTCTTGTGCGAAGGTGCCGCAGTGTTCGCACTGCTGCACACCATCAGCCACCCGGTGTGGTTCATCTTGCTGTCCGGGTTGTGCTTCTTTGCCTGGGGCGAGATCTTCTCGCTCTTCCCCTCCATCACCGGAGACCTATTTGGCAAGAAATGGGCCACGACCAACTACGGCATTGTCTATACGTCCAAGGGTCTGGCTTCGATCTTCGCCGGACCGGTGGCCGCCCTGGCCAGTGTCAAGACCGGGTCGTGGGTGCAGGTCTTCTACGCCATGGTTTTCTGCGACGTTCTGGCGGCTTTCCTGGCTCTGTTCTGGCTGAAGCCGACCGCGCAAAAGACCTTCCTCAAAGGACAGGAGCTGCAACGTTCGGAGGAAGCTGACGAGGCACGCGCCGCCGCTCGGGCAGGGAAAAAACCGGCAGGAGCGCCGGCCTAGACTTCCTGCCATTGAAGACTTGGGGCACGCCGGCGGTCGCGCCGGCTGCCCTTTTTTTTCGGATTGCTGCTTCTTTTCGGATTCATGTTTCGCCGGCGGTGTGTTCCTGGCGCGCTCTTGCGCCGGGCGGTTCCACGCTCCCAGATCTTCGTCTTTGTTCGCCAAGTGCTTGGCCCGCTTCATGCCGGCAGCCATCAGACCTTCGTTACATTCAATACAAAGCTTTACCTCCGCATGACCAATCGTTACCGTCCTTTCCCGTGGCAGCGTGTCTAAGCAGGTAGAACGCAGGGAAGCCGGCCTACAGGCGTAACTAGCCGCGGGCGGCGGAGGTGAAAATATGAAACCGACGAAGCTGATGTTGGGCACGATGATTCTCGGCCTGGGCATGGCCGGAACCGCCTGGGCGCAACCGGCGCCCGGCCACGATCGCGACGCTGCCGAGCACGGCAACTCTACCACCGACCGGGGCGGCGCGAACCGCGCGCGCGGCGATGCCTGGCGCGGGGATCGCGACGATGTGTACCGCGGCGGGTACAACCCGTACGTCTACCGGCGCGGTGACGGCGATCGCGATCGCGATGACCGAAATGTCTGGCGCGGTGACCGCGATGCGCGCCGTTCCTGGAATTGGGGGCACAGCGACATGCGCCGCGGCAAGACGGACGATCGGTAGGCTTGAGGCCCCAAGTTGGCTGCTAGCTGGCGAAGGCCCCGCTCGACTCCCCGCGAGCGGGGCTTTTTTTCGCCACGCTACTCGCCCGCCGCTGATAGAAAATCCTTCTAGATATTTTTTCCGTCTGCTCGCGCCCGCCGCGCATCTGTACGATTGCTCCATTCTTCCCTGCGTGCCCCGCGCGCGCTCCTAGGAAAATCTGAGGAGGTTCCAGTCCATGGTCCAACGGGACGTATTGCAAAATTTTCCCGGCCTGTTCGGCGATAAAAAGGTGAACGGCCGCGACGTCAATGTCGAACAGACCATCGCCACCCTCACCCGCGAGCTGCGCCCCGACATCGCCGCCGTCCTCACCGCGCGCCGCCAGCTTCTCCAGTCTCCCGCGCCGGTGCGCCAGCGATATGCCTGGCCGAAGTGGGACGACCGCTTCGACGATCCCGTTACCGGCAAGCCGTGGACATTCCGCCAGATCGTGCAGGGCATGATTGACAATTTCCTCGGCCGCGACACCCCGTGGCGCTGGCGGCTGAACGATGAAACGCCCATCCCGGCGGACGCGCACCCGCTCACCAACCCCGGGCTCGAACTCACCGGCCCCTGGCATCCGCTGGACATGGCCTTCAACGCCCTCAACAGTCCCGCGCCGGTGAACATGCCCGACTGGGAAGACGCCTCGCCGCCGCACTTCCGACCCGACGGCACGCCCAAGGACCAGCCCATCGGCGTCTACGCCGCCCTGCAGAACGCCAGGGAAATCCTCGAAGGCCGCTGGAACGACCGCCCCTACGAGGTCGAGAAGAAAGGGAAGAAGCGCAGCTACAAGATCTCCAGGCCGCCGTCGCAGTGGCCGACGCGGTTCAACCGGCCTCCCGGCATGCACGTCCGCTGGGACCATATCGAGGTAGACGGCAGCCCCGCGCCCGGCATGATCGCCGTCACCGTCCTTTGGACCTTCAACAATTACGACGCCCTCAAGCGCGGCGGCACCGGCGTGTACTTCTACATCCCGAAACTGCAGACGCCACGCGAAGCCTTCGTGCTGGAAAAACTCCTGGCGCGGATCGAAGGTTTGATCGGCGTTCCCGCTGGCACTTTCAAAATCAAGGTCCTCTACGAAGAGGGAAATGCCGGCCGCATCCTGCCGGCGATCGCCTGGGTCTTGCGGCGCCGCCTGCTCGGCACCAACGTCGGCCGCTGGGACTATCTCGGCAGCATCATCGAGATGTGGAAGGACGATCCCAAGGGAGTCTTCCCCGACCCGCAGACCGTCGGCATGGCCTCGCCCACCATGATCGCCTACCAGCGCTACAACGCTCTCATGATGCTCATGGCCGGCATGAAGAATGGCGAACTCACGCAGGCGGCGCCCATCGGCGGCATGGCCGCGGTCATGATCTATCAGTCCTCCGACCCCTACGGCCGCTCGCGCTACAACCCGCTTGCTTTGCGCGCCATGGTCGTTGACAAGACGCGCGAGCGCCTGCTCGGGCTGATATTTGTGCCCGACAAACCTTTGCCGAACCAGCAGCCGACGCTCGACGACATCATTGCCGGACAAGTGAAGGGGAAACTCTACGACGCCTATCGCCAGAGCTGGGTCGCCAGCCCCGAACCCGCCTATGTCGCCGCCGGAAATGAACCGCTTCGCGTTCCTGTCGCGCAGCTCGAGGCTCGGCTCAACGCGCCGCTAGAGACTACCGACGTGAAAGGAAAGCCCGTGCCTACGGTTGCCAGCGGTCTCAGCGATGCCGAGTGCTCGGTGCTGCAATCGCGGGGATTGATCAACCCGCAGGGCAAGATCACGCCATTGGTCCTCGCCAAGGAAAGTGTCGATACCCCGGAGAAAATTTTCTCGCAGGAACTTTGGGACGACATTTACGGCGTGCCCCGAGGCGACGTCACCATCGAGCACATCCAGCACGCCTTCTACATGGCCGCCAATTACGGCTTCCAGATCCTCAACGGCAACTTTGCGGCCGCGATTGACGATTACGAGCTCAAGCTGCGCTTCATGAACGACCTTGCCACCTATCGCATTGACGTGTCGTGGCTGTGGACAGTGGCGCATCGCCAGGCGGTCATCACCAAGGACGGGTATTTCAAGCGGCAGGCGCTCACCGAAGACGGCGTCGAACTGGCGGCCAATGCCGAGCCGGTGAAGGCGGGCACGCGCTTCACCCGCGAGATGTTCGACAAAGTCTGGAACTACCACAATGAATGGACGGCGGAATTCTTCGCCGAGCTCGACCGCCGCGGCGATCCCGGCCGCTTTGACCGTTCCAAGGCGCCCGTGATCATGGACCTGTTGAAGCGCCAGTTGCTGTCGCCGCGCTACATCCAGCACAGCGCCCGCGTGCTGTTCGAAGTGGGCAAGGCGAATGCGCAGGAGCGCGCGCAGATCCTCGACGCCGTCTTCGATCTCTCGCGTGACGAGGTCGTCCGCCGCGTCCACGCCGGCAAGATGGACAAGATCGCCCTCCAGGCTCACGACTACATTTTTGATATTTTTCCCGCCGCCGAAGAGAAGCAGCGCCCGGTTGCCGCCTCGGGAGGCAAACGTTCCGCCTCAAGAGGTAGTCGGTAGCCCGTAGCTGGGTTGCCCGTAGCTGGGTTGCCCCACCCTTATCTCGCCCGGGGGAAGCCTGAGTTGAACGCAGTCGAAGGGGCGAGATAGGGTGGGGATTTTCCTATACCCTCTTCATCGCCTGTAGGCCCCGGCGCCTCGCCGGGGCCGCATTCGACCGCAGCAAAATCTTTGTGGCGCGGGCGCCCTCGCCCGCGACTCCTTGAGTGCCGGGAGTTTATTTTCGAGCCGGGCGATATCCCAGTTGGGTGGAGATCCGCCGCGCCGTTTCTTTCACCAGGTCAATGATCCGCGGCAGGGTTTCGCGGTTCACCTGCTGCGTCGTCCCGGTGATGTTCAGCGCCGCTTCCACCCCGCCCGCGGCGTTGAAGACAGGCGCCGCCACGCAGCGCACTCCGGGGCTGTTTTCCTCGTCGTCGAACGCATAGCCGCGCTCGCGCACCGTCTCCAGCTCGCGCAGGAAGCGCGTCGGATTGGTGATCGTCGTCGGCGTGCGCTTCTTCATCCCGCGGTCGCGCAGGATGGCCTGCACTTGCGCCTCAGGCAGGTGCGACGCCAGCACCTTGCCGACGCTGGTGGAGTAAATCTCCATGCGCCGCCCCACCCAGGTGTCCATCTTGACGAACCCGGGCGATTCCACCCGCTCGACGTATACCGCCTGCGTGCTGTCCAGGATCGCCAGGTGGGAGGTGATGTGCACGTGCTCCACCAGGCTGCGCATCATGGGCAGCGCCACCTCGCGCACGTCCACGGCGCTGAGCGCGCCGCGTCCCAGGTTCAGCACCTTCAGCCCGAGCCGGTATTTACCGTCGTCGCCGTTGCGCCGCAAATAGCCATGCTTCTCCAGCGCGCGCAGGATGTAGCTGGCGGAACTCTTGGGGATGTCCAGCTTGCGGCTGATCTCGGCGTTGCTCATGCCGGAGGCGCGCGCCGCCACCGCTTCCAGGATGGCGATGGTGCGGTCAACCGCGGTGGACGGGGATTCCAGGGTTCCGGGCATCGTAAGGGTGCGCTGCCGCTGAATTTCGCGACCCTCATCGTACCGCAGATCGAACCATTGTTCAACAGGCTGAACGATTACCTTGGGCGCGCCATCGAAAACTTGCGTGTACACGATCGCGAATTTATGTTCAGCATATTGAACAGCTAAATTGACGGCCCGGGGCGATAACCGCTACTCTTTGTACACCATCGTGAACGGTGTTCGTAATGCTGAACACGTCCCCCCAGGCTCCGGGCCCCCAACCAACGCTAAGGAGAACGATCATGCCGGTGAACGGCCAATCGAAGGAAAAGAACATCTGGACGGATAACCCGCGCTGGAAGGGCGTCAGCCGCCCCTATTCCATGGACGACGTCGAGCGCCTCCGCGGCAGCATCCGCATCGAGTACACCCTCGCCCGCTTGGGCGCGGAGCGCCTGTGGGATCTGCTGCACAGCGACAACTACGTCCCCGCGCTGGGCGCGGTCACCGGCAACCAGGCGGTGCAGATGGTAAAGGCGGGCCTGAAGGCCATCTACGTCAGCGGCTGGCAGGTCGCCGCCGACGCCAACGATGCCGGCCAGACCTACCCCGACCAGAGCCTCTACCCGGCCGACAGCGTTCCCAACCTCTGCCGCAAGATCAACAACGCGCTGCTGCGCGCCGACCAGATTGACCACTCCGAAGGCAAGAACGGCACCCACTGGTTCGCCCCGCTGGTGGCGGACGCGGAAGCCGGCTTCGGCGGCCCGCTCAACGCCTACGAACTGATGAAGGCGATGATCGAGGGCGGCGCCGCCTGCGTCCACTTCGAGGACCAGCTCTCCTCGGCGAAAAAGTGCGGCCACCTCGGCGGCAAAGTCCTGGTGCCGACGCAAGAGGCGGTCCAGAAGCTGATTTCAGCGCGCCTGGCTGCCGACGTGATGGGCGTGCCCACCATGCTGCTGGCGCGCACGGATGCGAATTCGGCCAAGCTGATTACCAGCGACATCGATTCGGTGGACCGCGCTTTCATCCACAAAGAGCGCACCAATGAAGGCTTCTTCCGCGTCCAAGGCGGTCTCGATTACGCCATCGCGCGCAGCCTCGCTTACGCGCCCTACGTGGACATGATCTGGTGCGAGACCTCCGAGCCGAACATCGAAGAGGCGCAGCGCTTCGCCGAGGGCGTGCACGCGAAATTCCCCGGCAAGATTCTCGCCTACAACTGCTCGCCGTCCTTCAACTGGAAGAAGAAGTTGAACGACGCCGATATCGCCCGCTTCCAGCCGGCGCTGGCCGAGATGGGCTACAAGTTCCAGTTCGTCACTCTCGCCGGTTTCCACTCGCTCAACCTGAGCATGTTCGAACTGGCGCGCGGGTATCGCGACAAGGGCATGACCGCTTATTCGCGCCTCCAGGAAAAGGAATTCAGCCGCGAGTTCGAATACGGCTACCAGGCAGTGAAGCACCAGAAATTCGTCGGCACCGGCTACTTCGACGCCGTCACCGAAGTCGTCACCCAGGGCATGGCCTCCACCAAGGCGCTGGAAGGCTCCACCGAGGAGGAGCAGTTCCAGTTGAAGCCGACGCCCACCGTGATTCAAATCGGTCACGATCCGGCGTGCCAGCCCATCCTGGGCGACTGCCCCGCGGTCGAGCCCAAGCGCGAACGCATGGCCGGCGACTAATTCGTATCCACCACGGAGGCACGGAGACACGGAGGAGGAACTGATTCCTCCTGATCTCCGTGCCTCAGTGTCTCCGTGGTTAAAACAGGCTCAACTGACCGGCAACCCTCGCCATGCGCTAAAATCGTATTGAGTTCCAAGGAGCGCACATGAGCTGCGGTAATCCCTTCGCCGGCGGGCCGACGCAACAGGATGATGATCCCAACGCGCGCAAGGTTATGTGCGTCAAGTTTCAGAAGGAAATGCCCGGGCTCGACGAGCCGCCGTTCGACAGCCCGCTCGGCCAACGCATCTACGAAAACGTCTCCGCCGAAGCGTGGAAGCTCTGGGGTGAGTACTGCAAGATGGTGCTCAACGAGTACCGCTTGAATCCCGCCAACCGACAGGACCAGGAGCTGATCCTGAAGCACATGGAAGAATACTTCTTCGGCGAGGGCTCCGCTTTCCCGCCGGGCTACGTGCCACCGCGAAGCAAGGGGTAGTCTTCAGTCTTCAGTCTTTCCGTCGTCAGCCTTCAGGAAGAAGTGAACCAAGGATGGAGCGCGCTCGCCCGCGAGCGCGTTTTGTTTGCTGTCGCGCTCTTCCCGTTTCGGGAACGCTCTCGTTAAATTTTCCCGTCACCCCTGTCTTTTTCCACAGAAAACCGTGCCAATCCACAGATGTTCTACGTAGAACATTTTCCTCTACACGACCGGAATAGCCTGTGAAATCAGGAACTTAAGCCGCGCATGCGATTCCCGCAGCGCGTTTTCAACCACTTGCGGGTCTTGGCCACGCGCGAAGATGAAGCCCAGGTAGCTGGCGCCCTCCGGCAGCGGGACCAGCTTCTGACGGAGCTTGGCCGTGATCTCTACGCGCTCCACGCCCGCGACCTGCTGCGCCGCCTCGACGTTTTCGACGCCTTCGTAAAAGCCCTCGTGCGGAATGGGGATCATCATTACGCCTGACGCACAGCTCTCGCGCGCCACGTTGTCCACCGACTCGCCGAGCGCGTGCCGCAGGATCAGCTCTTCCAGCGAGAGCAACTGGCTGCGCCGTCGCACCCGTCGGAAGCGCAGCGCGCCGGCGCACAAGCCGCCGATGGGCCGGGCCGCGACCTCCAGCATCCACGGGCCGTCGTGGTTGAGGCGAAGCTCGCCGTGAATGGGACCGTCGCTCAGCCCGAGCGCACTGACCGCCTGCTGCGTGCAGTCGGCGATCGCCTGCTGCGCCGCATCGTTGAAGCGCGAGGGGGTGACGTAAATCGTCTCCTCGAAGAAGGGGCCGTCGAGCGGATCAGGCTTGTCGAAAATGGCGAGCACGCGCAGGCGGCCGCGGGTCACCAGGCCCTCCACCGCGACCTCGCGGCCGGGAATGAAGCTCTCCACCTGGATCCATCCGGCGCTCTCGTCGCGCATGATCTTCACATCTTTCTGCTGCAGCAGCGCGGCGATGCGCTTAAAGGCGGCGACGAATTCCTTTTCGTTGTCGGCGCGGATGACGCCGCGGCTGGCCGACAGTCCAAGCGGCTTCAGCACGCAGGGATAGGGCACGGCGCGGGCGGCTTGCGCGGGATCGGAGGCGGCCTTGAAGCGCGCGTACCAGGGCACGCGCATGCCCGCCTGCTGGTAGCGCTCGCGGGCGAGGAACTTGTTGCGGCAGAGCTCTACCGCTTCGGGCGAATGAAAGCGCAACCCCAGGTCGCGGGCGACGAGCGCGGCGGTAGCGGTGGGCGCGTCACCGATGGCGGCAACGCCGTGGATGGGCTGGTGCAGGGCGTATTCGCGGATTTTTCCGGCGGACTCGCGCGGCTTCTGAAAGCGGACGGAGATGGCTCCGTCGCCCCAGGGATCGTCCATGGCGTGGCAGGTATCGGAGGCGAGCACGAGGGGAATCTGCATGCGCTCGGCGGCGGCGCGGAATTGTTGCGCCTGGTAGCCGGTCGTGGTGGAGAGGAGGAGAAGGCGTTTCATCGCAAGAGGCGCAAGGCACAAGGCGCAAGGCGCAAGGCACAAGGTCATTGTACCGACTACCGCGATCGTGCAGGCACGCACTTTGTATCGACAGGAAAAAACCCGCTTGCGGAAGCGGGTTCGATTCGGAAGCTGTTCGGTTTGTGCGTGCGCGTTCGGCGAAGCTAGGCGGCGTTGGCGCGCGCCCGCTTCACATAACGGTCCACCGCATTCACGATGCCCGCAGCATCATCGCTGGGGCAGCAGTCAATGGCGCCGGCGGCGAGGGCAGAGGCCCACATCTCGTCGTCCGGGATGCGATGCGTGCACACAATACTGGTGTGATTGAACTCGCGGGCGAGCCGCTCGACATCTGCCACGGAGGCCAGTTCCAGGTCGAGGATGGCGAGTTGGGCGCGGTGTTTGGGAATAGCGTTGCGGACTTCATCCAGCGACCGCACCACGGACACGATTCGATAGTAAGTGTTCAACGAAGCGGCAAGCTGCGAGGCGGACTGGGAATCACGGTTGGCGATTACCACGTTCAAAGGCTGCATGGGGGGCCCCCTTTCGAAGCCGGAATCTGCGGCGAACCGCAGGTGGAAAGCTAAGGTTTGGCCTCGGCGCGTTCCGCCGAGGGTTCGAAAGGTTCAGCTTGGAGTTTGCCGTTCTGCTTGAGGAGGATTTCGACCTTGCCCTCGGCCGCCTCCAGTTCCTGGCGGCAGGAATTGGAGAGCTTGACACCCTCTTCGAAGAACTTGATGGCCTGTTCCAGGGGCACGTTCCCCTTTTCCAGTTCATCCACGATCTTTTCCAGCCTTTGCAGGCACTCTTCGAACTTCGGCAAAGTAACTCCTCAACCATGAAGTTTAATGCAATTCCCGACCTGGCCAGCGGATATTTTGGGGCATGTTGGTGGGCGCAATTGACCGATATTGGTGCTGTACTTTAGTGCACGGTTTCTTGTGCAAGGACCTTGACACTCCCGGCCGAGAGCATGGCCGTTGTTTCTGGCTTGCTCCAGCCGGGAGTTGGGAGGTTGGTGTCCGTTTCCGTCAGGCGTTCGTAGGCGAAATCTCCCTCGTGGTGATTTCGTACTTGAAGTTGTCCGGGTCGAGGCTGTCGAGCCGGCCGTCGGCCGTTTCCGCCTGCGGATACATGAGGAAGCCGACGGGCGCGCCGTTCGCTCCGGGCAGAGCGACATCGTGGGCGAAGTTGTACGCCATCCAGTTCATCTCCCAGGACCCGAATAGCCGCGCGCGCGCCTTCTTCACCATGTCGTCGTCCAACGGACGATTCCCCGGCGGTTCCTCGAGCACGACCTTGCGCACGTCGGCGGGATCGACAGGAACCCAGCCATAGCCGCCGAGGTACACCTCGGCACGGCAGTGCTGCGCTTTCGTCACCTTCTCCGTCGAGGCCCCGAGGCTCTTGTATCCCAGCTCCGACTTGGCAACGCGGATGCCGTACACGTCACGCGCCGGAAGGCCCACCGCGCGGGCGAGGCCAACGTAGAGCGCGTTGAGATCGGCGCACTTGCCGCCCAGGTCCCTGGACTCCAGCATAAAGCGGATGTCACCCAGGCCGCAGCCACGTGTTTTGGGATTCCGAAACGTGTTGTCGACGATCCACTCGTAGATGGCGCGCGCCTTCTCGACATCCGTTTTTGCGCCGCCGGTGATCTGCATGGCTGTCGCTTTCACGATGCCGTCGGTCGGGATGAGCTTGGTCGGCTGCAGGAAATAGTGCAACTCCGCGCGGTCCGCTTTCGGCGCGTGACCGGGCGCGGAGAGATCGACCGCATAGTTGCTGGTCGCAATCCGGCTGGTGAGTGTCAGGACTGGTCTCACGCCGGCGGGAAAAGTGGCCGCGACGATGCCCAGCGCCTCCGCTTTGATCTCGACCATCTTCGCGGCGCCGCCCTCGGCCGTGAACTTGTTGGAGAACGTCTTCTGGAAAGGTGTGTTACCGATCAGCGCTGCCGGCAGCCATACGCGCGTCACTCCGGAAGGCTTCAGAACTTCCACGCGCGTTGTCACTTCGAACGTGCGCCAACTTTCGGATGTTGAGGAAGGTGAGGGTTCCGCAACCAGGCGTCCTACCTTGGGGAGCGCGAGACTGGCGCACACCATGCCGGTAGATCGCAAAAAATCACGACGCTTCATCGCCATGCTCCTTCGGCCAGGATGTGTTCCTGCACGTTATTCGAGGGTGGAATTGGGACTGAAACGACCAACGGGCGTTTTAGGCGAGGCGGGTTCAAGTAAAGCCGCGGAACTGTCCCCACATGGCGCCGTATAGGATGCATGCCCGCCGCACAGGTTTCAAGCGTTTTTTCGCGCCATGGTGTGGCCGTATACTAGGCCCCTATGAAACGCACCAACGATCACCAGCGCATCTACCATGCTTGGATACTGATTGCTGTGTTCGTAACCGTGGTTGCCGCCGCCCAGAGTGGTGGCCATTCACCGGCCGCTGCGGAGTTGCGGCCCGGAAGCGCGGAGTTGATTCAGCCTCAGGAGTTGTTGAAAGCGCTCCAGTCCGGTTCGGCGAAGCCCACCGTGCTCTACGTCGGTCCGCATTTCCTTTACGCGCAAGCACACATCCGCAATGCCGAGTTCATAGGACCGGCATCGGACCCGAAGTCGCTCGATAAACTGCGGAAGCGCGTCGCAGCTCTGCCCAGGAATTCGTCCATCGTTCTCTACTGCGGATGTTGCCCGTGGGAACACTGTCCCAATATTCGGCCGGCGTATAACGAACTCCAGAAGACGGGATTCACCGGCGTGAAGGTGCTGTATCTCGCGAACAGTTTCGGAACCGACTGGGTGGACAAGGGCTATCCCGTCGAGAAGGGCCAGTAGCGCGCGATGAGGAAAATCGCGGTTGCGATTGCCGCCATCGGACTGGCCGTTGCCGTTTATTACGGCACCCACGATCGCACCGCAAAACCGACGCGCGAGCCGGACACGAGATCATCCGCGCCGCCGGCCCCGGCGCTTACCCTGGTCGATCTCAGCGGCAACAAGATCGACACGCCCAGCTACGCGGGCAAGGTGGTGCTCGTCAATTTCTGGGCGGCGTGGTGTACACCGTGCGCGGAGGAGGTTCCAAAGCTGGTAGCCTTGCAGGACAAGTACCGTGCCCAGGGCTTTCAGGTGATTGGCATCTCCATGGATGATAGTGACAGCGCACTGCGCGACTTCTACCGAAAATACAAGATGAATTACCCGGTGGTCGCCGGCAGCGCGAAAATTGCGGAGTCCTACGGCGGAATTCTCGGATTGCCGACCAGCTTTCTGATCGGCCGCGATGGCCGTATCCGCGCAAAATACCCTGGTCTGGCGGATTTCGCCAAGCTGGAGCAGGAGATCGTTGTGCTCTTGCGGACGAATCAGTAATCGGCCTCACCCAATCCTCTAAGTATGGGTGAATGGGTGACATCGGCGCTAGTACTCAAGGGTTAACGGTCGTCGGTTATCGGTTGTCGGTTTTCGAACATCGCACCTGAGAACCGGCAACCGAGAACCGAAACCCGACGACCTGCCTTACGCGCTGGCGGTGTCGCTGGACTTGGTTCCCAAGGCTTCCAGGACGTCCACCGCGGCGGCGTAGCGGCCGAGCGGGGCGCTGATCTGAACCCCTTCGACCATCTGGCGGACGGCAATCAGCATCTCGCGGGCGATGGCGACGCCTTCGGCACGGCTGGCCTCGGCGGTGGTCGTGCGGGCCATGCGCTGCATGATGTCGGCGGGCACGGCGACGCCAAGTTCGCTCTGCATGAATTCGGCATTGCGCACGCTGACCAGCGGCCAGATGCCGGCGAAGACGGGAATGCGGCAGTGCTCGATCTTGCGCAGGAACTGCTCCAGCAGCGCGAGGTCGAACACGGGCTGGGTGACGGCGTACTCGGCGCCGGCCTCGACCTTGTATTCGAAGCGGCGGATTTCCTCGTCAATGTTGGGCACGCCGGGATTGGCACCCACCCCGATGACGAACGCGGTAGCCGCACCGATGGGATTGCCGCCGAGGTCGTGGCCGCGATTCAAATTGGCAACGATGTTGACCAGTCCGATGGCATCCACGTCGAAGACGGCGGTGGCGTCGGGATAGTTGCCCATCTTCGGGGGATCGCCGGTGATGCAAATGAGGTTGCGGATGCCGAGGGCTTCGGCGCCGAGCAGGTCGGATTGGATGCCGAGGACATTGCGGTCGCGGCAGGTGTAGTGCAGGACAGGCTCGATGCCGACCTGCTGCTGCAGCAGCGTGGCCAGCGCCTGGTTGCTCATGCGGGCGGAGGCGCGCGGGCTGTCGGGGATGTTGATGCCGTCAATGCCCACGGATTTCAAGAATCTCGCCGCTTCGATTTCCTTGACCGGCTGGGTGCCGCGCGGAGGGAGGATTTCGATGAGGGTGGCGAATTCGCGGCGCGCGATCTTGCCGCCGAGGCGAGTGCGTTCGGCCAGCGGGAGCGTGGGGACGACCGGCGCCTCGGTCTTTTTCCTGACCAGGGTGGGCGAGGCGGCGCCCTTGGCGGCATCGGCGCGCACGAACGACTTCATGACCTTGATGTGCTCGGGCGTGGTGCCGCAACAGCCGCCGATCAGGCGCACGCCGGCGGCCACGTATTGCGGAACGTAATTCGCCATGTACTCGGGCGAGCAGAGATAAATATTGCGTCCCTCGACGGCGCGGGGCATGCCGGCGTTGGGTTGCGCCGAGAGCGGGATGCCGTTGGTGACCTGGTGCACGCGCTCGATGGCGCCCAGCATGGCGCCGGGCCCGACACTGCAGTTGCAGCCGATGACGTCGGCGCCCCAGTCGGCGAGCTTGGCGCCGAAGGTCTCGGGCGTGGCGCCGTCGAGGCAGTTGCCGTCTTCATCGATGGTGACCTGGGCGACGACGGGAAGGTCGGGATTGACGTCGCGCGCCGCACGGATCGCCTGGCGAATCTCGTCGAGATAGCCGAAGGTCTCGAGGATGATGAGGTCAATCCCGCCTTCGACCAGCGCCGCGATCTGCTCGAGAAAAGCGGCGTGGGCTTCGTCGAGCGAAATCTTGCCCAGGGGCTCGATGCGCACGCCGAGCGGGCCGACGGAGCCGGCCACCAGGCCGCTGAACGCCTTGGCGGCTTCGCGGGCGAGCTTGGCGCCGGCGACATTGATGGCCCTGGTTTTTTCCGCGCAGCCGTGGCGCGCGAGCCGGAACGAGTTGGCGCCGAAGGTGTTGGTTTCGACGATCTCCGCCCCCGCCTGGTAGTAGTCGTGATGGATCTCGCGGATCAGGTCGGGCATGGCGAGATTGAGCTCGTCATAACAGCGGTTGATGAAGATGCCTTTGGAGTAGAGCAGCGTGCCCATGGCTCCGTCGCAGAGCATGGGGCGTTGTTTGAGGCGCGCTAGCAGATCGATGGACATGGGGAAAAGGCTACCGGTATCTCAGCAATGTACTACGAAGAGCGCAATGCGGAAAGCGCCCCGGAAGGCGCGCGCTCCTTTGTTATAATTACCGCTTGCAGCAAGTTCAATCCAAGGCAGTTGGGCGGAGTCCGAGCGTTTGAAGCGAGCGATCAACCTGGGTTTGTGCACGGCGGCCATCGCCTTGCTGCTGTCGTGCGGCGGCAGCAACAGCAGTTCCTCCTCCGGCAGCACCACCAGCGGGATCAAGAAACGCGCGTTCATCAGCAATAATTTCCAGAACCAGATTGACATCATCAATGCGGCGAACGACACCATCAACACCACCCTGACGCAGAACGCGAATGGGACAACGCAAACCACGCTGACGAACACGATCAACACCGGGACCGGGCCGGCGCAGATGGTGCTGACAGCGGACAAGAAACTGACGCTGGTGTTCGACCAGGCTTCCAACACCATCGCCGTGATCGTCAATGCGACGGAGGCGAACGCCGGGCAGATCCCGCTGCCGGATTCCACCGAAAGCTTTGTCGTGGCGCCGGATAGCACGACCGTGTACGTGGCCGTGCCCAACGCGCCGCTGACCGGGCAGACGTCGGGCGCGGTGGAGGTGTTGAGTGCAACCACCGGTGCGCTGTCGAACACCATCCCGGTGCCCCGCGCGCGGCGCGTGGCACTGAGCCATAACGGAAACAAGCTGCTGGTCTTCGCGGACGCCACCGACCAGATGTGGGTGGTGGATACGACGGCGAAAACGGCCACGGCGGTGACCGGCTTCGACCGGCCGGTGTCGGGCGTGTTCAGCAGCGACGACAGCAAGGCATACATCCTGAATTGCGGCCCGGAATGCGGCGGCACGGCGGCGAAAGTCACCGTGCTCGACATGGCGTCCAACACTCCGGGAGCCAGCGTTGCGGTGTCGGCGGCGACGGTGGGACTTCTCGACAGCTCCGGGAACCTGTACGTGGCGGGAACGGCAGCGGGCGGCGGCAAGCTGGACGTGGTGAACACGAGCAGCCTGACGGTGAGCAAGTCGGGCGTGGCGATCAGCGATGGGACGCACACCATCATGGCGCTGGGCGCCAACGGCAAGCTGTTTGTCGCCTCGCGGGCGTGCAGCAACACGGTGCAGGGATGTCTCTCGATTTTCGATACCGCGGCGGGATCGGCGGTGACCTCGGCGGCGGGCGGCGGTGACGTAACCGGAATTGAGCCGGTGTCGTCGCGCAACGTCGTGTACGTGATCGAGGGAGGAGAACTGGTTATCTACGACACCACCACGAACAAGCCGCAATCCACGCAGATCGATATTGTCGGGAAAGCGCTGGATGTGAGGGTGGTGGATTAGAAGTCCCGAGTCCCGAGTCCCGAGCAAAGCGGCCTGAAGCCTGAAGCCTAAAACCTAAAACCTAAGACCGAAAACCGAAAACCGAAAACCGAAAACCTTTCCCCTACTTCGGTTCCAATTTCAATTCATGAATCCGCGCCTTCTGGACGGCTTCCGGCGAGAAGGGAAGCATGAAGGTTGCACCCTGATACCACGCCTGCCACTGATCCATAAAATAAGGGCTGGCGACATTGCCGGACTGGCCGGTGACGATGTTCAGGGTTGAGGCATCGAGATCCGCGAAGTCCACGGTGAGGCGCTCCGAAGGGCCGAATCCCAGTCCCACCTGCTTGACGGTGTTGCCGTCACCGGATTGCGGCTGGCGGCCCGGGCCGGTCCAGCGGTTCAGCAGCGGCACGCGCCCGAAGATGGGATGCTGCAGGTAAACCGGATGCGCCTGGCCCCAATGCCAGGAGGCGAGATCGCGCGGAGCGTTCTTGGCTGTTACCGCCTGCTCGACGGCGGCGGTCAATAGATCGTCCCACGATCTATAGCTTTTCGGCAGCCAGCGCTGCGGCCGCTGAGTGACGACATTTTCCAGCCAGACAATCGAGTTCATCCAGGTGTACTGGCGCCAGCCGGTTGCGACTTTGCTGTTCTCGCCGGCGGGGCCGAGCAGTGGTTCCAGCAGCAGGCGCTGAAGCTGGCGGCGGGCGGCGACGGCGATGGTGGGCGCCACGGAATCGATGGTGATGCTGCCATCCCAGTTGCGCATCAGGACGGCAGCCTGGCGCGCGCGAGGCGAGGCCTTGGCGCTGTGGTCAATGGCGGAAACAAAGCGCTCGGCGAAGAAGCGGTCAATATCGGAGTAGATGTCGGTTTGCAGCGCGAGCATGTCTTGCGCGGAAAAGTTTTCGCCCGATTCAAGAGCTTGGTAAATGCGCTGCGTGCGATATGGCGGCATCCACTCGGCGCTGATCAGGTAGAGGTAGCCATCGGGCGTGGCGCGGCCGTTGGCGGTGCCGATAATTCCTGACGCGGGATCGAAGACGCTGGGCATCTTGTCGAATGGCAGGTAGCCGGTCCACTCGAAGGCGTCCACGTTGCCGGGCACGGGCTTGGTGGCGTCACCGGATTTGCGCAGCGGAACCCAGCCCGTGGCCTGGTATCCAATGTGGCCGTCGACATCGGCGTAAACGACGTTCTGGCCGGGACCGCCGAAATGCGAGGCGGCACGGCGAAACTGATCCCAGTTCTGCGCCTCGTCAACCTCGCGGATGCACTGCAAGGTGCTGGTCAGGAGTTGGGGATCCCAGAGCGTCCATTTGAGGGCGAGCGGCCGGGTCTCGCCGGGGATGAGGCCGGTAATGATGGGGCCATGGCGCGTGATGGTGACGTCCACAGCGACGTCGGGCTTGCCTTTGACGTGGATGAGTTCGTGGCGGTACTCGGGCAGGCGCCAGCCGTCTCCCGTCTGATAGCGTGCGTGCGCATCGAAGGTCTCGATGTAGAGGTCGGTGACGGCGGGGCCAAGGTTGGTGAAGCCCCAGGCGATGCGGCGGTTGTGCCCGACCAGAACGAGGGGCAGGCCGGGCGCGGTCACGCCGGCGACGTCGAGCTCAGGGTTGGTAAGGTGCACCTCATACCAGACGTTCGGGATATGGTGCTGGAGGTGCATATCGTTCGACAAAAGCGGCTTGCCGGAGACGGTGTGCGCGCCGGAGACGACCCAGTTGTTGGAGCCGGGGGAAAAATCTGTCGACGGCTGACGGCCGACGGTCGACGGGGAAGAAATCGTCGACGGCTGACAGTCGACGGTCGGCAGGCACATCGCTGGCACTTCGTGGTTGGGGGTTTGGTTGGCCGTCGACCGTCGACCGTCGACCATCGACCTGCCCCGGCGGATGGTCGCGCCAGGATGTATTGGGAAACAGGTCGGCGGCGAGGTCGGCGGGAATGCGCGCCATAACGCGCTCGCGCGCCAGCACTTCGTCCATGAGAAAAAGGTTGAGCATCTCGTTGAACATGCAGGCGATGAGGAATGTGTCCTCGGGCGACCAGGGGCGGGGAACGTAGCCGAGGACGCGGAACTCGACGGGCAGGGATTGGCGATGCGAATCGAGATAGCTGTTGACGCCGCGGGCGTAGGCGTCGAGCAGGCGGCGGTCAGTGTCGGAGGCGGCAGCGGCGGCGCGCTGCGCCACCTGCCGCATGCCGAGCGTGCGCTGGTAGCGGTCGCTCTTGAGGTAATCGGGGCCGAGCACCTCGGCGAGTTCACCGGCGACATAGCGGCGGGTCATGTCCATTTGCCAAAGGCGGTCCTGGGCGGTGACGTACCCCTGCGCGAAGAGGAGGTCTTCCATGTTCGCGGCCGTGATGTGCGGAACGCCGTGGGCATCGCGGATGACGGTGACCGGGGCGGTGATCGCCACGCGCACGCTGCCGTCGAGTTGTGGCAGGGAAGCCCGCGCGGCCAAATAGAACCACCACGAAGCGGCGGCCGCCGCCATCAGAAGCAGAACCAGCACCAGGGCGAGGCCGCGGAAAATCAGGCGCGCGCGGCGGCGTGGAGCAGCGAGAATTGGCGTGGCCATGGAGGTCTATCAGTCTATCGGTCAGTCGGTCTGTCGGTCTATCAGTCCGGCAGCTTATCTGTCAGTCCAGTCACCCCTTTCAGTCCAGCCGCCACTTTGAATGACCGAAAGGCCGATAGACCGATAGACTGAGCGACCGATAGACCGTTTACCCGAAAGACGGCTTGGGTGGGCGGAAAAGCTGGTGTTATGCTGGAACCGTGGGTTCCTCCCTGCAAAAACGCGTTGATGATCACGCCACGATTTCGCGGGAGAACATACGCGCGGCGGAGAATATTTTTCACAATCATCTGAAGCGTGTCGGGCTGAAGCACACCGAGCAGCGGGACACCATTCTGCGCGCGTTCCTGGAAACGCACGAGCACCTTTCCACCGACGAACTGCACCGTCTGGTCAAGAAAGAAGAGCCGCGCATCGGATTCACCACCGTGTACCGGACGTTGAAGCTGCTGGCCGAATGCGGGCTGGCAAGCGAGGTCGCGTTTCACGACGGCATCACGCGTTACGAACACCAGTACAACCGGCGCAATCACCACCACATGGTGTGCACCGAGTGCGGCGGGTCGGTGGAATTCTTTTCGCCCGAGGTGGGCAAACTGGAGCAGGAGATCGGGCGGAAACATCACTACCTGACGACGCGGCATACCTTCCAGATCTACGGCGTGTGCGAGCAGTGCCGGCGCAAGCGCGGGCGCGCCGACCAGTAGCCGCACCAGCGGCGCCGTTTCACACAGTTTTGTGTCCTGACCACGTTGCCTTGCCGGTGACGTTCTGATAATGTGCCCGCGTTCAGAAGAGCGGCGCGGGGAGCGGCTTTTCGCGCCGGACGGCGGGCTCCACCATCCAGCACTAAAATTGCCCGGGAGGCGATTGACATGGCGCGATTCTGTTCCAACTGTGGCATGCAACTACCCGATAACGCGAACCATTGCCCCGGTTGCGGCAAGCCGGCACAATCGGCCGGCGGAGGCGCCGCGGCCCCTCCCACGCAATCCGGGGCCGGCGGACTGGCCGACAACGTCGCCGGCATGCTGGCCTACGTGACCATCGTCCCCGCGATCATTTTCCTGGTGATCGAGCCCTACAACCGGAACCGCTTCATCCGGTTTCATGCGTTCCAGTCGATTTTCTTCTACGTTACCTGGACCGTTCTCTGGGTTGCGCTGACGTTCGTCGGGGCGATTCCGTTCCTGGGGTGGGCGACGCTGCTGCTGTGGCCGCTATTGGGGCTGGGCGGCCTGATCCTCTGGATCCTGATGGCCATGAAAGCCTACGGCGGGCAAATGTGGAAGCTGCCGGTGGTGGGCGACATCGCGGAGAAGCAAGCCAACGCGTAATGCCTCGGCGCGAGGCGGTCACGCAACCGAGGATTCCAGCTCCCGGTTCGCCGTGCGCTCGGGAAGATAGATCACGAACACGGTGCCGGAGCGGCCCGGGTTGGTATAGCTGCGGACGTGGATGGAGCCGCCGTGTTTCTTGACGATGTCGCGGGCGATCCATAATCCCAAGCCGGTGCCGCTGGCTCCCTTGGTGGTAAAAAACGGGTCGAAGATCTTTTCGCGGGCGGCGGCGGGAATGCCGGTTCCGTGGTCGGCAATGGCGACGCGGAAACCACGATGGCCGGCGGCGGTCAGGCTGACCCGCAGTTTGCCGCCGTTGGGCAGCGCGTCGAGGGCGTTGCCGATGAGGTTGGCGATCACCTGCCGGATTTCTCCGGCCCGGGCCACGATGCGGCCTTCGGCGCGGTAGCGCTTTTCCACGCTGACCTGCCGCGTTCGAATCTGCCCGGAGTGCATAACCAAAACATTGTCCAGGATGTCGCGCAAGCTGGCCTCGGCCGGCTGGATGGCGGAGCGCGAGTAGCGCAGCGTGGCATTGGTAATGTCGGAGATGCACTTCAGCTCGGCTTCACCCTCCTGGATGAGCCCGCGCGCGGCCTCGGACTGCGGCTGCTGCTTCAGCAGATAAAAGACGTTGGTGAGGACCTCGAGCGGATTGTTGATCTCGTGGGCGACGGTGGCGGCGAGCCGCCCGAGAGCGGCCAGCCGCTCGGCATTGCGGCTGTGCTCCTGGCGGCGCTTTTCCTCGGTGAGATCGCGGTTGATCTCGAAGGTGCCGATGGGGTGACCGGAAGCGTCGGTGCGGGGAGTCCAGCGGCTGGCAACGTCGACCGTCCGGCCGTCCTTGTTGGTGTGAACCAGCTCGCCGCGCCATTCCCCTGCCACGCGGACGGTAGCCAGGATCTCCTGCAAAGGAACGGGATATTGCGTCTGCAGCAGCTTTTGACAGTTCTGGCCGAGTAGCCTCCTCGCGCGTCCAGCCATAGAGCCGCTCGGCGCCGCGGTTCCAGAATTGAACGATGCCGTTGAGGTCCATCACCAGGATGGCATCGTTGGCAAGGTCGAGAATGGACGCGTACTCCCGCGCTTCGTCATCAGACCAGGCGGGGCGGACGCGGGAAGCCATCGTTACAGCATAATCCCGCCGGGGGCGGGCGGCAACGGCGTGGAAGATTGCCTAACCGGGTACAGTGGAATCGGGTAATCGTGGAAAGGCCGTTCTAGCTTCCCCAATTACCCGATTTCACTTGTTACTTGGCCGAGGATTGGGCGGCGCGATAGCTGGCGCGCAACTCCTCCACAATCTCGCGGGCGGCCTTGCGGGCAACATCGAACTTGTCGGGTTCGAACGAAATCGCGCCCACGCGCGCGTGTCCGCCGCCGCCGTAACGCTCGCAGATCTTGGCCAGGTTCACCACGGTATCGGCGCGCGCCCAGGGATTGGAGCCGACCGCGACCTTGGTGCGGAAGCTGCTCTTGCTCAGGCCCACGCTGTAGCTGCAGGAGGGATGCAGGTAATAGGGGATGAACTTGTTGTAGCCCTCCAGGTCCTGGTCGGTGACGTCGAAGAAGAGCGTGCCATCCTTGCATTCGGCGCGCTCCCGCAGCAGGCGGATGGATTCCTGGTGGCGCTTCAGCAGTGCCGGCAGCAGGTCGGTGACGAAGGGCTGGCGAAGGATTTCCTCCAGCGGCGTGGAGGCCAGCAGGGGAATCAGCCGTGGAATGAAGTTCGGGTCCCGGGTGGATTCGATCACCATGGTCAGCTTCATCGCCGGATGCTGCATTTCGACGGCGGTTTTGGCGTCGGCATAGGAAGCGCCGTCAATCGTGTCGGCCCACTCGATGACTTCCGCCACCGGCGCCGGATTGAAGCCGAAGCGCGTCTCGGCGATGGTGGCGATGAACTTGGTGCACGACTTGAAATCGGGATCGTAGAACTTCCGGGTGCTGGTGTCGCTCTCGTAGTGGGCGGCGTCCTCGGGGGTGAGGAAGGCGCTGAGGTGATGATCGAACCACCAGGTGATCTTGGGCGAGGGGGAGTACTTGAAATCCACGATGGCGTTTTCGTCGCCGTCGAAGTGACGCTCGTCGAAGAGCGCGCCGGCGCGGTGTACCAGGCCGCTGTAGTGGAACTGCACGTCCTCGCGGATCCGCTCCCGGTAGAAGCGGCTGAACAACGCGGCCGAGCAGGCGCCGTCGAAACACTTGTCGTGGTAAAAGACCCGAACTCTCACTGAGGCCCCTTCTGCCGGAAACGGCAAACCCAAAAGCGTATAGGAATCTCACCTTGGCCCGGTTATGTCAAGGAGGCAAGCACGGGGCTGTGGCGCGATTCCGCTCCGGTCTAAGATCGCAAAGCCACAGTGTGCTGATCACCGGGGATGTCGAGCGGCTCGGCGCATTCCGGGTCATCGTTCTTCACCGTGTTCACCCGCGTGCTGACCGCGTACGCCTTCATCAGCGCCGCGCCATAGGGTTTCAGCATGTCGGAGATTTCCTTCACGTCCTTGAAACCGGGATCGAGCCAGAGGTCGTAATGGTCCGGCGGCAGGATGACCGGCATGCGATCGTGCACTGCGCCGGCCAGCTCGTTGGGCGAGGTGGTCAGGATGGAACAGGTTTCGAGAGTATTGCCGCCGGGATCTTTCCAGCGGTCCCAGATGCCGGCAAAAGCGAAGATGGATTCATCGCGCAGGGTGAAGCAATAGGGCTGCTTGGCCTTGGGCAATTTTTTCCATTCATAAAAGCCGTCGGCGGGGATGAGGCAGCGGCGGAGCTTGAGGGCGTCGCGGAAGGCAGGCTTGGTGGCGGCGGTCTCGGAGCGCGCGTTGATCATCTTGTAGCCGATGGAGGCGTCTTTCGCCCAGTAGGGAATCAGGCCCCAGCGCATCAGCGACAGCTCGCGAATCGGCCTGGTGGCGTTCTGCCGGACGGTGGGAATGCGATCCGTGGGCGCGATGTTGTAGCGCGGCGACCAGTCCAGATCAACTTCGGCGCCGAAGTACTCCTTCAGCGCTTCACGCCCTTTGCCTAACCGGAAACGACCGCACATACTGGCTGAATTTTACCGCAGCGATGGGAGGCGCGCCGCTGGCCATGCGGCAGGGGTACAGGCCGTGGCAAAATTGCACAGGTACAGTGCGGCGGGGCCGGGTTAGAATGCAGCGCAAACGCCGGGAGGCAAACCAAACATGAAACGCGCGTGCGTTGTGCTATTGGTATCGCTGATTTGCTTTGCAGCCTTGCCAATCCATGCGGCAGATAAGTTAGAGGACGTGTGGCAATCGGGAAACGGTTTCTTTCGCATGTGCCATGCAGTGGATAAAGCGACGGAAGATATGAAAGACATCGATATTTTTCACGGCAATTTATGCCTTATGTACCTTACGGGCATAGAAGATGGTATTTGGCTGCAAGCTGTTTCCTCGCGTTCGCCCGGCCACGGGGAATTATTACCGTATTGCGAGAATCCCAACATAGAGCGTATCCAGCCGGTACGAATTCTGCTGAAGTACATAAGGGAAAACCCTGCAAAAGCGCACTTGCGAACAGCGGAGCTTTTTGGTCTTGCAATGAAAGAAGCGTTCCCGTGCCCGCTGCTACAATTACCAAAGCAGGAGGAAAAATGACACAACCGGGCCGTACTACACTAAACGCGGAGCAGCAGAATCTTTATAAGCAGCTAAGTGCAGCCGTGGCGCAAATCAAGCAGGCGAATGAACTGCTGGCCAAGACGGATTCGGGAACAGCAACCGAGCGCGCCACAGCATTGCTGCTGGCGGCCATTGCACGCGCGTACGTCATGGATACTGCCAAGAAACACGACCTGCCGAATAGTGGGCTGCTGTTCTAGGCAGCGTTGTTGCCCCACGTGGTACGCCACACCAAAGTAACTTTGCGTGCGCGGGTGCGCCCAACGATGGCGTTTGCGGAGGGTACCGCGTAGAATTCGGAACATGGATACACCAAACTTCGGCTCACTGGACGACGCAAAGGCTGCGGCGACGGCCAGCGGGTACAAGGTTGTTTACGATGACAGGTACAACAGCACGCCGCCCCTTAACGTAACGGGCGCGGTTTCGCTTAAGGAATGGCCGGGGATATCAGGCAAGAACGGCGAAGCTTATGAGTTTTGGTTTGACGGCGGGTATATTCATGCCCGGCCCGCGATATCATCTAGTGATGTGAATGTGGACCCCAAGAACACGCTAGAATTCTTGAGGCGAGTTATCGAAATAAGGAAAGCCATTGGCCCGGAGATTCCATTTCTAGTTGGGTAGGTAATTGGGCGCTGGTTGCTGGAGGGGCCGGGCGGATTCGAACCGCCGACCTAGAGTTTAGCAAGAGCGTCTTACCAACCTGTGCTGCTTGTTTTCAGTAGGTTAGAATGTGGCTGCTTGTGCGCATTTGTGCGCTTTAGGCCAGCTTGCCCGCTAGGTCGCCAGTTCAAATCTGGCCAGCTCCTTCACTACCTTACTGGCCATTGGTTACCAAACATCGCCGCAACGTCCGGGCCCCACGATTTTCCTTCAAGTTGCTTCCTGTGATCGGCACAAATCCGTTTCATAACTTTGTCGCCATTCCAAAAGGCCCTATACTTTCCAACATTTGGGCACTTCCGTACATCGCAAGTATCGCTATCCGCGTCCTCGGATCGGGGACGTGATTTTGCCTGTTCCATTTGGTCATCTCCTTCGAGGCCCTGGTTCAAAGCTTGCTGAGCGCTTCTTGCTTCTCATGATCGGTGCCCGTCTCGGATATTTCAATCAGCCGTTTACCTTTCTGCTCCCAGTGCTGTGCAATGCCGAAGGATAGATCTCGTTCTCGTTTAGGGTGATTCGCATGCTTCTGCCGTAACCGCTCAGCAGCGGCGATCTTTTTTCGTCCCTCGCTCGCCAAGCATTTGGTAACCCATTTAGGCAATGACATTGCTGCCGATTCCTGTGGCGTCATGCCAGGTACTTTAACCAAAAGCGAAGGTAACCACCACAGAAGTTCTCCGTTGCTTCTTTCGCTGCGCTCCGCCAACGTCATCTCGTAAGGAGGCGGCAGCCAATGGCGACCAAAAAGAAAAATCCAAGATTGTAACGCGCCGAACTTGGCGCACCGCGGAAGTGGAGGGGCCGGGCGGATTCGAACCGCCGACCTAGAGTTTAGGAAACTCTTGCTCTATCCAACTGAGCTACGGCCCCGGCAGAATCAGGTTAGCACGTAGCCAGCCAAGCGGAAAACCGCGTGTCGACAGTCGAATCTGCCCAGGGCCTCCATCGCTCATGGAGAACGGGGTGTTTCTGCCCATTCGCTGCGTCGCCGTAATAGGCGATGACCTCCAGTTCTGGTACTACGCCACGGCATCGGCCGACAGCGACCCGATGAGCGTCCGCAACGAGCAGGCGTTCGGACCAGAACCACAGCGGCTTTGAAAAGGGATTTATGCCGTCAGGAGCAAGATGCCACTACTTACAGTTAACAGCAGCCCTACGCAACCGGTTATCACAAACAGTATCCTTGCCGCGAGAAGATCTACCGCTAGAGTCGTGAAGAATATAATGAGCAATGCCGTTTTCCAGGGCAAGAAGTGAAACCCAGCCCATAGTTCCACTCCGAGTGACGCATAGAACAGTATCCACAAAGTCCAAAACCAGCAAAAATATGACCGGGGGTTAAGCCCCTCCCAAACTGAACCCCACATTGGGCCGACAACCGCTTTCGGCTTCGGAAAACCATGGAAGAAGGCTACCTGTATCAATGCGCATCCCACACACAGACCAATGAACCTGTGAGCGATAGAACTCCGGTGTATGTAAAGGCCGAGCAGCAGCAGAAACAAGCCAACAATCCGTAGCGCGGTCACCCGGCGCGCGACTGCCTGGGCGTGTTCGGCCTCGGTGTTCATGGCCGTGTCTTTCGACCCTGTATTTCCATGCTAATCGCTTCCCCAGCTTCTAGAGGAAAAAACCCTGGAACCAGTTGAATTTAACCAGGATTTCCATTTTGGGATCCTAAGCCACGGAAATATACAACCCCTGTGCCTCTCGAAAACCTCGAAATGTCTGAGCGGAGGGGAATTCTTAATTTCACTCACGCCACGGCAACACCGGCGACGAAGGTATGCATCGGCTGCCCATCGGGCGACAAGACCACGATGTCGGCGTCGGCGCCTTCCACAAGCTGTCCCTTGCGTCCCGCGAAACCGGCGACCCGCGCTGGATTCAGCGTGGCCATCCGGACGGCACGCTGCAATTCGCAGCCGGTGAATTTCATCGCGTTGCGCACCGCGCGATCGAGTGTGAGCACGCTACCCGCCAGGCGCCCATTGTGTTCGCAGCGTTCGCCGCGCACTTCGCACTTCGAATCCGCCGAGACGATAACGGCCATCGCCCATGCCGGTGGCGCTGAGGGCGTCGGTAATCAGCACGGCGCGTTCGGCGCCCTTGGCGCGCAGGAACAGGCGCACGACATCGGGATGGACGTGAATGCCGTCGGCAATGATGTCGGCGGTGAGCCGCTCGTCGGCCAGCACCGCGCCCAGGATGCCCGGCTCGCGATGGTCCAAGGCGCGCATGGCGTTGAAGGTGTGGGTGGCGTGGCGCGCGCCTGCGGCAATCGCCGCTTCCACCGGGGCGAGCAGGCTATCGCTGTGGCCCAGGCTGACGCACACGCCGCGACGCGCCGCCTCGCCGATCAGGTATTCCGCCTTGGGCAATTCCGGCGCAACCGTCATCAGCGAGACTTTGCCCCGCGCCGCCTGCCACAACCGGTCGAACACTTCCAGGGACGGCGCCAGCAGATGTTCGGCGGGTTGCACGCCGCGCTTGGCATGGCTGAGGAAGGGGCCCTCCAGGTGGATGCCGAGTGGCTGGGCGCGCAAGCTGCCGTTTCGCTTGCGGGCGGAGGTGGTTTCGATCGCCGCCGCGAGCCTGTCCAGGGCAACGTAGGTATCGTCCAGCGGCGCCGTCACTGTCGTCGGGAAGTACGAAGTCACGCCGTGCTTGGCCAGGAAACGTTCGATCTCCTCCAGCGCGGCGGCATTGGCGGTCATGACGTCGTGTCCGGCGCTGCCGTGGATGTGGATGTCAATGAATCCGGGCGCCAGTATCGCGCCCGGGAAATCGCGCACCTGCGCGCCGGCAGGAACCTCGCTGTGGTCGCGCGAAGCGACCTGCGCGATGACTCCATCCTCGATGACCAGCACCGGGCGGGAGATCTGCTCCAAGGGTGTCAGCAGCGCCGATGCGGTTAAGACCGTTTTCACAGGCTGGCGTGTCCTCGGAAGCATCTTATATGGGTTTGCGGCGGGGCGGGAAACCGAAGCCGCGGAGAAGCGGATCTGAATTCACCACGGAGGCACGGAGACACGGAGGAATGAAGGATTCAAAATCAAGAAGTCAGAATACGCAGTAACACGGCACCGAGGCGGTGCGCCGCGTTGTTAGACAGAAGCCGCATTGCACTACTGGTGTCGAAATCACTGCGTCGGGAATTTTGCGCGGCGCCGGCCGTTGGTGCCGCCGCCGATGATGACGACTACGGTCGCCAGGAATATGGTGAAAAAGACAAACAGGCTGAGCGTCATGGCGGAATAGTTGGACATCGCTCCGACCTCCTGCGCCCAGTGCCAGCCGCGGTACCTTGCCCGGCACGAGCGAAAGTAATTGTTCAACGGCCACTGTCGCCGCAAACGGATCGGGTTGAGCCGTTGTGGCAGTGGCGCTTCCATTCTTTTTCGCATGGCCCGTGTACTGCGGTTACGCGGAGGCGGCGTCGCACTTGAGGCGGACGCGCCATTTGCCCGCTTCGCGCTGGCCGGCGACGGCCAAGACGTAGCCCTTGGCGATGCGGTGAGCAAAAGTGATCCGCAACGTCGCGCCGGGTTCCACGATGTTCTGCAGCAGCGCCGTACCCTCGTGCGGGTGAGTGAACGCCAACTCTACTTTCTCGGCGAACGGCAGACGGATGGCCGAGAGGCCCGCGATCATAGCCGGGATACGGCCGATTTCGGCCGGCGGTGCGAGCGCCGGCTGCTCCTCGACGGCAAGTTGGCCGGCAGCCTGAGGTTGAACGGCAGCCGGGGTCGAGGCAACGGCCACGGGAGCGGGCGCCTCTTTGCCTGCGTTGCGCAACTCCCCGTCTTTGCTGGGGAAATACACGCCCCAGAAGTTGCCGAGGTCCTCTTCGAGTTCGATGCCGTAGTGCGCGGCGGAGCGTTTGTCGAGCCACACCACCCGCGCCGCGTGCGGTTTCTGGCCGCGTCGTATGGCGACCTGCAAGTGCTCGCCGTGGGTCAGTCTTCCGGACGTGCTGGTGATGCGGATGCGCGCACCGTGCTTGCTTACGGTCGTGGTTTCAGCGTCGAGAACACTCTCGTCGCCGATCACGACGGAAATACGGATCTTCAATTGGACGCGTGCGCTGCGCCGTTTGAACGCCCTGGAGAAAGCGTTGGGGATGGGTACGGATTGCATCTAGACATGATTGCCTGTACGGCTCAGCGGCACAAGTAACCAACGAACAGGGACTTAGAGTGCGGTCCGGGGCATGCTAAGGGCCCGGCAATTGCGGAGGACGCTGGGGCGCCCTTTGGCCCTGCTTTTTCATGCGCTTGTAACCTGCCATTCATCACCGTTTCACATCCGCGGGATTGAATGGTGGCATGGGAACCGCGGAAAAGGCGTCATCGGCCACTCCGATCTATGTCGAACTGCTCCAACTGACGCTGACCGCCTGCGAACTGGCGCGGCAATCGGCGGCTGCCACCGCCGACGCATTGGCCAACAAATCGCCGGCCGCGTTTGCCGAGATTGGCGACTGCGAGCGCAAGCTCGACCTCATTGACCGCGAGCTCGACGAGCGCGTCGCCTATGCGGTCACCCTGGTGGAAGCCGCCGACGCCCGCGAGTTGCTGGTTTGCATGAAGTTTCTGATCGACCTGGAGCGCATCGGAGACCTGCTGTGTTCGGCCGCCTCCAGCGTCCAGGCGCTGGACCATACGGTGGACATGGCCGACATCAAGGACCTGATCGAGATGGCGACCGCGCTGGAAGCGATGCTGCGTGACGCGCACGATGGCCTGGCGCGGCGCAGTGTGGAGATTGCCGTCGAAATCGTTCGCGCCGACGCCGAAATCGACCGCCGCCGCAACCTGCTCCTCTTCCGCATCCTCAATGGCCTGACCTCGGCGACGCGCAACGCCGTGCACGTGCTGTTCATCGCCAATGCGCTGGAACGCTCCGGCGATCACGCCGTCAACCTCGGCGAGGAGATCTGCCACATGGTGACCGGGCACAGCATCCGGCATGTCCGGCGGGAAACCGACAAGTCGTACGAGCAGCGTTATCTCGACTGGTTGCGGGACCACGAGGCCAACGTGAATCCGGCTGCGGTGGGGCAGGAGGGAAGTACGAGGGAAAATTAAAAGGGCCGTGACATTGGTTATGGTCTAGCCGCCAACTCCTGCGAGGGAGTCAACAACGTGGACGCATGTACCGTCACAGCCCCTAGTGCAATCGCTGCTTTCGCAGTGCCGAACCCCAACGGAACCTCGCAGAACCGTCGGTTTTTTCGGGTCCGACCGCGCAACGAGTCGCCTCGCCTTGCGGATCACCCAGTCTACTTTGGACTGGCGACCGATGATTGACGCCAACCCTTTCGACCGTCGACGTGATGGAGATTAGCAGGTTCGAAAATAGAGTCAATGCCCGTTTCTGGTGCAATTGTGGAAAAGCCTGCGGAAAAGGGGCGGAAAACGTGGATTAAATTCAAACTTTCGATTTTTTTCGTAAATGATGGCTGCGGTGCGGCTTCGGCGACCAGGCTACGACCGGGGCGGATCGTGTGACAGCAACTCGGCATCGTGTTGGGGGAGAATCGCAGCCTCGCTATGGGACCTGGGAGATCTCACCATGGGTCTTGCGGCGCTGCAGCGCCGGGCAATTTTCCTCCTCCGCTCCGCGGCTGAAGAGCAGGTGGCTGGGGTGAACGTGCGCCTTTGCGATGGTTGGTTTTGGTTCGGGAGAAAAATCAGGCGGGAAAAATTAAAAGGGCCGTGACATTGGTTATGGTCTAGCCGCCAACTCCTGCGAGGGAGTTAACGACGTGGACGCATGTACCGTCACAGCCCCTGATGCGATCGCTGCTTTCGCAGTGCCGAACCCCAACGGAACCTCGCAGAACCGTCGGTTTTTTCGGGTCCGACCGTCCAGCGGGTTGCCCCGCCTTCCGGATCACCCAGTCTACTTTGGACTGGCGACCGATGATTGACGCCAACCCTTTCGACCGTCGACGCGCTGAATACTACTCCGGGAATTGCAATTGTCAACGCTCAAGATTGGTGCAATCGGAATTTTTGTGGAGGCCATTCACAGATTTGTAATATGCACAAAAAATGGGCGTTGACGGTCGTGAAAATCACGAGCAGCGGTTATCCACAGTTTTTTCCACAAAACGCGCCAAAGTGCTCGGTTTTCAACAGATGCACCAAATGAATGTCTTGACCGAGAAAACCTCGAGGGTTCATTGTGTCTCCAACAGGCCAGGGATGTCAGAACTTGTAGCCTACGTCGACGGCGGTTCGCACGGGAATCCGGGGCCGGCAGGTATTGGCATCGTGCTGGAGGTCCCCGGGGGCGAAATCATCAAAATTTCCAAGTGGATTGGCCACCAGGACAACAACGTGGCCGAATATGCCGCGGTGCTGGAGGCGCTGCAACTGGCCGTCGCCCGCAAAGCCAAGCGGCTGCAAGTTTATTGTGATTCGGAAGTGGTCGTCCGGCAAATGAACGGTGAGTATGCCTGCCGCAGCCCGCGCCTGTACTCCCTGAACTGGACCTGCCGGAAGCTCGCCCGGGCGCTGGAATTCACCATCAGCCACATCCCGCGCGAACTGAACCTGGAGGCCAATCACCTGGCCAATGCCGCCGTGCGCTGTCGTGGAGAGGCGTTCGGCTTCGTGTAGCGGTCAATGCGCCGCTTTGTCGGAGCGCACTCCCGCCGTTACTATCGCACCATCAATCGTCGGCAGGTGCAGGTTTGTCAGCTCGTTGCGCTCCGTCGCGGCCATCGGTGGATCGCCGGTCTGCTCGTAGGCCTTCACCAGCAGCGCCATGGAGAAGGCGTCTTTCACATCCTCGCGCAGGTGCGGAATCGCTTCCGCCGGCTTACCGTCGGCCATGAGCTTGGCGCCGGCAGCGGCATCATAGGAGCGCTGGACGATCTCGCTGGGATTGCGATCGGCCATGCCCTGCAATTGATGCAGTGCCTCCGCGGCGGCGGGTGCATGGCCGGCATGCGTTGCCCGCACCACGCGCCAGCGCAGGATGCGTGCCGTTTCATCCTGGCGGTCGGATTTGGAAACGCTGGCGTGTTCGCCGAGAGCGGCCGCGGCGCGATCGAGTTGCTGCAACGCCACCCCGTCATCCTCCTGGTACATGGCCATCATGCGATAAGCCTGCGCTTCGGCGAAGCCGAGATCGTGTACGTGGGCCCACTGAGCGGTTTTTTCGAACGCCTCGTCGGCGGCGCGATAATTTTTCTCCCACACATAGGTGATCGGGTATTGCAGGCGGCAAAGGATCTTGTCCTCGGACATCTCCGCCTGCTGGTTGCAGCGCATGTATTCGGCGCGCGCGCGCTCTTCGTCGCCCTTGAGCGCGTAAGTATCGGCGAGTCCCATGATGGAAAAACCGGGTGCCATTTTCAGCGCCGCCTGGTAGTGCTCGATGGCGTCGTCGTACTGGCCCGCCATGCGCAGGATTTCGGCGTACGAGTCCTGCGCGTTGGGCTCGTTCGGGATGACCTCGGCGTAGTGCCGCATCAGCTTGATGGCTTTGGGAAAGTCGCCCATTTGCGCGTAGGCGTAAGCGGCGGAATTCAACGCCGGGGGATAATTCGGATCTGCGGCCAGCGCCCGGTTCAGCAAGTCGGCGGCACGATCGTAGCTATAGCGCACCATGAGCCAATTGCCGGCCAGAGACAAGATTTGCTTGTCGCGCGGGTAGAGCGTCATCAGGTCGTTCATGGCGGCGATGCCGGACAGGAAATTCCCTTCGCGGATACCGGTGATCCAGCGCACGAACAGGCGCTCGCCGCCGCTGCCCGTGCGGACCGCTGTATTGGCCCGCTGCAGCGCGGTCTTGGCTTCTTTCGGGTCCTGCGAGCGGAAGGCGATCATCAGGTTGGCCAACGCGAAGTTGGGGTCCAGTTTCACCGCCGCCCGCCACTGGTCGAGAGCGCGGTCCAGGTGGAAATTCATCGAGTCGGTCATCGCCTGCTGGTACAGGGCGCGGGCCTTGGCCGAGGTGGTGGTGACCGGCAGCATGGAAGTCGTGCTGGCCTTCGGGCGCGCGGCCGGCCGCGAGGAGGGTGCGGGCGCGTTCTGCGAGACTCCCGCCAGCGACAGGCATAGAAATGCGATCAGAAAACGGCGTTGCATCGGCTGTGGTGTAGCGCGAATTTCGCTGGAATGCAATGCGTTACACCGCGATTCTGCACCAACGTACCCGTAAAGTTACGTGTTTGCGATTGCGTTCCACACCGGTTCTGCGCTTAAATCGCGGCGCAGGAAGGAGGGGAATTATCCCGCCACAGGTTTATGTTCTTCGTTGGTTTGCAGTCGGCGTGTTGCTGCTGGGCGCCTCCCTCGCTTGCGCCGCGCGCGATCTGGCGGTGATCGTCAACAAGTCCAGCCAGGTCAGGGCCTTGACCCCCGCCGAACTCGGTAAGTTGGCGAACGCGTCGTTGGCGACGTGGCCGAGCGGCAGCAGGGTGACCCTGATCCTTCGCGATCCCAACGCGCCCGCGATGAAGATTGCGTTGGAAAAATTCTTCGGCACGACAACCGAAAAAATCAAAGCGGTCATCGCCGCCAACCCCGGCTATTTCGTGGTCGTGAATTCCGACGCCGAGGTCATCCGCATGGTCGAGAGCCTCTCTGGGGCTGTCGGGCTCATTGACATTTATTCGATCACCAGCAGCGTCAACGTGGTGAAGGTCAACGGCAAGCTGCCGCTGGAACCCGGCTACGCGTTGCACGGAAATTAGTTGTCGGTTCTCGGTTTGCGGTTTGCGGTTTTCGGTGTGCGGTAATCGGTAACCGAGATATTGGTCCGCTTACCAGCCGTACTCACATCCGACAACCCGTATCCAGAACTGACAACCGATAACCGACAACCGATGACCGACAACCGAAAACTGAGAACCTAGCGACTCTTGCCCGCAGACCGTTATAATCGTCGCGTGCTGAAGTACTCGATCGTCATCCCCCTGCACAACGAGCATGAGAACGTCACCGAACTCTATGACCGCCTGAAAGCGGTGATGGAAGCGCAGCCGGACCCGTTTGAGCTGCTGTTCGTGGACGACGGCAGCACCGACCGCACCTTTCACCTGCTGCGGGAAATCGTTGCCGTGGACAGCCGCGTGGTGGTGATCAAGCTGCGGCGCAATTTCGGGCAAACGCCCGCGCTGGCGGCCGGCTTCGATCATGCCGGCGGCGAGTACGTCATCGCCATGGATGGCGACCTGCAACACGATCCCGCCGACATCCCGCGCTTTCTGGAAAAACTCGCCGAGGGCTACGACATCGTCAGCGGCTGGCGCAAGCAGCGCATGGATAACCTGTGGCTGCGCCGCATTCCTTCCCGCTGTGCCAATTGGCTGATGGCGAAACTCAGCGGGGTGGACATTCACGATTTCGGCACCACCTTCAAAGCCTATCGTCGCGATCTTCTTTCGCAGGTGCCGCTGTACGGCGAACTGCACCGCTTCATTCCCGCGCTGGCGTCGTGGCATGGCGCCACCATCTGCGAGGTCCCGATCAAGAACACGGTGCGCGAGCGCGGCGAGTCGCACTACGGGCTGGGCCGCACCTTCCGCGTATTTTTCGACCTGATCACCATCCGCTTCCTGCTGCGCTACCTGTCGCGCCCGCTGCATTTTTTCGGCACCATCGGCATGCTCAGCAACCTGGCCGGCTTTGCCATCGCAGCTTTCCTTTTGCTCGACAAGCTGATTACCGGCGACCACATCATGGCGACGCACGGTCCGCTGATGATCTTCGGCGCCGTGCTCATCATCGCCGGCGTGCAGATGCTGGCGCTCGGCCTGCTCGGCGAATTGCAGGTCCACCACTATCACGGCTCGCAGGCCGCGCCCTATTCGGTGGACCGCGTCTTCCGCGCCAGCGATCAGTCCGCGGTCACGGAATAACCCTCAAAAGCTCGCGCTAAAGCCCGTCCGGAACTGCCCAAATCGGGAGTGTGATGTTTGGTGTCATTACATCCGTCACCTTGTCCTCTTCCCTCTTTCACGGAACAATGAATCCCAATGTTGCTCAGGCGTGCGCGACCGGCTCCTCTGTTTTGGAGGATCAACATGACGCCCTTTGCGGGCGTGATGCTTGCGTTGGTGGCGATGTTTATGGGGCGGGTGATGAGTGTCCCCGATCTTCCGAGGACAGGCGTCGATTTGCCAAGGGTGTACCATCCAGTCGCACAACACAGAGCCAACCGGGAAGATGCGCTGTTCGTTGGTGTCGCCCGCGACGGGAGTATCTACTTCGATCAAAACCGAGTGCTCCCGTCACAGTTGGCTGAGAAGATTCGTGACCGCGTGCGCCACGGTGCGGAACGGAAGGTCTACCTCCGAGCCGATGTCCGCACTAAATACGGTAACGTTGTTGAAGTCCTGGATGCTGTGCGCGCTGCGGGAGTGGAAAACATCGGCATCATCTGTGAGGAGAGAAAACCGCAATCCGCCATTCCGGAATAGTCCTTGACGGACCGTCGCTCGACCCCGTGACGCCCATCACTGCGCCCCTGCCCGCCTTAGCTGAGTATTTAGGGTTTCCACGAATGCCGCCGAAGGGGGCTATATAATGGCTATTCCCGTTATGGAAAAAACAGCTCGTGTCACTCCCGCACTGCATCTGGCCAAGCGGATGTCGCGGCTGGGCACCGAGACCGCGTTCGAAGTGCTGGTCCGGGCCCGTGCCCTGGAAGCGCAGGGCAAGAGCATTATTCACCTGGAAATCGGCGAGCCCGATTTCGACACGCCCGCCAACATCATCGAAGCCGGCAGCAACGCCCTGCACCAGGGCTGGACGCACTATGGCCCATCGCCGGGCCTGCCCGAACTCCGCCAGACGATCGCCGATTACGTCTCGCGCACCCGCAACGTCAAGGTGGCGCCGGAAGAGGTGGTCGTCGTTCCCGGCGGCAAGCCGATCATGTTCTACGCCATTACCGCGCTGGCCGAGGAAGGCGACGAGGTCATCTACCCCAATCCCGGCTTCCCGATCTACGAGTCGATGATCAACTTCGTCGGCGCCAAGGCTGTGCCCATCCAGTTGCGCGAAGAACTGGATTTCCGCCTCGACGTCAAGGAACTGGCCGCGAAAATCACCAGCAACACGCGGCTCATCATCCTCAATTCGCCGCACAATCCCACCGGCGGCGTGCTCACGAAGAAAGACGTGCTCGATATCGCTGCCGCCATCGGCGACCGCGACATCATGGTGCTCTCCGACGAGATCTACAGCCGCCTGCTGTTCGAAGGCGAGCACTTCTCCATCATGTCGGTGGACGGTTTCAAGGACCGCACCATCCTGCTCGACGGCTTCTCCAAGACCTACGCCATGACCGGCTGGCGCATGGGCTATGGCGTCATGCGCGCCGATCTTGCCACCCACCTGGCGCGCCTGCAAACCAACGCCGTCTCCTGCACCGCCAGTTTCACGCAGAAGGCCGGAGTCGAAGCGCTCAAAGGCGACCAGACCGCCGTGACCAAAATGTGCGCCGAGTTCAAGCGTCGCCGCGACTACATGGTCGAGCGCCTGAACCGCATCCAGGGCTTCTCCTGCCGCCTGCCCAAGGGCGCGTTCTACGTCTTCCCGAACGTCACCAAGACCGGTTGGCCGTCGAAGAAACTCGCCGACGCGCTGCTGGAGCAGGCAGGCGTTGCCGGGCTCAGCGGCACCTCGTTCGGCGCCTTCGGTGAAGGCTACGTCCGTTTCAGCGTCGCCAATTCCATGGAGAACATCCAGAAGGCGCTGGACCGGATTGAGGAGTGGACGAAGAAGAATTTGTAATTTGCAATTGGTAATTTGCAATTTTGAGGGCCGCTCCTCAGACTGTTACGAAACTGGCGCCGTCCCTAACGGGACTCGAATTTTATTCCACTCGTATACCCGGCACTCACGTGCCGGGCTATGTACTGTCGCGCCTACGGCGCTAAATGCGAGTCTTCGGTCCACTTAAGCTAGAGACCTTGGCGTTTCGTAACAGTCTGTTCTGCGGCCCTTTTTGCGTTTTCGGAGATCTTTAATCGGCCGCGTAACCCGGACGTCCGCGAAATTACAAATTCACAAATTACAAATTACAAATCCTGCAAATCACACCCGCCTGTGACTACTCTCACTGACCCCTGCGGCACCAGGGAATAGTCTCGGCGGTTAACAATTCCGGGGCGCTGGTGCGTCCAGCCGGCCTTGAGCCTTGGGCCTTGCGCCCAAGCAGGGGGAGCTTCCATGGCAATCACGGATTCCAAGACCGGCGCGGTGGTGCGCGATTACTCCATCGAGCAACTCAAGGACGCCGCCAACCTCATGCGCGGCTACGACCTGGTCGCGCTGTGCGCTGCCGCCAGCGGCCATGCCGGCGGGACGCTCTCCATCATGGACATTGCCGCCGCGCTCTACCTCAAGGTCGCCAATCTCGATCCGAAGAACGCCGAATGGCCCGACCGCGACCGCATCATCTTCTCCACCGGGCACAAGGCGCCCAGCCTGTATCTGGGCTTGGCGTTCGCGGGCTTCTACCCGCCCGAGGACGTGGTCACGCTGCGCAAGCTCTACTCTCCCTACCAGGGCCATCCGCACTGGCTGAAGCTGCCGGGCGTGGAAGCATCCACCGGTTCGCTGGGGCAGGGCCTCAGCATCGCCGTCGGCATCGCGCTCGCCGGACGCCTGAACAACAAGACCTACACCACGTTTTGCATCATGGGCGACGGCGAACAGCAGGAGGGCCAGATTTGGGAAGCGGCGATGGAAGCCGGCCACTACAAGCTCGACAACCTGGTCGGCATCGTGGACTGCAACCGGCTGCAAATTGACGGCCGCGTCTCCGATGTCATGAACATCGATCCTATTGAGGACAAGTACCGCAGCTTCGGATGGGACGTCATCCGCATCGACGGCCACGACATGGACCAGGTGGTGTGTGCGCTGCGGCAAGCGAAGGCGCGCCTCGGCACGGGCAAGCCGCTGGCCATCATCGCCGATACCATCAAGGGAAAGGGCGTCAGCTTCTGCGAAAACGTTGCCGGATGGCACGGCAAGGCCCCCAACCTGGAAGAGACCAAGAAAGCCCTCGCCGAACTTGGCCTGAGCGAAGAAATCCCTCTCGACGCGCTGCTGGCGAAAGCCAAGGCATACCAGGCCATGGTGGATTCCAAGCTCTTCGACAAGATGCCGCGCTTCAAGCGCGATTACTGGTGGAACGGTTCGGTGGACATGCAGGCGAAGATGAGACCCACGCGCATGGGCTTCGGCGAGTCGCTGGCCAAGAACGGCGCCGACGAGCGCGTGGTCGCCCTCGGCCTCGACATTTCCGGTTCCATCACCATCAGCGAGTTCTACAACGGCAAGCCGGAGCGCAAGCCGCGCTGGCTGAGCATGGGCATCGCCGAACAGTCCGCCACCGCGGTGGCCGCGGGACTGGCGCGGGAAGGCAAGCTGCCGGTGTTTGGCACCTACGCGACCTTCGCCGCAGCGCGCAACCTCGACCAGATTCGCACTTCCATCTGCTACGGCAATTTCAACGTCCTCATCGCCGGCGCGCACGGCGGCGTTTCCGTCGGCCCCGACGGCGCCACCCACCAGGCGCTGGAAGATCTGTTCGCCATCTGCGGCCTGCCCAACATGGTTGCCGTGGTGCCCTGCGACAGCGTCGAGACGCGCAAGGCCACCGACTACCTGCTGATGCAGCACACCGGCCCCAAATACATCCGCTTCGCGCGCGAGGCGACGCCGGTCGTCACCCGGGAAGACACGCCCTTCGTCTTCGGCAAGGCCAACGTGATCCGCCTGCGCCGCGAGTCGAAGGAATTTATCGACGCCTTCGATACCGTGCTGGCCTCGCAGTACCGCGATGAAGAGGAAGACCTTTCCATCATTGCCTGCGGCCCGATGGTGCCGGAAGCCATGCGCGCCGCTTATATCCTGAAAACGGACTTCGGGTACGAAACGCGCGTCCTCAACCTGCACACCATGAAGCCGGTGGACGAGGCAGCCATCATCCGCGCAGCCAAAGAAACCGGGATCGTGGTGACCGCCGAAGAACACCAGATTGGCGCGCTGGCGTGGCGCGTCAGCGGCGTCGATTACCGCCAGCCCCGAACTCTATGGCCGGCCGATTATCACCGGAGCGATTGGCGTCCAGGACCGCTTCGGCGACTCCGGCGCGCCCTGGGAGCTGATTAAGGAATTCGAGGTCTCGGCCGAGCATATCGCGCAGAAGGCCGCCGAGTTGATGAAGATCAAGCAACAAAAAATTTCGGCGCGCATGGAACTCGGCGAACTGGTTGGCCGCCGGAACTGAGGAAGAATGGTGGAGCGCGCTCGCCCGCGCGCGCGACAATTCAAGAAAAGGAGTCAGCAGCCGCGGGCGAGGGCGCCCGCGCGTTTCGACTTCCGGTGAAGGAAAATGCGGCCCCGGCGAGGGCGCCGGGGCCTACAATCATGACTCCTGACTCTGACTCCTGACTCCTGACTCTGACTCCTGACTCATGACTCCTGACTCTGACTCCTGACTCCTGACTCCTGACTACTGTTTTTTCAGCACCAGGGTCGAACCTGGCTGCGCGAACGCCACTTCCACCACCTTGCCGCCTTCCAGCTTGAAGTTCAGCGTTGTCCCGCTCAGCTTCTTCACCGCGAAAGTCGTAGCGCGCACCGGTTCCAGCTCGTACATGGTTCCGTTGGGCGTGGTAAAGGTCAACACATTGTCTGGGCGCAGCGTCACCAGGAACTTGAAATCGCTCAGGATGTAGGTCCCCGCCAGCGGCTCCAGGAACGCTTTCTCCTTCATCCGCCGGTCGGGCAGGCGGGTGAACACGATGTCCTTCACCTGCGGTTCCAGCGGCGCTGAGAGGCTGGTAATGTTTCCGTCCCAATCGGTGTTGAACATAAGTTGCGACCGCTCCAGCCGGTCGAGCGCGTTTTTCGGCACCCGCCACACGTCGTAGTGCCAGTGCTGCGCCACCGATGTGAACCCATGCCACAGCATTTTCAGATCGTCGCCATCGCCGCTACGCTCGATGCCCACAACCCCGTACGCCGGGTGCTGGTACTCGCCCACGTACTCCTCGATCGGGTGCGACTGCTTGGTCCCCTCCACCCGCGGAATGTAGTTCTTCTTCTCGGCCTCCTCCTCCGACGCCTTTCCCGCCTTGTAGCGCGCCAACAGCCGGTGGTTCCAGTCCACCTGGTCCAGGCCCAGCATCCGGTCATAGATGTTGTAGGTGAGCACCTCGCGCAGTTGCGTCGCGTCCATGTTGGTCAGCACGATGGACCCGACATGGTCGTCCGGCAAGAACGAAAGCAGCAGCGAGAACCCGTCCAGGTTGCCGCCGTGGTGGACGAACTTGTGGCCGCGATACGTGGTCACGAACAGTCCCATGCCGTAGTTCAGGTATCCCAGTTCCTTGTCCACGCCGGAGGTGGCAATCACCATTTGCGGCGTGGTCATCTGGCGAATGTCGGGCGGCGAAATGATCTGCCTGTCTCCGTACTTGCCCTGGTTCAGGTACAGGAGCAGGTAGTGCGTCATGTCCTCGAGGTTGGAGTTGATGCTGCCCGCCGGCCCGACATCGTCCGCCTTGAGCAGCGGGATTTCGTGCACCACTTCGTGATCGTCTTTCTGGTAGGCGTGCGCGTAGTCGGGCGATTGCTTCGACTCGTCGACGCTGAAGTTCGAACTGGTCATCCCCAGCGGCCCGAAGATGCGCTGCCGCACCGCGTCTTCCCACGACGTGCCATTCAGCTTCCCTCCCATGTACCCCGCCGTCAGGAACATCAGGTTGTTGTACTGGAACTGCTGCCGCAGGTCCTTGCTCTTTTCCAGGTAGCGCAGCATGTAGACCAACTCGGGCCGCGTGCGTTCGATGTGGTACCACGACGCGTCGTGACGTGGCAGGCCGGTGCGGTGCGTCACCAGGTCGCGGGGCGTCACCCGCGCGGTGAGCACATCGTCCTGGAGCCGGAACTCGGGCAGGTAGTCGCGCACCGGCTTGTCCCAGTCCAGCTTGCCCTCGGTGGAGAGTGATGCCAGCGTCGCCACCGTGAACGATTTCGTGATCGAGGCAATCGGGAACATGGATTTTGTGGTGATCGGCAGCTTGTTCTGCACGTCGCGCAGCCCGTAAGCCTGGCTGAGAATGATCTTGCCGTCTTTGACCACCGCGATGGCCACGCCCGGCGCCTGCCAGTCCTTCATCGCCTGTTGCACGAAGCTGTCGAAATCGCCCAGCCCCGGCGTTGCCATGGCCTTCTGGCCAGGCTTCGGCGCCTGTGCAAAGAGACTGGTGACGGAGATAAGCACAAATAAAACCACACTCATTCTGCGCGTGCGCATGCGTCCTCCCATGACCACCAATATTCTTTCCAACAAACGGCGGAATTATAGACTCTGACGCCCGCGCGACAACCATGTCGCCGCGGCCGGCAGCGGCTTCCGCCCATTGTGGAACTGCTAAGCTAGGGGCGTGTCGCGTTCAGTGAAGGCTCACATCCTCCTGGTGCTGGTCACGCTGGTGTGGGGGGTGACGTTCGTCCAGATCAAGGATGCGCTACGGGACATCTCGCCGCTGCTGTTCAACGCGGTGCGGATCACCTTCGCGTCGTCGGCGCTGGCGCTGTTTTACCGGCGTGAGTTGCGGACGATGAGCCGCGGCGCGCTGCTCGCCGGCGTGCTGGTAGGAATCCCGCTGTGGCTGGGATTCTCCTTCCAGACGACCGGGCTGCGGCTGACGACGCCGTCGAAATCAGCCTTCCTGACCGGGTTCTCCGTCATCCTGGTTCCCGTATTCCTGGCCATCGGCTGGCGGAAGAAAGTGAACGCCTGGACGGTTGCGGGCGTCTTCATCGCGTTTGTCGGACTGTATTTGATGACCGTCCCGGCGGGGAACGGGAGCGGGCTGAATCTGGAAAGCATCAATCGCGGCGACCTGCTGACCCTGGGCTGCGCGGTGATGTTTGCCTTTCAGATCATCCTCATGGGACGCGCCATGCAGAAGCACCGCTTTGAAGGTGTCGCGACGGTGGAGGCGATCACCTGCGCAATTCTGATGTTTGCGACTGTGCCGGTCATCGAGCACGCGCACGCGGTGTGGTCGTCGCGGGTGATCTGGGCAATCCTGGTGACGGGCCTGTTGGGAACGGGCGCGGCGTTCACCATCCAGGCATGGGCGCAGCAATTCACGCCGCCAACCCACACCGCGCTGATCTTTCTGTTGGAGCCGGTGTTTGCGTGGATGACGTCGTACATCGTGCTGCACGAGCGGCTGGGAATCAGGGCAGGATTTGGAGCGCTGTTGATCCTGGGCGGCATCGTGGTATCGGAATTGAAGGGCAGCCAGGCGGAACTGGAGGCGGAGGTCGGCGACGCGGAAACGGCGAAGTCGGAGGCTTAGAGCGGTTCCAGAGTCGGTGTAGCCGGTAGAGATCCCTCGACTCGGGTCTCCCGCGCTGGAGACAGCGCGCGGGAGCCCTCCCTCGCTCGGGATGACATCTGGATACGGTAATTGAGAATCCGGTTTAGCCAACTCCGGTGAAGCGGACTGGCCCTTGGGTGTCAGCCCACGCGGACGGATTTCGCGGCGTCTTCTTCGCGGGAGACCCTCAATCGCTGGCCGCCGATGGAGAGAACGGCGCCGGCGGGAATGGGAGTTTTTTCGCGCGCCATCACGAAGGTGCCGTTGGTGGAGCCGACATCTTCGATGAAGAAGTCTTCGCCGCGGTAGTAAACCTTGGCGTGCGAGCGGCTCATGGCGGTGTCGGTGGGGAATGTGTAGGTGGCCTTGGTGCGGCCCCAGGTGGTTTGCTGTTCGCGTATCGGGTAGCGCTTGCCGTCGGGATTCAGGGAAATGAACTCGGCGACCGCGCCGTGCAGCTTGGCGGTGAGTTCGCCCAGTCCGGTGCCGGTGCGAGAGGCTTCGGCAAGCGCGGCTTCGTCCACGTGGAACTCCAGCACCTGGGCGCCGAAGCCGACCACATCGCCGTGCTGCAGGCGGTAGGTGCCGACCAGGCTGAAAAAGGAATCGGCGTCCGCCATCGGCTCCAGAAAGAGCTGTCCCGATTCCACCAACAGGCGGGCGTGCGCCGGCTGCATGTATTCGTCGTTGGGAAAAGCGATATCGCCCTGAGTGCGGCCGATGAGCGCCTTCTGGCAAACGTCGAACTCGCGACCGGCACGGCCGTCGTTGCGAAGCTGCACCAGTTTGTACTTGATCTGCGGCGCGCCGACAGCGGCGACCACCATACTGTGCGAACTGACAAGCCCGCCGTCGGCCTGCTCGCGCCAGACAACTTCGAAGAGGTCGCTGACTTCGGCTTTGCCCTTGAGGGAAAACTTTCCCGCATGACGGAAGCGAAACCGCGCGATCGGCGCCACCGCCTGGTGCAGCGTGTCGGAGATGAGAATCTGCTCCGGGCTGGCGGCGCCTTCCACCCGCGAGGCCACATTGACCACATCGCCGAAAACATCGTTGGATTTAACAAAGCCCAGGCCGTAGTTGAGGCCGATGCGCACCGTGACGCGGTGCGTTGCGGGTCTGGGTGAATTGTCGGCGGTGATGGCTTCCTGCATTTCGATACTGGCGGCCACGGCTTCGCAGTGGTCCTCGAAGGAGGCCATGACGGCGTCGCCGATGGTCTTGATGACGCGTCCGCCGTGGCGCTCGACGCACTTCGACAGCAGGTTGTTGCACTGGAAGACCATGAGCAGCCCGGCGGAGTCGCCGAACTTTTCAAAGTAGGCGGTGGAGCCCTTGATGTCGGTGAACAGGACGGTGATGTTGCGGCGGAGCTTTTCCAGCTCGGCAGCACGGTCAAGTTGTTGGGCGTCGAGGTTCAGGATGCGGGTGACGCCGTCGTTTGAACTCATCGCCTACCTGCGCTACCGGTTCAGGAATTTTTCCAGGGCCTCGACATCGGCGTCGGCCAAGCCCGCGTAACGCTTGGCGCGTTCGACGTCGCTGCGGCCGATCGCGTCCTGCGCCTTGGCAAGGTTCACTTTCATGCTCGCCAGGCGAGAGGCGACATCCCCGCGCAGGCCGACCCCCATGGCCTCCTGCTGCCGCTGAATACCCTCGATGCTGCTGTTGACCGAGGCGGCGCGGCCGGTGAGCTGATCAATCTCGTGCTCGATGCGATCCAGTTCCGCGGCCTTCGCTGCTGCCGCTGCTGCCGCTTCCGCCGCGGCCTGGGCATCTCCCGCCGACATCCGGTCACCTTTCTTCGCCACCTCTTTTTTCGCGGGCTTGCTGGGCTCAGGCGGCAGGACGACCTCGGCTGGTTTGGTCTCGACCGGCTGCGGCGCGACAACCTGCTGCTTGCTGCTGGCTTCGTCGGCGGCGGAAGCCTTTTTCCCCCTGGGAATGTAGAGCCCGGCGGCAACCAGCACCACGAGCACGACAACCGCGCCCAGGCTGATCAACAGGCCGCGATTGCTCGCCGGTTGCGCCGGTGCAGGCGCAGGCACAGCCGCTACGGCAAACGGCGCCGGCCTGGAGGCGGCAGCGGCAGTGACAGCGGAGGAAGCAGTCGGAGCCGCAGGCACCGCGACGGGCACGGGCGTCTGCGTCTTGGGCCGCGTGATCGGGCCGGTGCGCACGTGCGGCAGCGGAGTCCGCGAGCCGGTGGCGCTGGCGTCCTGCGAGCCCTGCAGCAGAGTCCTCGACTCCTGCAGATCGCGGAGAACAGTCTTCACCGCATTGCGGAAAGCGTCGGCCGACTGGAAGCGCTCCGCGGGAGACTTGGCGATCGAGGTCAGAATAATCTGGTTCAGGCCGGCGGGCATTGCGGGCTGCAATTCCACCGGCGGCGTGGGCGCCTGGTTAATGTGCGCGGACATCAGCGAAAAACTGCTGTCGCCGTGGAAGGGGCGCTCGCCGGTCACCATCTCGTAGAGCGAGATGCCGAGTGAGTACAGGTCGGAGCGCTCGTCGGTGCGCTCGCCCTTTACCTGTTCCGGAGACATGTAATTCATGGAACCGAGCGTGGAGCCGGGCGCGGTGAGCAGCGTGGACTCGTTCTCGCTGCGGGCGATGCCGAAATCCATCAGCTTCACCGTGCCGTTCGGCGTCAACATCATGTTGGCCGGCTTGATGTCGCGATGGATCACGTGCTGCTGGTGCGCGTAACTGAGCGCGTCCAGGATCTGGTCAACGTAGGTGAGCGCGTCGGGCACCGGGATCGGTCCGCCGGCCAGACAGGCGGAGATCGCCTGGCCCTCGACAAACTCCATGATCATGACCAGTTGGTTCTCAAGGGTGAGCGCGGTGTGCAGCCGGGCGATGTGCGGATGATTGAGCGCCGCCAGCACCTTGATCTCGCGCAGAAAGCGCGCCGCCACCTCTTCCTGACCGCTGATTTCCGGCAGCAAGACCTTCATCGCCTCGACGCGGTCGGTGATCACGTTGCGGACCTGGTACACGCGGCCCATTCCGCCGGCGCCCAATACTCTCAGGATTTCATAATCGCCAACACGCGGGGGAGAATCGCTGGTCATTTTGCCACTCCTGGTGCTGCGCTGCGAAGCTGACTGGTCAAGAAGAGTAAACGCCGTTGACGCGGACAATAACCCCGGGGGAAGTGGAGGAATTATGAGGTCAAGCCCGCCGGGGGTCAAGGGCTGATCGGCTGCCATTTGGGCGTCGGGGACGCAACGACGTAACGACGAAACCGCAACCCCGGCAAATGTTTTCATGATTTATAGCAACGAATTTATTAAGAGCGCGTCTAAACTGATTGAGAGTTACTTGTGCCTCACTTGCAATAACCTTCCTTCTCGTGTATCGAATGGGCTGTACAGCCGGAGGAAATAAGAAGATATGAATCTGCGCGCCAGCGCTTTTCGGGAACGATTCAAAGCGCACCGCTGGGCATCGACCTTCGTGGTCTTGCTGACCTTGGCGGTGGGCATCCTGATCGGAACGGTGATCTCGTTTGGTGTGAGGGGGCAGGACAAGGCCGGCGCCTCGTCCGACGCCACGCCCCTGACCATTCCTTCACCCAGACAGTTGTCCAACCAGTTCACCCAGATCGCGAAGCAATTGGAGCCCGCGGTCGTCAACATCAACACCGAATCCACGGTGCAGAACCCGCACCGCAGGCGGACGCCAACCCCGAATACGCCCCAAGGCCAGGGGCCGGGGCAGGGGCCCGGCGATGAAGATAATCCGTTCCAGGATTTCTTCGACCGCTTCTTCGGCCAGGGGCAGGGACCGGCCGGTCCGATCCGGCAGCGGTCGCTGGGATCGGGCATCATCGTCGATCCCAAGGGCTACATCGTCACCAACCGCCACGTGGTCGAGAAAGCCGACCGCATTCGCGTGAAATTCCAGGACGATCCGCAGGGCTCCCCTGGGCATGACGCCAAGGTTGTCGGCACCGACCAGGAAACCGACCTGGCGGTCATCAAAGTGGAGATGAACAAGCCGCTGCCCTACGCCAAGATTGGCAATTCCGACAGCATGCAGGTCGGCGACTGGGTGCTGGCCATCGGCAGCCCATTTGGGCTGAATGCGACGGTGACCGCCGGCATCGTTTCTTATGTCGGCCGCAACATCGTTCCCGGGCGGCAGTTCCAGTCGTTTATCCAGACCGACGCGGCGATCAATCCCGGCAACTCGGGCGGACCGCTGGTCAACATGGATGGACAGGTGATCGGCATCAATACCGCCATCATCACCGGCGGTGAAGGCTACGAGGGCGTGGGGTTCGCGCTGCCGTCGAACACGGTGGCGCGCGTCTACAACCAGCTCATCGGGCCGGAGCACCGGGTTACGCGCGGCTCCATCGGCGTGGAGTTTGCCGCCGAGGCGAACCCGGCGGTGGCGCGCGTCTACGGCGTCAAGTCGGGCGTCACCATTGCCAACGTAGTCTCCGGTAGTCCGGCGGACCAGGCCGGATTGAAAGTCGGCGACACCATCGTCGCGGTAGACGGCAAACCGGTGAAGAACGGCGACGAATTGGTCAACGATATCTCCAGCCGGAGGCCGTCCAGCACGGCGAAGATCGGGTACGTCCGCAACGGCAAGGAAGGGACCGCCACGGTAACCATCGCCAACCGGGCCAAGCTTTTCGCCAGCCGGTTGGGCGAGGAAGAAGAAGGCAATGAAGAGGCCGCGCCGGTGCCCAGCAAGTTGGGGCTTACGGTGCAAAACGTCACCCGCGACATCGCCGAGCGGCTGTCAATTCCGCCGGATAAGGGCGTCATCGTCACCGACGTCAAGGCGGGGTCCTTTGCCGATGACGTGGGGGTGAGCCGCGGCGACGTGATCCTGGAGATTAACAAGCAGGCGGTGAACAGCGACGAGGAATTCCGCAAGATTTCGCAGACCATGAAGAGCGGACAGGATGTCGTGTTCCTGGTGCGCCAAGGCCGGGGACGGAACCAGGGAACCATCTTCCTGGGCGGGACGCTGCCGTAAGAACGGGCATTGGGCGTTAGGCTTTGGGCCGAAACGCTTTGAGTCTTTAGGAGCAGAATAGAAAAGGGGCAGCCGCAAGTGGCTGCCCCACTTTTTTGGGTTTGGGTAGGGCACGGCGGAAGGAGCCGTGCCGCAGAAGTCCTTCATTATTGTCATTCCGAGGGGCTTCAGCCCGGAGGAGGAATCTCGGTTTTGTTCCATCGTGGGCCATGAGTGCACAGGCTTTAGTGCGGCCTTGTCCCGCTCGCCCCTTAGGCTGTTCTGAATCAATTACTTACAACCAGGCAGCCTAAGTGCTGCTGAAACATTCCAAGTACATGGCCGTCAGTGCCGTGGGCCTCGGCGGCGGTTTGTGCTTGAATGGGGCTGACTTCGCCGCATACAATTCCGGCTCCGGCCGAAATTCTAGAGGTGATGTTTGAGCAACAACCGGAACTGTCTTCTTACTATGTTTCTGTGCCTGTTGATGTTGACCGGCATGGCTTACGCGAAGACGCCTGTCAAATCGAAGAAGCATGCCACCACCGCCAAGTCGGGCAAGGCTCGCAAGCGCGGGCAGCGGGCCATGAATCCGTCACGCGTGCGGGAGATCCAGTCGGCTCTGATCCGGGAGAAGTTCCTGGACGGGCATCCCAACGGCATCTGGGACCAGCGTTCCAAGGACGCCATGCAGCGGTTCCAGGGTGCGAATGGGTGGCAGACCAAGATGGTGCCCGATTCGCGCGCGCTCATCAAGCTGGGTTTGGGGCCGGACCACGCCGATCTGATCAATCCGGAGACGGCGGCCACGTCGTTCATGCCCGGCGGCGGAGGCGGTTCAGCGCAAAGATAGTTTCCAACTCCCGGTTGCCGCTCGCATTTCATCTCTCTTTCGGAAAATAAGGCAGAGGCTGTCCCGTGACCACCGCGCGTGGGTTGCCGTCGGTCAGCGCCTGGGCGATGGCGGCGCCGTAACTGCGCTTGATGGCGTCGCGGGCGGCGGACAGGATCGGCGGCCGGCCTTCCACGCTGTGGGCGTCGGTGGCCAGGATGTGTACGGCCTCGCGCTCGAAGAGCCATTGCGCGACTTTCTTCGGCTTCTCACCCCAACCCCCGGTAATGGCCGATGCCGTCACCTGCACCGCGCATCCCATCTGCGCCCAGTGCAGCACGCGCTCCGGTGTGCGCTGCAGCAGTGGGTTGCGCTCCGGATGGGTAATGATGGGCACCAGCCTGCGGAGCAGCAGATCTTCCAGTTCGTCGTTAATCGAGGGCGGTATGGAGAAGTCGCTGAATTCCACCAGCAGGTAAGGGGTGTCCTCGATGGTGTAGCGGTGCGGATCCTTGGCGAGGCTCTCCAGGTTTTCGTAGGAAAGATGGAAATCGCAACCCAGGCTGAGCTTGGGCTTGCCGCCGGTGCGATGGCGCAGTTCGTTGAGCACGCCGCGCAGCCACTCACGGTCGTAGGAATACTCGCCGTTGGCATGAGGGGTGGCGACCATGTGCTCGATGCCGTCCTGCGCCGCCATTTGACACATGTGCTCGGCCATCTCCCAGGATTGGGCGCCGTCGTCAACTTCGGGAAGAATGTGGCTGTGGATGTCAACCATGGCGTGAGGAGCATTAAAACAGATTGAGCGCGCAAGAGACAAACGGGTCGTGGGCCGTTGGGAGGCTGTGGCTGACTGGGGGGAAGAATTTTTTTTGATGAGTTGAAGCGACTGGCGGCGGCAAGTCCGCATCTGCCCCAAGGAAGTACAGTCGAAAGGCCGGGCCACCGTCGAAAGTAACCAGCATCGGAACTACCTCCGCTCGCAAAACCAGCAACTCTGGAATCGGGACAGTGTTCTTGGACAAAGACGCAACCGCCGCACTCGCGGCACAGGTTCGGAGGAGCAAACCATATGAAGCGGCAGTTTCTTTTTCTGTACATCGCAGGACTCGCAGTGATTTTCGGCCTGCTGCTCGGGTGCGGCAGCGGCTCGACATCCACCAACATGGCGACAACGATATCCGGCAATCCGCAAGTCACGACCGGATCGGTGGACGTGATCATCAGCGATGACTCGACCGACGACTGGGCCACCATCGGCGTAAAAGTACTGAGCATTTCGCTGACGCCGCAGGGTGGCGGTTCGCCGGTGCAGGTATTCACGGCGTCCAACCCGGTTCCGGTGGTTAACCTGGTGCAGCTCGACCAACTCGGAGAACTGATCGGCAACGCGCAGATTCCTGCCGGCACGTACACCGGCGCCACCATCACCATCAGCGCCAATCCCGGCGACGTGATGTTGACCGCGGCGGCCGATCCCGAGGCGGGATTTGCGTGCGCCGCGGGCGCGACCGTTCCTTCCAGCCAAGTCCAGATTCAGGGGACAGCCGGCGCGGCCGGCAGCCTGACCACGACGGTCAGCGTGAACCTGGTTTCGCCGCTGGTGGTGACCGCCGGACAGAGCAATCAGCTCGATCTGGAATTCGACCTCTCGCATCCCGCGTTTATCGTGGACCACACGCCGGCCGGTGCCGGCTCGACCTTCTGGGCGATCAACTTTAGAGGCCCGGTGCGCCATCATCCCATCGCCAACATCGCGTCCTTCCTGCTGCGCGACACCTACGGCATGGTGTCGGCAGTGGCGGCCAACAACACTTCCATCACCATCACGCGGGTGTTTGCCGTCAGGCCGGCGACCAATCCCGAAACCGCGATTACCGGCGCGCTGTCGCGCACGATCCTGGCCGACGCGGTCAACGGCACCATCTTTTACGACGTAGACGCGAGATCGCGCAGCGTGATCAAGGACTTTTCCTCCGTGGCCGGCAGCCTGACCGGCAAGTACGTGCGGATCGCCGCCCGCTACCAGGTGGACGGCTCGCTGGTGGCGGTGCGCGTGTGGGCGAGTTCGACCTTCAACAACCTGTGGCTGAGCCCGGAAGGTCACGTGCTGCACGTCAACAAGACGACCAACGTGATCACGGTGGAAAATGAGGCCGGCGTAGGCGTGCCGGTGACGGTGGACAGCAATACCCAGTTCTTCTTCCGCGCGCCGTCGAGCGGAACCGCGGATTCCACACCCATCGCGACCGGCACCAGCTTCGTCGCCAACGGATTCATCGTGCGCGGATTCAAGGTCCACGTGAGCGTGGTGGATCCGCTGGCGGTCCCGCTGGTGGCGCAGTCGGTGGACATCGAGCTGGCCAAGTACGACGGGACCATCTCCTCCGCCAACTCGACCAGCTTCATGTACACCCGCAAGTTCTACACGCCAACTGACAACTACACCTTCACCGAGGACTACGCGAGCAACTTCAAGTGGTGGTACTTCACCTTCCCCACGCTGGCCACCCCAGGCGCGACGACTTTCGTGGCGACGGTCGGCGGCGCCGCTAACTTCGGCGGGACGGTGGGCACGCTGCCGGTCTGGGGAACGAGCGGAAACACCTGGGGTGATTCCGCCAATCCCACTGGCTGGGCTGCGGTTTCCACAATTCTGCAGCCCACGCCGGTGCCACGCGGAACGGTTTCGACGGCATGGGCGACGAATAGCAGTGGCGGAACATTCGCCATGACGGTCCCCGGCGGAGCGAATGCCGTGACCGTGAGCCTGTCCAGCGTCTCGGGATCGGCCACGCTGGTCTACCAGGTGGACCGCACCAACAACGTCATCACCGTGAGCCCGGTGGATCTGACCACCGCAGCAGGCCAGGCGACGCTCGCCAGCAACCTGGTGGTGGGAACGCCGGTGAAGGCCGCAGGCGTGCCGCAGTCCGACGGCAGCATCAAGGCGTACGTGCTGTTCTATTTCACCGGAACGATGCCGGAGTAAGCTGCAACCCGATAGCCAGGAAAATTCCCACCCTGTCGCTCCAAACCCGGGCGCGACAAGGGTGGGGCAACCGGGCCATCGTGAATCAAGACAGCGAGTTTTCCTTCGATATCAGGGATCCGATCTTTGATTTCCTGCGGGCAGATGCGCGCTACGTCGAGCTGATGCGCGGAGTCGGACTGCCACCGTAACGACGCAGGATAGTGTCCCACATCTGCCAACGGCGGGCAGATGTGGGGCACCGTCGAGGGAGGAGCGGAGACCTGGGCCACCAGCCAAGGCCATAGGGGGAGAGGGGGGAGGTCTGTCTATAACCCGATACAGACCTGCTACGGGAATATCTTGCGGCGGACTGTCGCCAACACGCCGAGTGCACCAATACCCATGAGCAAAAGGCTCGAAGGCTCGGGCGTGGCTATTGCTACTGCGGTGAAGGTGCTATTGACCATAATCGGTGATGGTCAGATAGCCAGCACTAGTTCCGAAGTTAACATTGTGTACTGGTTGCCATTGCCCGATATCGGCCCTAATGAACTTGCAGGTCATAAGTTTTGAAAACATCGTTGAAAGTTACCATGACTCCGCCTTCTGGGTTATGTCATGGAAACCCACCCACCCATTGATCACTTAATCGTCAACCCACATCTGATCGGTAAAGTAGTATTGGGCAAGATTACCGATGGTGAAGTACATCAGGTTAGCAGCGATGCAAATTGGTATAAAAGTGTCGTTCGGGCTAACAAAATAGTCACCAGACTGGTGTCACTGGTGAATGTTATGGTTAGCAATTGGTTGTTAAAAGAGATTGCATTGGCGCCGCTTCCTAATGTTCCTGAGATCATTGCTTGTTCGGTGAAAGTGATGGGATCAGCCGAAGCCATCACCGAAGCCAGCAATATCCCAGCCAAGAGTAAGAATTTTACGAGTTTCATGAATGTTCCTTTCTTATGAAGTTTTATAGGCTAGTTGATCAGAATTGCGGCATGAAAGTTGGAGGAGTTACATTCCGTTTCCCGATATGACTTTCCCCTCGAAAAGTACGGCGCACGTAGGTCGTGGCGAATCAATCACTTACCAGTAATCCCTCCAGGCATAAGTGAAAAGAGTTGCACACCAAGGCATCGGTAGACTGCGGCTGGGCAAGTTGCGGATCAAGCGATACGGCCGGATGGCGATCAAGAACTATCGATAGTGCTCGCGCAGGTAGTCCGCCATTCCGGCATAGGCTTTCGCGAGCGTCTGCTCGTCAGGGAGGAAGACGATGCGGAAGTGTTTCGTTCCCGGTTTCTGGCCGAAGCCGCTGCCGTGCACCACCAGCACCTGCTTCTCCGTCAGCACGCCTTTGACGAAATCGAGATCGTCGCCCGGAATGTCGAGCTTGGGAAACGCATAGAACGTGCCCTTGGGCGACACGCAGCTTACGCGCGGCGTGGAGTTCGCCCACTTCACGGTGAGATCGCGGCGGCGGCGCAGCTTGCCGTTCATTTCCTTGACGTGATCCTGCGGGCCTTCCAGCGCGGGCTTGATGGCGTACTGCATCGGCGCGTTGCAACAAAGACGCGCGCGCAGCAACTTGTGGACGCCTTCGATGTAGGGCTTGAGCGCATCCTTGGGGCCGCTGCAAATCGCCCAGCCGACGCGCCATCCGGGCGCGAGATACGGCTTCGACAGTCCGCTGAAGGTGATGACGGGAACGTCCGGCGCCAGCGACGCTAGCGAGATGTGCTCGACGCCATCGTCGAGGATGAGCTTGTCGTAGATCTCGTCGGCGAAGACGACCAGGTTGCGCCGGCGCGCCAGGTCGCAGATCGCTTCCAGTGTCTGGCGCGAGTACACCGCGCCGGTCGGATTGTTGGGATTGATCACGACAATGCCGCGCGTCCTGGGCGTGATCTTGCTCGCCATCTCCTCGACGTTCGGCTCCCAATTTTTCTCCTCGTCGAGGTAGTAGGCGTTGATCGGGCTCTCGATCTTGGCCAGCACCGCGGAGTAGAGCGGATATTCGGGCGCGGGCGTGAGCACGTCTTCGCCGGGATTGCACAGCGAGGTGAGGCAGAGCTCGACGCCTTCGCTGACTCCCGCCGTAACAAAGATGCTCTGCACGTTGCGGATGCCGCGGCGCTCGGCCTCGCCGGCGATGGCCCTGATGCCTTCGTCCACGCCGAGCGAAGGCGCGTAGCCGTTGTGGCCGTCGCGCATGGCCTTATGCGTGGCCTCGATCATGTGCGGCGGCGTCGCGAAATCGAACTTCAGCGGGTCACCGATATTGAGCGGCAGGATTTTCTTGCCGGTCTTGACCACTTCGTCGGCGAGGACGGCGAGGTCGCGGATGGCGTAGCGTACGTTTTCCAGCCGCAGCGCGGCCAGGATTTCGCGGGCTTGCGTAGTCGTGGGCATGGCTGTAGTCCGGAGAACACTTGATTGTAGCCGATGGCGGGTCCGGATTAGCCACTGAGGCCACGGAGGACGACGGTTTCCTTTTCTTCGTGCTCCTCTGTGTCCTCTGCGGCTAAACAAAGGGAAGGTCGAACTCACCCCCGGATGTGACGGGCAAGGTTTGCGTCCGGCAGCGCATCGCGTACACTTTTCCGGAATTTTAGCGGAGCGCACGCATGCGAAGCTTCGACAGTCTGGACGAGAAAGAAATTCTCGCGCTGGCCATTCATTTCTTTCACATGATCCTGCGGGCCTTCCAGCGCGGGCTTGATGGCGTACTGCATCGGCGCGTTGCAACAAAGACGCGCGCGCAACAGCTTGTGGACGCCTTCGATGTAGGGCTTGAGCGCATCCTTGGGGCCGCTGCAAATCGCCCAGCCGACGCGCCATCCGGGCGCGAGATACGGCTTCGACAGTCCGCTGAAGGTGATGACGGGAACGTCCGGCGCCAGCGACGCCAGCGAGATGTGCTCGACGCCATCGTCGAGGATGAGCTTGTCGTAGATCTCGTCGGCGAAGATGACCAGGTTGCGCCGGCGCGCCAGGTCGCAGATCGCTTCCAGTGTCTGGCGCGAGTACACCGCGCCGGTCGGATTGTTGGGATTGATCACGACGATGCCGCGCGTCCTGGGCGTGATCTTGCTCGCCATCTCCTCGACGTTGGGCTCCCAATTGTTCTCCTCGTCGAGGTAGTAGGCGTTGATCGGGCTCTCGATCTTGGCCAGCACCGCGGAGTAGAGCGGATATTCGGGCGCGGGCGTGAGCACGTCTTCGCCGGGATTGCACAGCGAGGTGAGGCAGAGCTCGACGCCTTCGCTGACTCCCGCCGTAACAAAGATGCTCTGCACGTTGCGGATGCCGCGGCGCTCGGCCTCGCCGGCGATGGCCTGGATGCCTTCGTCCACGCCGAGCGAGGGCGCGTAGCCGTTGTGGCCGTCGCGCATGGCCTTATGCGTGGCCTCGATCATGTGCGGCGGCGTCGCGAAATCGAACTTCAGCGGGTCGCCGATGTTGAGCGGCAGGATTTTCTTGCCGGTCTTGGCCACTTCGTCGGCCAGGACGGCGAGGTCGCGGATGGCGTAGCGTACGTTTTCCAGCCGCAGCGCGGCCAGGATTTCGCGGGCTTGCGTAGTGGTGGGCATGGTTTTATCCGATCACCTGGGTGCGGCACCGCTACATGGAGAGTCAGTGGTTTTCGGCGGCCGTGCAGGTGGCCATGGGCGGCGCGCTGGTGTTTGCCGCGGGCGTGTTGATTGGGAGTAGTTAGTCCCGAGTCGCGAGTCCCGAGTTGCGAGTTGTATCCAACACGAGTGTGGGGACATCTCATACCTGATTACAGGAGGCCGAAATGGCGATCTCGCATTCGTTGCTGCCGGAATTTGATATGGAGATGGCGAACACGCGCAAGACGCTGGAGCGCGTGCCCGACGAAAAGTTCGAGTTCAAGCCGCACCCGAAGTCCGGATCCATGGGATGGCTGGCGGGTCATTTGGCGAACCTGCCGCTGTGGGCGGTGATGACGTTGCAACAGGACACGCTCGATGTCGCGCCGGCAGGTGGGCAGCCGTTTCAATTGCCGGAGACGAAGAACCGCAAGCAAGTACTGGAAGTCTTCGATCAGAACGTGGCCGACGCGAAGAAGGGAATTGCCACCGCCACCGACGAGCAGTGGATGAGGCCGTGGTCGCTGCTGAAGACGGGGAAGACCATCATGACCATGCCCAAGATCGCGGTGCTGCGCTCGTTCGTGTTGAACCACATGATTCATCATCGCGCGCAGATGGGCGTGTATTTGCGGCTCAACGATATTCCCGTGCCGTCCATCTACGGGCCGAGCGCGGATGAGGGGAGTTTCTGACCGGCTCACGCGACGAATGAAAACGATGAACACAGAGTCACAGAGACACAGAGGAAGAAATCAATAAGCGATCTCTGTGACTCTGTGTCTCTGCGTTATTCAGTTTCAGACCTGGCGCCCAAATTTCAAAGCCTCTTACTCCGGCCTATCGATCTGCGCGCGCTGCAGCCGGTCGGAGTAATCCACGTAAATCGACTTCCACTCGGTGTAGAACTCGATGGCGCCCAATCCGCCTTCGCGGTGCCCGTTGCCGGTGGCCTTGGTGCCGCCGAAGGGCAGATGAACTTCCGCGCCGATGGTCGGGGCATTGATGTAGGTGATGCCGGCAAACAGGTCGCGCATGGCCTGGAAGGCGCGGTTCACGTCCCGGGTGTAGATGGCGCTGGAGAGCCCGTACTCGACGCCGTTGGCGATTTCGATGGCGTCTTCGCAATCGTCGCAGGGAATAATCGAGACCACCGGGCCGAAGATTTCTTCCTGCGCAATGCGCATCTTGGGATCGACGTCGCCGAACACCGTGGGCTCGAGGAACCAGCCGTACTTATAAACCCCGCTGTCGAGGCGATGACCGCCGCAGAGCAGCTTGGCGCCTTCGGACTTGCCGATCTCGATGTAACTGAGGTCGGTTTCCAGTTGCGCCTTGTTCACCGCCGGGCCCATGTCCACGGTTTCATCGAGGCCGTTGCCGACTTTGAGTTTTTTCGCGCGTTCCACGAAGCGGCTGACGAACTCCTGGTACACGCCCTTCTGCACGATGATGCGACTGGTCGCCGTGCAGCGCTGACCGGTGGTGCCAAAGCCGCCCCAGAGGCCGCCTTCCAGGGCGAGATCGAGATTGGCGTCGTCCAGCACGATCATCGGGTTCTTGCCGCCCAGTTCCAGCGAGCAGCGCTTGAAGCTGCGGGCACAGGATTGGCCGACGATGCGGCCGACATCGCTGGAGCCGGTGAGGGAGACGGCGCGAATTTCGGGATTTTCGGTCAGCGGGCCGCCGATCTTGGAGCCGAAGCCGCTGACGATGTTGACCACGCCATGGGGCACGCCGGCGTCCACCAGCGTCTGCACGAAGTTGAAGACGGAGAGCGGCGTGTCCTGAGCCGGCTTGATAATGCAGGTATTGCCGGCAACCAGAGCCGGGAAGAGCTTCCACGACGGGATCGCCATGGGGAAGTTCCACGGAGTGATCATGGCGCACACGCCGACCGGATAGCGCGCCGCCATGGCGAACTTGTTGGGCAATTCGGAGGGCACGGTGGCGCCGAACATGCGGCGGCCTTCGCCCGCCATGTAGAACCCGGTGTCAATCGCCTCCTGCACGTCGCCGCGGGTTTCCTTGATGATCTTGCCCATCTCCCGGGTCATGTCGCGGGCGTAGTCTTCCTTGCGCTCGGCGAGCATCTGGGAGGCGAGGTAGAGGATCTCGGCGCGGCGGGGAGCGGGAACGAGCCGCCACTTCTTGAATGCCAGACTGGCCGCGTCCACGGCGGCGTCCACGTCGGCCTTGCCGGACTTCTGAAACACGCCGACCACGTCGCGGGTATCGGCGGGATTGATGTCCTCGAAGGTCTCGCCGGTCGAGGCTTCCACCCACTCGCCGGCAATGAAGTTCTTGTAGATTCTGGATGTCGAAACCTTGCTGATCGCGTCAACCTCGGTGGCCATGGCTCAGCGCCTCCAGCGGAGTAAGTGCAAACCGATCATCGTATCCGGCGTCCGCGGGGCACGCAAGTGCGCCCCGCCACCAGAACCGGTGACCAAAGAAAGCGTGATGGTCCCACGATCTGCCCACCCCGGGCCGGCCTGCGACGCCTCGATCAGGCGGTGTCCCAGAGGGCGGGGCAGGTTGATTCTGGAGTTATTCACCTATTTGCGACGGTTGGCGCTTGTGGTACTCTCGCCGCATCAGCCGGAGTCATACAATTTACTTACTAACCCGTGCAACAAAGACACAGACCGGGCATCCAGATCTCGTGGACCACAGTCACCTACCGCAGCGTGCTGCTGGCGATCCTGGGCGTTGTGATGGTGGTTTCCTTCATCAGCTACATCCTCTTTCCCGAGCAATCCAAGAGTTTTGCGGAGAAGGCCGGCATCGCGATCACCGACTGGCTGGGAAAGAAAGGCGGCCAGCCGACCGGAAAAATGGGGCAGCAGTCCGCGAGTTTCACCGCCATTGACGGCACGGTACGGGTGAAGAAGTCGAACAGCAACACTTGGATCAACGCCGACTTCAACGTTCCCCTGGACAAGGGAGACGTGGTGCAGACCAGCAACGAAGGCATCGCCAAGGTCGTCTTCGCCGACAACACGAATTACACGATCAAGCAGGATTCGCTGATCGTCATCCAGGAGAACTCCTCCAACATCGGGCAGCCGACGCAGGTGGCGGTGGAGTTGACGACGGGCACGGTGGACCTGTCCACCTCGTCGTACGCGCAGGGCTCGAAGAGCCAGGTGATTTTGGCCGGGGCAACGGCCTCGATCGCGGCCGACAGTTCGGCGATGGTGCGCAACGATCCACGCGGCGACCAGCATCAAGTGCTGCTGAAGAAAGGTTCGGGCTCGGTTGCGCGCGGCGCGGAAGTGGTGAAGCTGGGCGCGTACGAGAGCGTGAGCTTCCAGGCAGCCTCGAAAACCATGACCAAGCAGAAGGAACTGGCGCCGCCGACGCTGATCGCGCCCGCCAACGTGGCCCCGATCTTCGTGAACCTGCAGAGCGGAAGCGTGGTGGACTTCAGTTGGTCGCCGGTCGCCGATGCGTTGCTCTACCACATGCGCATCTCGCGCAACCCGTACTTCTCATCCACCGTGTTCGACAAGAAGGTGCCGGTCCCGCAAATGAAGGTGCCGGGCCTGGCGGAAGGCGCCTACTACTGGACGGTGCAATCGGTGGATGCGGGCGGCCAGGAATCGGTGGAGAGCGAAAAGAACCGCTTTACCGTGATCGCCAAAGGGGCCGACACCGCGGAGATCGCACTGGAGCTTTCGCCGTTCGTGCAGCACGGGCACGTGATCGAGGTGAAAGGCAAGACCGAGCGCAATGCGCGGGTGATGGTGAATGGCGCGGAAGTGCCCGGCGTACACGACGACGGCACGTTTTTCTTCTTCACACAGCCCCTGCCCAACGGGGAGAACATCATCACGGTAACGGCGCAAAACGCCAAGGGCGGCGTGAAGACGAAGCAGCAGAAGATCATGATTCAGTAAACGCCGGGCGCTCGCCGCCGCCCGCGCTCCCGCCGGCAGGGTTTCCCGGGGCCGGGTCGGGAGGCATACAGAGAATCACTGGAGGGCTGCGACTTTAGTTCCACCGAAGCGGTTGCACATCGAATAAAATCAAGGTAGACGGCCAGGGAAAATTCCGGACAGGTAAGAGACGGTCACAGGTTAGAGAGAGAAGTATGCCAACAAACGGTTTTCATCCCACCACCCGCTTCCACAACATCCGGTCGCTGTTCAGCATGTTTTCCAGCGACCTCGCCATCGACCTGGGCACGGCGAACACGCTGGTGTACGCGCGCGGCAAAGGCATCGTGGTCAACGAGCCGTCCATCGTGGCGATCAACAAGAACACCGGGGAAGTGGAGGCCGTGGGCAAGGAAGCCAAGGAGATGCTGGGCCGAACGCCGGGCAACATCGTGGCCATCAAGCCGATGAAGGATGGCGTCATCGCGGACTTCAAAGTCACCGAGAAGATGCTGAACTACTTCATCCAGAAAGCGCACAACCGCAAGATGCTGGTCCATCCGCGGATCGTGATCGGCGTGCCCAGCGAGATCACGCAGGTGGAAAAGCGCGCCGTGATGGATTCGGCGTATCGCGCCAAGGCCAGCGAGGTCCACCTGGTGGAGCAGGCGATGGTGGCGGCGATCGGCGCGGGCTTGCCGATCACCGAACCGAGCGGCAACATGATCGTGGACATCGGCGGCGGCACCACCGACATTGCCGTGATTTCCCTCAGCGGCATTGTGTACTCGCGCTCGGTGCGCATGGCCGGCAACCAGATGGACGAAGCGGTCATGAACTTCCTCAAGCGCAAGTACAACCTGCTGATCGGCGAGCGCACCGCGGAGCAGATCAAGATCGAGATCGGCAGCGCCTATCCGCTGGACAAGCCGCTGACCATGGAGATCAAGGGCCGGAACCTCATTGAGGGCGTGCCCAAGACGATTACGGTGGACGACAGCGAGGTCCGCGAGGCGCTGAGCGAGTGCGTGGCGACCATCATGAATGCCATCCGCGTGGCGCTGGAGCGCACCCCGCCCGAGTTGAGCGCCGATATCAGCGATCGCGGCATCGTGCTGACCGGCGGCGGCGCGCTGCTGAAGAACCTGGACAAGCGCATCCGCGAAGAAACCGGGCTGCCGGTTTCCATCGCCGACGATCCGCTCTGCAGCGTGGTGCTGGGCACGGGGAAGATGCTCAGCGACTTCAAGCTGCTGAGAAAGATTTCGCTGGAGTAGGTTTAGCCACAGAGGGCACAGAGGAAAACGAAGGAAAGAAGCTCTGTCGCAGATTTGCGCAGATGAACGCAGATGGAAGCACAGCTGCTTGTGTTCTTTGTCGTGAGATCGAAGCGCGAGACCTGATGGCCGACAGCCGATCGCCGACGGCCAATGACTACTGGCCACTGGCCACTGGGCACTGAGAAGTGGAAAACATCATCAACCGCCACCGCAACCTGACCATCCTGGCGGCGGTGTTGTTTGCGCAGATCCTCGGGCTGGCGGTGCAGGTCAAACGAGGCACCGATCAAGGCACATCGCGGCTGATCCGCATCTGGGCCGTTTCGGCCATTACCCCGATTGAAAAAGGCGTGGGGCACACCAGCCGGTGGATTGCCGACACCTGGCACAACTACCTCTACCTGCGCGGCGTGCGCGCCCAGAACCAGAAACTCCGCGAGGAGATCGAGCACATGCGGCTGGAGCAGGTGCGCATGTCGGAGGATGCCGGCCAGGCACGCCGCCTGCAATCGCTGCTCGGGTTCAAGGAAGAATTCATTTCGCAGACGATGCCGGCGCAGGTGATCAGCACCACCGGCAGCGAGTTTTCGCGCGGCGTCTTTATCGACAAAGGATCGCGCGACGGGATCAAGGCGGACATGCCGGTGATCACGCCCGATGGGATCGTGGGCAAGGTCTTTCGCGTCTATCCGACTTCGTCGCTGGTGCTGGAGATCAACGATTCGTCCAGCGGCGCCGGCGTGATTATGGAGAAGTCGCGGCTGCAGGGAATTTTGAAAGGCTCACCGACCGGCCAAACCTTCGTGGCCAACATCATGGCCGACGAAAAGATCGAACCCGGCGAGCGCATCCTGACCAGCGGCGGCGATCGCGTCTATCCCAAGGGCATGGCGGTGGGCACGGTGTCGCGGGTGAATCCGGCGGGCACCTTCCTCAACGTGGAAGTAAAACCGTCGGCGCAATTGAACGGGCTGGAAGAGGTCCTGGTCATTACCAAAATCGTGGAGAAGGCGCCGGAGGTGAACGACCAGAGCGCGCCCGTCCGGGCCATTGACATTCTGGCGCAGCGGCTGCCTTCGGTGCCGCCGCCGAAACCGGCGCCGGAGAACAAGGCGCCGGCGACCGCGCAACCCAAGCCTGCCGGAGCCACTGCCAAGCCGAACCCGGAAGCGGCGCCGCCGGCAGTTCCGCCCGAGACGGCAGGACCATCGTCCACCGCAGCCAAGCCGGCGCCTTCCGCCGAGAAGAATGCCGCCAGCGCCAAGGCGGCGGTGGAAACAGCCAAGCCGGAAACCACAGTAAAGGACACACCCCGCTAGTGCCCGCCCAGAGTGCTTCCCGAGAGCAGATTGAGGTTTACCGGTTCCCGATCGCGGCGGCGGTGGGGGTGCCGCTGGCGGCGCTGCTGCTGCAGCGGTTTTTGCCGCTGCATTTTCCCGTGACGGCAATCTTCGACCTGCCGTTGCTGGTGACGATTTATTTCGGAGTCGCGCGGCGCAACCAAATCAGCGGGCTGCTGACCGGCGGCGTGATCGGGCTGCTGCAGGACAGCCTCACGCATCAGCCGCTCGGGCTGTACGGCATCGCGAAAACGGTGGTGGGATACGCGGCCTCGTCGCTGGGGGTGAAACTGGATGTGGACAACCCCGGTTCGCGGCTGCTGATGCTGTTTGCCTTTTACCTGCTGCACCAGGTCATGTATCTGGCGGTGGCGCGCGGCTTGGCGGGCGAGATGCTGTCCTGGCGCTGGGGACACGAGGCGATCGCGGCGGTGGCGAATGCGCTGCTCGGCCTGGTGCTGTACACCGCGCTGGACCGGCTGCGGCAACGAACGTAGTTTCAGTTTCGGTTTCAGTTAGTGCCGCATTGAGGCTGGGGCCTGTGCGGTC
>CAVXCR010000016.1:0-62902 GCA_963760265.1 Terriglobia bacterium
CGTGCGCCGAAGGGAAAACCGCGCCCGCGTCGCGAGCCCAGTAGCGCCCGACAGGTGATCGGAGCTTAACCCATGTACAAGTCATTTTATCGGCTTCGCGCCAATCCGTTTAACGTCAACCCTGACCCGCGATTCCTCTACCCAACGCGGCAAGTTCATGAGGCGCTCTCGTCCTTGGCGTACGGAGTGCAGAGGCGCAAGGGATTCATTCTGCTGACGGGTGAAGTCGGGACCGGCAAGACCACGCTCTTGAACCGGCTCATGGACTGGCTGCGCACGAACCGGATCTCGACCGCGTTCATGTTCAATCCTCGGCTCGATGTTCCCCAGTTCTTCGAGTTCATGCTGAACGATTTTGGCCTGACGACCGAATCGCGCGACAAGGGTCAGATGCTGCAGCGCCTGAACCACTGGCTGCTCGATCGTTACCGGGACGGCGAAACCGCCGTTCTGGTCATCGATGAAGCCCAGAATCTTTCCTTGGAGCTGCTGGAAGAGATCCGGCTGCTGACCAATCTGGAGACCTCCACGGAAAAGCTGCTGCAGATCATTCTTTCCGGGCAGCCGGAGCTCGAACAGAAGCTGCGCGACCCCAACCTGCGCCAGCTGCGGCAGCGCATTACCCTTCGTTGCCGTACGCATGCGCTGACCTTGACCGACACCCAGGCTTACATCGCGCAACGCTTACGGATCGCGGGCGCCAATGGCGAGCCGATCTTCAGTCCGGAAGCGGTGAGTAAGATCTTCGAGTATTCACAAGGTATCCCGCGAGTCATCAATTTGCTCTGCGAACACGCTCTCATTAGCGGTTTCGTGGACCGCCAGGAGCCGATTGTTCCCGAGACGATCAACTCCGTTGCGCGGGAGTTTGAGCTGGACGAAGTTTCGCCCCTACCTCCCACCCGGCCCGATGGCGACGGCGAGACACGGCGCCTCATCGAAGCGCTGCGGACTGCGCTCGGTCCCGTGCGTGACGCTGCGATTCTCGCGATTGACAGGAAAACCAGATGAGCCGCATTCACGAGGCATTGCAGAAAGCGGAGCAGGAGCGCAAGTCGGCCCAGCCGGGAGAACTGTCGGCTAGTGAATTGGCGATTCCAGTCCTGGCAGGCGAGGTGACGGCTGCCTCCATTGCTGCCGGCATCGAACCTCAAATCCCGCCACCCATACCGGGCAAAATCGAATCCCGCAGCGAACCTCAACCTCCGCCACCAGCGCCGAGCAAGATGGAATCCGGCATCACCGCCTGTGTCCCGGCGCCATGGAAGCCTGACTCGAAGTCGATGCTGTTTTTTGATACTTCCAAGCACTACGAAGTTGGAATGGAGGAATTCCGAACCCTCCGTTCGCGCTTGTTCCAGATCCGTGAGAAACGCCCGCTCAAAGTCGTTCTGGTGGGTAGCGCTTTGCCCGGTGAAGGCAAGTCGTTTATCGCCGCCAACCTCGCCCAAGCCATCGCCCGGCAGCACGGTCGCCGGGTATTGCTGATTGACGCCGATCTTCGCCGCGCATCCTTGCACGAATACCTGGGAGCGCGGGTGACCCCGGGAATGACTGACTTTCTTCATGGAACGGCCGATGAGTACGCGGTTCTGCAACGCGGCCCCCTGGACGGGCTGTTCTTTATCCCCAGGGGCACGGAGGTATCGAACCCGGCGGAGTTGATTGCCAACGGCCGCTGCAAAACCCTGCTGCAGCAGTTGGCGCCGCACTTCGATTGGATCGTACTTGACTCGCCTCCCGCAGTTCCGGTGGCTGATGCCAGCATGTTGGCGGAGCATTGCGACGGTGTATTGCTCGTCGTGCGCTCCGGCAGCACTCCTTTTGAACAGGCGCAGCGGGCAGCTCGCGAATTCCGTGACAAGGCAATCATCGGGGTGGTTCTGAACCAGGTTACGCCAGCTTCGGGTTACAACGGTTCCTACTACAAGGGATACGGCGGCTATGGACATCCCCCTCGAACAGCCGCCAAGCCCTAAGGCCTTGGTCCTGAACCCGCAGGCCGCACGGCACGAAGGTGGAGTGCGAGGGAACCTGCATTTAGCCAGAAAAGGTGCGCTGTTTCTGCGATCTCGATCTTGGTTAAGTTAGGAATCTGGTTGTTGGCAGTGAAGTTATGCGCAGCCGGAGCATGTTCCTCCCTTAGTGCAACGTTTTTCACTCCGACGAATTGTCGGACCACAGTTGATATCCGCATTCGGCGCAGGGAAAGATCATTGAATCAGCAACTTGCGTTGGAGGTTACAAGGCGGACACATGGTAACGAAGTTGCTCTAGCACTGGTAGCAGGGCAGCGTTTGCAATCTGAGACGGAAGTTTTGGGGACAACGGGGGAGGCAGCAGCTTGGCGACGACAGGGCGTAATGCCCGCGGGATGGCGCGCGGCCGGAAGCAGGGGCTGTCGGTAGTGTCACAGTCCGAATCGACAAAGGGTGAGAACACGGGTGTGAATCCTGACAAGCATACGCAAGACGAAGGTCGCGTATCCGGCAGCTTGGAGCAGCTGCGGCAATATCCTGCGGACGAGTTATTTTCCGCCGCTAACAACGGCGAAGAGAGTCCGGCTCTCCGCAAGCGATCCTTTGTGAGCGAAAGCGAGCTCCTCCGCTTTCTCTGTCTGGAGCGCAAGCGGAGTGAGCGTTCGGGCAAACCGTTTCTGGTCATGCTGGTGGAAGGCGGCGCACGGTTCGCGGCCGGCGGACGCGATAGCGTCCCGGCGTGCCTTGCCGAAGCTTTGTTGTCGTCAACCCGCGACACCGACCTCGTCGGCTGGTACAAGACGGGCTCGATTATGGCAGTCGTTTTCACCGAGATTGCGGATGAACCCTCGGTGGCAATGAACATCCTGCTTGCGAAATTCACCAGCCTCGTGGGCGAACTGATCCCAGCCGAGCAGGAAAGTCACGTCAAGATTTCGATCCACGTGTTTCCGGAGCCTCCAAACGGCGATTCGGCCAAGAAAGCGGACCTGACGTTCTATCCCGATATCACCCGCTCCATGCAATCGGACGCGACCAACTCTGGGCTAAAACGCGCCATCGATCTGCTCGGAAGCGCGATCGCACTGGTGCTGCTCTCGCCGGTTCTTCTGTTGGTTGCGATTGCCGTCAAGCTCACTTCCAAAGGACCGGTGTTGATCCGGCAGGCCCGAGTCGGGCAGTATGGCCGCAACTTCACGCTGTTGAAGTTCCGATCGATGTACGCCAACTGCGACCACAACATTCACAAGGAATATGTCACTCGATTCATCGCCGGCGCTGACGACGTCCTCCATACCGACAGCAACGGCAACGGCGTGTACAAGCTCACCAAAGACCCACGAGTAACCCCGTTCGGCCACTTGCTGCGGAAGACAAGTTTGGATGAGGTCCCTCAGTTCTTGAATGTGTTGCGGGGAGAAATGTCACTGGTGGGACCACGGCCGGCGATGCCTTATGAAGTTGATCGCTACGAGACTTGGCACCGCCGTCGCATGCTCGCCGCCAAGCCTGGTATCACCGGACTCTGGCAGGTGCACGGCCGCAGCCGTACTAGCTTCGACGAGATGGTCCGGCTGGATCTCAAGTACGTGGAAACGGCTTCGCTCGCGTTGGATCTGAAGATCATCCTGCAAACACCGCGTGCTGTCTTCTTCGGCGCCTACTAGCTTCGACCTCTCGAACCCCGCCGTATTTCCCTGATCGCATTACACCAAAGTACCTTAGCACTTACTCCCTACGACTTGATGAAACGGTTCACCTAAGTTCTAATGTAAGTCACTTGCAAGTTTTCATGGTCGGTCGCTACTGCCATCCCGATGTTAGTTGGCGGCACCGCCGGCCACCGGTCAGGAAGTGATAAGCGAATGAAACGTCCGGCCTTCGGTCTCATCGTGGTAGCTCTTCTTCTCGCCTGCTCCGTTGCATGCTCCCGCGACCCTAACGTAAAGAAACAGAAGTATCTGGAAAGCGGGAAGCGCTATGCCGAACAGGCGAAATACCGGGAAGCGGTGATCCAATTCGCCAACGCCGTCCAGGTCGACCCCCGGTTCGCGGAAGCTCATTATCAGTTGGCCCTGGCGTACATGAAGCTTGGCGCCTTTTCGTCCGCGTACAACGAGCTGATGCGCACCGTAGACCTGGATCCGGAAAATACCAAGGCTCAGCTCGATCTCGGCAATTTCCTGCTGGCGGGCAACCATGCGGACGAGGCGGTCAAGCGCGCCGAACTGGTCCTTGCCAAGCACCCGGACAACGCCGGTGCCCACGCCCTGCTCGCCAACGTCCGTGCTTCGAAGGGTGACAACACTGCGGCTCTGGCGGAGATTCGCAAGGCCATCGAATTGAGCCCGCAGGACTCGAAGTTGTATGCCAATCTCGGTTTGTTCCTGCAGTATGCGAAACAGAATTCCGAGGCCGAGGCCGCTTACAAACATGCCGTTGAACTCGAACCGAAATCTTCCAACATTCTGCTGACCCTGGCGTCGTTCTACACATCTCAGCAGCGCTGGTCTGACGCGGAGCAAATCTTGCAGCGCGCCGTGGACGCCGACCCGACTTCGCCGCAGACCAGGGTTGCCATGGCGCGCTTCTACATGCTCCAGCACAAGAAGGACCGCGCCGAGCAGGTTCTGGCAGACGCCAAGAAGGCCATGCCGGACAATCCTGATGGTTATCGCTTGCTCGGCGACTTTTATTTCTCCACCGGCGAGACCGACAAAGCGCTCGCCGAGTATGCCGCGCTACTGCAGGAACACAAGAACGACCTGAAGCTGAAGAAGACCTACATCGCTACCCTTCTCCTCAGGAATCGCGTCGACGAGGCGGCTCGCCTCAACGACGAAATCTTGAACAAGGACCCGCAGGATGTCGAAGCCCTCGTCGCCCGCGGCCGCATTCTGGTCGCGCAGCGCAAGGGCGATGAAGCCGTCCAGGCGCTGGAAAAGGCGGTTAAGTCTGATCCCGACAATGCGGCGGCGCACTATTACCTGGCCCTGGCCGCCGACCTGACCGGCGACGCCAACCGGCGCGAAAAAGAATTGCGCGAAGCCGTCCGGCTGCGTTCCGACTTCCTCGAAGCCCAGACCGCCCTCGCCGCCGTGGCGCTTCGCAAGCGTGACTGGGACACCCTGAGAACGTCCGCGGAGGTGGTGCTCAAGTCCCAGCCCTCGTCACCCCAGGGCTACATCATGCGCGGCATGGCGGAAATCGGTGGCAAGGACATCGCCAGGGGCGAAGCTGACTTTAAGCAAGCCATCCAGGTCGCGCCGCAAAATCCCAGCGGCTATATTCGTCTCGGCGAACTTCGGTTGGCGCAAGGCCGCTTCAAGGAAACCGATCAGTTGCTGGAACAGGCACTCAATCTGGACCCCAACTCTGCGGAAAGCATGCAATTGCTGCTTACCAGCAATTTCGCGCAGCGCCAGCCGCCCTCCAGGATGATCGCCCGCATCAACGCTCAACTTTCGAAGTCTCCGAACAACAGCTCGTATTACGGCATGCTGGGCGGCTTGGAAGCACAGACGCGCGACTTCGCCGGCGCCGAGAAACACCTGAACAAGGCCCTCGAACTCGACAAGAATAATCTGATGGCTTTCGGGCTGCTGGCCCAAGTGCAGGTGTCGGCCGGCTCTGCCGACAAAGCGGTTGCGACCTATCAAAACTGGATCCAGCAAAATCCCAAGGACGTTCGCCCTTACGTCCTGCTGGGTTCCGTCGAAGAGATGAGGAACAACTGGCAGCAAGCGCAGAAGGTGTATCAGAAAGCGCTGGAGGTTTCGCCCGATTACCCGGTTGCGGCAAACAATCTCGCCTATTTAATGCTGGAGCACGGCGGCAACATTGATGCCGCTCTTTCCTTGGCGCAGGTCGCGCGCCGTGGCATGCAAGAGTCCCCGAGCGCGGCCGACACCCTCGCTTGGGCGTACTACCACAAAGGCGCGTACGGCCTGGCCGTCGATCTGCTGCAGGACGCCATTAAGAGGTCTCCGGAAAATCCCACCTACCAGTATCACCTGGGATTGTCGTATCTGAAGCAGAACCAGCGCGCTCGTGCCAAAGAACACCTGCAAAAAGCGCTGCAACTCAACCCCAAATTCAATCAGGCTGACGACGCCCGCAAGACTTTGGAAGGACTGAAAGGCTAAGCTGCCGTCATCGGGTTTCCGGCCCGGGTGCGAGATCCGGGCCTTTTCCTTCTGCCGACCGATTTCCCCGTTATCTCGCCGTGTATGGCACAAAGGTGAGTAACGCAATTCCCTTCCGAACCGCAACAACAGACACTCCAACTGGTTCCGCAGCCGCACCCGGTCGCGCGTGAGCTGCGTCTTCATCCGCTCATGCTGCGCCAAGTACGCTGCTCCTCATCCGGGACAAAGCTTAAGATCAACTCGTTCGATCAGCCGCCGCACCAATCGTTCGGCGCTCTTGGGTCATGCTTGCGCCCCCGCGCGGGGCAACGGTTGGAGAAGCAGTGGGCGAAGAGCTGCCGTGCGGACAGAACCTGCATGGGACCACCAGCCGGACCTTCGCGGTCGAGTAAGCCAGTAAGCACTTGTTATCGCGTCACTACCACTCGCTTGCGCACCGTGCCTGCTGCCGGCGCTTTGAATGCCAGCGAGAAAACTTCCCACGCGGTTGCAGAAGCATTAGCCATAGTAATGGTGTAATTCACCGCGCTGGTGTTCGGATTGTAGTAGTGGATGTAGGCGTCTCCGGAATCGAAGTTGTCGCTGTCGGTCATCCCGGTAGCCCAAAGAGCATCGAAGACAGCGCCCGAGGGAGCGGTGACACCCGAGGGCGGGCCGTTGCCATTGCTCATAGTGCTAATCACCAGCCCGTTGCTCGTAGTCGGGGTGACCGCGTTCGTGACCGTGACTGGATCGCCCGCATTGGTTTGCGATCCCGCCACGTCACCATCGGTGTCATAGCAGGCTGTCGAGGGAGTCCCGCCGCCCGACGCCGCTCCCGCGATGTCGTAAAAGGCGATCAGCGTGAAATTCGATACGGTGTGGGTAATCCGCCGCTGCGCCGACGGCGTGGTCGTGCAACTGTAATAGGCTTGCCCGTCAGTGCCGCCGTTCAGATTGTGGTAGGTGGTAACCCCGTCGGCCACGTTGGTGAGCGGGCTGGAAACCGCCGGATACGCGGTCCACACCAGCATGGCGTTGCCGCTGGTGGGAAACATCGCGTTGGCGGTGATCGAGGTGCTGGTCGGGGTGTAGAAATATAACTGCCGCGTCAGATTGATTCCGCTGGGCTGCGTGCCCGCGCCGCTGGAGGCTTTGAAGGCAATCGCCAGATCGTTCCAGCGTTCGGCACTGGGATCAACTACATAGAGTGAGGGATTGACGGCCCCTGCCGACGCGACAACCTGTGCCGCCGAGGCGAACCCATCCACCAGATTAGCCGACAGCAGCGAAGTCGCGCCGTCCGGCACCAACCAGGGGAGAGGCGAATTAGATTCGGGAAAGGAATAGCTTTCAACTACGTAGTTATAGACCAGGCTGTTGGCCTGCGTGGTGGTAATGGCGCCCGGCTGAAAGATGCCGCTGTTCAGCCCATTGGCCGCGGTTGCGGTTCCATCGACGCAGGAGCTGCCAGCAATGCCGCTGGCCTCCGTGTAGCTGATTTGCATTGCATCATTGGTGGCCAACGCGGTGGAAAGATGCAGAGTGATCTGTGATGTCCCAGTTGCAGCCCCACACTTGTACCAAATCTCGGAAGTAAAGGCGTCAGTGGAGTTAGTAGTCGTCGGGCCGGCCACCCAGATGTTCGCTTTGTCGTCCGTGGGCGTCGAAACAGTCGTGGTACTGACGTGAGAAATGGCCAGCATGAGCAGGTTTCCCGGTTTGCTCGGGTCGATATTGAGCTTGATGTCTTGCAGCGTTCCCGGATCGGCAGGGTACTCCGTCGAGACGTAGTGATGAATGATGCACGGGTGGGTGGAATCGCAGTTGGGCCAGATGTAGTTCTGCGGCGCCGCTACCGACCGGAGTTCCGTTCCCACCGCCGCCCATGTGCCGGAAGTAATAGCGACGGTGCAGGTCAGGCTTCCTGGCGAGGACACGGTGTTGTCACAGGCCGCGCCGGCAACATTGCTGCTGTTTGTGCCGGTGCGGTTGGCATCACGCAGGTTGCCGGTGGTAATGGTCGGAATACCGGCGTTGCCCAGGCTGGCGGTGGCCATCACCAGCCAGTTGTTGCTGTCGCTCGTGGTTAGATTGATGGAGGGCGCGGCTGAAGTACCGGTGGCTACGGCGTAAATTCCGATGGAGCCGACGCCGGAGTATTCCTCGACCGTGATGGCGAAGATCGTGCTTTCGCTGAAGGTTGGCTTGACCGTCGTGAGCGCCGGACAATTAAAGCAGATAGCCTGTACCACGGCATCGTTGCTGCCATTGGCCTCCATCGGTGTGTACTGGTAAAAGTTCGAGGTTGCCGCGCTCCCAACCACCGAAGTCAGGGTGGGCGTGGTGGTTTTCATCGCCAGCCCAACCACCACGGTATTACCCCCCACGGTTGAAGCCGTGAGCGTGCAAGTCTGCGTAGTCGCAGCAGTGGTTTGCAGGCAGACGGTGTGCGAGGTCGAACGGTAGGCGATGGAAGCCCACGATGGCAGCGAGCACAGCAGCGCGAGGATGAGAACGAGGCGCTTCATTAGATCGTCCCCGCAATCACCACGCGAATGTTGGTGGTCGATGCATCCGCAGCGCTGACGTTGATATCCAGCGTGCCGTTGGGCAAAAGCGTCGGCGTTCCGTTCAGCGTGCCCGACGTCCAGGAGCCGTTGCCGCAGGTCAAGGCGCTGAACAGGATCGTGTTATTAGCGCCGCCCGTCACTTGCGGCCGCACCGCCGTGGTGGTGCCCGCGTTCGCCCAGCACTTCACCGAGGTAATCGTCCAGGCCACGCCGAACTCGTTGCGGCAGGAGGCCACCTCACCGTCAACAAGCTCTAACACATTGCTGGTACCCGAACCCCACAGGTGGATCTCGCAGGTGCGGATGTTCAGACCGGCGCGCAAGGCGGTGACCGCCGTGCCCGACGGGCTTATCACATCGCCGGTCAGGAAAGGCATCTGCGACGCCTGCACCGCCGTGGCGGTGGTCATCACCGAGGATGCATCGCTCAGATCGCCGAGTGCCGGCTGCGCCGCGGTGAACATCCCTGAGGCCGCGCTGTACGATACCAGGAACTTGTGCGACGATGCCGCGATGCTGGCAGCGAGCGCCGGACGGTTCAGCAAGTCACCATAGCTGCCGGTGGTGGCTACCGTCGCCAACGCCGGGAAATCCGAAACCTGCAACTTGGAGATGGTGCCGCTGATCGTTCCCGCGCTGCCGCTGATGTTGCCGGTGATGGTGCTGCTGAACGTCTTCGTGCCACCGATAGTCTGGTTGGACTGCAGGTCAACAAAATTGCCGACGAGCGACGCCTGTGCCAGCAGGTCCCACTTGGTAGCATCGGTGCCCGGAGTCACGTTGGTATTCGCGGCGAGCGCCACGTACGAGGAACCGTTATAAGACACGCAGTCGTAGGCCGCGTATGCCGCCGCCGCCGACCACGCGCCTTTCCAGGTGTAGCCCTGCCCGGTTGCACCCGTTACACCCTGCTGACCCTGAGGCCCTGGCGGTCCGAGCGGGCCAACCAGACCCTGCAGACCTTGCAAACCCTGTGGTCCCGGCACTCCTTGCGGCCCGGTGGCGCCCGTATCGCCTTTGTCGCCCTTCGGACCCGATGCCGCAAACACCGCCCAGTTCGCGGCATCAGTATCTGGAGCTAACGTCGCATTGTTGGCCAACAACGCGACGTAGCTGGCGGCGCCATAGTTCACGACATCATTGGCCGCATAGCTCGTGTTAGGAATAAATGCTCCCTTGGCAGTTACACCCGCACCGACAGGACCCTGTGGACCTACGGGGCCTTGCGTACCCTGGAGACCCTGCAGACCGATCGGGCCGATATCACCCTGCGGACCAGCGGCACCCTGCGCGCCGGTGGCGCCCGCATCGCCCTTGTCGCCTTTCGGACCCGAGGCCGCAAACAGCGCCCAGTTGGTGGCGTCAGTATCTGGAGTCAACGTCGCATTGTTGGCCAACAACGCGACGTAGCTGGCGGCGCCATAGTTCACGACATCATTGGCCGCATAGCTCGTGTTAGGAACAAATGCTCCCTTGGCAGTTACACCCGCACCGACGGGACCCTGCGGGCCAGCAGGACCTTGTGTTCCCTGGAGACCCTGCGGCCCAGTCGCGCCCATCTGGCCTTGTGGACCTTGTGGCCCGGTCGGACCAGTCGCTCCCGTCGCGCCTCGAGGAATGGTGAAATTCAAGATGGCCGCCGACGTCGTACCTGCGTTGCTCACGTTCGCCGCCGTGCCGGCCGTTCCCGTGGTGGTCGAGCCGACCGTCACGGTTGCCGCCGCCCCCGCGGAACCTTGTGGCCCCGTCCCGCCGGTGGGACCTGGCGGACCCGTCGCCCCGGCCGGTCCAGCGGACCCCGTCGCGCCCTGCGGAATGGTGAAATTCAAGATGGCTGCCGACGTCGTGCCCGAGTTGCTCACGTTCGCCTGCGTGCCCGCCGCTCCCGTGGTCGTGCCGCCGACCGTGACCGTCGCGGCGGCACCGGCAGCACCGGTGACCAAAATATTCAATGTAGGATCGTGGCTGGTCGTGGTGCTCTCTTTGCTGTCAAACGTTATCGAAGTCGAATAGCCCGTCGTAGGCACCAGAACGATGCCGTAGTTGGAGGCCGGGTTTGTCACCCACGCCTGCACCTGCGAACTGATATCAATGATGATGTAGTCCTTCACCTGGCCCTTGGTAATGCACAGCGGATGCGTCGGGTCGGCGTTGGCAGGAATGGGGTTTGCACAACTGCCGGCGAACAGAATCGGGCCCGGACCTGAGCCCGGCTGGTTCGACCACTTGAGGGTCCCTTCCGCCCACGGGCCATTGGCCAAGCGAATGTCGAACGCGCCGGCGCTGGTGACGGCGGTGACGAACAACCTTAATGTCGCCTTGGTCACGCTGGAGCCATTGGGCGCCTGAGACGTGCTGAACGTCATGTAGGTGTACGTTGGCTGTGTACCTGCTTGCACGGCGAGCGACGTCGCGTTGCCGTAGTTGGTATTAATATTGGTCTGCGTGACGTAGGTGTCGTCGGTGGCAGGCGCCTGGGCCAAGCCCATGGCTGGGACCATGGCCAAAATTGCCAACGCGAGGAAAACCGCAAGCAGGTACCGCCCACGAGGTATGTTGATACTCATACCTCTCCTTTCCGAAGAACGAATCGCCAACAACCGAGTTGACTTAGACCTGGGAGCTCGTTGCGCTCGAAGATCGCCCGGCGTCGGTGCTCGATGAAAAGTTGAGGGGCCCAGTTGGCTTGGAAAGGGGGCCGTGCCTCAGAGCGTAGGCACTACGTTGGGGTGTGCTCATCTGAGAATTATTTCGCAGGAATTGTGGACCTCTTGGCAGCCAAGTCAAGAAGAAATTTTTCGCCGGCCTGTGGATAAAATCACCCCGCCGCGTGAATTGGACAGCCCCCCTGTCCGTACGAGCGCGGCGCATTCGTTGATGAACACAACGCAGTGCGGAACTTGGCGCTGCTGCTGTTCAACAATTCCCAACTTCACGCCCGCATCTCGAAGGAGAACGAGGCCGCACGCGATTGCGGCCCGTGCGGTCATCTCCTTCCCAAAGAACCGGTCGCCAGCAACCGAGTTGACTAAGGAGGAATTGAATTCGCATGCCGCCCGATGGCCTTGGCGTAAAATGCCGCGTCATTCGAGGAGAAGGGAATGTCCTGCAATCAATGATTCCGCAGAATCGAGCGAGCAGCGCTCGTGGGCGCGCTCCTGATGGGCGTGGTTCCTGCCCAAGCTCGTGACCGAGATGACAGGTGCGCACAGCGGCTCCGCAAGGCCGAGGCGCAACTCGACAATGCGATAAGCAAACATGGTCGTCGCAGCCGGCAGGCCGAAAAGCGCCCGCAAGACTCTGGACGAACTGAAAGGCTAAGCTGCCCGGAGCAGCGCGAGTTCACTGTTGTCAGCTAACTGCCAGCGCCGCGAGCGTTCGCGTTCGCGATGACACTGCCAAGGCACTGCGACACACGCAAATTATCGCATCCTGTGTCGTGTCCATAATCAGCATTGTTCGGCAGGGAGTAAACAATGTCATCGCCCTGAATCTTGGCGAATGCAATACGCGCCCGATGGCTTCCCTCGCCTTCAATGACCAACTTTCCACTTCTCGAAACCAGTTTCATCTCGCTTCTTTGCCGCCACCACCGATTCACCTCGCCGGGACGGGCGATCCAGACGTTGTTTTCGGATCGTAACTGGTTGAGCGCCGCTAACAAACACCTGTACGCCGCCTGCGCACGCGTATCGAACAGGTAGTCGGGATGGATAATGAAGCTGATCAGCCCGTTTTGCTCCCGTATCAGATCCATCTGGCGACGCCAGAGATCGATCGAGTAGTCCTTCAGGATGTGCCACAGTGAATGATCCTGGGTTGTTGTTACCGGCAACTCGAGCATACGGCCAATGAAGTACGGCATCACCGTGCAGCAACCGCCACGCTGAGGATCCAGGTGGGCCACGTTCGGAACAGACATGTCATATTCGAAATCCAAAAGGTCAAACCAGTCCTGATTCCGATAAAGGACCGCGGACCGGAATCCAGATGCACCGAACTTGCGCCCGTAATGATTAATTTTTTCAGCTTTCTCCTTGAATTTCTTGTAGTGCGAGAACAGCAGGCCATCGTGGTACAGATCCTGCACGTTCACCTCAAACCCTCTCGCCTTCAAGCCAGCGATATAAACATCCGAGACGTCATATCGTCGCTCGGGCACGATCTGAAACGATGCCGGAATATTGAATTCCTCGTCGATGTCCATGATGGTCGAGCAAAACTGTTTCCCCGACTCGGCTTCTACGTCATGGGTCATGATCGAGCAAGCGCTATGACCGTTCGGCCAAAACCAGATAAACGGTACGCTGTCCACTCCCGCTGCCTTTGCCGCGAGCGCCAGCAGCTTCTTCATCAGCATGTCGACGGTCGTATCAACCGGCCAGCTCGGGAAACCAAGCCTGCGCCAATTGCGCAAGTAGCACTTTTGCAGCCGGCTGCGCAATCCTAATCGCAACATAGGTCTGACGAGATAATACAGCCGCCGCGCGAGCTGTTCTTCCCGCGTGGTACACGCACTTGCAGTAGCGCGCAGATACCGCTCATGGGTGAGGTTGGCGACTACTTCGGCAGGATCGAACGGCAAGCATAGTGTGCTTCCCTCAGCCGAAGAATACTTCGAAGCATCATAGAGCGACTGATCAGCTCGTTTGGAGCGGTATCCGACCCCTGTCCTGCCGTAGCAGGTGATCCGCGGTCCAAAAGCAAAGTAACCCGAATCCGTGGACAAAGAGCCGGCTGATCGGAAGCGCAGAGGAGCTTCGGACCCGTACTTGAAGTATTCCAATACAGGATTCGTCATGCCCATTGGACTCCGGCACTCGAGCGGTCTCGAAGTTCTGTGGAGTTGCTCGTCCTCCCAGTCGCAGGAGAACTCAAACTGTCGGGTGGGATCGGAAATGGGCGGTCAGCAGAGCCGGGCGGTGGTCACGTCTACAATATCGCAGCCGCTGGCAGTCGGGTGTCCCGATCGCATCAGCACCATCTCATGCACGACGCCGGAGTCGAACACCCCGGTAATGGAAGGTATGGCTGTGATATGGATAGAAACGTTGGGGCGCTGAACCGTGTGGCTGCTCGGTTCCGTGGTCGGCGGCGACGGCGCCGCTGGCGATACGAGGATCACCATCACCACGCATGCTATAGCAGACGCAACTGCGATTTGAACGCGCCCCCGCATCCCTGCAATTATGACGCGCAAAACTCCACGGTCAAGGAGAATCGCCGGGCCAGGCTCCAGCTTGACTGTAACTTTGGTAATGCGGCTAACTGCCTTGCGACAAGGAACGGGCCCTGCCCTGTCCTATGCCCCATCTCGCGGGCCAGACGGACCAGCAACTGGTAGGCGCTGATCTCGCGTCCGCGACCAGTGCGGTCGGCGCGACAAGCACTAGCCCGCTGCGCTCCATCACGTCGCACCGGAGTTCGAACCACCACCGCAGCGCCTTTCCTGCTGCGCTCTCGGTGCCGTGTCCGATAAACTGAACCTTCCGCTCATGGCAAACTTTTACAAAGGGTTTCTCCAGTCGGTAGAACGCTGGCCCGAATCAGTCGCGGTCGAGATCCAGCGCCATGCTGGTGACATCGAGCGCCTCACCTACTGCCAATTGCGCATGATGGCCGAAGCCCTCGGTTCGTGGCTGGTCACCAGCGGCCTGGCACGCGGCACGCGTTGCGCCATTCTTGCCGCCAATAGCCCGCGCTGGATTGCGTGTTATCTCGGTACGGTCGCTGCGGGCATGGTCACGGTTCCGCTGGATACCGCGTTTAACGCCGAGCAGGTTGCCAAGCTGCTCCAAGCCAGCGGCTCTTCCCTGCTGTTCGTGGACGCCAAGCACCTGCCCGTCGCCCAGCGCGCTGTCGCGGACAGCCCGATCCGCTTGCTGCTGCTGGAACCGGCCGAACCCCCGCTGCCTGGACCGGACTTCGACGCCATCGTGAAAGCCGGCTCCGATGGATTCACTCCGGTTGACGCTGCCGGCGATGAGACGGCCGCGATTCTCTACACCTCCGGCACCACCAGCGATCCCAAGGGCGTGATGCTTACCCACGACAACTTCCACGCCGAAACCGAAGGCGTATTTCGGCTGATTGACATCACCCCGCGCGACGCCATTCTCGGGGTGCTGCCGCTGTTTCACGCCCTGGCGCAGATGGCCAACCTGCTGCTGCCGCTGGCCGGAGGCGCCCGCATCGTATTTCTGGAGTCGCTCAACACCACGGAGCTGCTGCGCGCCCTTCGCGAGCGCGACATTACCTTGTTCTGCTGCGTCCCGCAGTTTTTCTACCTCATTCACGAGCGCATCCGGAAGCAAGCCGGCGCGCGTGGCCGGCTTGCGGAGAGCGCGTTCGGCTGGATGCTGCAAGTCTCGCGCGTCGCTCGCGGCTTCGGATTGAATTTGGGAAAGCTGCTGTTCCGTCCCGTCCACGCGACACTGGGACCGAAGATGCATTACCTCATCTCCGGCGGCTCCAAGCTCGATGCCGGTATTGCCCGTGATTTTTATGCCATGGGCTTCGAGTTGCTCCAGGGTTACGGCCTCACCGAAACCACCGGCGGCGCGATCGGCACTCCGCCCTACGACAACGTCATCGGCTCCGTCGGCAAGCCCCTGCAAGGCATGGAGCTCAAGCTGCGCGATGCCAAGCCGCTGGAGGACGGCAGCGGACCCGCGATCGGCGAAATTCTGCTCCGCGGGCCGCTCGTCATGAAGGGTTACTACGCACGCCCGGAAGCCACCGCCGAAGTCCTCCGCGACGGCTGGCTGCACACCGGCGATCTCGGCTATGTCGACAGTCACGGCAACGTATTCATCACCGGCCGCGAAAAAGAAGTCATCGTCCTCAGCAACGGCAAGAACATCCATCCCGACGAAATCGAAGCGCACTACCTGAAGAGCCCCTTCATCAAGGAGATCTGCGTTCTCGGCCTGCAGGGGCGGCCGGGCGAGCCGATTGCCGAGCGCCTGCACGCCGTCGTCGTGCCTAATTTCGAAGTGCTCCGTGAGCGCAAGATCGTGAATGCACGCCAGGTGATCCGGTTCGATATCGAGACGCTGTCGGCGCAGTTGCCGAGCACCAAACGCATTCTCGGCTTCGACATCTGGCAGGAGGATCTGCCGCGCACCACCACGCGCAAAATCAAACGCTTTGAAGTCGAACGTCGCGTCAAGGAGGAGCAAGCCGCCGCCCAGGTCGAAGGTGAAGAACTGGCCCGCACTCTGACCGAGGATGAGCGGCAGTGGCTTGCGACTCCGGACGTCGCCCGCGCCGTCGCCGTCATCACCCGCGCCGCCGATGGGGCCCGGCGGCAGCTTCATCCGCGCGACAATCTCGAACTCGACCTCGGCCTCGACTCCATGGAGCGCGTCGAATTGCTGGTTGCGCTGGAGCGCGAGCTCGGCGCCAGCGTGCCCGATGCGGCCGTTTCCGAGGTCTACACCGTCCGCGAGCTGGTGGATGTCGTGCGCCAGAGCGTCGGCCGCAGCGGGCGCGTTCAGGAGCGCGCCGCCTGGGATTCCATCCTCAACACCGATCCCACCGATCCCGAAGTGCTCGCCGTCGCGCGCCGCAAGCCGGTCACCGAGCGCGCCTGGTTTCTGTTTGGCCGGCTCTTCCAGCTCTTTGTGCGCGATCGTTTCGGCCTTACCGTCACCGGCGTCGAGAAGCTGCCCCGGCACGGGCCGTGCATCATCTCCCCCAACCACCAGAGCTTCCTCGATCCAGCGGTGCTGGTCAGCGTGCTTCCTTATTCAATCCTGCGCGACGCGTTTTACGTCGGCACCAGCGAGATCTTTGGCAATGGCATCCTGCGCGCCCTGGCCCGTTCGCTGAAGCTCATTCCGGTTGATCCCGACGCCAACCTGGTTCCCGCCATGCGCGCCGGCGCCTACGGACTGCGTCACGGCAAGGTCCTGATCCTCTATCCGGAAGGTGAGCGCAGCATTGACGGCGCGCCCAAGGTATTCAAGAAAGGCGCGGCCATTCTGGCGGCGCACCTGAAAGTGCCGATTTACCCCGTGGCCATGGATGGATTTTTCGAAGCCTGGCCGCGCGGCAAGGGATTCCAGAAATTCACCCGCCTGCACGTCGCCTTTGGCGACCCCATTGATCCGCCGCAGCAAGTGGACAATCCGGAGCGAACTTACGAATCATTGACGGCAGAGCTGAAGGCGCGCGTGATGGAGATGTGGCTGGAGATGCACGAAGGCGGACAGCGCCAGGCTGCCGACTAGTCGCCCAACGGCGCCGACCTGGCCAGCTCACCGGGCTCCATGCCGCGCTTGCGGAAGATTTTCACCATCGCGTCCACGACATCGGCGTCGTACTCGATTCCCGCCCGCTGCAAGATTCTTTCCACGGCTTCGGAAGGCGAAATGTGCGAGTCCTTGGCGCTGGTCAGCGAATCGTACACGTCGGCAACCAGCAGAATGCGCGCTTCCAGCGGCGCATTCGGGAGTTTCTGCGAGCGCTCGGCCTTCTCCATCAGCACGTGGTGGGCGAGCAGCGTAGGAATCACGCGCCGCAGCGCGCTGCCCTGCGCTTGCGGCATTTCCCGCCCCTGCTCCAGGTTCGCCTGCAGCTCGTGCAGTTCCTGTACCGACATGTTGGCGGCCTGGTACAGCATCTCATTCGTGATCCCAGCCTTGTCAATCTCGTGGAGCAGCGCCGCCGCGCGCACGTCTTCGACTCGCTGCGACCCCAGTTCCATCTGCTCGGCGATCTTGCTGGCGGTCAGCGAGACCCGGTAGGGGTGATTCTGGCTGTACTTGTTGTCGGACGCGATGTGCTGCAGCATCATCAGAATTCCCTCATAACTCTGCCGCAGGTCGCGCAGGTGGGCTTCCTTGCTTTCGTACAGCGTCCCCATCAGGTACGCGATCACCACCAGCGTTCCGCCCCATACCATGAAATCGAACCCCGGCTCCTCGGCGACAAATCCAAAATTCCTGCCCAGAATCACGGGATTGAAATAGGCGATCGCCAGGATGAGGAGCACGCTGCCCAGCGCTGTCATCACCGCGTGCCGCCGGCCGTAGAAGTACGCCGAAAAGATCGTTGGCAGCACATAAAGGCCGAGCAACATGCGACGCTCCGCCACCAGCGAATTCAGCAGCAGCGCGATGGCAAACATGCCCAGCAATAGCCAGAGTTCGCGATTCACCGCCCCGAGCCTGCTCATCGCGCTCCTCTTCGCGCCGGACGATTTGGACACGTTTCCTGCCCCGGTGCTTACTCCTGTACTCGAAGACATGCTCTTGCTCCTCCGATGACGTCCTATTTCGCCCTAGGGTGGGTGGCGTCATACACCTGGATAACGTGCCGGATGGACAATTGCGTGTAGCGCTGCGTCGTCGCCAGCCGCTCATGTCCCAGCATCTCCTGGATCGCCCTCAAGTCCGCGCCTTCTTCCAGCATGTGCGTGCCGAAGGCGTGCCGCAAGGTGTGCGGGTGCAGGTCGGGCGGCAGTCCATGCGCGACCGCGATGCTCTTCACGATCCGGCCGACGCTCCGCGTGGTCAGCCGTCCGCCACGGCAGTTCAGCAGCAGCGCCGGCGACGATTTCTTCCGCCGCTTCAATTCCCGCTCGCGTTTCGGCAAGTACGTCGAGAGCGCCGCGCCTGCCGATTCGCCGAACGGCACCACCCTTTGCTTGCTGCCCTTGCCCCGGACCAGGATGGCGCCGTTGGACCAGTGAATGTCGGCAAGATTGATCCCCACCAGTTCCGAGTTGCGCAGGCCGCAGCCGTAGAGCAGCTCCAGGATCACCCGGTCGCGCTCCGGAAAGGCGGCGTTGTCCGGCATGGCGGCGTCGAGCACGGAGTTGATTTCCTCAATCGTCGGCACGCGCGGAAGTTTTTTCGGCAGGCGCGGCGTCGCCACCAGCGCTGCCGGGTTCTGCTCGACGATGCCTTCCCGCGCCAGCCAGCGATACAGGGACCGCACGGCCGCCAGCGCCCGCGCCACCGACGTCTTGCTCAGCCCCTGCTCGTAGAGGTGCGACAGGAACCCGCGGACGCGTAAGTGGTCAATGCCCTCCCACTTCTGCTCCCCGACATACTTTGCGAACTCGCCCAAGTCATGCGCGTAGGCATGGATGGTATGTCGCGAGGCATTGCGCTCGCGCAAGCTGCGGAGAAAATTCGCCATGCCCTTCTCGACCGGCGTCCTCGCCGCGCGTCCGTTTTGTCCGTCGTGCTCACCCAATGCTCTAACCCCTAACTCCTAACTCCTTCTTTTTGCCCTCGGATGATGCTTCATGAACACCGTCTTCAACCGGTCCATCGCCACGTGCGTGTATACCTGCGTGGTCGAAATATCGGAGTGGCCGAGAATGGTTTGCACGGTGCGCAGGTCGGCGCCGTTCTCCACCATGTGGGTGGCGCAACTGTGTCGCAGCATGTGCGGGGATGCCGGGCGCCCGCCCGCCTGCGAAGCCGCGCGCACCATCTGCCATACCCGCTGCCGGGTCAGGCGCCGCGCCCCGCGCGCGATAAACACCAGCGGTGAACTGCGCTGCCCCGCCAGCACCGATCTCGGTGCGGAAACATACGCCAGAACGGCCTCGACGGCGGCGCGTCCCAGCGGCACAATCCGCTCCTTGTCTCCCTTGCCGCGTACCAGCACGTATCCTTGCTCGATCTTCAGGTCGTTGAGCGCGATTCCGACCAATTCGCTGACGCGCAGCGCTCCGCCGTACAGCACCTCCAACATGGCCCGATCGCGCGCCGCAATCGCCAGGTGCCACGCGTCTTCGATCCGCGGCGCCCGCGCTTGCAGCAAGCTTTCCGTTTCACTCCGCGACAGCGACTTGGGCAACACCTTCCATTGCCGCGGGGTGTCGATGTTCAACGTCGGATCCTGCTCGATCATCCTGTCCAGCAGCAGGTATTTGTAGAACTGCCGCAGGGCGGAGAGCCGGCGCGCCACCGAGCGCCCGTCGGCCTGCTGGGAAAACCAATGGTCGAGGAAATTGCGCACGTCCTCGCGTCGCGCGCGCAGCAAGGCCCGCGCCGGTTTTTGTTGTTGAAGAAAACTGGCGAACTGCGTCAAGTCGCGGGTATACGCCTCCACCGAAAGCGGCGCCAAACCTCTTTCGACGCTCAGGTAGTCGGTAAAACCGGCAAGCACGCGGTGGTTGGGCGCGGAAATCAGCACGCGGTGATTATGTCCGATAACGTTCGCGGGTCGTAATTACTAAGATGGGTTCCCTGGCGGGCAGGAATAACACCCTAAGCGGCGGCGTTGGATGTTCCGCTCATCGATTCCAGCAGTGCCCGCGCGTAGAGCGGACTTTCCGGCTGCTCCTCGTGCTTGAAAAACGCGTAGATCTCACCGGCTTCCTGCAGCCGCTGGCGCATCCTGACGGCGATCCGGCGCCGCTCCTCCGCCGAGTACTCGGAGCGCCGAAACCGGCAATAACCGAAGTCCGCGGTCAACATCTCAGGGGTTTGCAACTCGTCGGTCTCGGCAACGCACAGCGCCGCCTGGTGCCGCTTCAGGATGGCGAACACGTCCTCTGTGAACCAGGAACCGTGGCGAAACTCGAACGCCGCGCGCAATTTTCGCGGCACCAGCTCAAGGAAGGAATTCAGCAGGCCCGGGTCCGCTTTCAAGTTCGGTGGCAACTGAAACAGCACCGGACCCAGGCGTCCGGCCTGCGCCAGCGGCTGGATGGAATCAACGAATCGTTGCAGCGGCTCCTCCGCGTTTTTCAACCTCCGGAAATGGGTGATTGCCTGGTGCGCTTTGAGCGCAAACCGGAAATGCTTCGGAGTTTGAGCCATCCATGCCGCAATTGTCTTTTCGTTGATCAGGCGGCGGAAGGTGTAATTCACCTCGACGGCGTTCAGTTGCGTGGAATAGAACTTCAGGAAGTCCTTCTGCGGCAGCTTGGCGGGATAAAACTTCGGCTTCCATGCCGCATACGCCCATCCGGATGTGCCTGCGTAGAACATACTCAATCGGATTCGCTTTCGCGGGCGCAAGTTGCTGGCAGTACTTGCCGGCCGGCCGATGGTTGCAAGGCCGGCCTACAGCCCCAGATATGCCGTCCGCACCTCGTCCATGTTCGCCACTTCTTGCGCCGGGCCTTCCAGCCGCACGCGCCCTTCGGCCATGACGTAGGCGTAATCGGCCAGCGCCAGGGCCAGGTGGACGTTCTGCTCCACCAGCACGATCGTGATGCCTTCCTGCTTCAGCGTTTTCAGCGTCAGAAAGAGCTGTTGTGCAAGCAGCGGAGAAAGGCCGAGCGACAACTCGTCAATCATCAGCACATGCGGCTCCTGCATCAGTCCGCGCCCCACCGCCAGCATCTGCTGTTCGCCGCCGGACAGCGTTCCCGCCAGCTGGGTGTTCCGTTCCTTGAGCCGCGGAAACAGCGTATAGACGCGCTCGAGATTGCTGGCGACATTCTTCCTGGTGCGCGGGGGATACGCGCCCATGTGCAGGTTTTCCTCGACCGTCATGTCGCTGAACAATTGCCGGCCTTCCGGTACCAGCACCAGCCCGCGCTGTGCCTTGCCATGCACCGAAAGATGCGTGACATCGTTGCCATCCAGCAGCACGCGGCCCTTCCACGGCTTCAGCCAGTGCATGATGGTGCGCAGGGTCGTCGATTTGCCCGCCCCGTTGGCGCCCAGGATGGTGGTCAGTTTCCCGGCGCGTACCTTGAGCGAAACACCCCACAGCACCTGCACCTCGCCGTACCCGGATTCGATGTTCTCGACCTCGAGGGCAATGTCCTTCATTGCCCCTCCCGCAATTTATCGGCAATGTCCGCGCTGCCCAGGTAGGCCTCGATGACCGCCGGATCCCGGACTACTTCATCCGGCTTGCCTTCCGCTATCTTGATGCCGAAGTTCAGCACCATCACCCGGTCCGACACGTTCATCACCGCGTGCATGAGGTGCTCGATCATGATGATGGACACTCCCTGATCGCGGATGGCGCGGATGAGCTCCAGCATCTTCGCCACTTCGGTCGGATTCAAGCCGGCCAGCACTTCATCCAGCAGCAGCAGCTTGGGTTTGGCGGCCAGGGCGCGAGCCACTTCCAGCCGCTTCTTGAGCGCGATGGTGAGATGTTTGGCCAGCAAGTTGGCGCGATCGGCCATGTGCACTCGGTCCAGCACCTGCAGCGCCACTTCGTGCGCCGCGCGCAGGCCCAGATACTCGCGGCCGAAGCAGGCGCCAACCGTGACGTTGTCCAGCACCGTCATCTCGTTCAGCGGCTTGACGATCTGATGCGTGCGCGCTATCCCATTGTGTACCAGCTTGTTGGGCGGCCAGCCGGTGATGTCCTGTCCCGCAAACGTGAACGTGCCGCCGTCGTTGGGATATACGCCGTTGATAATGTTGAACAGCGTGGTCTTGCCTGCGCCGTTCGGGCCGATCAGGCCGAGAATCTCGCCTTCGTGCAGGGTAAAGCTGACGTCGGAAACGGCCAGCAGTCCTCCGAACCGCTTGCTGACTCCTCGCCCTTCCAGCAGGACGTTCATTCAATCACCTGCCGGGCGCGCGGCACCAGCTTGTACAGCCAACCGATCAGGCCGCCGGGCGCAAACAGGATGACCAGCAGCAGCAGCCCGCCGGCAATCACCAGATGGAAGTTGGACAGCTTCGGCGAGGTCAGCAGCGAGGACCGCAGTTGCTCGTACAGTCCTGCTCCCAGCGCCGCGCCCACCACCGTGCCCTGCCCGCCCAGCATCATCATCACGATCGCTTCAATCGAGGCGATGAGCTCGAAGGCGGTCAGCGGATCGATCATGCCGTTCTTGAAAAACATCAGCGCGCCGGCCACGGCGGGCAGAAATGCCGACACGCTGTAGATGATCGCCTTATACACGGTGGTATTCACGCCCAGCACAACCGCCGCGTCCTCATCCTCGCGAATGGCAAACAGCCCCAGGCCGAATTTCGAAATCTTGATCCCCAGGCTCAGGATCAGGGACAACGCCATCACTCCGACGATCAGGTAATAGGTGATCCATAGCGCGCGCATCGCCCCGCCCAGCGGCGCGTACGAATCGAACGATACATACATACCTGTTGAGCGACCCCACGGATCGAAGTTGGAGACGAAACTCTGCACCGCCTGCAGAATCCCAATGGTGGCCAGCGCGAAGTACGCTCCCCGCAATCGCAAGATCGCCAGCCCGAAAAGCAGGGCAAAGATCATCACCGCCACGCCGGCTGTCAACGCGGCCGCTATCAGGTTCCAGTGCCTCACCGTCGCCAGGTAGAGCCCGACATATCCGCCCAGGCCATAAAAAACGATATTGCCGAAGTTGACGTACCCGGTATACCCGATCATCAGGTTGAGGTTGCTGGCCAGGATGATGGCCACGGCCACCAGCAGCAGATCTTCGCGCAGCGGAACGTTATTCGTGCGCAGCGGAATCGCTATGAACAGCGCCGAAGCAATCAAGATCAGGTATAACAGCGGCCGGCGGACAATCACGCGTTTGCCCTCGCAAAAATCCCGCGCGGGAAGAAGATCAGTACCAAGACAAAGAGCGCGAATTCGATGAGCGGTACCCAGCTCACCGCGATGAACGGCGTCACCAGTCCTTCCAGCAAGCCCAGCAGCACACCAGCGACCAGCGCCCCCAACGGTTTGCCCAGTCCCGCCAGCACCGTCACCACGAAACTTTTCAGCTCGTAAGCCCCGCCGGAAAGAATGGTGAAGGGGAAAAGTGTGGATACCAGCGCACCCGACGTTGCGGCCAGCGCGATGCCGATACCGAACGCGGTGGCCAGCACCGCGGTCGAGGAGATGCCCATCAACTCCGCCGCATCTCGGTTGCCGGAGACCGCCCGGATGGCTTTTCCGAACCGTGTCCGCTTCAAAAACAAATCCAACGCCAGCGCCACTACCACGGCCGAGATCGCCGCTGCGATACTGTTCCCGGGAAACGTGTATTTGCCCACCGTGATGCCCCGTACGCTGAAGTCCACGTTGTACGGGCTGGTGCTCCAGATGATCGTGCCGATGCCGATCACCATCATGTTCACCGCAAACGTGGACAGCAGGCTCATCAGAGGGGGCCGTCCCACCACCCAGTGCACCGACATCCAGTACACAATCACTCCGAGGATCAGTCCCCCGGCGATGACCGGCAACAGCAGGATGTATGCATTGGTGGAGATCGCGGTAAACAGCATGTACATGCCGAACATGCCCAGCGCGATCATCGAGCCATGGGTGAGATTGATCACATCCATCACACCCCAGATCAAGCTCAGGCCCATGGCCGCAAGGCCGTAGACCGAGCCGACCAGCAGACCATCAATCATCGAGGCCAGAATGCCGCCCATTCCCTACCTCTTTGTGTCCAGGAATCGGCCAGCAGCAAGCGTTGCTCCCGCCTTGCCGCTGGCCGGTTTGTTCAGTGGATGGGATAAACCAGGTTGGAGCTCTTGTTGGCAAGAGGCCAGACCACTTCCTTGGTTAGCTTCCCGCCCTTTTTCTGCCACTGCGCGATCACCATCGTGTGGCCGACTTGCAGACCATGCTCATTCGCCGCGGTCGCAAACTTGGTCCGCCCATAAAACGTGGTCGCATCCAGCCCGTTCAGCGCGCCGGCCACCTTCGTCGAGTCAATGCTGCCCGACTGCTCGATGGCGTGCTGCAGGATCAGGCCTGCCGCGTAGCCACCCGCCGACTCGTAGCTGGGTTCGCCGTACTTCGCCGTGTACGCCTTGTTGAACTCGGCCACCGTCGGTCCGAACTGCGGCTTCACCGACAGCTGCGGTTCCCATTGCGATGGCACCGAAACCCCCACTGCTGCATCCCCCAGTTCCGTCCATTTCGGGCTGTCCGGCGCCACCAGCAGCGTGACCATGTTCATTTTCGCCTTCCGGGCGAACAGTTGCCGCGCCAGCGTGGAACCGTCGGCGTAGTGCCCTCCGCCCATCAGAACCGTTGCCTTCGATGCTGTGACCTTGTCCAGGATGGCGCTGAAGTCGGTGGTATTGGGGGCATACGCCTCGCTGAACGCCACCGTGAATCCCTGCTTCTCCGCATACCCCTTCGCCGGATTCACGACCGCCACGGAGAACGCCGCGTCCTCGTACACGAACGCGATGGTCGCCTTCGGGTCCTTGGCCTTGAGGGCATCAATCGCCGTCTCCAGGTATTGCGTCGCTGTCGCAAACATCTGGAATAGGTACTTGTTTCCCTGTTTATAGGTTTTCTCGTCGGCTGCGCCCGTCGTGAGCATCACTTTCCCGTACTGCTCCGAAACGATCGACGCGCTGGTGGTCAACGGGGAGGAATAGGGACTGAACAGAAAGTCGGCCTTGTCCTCCAGGATCAGGCGCGTGTACAACTGCTGCACGCGTTTGGAATTGGATTCGTCATCATAGCTGGCGAACTTGATCTGGTAGCTCTTCCCGCCCGCCTTGATGCCGCCCTTGGCATTCACCTGGTCGCGCCACAGCTCGAACCCGTTGTACTGCTCCAGGGAGTCGACGTTGAGGGCTCCCGTCTTCGATACGGTGAACCCGACAGTGATGGTTTGCGCCTGAGCGGCAAGGCAGAAGAAGAACAAAATGACAAAGAAGCAAACACCGATGCGCTTCACAATAATGACCTCCAGAGACCTTAAATTTCGCCTTGGGTTTATACCATGCCCGACCGCGCGCATACAGGGCTGGTTTCACATTTGCCGGTGACTCCTATCACAGCCCCACTGTTAACCTCGAAGTGAACAGGACGCCGGTTACCCGCTGCGGCGAGTGCGCGCGTGGTTTTCGCTTTGGCTTGGAGAGAGCGGGCTTTCTCTGTGACCGTCCTGCGCCGGGCTTAGCTCGCAACTCGGAACCCGCAGTTGGCGGCCTCCCGCGTTTGACAGCCATTTCCGCCGCAGCGTAACGTTTTACGTTTGGATTCGCCCCACGGAGGTCGCATGCGAAGGCTGCTTTCGTACCTGCTCGCCTTCCTTTTCTTCTTTGCTTCGGTTCCGCTCCTCGGCCAGGACATTGCGTCGTTGGAAAAACGCATCACCGTCCGCAAGCTTCCCAACGGCCTCACGCTGCTGGTGATGGAGCGCCCCGAAGCCCCCGTCTTCTCGGGATACACCTTCGTGGACGCCGGCTCGGTGCAGGACCCGAAGAACGAAACCGGCCTGGCTCACATGTTCGAGCACATGGCTTTCAAGGGAACGAAGACCATCGGGACCACCAACTGGCCGGCTGAAAAAGTTGCGTTGCAAAAAGTCGAGCAGGCCTATGCCGCCTACATTCATGAAGCCGAGAAACGCGTTGGCCGCGACGACAAGAAGGTCGCCCAACTGGAAAAAGCGTGGCAGGACGCCATCAAGGAAGCCGACCAGTACGTCGTGCGCAACGCCTATCCCAAAATCATCGAGGAAAACGGCGGCGTCGGCATGAATGCGCAGACCAGCGACGACCAGACTATCTACTTTTATTCCTTCCCGTCGAACCGGCTGCAACTTTGGGCGTACCTGGAATCGGAGCGCTTCCTCGAGCCCGTCATGCGCGAGTTCTACAAGGAGCGCGACGTTGTTTTTGAAGAGCGCCGCATGAGTACCGAGAGCAATCCCATCGGCCGCCTCTTCGAACAATTCATCGCCGCCGCCTTCATGGCGCATCCCTACCATCGCCCGACCATCGGCTGGGCCTCCGACCTCCGCCGCTTCTCGGCCACGGACGCCGAGCGCTTCTTCCACTTTTATTACGTTCCGGCGAATATGGTCGTCGCTGCCGTCGGCGACATCAAGGTGGCGCAAGCCCTGCCCGTCATGGAAAAGTATTTCGGCCGCCTGCCCAAGGCGCCGCAGCCCGTGGAAGATCCCACCATCGAACCGCCGCAGCAGGCCGAGCGTCGCGTCGTGCTTACCCAAACCGCGCAGCCGCTCTACATTGAGGGCTACCATCGTCCCGATTACCGCGATCCCGATGATTCCGTGTATGACGCCATCTCCGACATCATGTCGAATGGCCGCACCTCCCGCCTCTACCGCTCGCTGGTGCGCGACAAGAAGATCGCCGCCGACTCGGCCGGGTTTAGCGGCTGGCCCGGAAGCAAGTATCCGCATCTGTTCGCGTTTTATGCCGTGCCAACGCCCGGCCATACCAACGACGAAGTCCGCGACGCCATTCGCGCCGAGATCGAGCGGCTGAAGACCTCCGATGTCACCGACGACGAGCTCGCCATGTTCAAGACCCGCGCCAAGGCCGACCTCATCCGCGGCCTCGGCAACAATGCGGGACTCGCTGCGCAGCTCGCCACCTTCCAGGCACGCTTCGGCGACTGGCGCGAACTGTTCCGCCAGCTCGATCGCTATGACAAGGTGACCAAGGCGGATATCCGCCGCGTTGCCAACAAGACTTTCGTGCCCGAAAACCGAACCGTCGGCATCATCGAGAGCACCAAGATGGCCGGCGCCGCGCCCGCCCAGCAGCCGGAGGAGAAATAATGACGCGCACCTTCCTCCGCAGTACGACAGCTCTTTCGCTTCTCTTCCTGGTGACGTCCGCAGTCTGGGCGCAAGCGCCGCCACCAAAAAACGCACCGGCGCAAACCACGCATCCTCCAACGGACACAAAAACTGCCAAGCCCGCTACCGGCGGGACTGCGGCCCCATGGAAGCAGATCCCCATCCCGCCGCTGCCGCCGTTTCACCCGCAGGAACCCCGGCGCATTCAGCTCGCCAACGGCATGGTCATCTTTCTCCAGGAAGACCACGAACTGCCGGTGGTCGGCGGCACGATGCGCATCCGTGGCGGCTCCATCCAGGAGCCCGCGAATAAAGTCGGTCTGGTCGATGCGTACGGCGCCGTCTGGCGCACCGGCGGCACCACCAAGCGTACCGGCGATGAGCTCGATGACTTCCTCGAAACTCGCGCCGCCAAGGTCGAAACCGGCGGCGGCGGCGACTCCACCACCATCAGTTTCAATTGCCTGAAAGACAAGCTGGACGAGGTTTTCCCGGTATTTCTTGAAGTGTTACGTGAACCTGCTTTTCGTGCCGACAAGCTTGAACTGGCGAAGACCCAGATGAACACCGACATCGCCCGGCGCAACGACGACATCGGCGAAATCGCCGGACGCGAAGCCGTCCGCCTCGCCTACGGCCGGGACAATCCCTACGCCCGCATCCCCGAGTATTCCACCGTCGCTGCCATCACCCGCGACGATCTCGTCCAGTGGCATAAGACCTTTGTTCACCCCAATAACATCATCCTGGGCGTGTACGGCGATTTCGATTCCGCCGCCATGGAACGCCGCCTGCGCCAGGCTTTTGAATCGTGGCCACAGGCGCCCGTCCCGCCCCAGCCAAACATTGTCTTCCACGATCCCAAGCCCGGGCTGTACTTCATCGAAAAATCCGATGTCACCGAGAGCGAAATCCGCATGGTCACGCTCGGCATCCAGCGCAACAACCCCGACTACTTTTCCGTGGACGTGATGAACGATGTGCTCGGCGGCGGCTTTGCCTCACGGCTGTTCAAGACCATCCGCACCGAGAAGGGCCTTGCGTATTCCGTGGGCGGCGGCATCGGCGCATCTTTCAATCATCCGGGCATCTTCCGCATCGCGATGGGCACCAAGAGTCCCACCACGGTTGATGCCATCCAGGCGCTCCATGCCGAGTTGAATGGCATGCTCACCTCCAAACCGATCACCCCGGAGGAAGTGCGCGAGGCCAAGGACTCCATCCTCAATCGCTTCATCTTTAATTTCGATTCCAAGGACAAGGTCCTCGGCGAACGCATGTTGTACGAGTATTACGGCTACCCTGCCGATTACCTCGAGCGCTTCCGTGCCGGGATCGAGAAGTCCACCCCCGACGATGCCAACCGCGTCGCCCACAAGTACGTTCACCCGCAGCAGTTCGCCGTGCTCGTCGTCGGCAACCAGGCGGAGTTCGGCAAGCCGCTGTCCTCGCTCGGGCCGGTGACGCCGATTGATATCTCCATCCCGCCGCTCGGCGCTCCAGCAGGGCGCAGTCCCACCCAGTCCGACCCGAAAGCGCGCGCCCTGGTGGACAAATTCGTCAGCTCCATCGGCGGCGCTGAAAAACTCGACCGCGTCAAGGCCCTGCATCAAAAGCTGGTCAGCACGCAGCACACGCCCCAGGGCTCCATCACATTCAACAACGACCTGACCGTACAGTTCCCTGACAAACTCCGCGCCGCCGTCACTGCCGAACAGATTCCGGGCGAGATGCTGATCGTGGTTTCTCCAACTTCAGCGTTCATGAGCATGCCGGGAGCGGGCACGCGCGACATGCCGTCGTCGATGAAGCAGGACCGGCTGAACACTCTGAAGCGCGACTGGATCGCCATCGCGCAACGCACCGCCGATCCCGCCTACGTTTTCACCCTCGGCGGGACCGAGAAGGTGGGCAACACCGAGGCGCAGATTGTCAACGTCACCGGCAACGGCATCTCCGTCAAGTGGGCGCTCGACCCGCAGAGCACCCGCTTATTGCAGGTCTCCTACCAGGATGTCGGGCAGCGTGGGCCGGTGCAGCGCGTCATCGACTACTCGGACTGGCGCCCGGTTGACGGGCTCACCGTTCCCTTCCAACGCAGTGTCACCGAGGATGGCCAGCCCAGCGCGACCGAGCAGATTCAGAACTACGAAATTAACCCACCGCTTGACGCCAAGCTGTTCGAAAAACCGGCGGACACCCCGCCGAAATAAGCATCCCACCCCGGCCCCTTTACTATCCAAGACGACGCGCGTTCCTTGCCGGGAATGTACGGCGGGGTTGGTGCAAGTCGGCGCTGCCGGCGCAGTAAGATTTCCAACATAATCGGGCGGTTCGCCATGGGTCTACGTGTCATGCCTCCGCAACACATCGAGAATCGCGGCACCATCCTCCTGATTGACGACAGCCCGCGAACCCTGGTAGCCCGCGCCTACAATCTCATCCGGCGCGGCTTCGAAGTCGAACTCGCGTCCACCATCGAGCAGGCCGAATCCCGCTGGCAGCCGGGCCGCTATATCCTTGTGCTCTTCGCGGTTCGAAAAGGCTTGCGCCGCGCCGCCGAATGTTGCGAGCGCATCAAGCACCAACGCCCGCGGCAGATGGTCGGGATGCTCGTCGCGCCGGAGGCCGAACTGCCGCCGATGCACTGCCCCGACCTGCTCTGGCCGGAAGATGAGCTCGACTACTTTCTCGCTCGCGTTGACACCCTTGCTGACTTCGCCCGCGCCGCCTGACTAGCCCACGAACATGCGCACCAGCAAGGCCGGTTCAGTGAGAAATTCGAACTGGTTGATGCGCTCAATCGCCATCCTGATCGTGCGCTCCGACACGGTTTCCACGGTGATCACAAACGACAGCCGCTCCTTCGGCAAGTGCGGCTCCTGCAGCACCGAATCGATGTTGATCTCCAACTCCGCAAGTACGGAGGCCACCTGCGCCAAAATGCCGGGATGGTCGCGCACGCTCAGCCGGAGATACCACTCGCACGAGGTTCCGCACGTCGTCAGTGGAAGCGCCGAGATCGGCCCGAAGCCGGGCATCGGGTTCCGTCCCGGCGTTTTCGACGCCAGTCCCTGCGCTATCCCGATCAGGTCCGCCACCACAGCGGTGCTGGTCGCCGGCCCGCCTGCGCCGCGGCCATAGAACATCTGTGTGCCGCTGCGCTCGCCTTCCACGAAGATGGCGTTGAACACGCCTTCCACTTTGCCCAGCATGGAATTTTGTGGCACCAGCCACGGCCGTACCGTGACGGCAATTCCATCGTCCTGGCGTTCGGCTGCTCCGACCAGCCGAATGCGCCCGCCCAGGCGCCGTGCATATTGCAGGTCCACCTGCGAAACTTGCCGCACGCCGGTGACCGGGATGTCCTCCGGATGCAGCCGTAGATTGAACGCCATCCTCGCCAGGATGCACAGCTTGTCGCGCGCATCAATGCCATCAATGTCCAGCCGCGGGTCCGCTTCGGCGTAGCCGGCCTGCTGCGCCGCTTCCAGCGCTGCCTGGAACTCCAGGCCTTCCGTTTCCATGCGGCTCAGGATGTAGTTCACCGTTCCGTTCAGCACCCCGTACAGCTTGATCACTTGATCGCTGGTGGCGGAGCGGCGCAGCGCGCGGACAATCGGGATTCCTCCCGCCGTCGTCGCCTCAATCCCAACCGGCAGGCGGCGCTCGGAAGCCAGTGCCAGGATCTCGTCGCCGTCTTTGGCGATCAGGGCTTTATTGGCCGTCACCACCGGCTTTCCTGACATCAAGGCCCGGTTGACTACCTCGCGGGCGGTGCCGTTGCCGCCGATGGTTTCCACCACGATATCGACATCCGGCGCGGACACCACTTCGGTCCACGACGCGCAGGCGCGCGCCCCCGCCGGAATTGCTTCGGCAGGGATTGCGGTGCGGCGGCACACCGCCGAAACCACCAGCCGCACGCCACTGCGCTCCTCGATTAGATCGGCGTTGGCCGCGAGTAATTGCGCCGTCGCCTGCCCGACCGTGCCAAACCCGACGATTCCTACCCTGACTTCCTTCACACACCCTCCCTGGCCATGGCCCGTGCCGGCAGTTGGGTCCGGCAAGTACCCTGCTTCGCCATCTTCGTGAAAACCAGTTCGCCGGCAAGGCCCGCGGCGCGCAGCCGCTCCGAGACCGCGTCGCGTACCTCGTGCTGCGACGCGTCATGCCGCAACGTGAGCAGTACCGAACTGCCCGCGCCACTCAGCGTCACCGCCAGGATTCCGGCCTGCCCCGCCAGCGGTTGCAAGCACGGCAGCAGCGGGCACACTTTCGCGCGATACGGCTGATGGAGCGCGTCGTGCTGCGCCGTGCTGAACAGTTCGTCGCGCCCGAGCGCATACGCCGCCACCAGTGCCATGGCGCTTTGCAGATTGGCAACCACCACTTCCCGGCCGTACAGCGTCGGCACCAGCGCGCGCGACTGTCCCGTGGCCAGGTCGCCGCCGGAAATAACCAATAGCATCGGCCGCTCGCGTGCAACCTCAATCCGGCTCGCCTGCGTGCGCTTTCCGTGTTCGTTCCGGTTCGCCTGCACGATCACGAACCCGCCCAGCCAGCATGCAGCCACATTGTCGGCGTGGCCCTCGAGGCGGACCGCTTCGTCGAGGATCTGCTCGTCCGTCCACGCCAGTCCGCCGAAGTGGACCGCGAGCGCCACTCCCGCCAACCGCGCCGCGGCGGATGACCCGCAGCCCTTCCCCACCGGAATCTCGTTGTCGATCCTCAGCGCCAGCGGCACACACCGCGCCTTCGCGTTTTTCAGCACCTCGCGATAGGAGTCCAGGATCAAGTTGCGCTCGACCTTGCCGCACACTTCCGCATCACGTCCGCTCGCGGTCACCGAAAATGAGGTCGCCGCCTCGGCCCGCACGTGCAGGTAGAGATCCAGGGCCATCGCCGCCGAATCGAAAGCCGGGCCAAGGTTCGCCGAACTCGCCGGCAGCTTCAGCTCGATCCCGCGCATCCCGCGATCATGGTTGCTTCCAGCCGCACTCATGCTTCCCCCTGCAACTTCTCCAGCACCGCCATGACCTTCTCCAATTCCGCCTCGACCTGGATTGGAGGACGGCGCCGGCGATCCAGTTCACTCCCAAGTTCGGTCGCGCGCTCGAACAACTGGCCCGCGTGGAATTTCATGATGTAGTCGGGATCTTTGAGGACATGGCCGGTGAGCACCAGCACCACTTTTTCCTCGGCAGCAACGAACCCGCTGCGCAGCAGTTTCTTCAGTCCCGCCAGCGTGACCGCCGATGCCGGTTCGCAACCTAGCCCTTCGGCGCCGATCTCCGCCTTGGCCAGCGCAATTTCTTCTTCGCTCACCTGCTCGCAGGTTCCGCCGGTTGCCTCCAGCACCCGTATCGCTTTTCGCCACGATACGGGGTTTCCAATGCGGATCGCGGTCGCCATCGTCTCCGCCTTCACCGGCACAAGACTTCGGCCGCCCCGCTCGTGGACCGCCGCGTACAGCGGATTGGCGCCCTTGGCCTGCACCACCGAAAGCTTCGGCAGCCGCGCGATCAGCCCCAGCCGGTGCATCTCCAGCAGTCCTTTGCCCAGTGCGGAAGAATTCCCCAAATTGCCGCCGGGCACGATGATGTGCTCCGGCGGGTTCCAATCCAGTTGCTCCATGAGTTCGATGGCCGCGGTTTTCTGCCCTTCAATGCGGTACGGATTGATCGAGTTCAGCATGTACATCGGCATCCTGCGCACCAGCTCTATCGCCACCCGCAAGCAACCGTCGAAGTCCGTCCGGAGTTGCAGCGTGACCGCACCGTATTCCACCGCCTGCGATAACTTCCCCCACGCAATCTGTCCTTCCGGGAGCAGCACCAGAGCCTTCAGTCCGGCGCGCGCCGCATACGCCGCCATCGACGCCGACGTGTTCCCCGTCGACGCGCACACCACCCACTGGTACCCCCGCGCGTGCGCCACCGACACCGCCGCCGTCATCCCTGTGTCCTTGAAGGAACCCGTCGGATTCATGCCCTGGTGCTTCGCCAGCAGCGCCCGCATTCCCAGCCGGCGCGCCGTTTGTGGCATCGCATACAGCGGCGTATTGCCCTCCGCCAGCGTGACGACCTTCTCCATGTCCGCAACAATCGGCAGCAACTCCCGGTAGCGCCACACACCGCTTCTATCCAGCAGCGCAAACGAGCTTCGGCGCTCACTCCACACGCGCTTCAAGTCCGCTGCCCAGGCGTCGCGCCCACTCGGCTCCCACGCCGGGTACGTTACTTCCAGCAGCTCGCCGCATTCGGCGCATCGGAAATCCGGCTGCGGGTCATTCTGAATCGCTTGGCAGCCGCAACACTGCAGTTGCGCATCCGCGCTCCCCTTAGCAGCAGCGGCTGGCATGGGTCTGTTCATCGTCATCTCCGGATTCGTAGGCGTGAAATGGCTGCCCCGCTGCGCCCAGGAATTCATCGTGCACGGCGCGGATCACCACCGGCGCGGAAACCGCCGGCACTGCGAAGCATACGTTGATTTCGCTGGCGCCCTGCGCCACCGCAATCACGCTCACCTGGCAGCGCGCCACCGCAGTGAACAGGCGCGCCAGCACGCCGCACTTGCCCTTCATCGTCTCTCCCAACACCGCGATCACCGCCACGTCGCGCTGTACCGCGATGGGCGCCATCATGCTGTGCTTGATCTCGGTGCGGAACACCCGCTCGGTCACGGTCAACGCGCGTTCCAGATCGTGCTCGCGAAACACCAGGCCGATGGCGTTTTCCGACGACGATTGCGTCGAGAACAGCACGTCGATGCGCTCGTGTCCCAGCCCCAGGAACAGCCGCCCGAACAGATCCTCGAAGTGGCCTCCGTTGGGCATGTTCAGAGTGATCAATGCCGCCGGACTGACCGCCGTGACCGCCTTCACCACGTGCCCATTCCGTTGTGCCTCGGCAGCGATCCGCGTTCCCTCGACCTGGCGGCAAAACGAGTTCTTGATCAGGACGGGGATCCCGTGCTCCAACGCCGGGCGAACCGCTTTGCGGTGGATCACCTTCGCGCCGTAGTACGACATCTCGATCGCTTCGGCGAAGGTGATCTCCGGCAGAATGGCGGCGCCGGGGCAGATGCGCGGGTCGGCGCTCATGACGCCGTCCACGTCGGTCCAGATCCAAATCTCGTCGCAGCTCAGCGCCGCGCCCAGGATCGTGGCCGAGTAATCCGACCCTCCACGGCCCAGCGTCGTCGGCTGCCCCGCGGCCGTCCCACCACGGTAGCCCGTGACGACCGGAACGGCGCCTTCGCGCAAGACGGGCAACAGGCATTCGCGGCTGAGGTGAGTCGTCGCCTCCATGTCGGGACTGGCTTCTCCGAAATTGTCATTGGTGATCAGGAGACGGATCGAGTCGAACGCTCGCCCATCCATTCCGAGTTGGCAGAGTTGCCCGGCGAAGATCGGCGCAGACATCCGCTCTCCCATCGCCAGCGCAACATCCAGAACCTGCGGCGTGGCCGCCCGCAGCATGAGGAGCGCGCCGCACACTTCCCGCAGTTCCCGCAGCACTTCCCCAATCGCGGCCATGACCATTTCGCGCCTGTCGCCGCCAAATAGTTCCTCGACCACCTCGCGGTGGCGCCGCTCAATTCGCTCGAGTTTTGCCTCCGAGCCGTCGTGATCCCCGGCGCAAGCCGCGTTTACAGTCTCCATGATCAAGTCGGTGATCCCGCCCAGCGCCGAAACCACGACCACCACGGAATGCTTGCGGCGCTCGTCACGAACGATTTGCGCCGACTGCCGAATGCGTTCCGCCGACCCGACCGACGTCCCCCCGAATTTCATCATTAACGAACTCATCGCCTTCCCCGTTTCTCAAAAGTGTGCAAGAACAGAAAAGCCACCTTCGCCGGCGGCTGAGGTGGCTTTCAAATCCTGATTCTGGCTGAACTACCTCATCCGCCGTGCGCTCCTGTGATTGTTGTTGTTGTTGTTGCTGTGCAGACGACGACACTGGCCGGCGTTGGTGCCGAAGACGCGGTGCGGATTGGCCTGTCGTCCTTCAACTTAGTCATCCAATGATGCCGTACAGTAACCTGTATCGGAATCGCGTGTCAATAACTCTGGGGCCGCGGATATGCCTAAAGTAACCGCCTTTTCATCACCCCCGGAAGACCGCCTCAAATCTCCAGGATGACCGGCATGATCAGCGGCCGGCGCGACGTGCTCTTCACGATGAACCGCTTCAGGTCCTGCCGGATCTTTTCCTTGATCACGCCCCAGTCGCGCTTCTCTTCTTCGGTCGAGTGCTCCAGCGTGTCCATGATGATCTGGCGTGCCTCGGTCATCAGGCCGTTGTCGGCGCCCGCCGCCGCGAACCCGCGCATCACGATCTCCGGAGCCGACTCGATCTGCCCCGTCAGCTTGTTGATGGCGATGATCGGCAGCACGATCCCGTCCTCGCTGAGATGCCGCCGGTCTTTGATGATGAGGTCTTCCACCACGTCCCCGCGCGATCCCGAATCAATGCACACGCGCCCCACCGCGACTCGCCCGGCCTTGCGCGCGCCCAGTTCGTCGAATTCCAGCACGTCGCCGCTCTCGATCATCATCACCGATCCGACCGCGCCCAGCATGCTGCCCGCCAAATCCGCGTGCCGCTTCAGTTGCCGGTACTCTCCGTGGATCGGAATGAAATACCGCGGCTTCACCAGGTTGATCAGCAGCTTCAATTCCTCCTGGCTGGCGTGCCCGCTGACGTGCACCGGCGGATGCGATCCGTCCTCGTAAATCACGTTGGCGCCGCGCCGGTACAGGTGATCGATCATCCGGTAGATGGACTTTTCGTTTCCCGGAATGATGCGCGACGACATCACCACCGTGTCGCCCGGCTCGATTTTCGCGTGCTTGTGATTGTCCACCGCCGCGCGCGACAGTCCCGACATCGGCTCGCCCTGCGTTCCGCTGATCAGCACCATCACCCGCTCCGGCGGGAAATTCTTGATCTCCCCCGGATGAATCAGCAGCCCGTCCGGCACTTCGATGTATCCGAGATCCTGCGCGATCTCGGTGGAGTCGTTCATGCTGCGCCCGACCAGCGCCACCTTGCGCCGGTGCTGGTACGCCATGTCAATCGCCAGCTTGATGCGGTGGATGGACGAGGAAAAACAAGAGATGAACAGCCGCCGCGGCGCGCGCGCGAACACCTCGTCGAACTTGCGCCCCACCGCCCGCTCGCTCGGCGTGTACCCGGTGCGCTCCACGTTGGTCGAATCCTGGAACAGCGCCAGCACGCCTTCCTTGCCGTACTCCGCGAAGGTATGCAGGTCAAACAGTTTGTTGTCGGTGGGCGTGGGATCAACTTTGAAGTCGCCGGTGTGGATGATCACGCCCAGCGGCGTGTGGATGGCCAGCGAAACGCAGTCCACCAGCGAGTGCGTCACGTGGATCGGCTTGATCTTGAACGGCCCGATGGTGACCATCTCGCCGGGACGCATCTCGACCAGGGTGGCGTTGTCCAGCAACTCGTGCTCGTCGAGCTTGTCCTCCACGTACGCCAGCGTGAACTCGGTGCCGTACACCGGCACGTTCAGCTCCGCCAGGATCCACGGCAACGCGCCGATGTGGTCCTCGTGACCGTGCGTCAGCACGATCGCGCGCACGTGCTTGCGGTTCTCAATCAGGTAAGCAATGTCGGGAACAACGATGTCCACCCCGAGCAATTCCGTCTCGGGGAACATCAGGCCGGCGTCGATCACAATGATGTCGTCGCCCCAGCGCACGGCCATGCAGTTCATTCCGAACTCGCCGAGTCCGCCCAGCGGCACGATATGGAGCTTTCCAGTAGGCATGTGTGAACCTCTGATGCTAGCACAGCAGGTCACGCAGGAGTCCGTGGAGTGCAGCGCGTTCGCCCTCGAACGCGGCAGGACGACCGGTGTATGCTGACAATTGATGCCGGAAGCGAAACCATCCTGGCTCCGCCTGCGCGTCGAAGATGGCCTGCGCCGCGGCCTCACCCAGGCCTACGAAACCGTCAAGGTGGACCCGCGGAATTTCCTACTCCAGCTCCGCACCGGCTACGGCCTGCCCATCAGCACCTATGACGGCGTGTTCTCCGTCTCCCAGGAGCAACTCGACCTGGTTGCGGTTGACGTGATCCGCTCCGGCATGAAAGTGGCCGCCGTCGAAGGCGCCGGGCTCGGCCTGGGCGGAGTGCTCACCATCGTGCCTGACCTCAGCATCCTGGCCGGCATCACGATTCGCACTATCCAGAAGCTCAGCCTGGTTTACGGATTCCAGTACGCCACCGACGCCGAACTCGCCGACCTCTGGGTCGCCGCCGCCAGTGCCGCCGGCGTGGACATCAGCCGCGAATTAATGGAAAAGGAAGTAGTGAACCGCTTCGTTCCGCGCGTCATCCAGCGCATCGCGGTGCAGGCCAGCGGCGACGTCGTCGAGCGTTGGGCCGGACGCCTCGTTCCCGTCCTCAGCTCCGCCATCGGCGCCACCCTCAACTATTACTTCGTGCGCACTTGGGGACGCCGCGCCATGACCCACTTCCGGCAGAAACACGACGCTCGCCGCGCCCGCCTGACGCTTACACAGCCGATCACGCTGGGCGCCCTTCCGCCCGGACCATAATGCACGCGACTTCCATCCCCTATCAAACGGGTACTCGGTCGAGTGGCACAATGAAATGGATTCCTGTCACCTGTTTTCCTTGCAGACGCGCGTCATTGGTGATGAACAGGTCTACGCCGGTCGCGGCGGCGCATGCAAGTTGGATCGCGTCCGGCGCGCGAAGCGAACGGTCACACCGCAACCGTGCATAGATTTTCGCGGCGTTTGTATCAAAGGTAAGCAGAACAGAGGTCGCGGACACCGTCGCCTCGTATTTCTTGCAGAGCTCTGTGTCCCCTTGCTCGATCGGCTTCACTAGAAGCTCACCGAGGGTTAGCGTCGAAGTCAGCAATTGGTCGCCGCGCGCTAACATTCTGGCGCGAAGCTCGGCCGTCCTATTTGAAAGCTCGCCATACCCTTCAAACAGGTAGATGAACAAATTGGTGTCCCAAAAGATCCGGCTCATTGCCAGCCTTCCCGGAGCCGGCGCACGTAATCGTCGGCGGACTCGCTGGCCCAGAGTTCCTTGCCCGATCCAGCCAAAGACAGTAGTGGGTCGGAATGCAGAGCACTGCTCGATGCCGCTGCGCACCAGTCGCGGTACCACGTAAGCAATCCACTGTAGCCATAAGGAAGATCTTCCCGGTCAGGTACGGTCTTGGATCCTTCACGATCTGGATGGTATGCGTCGCCCGGGCGATACAGACGACGGCGTCCAGGCGCCGTTTCGAACAGCATACGGTAACGACCCGGGTTAGGTGCACGGTTGGCCACGCAATGTTGGACTACATGCACATACACACCCGGCCGAAGCGGAGCACAGAGCTTCTCCCGTTGCGCTCGCTCGACAATTTCCTCGATCGAAAAATCGCTCCGGTCAGGATGCTCGCGATGCAATAGTGCGGTCGCAATCCACACCTCGTCGGCAACTTTCACCTTTGCCGCGTTCGAAACTGAAACGGAACTCTGCATACTCTTGCTCCGTAAACATAAGGTTATAACATTATTACTTGGTATTTTTGAAATGTCAATCAAATAATACTGCAAGAAGCGCCGAGGATGCTTGGTTTCATCGATTGGCTCAAAATAGGCAGATCGCGCCGAATTCGTGATCCCCCGAATCACCGGCGCTCAGATCACGCCTGCCGGCGCCCGTGCCCTTTAACGCGCTTCCTCCAGGACCGTGAACCTGGGCAACGTGTCACTTCAGGGAGTCGGAATCACCGCCACAGCTTCCGCCGAGCGGTCGCTTTCCATCACCGCACTGGCGGCTGTGACGGCGTAGTAATACGTCTGTCCTGCGAGCACGGCGGTGTCCAGGTAGTCGGGATTCGCGAGCAGCGCGGGGTTGAGCCTCACATAAGGCCCGCCCGATTGGGTTCCGCGATACACGTTGTAGCCAAGGACGTCAGTCGAGCTGCTGCGCGCCCAAGTCAAATGAACGGAATGGGTGACGGGGGCAGGAGGAGGAGCCGGGGGAGGAGGAGCCGGGGGAGGAGGAGCCGGGGGAGGAGGAGCCACCGGGGGAGGAGGAGCCACCGGGGGAGGAGAACTCGCTGGGTTCGCCTGCTGGCCGCCACCGCAGCCCAACAGCAAGAAAAACACCAGGATAGAAAAAATTGTGAGGATGCGTGCGGTCTTCCTGCCAGGCGGTCTGCGGGACTCCATGCCATACCTTTGCGGCGCCGCAAAATGTCCCCACAACCGTGCGCGATCAAGTGGCAGGGCTCGATTCGCAGCCATCATTTGCGTGCGGTGCCGCTCGCATTTCTGCTGTTGCGCATGCTCGGCTGACGTCAGCGCGACGGCAGAATTCAGACTTAACACTTGGTCTTATTTTAAAGCGAATGCAGTTCACGTTCCATTCCCACAATCCGAAAAAAACGGCTGTGGACACGTTTTCGCTCGCCAAATGAGAGTAAAAGATTCAGAGTTGAAGAACTTTTTGCTTGCTTGACTCGCGACTCAGAACAGCCGGAGTTGATCCTCAAGCAGCGGCATCTCGACCGCGGGCTCTTGGTGTTTTGCCGTCTTCGCCCTCGGTGCCGCGCACTGCTCGCCCGCCGACGCCTGCCTCTCCAACCGTTCCCGGTCAGACCGCGTCCCGATGCCATGCTTCTGCCGCAAGCGCGCCATCAGTTGCGAAATCCGCTTGCGATATGCCGGACCCAGGTGCACGCGCGCTCCATAACGCTCGCGATAGGTCTGCGCCAGGTGCGGAAATTCCTTTTCCAGCCACGGCAGAAAAATCGCCGCCGAGCACGGCTTCAGGAAAAGCGCATTGGCGAAGATGTACCGCCCGCCCGCTTCTTTTGTCGCCTTCACCAGCGCATCCAGATCGCGTGCCGAATCCGTGATTCCCGGAATCACCGGCGCGCAGATCACGCCCGCCGGCACCCCCGCCTGATTGAGCTTTTGCACCGCCTTCATCCGCAGGTCGGGACGTGGCGCCCTCGGCTCGAGAATTCGCGCCAGGTCTGTATGCAGTGTCGTGATCGTCAGATTGACAAACAGTTTGTTCCGCCGCGCCACCTCGCCCAGCAACTCCGAATCGCGAAGCACCAGGTCCGACTTGGTAACGATCCCAATGTCCAATCCACGCTGCTCGGCAAACACTTCGAGGACGGTTCGCGTCACCTCGAACCGCCGCTCCGCCGGTTGATACGGATCGGTCGCCGTGCCGATCGCAATCTGCTCACCCGGCTTCACCTTCCGCAGATCGCGCCGCAACAACTCCGCCGCCCGCTGCTTCACGTAAATCTTGCGTTCGAAATCCATGCCGTCGCGCATCTCCATGAACTCATGCGTGTAGCGCGCGTAACAGTACTTGCAGGCAAACTCGCACCCGCGATACGGGTTGATCGTCCAGGTGAACGGCATCCGTGTGCAGCGGTTCAGCAGCGAGCGCGACGCCAGCGTGAAAAACTCGACGTCGTGGCCCTCCGAAATGGACTCGCCCTCCGCCGCCAGCCGCGCGATTCCCACCAAAGACGATGAGGGCTCGCACGGTTCGAGCAGCAGAAGTGAACTCATGTTGAAATCCGGAGCGGGAGATATTCGCCTTTTCTTCGCTGTGATAGATTAGCTCTTCGGGCTCCAGTTGTCAAATTCACACAGAATCCCGATGGGATGTCATCCTGAGCGAGGCGGCACCGATGTTGCGCCGCAAGTCGCGGAGCCCACTCCGCGCGCACTTTCAAGGTCACTTCGGCAGTCCCTTGCGTCCTTCGCGTCCTCTGCGGTTCAATGTTTTTTCCTGGGACGCAAATATAATCATTCGTTTCCATGGTCAGCCTCGACGACATCACTCTCGCCGCCTCGCGCCTGTGCGGAATTGCCGTCCGCACGCCGCTCATCCCCTACCCGCACCAGCAACCCGGCCGTGAACTCTACCTGAAGCCCGAGAGCCTGCAGCCCATCGGCTCCTTCAAACTGCGCGGCGCTTACAACAAAATCGCCTCGCTCGCCGACGCCGAACGCCGCAACGGCGTCATCAGCTATTCCAGCGGCAACCACGCTCAAGGCGTCGCCTACGCTGCCCGCGCCCTGGGCGTGAAAGCAGTCATCGTCATGCCCAACAACGCGCCGCAAATCAAGATTGACAGCACGCGTGCGCTCGGCGCCGAAGTCGTCTTCGTCGGTCCTGCCAGCTCCGAACGCAAAGCCCGCGCCGAGAATCTCGCCCGCGAGCACGGCTACGCCATCATCCCGCCTTACAACGACGAAAAAATCATCGCCGGGGCCGGCACCGCCGGTTTGGAAATCCTCGCCGACCTGCCCGATGCCGACCTCGTCCTGGTCCCGGTCGGCGGCGGTGGCCTCATCAGCGGCATCGCCTCCGCCTTCAAGCTCAGCGGCTCGCGAGCGAAAGTCATCGGCGTTGAACCCGAACTCGCCTCCGACGCGCAGGCCAGCTTCCGCTCCGGCCGCATCGTCGAGTTTTCCGCCGACCAGACTGCACGCACTCTCGCCGACGGCCTCCGCACCCAGTCCGTCGGCGAAATCAATTTCGAGCACATCCGCCGCTTCGTGGACGACATGGTCACCGTCTCCGAATCGGAAATCCTTGCGGCCATCCGCACCCTCGCGCTCGATGCCAAGCTGGTCGCCGAACCCAGCGGCGCCGTCACCTTTGCCGCCTTCCTGTTTCGCGCCGGCAAACTCCCCCCGGCGCGCAAGACCGTCGCCGTCATCAGCGGCGGCAACCATCGATCCCGCCCTGCTCGCGGGCGTTTTGTCCCAAACCGCCTCGGCGCTGGAGTGATTCTTCCCTGCTGCTCGAATCACATCACCGCAGGAGTTCACTGATCATGCGATTCCGGCATCATCTCCTGATCGCAACGCTGCTTCTCGCCGCGCCTCTCTCTTTTGCCGCCACCGAGCGCGGCGTCATGGTGCGCGTCGCGCAAATCTACCTTTCGCCCGACACCAGCTCTCCCAGGATCGCCACCATCGATCGCGGCCGTGAGGTCGCCGTCATCGAGAAATCCCGCGACTGGCTCCACGTGCTCGCCACTCTCTCCGAACCCACCGAACTCAGCGAAGGCCGCGACATCAGCGGCTGGATCCTCGACAAAGGTGTGGTGCGCGCCGCCACGCCCAACGGCGACAAGGTGCTGGTCGGGGAAGCCGGGGCCAGCGACCAGGAAGCCAGCCGCCGCGGCGGGCGCAAAGGCGCCGATAAGGATGCGCTCCGTCTTTACTACCGCGCCGCCGAATATTTCCCGCAGTCGCCGGTGGCGGGCGAAGCGCTGTACCGCGCCGCCGACATTCGCTGGCAAATCGATCGCGCCGACATGTTCGGGCGCCCTTCCGGCCGCGGAGCCCCCAGCAGCCGTCTTTACGGCATCGACGAAGACCTGATGAAACAGGTGGTCAAGAAATTTCCCCACACCAAGTGGGCTGACCTCGCCGCCTACGACATGCTCGACAACAAACTTTGCGGAGACTGGCAGGGCGAATCGAAGTGCCCCGAAAAGGAAGCGAGGTTTACGAGAAATACGCCGACGAGCATCCCCAGTCGCCGGTCGCCGCCGAGGCCCGGTACAACGCCGCCTACCGCCGCTCTGCCCTCATCGAGCTCTACAAGAACGACGGCAAGTCGAACCGCATCGGCGACGCCAAAGCCAAGGCCGTTGCCCTGGCCCAGCGCGTCATCGCCAATTTTCCACAAAGCGACTGGGCCGACCGCGCTCAAACTCTGTTGTATAAATTGGACCAGGGAATCCCCACCTACGGGACTGCAGTAGAGTGAATGGCTACCGCTTGGGAAGGGCACGGCTTCAGCCGTGCCGCTCAATGCCGCAAGAACACTGGGGCTTTAGCCCCGGAGGGAAATTTTCGGGTTGCAAACATACTTGGAACCAGCCGCTCGGTACTCGGTACTCGGTACTCTCAGGTGATCTTTTGAACCCCTACTTACTGTCCGTCCTCCTCGGCATCGTCGAAGGCCTCACCGAATTTCTTCCTGTCAGCTCCACCGCGCACCTGCGCATCGTCGAACGAGCCATGGGGCTCGACCTCGCCAGCGGCTACTGGAAGATGTACTCCATCGTCATCCAGCTCGGCGCCATTCTGTGCCTGCCCATCTACTTCCGCGCCCGCCTCAAGGAATTCATCAAGACTTTTCCCCAAGGTCCGGACGGCCGCCACGACCTGTGGAACCATCCCCTTACTCTGACTGGCGTCGCCTTTGTCGTGACCGCCGGTCCGGCTTACCTGCTGACTCATGTCATCGGCAAAAATCTCGAGAGCCTCTACGTCATGGCGACTTCCCTGATCGTCGGTGGCATCGTCATGTGGATCGTGGACGCAATGTACGGCGCGCCTCGCATCGTTCCCGCCAACTCGGGCAGCGCGCGCTCCCTCGGCGCCGCTACCGCGGGCTACCGGACGGAGAGCGTTTATCAGATGACCCTGCCGCAATCCATCTGGATCGGCGCCTGCCAGATCCTTTCCGCGGTTTTCCCTGGCACTTCGCGTTCCATGGCCACCATCGCCGCCGGACAAACCGCCGGCATGTCGCGGCCCGCCGCGCTCGAATTCTCCTTCCTGGTCTCGATTCCCACCATGATCGCCGCCACCGGTTACGACCTGCTGAAATCCCTGCGCCACAAGCCGGGCGCGGGCGGCGAAATCGGCATCGCCCCACGCGACCTGCACGAATGGATCGTGCTCATCATCGGCTTCGTCGTCTCCTTCCTCGTCGCCTATGTCGTCGTCGCCTGGTTCATGCGATGGGTCCGCCAGCGCGGCTTCGCCCCCTTCGCCATCTACCGCATCCTCCTCGGCCTCGCCGTCTTCGCCTGGATCCTAAAATCAGGCGGCTGAGGATAGTCGCGTGAATCTTGAAGCTTTCCGCCTTCCGCCTTGTGCCTGATCGGTTACCCAACCGAAATTTCATCCCAAATCCCCGAGAAACCTGCCATAATCACCCTGCTCTGGCTGTCGCACCTCGCGATACGCCACATGAAGGTTTTCTCTCAGGTCTTCACCCCGACGAACAATCGCCGGCTGAACGAGCTTGTCGGCTTCCTATTGCTCGTCTCCGCGCTCCTCCTTTTCCTCGCCATTGCGTCCTATTCTCCGCTCGACCCGTCGTTCAACACCGCCTCCGCGCCGCTGCCTTCGCGTCCGTCGCGCAATTGGATCGGCATCGTCGGAGCCTACGGCAGCGACCTGTCGCTGCAATTCGCCGGGATCGCTGCTTTCCTGATGCCGGTGTTTCTCGGCCTGCTCGGCGGGCGCTGGTTTCGCTCGCGCAAGGTCGAATCGCCGGTAGCGCGCGTCCTCGGCGCCGGCTCGCTGCTCGTCTTTACCGCCGCCTTCCTGGGACTGCTTCCCTGGCACTGGCGCTGGTTGCACGCCATCCCCATCGAGGGCCTGCTCGGACGCGTCGCCGCCGATGTCCTGATTCACTTCTTCAACCTGATCGGCGCCTATCTGGTTTGTGCCAGCGCCATCGCTGTCGCCCTCTATCTGTCGACCGCCTTCTCCTTCGGGGCGCTCCGCCTGTGGCTGGAGACGCGCTTCGCTTTCGCCTTCGCCCTGCGGGATCGCTTCCAGGATTGGCGGGCGGCGCGCGCCAAGGCCCAAGCTCAAAAGCAACTGGAGAAGCGCCGCGCCCAGCAGAAGGCGGTGGTCAGCACGCAACTGGTGCAGGCCCAGCGCAGGCCGGCAGAGCCGGTTCAGACCGGCATCGAGAAAGAACTCGCAGCCTCCGCGCCGTCTCCGCGGTCTGCTGCCGAGCCGCCCGCGACCTTGACCCCCGACGACCTCGCGCTCGTCCCCGAAGTCACCACGCGCGCCGACAGCAATCAGAAAGCGAAGACCACCATGCCGCGCATCGCCGGCGGCTTCAAGCTCCCGTCCAGCGCCCTGCTGCATCGTCCCGACGAGCAGGGGACGATCAACGAAGATGAGCTCAAGACCCTGGCCACCGTGCTCACCGCCAAGTGTTCCGAGTTCGAAGTGCACGGCTCGGTGACGCAGATCAACCCCGGCCCCGTGGTCACCACCTTCGAGCTCAAGCCCGAGGCCGGCATCAAGTACAGCCGCATCACCAGCCTTTGTGACGACCTCTGTCTCGCCCTGCGCGCCGAAAGCATCCTCATCGAGCGCATGGCCGGCAAGTCCACCGTCGGCATTCAAGTCCCCAACCGCGAGCGCGAGACCATCTGGCTGCGCGAGTGTGTCGAATCGCAGGAGTTTCTGGGCCACAAATCCAAGCTGACGATTTCCCTCGGCAAGGACATCAACGGCCGCATCGTGGTCGCCGACCTCGCCTCCATGCCGCACCTGCTCATCGCCGGCTCCACCGGCTCCGGCAAGAGCGTGGCCATCAACGCCATGATCATGTCCATGCTGTACAAAGCCACGCCCGAGCAGGTTCGCCTCATTCTGGTGGACCCCAAGCGCCTCGAACTCGGCGTCTACGAAGGCGTGCCGCACCTCTACACCCCGATCATCACCGAGCCCAAGCTCGCCGCCAACGCCCTGCGCAATGCCGTGCGCGAGATGGAGCGCCGCCTCAAGCTGCTCGCCGAAAAAGGCGTGCGCAACATTGACCAGTTCAACAAACTGTACGAAGGCGACAACACGCTCAGCCTGTTCGGCGACGAAGAACGCGAAGGCCCCCTCCCCTACATCATCATCATCATCGACGAACTCGCCGACCTGATGATGCTCGACGGCAACAACGTCGAGGAATCCGTCACCCGCCTGGCGCAGATGGCGCGCGCCGTCGGCATTCACCTGGTGTTGGCGACGCAGCGGCCGTCGGTGGACGTGATCACCGGCTTGATCAAGGCCAACTTCCCGGCCCGCATTTCATTCCGCGTCGCCACCAAAGTGGATTCGCGCACCATCCTCGACGCCAACGGCGCCGAAGCCCTGCTCGGACGCGGCGACATGCTCTATCTCCCCTCCGGTTCGGCGCGCGTCCATCGCCTGCACGCCCCGTTGGTCACGGAAAAGGAAATCGCCGCCGTCGTCGAGTTCTGGAAGTCGCAAGCCCTGGCCCAGTATCAGGAAAAATTCCTCGAGGCGCCCAAGGACGAAAACGGCAGAGCGGAAGCCGGCAGCGCAGGTAGTTCAGAAAATGGCGAGGAGGAAAACGATGAGCTCTTCGAAGATGCCGTGCGACTTGTCCTGGAGTTCGGGAAGGCGTCCACTTCCCTACTGCAGCGCCGTCTGCGTGTCGGTTACGGCCGCGCCGCTCACCTCATTGACCTCATGGAGCGCGACGGCATCGTCGGCGCCGCCGACGGACCCAAGCCCCGCGAAGTCCTCAAGCGTCCCGACTGGATCGACGAAGTCGAACAGTCCCTGCGCTGATTGACAAACAAAACGGCGGCCTCCCCGGCCGCCGTCATTTCGCAAACGTAAAACTACCTGCCGAACCGGAACACAATTCCCGCCGAATACCGGAAATTGTTCTGCGACGTGCCGCCGAACCGTGTCAGCAGGTAATCGAATTGCCCAAGGCGAATCGCGAAGTTCTTCACTCCCACATCCACGCCGCCGCCCAACGCCGTCGCGAATGCATTATCGCTCGAGCTACCGCCGAAGCCGCTTCCCGTCGCATGCGCCACGCCGAACAACGCGTGCGCAAATGGCGTAAATTTTTCCGAACTGTGCGACGCGATCGTAGGGCCGAATAAGAAGGTGTGCTGCTTCAGGCTGACTCCGCTGATGTCCTTGTACGCCCCACTGACATCCGCCGTCGCTCCCAGCCAGTGGTTGATGTTTCCGGTCACGGCCGCGTTCCACCCGTTGAAGTTCTCGCCGCTGATCCCGCTGCCCGGATTAATGCGCGTGTACTGGTACCCCCCAAACACCTCCGCCTTGGGATAGTCCTGGCATAAAACCGGGACCGACACCACCATGAGCACGACTGCCATTCCCAACAGCTTCTTCATCTCTTCTTACCTCCCTTGTCTCACCAAATTGTGGGTCCTTCGAAGACCCACTTTGACGAAGGCGCGCGCTACCGTTGTATCAACACGAAAATAGCTGTAGGGTTTCGCGCACTAAAATGAAATCCTGCTGCACGCCGATCGCATAGGCCGCGTTGGGACCAGTCCAGCATTGCGTTTCTTTGTCTTTCCGCGCTTGAATGTCTCAGGAGCCGCCATGAAATCCCACACCGAGTACCTCACCTTCAACACCAAAAAGCACCGCGAGTACGTCCACATCACGCCGCAGGTCGAAGCAGCCGTCAACAAGAGCGGCGTGCGGGAAGGCCTCGCGCTCGTCTCCGCCATGCACATCACCGCCGGCGTCTACGTCAACGACAACGAGCCCGGCCTCATCAACGACATTGACCAGTGGCTGGAGACGCTCGCCCCCTTCCGCCCCGACTATCGCCATCACGAAACCGGTGAGGACAATGGTGACTCCCACCTCAAGGCAATTCTCGTCCACCACCAGGTGATTCTGCCGATCACCGCCGGACGCCTCGACCTCGGCACCTGGCAGCGGGTCTTTTACGCCGAATTCGACGGCCGGCGCTCCAAGCGCGTCATCGTCAAGATCTTGGGTGATTAACGCCACGTGTACCCGAGACACTTGTTGTGTAACAATCATTTAATAATCTATCGATTGCTACGGTATTGCGGTGCGACCATGCCGCGAAGCAAACAACCCGGCAAACCGCGAGTCTCTTCCGCGAAGCCTGCAACTTCCAACCAAGCTGCCGCCGCCTGCCTGAAAGTGTTGGCGCCCTTATCCGGATACATTGACATCAGCCTCCAGAAGCAGATTTGCACCGATCTCGGCCGCCACCTCGATCAAACCGCGGCCTGCGATGAATTCCTCCAGACTCTCCGCGATACCGTCGTCCGCCTCCAGAAGCGGTCCCGCGGCAAACCCGACCCCACTCTCCTCGCAGAAATCCATGACACCGTCATGGAGCTGTACCGCTCCCTGATGCAGAATTTCCCCTCGCGCTGAACCACCCGCCGGTCCTGAAAATCAGTCAAGAGTCTGCCGTTCCGGCCGCACCGCACGGCCTGAGTTGAGCCCATTCGATCGGGCGCTTGCTTTACCGTCCCGCCTCCGTGTATAGAAATCTCTGGCACTTAATCGCAACTCCCGCGAGGTTTCCATGTCCGCTCCCAGCCGCCGCCCCGAAATCCGCCGCCGTCGTACGCGCAAGGAAAAAATTTCCGTCCTGCGCCGGCGCTATGCCACCGCCAAGTCCGATGCCGACCGCGACCATGTTTTCGCCCGCGTCAAGCAACTTTCGCCCTCCATCACGCTCGAACAGTTCACCGCTCCCTTACAGTCGCCCCCTGTATAGACAGTCTTCCATGGAGATAATTCCTCGCTTGGGTTGTCCTTACATAGTCTGCAGCCTTGGCGTGTCCAAAATGATCCGCACTATCGGCCCACGACTCCGGTTTCGTAGTGCCTCCCTCCCGCCTTTCATACCCCTGCTCGCCCCCTGCTGTCTGTTTAGTAAGTAGTTAATCTAGAAACTCGCTTTCCGGCGATATTCAAGGAATTTACCTTTTCCTGCCGGTACAGGAGAGACGAAACACCTGTAACTTAGTAATGAACAACCTTAACCAACCCCTAGCCTGCAGCTACCTGGTACAAGCACTTTCGTTACGGCTGTGGCCATTGTCGTGCCGCAGCGCAGTTGGTAATGTGCGGCTTGCACAGGGGTGGCAGCTACTCTCCCTCAATACGAAAAGCCGCCACGCCCAGCAACCATGAGCAGCCTGAAACCGAACATCGTTCCCATGTTCGCCGGTATTCCGTCGGCGCCGAAGCGGCGGAAGGCCTTCACCGCCGGTTTTTTGGTCCAGGCGGCCGGCCTGGCTGGACTGATCAGCCTTGGCCTGATACGCCCTGCCGCCATCGGTCCCCAGCATCAGTACGTTTACGTTTCGCTTGCGCCGCCGCCGCCGGTGAACCACGCGCCGCAGCGCATTCCGCCGAAACTGCTCGCGGCGGCCCGGCCGAAACCGGTCGAAAGACCTGAAGTCGCGAAGCTGGAACCGCCGAAAATCGAAGCGCCGGCCCGCAAGCCTGATCTCCTGGAAGTGAAGCCGCAGGTTGCGAAGCCCGCGCCCACCTTCCCGACGGTCGCCGCCGAGCGTCCTTCGCCCAAACCTTCGCCGCAGGTGAAGACGGGTGCGTTCTCCACGGGAAGCTCCGCCACTCCCACCGCCGTTCTCGACGCGCGCAAGGTCCAGACCGGCGGCTTCGGCGATCCCAACGGCGTTCCCGCCGGCAATAACACCAGCGGGCGAGTGAATATCGCCGCTCTCGGTTCCTTTGATCTGCCGCAGGGATCCGGTTATGGCAACGGCACGGGCGGCAGCCGTGGCATTCGCGCCGTGGTGACCAGCGCCGGCTTTGGCAATGGCGTCGCCACCGGCACCGGCGGCGGAAGGCGCGGCGGCACCATCAAGCAGGCTGGCTTCACCAACAGCGAACCGGTCAAGCAGGTCGCGCGTCGGGACGAAGCGCCCAAGGCCGACGCGCTCCCGGTACAGATTCTCTCCAAACCCACGCCCAGCTATACGGCCGATGCTCGCGCCGCCCGTGTGGAAGGAGAAGTTTTGCTCGAGGTGGAGTTCAGCGCCTCCGGCAAGTTGCACGTGCTGCGCATTGTGCGCGGACTAGGTCATGGTCTTGACGAGTCCGCCATCCGCGCCGCCGAACAGATTCGCTTTAAACCTGCAACCCGCAGCGGAGCGCCCATTGACTCCACCGCAACGTTGCACATTATTTTTCAGATGGCTTGAACGAATTGAACCCGTTTGCTTCCGCGCCATCCCCACGCGACGGAAGCCGGGGAGGAGCACCATGCGGATTGCCAAGTTACTGTTCCCAGCTTTGGTCCTGTGCCTCAGCCTGCCGCTGATGGCCGGCAACGACGAACCCAAGGCCGCCCTGGCCCAGGCGCCCGACAGCGTGGCGCAGAATTCCTTCGACCAGGTCGTGGACCGCGCCACCGAGCGCGAGAAGGCGACCTTGCAGGAATTGCGCAAGTACTCGCCCGTGGTCGAAACCTACATCCAGAACATGCGGCGCGATAACGACCTCGGCTTCGTTCCCGACAAGGACACTTATTTCCTCGGCCGCATGGATATGAGCAACGGCGCCCGCCGCAGCCGCTCCTTTATGAAGCAGCCGGGGTTCATGCGCGCTTTCGCGGACAAGCTGACGGCCTTCTATTCGATGAAGTACCTGCCGCTCGGCTTCATGCAGATGATCGTGATGGACGACAGCAGCTTCGACCGCGCCCACTATAACTTCAAGTTCGTCCGCCGCGAGTTCCTCGGCAACGTGCGCTGCATCGTCGTTGACGTCTCGCCCAAGAAGAACACCGGCAACGGGCGCTTCCTCGGCCGTATCTGGGTGGAAGACCAGGATTTCAACATCATCCGCTTCAACGGCACTTACGCGCCCGCGCCGCGCTTCGCCAGCTATCTGCACTTCGATAGCTGGCGCCTGAACATGCGTCCGGGCCTGTGGCTCCCCGCCTACGTTTACAGCGAGGAGTCCGCCGTGCCCAACCACCTGTTCAGCAGCGTGCGCTTCAAGTCGCAGACGCGTCTCTGGGGCTATGACCAGGCGCACATTGGCCACCACGACGAGTACTCCGCCATCACGGTGGACTCGCCTAAGGTGCAGGACCAGAGCGAGTCCGCGCAGGATGCCTCGCCCGTACAGGCGCAGCGCGCCTGGGAACGCCTGGCCGAAAGCAACGTTGTCGAGCGCCTCGAAGTTGCTGGACTGCTCGCGCCCGCCGGCGACGTGGACAAGGTCCTGGAGACCGTCATCAACAACCTGGAAGTCACCAACAACCTCAGCCTTCAGCCTGAAGTGCACGCCCGCGTGCTTCTCACCGCCCCGCTGGAGTCCTTCACCGTCGGCCACACCATTGTGCTCAGCCGCGGCCTGCTGGACGTGCTGCCCGACGAAGCCACGCTGGCCGCCGTCATCGCCCACGAACTGGCGCACATTACCCTCGGCCAGGATCTCGACAGCCAGTACGCATTCAACGACCGCATGATCTTCCCCGACGAGCAGGCGTTCCGCCGCCTCCACATGGCCCGCAGCGAGCAGGCCGAAGCCGAGGCCGATCAGAAAGCGATCGCCTTGCTGCAGAACTCTCCTTACAAGGACAAACTCGGCAATGCCGGCCTTTTCCTGGAAGCCCTCAAGGCCCATGAGAAAGAGCTGCCCAACCTGCTGCGCGCCCATCTCGGCAACAGCTTGGCTGAGAAGGGCGGCGTGCGCATGCAGGCGCTGATGAACGGTGCGCCGCAATTGCAGCAGCGCAACGTGGACCAGATCGCCGCCCTGCCGCTGGGCGGGCGCATCCACATGGACCCCTGGTCGGACAAGATCGAAATGACCAAGACCAGCCGCGTACCGCTGATCTCGCCCCGCGAGAAGATGTCCTTTGAAGTCACGCCCGTGTTTCCGTATGTAACGCGCCTGGGCGCGGACGACAAAACCAAGGTCGCAGCCGCCAATGCGCCGCAGCAATAGGTCCTGAACGTGGCGTCATCCTGCGTGGGCGCGGTTTTCGCCCACGCAGGATCTTTGCTTTTCCACCCATGAGCGCTGACGGCAGCCGGCCCGGGGAGTCTTCTGGGCGGCGCAATCCGCTCTCGGTACGTCCCTTTCCCTTGTCATTCCCCACGCCCGACACCTACAATGGCTCGCGCTCACTACGGGGACCAACGACACAAGGAGGATGGCAATGAAGAAACTATCGGCGGCTCTGCTCGCGCTTGTGGTCCTGATTTCCCTGTCTGCCCTCGCCCAGTACGGTTCGGACAAGCAGGACAGCACGGGCAAAAAGGACAGCTCGGCCAAGACCAGCGCGGGTCCGGCGGCCAAGGACGTCGTAGGCACCATCGGCAAGGATGGCAAGACCTTCACCAGCGACAAAGACAAGAAGAGCTGGAAACTCGTGAACCCCGAAGCCGTGAAGGGACACGAGGGACACCATGTCAAGCTGAACGCCCACTTCTATCCCGACAAGGGCGAAGCGCACGTCATGTCCCTGTCCATGAACACCGGCGACGGCATGAAGAAGGACGACATGAAAAAGGACGAGATGAAACACTGAGCTGAGCTCAGGAATCTCCTTGTCCCTTTCCTCTCCAGCCGGCAGCCACTTCCTGCCGGCCTTTTTCTGCCGCGGAGCTACCATGATGATCGCAAGAATCTGGCACGGTTACACCAGGCCTGAGCACGCCGAGGCCTATGAGTCCATGTTGAAACCGGAACTTCTGCCGGGAATCAGCCAAGTGAAAGGGTATCGGGGCAGCTACTTGCTGCGCAGAAACGCCGGCGCCGAAATCGAGTTCGTCACCATCATGCTCTGGGACTCCATCGATGCCATCCGCGCCGTGACCGGGCCCGACTACGAGACTGCTGTCATCCCCGAGGAGCGGCGCAAGTACCTCTCCCGCTACGACCCCAAGTCGCTGCACTACGAAATCGCCGCCACCCATGCGCCCGGAGATGGAAGCGCCGGGCATTAGCCGCGATTCAAGTTCGGCTCCGGCCAGCGAACCGCCTACGCCACCGGGCGGCATTTCCGCGCTCGGGGTGACAGGGAGAGGAAGGTGGACAACCACCAAGATGCGAGGTTCAGAAGGGATGGGTAAGTTTCTACCGTGCCCTACTTCGTTGCCTTGCACACCGGGCAGCGTGGCTCGGTGGCGGCGGAATACGAGCCGCAAGTCGAGCAAGGCAGGCCGCACAGCACTTTGCTGGAGCTCGGCCGGCCGTGCCACTCGGGCGCAAGCGGCGAATCAGTTTCGGCTGCGACCGCGGGCGCAGCAATCTTGGCCGGCGCAGCAGCCTGCGCAGGCGCCGGCGGTGCGGGCTCAACGAGATCCGCTTCCAGCACCTGGCCGTCGATGGGGCAGTCAAGCTGGGGCGACCAGGCATTGAGTGCGATCGCCACCATCGCCGCGGCCGAGCGCGCAATCGCGGCGCTGGCCTGCCCGAACGCCTGCGGCTGGCGCGAGAACAGCGCCACCAGCCCGCGCGGGTTGCGTCCCCATACGATCGGTAAAAGCAGGATGGACCTGGCCGGCAGCGCGTTGGGGCACTTGGTCAGCGTGTCCTCGCAGTGGAAAGAAGCTCCGCTGCGGATGCATTCTCCGGAAATGGTGTTCTCCAGGCGGATCGCGGTGCCGGGCTGCGGCGCTTCCCCGGCGCTGGCCCGGCAGTGAAGCCCGGTTTCATCGAGGATGGCGATGGCCACGCCGCTGGCGTGCGTTGTCGCCAACAAGAATTTCGCTGCCAGGTTGAAGCCCTCGGCGACCTCAATAGCGGCCGCCGGAACCTGCTTCGCGCGCGTCTCGGCGACGCTTTCAGCCTGGTGTTCGGGCCTGCGATGCGCCAGCGATCGGGTCAGAACGGTTAACCTCGTATTGGGTTCGGTGGGGAATGTAACCTGCTGCATGCAGACCTCTTGGATCTTGAATGCTCCTAGTGTGAGCGTGCCTAACCGGATGCACAAATTACCAACGACTATGACCTGGCGTGCTAACTGTCCACGAACGAAATGCGGTCGATGCGGACGGCGATGCCGCGCGCGTTCTCGGGTCCTTCGGCGCGCACCACGGTGCCGCGGCACCGCGTGGTCGCGGCGTGACCGCTAACTTGCGTCGGAAACTGGAAGACGAAGTCGATGCGGCTGCCCGCTTGCCAGTCCTCTAATTCGGTGTAGAAGTACAAGCCGCCGGAACTGACGTCCCGGGTGACACCCAACATTTCTCCCGTTCCGGTAGTTGGCGCGCGTACAGGCAGGAAGACTGAATACCGCGGGGCCCTGCGGCGTTCAACGCCCGTGGTCATGATGCTGCCTTCATGATCTGAAAATAGTTGTCGCTGAAAAATTAGCTTGGCAGCTGCGCGATGTCCATCGGCGGAACCTGGTGCGTTACTGCTTAACCGGTGTCGCCGTTGCAGCTGGGATGAAGAGGCTTTTGGCGCTCGGGCCGGCACCTTCTCTTCGTGGCCGCGAAACATTCCGGGCGCGGCGCAGTTGAAGCGCAACAGGAAAGCCCGGTCGAGGTCGACCGGGCTACATCTGTTGCTGAAGCTGAAAGCTAACCGCTGAGAGCTGGTTTACAGCGAGCTCATGTTCGAGAGGAAGATGCCGTTGTTCTGGGTCTTGCTCAGCTTGTCGATCAAGAGCTCCATGGCTTCCACCGGCGACAGCGGGTTGAGCACCTTGCGCAGCACCCAGATGCGCGCCAGGTCTTCCTTCGGAATGAGCAACTCTTCCTTGCGCGTGCCGGAGCGCTGGATATCGATGGCGGGGAAGACGCGTTTGTCCACCAGCTTGCGGTCGAGAATGATTTCGCAGTTGCCGGTGCCTTTGAACTCTTCAAAGATCACGTCGTCCATGCGCGAGCCGGTGTCCACCAGTGCGGTGGCGATGATGGTCAGCGAGCCGCCTTCCTCGATGTTGCGGGCGGCGCCGAAGAAGCGCTTCGGGCGCTGCAGGGCGTTGGAGTCCACGCCGCCGGAGAGCACCTTGCCGGAGGGCGGAACGATGGTGTTGTAAGCGCGCGCCAGGCGCGTGATGGAATCGAGCAGGATGACGACGTCGCGCTTGTGCTCGACCAGGCGCTTGGCCTTCTCGATCACCATTTCCGCCACCTGCACGTGGCGAGCGGCGGGCTCATCGAAGGTCGAGCTGATGACCTCGCCCTTGACCGAGCGCTGCATGTCCGTGACTTCTTCCGGGCGCTCGTCAATCAGCAGGACGATGAGCACGACTTCGGGATGATTGGTGGTGATGCTGTTGGCGATGTTCTGCAACAGCATGGTCTTGCCGGTGCGCGGCGGCGAGACGATCAGGCCGCGCTGGCCTTTGCCGAGGGGCGTCAGAAGGTCCATGACGCGGGCACTGATGTTGTCCTTGACGGTCTCCAGCTTGCAGCGCTCCTGGGGATAGAGCGGCGTCAGGTTGTCGAACAGGATCTTGTTGCGCGCTTCCTCGGGCGACTCGAAGTTGACGGCCTCGATCTTGACCAGCGCGAAATATTTTTCGCCCTCATGCGGAGGACGGACCTGGCCGGAGATGGTGTCGCCGGTCTTGAGGTCGAATTTGCGGATCTGCGAGGGCGAGACGTAGATATCGTCGGGGCCGGGCAAATAGTTGTAGTCCGGCGAGCGCAGGAAGCCGTAGCCGTCAGGCAGGATTTCCAGAACACCCTCGGCGAAGATGTGTCCCTCTTTTTCGCTCTGGGCCTGCAGGATCTTGAAAATGAGGTCCTGCTTGCGGAGGCCGCTGGCTCCGGGCAGATCGAGCGTCCGAGCAATGCGGGTCAGCTCGGTAATGTTTTTTTCTTTTAGTTCAGCGATGGTCATGTTCACCTACGGAGAGATTTTCAAGGGGGGTCAGAAGACGTGCTGCGCGATACGAAGGCGCGCTCTAGGAACTACTATTATGCAGCCCGACGCTGCGCTTCTGCAACCTTTTCCGGTTCCGCCAGGACTTGCTCCCGGTCGGCGACCCCAATGCGGTTCAATACCTCGTTCATGGTTTCCTGGATGCGGGTATTGGGCCGGTGAAATCTGCGGGTGGCCTTGGAGGCAAGCTGACAAAGCATATACCGGTTCCGGAGGGTGTGTAAAGCTTCGAATACCAGATCCGAGCGCTTCATTCCAAATCTCCTCTTGTATTGAGACCCGCGGCGGAACCATGAGTTCCGGTCCGACTGCCATCCTCGTAAATTTTAGGGAGGTGGGAAACGGTGCGGATCTGCTGCTTGCAGTATAGATGCCGCACAGGCCTCCAAAGTTGCTGACAAATCGAGCACCCGATTGCTTGGATGAGCCAGAGTAGCTGCCGGTAACCCCGGTGGCAAACAAATATTTCGCGGGCTGCCGGAAGTTGCCAGCCAATGGCTCCGAGCCGTTGGTAGCTGGGACAGGGTCACCCGCCACGAGCGGCCAGCTACCGCGCCGCCGCGGGCACGGAATCAGCGCTCGATCACCCTCTTGATGCGGGTGAATGCCCAGTCGATTTCGTCGCGGGTGATGACCAGCGGCGGCGCCAGGCGGATGACCTTCTCGTGCGTCTCCTTGCAGAGAATTCCCTGCTCTTTCAGGGCCTCGCAGTAGGGCCGCGCGGGACTCAGCAGCTCGATGCCGATCCAAAGGCCCCGTCCGCGGACTTCCCGGATGTCGGGGCTGCGGAGAGTTTTCAGGCGATCCAGAAAGTAGGCGCCCAGTTCGGCGGAGCGCTCGACCAGCTTCTCCTCGACCAGGACGCGGAGCGCGGTGCGGGCGACGGCACAAGCGAGCGGGTTGCCGCCGAAGGTGCTGCCGTGGTCGCCGGGCTGGAAGACACCGAGAACTTCGCGCGAGGCGAGCACCGCGGAAACGGGATAGAAGCCGCCGGCAAGCGCCTTGCCGATGATGAGCACGTCGGGCGTGACGCCCTCGTGCATGCACGCGAAAAGCTTGCCGGTGCGGCCGAGGCCGGACTGGATTTCGTCGCACATCAGGAGAACGCGATTGAGGCGGCAGAGCCGCGCCGCGTCGCGCAGGAAGCCTTCCGGCGGAATGATGATGCCGGCCTCGCCCTGGATGGGCTCGACCAGGAACGCGCAGGTGTGGGGCGTGATGGCCGCTTGCAAGGCGCGCGCATCGCCGAATGGAATGACCTTGAATCCGGGCGTAAACGGGCCGAATCCGCGGCGGTACTGCTCGTCGCTGGAGAAGCTCACGATGGTGGTGGTGCGGCCGTGAAAATTGTTGGCGCAGACGATGATTTCGGCCTGGCCATCGGGGATGCCCTTGACGGTGTAGCCCCACTTGCGCGCGGCTTTGACGGCGGTCTCGACGGCTTCGGCGCCAGAGTTCATGGGCAGCGCCATGTCATAGCCGGTGAGCGCGTGCAGGTCGCGATAGAGCAGCGGAAGCTGATCGTTGCGGAAGGCGCGCGAAGTGAGAGTGACTTTGTGGGCCTGCTCGATCAGTGTTTCCAGGATGCGGGGATGGCAGTGGCCCTGGTTGACGGCTGAATACGACGCCAGGCAGTCGAGATAGGGATTCCCTTCCACGTCGTACACCCAAACGCCCTGGGCGCGTTGAATCACAACATCAAGCGGGCGATAGTTTTTTGCGCCGAAGCGCTCTTCCAGGTCCATGAGTTCTTGCGAGTGCGTGAGTTCCGCGCTTGGCATTGTTTCTCTCCATCAGTAATTGGTGGCTAGGGGCTAGCCCCTAGCCACCAGCCCCTACATATGAATGATTTCCTCCCGCTCCACTCTCCGCGGACGCAACACCACCTCGCCTTTCATCAGTTCCAGCATGATTGCCTTTTGGACGTGGAGCCGGTTTTCGGCTTGCTGGAAGACCACGGAATTGGGCGAGTCAATGACCTCGTCGGTCACCTCGCAGCCACGGTGCGCGGGCAGACAGTGGAGGAAGATGGCGTCGCGTTTGGCGTTGGCAAACAGCTCGGAATTCACCTGGAACGGACGAAAGATGCGGTCACGTTTTTCGGCTTCGGCTTCCTGGCCCATGCTGGCCCAGACGTCGGTGTAGATAACGTCCGCATCAAAAGCGGCTTCGACGGGATCGTTGGTCAGGGTGAGGGTGGCGCCGGTCTCTGCGCCGCGCTCGCGCGCCCATGTCTCCGCCTGGCCGCTGGGTTCATAATCGGCAGGGGTTGCGATCCAGACGCGCGCGCCGAGTTGCGCACCGGCGAACATCAACGAATGCGCGACATTGTTGCCGTCACCGACAAAGGCGATCTTCAGGCCGGAGATGCGGCCTTTGACCTCGCGGATGGTGAGGTAGTCGGCCATGGCCTGGCAGGGATGGCTGAAGTCGGTGAGACCGTTGATGACGGGAATGGCGGCGTATTCGGCCATGCGCTCGACGATCTCGTGCGCAAAGGTGCGGATCATGATGCACTGCACCATGCGTTCCAGATTCCTGGCGATGTCGTACACCGACTCGCGCTTGCCGAGGTTGATCTCCGCCGGCGATAGATAGATGGAAAAACCGCCGAGCTGCTGGATGCCGACATCAAACGTCACTCGCGTTCGCAGGGAGGGCTTCTCGAAGATCATGGCCAGGGTCTTGCCCTTCAGACATTCCGCATAGGTTTTCGGGCTGGCCTTGATGTCGGCCGCAAGGTCGAGGAGTTCGCGAATTTTGAAGGGCGTGAAATCGCGGATGGAGAGGAAATCCTTAGCAATGGGAGTCATGTTGTCCTGCCTTCCGGCAATTCGGTGATTTAGTAATTTGTGATTGAGTGATGGAGTGCCTCGTCGGAAAACGCCTCAATCCCTAAATCACTCAATCGCTAAATCACTCAATCACTCAATGCCCCAATCCGATCAATGCGCCGCCGCGGCGGCGCACTGCTCCTGGTGCTGGGTGGTGAAGTCGGAGAGCACATCCGCCAGGTTCGGCTTGGTGAGCTCTTCGACTTCGTATCCCACGCGCACGCAGGGCTTGTTCAGGTGCAGGATGCGGCGCAGGTCCACGGGCGTCGCCAGCACCACCACGTCGCACGGCGTGCGGTTAATGGTCTCCTCCAGTTCGTGCCGCTGCGCTTCGCTGTAACCCATGGCGGGCAGCAGGTCGTGCAGGTGCGGATATTTTTCGAATGTCCGGCGAATGGATCCGACGGCGTGCGGGCGCGGATCCACGCGCTGCGCCGCCCAGTACTGACCTGAGGCGACGACGCCGGCGCCATAGGGCATCTCGCCGTGGGTGAGGGTGGGGCCGTCCTCGACGACGAGCACGTACTTGCCCTTGATGGCGTCGGGATTGTCCACCGAGACGCGGCAGGCGGCCTCAATGACAGTGGCGTTGGGATTGGCGAGGCTGATGTTCCGGCGGACGATTTCCACCGCCGGCGCCGGCGCGGTGTTGACCTTGTTGATGACGACGACCTGGGCGCGGCGGAGATTGACCTCGCCCGGAAAGTAGCTCATTTCGTGACCGGCGCGATGCGGGTCAGCGACCACGATCTCCAGGTCGGAGCGGAAGAAGGGCGTGTCGTTGTTGCCGCCGTCCCAGAGCACGAGGTCGGCTTCCTTCTCGGCGCGGCGGAGGATGGCCTCGTAGTCCACGCCGGCGTACACCACGGTGCCGTTCACAATGTGAGGCTCATACTCCTCGCATTCTTCGATCGTACATTCGTGGCGCTGCAGGTCGTCGAGAGTGGCGAAGCGCTGCACCGCCTGGCGGGCAAGGTCGCCGTAGGGCATGGGATGGCGTACGACGACGGGGTTCCAGCCGAGGATGCGCAATTCGGCGAGAACGCGGCGCGCCACCGGACTCTTGCCGCATCCGGTGCGCACGGCGCAGACGGAAATGACCGGAACGTTGGCCTTCAGCTCGGTATGGCGTCCGCCGGGAAGCCAGAAGTCGGCGCCGGCAGCGAGCGCGCGCGATGCCAGGTGCATGAGCGCGGTGTGCGCGATGTCGCTGTAGGAAAAAACGACGATGTCGATGGCGCGATCGGCGACCAGGGACTCGAGTTCCTTTTCCTCCACGATGGGAATGCCGTCGGGATAGAGCGGCCCGGCAAGTTCGGCCGGGTAGCGGCGTCCGGCGATGTCCGGGATCTGGGTGGCGGTAAAAGCCACCACCTGGTACTCGGGATTGTTGCGGAACAGGGTGTTGAAATCGTGAAAATCGCGGCCGGCTGCGCCCAGGATGACAACGCGCTTCATGGCTTCCTCCCTAACCCTATAGTGTTGGCCCGCGGCGGGCGAGTGGGAAGTGAGGCCTGTCACAGCGCGGGGTGGCGGCGTCCCGAATCGGGCAATATCGTGGCGCGATATGTATATTTATGCGCGCGCCGGATATGAAAAAGGGCCTGGGTTTAGCCGTTCCGATCAGAGTATAGGAAGCAGAAATGGGAAGAGCACGGCTGACGCCGTTCCGATCAGAGCATAGGAAGCAGAAATGGGAAGGGCACGGCTGACGCCGTTCCGATCAGAGCATAGGAAGCAGAAATGGGAAGGGCACGGCTTCAGCTGCGCGCGATCGGGATATGGGAAGGGCACGGCTTCAGCCGTGCCGCTCAGGGTTGACGCCTTCTGCGGCTTTAGCCGCCGAGGTATAGAGATCGAGATCGTAAGAACCGTGTGCGGAGGAGAAGCGGTATTGCTCCGGGCGCTCGACCAGGTGCCGACGAACGGGATTTAAGTGGATGTAATTGCGATGGATCACGAAGTCACTTTCATCGCGAATACGGTGATCCGTGAATCCACGCGCCCAAACTTCCGATTGCGAACCTAGTTGCCGCGCTAATCTGAACGAGAATCCACCTTTGATGAATTGCATCGCGCGTTCAAGACTTTCAGCCGGAGTGATGATGAGGTGCACGTGATCCGGCATTACGACGAACGCGTGAAGTTGAAATCGATGTTGAGAACGGTATTCATAAAGGGTGTTGACGAATAGTTCGGCGATGATGTCGCGTTGCAGGATGGCTCGACCGGATTGAGTCGACGTCGTGACGAAGTAAGTGCCCGGCGGCGAGATGCGGCGCGTCGGTTTCAAATCTCACCCCGGCGGCTAAAGCCGCACACCTTATGGCGGCTGGGCGGCACGGCTGAAGCCGTGCCCTTCCCCTCATTGCGCTCGATCTGGGGCACGGCTGAAGCCGTGCCCTTCCCGTTAGTCGCCGGCGCCGGCCATGGCGAGGGCGCTCGTCGAGTTTTTTTCGCGCGTGATCGCCCGCAGCATGCTGGTGTCGTCGGAGTACTTGAAGTAGGTGAGATTGCGGGCCTGCGCTTCCTTCTCCTCGGCCTTGGCGAGCAGGGCCAGTTCGGCTTTGTTGACCGGAAGGACGCCGCGGGTGCGGAGGGTGTTCTCAATCGTCTCCACCGGCGCGGTTCCCTTCTCCGGCTTGCCCTGGAGGTAATTCGAGAATGTAGGTGGCGCCGACCTCGGCGTCATGACGCGCGATGCCGACCAGGCCGTCGCTGGCGCGGCGGGCCCAGCCGACAACGAAGTGGCCTTCCATCTCGGCGCCGGTCTGCGGATCGGCGACCTGGTAGAGCGAGCGCTTCGTCGCCCTGCACCGGCTTGGTGCTGTAGCCCTCCGGACCCATGGGCAGGCCGAAGTCGGGATCGTGCACGTCGCCGATGGCAAAGATCATGGTGTCGATGTCGAGCTCGGCGGTCCGGTCGGTAGCTTTGGCGGCGGTGCCCTCGCCCTTCTTGACCAAATTGTTTTCGGTGACGATCAGCTTGCAGATGCGGCCGTCGGGACCCTTCACGATTTCCTTGGGCGAGCACAGGAAGCGGAACTTCATCACCGGCTTGACCTGCGGCACGTCGGTCTTCTTCAGCATGGTGAAGATTTCGTCGACCTTAGTGATGTCCTGGCCGACGGCGGCGACGCGATCGGCACAGCGCTGCATTTCCGCTTTCAGCAGCTCGCGGTCGAGATTGGCTTCAACGTACTTGATTTCCTTCTCGTCGAACTTGGCTTCGAACGGACCGCGGCGGGCGACGATGGTAAGTTCCTCAGTCGTGCGCTTGGGATCGTCCAGCAAGACCCAGCGCGCGATGTCCACCATGACGTTGCCCATGCCGACGATGGCGATCTTCTTGCCGGTGGAGAAATCCCGGCTGGCGAACGGCGGCAGCGAGTTGTAGAAGTACACGAAGTCCTTGGCGGAATAGACGCCCTTGGCGTCCTCGCCGGGGAGACCGAGTTTCTTGGTGCCCTGGGCGCCGACCGAGAAGACGATCGCGTCGGGATTGAAGGCGCGCAGGTCGTCCACCGTGATCGCCTGCTTGGTTCCGACCGGCACGTGGCCGAAGTAGTGGACGTTGGGGAGGGAGAGCACCTTGGCGAACTGCTTGCGCAGGCCGCTCTTCATCTTGTCCTTGACCAGATAGATTCCGTACTCGGCCAGGCCGCCGTGCTTGATGTCACGGTTAAAGATGACCACCTGGTGGCCGGCAAGGGCGATCTTCTGGGCCGCAAACATTCCTGCCGGGCCCGCGCCAACGACGAAAACAGTTTTCATTCCGTGCTGCCTCCTGCCATCAATTACAACCCGGACAGGGTACCGGGACAAGGTACCAGAGGACTGTGACGCCGGTCTCAGGGGTTTGTGACGTCGTCACCATTATGCCCAAGAAAAAGCGTCCCGGGTACTGATCGGCGGATGCACCTGCACCCCAGGTTTTTGCCAGGGGGGCGGTTACGCCCAATAGTTCCGGTCGAGCGTGCGGTACTGGATGGCCTCGGCAATGTGCTTGGCGTCGAGCTGGGCGGCGCCCTCCAGGTCGGCGATGGTGCGGGCCACCTTGAGGATGCGGTCATGGGCGCGGGCGCTGAGTCCCTGCTGGTTGATGGCGCGCTCCAGCAGGCGCTCGCAGTCGGGGGAGAGCTCGCAGTGAGTGCGGATCTGGCCGGTTTGCATCTGCGCGTTACAAAAGATGCGCGGGCGGAGGGCGGCAAAGCGGCGGAGTTGGACCTCGCGGGCGCGGACGACGCGCTCGCGGATGTGAGCCGAGGTTTCCGGGCTGGCGGCGCTGCGCAGTTCCTTGTAGTTCACCGCCGGAACGTCAATGTGAATATCAATGCGGTCGAGCAGCGGGCCGCTGATCTTGGCGACATAGCGCTGGATCATGGGCTGCGTGCAGTGGCACTCGCGGCTGCGGTCGTTGAAGTATCCGCAGGGGCA
>CAVXCR010000017.1:0-35721 GCA_963760265.1 Terriglobia bacterium
TGTGACAAGGGTCACGGCCTCATGTTCTCCCCGGGTCTACGCTGGAGCAGGTAGAGGAGACCGAGGATGGATACCGGGACCGCCCAAAATCCGCAGCAGCCGAAGCCACGGCTGATCTTCTGGGAAGTCACCAAGGGTTGCAACCTGCGTTGCATCCATTGCCGCGCCAGCGCCACCGAACTGAGCTCGCCGACCGACCTGCCGACCTCGCGCGCGCTCGACATCATCACCCAGATTGCCGCCTACGCCAGCCCCATCCTGGTGCTGAGCGGAGGCGAACCGCTGTACCGGCGCGACATTTTCGAGTTGGCCCGCTTCGCCACCGATCGCGGGCTGCGCGTCGCCCTGGCCACCAACGGCACCATGGTGACCAAAGAGCTGGCGCGCCGCATCGTGGACTCCGGCGTGCGCCGCGTTTCCATCAGCCTGGACGGCGCCGACTCGCTGACCCACGATACCTTTCGCGGCATCCCCGGCGCGTTTGACGCCGCCGTCTACGGCTTGCGCAACCTGAAAGAGCTCGGCATGTCGGTGCAGATCAACATGACGATCGCGCGCCACAATGCGCGCCAGTTGCCGCAGGTCCTGGAGTTGGCGCGCGGCCTGGGCGCCGACGCGCTGCACACGTTTCTCCTGGTCCCGGTCGGCTGCGGCGTCGATATCGCCGCCGAGCAGATGGTTGCGCCCGAAGAATACGAGGCCATGCTGAACTGGTTCTACGACCGCTCCCTGGAAGGCGGCATCGAGCTGAAGGCGACTTGCGCGCCGCACTATTTCCGCGTCGCGCGCCAGCGTCGCGCCGCCGAACGACGCGCCGCCCCGGGCGAATCGCAATCCCCGGCGATTGGCCCCGCCGACATGATGATGCCGGGCTCGGCCGGCGTGGTGATTCATCCCCACGGTTCGCATCCTCCCGCGGTCGCGAACGGGGTCCAGAACGCGCCGGTGTTGCGCGTTGGGGGAAAGAACGCGGAACACGCCGGCATGGGCGGTCACCCCGACGGCATGCACGCCATGACCAAGGGCTGCCTGGCCGGCACCGGCGTCTGCTTCATTTCGCATGAGGGCGAAGTTTTTCCCTGCGGCTATCTCCCGGCGATCGCGGGCGACCTGCGCAAGCAGAGCCTGGCCGACATCTGGGAAAACTCGGTGGTGTTCAACGAACTCCGCGATACCGACAACCTGAAAGGGAAGTGCGGCTGCTGCGAGTTCCGCAACATCTGCATGGGGTGCCGCGCGCGCGCCTACGCCGCCACCGGCGACTACCTGGACGAGGAGCCGTTCTGCGTTTACCAGCCGCGCAGCGAGGCGCTCAAGGCCCGCAAGGCGGCTGGCGTGGCCAACGACTAAGGCTCAAGCTTGACGGGGTGTTCGAATAGTGCTGCCTTGAGCCTTGATCCTTGGGCCTTGCGCCCTGGGACTAAAGTCACAGCCTGGCGTGAGAATCATCGCTAGTATCTCTGACATGGCTGCCACCGCCCTCAAACCCGTTCCGGTTACTCACGCCCGCTTCCGCGCTCTCGTCATCCCGCGCGAACACGGCGCCTGGGGCCTGCTGCTGATTCCGCTGGTCACCGGGGCCTGTGCCGGCCTCGCCGTGGCGCAGAACTGGATGTCGCTGGCGGAGTTCACCGTCGCCGCGCTGGCGTTGTTCTGGATGCGGACTCCGGTGGAGAGCGCGCTGGGCACGTCGCCGATGCGCGCGCAGTCGGCGTCGGAATCGAACTGGCTGCTGCTGGCGATCGCGGCCCTGGGCTCGGTCGCCATGGCGTGCATCACGGCGCTGCTCTGGAATGGCGCCGATCGCGGGCTGCTGGTCCTGGGCGCGGTCGCCGCCGTCGCGTTTGTCGCCCAGGCGCTGGTCAAGCGCCGCGGTCGCAGCGCGCGCATGCCGGCGCAAATCATCGGGGCGTTGGGCCTGACCGCCGCCGCGCCCGCCGCCTGGTACGTGGTAACCGGTCAGTTGGATGCGCGCGCATTCGGGCTGTGGCTGGCCAACTGGATCTGCGCCGGGAACCAGGTCCATTTTGTCCAGCTCCGAATTCACTCCGCCCGCGCCGTAAGTCTCGGTGAAAAATTCCTGCGCGGACGCTGGTTCTTCCTCGGTCAACTCGCGATGGTCGCCGCGCTGCTGTTCGCTTGGCGCGTCCACCTCCTGCCTGGATTGGCGTTGGTAGCCTTCCTGCCCCTGCTCGCACGCGGATTCCTGTGGTTCAAGTCCGGGGCGCAGCCGCTCACGGTCAAACGGCTGGGCTGGACCGAACTTGCCCACGGCGTGGCTTTCGGCTTGCTGCTCATCGCCGCCTATCGCCTGTAATGCGATCCTTGGCGAGCGCCTGGGCCGGACGCTAATTTCTGCTTATCCCGGCGGCCACTTCATGTCGCGCCCGCCCACCAGGTGCAGATGCAAATGGAAGACGGACTGGCCCGATCGCGGGCCGACGTTGTGCACGGTGCGGTAGCCGTCCTCGATGCCGCGCTCGCGCGCAATCTGCGCCGCCACCAGGTGCATGTGGCCGATGATTTCCGCGTCCTCCGGTTTGGCTTCCTTCAAGCCGCGAATGTGCTTCTTGGGGATGATGAGCACGTGCGTCGGCGCCTGCGGGCGGATGTCCTCGATCACGAGCACCCGCTCGTCTTCGAAGACCTTCCGGGACGGCGTCTTGCCGGCAATCATGTTGCAGAACAGACAGTCGGACATAAGTTTCAGTTTCGAGTTTCAGTTTCGGGCGAACAGTATTTCAGTATTTCAGTTTTTCAGCAATTCAGTAAACCAGGATGGCAGCACGTCGTAGATCTGTCTTCGCGTAAATCTGCTGTTCCTGTGCAGAAAACAGATTCCAAAACTCGCAGGTGGGGACTGAAACTGAAACTGAAACTGAAACTGATCTTAATCCAGTCTCACCAGGAACGTGTGATCATGCGCCGCGGGGCTGCTGTTGGCGACTTCCTGCGCGCGGCGCTTGTCGTCGCCCAGGACGCGGACCCTCACCCACCAGTCGCCGACGGGGCTGCTGAAGGCGAGCACTTTCGCGGTGTGATAGCGCCGGGCGAGCGTGCTCTGGATGCGGCGCGCCTCTTCCTCCTCGGGGAAGCCGCCAAGCTGCACCGCCCAGCGCCCGCCGGTGCGGATCGTGGCCGGCGCCTGCAGCACTTCCAGCTTCACCAGCGCGGTGCCGCGGCGCCAGACATCAATCGCCTTTGCGGCGGCAGCGGAAAGATCGATGATGCGGTCTTCCACAAACGGGCCGCGGTCGGTGATGCGCACCGTGACACTCTGCCCGGACTTCATGTTGGTGACGCGCACGATGGAATTCAGCGGCAGGGTCAGGTGCGCCGCCGTGAGCGCGTTCATGTCGTAGGTCTCGCCATTGGCCGCCTTGCGATTGTGAAAGGGCGCGCCGTACCAGCTCGCCTTTCCCATCTGCACGAACAGCGGTTTCACGTTCGGCTCGAACGGAGGCTGGGTGGTCGCGGTTTCTGGCGGAGTCTCAGCCGTTGCAGGAGGCGGTGGCGGCGGAACCGGCACGCGCACCTGCTTCTTGTGTCCGCAGCCCAGCGCACCGAAGAACACGGAGACACAGAGACACAGAAAGCAGAATTGCCGAATGCCGAATGTCGAATGTCGATTATGGAATTTGTGGAGGGGCCAAGCGGCCATCGGCCATCGGCCAACGACTAATCGCGTTTTTTCTGCGTCTGTTCCAGAAAGTCCGCGAACTTCGTGATTTCCTTCGATGCCCGGCGCAGTCCGCGGCTGGAGTGCTCGCGAACTTCCGGCACCACCTCGTCGTTGAGGTAGCGGATGAACTTTTCGGTCTCCTGCTCCAGCCGGCGGGCAGCTTCTTCCAGCTTGCGTCCGGCGTCCTCGAAAGCAGGTCGCGGAGAACGGCGTTTGTCGGATTGAGTCATTGCAGTCGTCCACGCTCGCAGCGCAGCGCCAGGCCCATTCATTATCGGCCTTACTAGGTCGCAGAATCAATCGCTCGTACCTCTTGCGTTAATGAGGTAGGCTGCGGAAGGTCCACATTCATCCCGTGGCCAACTGCACAATCGGATGCAGCTTTCACCTGTGCAGAACGAGCCCACCAATTCTCCTTGTTTTCAAGCAGTTAGCCGCTCGGTTGTGGACCCCGTTTAATGCACATGCGCTCCACTGAACAGCCAAATCCTCCCTTTTCATGCTTTATGAATGAGGCAGCGGGGCAGCAGCCGATACCATAGCTACAGTGGGGCCGCAGTGTGCTGGGCCGTGGGGCCAGCGTGCGGGAGCCTTTCCATCTGCGATGGGGTGCATCTCATTTCTTGTTGGTTATTGTTGTGCCACCGCGAAAGGGTGATTGACGATGCCTAAGCCGATCAAGTTTGTCGAGTTGGGGTTGGTGTACGCCGCCAAGGCGGCCTGGCGGGTATTTGAATTCGGCAACCGGTTCAACCAGAATCCCTCCTTCACGCCCAAATGGTCCGACAAACCTCTTCTGAAGTCCTACGAAAAGCAAAAACCGCCGCTCGGTTGGCCGCGCGCCACTGACTCGCTGTGCCCGAAGTGCGTCCCCGAGATCCGGCAGCAGATCCTCGACGGCAAGCTGCCGCACGAGATCCTGCTCAACGAGAAGGTCGGCGAAATCAGGGCTCAGATTATCGAGCGCGACGGCAAGATCCTGATGGTGAAGGATTGCCCCAAGCATGGCCACTTCGAAGACGTGATGTCGATTGACCCGACGATGTTCAAGCACATCGAAGCCGTCTTCCCGGGCCGCGACATGCGCTCCCACAACGACGAGAAGCTGCACCACCACGGCACCAGTACGGTGAAGTGGGGTCGCGGCGCCGTGCTGACCATTGACCTGACCAACCGCTGCAACATGATGTGCGATCCCTGCTTCATGGACGCCAACCAGGTCGGGTTTGTGCACGAACTGACGTGGGAAGAGATCAAGACGCTGCTCGACAACGCCATTTCCATCAAGCCGAAGCGGCAGATGTCGGTGCAGTTCTCCGGCGGCGAGCCGACCTTGTCGCCCTATTTCCTGGACGCCGTTCGCTACGCGCGCAAGGTTGGCTATACCTCGGTGCAGGCGGCGACCAACGGAATCGAGTTCGCCAAGAGCAAGGAATTCTGCAAGCAGGCGGCGGAAGCGGGCCTGCGCTACGCGTACCTGCAGTTCGATGGCATCGGCAATGCCGCCAACGCGCATCGCAAGGTCGGCAACCTGTTCGACGTGAAGTTGAAGGCGATCGAGAACCTGTTCGAAGCGGGCGTGGACATTGTGCCCGTGGTCACCATCGTCAACGGCATCAACAACGAGCAGGTCGGACGCCTGGTGAAGTTTGCGCTCGACAATCCCAGAGTGATTTCGTTTGTGTCGTTCCAGCCGGTCTCATTCACCGGCCGCGACGAGGCCATTACCGACGAGCGCCGCACCGCGCAGCGCTACACCCTGGCGCACCTGGCGCACGACGTGAAAGGCATGGCCGGCCTCGGCGAACCCGCGCGTGACTGGTTCCCGCTTTCCTTCATGGGCACTTTCTCCGACTGGGCTGACCTGGTGCACGGGCCCACCGCCGAGTGGGGGCAACTGAGCTGTGGCTGCCATCCCAATTGCGGCGTCGGCATGGGCATCATGGTGGACAAGATCACCAAGGAAGCCGCGCCGGTCACCGCGTTCATCAATGCCGACCAGTTTGCCAAGGACGTTGCCAAGGTTACCGACGGCGGCCGCACCAAGTTCTGGTCATCGGTCGGCATGGCGCTGGCGCTGATGCGCAACTACAACCCGTTCAACACCACCACCCACTTCACGATTTTCGAGTTCCTGAAGAAGCTCGACAAGAGTTTCGGCGTGAGCAAGAAGGCGCAGAGTGGCGGCTACGGCAAGGTTACCGCCGACCGCACTCTGGAAGACGTCGAGAAGCGCCGCAACGACCGCTGGAACATCCTGTTCATCGCCGGCATGTGGTTCCAGGATCTCTACAACTACGACTTCCGGCGCACCGAGCAGTGCATCATCCCCTACGCCACCCAGGAAGGCGAGATCAGCTTCTGCGCCTACAACACCGGCATCGGCTGGCGGAACATCATCGAGAAAATGCACATGACCGCCACCCTCACCAAGTGGTACGAGGAGCACGGGCGGCACGAAATCTTTGCCGGCGGCAAGAAGGTCTCGATTAGCGACGGCGTGCAACTGAAGGCGCTCAAGCTCAACCGCGACCTGGTCACCGAAGAAGAGCAGCACGATCTCGAGCATCTGGGCATCGCCAAGAACGCGCGCGAAGAAAAGACCCGCGCCCGCGACGCCAAGCAGAAGACCGATCCCGCGTACAACCAGAAGATGGAAAAACTGTACCGGGAAGTGGTGCTGAAAGAAAAGCAGCCGGAAGGCTTCATCCCGCTGACTACTCTGGCGCCCGCGAATGGCAACGGGAATGGCAACGCGAATGGCAACGGCAATGGCAACGGCAATGGCAACGGTAAGGCCGCGCACCACGAAGAGCACGAGGCCGTGCTCGGGGACTAAATTCCGGGTGTTAAATCTTGTTGGAGCGCGTTCGCCCCCGAACGCGAATAGAGAACGCGAAGAAGTTGGAGCGTCCGCCCTCGAACGCGAAGAATAGGTTGGAGCGCGTTCGCCCCCGAACGCGAAGAGAAGTGGAGCGCGTTCGCCCTCGAACGCGACGAACATCAATACACAGGTTCAATCCACAACCACGGATATTCTTCTCCCGTGCGCACCAGCCCGCGCCGCACCGGATTGAGACAGATGTAATCCATGTAGCGCTCGAATTCCCCATGCCGTAGTAAACGATCAAAAAAATCGCGGTCCCAAACAGGTCCGCAACGTCTCAGGAGCTTATTGATCGCGTACGCGGAAGTTCCGCGCATTCCATTCATAATCTCAGCCTGCCCAAAGCATTCACCTGTATCGTCCGGCAATGGCGCGAACAACGCGTGCACATGGTCAGGCATCACGACTGCGGCGTATAGGAACACTCGGTTATTGTGCTCGCGGCGGATATGGTCCAGCACAATTATCCTTGCCTCGGGCGGCAGTACCCAGCGCTGGCAGGCGTCATGTGGCAAGGGAGTGGTACTCCCGTTCTGCTTATGCGGAGTCACGCCGGTAGTCGGAGCGGCACTCGATGACGGGACACATGTGGTGGATTCTACTGCCGAGAGCGGCGGGCTGTTACGTCCGCACCACCGAAAATCGAAGGCAATTCCCATTTCAGCGCGTTCGTGGGCGAACGCGCTCCAACTACTTTTGTTCGATCTGTTGCCCCATCTTCTCCCGCAACTCCTGCCACGCTTCCTGCGCCTGCTGCGTGGGCGCGGCGTCGGCGGTGTCCACCACCTCCAGCAAGCTCGCAAGATTGTTGAGCGTCCGGGCGAGCAGGTTGCCTTCTCCCGGCGTCTGAGCCTGCTTTGCCGACGCGAGCTGTCCGCGCTGCTCCAAAGCCGCGTACGCCTGCAGCATCGCCGCACCGATCTCTGTTTCCAATTCGAACTGCTTCTGCAAATCGGCGGCGCCGACCTTGAGTCGCGGATCGAGCTTCACCGTCAGCCCTCGCGTGTACGCCGTGCCGTCCACCGTCAGGCGCACCTGGTAAGCGCCCGGCAGCACCAGCGGTCCGCGCGGCGGGCTATTTACCCCAACCCCGTACACGGCGGAGATGTCGTAACTCTTGTGCAGGCTGGGCGGGTCGGGATAACGCAGGTCCCACACGAAACGATGCTCGCCCGCCGTCGTTTCCACTCTCGTCGGCGCGACAAACCAGGAACTCGTGAATGCCACACTCCTATTCGCCTCAAACGGCTTGTCGGTGGATGAGAACCGCCGTACCAGCTTCCCGCTTCCGTCGAGAATTTCCAGCGTGACTTCCTTCGCCGGCGCGCCGAGATAATAGTCAACGATCGCGCCCGCAGGCGGGTTCTGCCCCGCGGGTTCTTCTGCGGGAAGCGGCGTGTCACGGCCGACGTCGCTGCGCACGCGCATCGCGGTCTGCGGCGCAAACAGGTACGCCGCGGATTGCGCCACCTCGCGCGATATCTGCCGCAGCGGCGTGAGGTCATCCAGAATCCAGAACGACCGCCCATGCGTGGCGATCACCAGATCATCGTCATGCACCGCGAGATCATGCACCGGCACGACCGGCAGATTGAGCTGCAGCGGCTGCCAATTGTCGCCGTCGTTGAACGAGACATAGACGCCGAGTTCGGTCGCAGCATAGAGCAGGCCCTTGCGCTTGGGGTCTTCGCGCACGGCACGCACGAAGGCCGGCGACATTGTTATCTTGCCGGCACCCGCATCAATCGTCATCGCCGCCGCCGGAATACCGGCTGTAGTCTCAGCCCACGTCTTTCCAAAATCGTCAGTGCGGTAGATGTGCGGTGCGTAGTCATCCAGGCGGTGCCGGTCCACCGCGGCGTATGCAGTGCCCGCGTCGAATGGTGATGCCTCGATCATGCTGATCTTGCTCCACGGCTCCAGATCCCGGCCGATCACGGAGTTCCACGTCTTCCCTCCATCGCGCGTCAGGTAGATGCGCCCCGTGTCCGTGCCTGTCCAGATCACATTCGCGTCCACCGGCGAGGGCGCAATGGTGTACACCACGCCATAGCAACGCTCGATTGCGTTCTGTGTGTTGACCGGCTCCTTCGCAACCGAGGGCGGCCGCACCACATCAGCAGAGGAGCATCCCGTCAAATCCGGGCTGATCGGCTGCCATGAATTGCCACGATCGGTTGACCGCAGCACGTACTGCGAGCCCATGTACAACGTTTTCGGATCCTGTGGCGAGAACACCACCGGCGAGGTCCAGGTGAAAGCGCAGTTTGCGTTGGCTGATTTCCTCGCCGAAGCTGGTGACTGCGGTCGGCGAAATATCCTGCGACTGCCCGGTGATTTTGTCGAAGCGATAAAGCCGCCCATACGTGTCACCGGCATAGACGGTGTTAGGGTCGGCGGGGTCGGGTGCGATGTAGCCCGCTTCGCCTCCGCCGACGGAATACCAGTCGCGATAGGTGATCGAGCCGTAATCGCTGCGGCTGGCGGTCGCCGCCGTTCCGCTGTCCTGCTGCGCGCCGTATACGTAATACGGGAACTGGTTGTCGGTGGTGACGTGGTAGAACTGTGCCGTCGGCTGGTTGAACCACGATGTCCAACTCTTGCCGCCGTCCACGCTGATCGATCGTTCCCTGATCGCTGGCGACAATCATGCGCGCCGGATCGTCGGGATCGAGCCACAGAAAATGATAATCGTCGCCGCCGGGCGCGCCCTTGAGCGCGGTGAAGGTCTTGCCGCCGTCGCTGGATTTGTACAGCGAGACATTGGGCACATAAACGACATCGGGATTGTTCGGATCAGCGGTGACCTCGCCGAAATACCATTGCCTTCCGAAGATGCGCCTGTCGTTGCTCACCCGCCGCCAGGTCGTGCCGCGATCGTCGGAGCGATACAGGCCGCCCTCGTTGTCCTTCAGCGTGTCCAGCAGCAGGTACACCACCGACTGTGACGTCGCAATCCCGGCGCGCCCCCAGTCCGCGGCCGGCAGGCCGTTGCCTTTGATCTGCGCCCACGTCGTTCCACCGTCCGTTGACTTGTACAAGCCGCTGCCCACGCCCTGGATCGGCGGGTAGGTGCTCCACGGCGGCCGGTGCGCGTTCCACAGCGTGGCGTAGATCACGCGCGAATTATCGGGATCGAATGCGAGGTCAATCGCGCCGGTGTTTTCGTCTTTATACAGGACCTTCGTGCCAGGTGTGCCCGCCATCGGTTGTGCGGAAGACGCCGCGGTCTTGGTTTGGCCCGTACGCATGCCCCAGCGCCGCAACAAAAACAATGTTCGGGTCCTTCGGGTCAATCAGCACCCGGCCGATGTGGCGCGTGTCCTCCAGGCCGATGTGCTGCCATGTCTGCCCGGCATCGGTGGATTTGTACACGCCATTGCCGAAGGAAATATCGGAGCGGATGGACGCCTCTCCGCTGCCCACATAAAGGATGTTGGCATCCGAAGGCGCCACCGCCAGCGACCCGATCGAGGCGATCGGCTGCGCATCGAAAATCGGGAACCAGGTGCGGCCTCCATTCGTCGTCTTCCACACGCCGCCGCCGACCACGCCGAAGTAATAGACATCGCGCTGGCCGCGGACACCGCTTGCGGTCAGGCTGCGCCCGCCGCGGAACGGCCCGATCATGCGCCAGCGCATGCCGGAGTACAGGTTGGGCGTTATGTTCTGGGCAACCGCCGGGTTCACAGCCGAACACGCGGTAATGAACAAAGCGACAAGAGATGGCAGAAGGATTCGGCGCCACATAGTTCAGATTTCGAGTATAGCAACTGCGCTGTTGACGGTTGGAGATCAGCGCTGTTGCTTTTCATTGCCGATTGCCGATTGCCGATTGCCGATTGCCGATTGCCGATTGCCGATTGCCGATTGCCGATTGCCGATTGCCGATTGCCGGACGACCGACGACTGACGACCGATGACTGACGACTGAAGACTTGCCTTTGTGACCTGGCTCACATTGAACCGTGACGAACCGGCATTCGCGGCCGATTTCCCGGTGTGAACGGCCCCGCCGCTGCAGCGAACGGCGCCTGGCCGCATTGGAGCGGTTTTGGGGATTTGTCCCCGCCGGGGTTCTAATCAAGCAGTCACCGGAAGTGTGCCGGACGTCCGTGTCCGCCAGCGCTGGAGACTACTCAAGTGAGGAGGACCCCGCTTTGAGCACGCAAACCATCCCAACATCGCCGCAACCGGCCTTCGCCCCAAGCCGCCGCGAGCAATTCAAGGTCATCCAGCCGCAGACCACCTACACCGGTTCGCCGATCACGCCCTTGCAAAAGGGCCTGCCGCGGAGCACGCAATCGCTATGCCCGGAGTGCAGCGAGTTGATCGAGGCGATGTTGTTGGAAGACGAGGGCAGGGTGTACATGGAGAAGAGCTGCGCCGCGCATGGCCGTTTCCGCGACCTCATTTCTCCCGACGCGAAACTCTATCTGAAGATGGAGAATTGGCACTTCGGCGACAATCGCGGCCTCAAGAACCCGGCCATTCCCAACGCCACGCGCTGCCCCGAGCAGTGCGGCTTGTGTTCCATGCACATCTCGCACACCGTGCTCGCCAACGTTGATCTCACCAACCGCTGCAACCTGACCTGTCCCGTCTGCTTCGCCAACGCCAACGTGCAGGGCTACCTCTACGAGCCCGACATCAACCACGTGCGCCGCATGCTGCAGGCGCTGCGCGACGAGCAGCCGGTAGCCGGGCGCGTGGTGCAGTTTTCCGGCGGCGAGCCGACCATCCATCCGCAATTCTTTGAAATCTGCGCCATGGCGCGCGACATGGGCTTCTCCCACGTGCAGGCGGCCACTAACGGCATCCTGCTCGCCGACCTCGAGTTCGCGCAAAAGGCGAAAGCGCACGGCCTCAGCACGCTCTATCTCCAGTTCGACGGCATCTGCGACGACATTTACCGCCGTACCCGCGGCGCGTCGTTGATGGAAAAGAAGCTGGCGTGCATCGAGAACTGCCGCAAGGCCGGCATCAAGATCGTGTTCGTGCCCACCATCGTGCGCGGCATCAACGATCACCAGATCGGCGACATCGTGCGCATGGCCATCGACAACATCGATTGCGTCTCCGGCATCAGCTTTCAGCCGGTCGCCTTCACCGGGCGCATCAACCGCAACGAACTCGAAGCCAAGCGTTTTACCCTCGGCGATTGGGCGCATGCCATGGCCGATCAGACCGGAATCTTCGATCCGTACCAGGATTTCTTCCCCCTCTCCTGCGTTTCCCCGTTCTCGCGACTGGCCTCGTCGTTGCGCGGCGAAGAAGTCCCCACGCTCACCTGCAACCCGCACTGCTCGATGGGCACCTACCTTTTCATTGACGATAAAACCAAGACCGCGGTGCCCGTGACCCGCTTTATTGACGTCGGCGGCATGCTCCAGGACATGGACGAGTTTTCGCGCTCCACGCGGCGCTCCATCCTGCAGATCTTCACCAAGGTGAAGGCGTGGAGGTCGCTGCAGCGCCACTTCAAGCCGCAATTCGCGCCCCCGGGGCTGACCTTCGAGAAATTTCTCCAGACGCTGCAGGGCATGACCGACAAGAAACTCGGCCGTGACGGCATGGATGGCCGCTACACCTACCGCACCCTGCTGGTCGCGGGCATGCACTTCATGGACCTGTATAACTACGACGTCGAACGCGTGAAGCGCTGCGTGATTCACTACGCCGCGCCCAACGGTCTCATTTACCCGTTCTGCGCTTACAACTCCGGCCCCACCTTCCGCGAGAAGATCGAGAAGAAGTATTCGGTGCCGCTCGAGAAGCCCTTGCACGCAATCAAGGGACAGAACGTATCCAGCGGCGTAGCGGAATAAGCTTTTTGAGCCGTAGGCCCCGGCGCCCTCGCCGGGGCTGCCCTCAAATCCACCAGGATCTGCGTAGCGGCAGCCGCCCTTGGCTGCCGCTCGCGCTGTAGTTTCCATCGCGTTCCTGCCTTGTGCCTTGAGCCTTACGCCTTAAGCTTCTACAATCCCCGCCATGCATAACCGCCTGTTCCTCATCGTCCTCTTCCTCGCCCCCACGCTCGCCTGCAACATGTGGAGCAAGCCGGCCTCCGGCTGGACCGGCGCCACCGGCGGCGAACAGATCGAGAAGCTTTTCTGGAAGGATGTGCAGGCCAAGAATTGGGCCGAGGTAGACCGGCGCGTCGCCGACACCTTCGCCGCCACCGGTCCGGGCGGAACCATGGACCGCGCCGCCTTCCTGCGCGATCTGCAAAAGGCGCCGCTGGCCGATTATTCCCTCAGCGAATGTAATTCCCAGCTCAATGGCGGCGACATGGTGGTTACCTGCACCCTGCGGGCGAATTGGGCCGGCCAGTCTGCGCAGCTTCGACCCTCAGTGTCTGGCAGCAATTGAAGAAGGGCTGGGTCATGGTGGCGCATTCCGAATCCAGGCTTTCCGCCGGCTCCTAGCGCTTGGCTCCACCCGAACCGCCCGCCTGCCCGTTGGCAGGAGGGCAGGTTGCCATTCCGCCCTGTGCCGCCATCCAACAGTAACCCTCCCGAGCACCGATGTCCTTGTCCTTCAGATACATAGTCGCTGGCTTGGCGTGGTGCTAGCATTCGCGTCATCTCCCCCATAATCCGGCTGCGCGGCAGCCGTGAGACAGCTTTCGACCACCCAGAGCGCGCCCTCGTTTTGGGGGACTCCGATGCATCCCAGACGCGGTGGAGTGGTGGAGCGCAGGAAGGGAAGATGAATGCGATGACGGGTAAGCATGGCCGACCTCCGGCGCGTGGTTTTTCGCTGTGGGAACTGATGATCGTCGTGGCCATCACGCTGGTGGTAGCGGCGATCGCGCTGCCGGGCGCAATTGCTGCCACGCAGAATTTTAGGTTGCGCAGCACGGTCTCCGGCATTTCCGGCCTGGTCCAGCGAGCGCGCATGCTGTCCGTGGCGCGCAACACCTATTATCCGGTGCTTTCAAGTACGGACACTACTACCAACATCATGTCCGTATTCCAGGGCAACGCCAACGATTTTGCCAGTGCCACCACGCTGACTACCGCCACCGATAAAACCAATATCATCGCGGTGGGCAGCGTTGCTTTCGACACCAGCGCATCCCATCCTTCCGACACCACGATTCGGAACGGCTTGACCGCCGTCTACACGTTGCCGGAATTCAATCCTAGGGGCCTGCCGTGTTTCGTCTCGTCGGGCGTGTGCACTGTCAACGCGAACAACATGTACATCACGTTTCTGCGCCAGGACCGCTCCCTTGGAACGCCCGGTTGGGCCGCCATCAATGTCACGCCCCTTGGCCGCGTCCAGGTCTGGATATGGGACGGCAGCCAATGGCAGTAGTGCGAGAAGAACCTATGGATACATTCATCGCGAAACGGATTGGGCGTAATCGGCAATCGGGCATGAGCCTGATCGAGCTGATGATTGCCATGACGGTGCTGGTCGTCGGCATGCTCGCGTTGATGACCCTGGTCACCACCGCCATCGGCAGCAACAACCGCAACAAGCTGGATACCACCGGCACCATGCTGGCGCAGACCGTGCTGGAAGGCATCGCCGCGCAACCTGCCCCTGTCGGCGCCACCTTCACGCTGTCGGACTGTAATCCCGCTGGCTCGACTTCGTGGACCATCGGCACCGCGGGTGGGAGTGCGATCGGCGCCGCCCTCGGCGCCCAACTCGATGGCAGCGGCAACATTGATTTTGCCGGCCAGACCTATGCCGCCCTGGTCGCAGCCTCCCCCAATTACGCCATGCAATACGTGACCTGCGGCGTCAGCGGCGCGCAGGCCACGTATGACGTGCGCTGGAATGTCCAGAAGCTGACTGCATTTACCAAGCTTGTCACCGTATCGGCACGGCAACTCGGCGTCTCCACCAGCGGCGCCAACCTGCCGTTCTTCTCGCCGCCGATCACGCTGCGCACCATCGCGGGCCAATAGCGAGGACGTCATGACGACACACACAATGCGGCGCAGGACATGGCAGCGCGGCTTCTCGCTGCTGGAAATGATTACCGTGGTCGCCATCCTCACCCTGGTCATGGGCGTGGTTTTCAAGCAAGTCATCACCGTCCAGCAGCGCTATCGCGGTGAGGAAACCAAGCTCGACATCGCCCAGGAATCGCGCGAATTCCTCGACCAGATGGTGCGCGATCTCCACCAAGCGGGTTATCCGACCGCGTGGATTTACGCTGCCGGCACTGTCGCAGCCGGGGGCGCAGGACTCGCGAGTCCCGCGGTCAACGACCCGCGCGTCGGCGCCGGACTGGTCAGTTACTCCTACAACGACATCTGGTTTGAAGGCGATGTGGATGGCGATGGGGTGGTTGATGTCGTCGAGTACAAGCTGAACGCACCCGGTGGTACGTGCCCGTGCTCCATCCAGCGCCGGCAAACCACCAAGATCGGCGTTGATCTTCCGTTGAACCGGACCGGCTCGAGCTTCGCCACCGAGTTGCAGGACGTGATCAACAGCGGCGGGTCTGGCGGTGCCAAGACCAACGGCGCTTACGGCATTTCCGGCGCCGGTCCGGGCGGCGCCACCAACGAGACCCTGTACGGCGGCCTCGAAGGCCCCTACATTTTTCAGGCGTTTAACTCCAAGGGCGACCCGGTGGCGCCCGTCGACATCGGAAACGACCCCAACAACCTGCTTGGCAGCATCCGTTCCATCCAGATCACCATCAACGTGCTGGGCAAGCAGAGCGGCAGCGACCTGCAGACCGGGCGGCGTCCGGCGATCTCGCTGACCGCCACGGCGCGGATCACGAATTACTAGGAGAGCATCGATGAAACATCGTCGAAGCGAGCGCGGCGTGGCCCTGATCATCTGCCTGTTCGCGCTGATGCTGCTTTCCGGCATCGGCTTGGGCATGATGTACATGGCCGACACCGAGTCCTCCATCAACCGCAATTACCGCGATGCCCAGCAGGCGTATTTCGCCGCTGTCGCCGGTATCCAGGAAGTCCGCGAGCGGCTCACGCCCACCTCAACGTCGTTGATCGCGCCCCCCACCACCCTGCCGACGAGCCCTTCCGCCTCTACCAGCGCGGTTTACGTGCTCAATTGGGGCAACGGCGTTGCCAAGGCCGACATTACTCCGTGGGATATGTCGGACACGAGTCTGTATCGTGATACCGAGTTCTGTCACGAAAATTTCGGCCCGGTCGGTACACCTGTAGTGGCCAATACCGGCGCCAACACGCCCTGCAACGCCGTTCCCACCGGTTATTACACAACGGTCGACAGCACCATGCCGACTTTGTTCAGCGCGAACCTCAACGCCAATGTGTCCTATCGCTGGGTGCGCATCACCTTGAAGGCAAACCGCTCGTCGGTGCCCGACCCTGCAGCCACGCCCAATTCCTTTTATGTCGGCGCCAGTTCGGCCGACAACACGATTCCGATCTGCTGGGACGGCTTTCGTGAAGTGCCCAAGCCCGCAGGCTATGCCACCTGCGACGATAATCCACCGCCCGACGGCATCAGCTATATGAAGTCGGTGTACGTGCTGACCTCGCTGGCCATTACCCAAAACGGTTCGCGGCGCATGGTTCAGACCGAGGTTGCCAACAATCCTCCACTTCTCACCAACGCTGCTCTCGATACCGATGACTTCGTGACCGTCTCAGGTTCCTCTGTCACCGTCAACGGCTTTGACAACTGCAATTGCACTTGCACCACGGGAACAGGCAGCCATCCTCCGGTCTGCACCAACCGCACGACCGGCGCAGCCTGCACCGGCAGCACCTATGCCATCTACAGCAGCCAAACGGTGAACACCAGCGGTAATCCGGCGCTGGTCTCGGGGGTCACCACATGCGCGCCGGGTGACACCGGCTGTACGAATCCTTCCGTCGCTTATAACCAGCCGTTCCCCTACGACGTGCAGTCGCTGGTTAAAAGGTATTCCACCTGGCCGGGCGTCGTGAACACTACTGGATCGCCGTACAACATCTCCTGCACGACGGCGACGCCGCCCGCCTACCCGAATTGCGGCTCACTCAATGCCGGCAGCATCGGTACGCCTCCGACTGGATTCCCGACTTTTGACCCCAATAATCCTGTCGGCGTGGTGAACCAGGTTACTTATGTCCCCGGCTCGTTTGATATCCAGGCTCATACCAATGGCGCAGGCGTGCTGATCGTGAACGGCGACCTGAGGATTCACGGTGGGTTGAATTTCTACGGCTTGATCATCGTGCGTGGCGTGCTGACATTCTCCGGCAGCGGCACCGGCCAAAGCTCCAACGTGATCGGCTCGGTCATCGCTGGCAATGGTTCGGTGGCCGACTCCCTGTCCGGCGGCATCAACGTCCAGTATGATCGTTGTGCCCTCCTGCACGATCAGACGCCCGCGCCTCCGGCCTTGCTGGCGAACCACGAAGTTTCATACTGAGGAGATTGCCATGAATCGGAAGCTGTCCTTGTGGTGTGCGGCGGTTGTCATGTGCGTGCTGGTTGCGCCGGGCTTGTGGGCGCAGTCGGACCAGCTCTCGCTCGCCGATGTTGCCAAACAAAAATCCGCGACCAAGGCGAAGCGGGTGGTTACCAACGACGAAATTCCGCCCAGCCCCGAGGCCAACCTCGTTCCCGCGTCTAACACGACTGCGGCCGGCGGTGGTAAGGCCGGCTCCACGCCCGCTGACAAGAAGGACGGGGCGAAATCCGATTTGCCTGCCGACAAGCCGACCAAGCTCCAGGAGCTGATGGCGGAAAGCGATAGCCTGCAAAAAATCATCAAGCAGATGGAGGACAAAATCGACGCCAGCAATGACCCCGTACGAATCAGCACGCTCTCTGAGGTCGTGCAGCACGCCAAGGCCGCACTCGCCGAGAACCAGTCGGAAATCGACAAATTGAAGGCGGGTGGTGCGGCGGGAAGCCAGCCCGGTGCAACCCAGTCGGCGGCAAATCAGCCCGCGAATGCCGCGCCGGCGCCAGCAAAATAGTTTCGGGTTCGAATTCCGGTCGCTCCGGGAGCGCGTAGGTTTCGTCAGGTCGCGCCCACCGCGCCCAGCGTGCCAATTAAAAAGGGCTGGGTCATGGTGGCGCACTCGCAGAGCACACTGCGCGGTTAGACTGCCAACTCCACCAGGCGCGATGACCGCTAACTCTTCATGGCAAGCTGATCGGCTGGTAATCGTCGGGCGCCCCTGACACGGCGCCCGACCTGTGCTCCGCAGAAAGTGGCTATGCCGGATTCTCAATTACCGTATCCAGATGTCATCCCGAGCGAGGGAGGGCTCCCGCGCGTTTTTTCCAGCGCGGGAAACCCGAGTCGAGGGATCTCTACCGGCTACACCGACGCTGGAACCGCTCTAGAACACCTGCTGGAACCCAACGTCCACTACATCGCGAAACTTGGGAGTGCCCGGCGGCAGCTTGGTGAGGTCCTGAAAGTCCTGGTCGAAAGCGTACTGACGGGTCGGCGGGTTGTACACGGTGCTGCAGCATTTGAAGATGCCCGTAGCATACTGGGAGTAGTACAGGCTCACCATCGATCCCATGTAGTTCGAGTTTCTGCCGCCCCAGTCTTCCAGATAGCGCAGGAAATTGTGCACACCGCCGTCAGTGCCGTAATCCGGCGGCACAGTGGGTGTTCCGCCCCACGTCGGTATGGGAAAATTGATATTCTTCCCCGATGCAATGGCAACGCGGAAGTAGGTGGTGGCGCCTGTACGGCCGATAACTCCGTTGACGGCGTCGGGCGTCACCGAAGTCGGGCTCTTAAACGACTCAAGATCGGTCCAACTGTTTGACAGGAGTGTCACGGTGTCGGCAATCACCGCCGAGGAAGCGTGCGCGCCGGTAAAGGTCCAAGTTCCAGTTCCAGTACAACCCGCACCCGTGCAGTTGGCAGCGTTGGCATTGTAGTCGCCCAGGATGTAAGCCGGGTTCTCGCTCGCCAGGGTGAAGCCACCGCCGCCGACGGGCGTCGTATCCCAGCGAACTGGAACGTTGCCCTGGCTGCCATTGACCAACCGGACCGCATGGCGCGCACCGCCGATCCAATTCTTTCGCGCCATGTTCATGCAGTTGACCAGAGTGGTCGGGTTGCCGGTGTTACCCGCGCCAAAGCCCAAACCAAGATTATTGGCGCCCCAAACATCCAGTTTGCCGTTGCCGTCGGCATCCTCGCCGGTATCCAAGGTTCCATTCGGTGTACCGGCGGCGACGGCGGGATTGATCACGTCTTCGAACCCGTACTCGCCGTTCTTCACGCTCCCGGCGTTCGGATTGGCCAACATTCCGCGCCGATCCGAGAAGTACAGCACGTATCCGTTTTGCGATACTGCTTCCGTCAACTTGCCGTTGGTGCCGGTCGTGCCATTCAGCCACCGCTGCAGGTTCTTGACGTCAATTTCCACCAGGTTCATGATGCCGCCGGCGTTGCACGTTGTTGCTGTAGTCGGCCGGCCATCTTCGCGCAGTTCGCCCTCGCGGGCGTCATAGAAATTAATCGGATACCAGTTGTAGCGGGTGACGCTGGTGCTGTCGTTGCCGTCGCCGTAGTAATAGCGGTTGGAGTGAGGATCGGTGGTGACCTCCGGCGGCTTATTGATGCCGCACTTCCTGCTGCTGCCGGATCCTGAGCACGACGTGTTAGTCGTGCCGGTCGTATCGAGGGCACCATTCCCGTCCCGATCTGCCGGCTGCTGAAACAGCAGGATGGCATTCGGGTGAACCGGGTTGGGCGCGGCTGCGGTGGGCGGATTGATGCCGCGTGCGAAACCCAGTTCCAGCCACTCCTTCGTTACCGGAAGGTAGGTGCCATCCGCCTGCCGGATTTCCACCCGCAGGTAGCCGTCAAGCAGGTTCCAGGTGGTCGGCGGGGACGGCGCGTTGGCGGCGATTCCCTGGTTCTCCGCCGTGGCCTCGGCCGAGGTCGTGAAACATAATGGGTTGGGCAGCAGCGGGTTGCCGGCGGGGAAGATGTATGGCGCCCAGCCGTTGGATGGCGCAGTAAACACGGGCGATGCGGCGTTCGTGACGTTGACCGGCGCGGTCTCGTAGTTCATCAGCGTAAAATTCGCGGCGGTGTTGGCCGGCGTTGACGGGACGACGGTCCAATCGGAGGGCAGACACACCTGCGCCAAGGTGTTGTTCCATGTCAAAGCGTCGCCCGCATTGGCATACTGAACCGCGGTGGATGCTTCCGCAAAATACGTCATGTACGGCTTGCCGGACGGAGCCGTTCCCACAGGCACCGGAACACCTTTGCTGTAATCGGGAGTGGCCGCGGACGCATTGGTCTTTACGTTGGCCAAGCGGACATTGTTGGCGTCGCTGGCGCCTCCCGGAAGTTCGTCCGGATCATCCGAGAGCAGCACGCGGATTTGCGCCTGATTGTACAAGCGCGATTCACCCAAAGCCGAAGTCGCCGCCTCGCCCGCCGGACGACGCAAGATCTCGATGGCATTAACGCCACTTTGCACAAAGGACAGGGACAGGGGCTTGACCCCGGTGCTGCCGCTCAAAATCATGCTGTGATAGGTTGACGTCGACAGCGAAGTCCAATTGGTGTTGGCATGGCCCGTTCCGCCATAGGTGGTGCTGGGACCGCCAATCGAGCTGCCCTCGTCGGTCGGGGTCGAGGTGAGGTTGCGGCACGAACTGCCATTGCAGCCATTGGGAGCGGTTGGAATGTTGACGGGCGCAGTGCGGGCCGGGTTAACACGACTATCGGCTCCGTTCGCCAACTGGTCGCGGACCACATCTTTCGCGGCGCGGATAGCGGTGTGGAAGTTGAGGTTGCCCTGACTAGCCAGAAAGAGATTGCCATTGGTCTGGGTACGACCGTTGAAGTCGAAGTCAGGACCGGGAAAAAAGCTGAGATCGCTCTCGGAAAACACGCCAAATTGGAAAACCGGGATTAAAGCCACTTCCACCTGACGCTGCATGCTCACTTCTTCGCCGCCGGGCCGGTCCGCTGTCACCGTCAATGTGAGCGGGACGATTTGTGCGATCAGTCCCGCGTTGGGCCCTTGACTGATGGTCTGAATGCGCCAATCGGGAGGCGTACAGGTGGTTGGACGTCCCGGGGGATCTGGGAGGACGGGGCTGGTGATCCGGTATCCCAAGGGGGCGTATGTCACTCCCACATCCGAAGACGCGGGAAACCCGTTTTCCAGTTTTATAATGTCGCACCAGTTCGGGGCGGAATTTTGAGCATACAGGTTACCGAGGTCGGCAGTGAGTTTTTCCATACCTGCCTCGGCTCCGTAATAGGCCAAATTGTTGCCCGAATCGGTTTTCTGCAGGCGCTGGTCGGCATTCACCTTGATCAGTACGGCAACCGCCAATGCCGACATCAGCAACAACAACAACAAGGCCGAGATCAGCGCAATACCGCGCTGGGCGTGGGTGCGATGCAAGCGTAAATGTTGGTCTGTCATTCCTGAAACCTCAGTTGTAACGGTCGCGGAAGCTCAGGTTGCGCGGACCAATGGAGGTGGTGAGGGAGAAGTGATCGTAAACCCCCTGAGCATTGGGACGGGGGGAGCGCACCGACATCGTGATGTTGATTTTTCGAATCTGGTTCGGGACCGCCACGGCAGGAGTTCCGATCGCTGCGTCGGGCAAGGCTGCCGTAAGCGTGCTGGTGTTGGTGTCGAAGACGTCGTAGGTGAACTGCAAATCCTCAATGTGGTCCGCTACCGGCGTAGGAGTTCGAGCGCCAATCTGCCGCATCAACTGCGTATCCGGACCGTTGGGAGTGGTGATCTGCTGGATGAAGTAGGTGATCATCATGATGCGAGAAACGGTAATCGCAGGGTAATAGGGAGCGGCCCCGGGCACCGGGCTAAACTCCAAGGACTTGATATTACCTGCGGTAGCGCCGGACTGGTTCAGGTTCAATGGATCGAGGTTGGTAAATGAGATCACCCGGCTGGAGGCGACATAGTTGGTGACCACCCCGGCCGCGGCGCCGTTCGCATTCTGCAGTAAAAGCACGTCGCCGACATTGAGTCCGACAGCGGGATCATCGAGCGGCGGCGTTGTGCCGGCCGGCATGGTTACGCTGCTGCCGTCCTTGGCAGCCACCTGAGTGGGGTAGGCACTCCAGTTCAGCCCAGGGTCAATGTAGGTGATGATGATGGCGTCACTCGCTTGCACCACGTTTGGCCCCACGCCGTTCGCAGGCGTGACCTTGTATAAAACTCCTTGCGTAAAAGTGTTGCCCGCCGTGATGTAACATTTAATGCTGTCGCAAGCGAATTGGGGATTTGTCCCGCCGGAGGCTGCGCCGGGAATGGGAATCCCTCCAATGGGGATCCCGGTCCCTGCCTGGTTCAAGTCGCGCGCGAGCTGATTGGCCGCTCCTCTGAGTTCAGTCTGCATTTCCGACTGTTGATTCACCATCGTGGAGACTTGTATGGACTTCTGGTACAAGCTCGTGGCCGCCGCCATCACCACCAGCATGACGGCGATGGCAATCATCAACTCGACGAATGTAAATCCCTTTTGCTTCATGGCGCTTACGGGTAACGAGAAATGAATCCGGTGACTACGTAGTCGTGCTGCGGACGTCCCGGACTTGTCACCCGCACCGTGACCGCGAGGCGTCGCAAGTCCGGATTGGTGCTGCCATCCGCATTCGTTATGCTTGTGATCAGGATCTGGCGCTGGAGGTTCACCAACGGGACGGTTACATCGTCGGCGGTGCCAAGCTTGCCATCGGGACCGGGCAATACGATGCTATCCAAAGTTGTTGTATCTTGCGCGGTTCCCACGATGCCGTTAGCCCCGGGCAAATGCAAAGCCTGAAACCCGTCATTGAAGATTCCGCTGGCGGAAACATTTTGAATGTCAGAAAAGGCAATCGAGCTATCATTGCGGGCGGCGTACACGCTTTCGAGCGCCTCACGCGCCTTTTGCTTGGCGACCAGATCCTCTCGCGAGAATCGCGATGCGGATACAGCCTGCGCAAATACGGCCAGTAGGGCCATGAGACCCACCGAGAGAATTACAACCGCGAACATGACTTCAATCAGGCTGAAGCCTGGCGAGGTCTTCGTCCCGGTTGGCAAACCCGATGTTGGCAACTTCTTCATTCGGTCCATACCACCTTCGAACCGCTCTGAATCAGACGCCATCCTTTGACGCGCCCGGTGGCGCCCAGAACCGAAACGGCACGGCTTGACATCAATTCACCCGACCGGGCCACGTATACAACCCCATTGTTGAGACGATTTGCCGAATCCAGGGCTCTACCGTCGGGCTGGAAGAAAATTTGAGTGCCACCGCCCCCGTAATCCACATCGAAATCAATTGCCGCTCCCGACGTCGGCAAGGAGTCAGGCGTCGTTCCGCTGCCGGAGACCGGGATTCCCGAAATCGCGATAAATTGTGTGTCCACGGGCAAGTCGATGGTGCTGACGAAAAGGAACGATTGGATTCCTGTGACCGGATCCACCACCACCTGATCCAGTTGAATGGTTCGAGGAGCTAGGAAGCTGACGCGGTATTTCCTCCGTTGGTCAATCGCGAGCCCGTGCGCATTGCGGACTTGGCCGAGAGTCGTCTGCAGCGCATTTTCCGCCCTTGCGCTCTTCAACACGGGCGTGAACTGAACTAGCGCACCCGCCATGATGATCAGCGCGATTGCGATCACCATGAACAGCTCAATAAGGCTGAATCCCCGCTGCGCTTGGCGACACCGGTTCACAGGGTATGCACCTCGATCAGCTGCGCAAATTTATCCCACTTGTCCGGGCAGCGCAAGGGCCGGCTATCTACCAAAGTGAGGGTACCTCGGTTCTGGGCTATCTCGCAGATAGGCTTTGGTAATCCTTCGGCCTGCCAGACAGCAGGTGTAAACCACTGAAAAAGAAGATCGTTGCTGTCTCGGGCCCCTCCAATCTGCGCACCACCAAAATCCCGTCGCTGTCCGCTTGCCCAACCGGAGCGCGCCCAGTCCACTGAATGGATTCAATAGCATCCACCGGAATGCGAGCCACGATGGCGAGCTCCGGCAGGGCAAGATCGAATCGCAATTGGCCGGCAACGAACATCACCAGGCGGGCCGAACGACGGTCGGTTCCATCGCTTCTCTTCAGGATGTAGGCCACACCGCCTGTTGCACTGTTGGTAAATGAGACGGGGATGCGGCCCGTCAACCTCGACCCCTGCTGTTGCAACCACCCCAACGCACCGGGTTCGAAGTCAACCGGTTGTGCCAGGCGCCATTGTTGAATGGCCGGTATCTGCGCTGCCTCGTCCCTTGCAATCCCGACAGGATAAAGTACCTGCGGTGAAGGGGCGCTGGGCGCTTTATGCGCTCCAACAAGAACCAATGCCGAAAGAATCAGCAGAATCGGGAAGCCGACATAGGCAGTGCGGAACCAGTTCCATTGCCGCGCAAATCCCGAGCCGGCCTTGGTGGTGGCGGTGCCCGGCATTTGTGCCGTCGCGTCGGCGATTTTCGCCATGCCTTCGATCCGGCTGAGGACGTGTTGGTACACGCCATCCTCCGGCAAAACTAACTCGCTCAGTTCCAGAGTGCGATTCTCCATGGCGAGCAATGTGGAAGTAGAGGAGCACAGCTTCTCGATTTCCCCAATCGTTGCGTCCGAGAAAAATACGATCCTTGCTTCCAAAGGGTGGTTGGTGCTGAGGCGAAACCGTGCTTCAAACCTCGGGTCGACGGAGCGCAACGGTACTCGGCCAACTTCGCGTTGGTTCCGCGGGACGCAATACAGCGTAATGCTGGTAGGGACGGACATCCTTATATTGAGGCCCGGTTTCCGATCCGAAAGAGAAAATCGCACGGAAACCGGCCAGGAATGCGCATTCCCGCGGACCACGAGGTCTTCGCCGTCACGGTCGGCCTTGCCGTGCATGGCCGCACCGAGCAACCGCACATCGCGGGCGATGTGACCGTACCCGCGCAATCGGAACCTGCCGAGCAGAACCTCGACTATGTACCCGAGCAATAGGATTGCTACTGCAACAAGGAAGATCATGATCGGCGCGCGTGTGTCCATTCGGCCTCACCGGCGGCGCTATGGAAAATCCGCTAGGCAGGAGAGTTACGGCACGGGTCTTGCTGATAATTCTATTCCACGGTGTCAATCTCGCAGAGCCATCATGGACAAGCGAATGAATAGCAAACGCGGTTCTTGGCGGCAACCGGCAGATGACCTGCATAACACGGGAGATGGCTGCCGCGCAGGGTGAAGGCGAAAGTGGAGAGCGAACCTCCCCGGACTGTGGGTGTCAAGCGGACCGATGGCGCGCGGGGAGACAAGTTCCAATCGTACTCAACCGGATCGACACAACACTTCCGTAACCGCGTTTTCGTGCTCCACCGTGGTACCCGCCAGGAGTTATTGCTACCATCCGTCTTGTGCCCCGCAGAAGCAACGACAAGGCGCTGGCCACTCACGATATGAACTACCGAGGCAGGAAGATGAAAATATTTCTATTGGTAATCGCTGTATTGGGATTGGCCACACCGGCCATTTGGGGGCAGGAAACCGCGCTTGGAGACGTCGCCAAAGCCTCACGCCCGCACCCCGGAAAAGCCGCCAAAGTGATCACCAACGATGACATCCCCAGCAGGCCGCCCGAAGCGCAGCCCGCCGCGGCGGCGAAAGATGATTCCAAGCTGGCGGCGAAGAGTGCTCCTGCTGCGGGAACAAAGCCGGCAAGCTCTGCCGAGGATGGTGTCCCCTGCCCAGCCGATCGGTTGCAAGACTTATTGGACCAGCAAGGCTCGATACAATCCGGGATTGAAGTGTTGAAAGCAACCATCGCCCTCGAGTCGAATCCCGACCGCCTGGTCAGCACGGAAGCATTGTTGAGAATCGAGACCGCGAAACTCGCGACCCTGCAACAACAGATCGAGGCAAGCAGGAAAAGCGCTGCCAGTCCGCCCGCCAATTGCATCAAGGCGCCCGCAAAAGATGCGGCCGATACTTCAGGAGGCAAGCAGCCGGAGGCACAATCCGCGCTTGGAGCAAAACCGGCTCCGGCGGCAAGTCTGAAGTAGATGGCTCGCGCCCCGGTGCGCCCGCTTAGTGGGGCTTACTTTCGGGAGTTGAACCGCGTAAAGAGTGAATCGGTCCTCGCATTCGGCGCCGTCACAATCCTGACAGTTCCATCGCAAAGGCATAAAGGATCAACCCTGCAATGATGAGCACCAGGGCAAAGTTGCAGGTTACTTTCGGAATTCAGCCCGGCGTCCGTCCCTTGCTAACTGTGGTACAAGAGACTCTAGATGCCGAGCTTTGAAGCCAATGTCATGAACGTCCAGCAGCGGTTGGGACGCCGCCTCAACGCGCAGGAGCTGCGTCTGCTGCAATTGTGGGACTCGGTCACGCAGTCCGAATCCCGCAACTCTCACGGCGCCGCGGAACAGCAGGACGGTGACGAGCCGCCCCAGGAACAGCAGCACGAGGGCCGCTTCAAGGTCGCGTTCACCGGCGGCCACTTCGAAGTTTTTTTTGTTTGCTCCTCGGTCTTGTTCCGTGGCGTGGCGATAGACCGAAAAGAAGACGTGATCAGCTTCCTAACTCAGGCCCCCATCAGCCTCGATGAGCATTTGGTCAAGCAGGCCATTGCGGGTGCGGAACGCTTCCGGCCCACCCAAGTCCCGCAAACCGTCAACGTCTCCGACGCGGTTTTACGCAGCATGGGCTTCGTGCGATAAGCGCAGTCCGGGCTCGGGCCCGTCCAGCGGTTCGGTCACCACGATGTAGGAATCGCCGGGCAGCCCCTGGATGGATGACTTTGCGCCCCCGCACCTTTAGAATGCGCGCAACGTCTTGCCCGGGAACCCTATTTCGTTGGCCTCCGCCGAGCAGCGCATGGTTCGCGCCGCCCTTCTGCGCTGGTTCGCCGCCCACCGCCGCCCGTTGCCGTGGCGCAAAACCTGTGACCCCTACCGCATCTGGATTTCCGAAATCATGCTGCAGCAGACCAGGGTCGGCGCCGTGCTCGAGCATTACGCCGAATTTCTCCGCCGTTTTCCCGACCTGAACTCGCTTGCGGCCGCCGGCGCCCATGACGTGCTTGCCGCCTGGAGCGGTCTCGGGTATTACCGCCGAGCCCGAGCGCTGCACCGCGCGGCGCGCATCATCGTGCGCGACCATGGCGGCGACCTGCCTGGCAACGCGGACGCTCTGCAATCACTCCCCGGCATCGGCCGCTACACCGCCAACGCCATCGCCAGCATCGCGTTTCATGAACCTTGTGCGGTGGTGGACGGCAACGTCGAGCGCGTCCTGCGCCGCTTGCTCGGTTGGCGCAAGCAACCCCTGTCGCGAATCTGGAATGCCGCCCAGCAATTGCTCAGCCGGCGTTCGCCCGGCAACTTCAACCAGGCGATGATGGAATTGGGCGCGCTCGTCTGCCTGCCCGCCCGACCCCATTGTCATGTTTGTCCCGTGAGCGAGTTGTGCGCCAGCCGGTTGCCCCACCCTTGTCTCGCCCGGGTTTGGCGAGACAGGGTGGGGATTTACTCTGCGAGCAAGCGCAAGCCCGCCCGCAAAACCGCCGAGACCACTTACGGCCTTGCCGCCCGCGGCGATCGTGTCTATCTCGTCCGCCGTGGCCGGCGCGCGTCGCTCATGCCCGGCATGTGGGAACTTCCCCAACTCTCCAACGGTGATGGTGCCGGCAACGGTGCCGGTAACGGTGCTGGTAATGGTGCCCCACATCTGCCCGGGTTTGGCAGATGTGGGTCCTTGAAGCCCGACTTCACCCTCCGACACTCCATCACCGTCACCGACCACATCGTCCATGTTTGCCGCGTTCCCGCCGCCGGTCTGCGGGGCGGCCGCTGGTTCCCGCTTCAGGACGCCCCTGCTCTTCCCCTCACCGGATTGGCACGCAGGATTCTCCGCCGCGCCGCGCTGATTTAGAATCATCAGTTCAACATTTGTGCCCCACATCTGCCTGCTGTTGGCAGATGTGGGAAGTTTTGACAAATGTGTTTTCTGGTCGCCGAGCCCCGGCCTCTGGAAACTAGAAACCAGAAACTGGAAACTGTTTTTCGGAGGTCCAGGATGCCTGCGCTCGCCGCGGGAAAAGCGGCGCCCGAAGTTTCGCTTTCCGACATGCGCGGCAAACCGTTTTCCCTGCGCGACGCCCTTCAGCACGGGCCGGTCGTGCTGGCCTTTTTCAAGGTCACCTGCCCGGTGTGCCAGTACGCCATGCCGTTCCTGGAGCGCATCTATCGCGCACACCAGGGCAAGGCGCAGATCGTTGCCGTGTCGCAGCATCCCAGGAAAGAAACGCAACTGTTCCTGCGCGAGTACGGTATCACCATGCCGGTCCTGCTCGACGTTCCCGAACACTACCCGGCGTCGAACGCCTATCACCTGACCAACGTGCCCACGGTTTTTCTCATCGCGCCCGGAGGCGAAATCGAAGTCTCCAGCGTGGGTTGGGACCGCAAGGACATCGAGAAGATCAACCGCCGCGTCGCCGAAAAAGGTTCGCGGCCCGTAGCGGCGCTGTTCCACCGCGGAGAAAGCATCATAGATTCCAAGCCCGGTTGAGGCTCGCTGAACTGACCCGCAGGTCGCGGGCAAGATGAAAGATAGTTTCAGTTTCGGTTTCAGCACGGAACGAGCCGGGCGCGTCCGAAACTGAAACTGAAACTGAAACTGAAACTCTCGAGGACTTCATGCGAAAAATCGCTCTCTTGGTTGTTATCCTCGCACTGTCCACCGCGCCACTGATCGCGCAAAAGTCCAGAACCTCGAAACCGAAGCGCGCAACCTCGCAAGCCGCTGCCCCGACAGGGCTGCCGCCTGCCGCCGCCGCGGCCATGAAATCCATTGACCCGCAGCGCATTCGCGCCCACGTCAAGTTTCTTGCCAGCGACCTGCTGGAAGGACGCGGCACCGGCCAGCGCGGTGGCGACATCGCCGCCGAATACATCGCCACCGAGTTCGAGTCCTATGGCCTCAAGCCCGCCGGCGATAACGGCGCCTACATGCAGAAGGTGCCGATGGTCGGCATCCTCACCGAACCCTCCACCAGCATCTATTTCTTGCAGGCGGGCAAGACCCAGAAAGTCAAGCTGGGCGACGAAATCGTCGCCATGGATGAAACCCAGAACGAGGCCGACGACATTGATGCCGACGTCGTCTTCGTCGGCTATGGCATTGAGGCTCCCGAATACCAGTGGAACGATTTCAAGGACGCCGACGTTAGAGGAAAAATTCTGCTGATGTTCGTCAACGAGCCTCCCTCCGACGACCCCAAATTCTTCAAGGGCAAGGCGCTCACCTACTATGGCCGCTGGACTTATAAATATGAGGAGGCGGCGCGCAAGGGTGCCGTCGGCGTCATTCTGATCCACAACACCGACATGGCCAGCTACGGCTGGGACGTAGTCAAGAACTCCTGGGGCGGCGAGCGTTCCTACCTGCGCGCCGACGGCCAGCCCAAGCTCAAGCTCGCTTCCTGGGTGCAACTGGAAATCGCGCGCAAGCTGCTTGCCGATTCCGGCCAGGACCTGGAAACTTTGCTCAAGCAGGCGCAGTCGCGCGACTTCAAGCCCATCCCACTGTCCGTGCGCGTGCAGGGCCACCTGGTCAACAAGATTCGCCCGTTCGTTTCACAAAACGTGCTCGCCATGCTGCCCGGCTCCGATCCCCGGATGAAGGATCAGGCCGTCCTCTACAGCGCTCATTATGACCACCTCGGCATCCATCCCGAGCAGCCGGGCGACAACATCTACAACGGCGCGGTGGACAACGCCACCGGCTGCGGCATCCTGCTTGAAATGGCTCGCGCCTACTCCTCCTCGGCGCAGCATCCCAAGCGTTCCATTCTGTTCGCCTCCGTCACCGCCGAGGAACAGGGCCTGCGCGGTTCCGAATTCCTCGGCAAGCATCCTCCCGTGCCGGCGGGCAACATCAGCCTCGGCCTGAACTTCGACGGCGTCGCGCCCAATGGCATCCCGCAGGAGGTCGAAGTCTCCGGCGCCGAGCGCACCACCTTCTTTCCCACCGTCGAGACTACCGCCAAGGAATTCAACCTCGCCATCAAACCCGATTCCAATCCTTCTGCCGGCTATTACTACCGCTCCGACCACTTCAGCTTCGCCCGCGTCGGAATTCCCGCCTTCTCGGTGAATGAAGGCATGAAATTCAAGGGACACGACGTGGAGTGGGGCATTCAGCAAGAGCGCGAGTACAACGCCAGGCATTACCACCAGCCGAGCGACGAGTTCCATGCCGACTGGGACTTCTCCGGCGTGGCGGAAATTGCTCGTTTCGGCTTCGATCTCGGCTGGAAGGCCGCTACGGAGCCCCAAGGCATCGGCTGGCAGCCCGGCGACGAATTCGAGGCCGTCCGCAAAGCCAGCCTGCAACCCAACTCACGCAACGGCGTGCAGTAAGTCTTGCGGTCGATCCGTCTCTCGGTCGGTGAGTCTTTCGGTCGGTCAGTCTTTCGGTCGATCGGTCTCTCGGTCGGTGAGTCTTTCGGTCGTAATAAACCGATAGACCGACTGACCGATAGACCGATCGACCGATCGACCGAAAGACCCGCGGGAAACCCACGTAACATTCTCCTTCGCGTCGACTCGTGCTAACCTCTTGCACCGCAAGCGTCCCCCCGATTCGCACCCATGGCGAAGTTCCCGTTTCTCCAGCGCGAGAGCTTGTCCGAACTTGCGCGCCAGGTGTCGCTGACCGGTTACGTTCCCAACCTGGAGCTCGCGGGCCTGCTCGCCGGCATTGATAACGTCCGCCACGACGTCTACTTCAGCCCAACGTTTGTCGACGTCGTTCGCCAGCACGTTCACCGCCTCATCGCCCGCTACGGCAACGTCGAAGATCTGGTTGCCGCCGACGCTCTGGAGACGCCGCAGATCGCGCCGCCAACTTTTCTCTGGGGCAAAGGGGAGCCACCGCGCCCGCTGCCCAAACCCGGCGCCGATCCCGCCGATTTCAAGCGCTTCGTCACCGACTTGATGATCCTGGCGCTCAACTGGGCCAAGGGCGACGGCAATCCCAGCCTCGACCTGCTCGCCCGCCTCGCCGTCATCAAGCTGCTGCGCTCCGAACTGAACGCGCAATTCAATGCCATCCTTGGGCGTCTCCGCGCCAGGCAGGGTCAGTACGAAGGGCCGCGCCAGGCCGCCATCCAAAAGGGCGTCGAAATTCGCGAGCGTTGCGCCGCCTTCCAGCTCGCCAAGCGCCAGTTGCTGCGCAAGGCCGGCCAGGAGCTGTTCCAGACTCTGCGCGAAGTCGAAAAGGAAACTCTGGCGCGCATGCGCCGTGCCCTGTTCGGCGCCGCCGATCTTCCCGCGTACGTCCTGCTGCTCAACCGCCTGATGTTCACCGAGGACGGTCGCGAAGACTATATCAACGCCGAGCACTACGTCATGCTCGGCAACTTCGAGCGCGACCCCGACCGCTTCCCCACCCTGCAGGAAATCGCGCGCCTCTTCCTCGCCTCCCTCGACTTGCCCGTCCCGGAGGGCCAGGACCACCTTGATCTTGATTCGCTGCTCAGCGTCCCGGAGAACGCGCAGGAGCTTGTCGCCGCCGGAACCCCCGAAGAATCCACGCCCAAGGCTCGCGTCCAGAAGGCGCTGCTCGCCGCCTGGACCGACACCCTGGAGCGCAACGGCGTCATGGACCACATCATCGCCGCCTACGAAGCCGCTCCCTTGCTGGCCGAATATTCGCCCGTTATCCACCCTCAGCAGCTCAAGAACGCGCTCATTGACCGCACCGAGCGCACCCGCGTCGAGCGCCTGCTGGAGCAGCACAGCCGCCTCTCGCCTGCCGACTTCGAGGCCGCTCTGCGCCGCCTCAACACCTACCGCGCCGCCGATCGCGCCAAGGTTGCCGGCCAATTCCTGCGCGACTTCATCTGCTACCATCGCGACCTCCGCAGCCTCGAGGCCCTGAACCGCGCTCTCGACACCATCAACATCATTGGCAGCGACCGCCTGCGCGAGCTCTCCGCCATCAACAACACCCTGTACGAGTTCCTCCTGCCCCAGGAGCAGAAGCCCGCCGAGGACAAGCTGGTCAACCACGTCATTCTGAAAGCCGACGTGCGCGACTCCACCACCCTGACCCGTACCCTGATGGAGCGCGGTCTCAACCCCGCCTCCTACTTCAGCCTGAATTTCTATGACCAGGTCAACAAGCTGCTCGCGAAATATCAGGCCACGAAAGTTTTCATCGAGGGAGACGCCATCATCCTGGCGCTGTTCGGCTACGAGGGCAAACAGGGCTTCCCGGTCGCGCGCACCTGCGTCATGGCGCGCGAAGTGATTTCCATCGTGCACGCTTACAACCAGCTCTCGCGCAAGGACGGCCTGCCCACCCTGGAACTGGGCATCGGCATCTCCTTCCAGGACTCCGCCCCCATGTACCTCATGGACGGCAGCACCCGCATCATGATCTCCAAGGCGCTCAACGAGAGCGACCGCCTCTCCTCCTGCAACAAGGGCGCGCGCCGCTTTCTCGCCGACGCCGAAACCATGTTCAACGTCTTTTCCTTCAAGACGGTCGAGGACGAAGACACCGGCGGCAATCCCGACGAGTTCCTCATGCGCTTCAACCTCGGCGGCGTCAACCTGAGCGAATCCGCCTTTCTCGCCCTGCAACACGAGATCTCCCTGCAGACGCACCAAGTCGAGCTGCCGACCTTGTGGGAGAAAGAATTCGTTCACCTCCACAGCGGCTTGGTGCCGCTGGGCGGTGGCATGTTCCATCGCATCGTCGTTCGCGAAGCTCGTATCCCGCGCATTGACGCCAGCGACTTCTCCTTCAAGAGCTGGACCGACCGCAAGTATTACGAGGTGTGCACCAACGAAGCCATCTACGAGTACGTCGAGAACAACCTCCCCCAATCCGCCCACTCCGCCAACACCGGCGACTGACCCCGCAAAACGACTGCTGATCCCACGCATTTGCACCGCCGCGACTTTGGCGCATACTCTCTCCTGAACGTTCGTCGCTCGCCGTACGTAACGTTCTCGAAGGAGCCCCCATGCGCCCACGAGCACTCTTCCTTGTCCTGCTGCTCGCCTCTCTCGCCTCCGCCCAACAGAAACCGCCGGTCGCGCCCGTTCGTCCGGTCACCGACACCTACTTCGGTACCACGATTACCGACCCCTATCGCTGGATGGAGAACACCAAGGGCGAGGAGTTTCAGGCCTGGGCCAAGGCGCAGGCCGCCTACACCGATGACGTAATCAAATCGCTGCCCGGCCGCGAAAAGCTGCTCCAGCGCATCTCGGAACTCGACAACGCCGGCATCCAGATCACTTCCTTGCAGGCGTACGGCGGCCATTACTTTTATTTGAAAACCATGCCCGGCGACGCCAACCGCAAGCTCTACGTGCGCGACGCCAAATCGGGTAAGGAAACCCTGCTGGTCGATCCCGAAAAACTCACCCAGGGTAAAGTCCACTACTCGATTGACTACATCTCGCCTTCGCTCGACGGCAAGCACGTCGCTTACGGCATTTCACCCGGCGGTTCCGAGAACAGCGTCCTCCATATCCTGAACGTGGACACCGGCAAGGAACTGCCCGAGACCATCGATCGCGCCGAGTTCGGCGTCACCGCCTGGACGCCGGACAATCAGTCGTTGTTCTACGTGCGCCTCCAGAAGCTCGGGCCGAACGATCCGCCAACCGCGAAGTATCTCCGCTCCAGGAACCTTATGCACAAGCTCGGCGCCGACCCCGAGCAAGACGAGCCCGTTTTCGGCTTCGGCCTCTCTCCGCAAGTGACCTTCGCCGAACCCGATTTTCCCATCGCTGCCTGCGTCCCCGGAACCGACTGGGTGCTTGGCGTCATCGCCCACGGCGTGCGCAACGAGGTCACGCTCTACTACGCGCGGCTCTCGGAGATGAAGGGTGCGAAAACTCCCTGGCGCAAGCTGCTCGACGTGGACGACGACGTCACCAGCGCCGACGTGCACGGCGACGACATCTACCTGCTTTCGCACCACCACGCCTCGCGCTATCAGGTCCTGCGCACCAGCTTGAAGAATCCTGACCTGGCGCACGCGCAAGTTGTCGTGCCCGCCGGCGAAGCCGTCCTCCGCGACCTCAAGACCGCCGCCGATGCTCTCTATGTCCAGCAACTCGATGGCGGCATCGGACGCGTTCTGCGCGTTCCCTACGGCGGCGGCAAAGCCCAGCAGATTCCGCTGCCGTTCGAGGGCGCCATCGACCAGCTCTTCGCCGACGAGCGCGAGCCCGGCGTTATCATTCGCGTCGAGTCCTGGACCAAGCCGCGCGTCACGCTCGCCTACGATCCCAAGACCAACCAGCTCACCGACCTCAAGCTCGCCCCGCCGCCTCCGGTGGATTTTTCACAAATCGAATCGCGCGAAGTGAAGGCGCGCTCCGCCGACGGCACCATGGTGCCGCTCTCCATCATCCTTAAGCGCGGCACGCCGCTGGATGGCTCCGCTCCTACCTTCCTCAATGGATATGGTTCGTACGGAATTACCCAGGATCCGGCATTCGTTCCCACGCTGCTCTCCTGGCTGGAGCGCGGCGGCATCGTGGCGGTGGCCCATATCCGCGGCGGCGGCGAGTACGGCGAAGACTGGCATAACGCCGGCCGCATGCTCACCAAGCAGAACACCATCAGCGACTTCATCGCTTGTGCCGAATACCTCATTCAGAACAAGTACACCTCGTCGAAGAAGCTGGCCATCCGCGGCGGCAGCGCCGGCGGCATTACCGTCGGCGGTTCCATCACGCAGCGGCCGGAACTGTTCGCCGCCGCCGCCGACCTCGTTCCCGTCCACCGACATGTTGCGCATCGAAACCAGCGCCCGACGGTCCGCCCAATGTGCCCGAGTTCGGCACCGTGAAGACCGAGGACGGGTTCAAGGGCCTCTACCTGATGAGCGCCTACCACCACATTAAGGACAACACGCCGTATCCGGCCGTGCTGGTTACCACCGGTATCAACGATCCGCGCGTCGACTCCTGGGAGGCGGCCAAGATGGCGGCGCGCCTGCAAGCCGCCACCTCCAGCGGCAAGCCGGTGCTGCTCCGCATTGACTTCGACGCCGGCCACGGCATGGGCAACACCAAGCCGCAGCAGGAACAGCTCACGGCCGACACCTACTCGTTTTTCCTGTGGCAATTCGGTGACCCCGGCTTCCAGCCCAAGCCGGTCGGCCGAATCGCCGAAGACGGGGAAGTAGTTTTCAAACTGTTGGTGCCCCACATCTGCCCGCTTTTGGCCAAACTGTTGGTGCCCCACATCTGCCCGCTTTTGGCAGATGTGGGTCATTCTGAGCCCCGCATTTGCAGGTAGAATTCCAGGCATGAGCCATCGATTTTCCATGCGTGTGCGGCCGTCTCTTTCCATCGCCATTGCACTCCTGCTGTGCGCCGTGGCAGCCATCGCACAAGCGCCGGCCAAGCCCGGGGTGACGCTCGAGCAGGTTGCGCTGACAACTTCGGACGGCGTGCGCCTCAGCGGCATCGTGTACCGCCCCGCCGGTGTGCCCAGCCCGGTTGGGCTCATGCTGGTGCATGGCTTTGGCGGAAATTTTTACGGAGCGTATTTCCCCTATCTCGGCCGAGCCGCGGCGCAACAGGGCATGGTTGCGCTGGCGCTCAACATGCGCGACCACGATACCGGTCCCAAGACCTCCGACTTCACCGACAACCAGGCCGATATCGCCGCCGGGGTCGAACACCTGCATAGCCTGGGAGCAAAGAAGATCGTGTTGCTGGGGCAGAGCATGGGCACCAACCGCGTACTCTATTACCAGGCCGCATCCGGTGATTCCACCGTAGCCGCCACCGTGCTGGTCAGCGGGCCGGGCAACCTGTTCCAGTGGAATGTCTGGCAGTTTGGACAGAAAAAGGCGCAGGAGACGGTGAACGAAGCGCTCCGAATGCAAGCCGAGGGTCACGACCGTGATCTGATGCTGGTGGATTTGGGCCCTCTGGGAAAAGCGCTCTACACCCCGCGCTATCTCCTCAGCCTGCGCGGCCCCACCGCCAAATCCGATCCCTACCAGAACATTCAGAAGGTGAAGAACCCGGTCTTGATCCTGCAGGGCAAGGCCGACAAGTTGATCGAGCCGGAGATTGCGGAACGGCTGCACAAAGCGGCGGCGAATAATCCCAAGGTCACTGTGCAGTACGTGGAGGGCGCCGACCACGGCTTCAGCTCGCAACAACCCCTGCTCGCCGACC
>CAVXCR010000018.1:0-150498 GCA_963760265.1 Terriglobia bacterium
TATTGCGCGAGAATACGGCGTCGCGGTGCCGTCGCGGCTCGGCAAGCGGCTGAACGCGGTGGGGAAAACCAGCTCTTAGCGATTAGCTCTGAGCTTTTGGCTTTTAGTTTTTGAACGGCGGCTGCCGCCTGCCGTTTTGCTTTTGAGGGCATGACATCTGTCTGCCGCACGCTACACCCGCTGGCATGGCGAGGACGCCCCGCGCGCGTAGCGCGGCGGCAGAACGTCACCCCGGGCGTGACAGACTGTTACGAAACGCCAGGCCTTTAACTTGGGTGGATCGAAGCCACGCATTTAGCGCCGCCGGCGCGACGGTACGTCACCCGGCACGTGAGTGCCGGGGTATAGAGTGGAATAAAATCCGAGACCCCGTCAGGACAGCACGGGTTTCGTAACAGTCTCGTGAGCCCGGGTTAGCTGCCTGCCTGAGCAAGAGCCCGCTTGCACGGGCGAGACGAAACGTTTGTCACGTGCCGGTCTTGCACCGCATCCCACCGGGATCCCAAAAACCTCTTCAGCGCTTCGTCGTATTCCTGGGCAGTAACGAGAGCGGATTCCCGGCGCTGGCCGCCTTCGGTGATCACCAGACGCGTCCCGGTCAAGGTAACGCGCCCGCTGGGGGTCAGAATGCTGCATACGCGGTTGCGCGTGAAATGAGATTCCGGCGAGGTCTGATGATGACGGCACATGCCCTCAAATTCGGAGAGCCGCCGGGGCACGAGCGTGAAGTCGTACAGCATGCGCCACTCCGAGTCCGAATCGGCCAGCACGGGCACGCCGCGCCGGTCGCCGGGCTCGGGAGAATCGCGCAGGACGCGCCAGCGCTCCTCCCGGGTATCGAGGCAGTAAAAAACATTGCGCTGGAACTGCTCCGCGTTGGGCAACAGCGGAAGGGGCTCGATGAAGGACTCGCCGAATCCTACGTCGGCGAGCCAGGGCGTGTCCAAATCCACGCGGAGCGTGAGGTGATCAAATTCCGGGCCGACGCGGTTCTCCGCGATGGGAACGCGCGCGGAGAGCAGGGTTACGCGGAAACCGAGTTCGCGCAGCAGGGCCGCGAACAGGCTGTTCAGCTCGTAGCAGAAGCCGCCGCGGCGATGGAGCACAATCTTGTCGAACAGGTGCTGCTGGTCGAGCGCAATGGGCAGGCCGCGGTGAATGTCGAGGTTCTCGAAAGGCACGGCGAGCAGGTGGGCATAGTGCAAGGCGCGCAGGGTTTCCAGTGTCGGCGCGAGGGGGCCGGCGTAGGAGATGCGGCGAAGATAGGAATCGAGGTTCAAGCTACACCGGCAACTGCTGCTGCTCCCAGCCGGATTCGGCCAGGTGGGGCTCGGCGCAGAGATCGAGGACCAGCCGCTCGAGGATAAGGCGTTTGCTGGGCGGGTTGGAGCGCAGGTCGAGGTCAGCGCGGGCGATGAGGCGCAGGGCGCGCGTCAGTTCGCGCCGCGACTTGTAGCGGCGCGCCTGGCGAAGAATGTCCTCGGCGGCAAAGGGCGGAACGCGGAAGCCCTGCCAGAGCGCGGCCCAGAGCGCGCGCGAGTCGCGGACGCGCTTCTCGAATATCACCAGCATCTGGCGGAAGGTTTTCGCCAGCATGTAGACGTGGCCGATGGCGGCCTCCTCGCCTTCGCCGCTGGTGAGGATCGCTTCCAGCACCCCAAGCGCGCGCACCCGGTCCTTGGCGGAAATGGCGTCGGTGAGTTCGTAGAGGGAGCGCTGCTTGGCGGCAAGGACCATGGTTTCGACGTCGCCGAGCGCGATGCGCTTTTTCTCGCCGACGTAGAGGATGAGCTTTTCCAGTTCGTTGGCCACCAGCATCATGTCGCCGCCAAGCGCGTCCACCAGTTCGCGCGCGGCGTCGTTATCAACCTTCACGCCCTCCGCAGCGCCGGTCTCGATGGCCCAGCGCACGGCTTCGCCTTCCTCGACGCGCGCCAGCTCGACGATCCCGCAATACTGGCCGAGGGTTTCGCGCAGGCGCTGGTAGCGGTCGCGGTCGGTGAGCTCCATGCGGCGGACATCGGCGGGAATGCTGATGAAATCGGCGACGAAGATGAGCAGCGCGTCGGGATTGGGATTGGCGGCGTAGTTTTCGATCGCCTTGAACTCGGCATCGTGCGAACCGCGGGTATAGAGCGCCTTCACGCCGCGGATGAAGAAGACCTGGAACGGCGCCATGAGCGAGGGCGTGCGGGCGGCGTCGAGGACTTCGATGAGCGGGGTTTCGGCGAGATCGAATTCGTGGAGTGAGAAGTCGCGCAGATCGGGCGCAACCAGATGCTGGAGCACGGCTTCGCGGCATTGCTTGCGGAAGAAGGCTTCATCGCCGGCGAGCACGTAGCAGGGTTTCAGCTTGCGCTGCACGATGTCGGTCACGAATTTTTCCGCGGCGGCGAAGGCGCGCATTTCAGTACGCCTCCAGGATATTGGAGACCAGGGTGCGTGCAAAGTCGCGCGAGAGGCGGTCCACGGCGGGCGAGTCTTCCTCGAAGAAGCTGGTGAGTTCGCGCGAGACCTGGTATTGCTCGCGGAATGTGTAGTTCGGCTGGTCGAACAGCACCGTGCCTTTGCGGTCCACCAGCGAGACGCGCATGGTGACCGTGACCAGGGCGCTGGAGGCGCGGCCGGTCTGCGAGTCGTAGGTGAGCGGCGCCAGTTGCATGGTGGTGACCGTGCCGTGCAGGGTGGCGTCGGCATCGTCGGTCGATTGGCTGATGATGCGGAACTTGGTACGGGTGACGAATTCGCGAACCACGGCCGCGGTCAGCACCTGCTCAACCCGGTAGTTTTGCGTTTGATTGGTAAATGCGGGGACGGCGATGGTGTGGACGGAGTCAGGCAGGCGGACGTAGTGGGTGGTGGTGTGGTAGCCGCAGGCGGACAGCAAGGTCAGTGTCAGGGAAAAAACAACGACGAGAGCAGTGCGGCAACAGGGGTCCTTCGACTCGCCCGCCAAACCCGGGCGGGCTCGCTCAGGATGACATCCGTTTAGATTATTGCCTCGCTCCAGCATTCCCGGCGACCGCCTCTCCACACGCGAGGGCGCGTGTGCCACACTCGTGCTCACAACTCGCACTCGCAACTCGGGACTCGCAACTCTACTGCAACTTCCCTTTCGGCATGGCGGCCGCCATTTGCTGGGCGGCGTCAATGGCGTTCAATGCCAGCACGCGCAGGTTATCGGCGGCAGCCCAGATCCAGAAGCCGGTCTCGCGCTGGGCATCGGCGCGGATCCACACCATCACGTCCTCCGACCCCGCGGCGGCAACGTTGCTGGGCGACTCCTCGGAGCCGCGGGTGAGTTCAACGTGCTCGCCGGCGATGGCCTGCGAAAAATCGCCGATCGAATGTGCCTGCTCCAACTCAATGTAGAGCGAAAAGACGTGTCCGTGAAAGATCGGCGCCTGCACCAGCATCAGCGAAGGCACCGGTACATCGGCGAGCGGCGGGAACCCCGGCTGCGGAACTTGTCCGGTGATTTGGCGGAAGTGGCTGAGGATACGGCGCTCGGCGCTTTCCAGCGTGGGCGAGGAATTCTCGCCGTAACGCGCCAGGACATTGAAGGCGACCTGCGCGTCGAAAACCTGCTTGGGCATTTCCTGGAAGGAGAGTAGGTTCACGGTCTGCTCGTGAAGTTCGTCCATGCCGGCGCGGCCGTGCTCGGAGGCGGGCTCGAAGACCGTGGCAACGGCGGAGCGCAGGTTGGCGACCTTCTGCGCGCGAGCGATCAGCAGCGCCAGCACGACCGCGGCGGGGTGTGCCGTGACCACGGGCGCGGGCTCGAGTTCCGGTATTAGCGAGTGGCGCAGCTCGCGTTCCAGCCACGGGGAGCGGACGCGGGCGCCGGGAGCGTCTTCCAGAGCGTGCGAGAGGTCAACGATCAGGCTTCCGGCCTGCTGCGCGATGCGCCAGTGCTTGCGGGTGAAATCCGGCTGCGAGGCAAAGAAGGTAAAGTCCACATGCTCGAAGTTTTCGGCGCGCACACTCTGCACGAACGTCACTTCCTCGCCGACGGGCTCGAGCTGGCCGAGGGATTCGTCGTCGTCAAGCAGCTTGATGTCCACCGCGGGAAAGGTGGTCTCGGGCAGGACCTCGGCGAGTTCCTTACCCTTCAGGGTGCCGGCGCCGACGATGGCGACGCGGTAGAGACCGTTCTCCGAGCCCGATCTGCCGGGTTGGTGTGCGCGGTTCATCGTGCGGTCGTGGCCTCCAACGGCGGTGGCGGCGGGCTGCCGCGGCGCCGCAAGATGTACATCAGGCGCGCGAAAACGCCGGAGAGCATGTAGAACAGCGCCAGAAAGAACAGGAAATACTCGGAGAAGTAGCGGATGCAGGCAATGACGATGCCGATGATGACGACTACCCAGAAGGGATGGCGGCTGCGGAAATCAATGTCCTTGAAACTGTAGAAGCGCCAGGTGCTGACCATGAGATAGCTGGTGGCGAAAACCAGGGCGGCCCAGATCAGGCCCATCCACCAGCTCAGGATGGGAGCGCCGTCGGTGAAGTGCACGATGGCGGCGATGACGCCGGCGCCGGCAGGAATCGGCATGCCGACAAAATATTTCTTGCCCGGACGGCCGGGATTCGAGGGTTGCGGGTTCACCTGGATGTTGAAGCGGGCCAGGCGGCTGGCGCCGGCAATCAGGAATGCGAACGTCGAAATTGCGCCCAGGTGCACCACCCGCGCCAGGAGGTCGGTGCCATTGAGCGGGGCGAGAATGCGGAATCCCCACATCCAGGCGAGGATGGCGGGCGCGACGCCAAAGGTGATGACGTCGGCCAGAGAGTCGAACTCGCGCCCAAAGTCACTTTCCGTATTGGTCATGCGCGCAATTTTGCCGTCGAGGCCGTCGAAGATGATGGCGAAGCCGATGGCCTTGGCGGCATTGTCGTAATGCCAAGGTTCGGCCGCCGAGCCCTGGATGGCGTGGTACAGGGCGTAGTAGCCGAGCGCCATGTTCAAGGTGGTGAACAGCGACGGCAGCAGGTAGATGCCCTTGCGGAAGCGGCGGCGGCGCGGGTTATCGTCAGCACGACGAAATGGCGGCCAGTTCATCGGCGAGCTCCCTGTTCGCGCTGTGCGCCGGTCAGTTCGTTGCGGCGGTCAGCGGGCTGCGCGACCGGCGCGAGGGCAAGGATACTGGAACCGCCGGCCACGTGTTGTCCGACTTTCACCTGCACCGAGGCGGCAGCGTCGAAGATGACGTCGCAACGGGAGCCGAACTTGATCATGCCGATGCGCTCGCCGCGCGCCACCGTATCGCCGACGCGCTTGGTGAAGATAATACGGCGCGCGATGAGGCCGGCGATCTGCTTGAAGACCACCGTCTGGGCGCCGTCATCCACGGTCACGATGTTCTGCTCGTTGCCCTCGGCGCTGGCCGCGCCCATGGCGTTCTTGAACTGGCCCTTGCGGTACTGTACGTCCCGGACAACGCCGCCGATGGGCGAGCGGTTGACGTGGACGTCAAAGACACTGAGAAAAATGCTGATGCGGGCGCGCGGACGGCCCTCCACCTCGATGGCCATGATATCGGTGACGCGGCCATCGCCGGGAGACACGATCGCGCCCGCCGCCGCCGGGACCTGGCGGTCGGGGTCCCGAAAGAACCAGGCACAGAACGCGCCCAATGCCAGCGGGATGATTGCCCACGGCGGGGCAGCCAGCCAGGCAAGAAGCCCGGCAGCTACCAGGGACCCGAGCACGTAATAGTAGCCGTCACGAACCATGAGGTAAGAGGCAATTATAGACGCGGCGGGGATGTCAGGTCTGTCGGTCCTTCGGTCTGTCGGTCATCGGTTGGCCTGAGCCGCACACTTCCGAGTAACCTCCCGCCAGGAGACCGATAGACCGACTGACCGATGGACATCAAAAGAAAAACGCGGCCGAAACCGCGTGTCAGGACATAGCGAACTTGTTTGCCGTGGTGGCGGCAAGGACCCCGTCATGGGGGCTGGTAAGTGATTAAGCTACGTTGTTGTTCCGATGCCGGAACTGCTGCTCCAAGGACTCCATCTGGTCCTTGAGGCGCAATTTCAACTTTTTCAGGCGAACCTCTTCGATCTTCTCATCCTCGGAGAGAAATCTCTTCTGGGTGAGGTTATCGAGCCGCTGTGAATATTGGGAATGTTCAGTAACAAGGCGCCGAAACTCTTCATTGCTGGCGATGAGTACTTCCCTAACCTGAGCTGCCATCCAGCAGACCTCCTACCAACAGTCTGGCAAGGATTTTAGGCTAGCACAGGGTCAAGGCCGCTTCAATCGGTTTTGCAGCCGATACGCTGAATTTCATTTCTGCCCTGCCAGCGGTGCATTTTGGGAAAGTGGGCGGTGGCCAGGGGTGGAAGCTCGGAAACCGGGAACCGGACTCCTGATCACGGACCACCGCCTGCTTTCCGGTACAGGACCGCGTCTTCGTCGGGGTGCTGGTAGTAGTGGCGGCGGCGTCCCGTCACGGCGAAACCGTACTTGGCGTAGAGAGCGCGCGCGGCGGCATTCGATGCGCGCACTTCCAGGAAAACGCTTTCGCCGCCCTGCTGCTTCACCACATCGAGGAAGTGTTCGAGCAGAGCGGAGGCCAAGCCGCGCCGCTGCGCGCCGGCAGCGACAGCAATGTTTTCCAGTTCCCATTCCGGGCCGATTTGATTCGCAATCAGGAATCCCTGCACCGTGTCGTCGTGGATAACCAGCGCGAGGCGGGGCGGATCGCCGGCAAAAATGCGGTCGTATTCGCTTTCGTTCCAGTGCGCAGCGGTCGGGGCCTGCGCTTCAATCCGGCGCATGGCGGGAACGTCGGCGGAAGTGGCGGGACGGATGTTCACGAGTGATTAGTAATTAGTAATTAGCGATTAGCAATTAGCGGTTAGCGATTAGCAGCGAGCGCCACGCCGGGCCGCTGCAGGTCTAAGTGCGAATCGTGAATCGCGACTAGCTAATTACTAATTACTAACCACTAATGACTAGCTTTTCGAAAAGATTTCCGCGTCGGAGCGGCGGATGTAGTTGGCGTCCAGCGCTTCCGGCAAAATGACCTGGCCGGCGGCAATCTTGAGCGCGCCGATGCGGGCAATCACGTCGCTCTGCGGTCGAGGCACAACCTGTACCGGTTGTGCTCGGGCGCGCAGCAGGGAGGCGACGGATTCGTCGGGAGTGATGACCGGCAGCTGCGGCGCCAGTTGCGCCTCGGCGGCGAATTCCTGCATCGGCATCAGGACCTCGCGCACCAGCTTGGGTACCGCGTTTTCGCGGACCACGTACTCACCGACAAAGACCTCACCGCGCATGGCGTCGAGAGCGGCGATGACCTGGGCTTCGAAATCTTGCTCGACGGTTCCGGGCTCGGAGAGCCGGGCCACACCTCTGGCGCCCGCCCAGGCCAGCGCCTCCAGCAGCGAAACGGCGGCGATGGGCTTATGCGTGATTTCCGCCAGCGCCTTAATTGTGGAGAGCCCGACACGCAGACCGGTGAATGATCCGGGGCCGGTCGCGGCGGCGTAGGCGTCAATGGCGCGCTTGTCCAGCTTGTGGCGCGCGAGCAGCGCCGAAATCTGCGGCATCAGTTGCTCGGAATAGGTGCGGCCGGCCAGGGGCACGAGTTCGAGAATTTGACCATCGCGCGCCAGGGCGCCCCTGCCACATTCGCACAAGGCGATGCTGCCGTTAACGCCGGCGGTATCAATGGCGAGAACGATCACCCGATCACCCGATCACGAGATCCCCCGATCATCAAACTCCCTTCGGCTGCTCCTCGCACAACTCCAGCAGCACGCCGCCGGAGCTGGAAGGATGCACGAAGACGTAGAGGTGACCGCCGGCGCCGACCTGGATTTGCTCGTTGATGAGGCGCACGCCGGATTTCTTCAGGTTCTCCACCGTGCTCGCCAGGTTGTCCACACGCAGCGAGACGTGGTGCAGGCCCTCGCCGCGCTTGGCGAGGAATTTGGCGATGGGCGAGTCGTCGGAGAGCGGCTCCAGCAGCTCGATGCGGCTCTCGCCGAGGGGCACCATGGCGAGGCGGACCTTCTCCTGGGCGACGGTTTCTTCCGGCATCACCTGCATGCCCAGGTTCTGGTAGAAGGTTTTCGCCCGGGCAAGCGACTTGACCGCGATTCCGAGATGATCAATTACAAACATGGCAGAATCCTATCGGATTTGTGATTTAGTGATTTGTGATTTAGTGATTTAAAGCGTTGCGTGCGGGTTGCGCAATCACTCAATCACAAATCACTAAATCGCTAATCACAAATGGATTACGACCGGCCGAGCTTGCTGACAATCTCTTCCACCAGCGAGTACGGGTCGCGCTTGTGTTCGGCGATTTCGGCGGCGTAGCGGGAGATCGCGCCATCTCCCATTTCGTCGCGCAGAACGCGCTCCAGCAGCGACTCGCGCAGCATTTCGACCAGGCGCTCCTGCCAATTCTGCACTCTCTTCTGCAGGCTGAGATTGTGCGTGCGCAGGAAATCTTCGTAGGAGGCAATTGCTTTCGCCAGTTCCGGGACGCCCTGGCCGTCGCTGGCGACGGTCTTGACGATCGGCGGCGTCCAGCCATCGGAGCGCGTGGAGAGCGACTGCATGGCGCGGATTTCGCGCTCCACGCGCTCGGCGCCTTCGCGGTCGCTCTTGTTGATGACAAACACGTCGGCAATTTCCATGATGCCGGCCTTGATGGTCTGCACGTCGTCGCCCATGCCGGGCACGAGAATGACGACGGTGATCTCGGCCAGGCGCACGATGTCCACCTCGTCCTGTCCGACGCCGACGGTTTCGATCAGCACCAGGTCGCGCCCGCTGGCATCGAGCACGGCGGCGACGTCGGAGGTGGTGCCGGCCAGGCCGCCGAGCGAGCCGCGCGTCGCCATACTGCGGATGTAGATGCCGGGATCGGCGTAGTGCGAGCCCATGCGGATGCGGTCGCCCAAGAATCGCGCCGCCGGTGTAGGGACTGGTGGGGTCAACCGCAATGATGCCGATGGTCTTGCTGGCTTTGCGGTACTCCTTGGCAAGCTGGTCCACCAGGGTGCTCTTGCCTGCTCCGGGAGCGCCGGTCATGCCGATGATGCGCGCGTGCCCGGTGTGCGGAAACAGCGCTTTGAGCAGATCGAGGGATTCGGGCGCGCGGTTCTCGACCGTGGTGATGGCGCGCGCCAGGGCGCGGGGATCGCCGGAGCGAATGCGTGAAACCCAGTTGTCGGTGTCGGTGGCCACTGTCGTTGGTCGTTTGTCGTTGGTCGTTGGCGCGAACGACTAACGACCAACGACGACCGACTAGTCTTTCAGAAGCTGGCGGGCAATCACAAGCCTTTGTATTTCGCTGGTCCCTTCCCCGATGGTACACAGCTTGACGTCGCGATAGAACTTTTCCGCGGGGTAATCCTTGATGAAGCCGTAACCGCCATGGATCTGGACGCCCTCGTTGGCGCAGCGCACCGCGACCTCGCTGGTGTAGAGCTTCGCCATGGAGGATTCCTGAGTGGACTTCATGCCCTTGTCCTTCAGATCGGCGGCGCGCATGGTGAGCAGGCGGGCGGCGTCGATTTCGGTGGCCATGTCGGCGAGCTTCCACTGGATTGCCTGGAATTCGCTGATTGCCTTGCCGAACTGTTCGCGCTGCTTGGAGTACTTCAGCGCCGCTTCGAAGGCGCCCTGGGCCATGCCGAGGCCGAGGGCGGCGATGGAGATGCGCCCGCCGTCGAGAATACGCATGGCGTCAATGAAGCCACCGCCTTCCTTGCCGAGCAGGTTTTCGGCGGGGATGCAGCAGTCCTCGAAGATCAGTTCGGCGGTGTCGCTGGCGCGCAGGCCGAGCTTGTTCTCTTTTTTCCCCGGCCGGAACCCCTGGGCGCCTTTCTCGACGATGAACGCGGACAGCCCGTGGGTGTGCGCCGCCTTGTCGGTGACGGCGAGAACGACCACGACATCGGCGTAGTGGCCGTTGGTGATGAACGTTTTCGTGCCATTCAGCAGCCAGCAATTGCCGCGGCGAACCGCCGTCATGCGGGCGCTGCCGGCATCCGATCCGCTGCCCGGTTCGGTAAGCCCCCAGGCGCCGATGTATTCGCCGGTGGCAAGCTTGGGGACGTACTTGCGCTTCTGCTCCTCGGTGCCGGCGACGAAGATGTGGTTGGCGCACAGCGAGGTGTGGGCCGCCACCGTGATGCCGATGGAGCCGTCCACGCGCGAGAGTTCCTCGATGGCGAGCACGTACTCGATATAGCCCATGCCGGCGCCGCCGTATTCGGGTGGGAAGATGACGCCCATCAGGCCGAGGCGGCCCAGTTCCTTGACCGTCTCCAGCGGGAAGCGCGATTCCTCGTCCCACTCCATGACGTGAGGACGGATTTCGCGCTCGGCAAACTCGCGCACGCTCTTGCGGAGTTGCAGTTGCTCATCGTTGAGTTGAAAATCCAAAACCAGCCTCCGGTGCGGGTGAGTTGCGAAGACCCACATCTGCCAAAAGCGGGCAGATGTGGGGCACCATCAGAACAGACACGTATAACATACGCTGGGGGCAGGGCAAAGTGCAGCTTATGGAGAAGTGAAGTACTTCAGTAACTTAGGGGACGGCTTGTCAGGAATTCGGCAGGTCGCAGTGATTTAGCGATTTAGTGATTGGTGATTGCTAGCGAGCGGACGAACCACGAATAAACTCCAGAAAATCACTAAATCACTAAATCACTCAATCCCAAATCCTCTCACTGGCTGATGACAACGAAGGTGGGCTGGGGCGCGCCTGAAGCATTGGTGTTGATGACGGTGTCGTCGGAAGTGCGGATGGAGGAAATGGTGTTGGAATCGCGGTTGGCGACCACCACCTTGGTCGAACTGGCATCGGCGGCCAACGAGACCGGCGTGCTGCCCACGGTGATTGTCTTTCGGATGGCCAGGCTGACGGCATCGAGAACGGTCACGGTCGTCCCCGAGCACCCCGCCAGGTTGACGGCATCGGTGCACCCGGCATTGGCCACATAGACGCGCGTGCCATCGGGCAAGGCAGCAATGGAAGCAGGACCGGCGCCGACGGCGACCGTGTTGATCAGGGTGAGGCCGATATCGGCGTCGAAAACGGAAATGGTGTTGGATCCGGTATTGGCGACGTACAGGCGGCGCCGGCTGGGATCGAAAATGAGGAAGTTGGGAGAAGCGCCGGTGGCCACGGTCGCGACCACCGTGTTGCTGGCGGTGTTGATCGCCGAAACTGTACCGCTACCCTGATTGGCCACGTACAAGGTCTTGCCATCAGAGTTCATGGCGGCGGCGACGGGAGAACTGCCCACCGGAACAGTGGCGACCACGGAGGCGGCCACGGAACTGCTTTGCGGAGATATCGCGCTCACGGTGCCGTCGCCCTTATTGACGCTATACAGCAGGGTGGTGTCGGGCGTCTGCACCAACGCCACCGGCGTGCGTCCCACCGGGATCAAGGTCTCCAGGGCATTGCTGGCAGTCGTAATGACGCCGACCGAGTTGGTCCCCGAGTTGGCCACGTACATGAAACCGGGCTGGGTGCTGGCGAGGTAAACCGGCGCCGATCCCGCCGGCAGCGTGACGAACGTCACCGCGGAACCCTGCGAAAAAGGCGCGAAGAATGCCAGGGAATCGTCATTCTTGTTGGCGACCAGCGCCTGGGACGACAGAGGTAAGAAGGCAGCGTGCACCGGGCTGCGTCCGACTACGAAGTTGCCGATGTTGGTGTCTCCGGAAACATCAATGCTGCTGGCCATGCCAGCACCGCCATTGTTATTGCTGATGACCACGGCAACGCGGGTGACTTGCGGGTCGCCGCCGGGCTTGAGAATGGGATTGGCTACCGGACGGTAGGTATCGCCGCAGCCGCTCAGCAACACCCACGCCAACGCAGCCGCAATGCCAGCGGGCACACTGCGACGTGGTTTCCGGACTGTTACGGATGATTGCACCGGCGGCGGGGGGTGTTCGACGTATTTGCCCATGAGGAAATTTCCATTGTAATCGGCGGGCAGCCTGGGCGCTAGTTCTTGGCGCAAGCCTCAAAGCGCAGGGCTGAGCGTTAGGCTATGAGCATCAGGGTTTCAGGGCAGAAGTTAAACCTGTTCCCGATCATGCCGGGGCCGAACGCCCAAAACCTAACGCCCAAAACCTGGAACCTTCCTTTGGTACGATGCTGGGCAGCGAACCTGGCGCCGCCAGCCATTTTGCACGCCCTGCTAACCCAGCACGTTCTGGTCGCCGTAGCCGTCACCGCGGCCTTTGCCGCGGGCGCATGGCTGCTGCGCGGAGCGACGGCGGGAGGAGCGCTGGCGGGATTTGCCGTCGCGCTGGCGGTATTCGTGACCGCCGGACCGGGCGGGTTCGCAGCGCTGGTGAGCGTATTCTCCGTGGCATGGTTGACGACGCGGCTTGGCTACCGGCGCAAGCAACTGCTGGGCCTTGCGGAGAGCGCGCGGGGCCGCTCCGCCGCGCAGGTGCTCGCCAACCTGGGAGCCGCCGCCGGGTTTTCAGTCGCTGCGCATGTCACGGGGTATCCCGCGCTGCTGACGGCAGCGATGGCTGCCCTCGCCGAAGCGGCTGCCGATACGGTTGCCAGCGAATGCGGCGAAACGCTCCGCGAGCGCGCGTACCTGATTACCACGATGCGCGCCGTGCCGGCCGGCGCCAATGGCGGCGTGAGCGTCCCGGGAACGGTTGCCGGAGTAGCGGCGGCGGCGATGGTCGGTACAGTAGCGACCGCAACCCACGTGGTGCCGTGGTCGGCGCTGCCGATCGTCATCGGGGCGGGAGTAGTGGCGACGGTCATCGACAGCGTGCTCGGCGCCACCCTGGAGGAACGTGGCCTCATCGGCAACAACGGCGTGAATTTCGCCAGCACAATCGCGGCCGGGGTCATCGCGCTACTGCTCGGGAAGCTCGGGTCATGAAGAAAATCGTATTCGCATGCGTGCACAATGCGGGCCGGTCGCAAATCGCCGCCGCATGGGCGCGGCGCCTGGCCGGAGGCCGCCTGGAAGTCGTTTCCGCGGGAACCCAACCCGGTCCGCACCTCAATGTGCAGGTGGTAGAAGCGATGCGTGAGGCCGGGATTGACCTGAGCGGCATCCAGCCCCAATTGCTCACGCCGGAGTTGGCGCGAGGAGCCGACTACATTGTCACCATGGGCTGTGGCGAGTCCTGCCCGGTGATTCCCGGCGTGAAACGCCTCGATTGGCCCATCACCGACACGCGCGGGCAGCCCCTTGAGGTGGTGCGCAGGATCCGCGACGAGATCCAAGAGCGCGTTTTGGACCTGCTCCGGTCCGAGGGCGTGCTCGACCGCTCATCCCATTAACTCCAAAGTGCTATCTCCAAAGTCCTGTTTTTTTTGGCGCAACATCTGCGCTAACATCCGCGTCTAATTGGGAGGCAGCTCTCACCATGCGGTGGCGGACCTTCATGATCGGCTGGACGATGGCGCTGGCGGTGCTGTTGATCGCCCATCCCAAGCCTCCGGCCGGAAACCAAGACGTGGGCACCGCGGTGGTTGAACTCACCTACGCTGCCCCACCGAACTCGTCGGCCAACCGGCAGTGGAACGCCAACGCCGGACATGCGCCGCGAATCGTGGCGCCGCTGGTCGAGTTGGATGTCACTCCGCGGATGCGTGCCGACGCCAACTACCTGCTCAGCATGGAAGACATCGCGCGCTGGGAAGAACTGCACGGCCACGTGCCTGCGCACGCGGTGGTGATGGCGCGCAGTGACGTACCGGTCCTGTGGCGCTCCCAGCCGGAGAGGCGCGGACACCTCGACGGCAACGCCGGACGCTTCCCCGGATTCAGCGAGGACGCAATTCGTTTTCTGGTGGAAGCGCGTTACGCGTACGGCCTGGGCACCGAGACGCCGGCCAACGGGCGTTCGGTGGTGCTGGTGTATCGCCCCGGGAAATAGCAGGCTCCTCCGTACCCCCCTCTCAGAACTCACAACTGCTTCACTGCAGAAACCATGAAGGGTACAGCCGCCAGAAGACATAGCTGGCCGATTCGCGAAGCACGGCCGAGATTTTCGCGCCGGCCGCGTGCGGCACCGAACCTGGCCGCGGCGAGCCGTAAGCAACAATGCCATAGCGGCCCATCAGCCGCTTGATGCGAAAGATGTGGTAGGCGTCGCTGACCGCGACCACGTTGTGCATACCGTTGGCGTGGAGGATGGCGCTGACGCGCTGCGCCGATTCGGCGGTGTCCTCGCCTTGGGTCTCGGCGATGAGGGAGCGGTCGGGAATGCCGCGGCGTGACAGGTAGTCGCGGCCGACTGCGCCCTCGTTGAACTTGGGATCGGCGCCGGCGCCGCCGGTGGTGATCACCATGGGCGCCAGACCGCGCTCGAAAAGCTCGTAGGCATGATCGAGGCGCGCGCGGTACACGGGCGATGGCCGGCCGGCGTATTCCGCCGCGCCAAAGACGACGATGGCGTCCGCACGCCGCGCTTCATCTCGATTTCCCTGCCGGACGATGAACACCGCCGCCATCGCGAACGCCGCCAGCACAATCGCGACGCACCACGCCGCGAGTTGGCGCACGATGGCGCTTGTGTTGCGAGCAGATCGTTGCACAGCGGATGCGGCGCATGGGTTCACGGCAGGCCCAAGTTCCGGCGGCTTCATTCTCCGCCGAGGGTGTCGGCGATCGCCTGCCGGGGGACTGCGCCTTCCCGCAGGACGCGCCAGCCGCCCTCGCTGAGGTCCACGATGGTCGAGGAGACGTCGCGCGGCGACGGTCCGCCATCCACGATGATCGCAATCCTTTCCTGCAACTGGTCGCGCACGGCAGCGGCCGTGGTGCACTCGCTCGCCCCGCTGAGGTTGGCCGAGGTGGCGGTGATCGGCACCCCGGCAGCGCGGATCACGGAAAGCGGAATGTTGGCGGAGGGAATTCGCAGCGCCACGTTGCCGGTGTTGGCGGTCACTTTCAACGGCAGGCGCGACGCCGCCGGAACGATGATGGTCAGCGGCCCCGGCCAGAATTTCCGCGCCAGCTCATAAAATTCGTCGGGCAGCGGATCGCGCGCCAGCATCTCCGCCTGGTCCTCGCTCTCAATCAGCAGCGACAACGGCTTGTGGCGCGACCGCGACTTGATTTCGTACACCCGCTCCACCGCGCGCAGGTTGAAGGGATCTGCCGCCAGGCCATAGAAGGTGTCGGTCGGCATACCCAGCACCTGGCCGGACTTGATCTGCTCCGCCGCATAGGCCACCAGCGAAGACTCGGGCGTGTTGCTGTTGATCTTGAGGATTTCGGCGCGCACGCTCATTCCTGTAGCACTCATCTCGGCAGACCGCGAATACTAACTTACCATCGGCGCGAACCGCAAGGGAAGCAATCCGGGGCCGAGGTCGCACGCCGAATCGCGCCTGCGCAGGCCCAAATTGGACCTGGGCGATACCCGAACAGCGCGGCGGCGTATCATCGTGCCGATGGCCGACCTCGATCGCCTGCGCCGCGTTTCCAGCCGCCAGAATTCGCTGGTCAAGGAACTCCGGCGCGCTTTTCACGACGGCGAACCGGCCGCGGACGGCTCCATCGCCATCGAGAGCGTCCGCACCATCGAGGAGGCAATCCGCAGCGGGCTGCGCTTTCGCGCCGTGTTCTTCGCCGAGTCCGCGCAGCCCCGCGCCGGCCGCCTGTTGCCGCAATTCTCGGCCAATGTCGAAATCCTGCTCCTCCCCGACGACGTGTTCCAAAGCGTGGTCGCCACGGAAACGCCGCAGGGGGTGGCCGCGCTGGTACGCCTGAAGGTCCACAAGCTCGATGATCTGCTGGCCGCGCCCGAACCGCTGATCGTGGCCGCTGCCGGCGTGCAGGACCCCGGAAACCTGGGCACGATCATCCGCTCCGCCGAAGCATTTGGCGCCGCGGGCTTGCTGGTCGGAGCGGGGACGGTCTCGCCCTACAATCCCAAAGTCGTGCGCGCGTCGGCGGGTTCGCTGTTTCGCTTGCCGGTCGTGGGAGTGGAATTTCCCGCGGTGCTGCCCGCGCTCCGCGATCGCGGCCTGAAGTTGCTGGCCACCTCGTCGCACAAGGGCACGGCGGTGGAGGAAGCGGATCTTACCGGCGGCGTGGTGGTGATGATCGGGAACGAGGGCGCCGGGTTGCCGAAGGAGATCATGCGGCACGTGGATGGGCAGATTGCAATTCCGCATGAAGCGAATGTTGAATCGCTGAATGCAGGAGTGGCGGCGTCCATCGTGCTGTATGAAGCTTCGCGCCAAAGAAAGTCGCCGATTCACCACCGAGACACCGAGGCCACCGAGAAACACCGAGAAGAATAATTTCGGAGGGTTGGGGGGCACATGAGCACAGGCACCATGGCAGTGAGATCGGCAAGGTCGGGCGAACGATTTTTTCGCGATCAAACCGACCCAGTTATTGGAGCAGCCATCGAAGTGCACCGGGTGCTTGGGCCGGGCCTCCTGGAAGAGACTTACGAAAGCTGCCTCTGCCATGAGTTACATCTTCGTGATGTCGCTTTCCAACGCCAGGTTCATCTGCCCATTGTTTACAAAGGTATTCGCCTTGCTTCGGCCTATCGCATCGATCTGGTCGTGAATGACTTCGTAATCGTTGAACTCAAGGCAGTCGAACAGATCCTGCCATTGCACGAAGCGCAGCTCTTGACGTATCTGCGCCACACCGGAAAACGAGTAGGGCTTCTGATCAACTTCAATGTTCCGATACTGAAGAACGGCATTCGCCGTCGCGTTCTTTGATTTCTCGGTGCGCCTCGGTGGCCTCGGTGACTCGGTGGTGAAACAGTAATCGTGAGCCTGTTCAATCCAATTCGTCGTCCGGATGAGCCGCCGGACCGGTCCACGCCGCTGGCCGATCGCATGCGCCCGCGGTCGCTCGACGAATTCGTCGGTCAGCAGCACCTGCTCGGGCCCGGCAAGCCGCTGCGGCTGCAAATCGAGCGCGACGATCCCGACTCGATCATCTTCTGGGGCCCGCCGGGCGTGGGCAAAACCACGCTGGCCAAGATCATTGCCCGCGTCACCAAGGCGGACTTCATCGAGTTTTCCGCCGTGCTTTCCGGCATCAAGGAAATCAAGCAGGTGATGGCCGACGCGGAAAAAGCCCGCCAGTTCGGCACGCGCACCATCGTTTTCATTGACGAAATCCACCGCTTCAACAAGGCGCAGCAGGACGCGTTTTTGCCGCACGTTGAGAAGGGCAACATCCGGCTGATCGGCGCGACGACGGAAAACCCGTCATTCGAAATCATCGGCGCGCTGCTCTCGCGCACGCGCGTGTACGTGCTGTATCCGCTCACCGGGCAGGAAATCGTCGTTCTGCTGCGCCGCGCACTCGAAGATCGCGAACGCGGGCTGGGCGAAATGAAGGTGCGTGCCGACGATGCCGTGCTGCAGCGCATCGCGGCCTATTCCAGCGGCGACGCGCGTTCCGCCTACAACGTACTGCAGGTGGCCGCCGGCATCGCGGGCGAGAACGCCGAGATCACCGACCCGATAGTGCAGGACGCGCTGCAGCGGCGCGTGCTGCTCTACGACAAGACGGGCGAAGAGCACTACAACCTCATCTCGGCGCTGCACAAGTCGGTGCGCAACAGCGATCCCGATGCCGCGCTCTACTGGCTGGGACGCATGCTCGAAGCCGGCGAAGACCCGCTCTACGTTGCGCGCCGCGTGGTGCGCATGGCGGTGGAGGATATCGGCCTGGCCGACCCCAACGCGCTCACCCTGTGCATGGCGGCGCGCGATGCGGTGGACTTCATCGGCATGCCGGAGGGGAATCTCGCGCTCGCCGAGGCGGTGGTGTATCTCTCCATCGCGCCGAAATCGAATGCGCTGTACACGGCGTACGGCTCGGTACGAGCCGACGTCGAGACAACCGCCGCCGAACCGGTGCCGCTGCACCTGCGCAATGCGCCGACCGCGCTGATGAAGAACCTCGGTTACGGCGCCGGCTACCAGTACGCCCACGATCTCGACGGGAAAGTCGCGGACATGCAGTGCTTGCCCGACAATCTTCGCAACCGCACCTACTACCATCCGACGGTCGAGGGAGTGGAGAAGCGCATCCGCGAACGGCTGGAGGAGATCAGGCGGAGGCGCGCGGCGGCGAAACCATCAACCACGAAGGGCACGAAGGACGATTCGAAGAAGTAGCCGCAGATTCACGCCGATCTCTGCAGATCAAATCGGATCAGCGTTTCTCTGCGTTCATCAGCGGCAAGAAAATCATCCGAAACGCTCGCGGTGCTCCTTCAGGATGCAGTGGTCCATGACGACGAAGATGCCGGCGCGGCGGGCCTTTTCAGCCGCCTGCTCGTGAATGACACCCTCCTGCATCCAGATGGCGGGGACTTTCAACTGAATGGCCTGGTCCACGACTCCGGGCACAAATTCCGGCCGCCGAAAAATGTTGACGATGTCAATCTTCTCTTTCACGTCGAGGAGCGAGCCATACGACGGCTCGCCGAGCGCGTCCGTGATCGTCGGATTGACGGGAAGGATGCGGTATCCCTGCGACTGCATGTACGCGGCGACTCCGTGACTCGGGCGCAAGGGACTATCGGACAGCCCGACCACGGCGATGGTACGCGCGTTCTTGAGCAGTTCTCCGATCGGATCGGCCTTGCTGATCGGCACGCCGGTTCTCCTGGCTAGCGCACCATTGTAGTAGACGCGAGTTGGCAGCCGCCAGTTCGCCGGCCGGCAATCGGCTGCCGGCTGTCGAGCGGCTATTACATCGGATGCGATGTTTGTCGGATGCACTCCGGATCAGCGGGGTACGGAAGGTTCACACCCGAGCGCCGGTAGCCGATTGCCGACGGCCTAGTCGCCGAAGCTGCTCTTCTTCTCCGTCCGCTCGCGGAACATCTTGAGCGCGACCTTGCGCACGGTCTCGGAGATATTCTTGTTCATGGAGAGCGTGCGGAGGTCCATATTCAGCAGATTCTTGATGATGGTGAGTTGCACGTCCAACGGGCAGCGCGGGTTGTTGGCCAGGGCCCGCACTACGGCGTAGGTCTTCATGAACTTACGTTTGCCGGCGATGCCGCGCAGCACGCTTTCCTGCACGTTCTTCATCGAGGCGAACATCTCCATTTCCTGGTCGTTGACCTTGGGCGACTCCAGCACCGCCGACGACACCACCTTGGAGCCGTCGCGAATCAGGATGAAGCGCTCTTCCTTTTTGCCCTTGATGGCCAACTGCACGCGCTCGCCGACGGTGAGGCGCGAAATTTTCTGCAACGGCGAGATGTGCTCATCGTCTTCTCTTTTCGCCGCTTTCTTCACCGCCAAAGCGGCGGCCGAGGGCACAGTTGCACCCGGAGCTGGTTCCACGGCCTGCGGCTCCGCTTCCGTGTCGCCCACAAACTGAAAGTCCTTCCCTTCCTCGGCCGCGATTTCCGCCGCGTGCTCGGCCACGTATTGCGCGACTGCCGCCTCGTACTCGGCGTCTTCGCCGTGCTCGGCCGCTTGCTCCGCGGTTGCGATCCTCGCCAGCGCGTCGCGTACCTGCTGCACCTGTGACGGCATCAGCACCGGGTTCGAAGCGAGCGCGTGCAACACGTTGACCGACGCCTTGGCGCGCCCGGTGGCCAGCAGCAACTGCACCGATTCCGCGGAATGTTCCTGCGCGAGGTCCAATAGCACGGATTCCGGAATGGCGGGATTGTCGAGCAGCGCAGGCATCAGGCGCGGGCGGCGGTTGTGCAGGAAGTATTCGAGGACATCGTTAGGACTGGCGGGATCGGAACACACCGCGCGGCACGCTGCCTCGTCCCAACTGGCGAGGGTCATCCGCGCCTCTTCCCCGAACAGCGGCGTCGAGGCCAGGTACACCAGGATCTCGATCATCTCGGCCGCGGGCAGCGCGAGCGCGCCCTTGGTCGCCGAGCGCATCACGTTCGCGGGCACCGCCGACTGGCGGATCAGGTCGATCATCCGCGGCATGGGTTCACTCCCCTTCCGCCGGAGCGGCGCTCCAGTTCATCCACCACCCGCGAAAGCTCGTCCATCAGGCGCTTGCGGCCGTGCGCCGCCGCGTCCTCGGGATGATGGTCTCGCGCCTCGGCCGCGCGGAATGCATCCAGCAGCGCGCGGTAATACCACAGCGTGCCCTGCTTCTGGCCGCTGAACCGGTCGAAGACGGCATCTCCGATTTCGTAGTGGTCCGACAAAATCGCGCGCGCGTTGTGCACCTTGTCGGCGGCCGACACCAGCCGCACTTCGGGATCCGCCTTGTGCTCGACGTGCGCGATGTACTTCTCCTTGCGCTCGCACCACGGCGCTTTGCAGTCGGGATCGATCTCGTCGGAATCGGTGCAGCCGTGCACGATGCGCGCCACCTTCGCGCCGAACAGTTTGCGGATCTCCTCCAACCTCGGCTGCCCGCCCTGGTCTTCGACCGCGTCATGCAGAAGGGCCGCAATCGCCATCTCCTCGTCGCCGCCCGATTCCAGCACCAGCGACGCCACCCCGAGCAGGTGCCCGACATAGGGAATGTCCCTGCCCTTGCGCGGCTGCTCGCGGTGCAGCCGGGCGGCGTACACCAGCGCGTCGTTGAACTTGTCGCTCAGCGGGCGCGAAAGAACGCGCTTCTTGTGCTTGTGACTATCGGGCATGGCTTCGCCGATTACTTATCGCATGTGGGGGACTCACAGCAAGTTTTTCCTCGCAGGGCCTCAACGCCTTCGCGTCCGATGATCGGCGCCATGACGAGGCCCGCGACCGGATCGGCCCACCACCAGCGCAGCAACGCGTTCAACAGCAATCCCCCGAGCAGTATGGCCGATAAATAAGCGCAGATGTCGGTTTGCCGTGAATCCGCGTGCAGCGCGCCGCTGTTCAACTGCGACGCCACCCGCCGCTTGGCTCTCGCCAGAAGCGGCATCGCAATCAAAGACGCCATCGCCACCGCGACGCCGAACCAGCTTTTCTCCGGTGTCTCGTGCCGCGCCAGCGAACGGATCGCTTCATAGGCGACGTAGATCGCGAGCGCGATGAAGCTCACTCCCACCAGCCGCAACGCCATTCGTTCGCGCCGCTCGCCTTCCTCCCCGGCGCGCAGGCGCCACAGCAGCACGCCACCGGAAAAGCACTCAATCACCGAATCCAACCCGAACCCCACCAGCGCAATCGAGCCGGCGATCAGTCCCGCCGCGATAGCGGCCACAGCTTCGAGCGAGTTCCAGGCGAGGGTGAGGTACTCCAGCCGACGCCCACGCTGGACCGCATCGGGCGATCGGAGGATCGGGTGATCGGGTGATTGCAAAACCGAGTTGGATGCCTCAGAACTCACGCCGCGTTTCGTCCCGATCGCCCGACCACCGGATCACCCGATTACTTCGCCGCCTGCTGCTCCTGCCGCCGCATCATCAGGTACGCCCGGATGAAGGGCTGCAGATCGCCATCGATAACGCGGTCCACGTCGCCCATCTCCATGCGCGTGCGCAGGTCCTTCACCATGCGATAGGGCGCCAGCACGTAGGAGCGAATTTGCGAGCCAAAATCGATGTCGAGCTTGGAGTCCTCGATCTTCTTCGACGCCGCGCGCTTTTTCTCCAGCTCGAATTCGTAAATCCGCGAGCGCAGCATGCTCATGGCACGGTCGCGGTTCTTGTGCTGCGAGCGCTCGTTCTGGCAGCTCACCACAATGCCGGTCGGGAGGTGCGTGATGCGCACCGCTGAATCCGTGGTGTTGACGTGCTGCCCGCCCTTGCCGCCGGAACGATAAGTGTCCACCCGCAGGTCTTCCGGCTTGATGTCCACCTGGATGGACTCGTCAATTTCCGGCGAGACGAACACGCTGGCGAACGAGGTGTGCCGCCGCTTGGCCTGGTCGAAGGGCGACATGCGCACCAGCCGGTGCACGCCGATCTCGCTGGTCAGCAGCCCGTAGGCGTAATCGCCGTTCACGGTGAATGTTGCCGACTTGATCCCCGCCTCTTCACCGGGCTGATAATCGTTGAGCACGGTCTGGAAGCCTTGGCGCTCCGCCCAGCGCATGTACATGCGCAGCAGCATTTCCGCCCAATCCTGCGATTCGGTTCCGCCGGCGCCAGGATGAATGGTGACGATGGCGTTGCGCGCGTCGTGCTCGCCGGAAAGCAGCGTCTCGGTCTCGAGCTTCTCGACGCGCTCGCGCAAGGAGCCGATCTCGCGCCGCAGGTCGGCCGACACGTTTTCGCCCTCGCGCCCCAGCTCGAAATAGGCGTCGAGGTCGCTGATGCGCCGCGCCAGCTCAGCCTCGGTGGACAGCATGTCCTCCAGGCGCTTGCGCTCGCGCATTACCGTCTGCGATTTTGCGGAATTCGACCAGAGGTTCGGGTCGGAGGCTTCTTTTTCCACCCGCTGCATCTGCTCGCGCAGCCGGGGTACGTCAAAGATACTCCCGCAGCTCGCGCACCTTGTCGCGCAACGGGAGATATTCCTGTTCCAGTTCTTCCAGCATGTGAGTTATTGAACCATTTAGCGATTTAGTGATTTGTGATTTAGTGATTTTGGTCGCGGCGCAGCAGAAAAATCACTAAATCACTCAATTACTAAATCACTCAATCATTCGCGCCTTCAGGCCAACGCCCACCGCGAGCGCAATCAATGAAATTATCGCACACAGCCACACGAACCAGTTCCCATGACGGGTGTAAAACGTGGTGCCGCTCACCACGCTGTAGGGCACGTCCAGCGAGGTGCGCACGTTGCGCGGCGCTTGCGCCACCACGCGTCCAAACGGATCAATCGCAACCGTGATGCCGGTGTCGGTGGCGCGCACCAGCCAGCGATGGTTCTCGATGGCGCGCATGCGCGCCTGGTTCAGGTGCTGTACCGGCGCGGCGGTCTGGCCGAACCAGGCGTCGTCGGAGATGTTGACGAAAACCTGCGCCCCGTTGTTGGCGAACTCGCGAATCTCCGCCGGGTACACCGCCTCGTAGCAGATGAACACGCCCATCTTGTAGTTCCCCAGCGCCAGCGGCTGGCGCGATTCACCGGGAAGGAAATCGCCGACCTCGCGCGTGAGCTTGCCGGCAAAGTTCAGCAACCGTTTAAACGGAACGTACTCGCCAAACGGGACGAGGTGGATCTTGTCGTAGCGCGCGATCCAGTCGCCATTGGGCGCGATCACCGCCGCCGAGTTGTAGAGTTGCGACGCCGGCTGTCCGGTGTTCGGCACGCCCAGGGTGCCCACCACCATGGTCGCGTGCGCCCGCCGCGCGACGTCGCTGACCGCGGCGCGGAATTCCGGACTTGTTGTGAAGAACGGCGCCGGCGACTCCGGCCACACCACCAGGTCCGGAGCCGGTTCGGTCGGGCCCAGCTCGCCCCGGCGCGGCACGCTCAAATCGCTCAGCTCACGCAAGGTGGATTGAAAGTACTCGGGCGTCCACTGGTCGGCATTGAGGATGGGAATGTCCGCCTGCACCAGGCGCGCGGTGCGGTCTGCGGCCAGCCGCGGCGGTTCGACCAGTTCGCCCGCTTGCAGCAGCCCGGCGACAACTATGGCAGCCAGCAGCACCAGCTTCCGCCGTTTCGAGTCCACCAGAAACGCTGCCGCGAACGCGGTGTTCACCAGCACGATCTCGAACGACAGGCCGTAAACCCCGGTGGCGGTCGCGATCCGCGTCAGGGGAATGTTGTTCACCAGCACGGTGCCGAGCGGGTTCCAGGGGAAATCGAAAGGAAAGCCGCGCACGATCTCCAGCGGCACCCACAGGAACGGCGCCAGAACAGGGCCTTTTCGTGCAGCGGACCGTTGGCAAGAATCGCCAGCAACAATCCGAAGACTCCCCATATCACGCCCAGGGCAAAACAGAACAACACCAGCACGCCGAACGACGTCGGGCCATTCAGCCCGCCGTAGATGTGCATGACGTGGTAAATCCAGTACGTGGTCCCGAATGACCACATGACCCCGCCGACGTAGGCGAGCAGGAACCCCTGCCCGGCGCTGACCGGTTGCGCGTCGCCTCCGCCCACCGGCTTGCTCCCGCGCAGGATTGCGACCAACAACGGCGCCAGTGCGACCCAGCACAGAAACGTCAGACCGGGGAGCGGGTAGATCAAGCTCTGCAAGACGCCGGAGACCACCGCCAGTATCCAGGCGCCGGCGCTCAGGCGCGATCGCCCGCCGAGTTCGCCGCGCGTCACCAGGAAAGGCCGTGCGCCCGCGCCGAGTGCCACCAGGCGCGTGTGTTTGCGGTGGTTATCCATGGCTGCAACCAGATTCTATCGCGCCGCCCGCGCGCGCCTCTGTTACAGTATGCGGTTCCAACAAAGTAGCGAGTCGCGAGTCCCGAGTCCCGAGCTGCTGTGGAGCGCGTGCTGGGGCACGCGCCCCACGGAGAATTCATGCGCTCGGCTCTGCTTCGCATCACCGCCGCTATCGTCCTGGTCGCTCTGGTAATCCAGCCCGCTTTTGCCTGGTGGGACACCGGGCACATCCTCATCAACCGGACAGCGGCGCTGAAAGTCCCGAACAGCATGCCTCCATTTATGCGCGTCGCTGCCGACCGCATCGCCTACCTGGGCCCGGAGCCCGACCGCTGGCGCGAAAGCTCCGAGTACTCCCTGAAAAATTCGCAGGAACCCGACCACTACCTCAACATGGAAATGGTTGCCGACATCCCCGAACTGCCCAAGGGCCGCTACGATTACTACCGCCTGCTGTACGCCAAGCGCGTCGCTGCCAAGGAACATGGCGACAACTTTCTGCCCGAGAAAGTCGGCACGCAGCCCTATATCACCATGGAAATTTATGACCGCCTGAAGGTTGCGTTCCGCGATTATCGGCGCATGAAACAGCAAAACCTGCCGACGGAGGCAGTGGAACAAAATGCCGTGTTCTACGCCGGCTGGCTCGGTCATTACGTCGGCGACGGTTCCAATCCCATGCACACCACCATCAGCTACGACGGCTGGGTTGGCCCCAATCCCAACGGCTACACCACGCAAAAAGGCCTGCACGCCGAATTCGAAGGCCGGTTTCCACTGCGCGTCCTGGATAAGATCGAGATCGCAAGCCTGGTCCACGATCCCGTCCGACTGCAGGATCCCTGGCACGACTACCTGCAGTATCTCCGCGACTCCAACAAGCTGGTGGAAAAGATCTACCAAATGGAGAAGGCCGGCGAGTTCAAGGACACGGGCACGCCGGAGTCACGCGACTTCCTGCGCCAGCGCCTTGCCGCCGGCTCACAGATGCTGCTCAACTTGTGGTACACGGCGTGGGAAGAAAGTGCGGTGCCGTTGCCGCCGCGCACTCCGCCTCCGGCGAGCGGGCAATAGGACCTAGGGTTTTAGGTTTTAGGTTTTAGGTTTTAGGTTTTAGGTTTTGGGTTTTGGGTTTTAGGATGAGCTGAGGATGGAATCGCTCAGCGGCTAAAGCCGCCAAAATTGGGGCTTCTTACGGCGCGGCTCCCTGCCCTTCGACTTCGCTCAGGGTCGGGACGGGTTCCGCCGCGCCCCTTCAAAGATGGATTGTTGAAACCGGTTCTACTGGTAGCGCCTGATGCCTGACGCCTAAAACCCAAAACCTAAAAGTACTAGCCGGCGGCACGCGACCGGCTGCCCTGTTCCAACATTCGCGCCAATTCAGTGTGCCCGCGCTCGCGAGCGACATCGGCCGGCGTTTTCCCGTCATCATTGCCGGCGGCCGCATCGGCCCCGTGGCGCAGCAATGCTTCCGCCATCTCGCGATTGCCCTGGTTCGCCGCCTCGTGCAGCGCGGTCCAACCCAGGTGCTGGCGCGCATTGACCGGCGCGCCTCGTTCCAGCAACACGCGGACGATCCCTAACTGGCGTCCCGCGGCGGCGCTGTGCAGCGGCTGCACGCGCATCGGATTCCGGGCTGCGGCGCCGGGGTCCGCCCCGCGTTCCAGCAGCAGTCGCGCCACCGCTTCCTGCCCGAAGAAGCAGGCCAGGTGCAGGGGCGTAAAGCCGTCGGGCGAGCAAGCATTCACCTGCTTCGGATCTCCGTTAAGAAGCTCCGTGACCCGCGCTGTGTTGCCCAGCGTTGCCGCCTCGAACACGTCGAGCGCTACTCCACAAGCCAGCAGCAGTTCCACCAATTCCGTTTGCCCGCGATAGCGCGCGTTCATGGTTGCCGAAACGCCGTTCTCGTCGCGTTCCTTCGCCAGCGCGGGATTCGCCCGCAGCAATTCCTTGGCGCGAGCCATGTCGTTGCCTTTGATGGCCGCCATCAGATCTGTGCCAGTCATGGTGTGCAACCCCTGTGGCCCCCCATGCTAATCCGGCGGGACAGAGGAGGCAAAACAATCCGCCGGCTACGCCTGATCGCTCAGCCGCTTCTTCAGATACATCTCGATGTCCGGGCCGCACGGGTTGGCGAGCACTTTTTCCACCCACGCGTTGCGCTCGAACCACAGGATCTGCAAGTCCCAAACCGTGCCGGAGCTTCCCGTGGCCGTCACGTCGTGCAGCGCGTCGGGACTTTCCCGCGCGGAGCGATACACGTGTCGCTGCAGCTCGCTTTCCCTGTTCCACCAGTTTACGAAGACGAAATTGGCGTCGCGGCCTTCATGGATGGCGAGAAAGCCCACGCCGTGAGCGTCATCGTGATCGCAGGCCGACGGCAACCGCTGCGCCGCCATGTGCTTGGCGGCCGCGATCAGTGCGGCTGGGGGCCGCTGGTGGTGTCGCGAGATTCCGTACACCTTCAGCCGCCATCCCCGATGCTCCCACAGCTCCAGAAAGAGTACGGGAAGCGGACGAAACGATTCGGTCAGGTGAACAGGCTTGCGTTTTGGGGTTTCGGAGGCCGTGGCGTCAGTGTCCTACATTCGTGGAAATCAGTAAATTCAGTAAATCTGGTACGCCGGCGCCATGGAACGAACGTCCGGCTTGCGCCCGGTAAGCAGCAGCGCCCCGATGCGCTTGAAGTCGCGCAGCTCTTCCGCGTTGCGGAACCACTTGCCGCTGTACTCGTCGGGCGTGGGAGTATCGTCGGGAATGCGCATCGCCTGCACGTCCTCGAAGGCATGCGCCTTCAAAAGCTGCACGTACTCCGCCTCGGAACGCACGTGCACCGGCACTTTCAGCTCGTCCACCCAGCGCAGCGAATAGGGATTGTCCCTGTAGAGGTTGATCAGCAGGAAAAAGCGTCCGTGGGGCGCCAGCACGCGGAACAGCTCTGCCAGCGTGCGCTCCTGGTCGGGGAAGTAATAGAACGCCTCGACGGAAAGCGCCTTGTCGAAGAAGTTCTCCTCCCACGGGATCTGCTGCGCCGAGCCCCAGACGAACATGACGTTGTCGAAGTCCCGGGACGCGGCGCGTGCCTGCCGGATCATTTCGTCGGAAAGGTCGAGGCCGACCACCTGACCGAACCCTTGCGGCCCCTCGCCCACCAGGCGCGCCAACAGGCGTGTCGCCCAGCCGGTGCCGCAGCTCAGGTCGAGCACGCGCTCGCCGGCACGCAGGTCCATTAACCGGATGGTCTTTTCCGTGATGTCGAGATGGTGCTTCTCCATCTCCGCACCGCGGCCTGTCTCGGCCCAGCGATTGAATTCGTCTCGCAGCTGTTGCTCTGGGGTCATGGTCCTATTGTAATTACTCGGCCTGTGGGTCTCTCGGTCAATCGGTCTCTCGGTCTATCAGTCTTTCGGTCGATCAGTCGTTTGCCACACAAAGTAAGTACCGATAGACCGCGAGACCGATCGACCGATAGACTTCTCACCGATGTCCCAAGGACCATCACCACAGCCCCAGCCTCCGCTTCTCTACTGCCCGCGTTGCGCCCGCGAGGTCTCCGATCCGCTCACCTGCGGCGACTGCTCGGCGGTCATTTGCCGCGTCTGCGGCACACCCCTGGAATCCCCGGATGAACTCGGCATCGGCTGATCGCATCGACCGAACCACCGTCCTACCGATAAACTAGAAGCGCATGCTCGGCTGGTTCAAGCTGGTATCGGCAACCTTGGCGGTGCTCCTTCTGCTGTTCGCCTATCTCTGGATCTGGCGCTCAGCCCGCCGCCGTGAACCTCGCTTCACCAGCGAGGCGCAACACGCCATCGCCTTTGCGCGCGTAGAAGCCGAGCGCCTGCAGTCGCCGACCATCGAACCCGTCCACCTGCTGCTCGGACTGCTGCACGTGCCTGTGCCGGCCATCATCCGTAACCTGCCACCCGACTGCCACCAGGCTATCCGCGATGAGGTCAAGGACCACGTCGGTGGCGGCGCCATCGTTGACTACCGCGATGATCTGCCTTTCAGCGACGATGCCAGCCTCGCGCTGGTCGCGGCAGCCCGCGAAGCCCGCGGCCTCAGCTCGCGCCAGATCGGCGCCGAACACCTGCTGCTCGGCTTGCTGCACTCGGACACTTCCCTCGCCGCCCTGATCCTCCGCGAACGCGGCCTGCGCCTGGAACCACTGCGCGCCGCCATCGGCGGATGGCAGGAATGAGATCATTTGTGACTCGTTATTCCCAACACTTGTCATTCCGAGCGCAGCGAGGAATCTAGGTTCCTTGAACCTGCACTACCGCACGGGCCGCCACGCTCCCGCAAATCACTAAATCACAAATCACTAAATCACAAATGAGTCCAGACATTGCTTTGCCTGCCGAAGGTTCGGTAACCTGACCGCTTGCACAGCACGGAGGTGCGGACGATGAAACTGCTGGTGATTGGTGCAGGCATGATGGGTTCGGCGGCAGCCTACGACATGGCGCGCGCCGAGGCAGTCGATTCGGTCACCCTGGCGGATACCGACCGCAAGCGCGCCAGGGATGCGGCGTCGCGCATCAACAAGCTGGCGCGCACCGACAAGGTCCGCGCCGTCGAGGTGGACGCGCGCAGTGAAAAAGCGGCGGCCAAGCTGATGCGCGGCCACGACGCCGCGCTCTCCGCCGTTCCCTACTTCTTTAATCTCGGCCTGGCCCGCGCCGCGGTCGAAGCGCGCTGCCACTTTGCCGATCTTGGCGGCAACAACACCGTTGTCCGCGAGGAATTGGCGCTCGACAAGAAGGCCGCCAAGCGTGGCGTCGCCATCGCCCCCGACTGCGGCCTCTCGCCCGGCATGGCCTCGGTCCTGGCGGGCGAGTTGATGCGGCGAATCGGCGGCGAAGCCGGCGCGCTGAAGATCTATGTCGGCGGACTGCCGCAAGATCCCAAGCCACCGTTCAATTACCAGCTCGCGTTTTCCGTGGAAGGCCTCATCAACGAGTACGCCGAGCCCGCCAAAATCCTGCGCCACGGCAAGATCGTCGAAATCGAACCGCTGACCGAACCCGAAGTCTTCCGCCTGCAGGACATTCCGCCCTTGGAAGCGTTTCACACCTCCGGCGGCACCTCAACCCTGCCGGAAACGTTTCGCGGCAAGGTGGGCGAGTGCTTCGAAAAAACCCTGCGCTACGGCGGTCACCTGGCGATGCTCCGGGCGCTCTATGACCTGGGCCTTTTTTCGAAGGAAAAGAAAAAGCTGGGAGAGGTGGAGGTCAGCCCGCGCGAGCTAACGGCCCGGCTCTTCGAGGAGCGCTTCGCCGGAAAGGATCCCGACCTCACCATCATGCGCGTCGAGGCGCACGAGAAGCGTCCCTCCGGATTGCGCGCGTTGCTGGCGGAAAAGCGCCCGGCCCGCGTGCTCTCCTTCACCCTGGTGGATCGCTCCGATGCGCGCACCGGAATGACTTCCATGATGCGCACCACCGCCTGGCCGGCTTCCATCATCGTGCAGATGCTCGCCGCCGGAGACATCGCCAAGCGCGGCGCCGTGCGCCAGGAGCTGGACGTCCCGGCGGAAGCATTCTTGAGTGCCATGGCGCGCCGCGGCATCCAGGTACATTACGAAGAGAGATGATCCGGTGACGAAATATCTTGACCGCCTGCAGCCCCTGGCCTTGTTGGTCCTGCGCCTGGTCCTGGCCACCGTCATGATCGCGCATGGTTCGCAAAAGGTGTTCGGCGGCATGCCGCGCTTCCAGTCGATCGTCTCCGGGATCGGCCTTCCGGCGTGGCTCTCTTACCTGTCGGCAGCCGCCGAGTTCGGAGGAGGCATCCTGGTGCTGCTCGGCGTGCTGACGCGCTTTGCCGCCCTCGCCATCACCATTGACCTGATGGTTGCCATCGTCAAAGTTCATTTCAAAGCAGGCCTGCGCGGGCCTGGCGGCTTCGAGTTCCCCATGTCGGTGGTCGCGATTGCCTTCGCGCTCATCTTTTTCGGCGCGGGGCCGATCGCCTTCGATACCATTTTCAGCGGTCGCCCCACAATTGACCGCGGGCGCTAGGACAGAAAAATCATCGCGGAGTTTGAGGCTCGGGTTCAGCGAAATCTCCGACCGTGGCACTGAAACCGAAACTGAAACTGAAACTCAGTATTCGCTCAGCTTCAGCATGGCCCGGTAGAGATCGTCGGCTTGGGGCAGGATCGCGTCTTCCAGGATGGGTTGGTAAGCGACGAAGGTGTCCAGCGCTGCCACGCGCTTCACGGGCGCGTCCAGATGCTCAAACAGCTCGTCGGCAATGCGCGCCGCGATCTCGGCGCCATAACCCCAACTCTGCATATCTTCGTGCGCCACCATCACCCGGCTGGTCTTGCGCACCGAGTCGGCAATCGCCTCCCAGTCGTAGGGATTGATCGTCCGCAGGTCGAGCAGTTCAGCCTTGATTCCGTGCTCGCGCTCCAGCCGCTGCGCCGCTTGCAGGGCCCGCGGCACCAGGGCGCCATAGGTCACGACCGTCAAATTCTCCCCGTGCTGCACCACGCGCGCCTTGCCGAAGGGCAGCATGAACTCCGGCCCGGGATAGGGCGCGCGGCCGAAGGTTTCACGGTACAGCCGCTTGTGTTCCAGGAACAGCACCGGATCGTCGCTGCGGATGGCGGTGCGCAGCAGGCCCGCGGCATCGAGCGCGTTCGACGGAAACACCACGCGCAGGCCGGGAATGTGCGTGAAAATGCTCTCGCCGCACTGCGAGTGATAAATCGAGCCGCCGGTCAGGTATCCGCCGATCGCCACCCGCACCACCAGCGGGCAGGAGAAAGCATTATTGGAGCGCCAGCGGATCAGCGGCAATTCGTTCCGCAGTTGGTGCATCGCCGGCCAGATGTAGTCGAAGAACTGGATCTCCACCACCGGCTTCAGGCCGCGCGTGGCCATGCCGATGGCTCGGCCCACGATATTGGCCTCGGCCAGCGGCGAGTTGAAGACGCGGTCGGAGCCGTACTCGCGTTGCAGCCCGGCGGTCAGCTTGAACACCCCGCCCTTGCCCTTGATCAGCTTCTGCTCCAGGTGCTGCTCGCGCGAGCAGTCGGCCACGTCCTCGCCGAACATGACGATCCGCTCGTCGCGCCGCATCTCGTCGCGCAGCGTGGCGTTGACCAGGTCCGCCATCGTCTTTTCGCCCGGTGACGGCTTGCCCGCCTCGGCGTGCGGGAACTGCGGCTGGGTGTGGAACGCCTCCGAGCGCGGGTCCAGGTCCGGCGAATAGACGAACTCGGTCACGCTGCTCGGCTTGGGAAAGGCGGCGGCGGCGGCGCGATCGCTGGCTTCCTGCACTTCCTCCTCGACTTCCTTCTCCAGCTTGTTAATTTCCTCTTCGTCGAGGATGCCCTCGCGCAGCAGCAACAATTGCAGCCGCGTGATCGGGTCGCGCTTGGCTTCGTCCTCGCGCTCCGACGCCGGACGATACAGGCGCTCGTCATCCGACAGCGAATGGGAATACGGCCTCACCACGTGCCCGTGCACGAACGCCGGACCGTGGCCGGCGCGAATGTGCGCCACTGCCTTCGTTATCGCCGCGTAGCTGGCGATCGCGTCCGTGCCATCCACCTCGGCAAGATGGAAATTCGGGAAGTTCGCCACCAGCCGCGAGATGTTGCCGCCCGGCGTCTGCACCTCCACCGGCACGGAAATCGCGTACTCGTTGTCCTCGATGAGAAACAGCACCGGCAGCTTGCCGTTCGAGGCGGTATTCATCGCCTCCCAGAATTCGCCTTCGCTGGTCGTTCCCTCACCGCAGGAGACGTACACCACTTCGTCGGCGTGGAAGACGACGTCCTTAAATTCGCGGTAATCGCCTGATGCCTTCTGCGCTGCGCTGGCATGACGGCTGAAGTAACTTCCGGCCTGGGCGCAACCTACCGCCTGGAGAAGCTGCGTCCCCGTTGGCGACGACTGCGTAACCACGTTCAGCTTCTTGCTGCCCCAGTGCGACGGCATTTGCCGCCCGCCGGAAGCCGGATCGTCGGCGGCGCCCACCGCCTGCAGCAACTGCTCGTACGGCGTCATTCCCAGCGTCAGGCACAGCGTGCGATCGCGATAGTAGGGGTAAAACCAGTCGTAGCCGGGCCTCAGCGCCATCCCGGCGGCGGCGCCCAGCGCTTCGTGTCCCGCACCGGAAATCTGGAAGAAGATTTTCTGCTGCCGCTTCAGCAGGATTTCGCGATCGTCCACCCGCCGCGAAAGAAACATCAGGCGGTACATCCGGACGAGCTGCTCCGCCGTCAGCCCTTCATAGCTGCGCTCGGGCTTGGCCTCGCGCCGCGCCGGTTTCGGCTCGGTCTTGGTGGTCGCCATTCGCTATCCTCAACCCGTGTGGATGTGCCCGACGCCATTGTAAATGCACCCGCAAAACAGCGGATATACTCAACTGGTGCCGCGCGGCACCTGGCCGGTTACTTTGGTGCGATGCTCAAAATCAACAAACCCGTTCCCCGAGACGCTATCCGGCTGATCCTGTTTGATCTGGACGGCACGCTGGTGGATTCGCGCCTCGACCTGGCCAACTCCGTCAACGGCATGCTCCGCCACTACGGCCGTCCCGAACTGCCGCCGGACGTGATCGCCGGCTATATCGGCGACGGAGCGCCCATGCTCGTCCGCCGCGCGCTGGGCGATCCGGACGATGAGGTGTTTTTGCAGGAGGCGCTGGATTTTTTTCTCGCCTACTACCGCGAGCACAAGCTGGACACCACGGTGGTTTATCCCGGAATCGTGGACGCCTTGCGAGCCATGCGATCGCCGGCCAACGGCGCCGGTGTCGAGCGGCGCATGGCGGTGCTTTCCAACAAGCCGGTGAACCCGTCGCGCGCGATTGTCGAGGCGCTCGGGCTCGGTGAATTTTTTGTCCAGGTGTACGGCGGCAACAGTTTTCCCACCAAGAAGCCCGATCCGCTGGGCGCGCTTACGCTGGCCCGGGAAAACGGGGTGGAGCCCGGCCAGGCGCTGATCGTCGGCGATTCCGACATTGACGTCCTCACCGCGCGCAATGCCGGCATGTGGAGTTGCGGGGTCAGCTACGGTTTCGCGCCCCATTCCCTGGAGCAGGCCCCGCCCGATGTTTTGGTGGATTCGCCGCACGAGCTGCCGCTGGTCTTCGAATAAGTAGCGAGTCCCGAGTTGCGAGTTCCGGTCAGTACTCGCGACTCGGGACTCGCGACTCACAACTGCCCGTAAAACATCTTCGTTTCCTGCTCCAGCTTCACCACGCCTCCGCTCTGGTGTTGGTCATACAAATTATCAATCACGCCCAGCATTGGCGGAAAGTTCGGATGACCGCGGTGCGGCATGTAGGACGCCGACAAGATCCTGCCCGTCAGCCCCTTGCGATCGAACACTTGCGAATTTTCGAACACCGCGTTTTGGAACCCCGCCTTGCCGAAGAATTCGGGCAGCGAGTTCTTGTTCCACAGCGGCTTCACCTTGTGATAATCAACGCCGAAGCGCACCAGGAGCTGCTCGTACGCGGTCATGAACGGAGTGGCATCCAGGCGGCGCTCGTTCCACAGCAGCACCACCCACCCGCCCGGCTTCAGGATGCGGGCGAACTCGCGGCGCGCTTCCCGCGGCTCGAACCAGTGAAAGGATTGTGCCGCGGCGACCAAGTCCACCAACCCCGATTTCAGGGTGGTCGCTTCCGCCCGGCCGAGCACGGCAACAAAATGGGCGCAGTCACGCAGCGATTTGCGCGCGGCATCCAGCATGGACGCATTCGGCTCGACCCCGAACACGCGATTCCCGGCGTCGCACAACAGGCGCGACAAGATGCCGGTGCCGCAGCCGACGTCGGCAATCACCGACTCCGCTGTCAGCCCACATTCCCGGCGCATGGTTTCCAGCACCTGCGGCGGGTACCCGGGCCGATACCGGGCGTAATCTTGCACGCGATTCGAGAAGCGACGAGTTGGGTCCATGGGTGTCGGCGCGTCCGCGCTTGCGCATTCGCGCCCAGCACCGCATTATTGCAGTTTCAAGTCTCAGTTTCGAGTTACTGCCGGAGTGCGGCTCCTGTGCTCGCGCTGCGACTCCGCTGAAACCGAAACTGAAACTGAAGCTCTCAATGCCAAACAACTCGCATCTTGAATTCACCCCCGCGGAGCTGCGCAAGGTCCGCTCGCTGAAAAATCCCTGCGGCATCCAGAAATTTCTCAACGACATGCCGTACCACCTCGCCACCAGCGCCTGGTCGCCCCGCCGTGTGCTGCGCGAGCGCACCTCGCATTGCCTGGAAGGCGCGCTGTTCGCGGCCGCGGCGCTGCGCGTGCTCGGCCATCCGCCGCTGGTCATCGATCTCGAAGCCGAGCAGGACACCGACCACGTCATCGCCGTCTTCCGCCACCACGGCCATTGGGGCGCCGTCGCCAACTCCAATTACGCCGGTTGCCGCTACCGCGAGCCCGTCTACCGCAGCCTGCGCGAGCTGACCATCAGCTATTTCGAGGACTACTTCAACCTGCGCGGCGAACGCACGCTGCGAAGGTTTTCGCGCCCCGTGAACCTGGCGCGCTTCGATTCGCAACAGTGGATGACATCCGAAAAGGACGTGTGGTTCATTCCCGAGTACCTGCTTGAAATTCAGCCACTACCGCCTGCTGACGTCCCGCGCAGGAGAAGAACCTGAACCGCCTCGATCGCCGGTCCTACGACTCCGGCCTGCACGGGCACAGATGGGAATGAGCTAGCTGAACCAGATTCTCGGTAGTATTCGGGAGGGGCACGGCTTTAGCCGTGCCAAGAAACGTTAGACCCTTGTCATTCCGAGCGGGCTTTAGCCCGCGAGGAATCTGCTTTTCGTACACAAAGTTTCGATGCCGCACACTACGCCAGCCGCGGAGTATTCGAAACGCGCCGATTCGCGTGACGCCGAATCGAAGCGCCTGGACCGCCGCTCCGTCTGGCTCGGCAACCTGAAACTGGCCGCGGTGATCGTGTTCTTCGTCGCCGGCGCCTTCTACGTCAAGCAGCACGCCTTTTCACCTTACTGGCTGCTCATCCCGGTCATCGCATTTTTCGCGCTGGCCATGGTTCACGACCGCGTGATCGACGCCAGGCATGCCGCTGAAAAAGCTGCCGAGTTCTATCGCCGCGGAATCGCCCGCATTGAGGACCGGGGCGCCGGCGACACCGGCGAGCAGTTCCGGGTTGCGGACCACGTTTACGCCGACGATCTCGACCTCTTCGGCAAGGGCGGCGTTTTCGAACTGCTGTGCTCCGCCCGAACGCCCATGGGCCGGCAGACGCTGGCGCGCTGGCTGCTCGCCCCGGCGCCGGTTGATGAAATCCGCGAGCGGCAGCAGGCGATTGACGAACTCCGCTCCCGCCTCGATCTTCGCGAAGACCTCGCTATCACCGGGGACGATCTGCGCTCGCCGCGCCAGCCCGACTGGCTGGTGGAATGGGCGGAATCACCCGCTGTCCTGAAAAACCCGGCGCTCCGCGTCCTCTCCACCCTGGTGGCGCTCGCCGCCGTTGCCGCGCTCGTCTATCGCGGCCTCGGCGGCGATTGGATCCCGCTGCTGGCGATCATCGGCGCAGCCTCTCTCATCGCCTCCAGGCTGCGCGACCGCGTGCACGCGCTGCTGGACGCCATCAGTGCCGCCGCCGATGAACTCGCGCTGGTTTCCGCGCTATTGGCGCGCATCGAGCGCGAGCCGTTCACCGCGGCCTGGCTGCGCGCCCGTGCCGCCGGCCTGGAATCCTCCGCTTCGACTCCGTCGCGCAGTCTGGCGCGCCTGCGCTATCTCGCCGATCTCGCCAATGCCCGCCACAACCTGTTCGTGAAGTTGATTGACGTGCCGCTGCTGTACTCGGTGCAGGTCGCCTTCGCGGCCGAGTCATGGCGCCGCCAGCACGGCCACTCGGTGCGGCAGTGGCTGGACGCGCTCGGCGACCTGGAAGCGCTGGTCTCTTTGTCGGCGTACGCGTTTGAGCACCCCGACGACCCCTTCCCCGAATTTCTGCCCGAGCGCGTGCCCGCCATCTTCGACGCCGAACGGATCGGACATCCGCTCCTGCCCGCCGCGCACTGCATTCGCAATAGCGTGCGCCTCGGCGACCCCGCGCAACTGCTTTTGGTGAGCGGCTCGAACATGAGCGGCAAGAGCACGCTGCTGCGCGCCATCGGCGTGAACGTGATGCTGGCGCAGGCAGGCGCGCCGGTTCGTGCCGCGCGCCTGGCCATGTCACCGGTGCGGCTGGGGACATCGATTCGCGTCACCGACTCGCTCCAGGCCGGCCGCTCCGGCTTTTACGCTGAAATCGTGCGCCTGCGCCAGGTCATGTCGCTCGCCGACGGCGGCAAGCCCGTGCTCTTCCTGCTCGACGAGCTTCTGCACGGAACCAACTCGTACGACCGGAAAATCGGCGCTGAGGGCATCGTGCGCGCCCTGCTGGAGCGCGCCGCCACCGGGATCGTAACCACCCACGATCTCGCGCTGACCGCCATCGGCGCCGCCGCCGTGGACGGCCGCGTCCGCAACGCGCATTTCGAAGATCACGTGGAAGACGGCAAAATGCGCTTCGACTACCTGCTGCGCGACGGCGTGGTCACCAAGAGCAACGCCCTGGAACTGATGCGCAGCATCGGTCTCGACGTTTAGCCCGCCGCCCTCTTCAGGTCTTCGCCGCCGTACTTGCGGTAGCAGGCCGGGCATAACCCGTGGGTGAATTTGGTACCCGTCGTGTCGTTCAGGTACCGCTCGAACACCAGCCATTCGCCATTTTTGTTGCGGATACGCTTGCACCCGGCACAGATGGGAAGCAACGATTCCAGGCGCCGGATGTGGTCCAGGGTGTCCTGCAGCTTTCCGTTGGCCGCCTCGACTTGCTCCAGGGCATCCCGTAACTGCCCTTCGAAGTAGCTGATCAGCAGCGACACGGCGACAAACATAACGGTCCAGACCGCCCACGTGATGGGATCCTCGATGGTTTCAGGCGTGCGGTGGAACAGCAGCTCAAACGTGAGAACGGAAACCGCAGCGGCTACCAGCCCGCGCATGACGCCGCCGTACCACGCGCTGATCATCACCGCGCCCAGGAACACGATGGACACGGCGACTTGCATGTACGGCCGTAGCAGCCACGTGATCGCCGCGGCAGCCGCCACCGAGCCAATCACCACCGCGTACATGCGCAGGTACTTCATACCTCCCAGCATAGGACGAAGGCGCGCCGGTGCAAGCCGAATGCGGCGAGGTCTCCTACCTTGGTAACTCCCAAGATGGGACGGAGCGGCGCGTTATAATCAGGGATTGTTCACCCGCCGGAATTCGGTTCTGTGCAGGGGGCGGAATATTCTCCCCTACGGTGTTAAAGGCCAATGGCCAAGGGCCAATGGCTAAGAGCTAAGAGCTTCTTTTCCATGCCCGACTTTAAGCTCGTTTCCGACTACACCCCCCGCGGCGACCAGGAGAAAGCCATCGCGTCGCTCAACCGCGGTGTCTTGGACGGCGACAAGCACCAGGTCCTGCTGGGCGTCACCGGTTCGGGCAAGACCTACACCATGGCGAAGGTGATCGAGCAGATCAACCGCTCCACGCTGGTTCTGGCCCACAACAAGACCCTGGCGGCCCAGCTCTACCACGAGTTCAAGAGCTTCTTCCCGCACAACGCGGTCGAGTACTTTGTATCGTATTACGACTATTATCAGCCGGAAGCCTACATTCCCGCCGCCGACGTCTATATCGAAAAAGAAGCGACCATCAATGACGAGCTCGACAAGCTGCGGCTCTCGGCCACCAAGTCGCTGTTCGAGCGCCGCGACTGCATTATCGTCGCCTCGGTGAGCTGCATCTACGGCCTGGGCTCGCCCGAGGCCTACTACGGCATGCTGCTCTTCCTCGAGAAGGGCCAGAAGATCAAGCGCCAGGACATCCTGCGCAAGCTGGTTGAAATCCTCTACGAGCGCAACGATACCGACTTCCGCCGCGGCACCTTCCGCGTGCGCGGCGACGTCATCGAAATCTTCCCCCCCTACGACGATAACGCCTACCGCATCGAGCTTTGGGGCGATCAGGTGGAATCGCTCAGCCAGATTGACCCGCTCTTCGGCACCGTCAAGCAAAAGTACGCGCGCCTCCCCATCTACCCCAAGACGCACTACGTGATGAAGCCGGAGACCAAGAGCGCGGCGGTTGACTCAATCTTGAAAGAGCTGGCCTGGTGGGAGGCCGAACTGGAAAAGCAGGGACGCCTGGTGGAATCGCAGCGCGTTCACCAGCGCACCCGCTTCGATGTCGAGATGATGAAGGAAGTCGGCTACTGTCACGGCATCGAAAATTATTCCCGCCATTTCACCGGGCGGCTGCCGGGGGAGCCTCCGCCCACGCTGCTGGATTACGTTGCGCGCGATTTCCTGCTGTTCATCGACGAATCGCACCAGACCATCCCGCAACTCCACGGCATGTGGCACGGCGACCGCTCGCGCAAGGAAACCCTCATCGAGTACGGCTTCCGCCTGCCCTCCGCGCTCGACAATCGCCCGCTCACCTTCGAGGAGTTCGAGCACCGCGTCAACCAGGTCGTCTACGTCTCCGCCACACCCGGACCTTACGAGCTGACCAAATCGGCCGGCGTTGTCGTCGAGCAGATCATCCGTCCGACCGGGCTGATTGATCCGGAGGTCGAAGTCCGTCCGGTCAAGGGCCAGATTGATGATTTGCTGCACGAAATCCGCGCCCGCGTCGAACACGGTGAACGCGTGCTGGTAACCACGCTCACCAAGCGCATGGCCGAAGACCTGGCGGAGTACTACAGCGAGGTCGGCGTGCGCTGCCGCTACATGCACTCCGAGATCGAAACCCTGGAGCGGGTGAAAATCCTGCGCGACCTGCGCAAGGGCGAGTTCGACGTGCTCATCGGCATCAACCTGCTGCGCGAAGGCCTGGATCTGCCGGAAGTCTCGCTGGTGGCCATTCTTGACGCCGACAAGGAAGGCTTCCTGCGCTCCGCCGGATCGCTGATCCAGACCATGGGCCGCTGCGCGCGCCACCTGCATGGCCGCGCCGTTCTTTATGCCGACCGCATGACCGATTCCATGAAAAAGGCGATTGGCGAAACCACGCGCCGCCGCGCCATCCAGCGGGCCTACAACGAGGAACACGGCATCACGCCCGAGTCCATCGTGCGTCCGCTGGAAATGTCGCTGGCTCGCATCGTGGAAGCCGATTACGTGGATATAACCGAGCAGGCCGAGGGCATCCCGGATTTCAAGTCGCAGGAAGAGCTCAACGCCTATATCGCCAAGCTGGAGGTCGACATGCGCGAGGCGGCCAAGCGCTTCGAGTTCGAAAAGGCCGCCAAGCTGCGCGACACCATCCGCGACCTGCGCACCAAGGAATTTCTTTTCGCCTGAGCAGGTCTAGCCACAGAGGACACCGAGGAACACCAAGGTCAAAACGCCTTCCTTGGTGTTCCTTCGTAATCTTTGTGGTTAGGTGTTCTTACGCACGTCCGCGTATGACAGCTCCGAATCACGCTCGCCCGATCACCGCCGCCGAGGCAGCTTCCGGTTGCTCCATCTTGACCGCCGGGGGTCCCGGCGCCGGCCGGAACTGCGCGACGGCCTGCGTGAGCTGCTCGGATGAGCGCGCAACCTGCTCCACGATTTTCGCGCTCTGGCGCGCCTTCGTCGAGTTTTGACGCAGGTTGGCGGCGATCTCCTGCACCGCGGCGGCAACGCTTTCCGTCCCTTGCACCTGTTGCGACGATGCCGCCGAAATCGCTTCGGCAAAATCGGCGGTCTGGTGCAGAACGGTGGCAATGCCGGTGAACGCGCGGTTGGCCTGCTCCATAAGCTGCGCGCCGTTTTCCGCGACGCGGTTCCCCTGCTCCATCACCGCGACCGCTTCGTTGCTCTCCGCCTGGATGGATTTCAGCAGGTTCACAATGTCGCGCGTGGACGAGCGCGAGTGCTCCGCCAGCTTGCGCAGTTCGGCCGCCAGCACTTCCGTTGTCTGGCCGGCCTGCCCGCCGCGCGACGATTCCACCATCGCGTTCTGCGCCAGCAGGTTGGTTTCGTGGATCAGGTTAATGACGTCGTAGACCTCCAGCGAACGGCTGGCCAGCGACTTGATCTTTTCCGCCGTCGCCTGCATGGCGGCGCAGATGCGCTGCATGCCTTCGGCACTCTCACGCACCGCCCGGCTGCCCTGGTCGGAGAGGTCGAGCGCGCGCCGGGCCGCTTCGTGGGCCGCCGTGGCATGGCCGGAAATCTTTTGCGTGCTCTCGGTAAGCTGCGCGATGGCAGCGGCGGCGTCCATCGTCGCCTGCTCCTGCTGCGACGCCCCGTTGGCCATCTCGGAGGCCGCCGCGATCACCTGCGTGGCCGAGGCCGCGATATCGGCGCTGGCCGCGCGGGCGCGCTCCATGCGGCGCGCATAGTTGTCGGCCAACACGTTGAACGATTCGGTCACCGCGGTCAGATAGGGATGAGCCGCGGCCGGGGCTCGGCCCGCCAGGTCGCCGCGTGACACTTGGTTGATGACCTTTTCCAGGTCCGCCAGGTCGGACCGCAGCAATTCTTCGCCCGTCTTGATCGCCGCCGCCTGCGCCAGATTCTCCGCCAAGCGGTTCCAGTTCTCGGCAATCACGCCGAAGTCGTCGGGCGTGACGTTGGCGCGCGTCTCGTAATCGCCCGCCACCAGTTTCTCGGAGAATTCCAGCAAGTCGCGGGTCGGCTTCACCACCTTGCCGCCGAGTTGTAACAGCAGCGCCAGGCTGGCTGCCAGCACCAGGAACAAGGCCGCCAGGAATTCCAGGCCCGCCACCTGCGGCAGCGCGCCGAAATCCAGCAGCGACAGCCCGCCCGATCGCGCACCAGCGGCATAAGACAGCCCCAGTACCACGATCAGCACGAAAGCATTCACACCAACCAACGTCCACACACGCGACTTCACTCGGTCCTTCACAAATCGCTCCGGATTAGGATTTCAGTAAGAACGTAGACGGCTGCGGGAGGGTCGTCAGCCCCACTGTACTCAAGAAATGCGTCCGCGAACATCGGAAATTCGGACATGCACTTCAGCGTACAGCAGCGAAAGTGGGGGAGGGCGGATTCATCTCAGAGTGAGACTTGGCGGCAAACTTCATTTCCGACTCCATCGAACTGAACCGCTGCACGATGTCGTGGATGCGAAGCGCCATGGTGTGAATGGTTGCCAGCTGATCGCGGACCTCGGCGGAAAACGCGCCTGGCTCCAGCAGCATCAGTTCGGAATTGCCCAACACCGAGGTCAGCGCGTTGTTCACGCTGTGGCGCATGTCGAGCATGTATTTCCCCAGCATGGCATGCCCTTCCGCCTGGGTCAGCGCCTGCTCGGCGCGGCGTGCGCGCGCATTGGCGTCCAGACGGCGCAGGCTTTCGGCGGCCAGCGCCACCACCACGTCCACCCACCCTTCGTGTTCCCGCACCAGCATGAATCGCGGATACTGGCTGCGCACGCGCTGTAACTCAAGGCCACCCGGAGCCAGCAGAATCGCCGGCTTGCCCGATTCATCCACCTTCTTGAACAGCGGCGCCACAATTTCCTTGACCCCGGTGATGACCGCCAGGTCGCACGATGCCACCAGCGACTCGCTCCACGCCGGCGTCGTCATCAAGAGAAACGTCGGCACGCTGCGTTCGGTTTGCCAGCGCGCCATCATGGTGGACGCGAATTCCGGTTCGTCGGAGATGATTAATACCGATGCTTGCGACACGTTGCAGCTCCAAGAACGCTCCGTTGCGTCCCACACTTCACAATGCACGGACAACTCCAAACCGCTGTTGGCTGTAAGTCATTGATGGCGAACAACTAACACTAGGATGGCGGAGTGCCGTCTCCGTCTCACCCTGAAACGCAGTCTCAACTCAGCGCCGCTCCTGGCCGATTGGGTAGTTAGCACCCTGTGATCGGCTGTCGGTTCCCGGTGGCAACGCCATAGTCGATTGCCGATTGCCGATTGGGAACTCCCCACCCTGTCATTCCTCGCAAAAGACCCACATCTGCTAACGTGCCACCCGGTGCCATCGCGACCCCAGGTGGCACGCCGAAGCATTGCCGGAGCGCCCCCTCAGCGGTTTGCGAAGTGAGTTTGTGTCGTCTTGCTTGCCATTGCCGAGACAGTTGGCTGCGGATACTCGAACTTGTAGCCGGTCTTCATGTCGGGATAAAAGAAGTCGCTCAGTCTGGTCACTGAACCTGGCGCAGCTTCCGACAAATCGAGCCGCACGTAGTCGGTGCGACGCAAGCGTGAAATCGGAACCACCTCAAAAAAGCCGATTGGTTCCCTGCCGTCGGCGGTCGTGATCTCAAGCACATGTTCATCAACATCCGCAAACTTCAGGTCGTACTTTCCGGGTTGCAGAATTCTCCCGGGCACTTCCACCGCACCCTTTCTGACGGTCATGATCATCTTCTGGTCTGCTTCGTCAGCTCGGGCGCTGGGCACGAGCAACGCACCGAACAGCGCCAGACAGAACACGACTGCTAAAAACCTGTAATTCATATGTCCTCCTAAGAACGTTTCCCGCTGCCGTGCAGCGGTAGAGCAGGCAACGATGGCCTGCGTTTTGTTTCCTGCTCAGAGCACGCACGCGCCGGTCTGCTCCGGCGAGCCCGCGAAACTCATTGGCAGGGTGGATTGCCGGTCATGACTGAGGGCAATCACGCAATGGGCGGCATCGTTCAGATCGCCGGAGGAGGGCGTATGTAGTGTGGAAAGTCTTCGAAGTGGGCAGGCAGCAGAAGCAGCGCGGCAGCTACGCATCCGCAATAGACTTCCGACGGACTCGACAGCAGCGGCGCCGTGAGCAGCGCACAGTCCGGCGAGTCGCACAACCCATACGGCTCGGTTGTCGCAGCCGGTGCGTTAGCATTGACCTTATGGAGGCCAGCCGGAGCAGAAGGCAGCGCCCTCGCGCCGCCCATCGCCAGGATTGCAGCCAGAGCTGCCAACGTGGTGATCGCTTTGAAGCGGCGATACAACATGACCCTGCAACCTTGGATTGTGAGATGTGAGAAGTCCCGACTTAGTTGCAAGTTTGAGTGGAAAGCTTCAGTTCGTAGACATGGTGCGTCCGAAGCTTAGTTGTTCTGCGCCGCGCTGGCGGTACTTGTCTCGACGCCTGGACCGGCGTCAATGTGGTAGCGCTTCAGTTTGCGATACAAGGTCGCGCGGCTGATGCCCAGCATCTTGCCGGCGAGCGCCTTATCGCCTCCCACCTGCTGGAAGACGCGCTCGATGGTCTGGCGCTCGATGTCCTCCAGGTCGGTGGAATTCGGCGTCGGCGCAGACGCTCCAGCGGCGGGCGCTTCCGCCGAAACCGGCAGGGCCGGACCGGCCATGCGAATCGCCGCGGGCAGATCCTGCACGTCAATCGTCCTGTGATTGCCCAGGGCGATGGCGCGCTCGATGCAGTTTTCCAGTTCGCGCACGTTGCCCGGCCAGTCGTACTGGAACAGGCTGTGCATGGCCGCGGGCGTGACCTGCACGTTTTCCTCCGGCGCGTAGCGCGCCAGGAACGAGCGCACCAGCGCCACCATGTCGGACTTGCGCTCGCGCAGCGCCGGCAGGTGAACGGTGACCACGTTGAGCCGGAAATAGAGGTCCTTGCGGAAGGTGCCGGCGCGATAGGACGATTCCAGATCGCGGTTGGAGGCGGCGATGATGCGTACGTCCACTTTGACCTTGTCGTTGCTGCCGACCGGACGAACCTCTTTTTCCTGCAGCACGCGCAGCAGCTTGGCTTGCAACTCCAGCGGCAGCTCGCCAATCTCGTCCAGGAAAATCGTGCCCGTATTCGCCGATTGGAACAGGCCCTGCTTGGTTTTCATGGCGCCGGTAAAGGCGCCTTTTTCGTAGCCGAAGAGCTCGCTCTCGATCAGCGTCGGCACCAGCGACCCGCAGTCCACGGCGACGAACGGGCGCTTCTGCATCGAGCCGCGGAAATGAATGGCGCGCGCCACCAGCTCTTTTCCGGTCCCGCTTTCTCCGGTAATCAGCACCGGGGTGCGCGTGTCTTTCAGCCGCGAGACCATGCGGAGCACATCCTGGATTTTGGCCGACGAGCCGTCAATGACGTTCAGCTCCTGCTGGTTGGAGACGCGGTCGCGCAGGTACTCGTTTTCGGCGACGAGGCGCACTTTCTCCTTCATGCGCTGCAGCACCAGCTTCAACTGTCCCGCTCCGAAGGGTTTGGTGATGTAGTCGTAGGCGCCCATCTTCATGGCCTCGACGGCGGACTCGATGGAGCCGTGGCCGGTGATGATGGCCACTTCCGTGCGCGGCAGCATGGCCTTGATCTGCCGCAGCAGGTCGTCGCCGCTGATGGCGCCGAGCTGGCGGTCCAGCACGACGATGTCGGGCGATTCGGTTTCCAGATAGGCGAGCGCGGCTTCGGCGCTCTCCGCCTCGGCGCATTCAAAGCCGAGCGAGGCGCCGATCGCCATGCACAACTTGCAGATGCTCTGCTCGTCATCCACGATGAGAAAACGGACACGAAAGTCGTCGTTCATTTCGGGCCCCCGAAAACTTTTTCCACCACTCCGAGAAGCTGCTGCACGCGAAACGGCTTTTCGACGCAGGGGGCGCCGGTGCGGCGCAGCGTGGCGGCGGTCTCCTCGTTGACGATGTCGCCGGTGATGAAGATGACGCGCGAAACCAGCTCGGGTTTGTGGGCCGAGATCCAGGCGTGAACATCGGCGCCATCCACGCCGCCGGGCGTGCGCATGTCGGAAACCACGCCGAGAAAGTTGTCGCGGGCGAGCATGGTGAGCGCATCGGCGCCGCAGGCAACGGTCACGACGTTGTAGCCGGCGCGTTCCAGAGCGGCTTTCACGAACGAAAGCACGGCCGGCTCGTCCTCGATCACCAGCACGGGATACTTGCACGCCGCGGGCGTCATCGTGTCCCTCCCGCGGCGGGGCCGATGCCGGCGGGGGCGACGGGCAGGCGAACCCTGAAGGTGGCGCCGAATCCATCGTCGTTGTTCTGGCACAGGATTTCACCGCCGTGCTCGCGCACGATGCCGTAGCAGATGCTGAGGCCCAGGCCGGTCCCCTTGCCCACCTCCTTGGTGGTGAAGAAGGGATCGAAGATGCGGTCGGGAAAGGAAATCCCGTGGCCGTTGTCGCGGAACACCACCTCGGCGGAACTCCCGTTCAAGGCCGTGGAAATTTCGATGCGCCCCTGGCGCTCGGTCTCGCGCACCGCGTCGTAGGCGTTGTTTAGAATGTTGAGGAAGACTTGCTGCAACTGGTGCGGATCGCCGATGATGTCGGGCACGCGCTCGTTGAGCCGCTCGACGACTTCCACGCCGTGGCTGGCAAAATCGTAGGAGCGCAGCGCGAGGGTGCGGCGCACGATGGTGTTCAACTGCACCGAGTCGCGCTGCGGCGGCATCTGGCGCGCGAAGCTCAGCAGGTTCTGCACGATCTGCTTGGTGCGCTGTGCCTCCTGCAGGATGACGCGAAGGTCTTCCTTGGCGCGCGCGGGAATTTCTCCGCTTTCCAGCAGCAGGTCGGTAAAGCCCAGAACCGCCGTCAGCGGATTATTGACTTCGTGCGCGACGCCGGAGACGAGCTGGCCGACGGCGGCCATCTTCTCGGTGTGCATCAGCTTGGCCTGCAGCATGGCGGCGTCGGTGATGTCGGTCATCACCACGACGATACTGTTCACGTGGCCGGGCTCGTCGCGCATGGGGCTGAGGTTGATGGAAAACTGCCCGCCGCGGCCCTGTCCCAGCAGCACCGGCAATTCCAGGTTGTCCACCTGGCGGCCGGCGAGGGTTTCCGCCAACCCGTCCACCAGCGCCTGCCGCCTTCCGGGCGGAACCAGTTCCACCAGCTTGCGCCCGAGCAGGTCTTCCTGGGTGTAGCCGCCGGCTTCGAAGCAGCGCTTGTTGGCGTAGCTGATGAGCCCGGCGGTGTCCACCACCAGGATCATGCTCTGGGTGTTGTTGAGGATCTTGTTGTTGAAGTCGCGCTGGCGCTGCAATTCGGCCTGGAAGTTTTTCAGCTCGGTGATGTCGAGCATCAGGCCGCGGTACTGCACCACCTTGCCCTGGCTGTCGCGGACGGCGAAGGCGTTCTGCAGGCTGTAGATGAGCGCGCCGTCCTTGCGGCGAAGCGTCTCCTCGTAATTGCGCACCACTCCCTTGGCGTTGATCTCCTCCACGAAATGGCTGCGCTGGTCCGCCGAGACGTAAATCTGGCTGCCAATGTCCACCTGCAGGAGGTCTTCACGGCTGTCGTAGCCGAGCATGCGCACCAGGGCGTCGTTCACCTCGATGAAACGGCCATCGGGCGTGGAGAAGAACAGGCCCTCCTGGATGGTATCGAAGAGCTCGCGATAGCGGCGCTCGGCCTCGCGCCGGTCGGTGATGTCCTTGAGCACGTGGATGGTCTGCATGCCCTCGTTGGCGGCGCCGTGAATGCGCGAGGTCGAGACCAGGTAGGTGCGGTCGAGCACCGGGTGAACATATTCGTCGGTGAGGTCGGGGCCGCCGCGGCAGAAGGGACACGACTGCGCGCTCTGGTCGCTGGCCATGGCGATCAGCGCGCGCACGCTGACGCCGATCAACTCCGACGGGCGCACACCGATAAAATCGGCCAGCGAGCGGTTGACGCGCAGCACGCGGTAGGACTCGTCGTGAACCACGATCAGGTCGGTGATGGCGTCAAAAATTTCCATCCAGTGGCGGTTGGCCTGGTCCATGCGCGTGAACCAGCGCGCGTTTTCCAGGGCCACGGCGGCGTGCGCGACCAGCGCCTGCAGCAGATGACGGGCATCGTGCGGCAGCGCGCCGCCGCAGTCGGCAAGGCAGAGCAGCCCGATGAATTCGCCGTCGCCGCCGCTGAGACGGGCAATGCTGAGGTCTTTCCACCCCAGCTTGGCCGCCAGCGGGTCACCGAGCAGTGCGCCGGCGGTGCCGGAGATGATGGTTTCGGAGTGCTGGCCGGCGACGTCGGAGAGCGCCACGTCCAGCCGGCGGTGCGCGGTCGAGTCATGGCGCGCGCCCGGATCGTAGAGCACCACGGTGTCGAGAAGCTTGCCTTGCACGAGGGCAAGCGCGGCCGCGCGCGCCCCCAGCATGGTGGCGGCGCGGACGGTGAACCCTTCCATGAACTGCGGCAAGCGCACGGTGGAGTTCAGCTCCAGCGCGGCCGCCATCAGGTTTTCCGAGCGCCGGCGATGCTGATCGGCGGCGTACAGGTTCTGCGTCGCTTCCAGGACCACGGCCGCTTCGGCGGCCAGCGTCGTGGCGCGGTGCAGATCTTCGGCGGCGGCATTGCCGCCATCGCTGCGCTCCAACAGGCCGACAATCCCCAGTGGTTGGCGGTTGGAACCCAGCAGCGGAATGACCAGGCACTGCAGCGAGGTCAGCGCGGAGAATGGCTCGGCGATGCCCTCGGCCCACTGGCTGATTTCGGTGGTCCAGAACGGCTCATCCACTGCCTGGGCTCGATGCTCGAGCATGACAGGCAGCCGGGCGCGGACCGGACGCGCACGGCCGTGTTCCGCGACGTAGCGGATTTCATAGGAGCCGGATTCGGCCAAGGCAATGAAGGCCCGGTGAAAGCGGAGAAATTCAGCCGCCCGCAGGACGAAGCTCTCCAGGTACTCGTCCAGCATTTCCGCGCGCCGGCGCTCCAGCGCGACTGCGCTCGCGGCCACCGCAGAGGACAGCGCTACCGGCTTTTCTCCAGTCTGCATGGACAGGGCTTATGGTGCTTGTCTCGCTGAGAGAGAACCACGGTATCTCAATTTGAGTCAAGACAAATGCAAGTGCGGTTACCAACTCGCTAACCCGCTTGCGAGCAATCGCAATCTCACGCTGAGATCGTTTGCAGTCTCCAATGTGTTTGAGTTGAGACAGAATCTCCCACGTTGGCAAATGATCGGGTCATGGACTTAGCCCGCTGGAAGCAAATATCACCCATCAACTCAGCTACTTACCTTGGTAATCGCAAACCGCGATAGGACCTGGGCGGGGCTGGCAGTCACCGTGCAATTGCTGGCACTGGAGTTCCCTGGAGATAGCCATGTTCGGGAAGGTGAAAGCGCGTTGGCTCTTGGCGGTGGTCCTTGGCGCCGCGATGTGCCAGTCATCCACTGCGGCGGAACCAGACCGCAAGGTGGTGAACCGGGTGAAGCCTGCGTATCCCGAACTCGCGCGGCAAATGAATGTGACCGGGACGGTAAAGATCGAGGTGGTGATCGCGGCCAACGGAAGCGTCAAGAGCCTGAAGCCGATCGGTGGTCACCCGCTGTTGATCCAGTCGGCAAGCGAAGCGCTGAAGAAATGGCGATTTGCGCCCGGCCCGGAAACGACAACCATCGTGGAATTCCAGTTCCACCCCGCCGACTGACGGCCCCCGACTGCGAAGGAGCAGCCATGACGATCAGTAAAAAGCTGTACCTCACGTTCGGGGCGATCCTGGCGCTGCTGCTGGTCCTGTTCGTCGTCAACATGTATGACGTGCAGCGGGAGCACAGCGCGCGCGCTTCGGCGTCCCACGCGCTGGAACTGGCGCAGGAAAGCGAGTCCGTCCGCTTCCAGATGATGCAGAACCGCCTGTGCCTGCGCAATTACCTGCTCAGCGGCGACTCGCGCGAAGTGGACAAGATGGACGAAGGCATCGCGCACCTGCATGCCATGCTCAAGGACTTGAGCTCCAAGGTGAATTCCGAGGGCCATCGCACCGCCCTGCAGCGCTTGAGCGAGGCCGAGCGGCAATGGGAATCCGGCTTCGCGCGCCCGCTGGTGGACAAGCGCAAGCTGGTGGACTCCGGCGCAACCACCGTGGCCGAACTCCAGATTTACTACCTCCAGCTCAATCCCAGCTTGTGGATGAAAACCTCCACCGGGTTCCTGGACGAGGGCGAAGCCGCCAACACCACCCTGCTGGAATCGGAACGGAAGAAAGACGAAGCCGCAACCTCGGCCACGACCGTCTTCAGCATCGTCGGCACGTTGCTGGCAATCCTGCTGGGCATCGTGATTTCGTACAAAACGGCGAAGTCCATCACCGATCCGCTGCAGCAGTTGATGGGCGTGGCACGCGATATCGGCAAGTCCGGCGACCTGGACCATGAGGTGGACAGCAACCGCAAAGACGAGGTCGGAGAGCTGGCGCGGACCTTCAGCTCGATGGTGACTTACCTGCGCGAGATGGCCGCGGTTTCCGAATCCATCGCCGGCGGCGACCTGGCGGTGGAAGTGAGCCCGCGGTCACCGCGCGACACGCTGGGCAATGCTTTCGTCAAGATGATCGAAGGCCTGCGCGCGCTGGTGAGCAGCGTCCGCGACAGCGCGGCGCAAGTCGCCAGCGGGTCCAACCAGGTGGCGGGCGCCTCCGACGAGTCGGCCAAGATCAGTCTCAACGCGGCCTCGGCGATTGATGAAGTCACCAGCACCATGCACGAGATGACCATCAACGTGCAGAACATGGTGAAGAACACGCAGGTGCAGGCGTCGAGCGTGAGCGAAACCTCGGCCTCGATCGACCAGATGGTCACCTCGATTCAGCGCGTGGCCGACACCGCCAAGGTGTTGCTCGACATCAGCCAGCGGTCGCGGGAAGAAGTGCAGAACGGCATCAGCACGATGGAAAAGGCGACCGACGGCCTGACGCGAATCAACCGCTCCATTTCGTCCTCCGGCGAAATCATCGGCGCGCTCGGACTGCGCGCCGACGATATCGGCAAGATCGTGGAGGTGATTGACGATCTGGCCGAGCAGACCAACCTGCTGGCGCTGAACGCGGCGATCGAAGCGGCGCGCGCCGGCGAACACGGGCTGGGATTCGCCGTGGTCGCCGATGAAGTGCGCAAGCTGGCGGAAAAATCGGCGCAGTCCACCAAGGAAATCGCCGAACTCATCGCCAGCATTCAGAAGGAAGCGCGCAAAGCGGTGGACAACATGGAGAAGAGCACCGGCATCGTGAACGAAGGCATCAGCCTCGGCAACGACCTGAACCTGGCGCTGCGCAAAATCTCCACCGTGGTCACCGAGGTTTACAAATTCGCGCAGGAGATCGGCGCCGCCACCAACGAACAGTCCCACGGTTCGTCGCAGATTGCCCGGGCGACCACGCGCCTGAACGAGATTACCCACGAGATCAACTCCGCCGTGGAGGAACAGGCTTCCGGCGCGCAAGCGGTGGTGAAGGCAATGGACCGCATGCGCGAACTGGTGCAGCGCTCCACCTCCGGCTCCACCGAGCTGGCGGCCTCCTCCGAGCAGATGTCGAAGATGTCGCGCAGCCTGCTGCAAGCCATGGACCGCTTCGTGCTCGATGGCTACAACGGCAACGGAGACGGCCGCAAGGCGGCGTGGACGCCGGCGCCGGGGCGGAAGCGCGTGTCGCCGGAGAGCTACGCGGCCGTGGCGCAATCCTAGAGGGCTATGGCGAAGGACCTACAGATCGTCGGCTTCCGCATCGGGCGCGAGACCTTCGGACTGCCGATCTCGCTGGTGCACGAAATCGTGCGCCCTCCGGAGATCACCAACGTCCCGCACGCGCCGGAGTACGTGGAAGGCGTGATGAACCTGCGCGGACGCATCGTGCCGGTCATCGACCTGCGTCGCCGGTTCGGCGGCGCCGCCACCGAGAACAGCAGGAAAAATCGCGTGCTGGTGGTGGACGTCGAGTCGAGGGCCGTCGGGCTGATCGTGGACAGCGCCTCGGAAGTGCTGAAGATCAGCGACGCGCAAATCGAGCCGCCGCCCGATGTTCTCACCGATGCCGCCACCAGCTACGTGACCGGCGTGGCCAGGTACCAGGGACGGCTCATCATCCTGGTGGACCTGAGACGGATTTTGCAAAGCGGCGAGTTGCGCCTGCCCGCGGCCACGGGCGCGTAAGCAAACAATTATGGCGAGCGCGGCAATCCCGTTGTCCGAACCCGAGTTGAAGCTGCTGCAGACCCTGGTCTACCAGGAATGCGGCATGTTCTTCGACGAGCGCCGCGCCCATTTTCTCCAGGACCGCCTGCAGCGCCGGCTGCGCGCCTGCCGCCTGGAGTCGTTCTACAGCTATTACCGGCTGCTGACCAGCCGCGAGGGACGCACCGAACTGGCGGCGCTGCTGGAAAACCTGACCATCAACGAGACCAGCTTCTTCCGCAACAAGCCCCAACTCGACCTGTTTCACAAGGTGACGATGGAAGAGCTGCTGCGCAAGAAACATTCCGCGCGCGACTTCTCCATCCGCATCTGGAGCGCGGGCTGCTCCACCGGCCAGGAGCCGTTCACCATCGCCATGCTGTTGTGCGACGGGCTGGCGTACTACACGCTGCGCAACGCGCCTCTGGCCGGTTTTGATCTTCCCTCGCCCAAGCCGCTGGTTCCGCACCCGTGGAAGGTGGAAATCCTGGCGTCGGACATCAGTTATTCCGCCCTGCGAACGGCGCAGGAGGGCAGTTACAGCGAGCAGCAGATGGAGCCGGTGGATTTCATGTACCGCCTGCGTTACTTCGACAAGATCGGCGCGCATTACACGGTCAAGAACCCGGTGAAACAAGTGGTGAAGTTCGATTTTCACAACCTCAAGACCGAATACCTGCCGCAGGGCATGGACATTATTTTCTGCCGCAACGTGATGATCTATTTCGACGAGCCGGAGCAGAAACGGCTGGTGGAAAAGCTCTACCGCTGCCTGCGTCCCGGCGGGTATCTGTTCGTGGGCCACGCGGAAACGCTGTTTGGGCTGAGCGACAAGTTCCGCATGATCCACCAGAACAACGGGACCGCCTACCAGCGCAACGAGGTGCAAGCGTGAGCTCTCATTCCGACGAACGCGCGACCGAGATGCGGGACTTGTTCTTCCAGAGCGCCCAGGAGCTGTTGCAGGCGCTCAACGAGCAGGGTCTCGCCCTGGAACAGGATGCGGCCAACGCCGAGGCGGTGCGCGAAATCCGTCGCGTGGTGCACACCCTGAAGGGCGATTCGGCCGCCTGCGGTTTCCGCGAGCTCAGCGACCTGGCGCACGAATTGGAAGACGTTTTGTCGCCCGACATCGCCGCCTCCAACGCCACCTCGTTGCCGGAAATCGTGCTCAGTGCCGCCGACATGTTCGACGCCATGTGCGCCGCCTACCGCGCCCGGCTGGACCCGCCGAACGGCGATCCGCTGCGCGCCATGATCTGGCGCATGGCCCAGCAGCCATCCGCGCCCAAAGTCCTGGGAAAGATGAAGCCCAATTTCGCCTGGACCGAGTACGAGCAACTCGCCATGGCGGAAGCGGCGGGCCGCGGGCTGCACGTTTACGAAATCGCCGTCTCCATCGAGGCCGGGTGTCCCCTGCGCGCCGCCGGCATCGCGCTGCTCAAGAAAGTTCTGCAGGAAGCGGGAACCCTGCTGGCCAGCTCGCCCGAGGAACCGCGATGGGCGGACGCCGGCCACGTGGAATTCGCCATCGCCAGCGATCGCGATCAGCAGTGGCTGAGCAACAAGTGCCGCCTTCCGGGCGTGGTGGCGCAAGTTGCGGTCGAAAAGTTTGTACCAGCGCTGGAACTCACCCTGGAGGACGCCGCCGCGGCAACCACTGCGGCCGCGCCCTCTGCGGTGGGCTCAACCCAGGCCGGCTCGGCGCCGCCGAACCACCCCGGCGCTCCCGACGCCGTCGTGAACCGCATCGCCGCCTACGCGGAATCCACGCTGCGCGTGGATGCCGAGCGCATTGACAACCTGCTCAACCTGGTGGGCGAGCTGGTGATCGGCAAATCCATGTTGCACCAGTTGCTGCACGAATTCACGGCCAGGTCGCCGAAAGATCCGCTGCGCGCCAAGTTCGCCGATGCCCTGGCCTTCCAGTCGCAGGTACTGAACGCGCTGCAGCGCTCGGCGATGAAAATCCGCATGGTACCGGTTGACCAACTGTTCCGCCGCTTCCCGCGCCTGGTGCGCGATGTCGCCAAGCTATGCGGAAAGGATGTCACCCTCGAGGTGAGCGGCCAGGAAACCGATCTCGATAAGGGTCTGCTCGACGCGCTTGCCGAACCGCTGGTTCACCTGATCCGGAATGCCGTGGATCACGGCATCGAAACGCCGTCGGAGCGAAGCGCCGCGGGCAAACCTGACCAGGGCACCATCCGCCTGCATGCCTGCCATCAGGGCAACCAGGTGGTGATCGAGATCAGCGACGACGGTCACGGAATTGACGCCGCCGCCGTGCTGGCCAAGGCGGTGTCGCGCGGGCTGGCGACCCCCGAACAGGCGGCGCGGATGAGCGAAACCGACGCCGTCGAATTCATTTTCGAGCCCGGCTTCAGCACCGCCGAGCGCATCAGCGAAATCTCCGGGCGCGGCGTCGGCATGGACGTGGTGAAAACCGCCCTGCAGAAGCTGAAGGGCAACATCGGCATCCAGACGCAACCCGGCCGCGGCACCACCTTCCAGTTGCGCCTGCCGCTGACGCTGGCCATTATCCGCGCCATGCTCTTCCGCGTTGCCGAGCGCCTGTATGCCATCCCGCTCGAGTCGGTGCTGGAGATCGCACGCGCCAGTGAGGCCGACATTCACCGCGTGGACAGCCACGAGGTGCTGCAACTCCGCGACGAGGTGCTCACCCTGGTCCGCCTGAACCGGCTGGCGCCCGCGGCCACCGGCCACGGAGACGGGCGCGTCTTCGTCTTCGTCATCGTGATCGGCAGCGGCGAGCGCAAGTTCGGACTGGTGGTGGACAAGCTGGTGGGCGAGGAAGAACTGGTGATCAAGCCGCTGGACGAGACCGTCGTCGCCAGCGAACTGGTCAGCGGCGCCTCCATTCTCGGCGACGGGACGGTGGTGCTGATCCTCAACGTCGGCGAAGTCCTGCGCAAGTTCGCGCGCGTGCGCATCAATCCCGCTTCGATTCCTGCTGCCGGCAACGGACGGTCCATGGAGGCCACGGCGTGAGCCATTCGATCCGAGTGCTGGTGGTCGACGATTCCGCCCTGATGCGGAAGCTCATCCCGAAGATGCTGGAGCGGGACGGCTCCATCCAGGTCGTCGGCACCGCCATGGACGGCTCGTTCGCGCTGGCGAAGATCGAAGAACTGAAACCGGACGTCATTACCCTCGATTTGGAAATGCCGCGCATGGATGGCAGTGAAACCTTGCGCGAGATCACGCGCAAACACCGCATTCCCGTGATTGTTGTCAGCGCACATACGACTGCGGGCGCGTCCGCGACCTTCAAAGCTTTGGCTTTGGGCGCGCTCGATTTCATCGCCAAGCCGGCCGACGACGCCGCCGCGCACATGGACGAGATCGCCGTCGAGCTGATTGCGAAGATCAAGGCCGCCGCCAACGGCAAAGTCGGCGCCGTGCCCGCGCTGACGCACGTGCCGCAGACCGCCAAGCAGCCGCGGCCTCGCACCGCGCCCAGCAGGATCGTTGCGATTGGAATTTCGACCGGAGGACCGAACACGCTGCACTACGTCCTGGCGCAGCTCCCGGCTGATTTCCCCGGCGCAATTCTTGTCGTGCAGCACATGCCCGAGGGCTTCACCGAGATGTTTGCCCGGCGGCTGAACGACACTTGTGCGATCGAGGTCAAGGAAGCGCGCTCGGGCGACCTGCTGGTCGCGGGCCGGGCGCTGATCTGCCCCGGCAACCGGCACATGCGCGTGCGACGGATGCCGCTCGGGCCGGTCGCGGTTTTGTCGAATGAAGATCGCGTCAACGGACACCGCCCGTCGGTGGACGTGCTGTTCCGCTCCGTCGCGCAGGAATTCGGTCCCAGGGCGATCGCGGTGCTCATGACCGGAATGGGCGACGACGGCGCCGACGCCATGGGCGCGGTCAAGCAGGCCGGCGGGTTGACGATCGCGCAGAACGCGGAGTCCTGCGTCGTGTTTGGCATGCCGAAAGCCGCCATCGAGCGCGGCCATGCCGCCCGCGTGCTCTCGCTCGACGCGCTGGCGAATACGCTCCAGGCGCAATGCGGCGTGGAGTACGCGGCGCCGGCGGGGAACAGCGTGCCGCTGCCGGCGTGGTGAGGAAATTCGGTCGTTAGTCATTGGTTGTTAGTCGTTCGCAGTTTGGTTTTGGCCAACGACCAACGACCAATGGCCAACAACCAAGTGAGGTGGGTCATGGAACAATTCGCGGCGCTGCTGCGCACCAAGGACAAGCAGCCGATCCGTTACCTGGTGGTGGACGATTCCATCTTCGCGCGCAAGAACCTGGCGCGCATGGTGGAGTCTTTCGGCGGACGCGTGGCGGGCGAAGCCGGCGACGGCTGCACCGCCATTACCGAATACACCCGCACTCTGCCCGATGTCGTGCTGATGGACATCATCATGCCGCGGATGGAAGGCATCGAGGCGGCGGAGAAGATTCTCCGCTTGCACCCGCAGGCGCGCGTGGTCATGGTGTCGTCGGTCGGCTACCAGGAAAACATCATCGCCGCGCTGCAGAAAGGCGCGCGCCATTTCGTGCAGAAGCCGGTCAAGCCCGAAATCCTCTACGAAGTGGTCAAGTACGTGATGGACGAAGACGCGGCCACTGCGGTGGATGCGGCGGCAGGAGCGGCGCGATGAGACTGGAACTGATCCAGCCGTTCATCAACGCCGCCGACGCGGTGCTGGCGCAGAGCCTGGCGTGCAACACCCGCGTTTCCAACGTCACCATGGAACCGGAGGTTTATCGCACGCGTGGTCTGGCCGCGATCGTGACCATGAAGGGGGACATCGAGGGGCGCATCGTATTCGATCTCGACCGCAGGATTGCCATCCGCGTTGCCTCGGCGATGGCCGGCAGCGAACTGTCGGATTCCGACGGCTTCGTCAGTGAAACCATCTGCGAGCTGGCCAACCAGGTGATCGGCAACGCCATCACCAGCCTCAACGATCAGGGCTTCCACTTTCGCATCCAGCCGCCCGAAATCCACACCGCCGAACACGGTCTCGGCAGCAGCGAGGATACCGAGGCGCTGGTCATGTGCTTCGATACGCCGAGCGGCAGCGTGTTCATGAACATCGCGCTGCGCTTCCCGAAGTTCATCGCGTAAGAGAGTTTCAGTTTCAGTTTCAGTTTCGGATTTCAGGTCTCAAGTCGTCTACCTGTGAAGACCCGAATCTGAAACTAGACTAGTTCCACAGTTGACATACCTAACTGTCATCCCGAGCGAGGGAGGGCTCCCGCGCGCTTTTTCCAGCGCGGGAAACCCGAGTCGAGGGATCTCGGGTTTGTGTTGGCGGGCACACCGACTCTGGAAGCGCTCTAGCGCTCAAGACTCAGAACTCGCAACTCGCAACTTTACGAGCGCGCCAGCTCTTCGCGCGCGATCTTCTCCGCCTCCGTCTTCAGCGCTTCCAGCCAATCCTTGTGCATCGCCACCAGCGATTGCTTCATGCCGCGTCCGAACAATGCCGCCACCAATCCCGAAATGTCTTCCCAGGTCTTGATCAGCGTCGTCCCATCGGGCTGCGCCTCGAAGCTGAACCAGTGCTCGCCGGTAAAGCCGGTCGTCTTGCCCACCCAACCGACCTTGTTCGGCGGAACCGCTTCGATGATGGTGGGACGGAAAGAAATTCTTCGCGGATACACCAGGTCCATCAGGAACTGGCTTCCCTTTTCCCACGGCTTTCCGCTCAGCCACTTGGCCCGCCCGACCACGCGGTTCCACCACGGCCACTCTTCCAGCTTGTGGAATTTCTGCCACACGTGTTCCGGCTTGCACTTCGCCGTGACGGAGTATTCCAGCCTTGTCGCCATCCCCACCCTCAGGTTTCATCTCACCACGGAGACACTGAGCCACGGAGCACCAATTGCAAGATTCCTCCGTGTCTCCGTGCCTCCGTGGTGAATTAGATCTCTATTTCGCGCATACCGCGCGCACCGCCTCCAGCGCCTGTTCGCAGCCGGCGCGATCCACGTCCATGTGGGTCACGAATCGCACCAGCTCGTTGTTCACCGTGCCGCAGAGGACGTTTTTTTCGCCGAGCTTGCGCGCGAAATCGGCGGACGCCATCCCGGTTCCGCTGATGTCGCAGATCAGGATGTTGGTCATGACCTTCGCCGCATCAATCCTTATGCCGGATACGCGCGCCAGTCCCTGCGCCAGGAATTTTGCGTTTTCGTGGTCAACGTGCAGGCGCTTGGGCATCTGCTCCAGGGCGATCAGTCCCGCGGCGGCGAGCACCCCCGCCTGCCGCATGCCGCCGCCGAGCGATTTGCGATAGACCCGCGCCTGCGTGATGAATTGCCGGCTTCCCACCAGCAGCGAACCCACCGGCGCGCCCAGCCCCTTGGACAGGCAGAACATGACGGAGTCGAACTTGCGCGTGATCTCCGCCACCGGCTTGCCCAGCGTTACCGATGCGTTGAAGACGCGCGCCCCATCCAGGTGGACCGGCAAGCCGGCGGCGTGCGCTCCGTCGCAAATCTCGTCCGCGACATCTTGCGGGTACACCGTGCCCCCGGCCATGTTGTGCGTGTTCTCCAGCGACACCAGCCCGGTTTGCGCGTAGTAATAAGTCTTGGGCGAAATCTTGCGCTCCACCTGCGCCCAGCGCAGGATGCCGTCCTCGCCGTGGATGGGACGCGGCACGCAGCCGGAAAAGTGCGCCATCATCGCCATTTCGTAGTTGAAGACGTGGCAGCGCTCCTCGCAAATAATTTCCTGGCCGGGCCGGGTGTGGATCTTGATCGCCACCTGGTTGCCCATGGTGCCGCTGGGGACGAAAATCGCGGCTTCGCGCCCGAATATTTCCGCCGCGCGCTTCTCCAGGCGGTTGATGGTCGGGTCCTCGCCGTACACGTCGTCACCGACCTCCGCCTCCGCCATGGCGCGCCGCATCTCCGGCGTGGGCTTGGTGACGGTGTCGCTGCGCAGGTCAACCGTGGTGATGCGCGTGCGCTGCTCGGTGTTCTGCGCCGTTCCGCGAACGCTACACTGCTCATAGAAGTTCTCGCTGATTCACACGATGCTAGAATTAATCGGCCAGTGTAATGAATTGGCGGTCACGGTTGCAAAACGGAGTCTTGTGGCACACAGCCTGCCCTGAGCGAAGTCGAAGAGCTTGCCCTGAGCGAAGCCGAAGGGGCGCCCTCGCGTATGCGCGTCACCGCCGAAAGACCGATTGACCGATAGACCGATCGACCAGAAATTTCTGAAACACTTCATTCGACAGCAAGCGCCCGCGCGACGTCAGCCGGGTCGCCCCATCGCAGATCTCAACCAAGCCCAACTCACGCAACTCCGCGATCTGCTCGCGAAACATGGTCGCCGCCTCCGGCCCGTAGCGCTCCGCCAACTCGCGCGCCTGCAGGCCACGATTTAAGCGCAGCCCGAGGAAATGCGCCTCCTCCAGCGCCGCCGGATATGTCACCGGGATACGCTCGTGCGGCTTGCCGGCCAGGTACGCTTCCAGCGAATCCGGCGTGGCCAGCCGCACCGACTCCACTCCCATGCGAGCGTAGAAATTGGAATCCTCCGATTCGCGCGCGCCACCGAAATTCGGCGCATGCTCCAGATAGTCGCTGATCTCACGCTCCATCGCGGCGCGCGCCTGCCGCGAATCCGCCGCCAGCATGGAATGCGCATCCACCCCGAAGCCGAGATACGGTTGCCGCGTCCAGTACTTCAAGTTGTGGCGCGACGCGAACCTCGGAACGCCCGCGAACGCCTGGGTCAACGTTGGAGCGCGCTCGCCCTCGAGCGCGGTGCCCATCGGGTGATCCGGTGATCGGGTGATCGGGTGATCGGCTGCGCCGGAATCAGCGTCACGGGCAAAGTTGGAGATCTCGTACTGAACAATACCCGCCGCGTTGAGCCGTTCGCATGCTTGCAGATAATAGTCGGCGGTCGCGTCGTCATCGGGGACAAAGTGCGCGTGATACCGCGTGCCGCCGGCAATCAGCTCCCGTCCCAGGCGCGAGTCCTCGTCCACCTCCAGCATGTACACGCTGACGTGCGGAACGCCGGAAGCAATCGTCTCCGCCAGGGAAAACTCCCAGCTCTCAGGTGTCTGGTGCGGCAATCCGGCAATCAGGTCAATGCTGATGTTGGCGATTCCGGCCGCGCGCAGCCGCGCCAGGTCGTCGAGCACGATGGCGCGCGTGTGCAGCCGCCCCACGCTCGCCGCCTCCTCATCCACGAACGACTGCACGCCCAGGCTGACGCGGTTCACGCCGCAGCGCCCGAGCGACTCCACCATCGGCGGCGTCAGCGTGCCGGGAGCACACTCCACCGTGATCTCGGCATCACCACGCACTCGAAATTTCGCGCGCACCGCCGCAACAATCCGTTCCAGCTCCGCCGCCTCGAGCACCGTGGGTGTGCCGCCGCCGAGGTAAATGGAATCCACCTCGCGCTCGAACTTCGCGCCCATCTCCGCCGCCAGCCGGTCCGACGACTCGATATCCGCACACACCCGGTCAACATACCGCGCAAACACAGCGCGCGCGAAAACCCCCGAGGCGAAGTTGCAGAAGCTGCACTTGGTCCGGCAGAACGGGACCGAGATGTAAATGCCCAGCGCCACTATTCCAATTATCCCAGACCGCCGGCCTTGCGCCTTGTGCCTTGAGCCTTGCGCCTGCCGACTTTTTCCATCCTGAGCCTCCCCCATCTCGTCTGATAACCTAGAGGAAGATGGCGGCCAACATCCACGAAGAAGAGGTCCTGGGAAAGGCCTATGACAGCCGGCTGATGAAGCGGTTGCTGGGCTACCTGCGGCCGTACAAATGGCAGGTGGCGCTTGCGCTGGCGGCCATCATGCTGAAATCCGCCGCCGACGTGGTCGGCCCCTACCTCACCAAGATCGCCATGGACAAGTACCTGGCGCCCAACTCGGCGCGCAGCCACGGCTTTCTCGACCGCTTCCTGAGCTCGCAGCCGCTGGTCGGCATCGCGCAGATCGGCGGCATGTACGTCGGCCTGCTGGTTTTTGGATTCTTCCTGGAATTCCTGCAGACCTACTTCATGCAGTGGACCGGGCAGAAGGTCATGTTTGACCTGCGCAGCCAGATCTTTCGCTACCTGCAACGCATGCACATCGGCTTCTTCGACCGCAACCCGGTCGGCCGTCTGGTCACCCGCGTCACCACCGACGTGGACGCGCTCAACGAAATGTTCACCTCCGGCGTGGTGGCGATCTTTGAAGACGTGTTCGTGCTCATCGGCATTCTGCTCATCATGCTGAAGATGGACTGGCGCCTGGCGCTGATCACGTTCTGCCGTGCTGCCGCTGATCATGGTCACCACCATGATTTTCCGCCGGCACGTGCGCGACAGCTACCGCCGCATCCGCATTGCCATCGCGCGCATCAACGCCTACCTGCAGGAGCACGTCAGCGGCATGCTGGTGCTGCAGCTCTTCAACCGCGAGAAGCGCGCCTACGAGCGCTTCAAGAAGATCAACGCCAGCCACATGGAGGCGTTCAAGGACGCCATCCTCGCCTACGCCTTCTACTACCCGGTGGTGGAAATCCTGTCGTCGATCGCGATCGCGGCCGTCATCTGGTTCGGCGGCGGCCAGGTGGTGCGCAGCGTGGCCACCCTCGGCGTGCTGGTCGCCTTCATGCAGTACGCGCAGCGCTTTTTCCGGCCCATCCAGGACCTGAGCGAGAAGTACAACATTCTGCAGTCCGCCATGGCCTCCAGCGAGCGCATCTTCAAGCTGCTGGATACCACGGTGGACGTGGAGTCACCGGCGGTTGCGAAGCAGGTCACCGGCCCGGGACGCATCGAGTTCGACCATGTCTGGTTCTACTACCGCACGGTCCCGGAGCGCAATGCCGAGGGCGAACTCAACCCCAACGCCGGCGAGCCCGACTGGGTGCTGAAGGACGTCAGCTTCGCGGTCGAGCCCGGCGAGACCGCCGCCATCGTCGGACACACCGGCGCCGGCAAGACCACCATGATTTCGCTCCTGCTGCGCTTCTACGACGTGCAGCAGGGCGCCATCCGCATTGACGGCGTGGACGTGCGCGAGCTGGACCTCACCGACCTGCGCCGGCGCTTCGGCGTGGTGTTGCAGGACCCGTTCCTGTTTACCGGCACGGTGGAGCAAAACATCCGCCTCGGGTCCGAGTACATAACCGACGAGCAGGTGGCGCGCGCCGCCGAAGACGTGAATCTCGCCGATTTCATTCGCTCGCTTCCCGGCGGCTTCAAGGAACCGGTGCACGAGCGCGGCAGCACGCTGTCCACGGGCCAGAAGCAGCTCATCTCGTTTGCCCGCGCGCTGGCGCACAATCCGAAAATCCTGGTGCTCGACGAAGCTACCTCCAGCGTGGACACCGAGACCGAGTTGCGCGTCCGCGAGGCCCTCACGCGCCTGGTGGAAGGACGCACGTCGCTGGTCATCGCCCACCGGCTGTCCACCATTCAGCGCGCCGACAAGATCATCGTCATGCACAAGGGACGCCTGCGCGAGATGGGCTCCCACCAGCAGTTGCTGGCCCAGCGCGGCATTTACTGGAAGCTCTACCAGCTCCAGTACAAGGATCAGGAATTCCCCGCCGGTGCTGCCACGGCGCAATTCGGCGGCCCCGCCGTGCAGGTCAGCGCCGACGATTAGGTTCGCCGCCCAGCAGGGCGCTCGTCCGTTGCAGCAATTCCGCATTGCGCGATACCGCGCCCAGCAGCAGATCGAGTTGTTGCTGCGCCACCGGCCAGTTTTTTGCTTCGACGGCTTCGGTCAGCCCGGGCAATTCCAGGTGGGCGTAGGTGTAGCGCGCGCCGTACAACAGGTGCTTGAACCACGGCCGCCCGGGAATTCCCTCCGCATTCAACCAGTTCGCTTCCACCTGCATTTGAGCGCGATTTAATCTGTCGAGGACATCGGCGCCGGAATTTCCGCTCGCAAGCTGCCGCCGCACGGCGGCATTCAAGGCTCCGCCCTGCTGTTCGAAAGCGGCGATTGCCTTGAGCAGCGGCGCCGTATCCAGGTGTCCTTGCAGTTGATTTTTCTTCTGCAGTTCCTCGACGAACTCGCGCACCGCCCGGCCGTAGGCGCCGAAATCAAACGGTAGCGCATCCGCATTGGCCAGCCGCAGCGCCAGCACGCCCCAGAGTTGCGACATCAGGGCGTGGTAGCGGAACCCGGGATCGCCAAAATGCTCGATCCAGAAGTGATCGTCGTACATCGAGTGATAGACGCCGTACGGGCCGTCGAATTGCAACCCAATGACGGGCACTCCCAGGAAATTGAGGAAGACGGTGTGATCGGAACCGCTGCCGATGCGCACGTCGGCCAGGTTCGCTTCCGTTACCGGCTTTTTTTCTTTTTCGCTGCGTTGCTTGGCACGGCGCGAGCGCAGCCACGCCGCGTAGAGCGAGGCGCCCGAGGGATCGCGCAGCGACTTTGTGGTCTCCACCAGCAGCGGCGCCAGCGACGCCACTGCGCTGCCGTCGAAATCACGTCCCGAAGCGGATGAATCCACGTTGAGGTACGCCACCGCCTTTTGCTTCAGCTCGTCGGCAAATTGTTCGCCCCACTCGGTGGAGCCGGTCAGCCCGACCTCCTCGCCGTCCCAACTGCAAATCACCAGCGTGCGCCGCGGCCGGGCGCCCTGTTGGAGCAGCGCACCCAGGCTGCGCGTCATCTCCAGCATGGACGCGGTTCCGCTGCTGGGATCCACGCCGCCGAATTCCCACGCGTCGCGGTGATTGCCGAGAACGATCCATTCGTCCGGCAATTCAGCGCCACGAATGCGCGCCTCCACCACATAGTTGGGCGCAACCCGGTTGTCCATGTCCACTTTCAAATGGACTCGCGCCTCGCCACCGAGGCGGTAGGTGATCGGCAGCCCGCCTTGCCAGTCCTGGGGCGCTACCGGGCCGCCCATGTGCTCGAGCAGCGGCTTGGCATCGTGCCAGGAGAGCGGCAGCGCGATGATCTTGGGCAGCGAGCGCGCTTCCTCCGGCGGCACGCGCTTGGCGCCCGGAACCGACGCCCAGCCGGGCGTGAGCGGATCGCCCGGCACGATGAAATCGTAGGTGATGGCGCCGCGCTGAAAGTGCGTTTCCGGGCCCCATGGGCCGCGCGGAAACACTTTGCCCTTCTTGTATCCATCCTCGGCGGGATCGGAATAAATCACGATCGCCGCCGCTCCTTCGCGCTCCGCCGTCAGCGCCTTGAACCCGCGATAGCTGTACGGATTCGAGTAGCGCACCAGCACGATCTTGCCGCGCACATCGATGCCGTGCTTGCGCAGCACCTCGTAGTCTTCCGGATTGCCGCTGCGCGCGTACACGATCGGCGCCGTCACCTCGCCCGACGCCGACATCCCCAGGTACGCGGACTTGACGCGCGGGTTCTGCGTGTCGGGATCCTCGGCATACCCCGCCTCGCGCAACTCCGCCTTGTAGCTGACCGGGGACACCATTTCGAGTGACGTTGCGCGCGGAAAAGAGTTCAGCACGTCGTACTGGCGGATGGTCACGTCCTCCAATCCCTGCTGCCGCCAGGTATCGGCGATGTACCGCGCCAGTTCGTGGTTGCGTTCGGAGCCGGCGGGATGCGGCTCCGCGGTAAGAAAGCGGTGGAATTTCCGCTCCTGCTGGCGCGAAATCCGCGCCTTGAACTTTTGCTCCAGCGCAACCTGCTTCAGCGCGGAACGGCTGGTGAAGCCGGAAATGGGCACAGGAGCCGTTTGCCCAGCCGCCCCGAAGGAGGCCAGCGTCAGAACCAACAGCACGACGGCGCAAGCCGTGAATTTTCCCAGCTTCAGTTTACCGGTCATGGCGCGGCATTATATGGGTATTGCCCGCATCGGGAAACCCCGCTGTTTTGACACTTGCTTGCCTCACCCGGATAATCCCAACGTCATGCATTCCCCTGCCCACGCGTCGTGGCCGACGGCAATGCCGCGCTCGTTCCGCAAGCAGTACCCCCGCGCCGTCCGGGGAGAAGGGGCGTGGCTCTACGACGAGCACGGGAAGCAGTACCTCGATCTGGCCGGTAGCGCCGCTGTTTCCTTTCTCGGACATGGCGATCCCGAAATCGCGCGCGCCATCGCCGCCCAATTGGGCGAACTCGAATTTGCGCACAGCAGCCAGTTCGCGACCGCCGTGGCGGAAGACTTCGCACGCGAACTGCTGGCCTTTGCCGGACCAGCTTTCAGCGGCGGAGCGGTGTTCTTCACCAGCGGCGGTTCCGAGGCGGTGGAGACCGCGCTCAAATTGGCGCGGCAATACCAGGTCGAAAGCGGCCACGACGAGCGCTACCAGGTCATCAGCCGCCGCCAGAGCTACCATGGCGCGACCTTCGGCGCGATGGCGGTGTCGGGCAATTTGCGCCGCCGCCAGCCCTACCTGCCCATGTTGCGCGAGTTCGGCCACATCAACACGCCCTACTGCTACCGCTGTGCCTACGGCGGCGACAACTGCGCGGCGTCCTATGCCGGCGAATTGGAGCGCGCCATTGGCGAGGCCGAGGGCAAGGCGGCGGCTTTCATCTGCGAACCGATTTCCGGCGCCACCCTCGGCGCGGTCGCTCCTCCCGACGGCTACCTGCAGGAAGTGCGCCGCATCTGCGATGCCCACGGGTTGCTTTGGATTGCCGACGAAGTCATGACGGGATGCGGACGCACCGGGCGCAACTTCGCCTGCGAGCACTGGCAGGTTGCGCCCGACATTATGGTGGCCGGGAAAGGTCTTGCCGCGGGATACGCACCGCTGGGCGCCGTGATCGCCTCGCGCGACGTGGTCGAGGCAATCGCCGCCGGTTCGGGTTCGTTGATTCACGGGTTCACATTCAATGCGCACCCGGTTTCGGTCGCGGCGGGACGCGCGGTGTTGCGCCGCATCCGCGAGCTTAGGCTGGTGGAAGCCGCCGATGGCGGAAATCCCGGGTCCCTGGCGGCCGAATTCGCGGCCGCTCTGCAGACGCTCCGCGATTGCGATTGCGTCGGCGACGTGCGCGGGCTGGGACTGTTGTGGGGCGTGGAATTCGTCGCCGACCGGCAGACCAAGGCGCCGCTCGATCCTGCTGCCGGTTTCGCCGCGCGCATCTTCGATGCCGCACAGCGCCGCGGCGTGCTGGTCTATCCCATGCAAGGATCGGTGGACGGCGTCCGTGGCGATCATCTCCTGCTGGCGCCGCCCGCCGTCACCACCCGCGAAGAAAGCTACCGCGGCATCAGCGAACTGCGCCACGCCATCCGCGAGGTCCACCCATGAATAAAGTGTTCGCCACTCCCGAAGAAGCTGTCGCCGACATCGCCGATGGCAGCAGCGTGATGATCGGCGGCTTCGGCCTGTGCGGCATCCCCGAAAATCTTATTGCCGCCCTGGTGAAAAAGGGCGCGCGCCGTCTCACCACCATCAGCAACAACGTCGGGGTGCAGGGCTTCGGCGTCGGCCTGCTTCTCCGCAACCGGCAGATCCGGAAACACATCGGCACGTTCATGGGCGACAACCCGCTGCTGCAGGAGATGCTGGGGCGCGGCGAAATTGAACTGGAAGTCATCCCCCAGGGCACCTTCATTGAACGCATTCGCTGCGCCGGCGCCGGCATTGCCGCCTTTTATACTCCCACCGGCGTGGGCACGCTGGTCGCGCAAGGCAAGGAGTCACGCCGGTTCGACGGCCATGCCTACCTGCTGGAAACCGCGCTGCACGCCGACTTTGCGCTGGTCAAAGCCTGGAAGGGCGACAGCTTCGGCAATCTCGTGTACCGGAAAACGGCGCGCAACTTCAATCCGGAAATGGCCACCGGGGCCAGGATCACGATCACCGAGGTCGAGCAGTTGGTGCCCGTGGGAGAACTCAATCCCGACCAGGTCCATACGCCCGGCATCTACGTCCAGCGCATCATCCAGGGCTCGGCGTACGAGAAGCGGATCGAGAAGCGCACGGTGCGGAAAAGTTGAAGCTCGCGTCGCGTCAATGCCGCTTTAGGGAAATCGTGAATCGTGGTGCTTTGTGCTCTGCTGCGGTATTCTGCTGAATTCCCATGCGACTGCTGATCTCGGCCGGGGAAGCCTCCGGCGAAAGCTACGGCGCGCTGCTGATCGCCGCCCTGAAACAACGTGAGCCTTCGCTGGAGTGCTTCGGCGTTGGCGGCGAACGCATGCGCGGCGCCGGCTGCCGCCTGGTCGTGGACGCGAAGGACATCGCGGTGGTCGGCCTGGCTGAGGTCGTCACTCACCTGCCGAAAATTCGGGGCGAATTCCGCAAACTGCTGCGCGCCGTGGATGCCGGCAAGCCCGACGCCGCCGTGCTCATTGACTTTCCCGATTGGAACCTCCGCCTGGCACGCCAGCTTCACCGGCGCGGCATTCCGGTCATCTATTATGTCAGCCCGCAGCTATGGGCGTGGCGGCCGAAGCGCATCGCGCAGATCAAGCGTTACGTGCGCAAGATGCTCGTGATTTTTCCATTCGAAGAAGCGTGGTATCGCGAGCGCGGGGTTGTGGCCGAATACGTCGGCCATCCTCTCGCTGACCTGCCGGCGCCGGGACCTGCACCCCCTCTTCGCTCCCCGCAGATTCCCATCGCGCTGCTGCCCGGAAGCCGCAAGAAGGAAATCGCGCTCAACCTACCTGCCATGCTGCAGGCAGCGCGCGCGCTCGGCAACCAGTACCAGTTCATCATTCCGGTCGCCTCCACCGTCAGTTCGAAGTGGATAACGGACCTGATACACCGCGCGGTCGGCGAGGCCCCCGGCATCAATCTCAAACTGGAGAGCGACGCGCGCATAGTGCTGTCGCAGGCACGTGCCGCGATGGTCGCGAGCGGGACCGCGACGGTGGAAGCCGCGCTGATCGGCACGCCCTTCGTGATGGTCTATCGCGTTTCGCCGCTCACCTGGAAGCTCGGCCGCCCGCTGGTCAGTGTTCCCTTCTTCGCCATGCCCAACCTGATCGCAGGACGCGAAGTTGTGCCCGAGCTGGTGCAGGACAATTTCACGCCCGAAAACATTGTGGCCCGCATGAACCAGATTATTGCCGACGGCCCTGCGCGGCAGTCCATGCTGGAGGGATTGAAAGAGGTGCGCGCGAAACTCGCCGCGCCGTCAGGCGCCGGCAGCGCCTCAGATCGCGCCGCCGCAGCGGTGTTCGAGGCTTTAGGGCTTTAGGCTTTAGGCTTTAGGCTTCAGGCTTCAGGCTTCACGTCCATTCGTCCCAACGCCTAAGGCCTAACGCCTAAAGCCTGTTACCACTTACGGCGCTGTCGCATGCGACGCGCTCGCCTGTTCTTCCCGCAGGGTGAAATACCCGCGGCGGCACTGCACCCGCAGTTTCTTGTGCCGCGGCACAATTTGGATGGCGCGAAAGCTCCCGTCGGGCTTGAATTCAGCCGGCTTGTACCCGATGGCGTATTGATTGCGAAGCGCTTCCTTCACTTTGTCGAAGGCGCGCGCAATCTCCGATTTGCTGTGCGCCGGCAAAACTCCGCCGCCGGTCGGGCGGGTGATTAATTCCAGCACCGCTTCCCTGGGAGGGTAATCGCCGTCGGTGAGGTCGTTCGAGCTCAAGGCGTAGATGACGGTTTCGGCGTGCAGCGCCGATTGGATCGCGTCGTACATGATGGTCTTGCTGCGGGTGTCCTCGCCGTCGGTGATGAGGATGATGGCGCGCCGCATCAACGCCGGCCCGGAAGCGCTGCCCAGCTTGGCCGACGCGAAGCGTATGGCATCGTACAACCGTGTGTCGCCTCCGGCGTGCATCTCGCGCACCGCGTTCGACAGCGCCCCGATGTCGCTGGTGAAGTCGTGGTACAGGGTGACGCGCGACGCAAATCCCACCAGGAACGCCTCGTCGATCTGCGGTCGCAGCACTTTCTGCAGGAAGGTAATGGCCGCCTTTTTCTCGTACGCGAAACGGTCCGTGATGGAATCGCTCAGGTCGACGAGCACGCCCACGCGCAACGGCAGGTCGCTTTGCTGTTGGAAATAGCTGATCCGTTCCGGGGCGCGCCGGTTGTCGAGCACGCGTAAATCGTTGAGCGAGATGTGGCTGATGAATCTGCCGGAGGCGTCGGAGACGGTGAACACCACGTTCACCTCGTCCACGCGCGTGCGGATGGTCTCGCTTGCCGGCAGGGCCGGCGCAGGCCCGGCGTTGGCATTCGTCAACAGGTTCTCCATCGCGGGAGGCGGCGCCTGCGCCAGTGTCGTAATCGCAAGCACGAATGGGCAGACGACGAGAGCGAGTGCGCGCACCCTGGTCAGAAAGGGCATCCCGACCTCCTCCGCAGACAGCCGGAGTACGGCTGCTTGCCTGGGCGATTTCCAAGACCGGATAGAACACCCCACCAATGTAGTGGCCGGATTTTACTCCGTTCCTTGCCGCGGGCAAGGGTTTTGGGATGTACGGCGGCATGGCAAAAGCGAAATCCTCGCTGCGGCGCGACGAACTGGGCTCCGCTGGGTTAAAGTAGCAGTGGGCCAGCAGCCGCTCAGATGTTGTTTCCCTCGGTTCAGCAGTCGGAACCATCCGTTCGCAGCGGGGCCCCCAGAACGCGCCGCTTTTGCGTGTTCCGGGGTGCTCGCAGATGCAACAACTCTGCCCGGAAGTGGCCTGAGCGCATCTTTTCTGCCCGCCTGCACATCCAAGACCAGCGGGTACTTAGCCGGAGATTTTTCATGCACCACGCACCACGGTCCCTGGGGCGCATCCTTATCTTTCTGGTGAGCGTTGCGGCGCTGGCTCGGCCCGCCGCGGCCGCCGAAAGGCCGCGCCTCCGGGTTGACGATTACCAGATCCAAGCCGAGCTTCAGCCCAAGACCCACCGCCTGATCGCGCACGCGCGGGTGAAGTTCACCGCGCTGGAAGATATCAGCGTCGCCACCTTCGAGCTGCATAACGCGCTGCGCCCGACGCGCATCACCGACGCCGAAGGTCACGCGCTCTCCGCCGAGCGCATCACGCAGGACAATGCCATCCGCATCGCGCTGCCCAGCGGATTGTCGAAAGACGCCAGCACGACGCTCGACATCGATTACGAGGGCACTCTGTCGTCCGCCGACGACAGCCCCGTGCAAGGCCTGAAGCTGGCTTACGTCGGCGACGACACCAGCTACCTGCTGTATGCCGGACGCTGGTTCCCGATGAGCGGCTATGGCACCAATCGTTTTACCGCGAACATGAAGATCACCGTGCCCGCGGGTTGGATGGTGATCGGCAGCGGCGCGCAGGGTTCCGCCGCCGTCGCCGCGCCCGCCCGTCCGGTGAAGAAACCGCTGCCGACGCGCGCTCGCGGCCATGCCGAGCCGGCGACACCGCCCGAACCCGCTTTGCCCGCCACGCCCGGCGGCAAGACTTTCACCTTCGAGTGGACCAAGCCCAGTTTCCCTGGAACCATCATCGCCGGAAATTTCCAGCAGAGCAGCAGCAACGCGGTTGGATTGAACCTGCACGTCTTTTTCAAGCCGGTGCACAAGGACCTGGTGTCCAACTACACCGAAACCGCGGTGCGCGAGTTCCAGTTCTACTCGGCGCGCCTTGGGCCGCCGTTGTCCAACAATCTGAACATCGTGGAATTACCGGACGACACGGTGCCCAGCGCCTGGGCGCCGGAAATCGCCGCCATCGCTTCGCGCGCGCTCACGGGGAAGGTGAATTACCGGCTGCTGGCGAACGCCATCGCGCACCAGTGGTGGGGCGCCGACGTCAGCCCCGCGACGCGCAGTGACTGGTGGCTGAGTGACGGCTTCGCGCGCTATTCCGAGGCGCGCTATGTCGAGTCCGCCGCCGGCGAGGCCGCATTCACCGAAGCCGTGAAGGACATGGAAGTCGGCGCGCTCGCGTACGACACCGTGCCCCTGTCCAGCGTGGGACGGCTGGATACGTTCGCGCCGGAATTCCAGGCGCTGGTCACCGACAAGGGCGCCATCATCCTCAACATGCTGCGCTGGGTGATCGGCGACGCTGCATTCGACAATACCGTGCGCACTTTCTTGCAGCAGTACGCGGGCAAGCCCGCCACGGTTGACGATTTCCGCAAGATCGCGGAGCAGATCCATGGCGGCAACCTCACCTGGTTCTTCTCGCAGTGGATCGATTCCACCGGCGCCCCCGAATTCAAGGCCAAGTACACGGTGTACCGCGTGGCCAAGGGCTTCCGCACCGTCGGCGAGATCTCGCAAGACCTGGACCTGTTCCGCATGCCGGTTGAATTGAAGATCGACACCGACGGCCAGAGCGAGTCCAAGCGCGTCGAGGTGGTGGGCACGAATTCCGCCTTCCAGGTGGAGACCTTCGGCAGGCCGCGGCGCATCACGATCGACCCCGACAACCGCGTGCTCAAGAACTCGCAGGAACTGAAGGTGCGCGCCTCCATCATGCGCGGCCAGGGAATGGTGGAGCAGGGCGACCTCTCCGCCGCGCTGCACGAATTCCAGAAGTCGCTCGACGCCAACAGCCACAGTTCGCTGGCGCATTACCGCATCGCCGAAGTTTTCTTCCTGCAGAAGAACTACCAGGCGGCGGCCAATGCCTATCGCGAGGCGCTCAACGGGGATGGCGAACCGCGCTGGACCGAGGTTTGGAGCCATATCCAGCTCGGCAAGATTTTCGACGTCACCGGCCAGCGCGATCGCGCGACCAACGAATATCGCCAGGCTCTGCAAACCAACGACAATACTCAGGGCGCGATGGGAGAAGCGCGCAAGTATCTTTCGGCGCCGTATCAGAGGAAGGAATCGAAAGAGGGAGAGTAAGTTTCAGTTTCAGTTTCAGTTTCAGTTTCAGTTTCAGTTTCAGTTTCACTTTGTGTTTCAGTTTCAGGTTTTAGGTTTCAAGTTGCGGACTTCAGGCTTCCGGCATTCGGCTTTCACGGTTCAGGAACAGCCGCTTTCACGGTTCAGGATCAGCCGCTTTCACGGTTCAGGAACAGCCACTTTCACGGTTCAGGAATAGCCGCTTTCACGGTTCAGAAACAGCCGCTTTCACGGTTCAGGATCAGCCGCGGAGCGGCGGGTGACAATAGCCCGGCACTTCAGTGCCGGGTTGATGCGCGACGACGATTTGAGTGCCGTAGGCACGACTGAAATCAGAAACTAGAAACCTCACCGTGCGAACCTGAGTCCGCTCAGGCGCGCGATACTGTTCGATGCCACTCCCCGCCCCAGCACCAGCGCCTGAAACGCATCCCCCATTCCCACCGGCGTCGCCAGATGCTTGAGTTGCAGCGCGACTTTGGCCCGCTCCTGCGGCAAGCGGCAGTCCTCGAACGCGTCGGCGAACTGGTTGTCTTCGCCGATTCCCATCAGCAACTGGGATTGCGTCACCAGCGCTAGCGGCTCCAGGCCAACCTGTTTTCCGACGTCCATGAGCGCGGTGAAGTTCACGTGCGCGGTGATGTCCTGTTCCCCCGGGGCCTCGTACGGGTTCTGCGAAATCGTGTGTTGGCGAAACGCCATGACGGTGTCGCGATGGCGCCCTGCCAACTGCTCCTGGCGCGTGTAGCCGTAATCAACCAACAGGCAGAACCCGCGCGCGCCTGCCGCCGGCGCGGCGGCGATGCGCCGCAAGTGATCGAGCGAAACCAGCGTCGCTTCCACTCGTTCACCCGGTTCGGGATGGACGGAGTAGCGGTCGAGGAAATCCAGTTCTGCCGTTAACGGAGGCGCGAAGCTCTCGACGAATCGGCCATTTTCCACGCCGATGCGCAGTTCGCCGCGGTCCGCGACCACCTCCACCGGCAGCGCGTCGAAGAACTCGTTGGCAAATACAATGAACTCGCCTTCGATCTTCGCCGGCTCGATCGTTTCCACTACCTGCACCTTGCCCGCCGCGATTTGCGCGGCGAAGCGCTCATCCAGGCGCGCGCGCAATCCGGGCGAGGCTTCCACCAGCGTGGCATGAAGCGCGCGGTGAAACTCGGGAAACTTCTTTGCCGTCCAGTCGAGCACGTCCTGCGCGAACAGTCCGCGGCCCGGCCCCAGTTCCACCAGATCGATCCGCGGCGGCGACCCGAGCACGCGCCACATCTCGTCGAACTGCCGCGCCAGCAGGCGGCCGAATACGGCGTGCACGTCGCTGGAGGTGTAGAAGTCGCCCGCCTTGCCGAATTGTTCCCGGGCGCGCGAATAAAACCCGGGCGGATCGCCGCCAGGCGCGCCGTAGAGGCACAGCTCCATGTAACGCGAAAACGGAATCGGACCGCGTTCGCCGATCTCCCGCTCGATGTATTCGCGGAGGGTCAACTGCCGATGTCCTCTTCCGCCGCACGGGCCCGCGCGTCCGCTTTCTGGGTTTGCGGCGTGCGCACGAACATCTCGATCAGGTAATCGTGCAGGCAGGCAAAAAGCTGGTGCTGGAAGGTCCACTCGAACTGGGGGTGATCGAGGTCGCGCGGATGCATGCTGAAGTAGTAGGTATGCACCGGCACGGCAGGATTGCGGAAATTGATGATGACCTCGACGCCCTCACCCTGCTCGCGCGCGTCGAACGCCAGCAGCGGGTGCTCGTAGAGCTTGAGCTGATCGAGGACGCGCTGCAGGCGCGGGGATGAGGTGGCCACGGTTAAATTGTACGTGATGGTCTTTCGGTCTATCGGTCTGTCGGTCTATCGGTCTATCGGTCAGCGGGTGTCGCACTTGTTCTTGGCGATAGACCGAGAGACCGATGGACCGATAGACTTCATTCCTCATTCAGGAGCCCTTATGTCCACCACTCGTACTGGAGCGGCGCCGGAGTGGAATGCCTACGTCGAGGACTTCCGGCGCGCCGGCCACGAAGTCATTGACTGGATCGCTCATTACCTGGAGCATACGCGCGATTATCCGGTGCTGCCCAAAGTCCAGCCGGGGGAACTGACCGACGCGCTGCCTCCCTCGGCGCCCGAGCGAGGTGAGTCGTACGACGCCATTCTCAAGGATTTTGACAACCTCATTCTGCCCGCGGTCACGCACTGGAACCATCCGCGGTTCTTGGCGTATTTCGCCAACAGCGCCGCGACCCCGACCATCCTGGCCGAGGCGCTTGCGGCCGCGCTGAACACCAACGGCCTGCACTGGAAGACATCACCCGCCGTCGCCGAGCTGGAGCAGGTCGCGCTCGGCTGGCTGCGCCAATGGATGGGACTGCCGGGCGACTACTTCGGTGTGATCTACGACACCGCGTCGGTCAGCAGCCTGCATGCTGTCGCCGCCGCGCGCGAACTCGCCGACCCCGAGGCGCGCGTCGAAGGATCCAAGCCGGTGCTGACGTTGTACACCTCGGCGGAATCGCATTCCTCCATCGAGAAGGCGGCCATCGCGCTCGGTATCGGGCAGAAAAATGTTCGCAAGATCGCGGTGGACGCCGAATTCCGCATGCGTCCCGACGCGCTCGCGCAGGCGATCGAGGCCGACATCAAGCAAGGCAAGCGGCCGTTCTGCGTCGTGGCCACCGTCGGCACCACCTCCAGCACCAGCGTCGATCCCGTCGCCGCCATCGCCGACATCGCTGAAAAATACGATCTCTGGCTGCACATTGACGCCGCTTACGCGGGCTCGGCTGCGATCCTGCCCGAGTGCCAACACATTCTGCGCGGCGCGGAGCGCGCGCATTCGCTGGTGGTCAACCCGCACAAGTGGCTGTTCACGCCGGTGGACCTGAGCGCCTTCTACACCCGGCGGCCGGACATCCTGCGGCGCGCCTTCTCGCTGAATCCCGAATACCTGCGCGCCAGCCAGGACCCGCGCGCCATCAACCTGATGGACTACGGCATCCCGCTCGGCCGGCGCTTCCGCTCGCTCAAACTGTGGTTCCTGATGCGCTATTTCGGACGCGAGCGCATGCAGGATATTTTGCGTTCGCATATCCGCTGGGCTAAGCAGCTCGAGCAGCTCATCCGACGCGATCCGCGCTTCGAAGTGGTCGCGCCCGTACCGTTCTCGGTCGTGTGCTTCCGCTTCAAGGGCACCGACGATGACAACCGCGCGCTCTTGGAAGCCGTGAATGCCACGCGCGAGGTCTACCTCTCGCATACGGTGCTGAACGGCAAAATTGTGCTGCGCGTGGCGATCGGAAATCTGCAGACGAGTTGGGATGATGTGCAGCGCGCCTGGGAGCTGTTGCAGGAAAAGGCGCCGAAAAAGAATTAGCCGCGGATCAACGCGGATCAACACTGATCAAGAAACATCAGCGTTCATCTGCGTAAATCTGCGGCTACGCCTTTCCTTCTTTCGCCGCCTCCGCTGGCTTCGGCGTCTGCTCGGAGTAGGTGAACACGCCGCGTCCCGCCTTGCGTCCCAGCCGTCCGGCCTTGACGTACTGCACCAGCAGCGGCGATGGGCGGTATTTTTCGCCGAGCGTTTTGTGCAGGTACTCGAGAATGTGCAGGCGCGTGTCCAGCCCCACCAGGTCCACCAGTTCGAACGGCCCCATGGGATGGTTGAGGCCCATCTTCAGCGCTTTATCAATGTCCTCGGCGCTGGCGATGCCTTCCTGCAGCATGTAGAACGCTTCGTTGCCGATCATGGCGTTGATGCGGCTGGTGATGAATCCCGGCGATTCCTTGATCACCACCACTTCTTTTTTCATCCGCCGCCCCACCTCGACCGCCGTCGTCAGCGTGTCGTCGCTGGTTTCCAGCGCGCGCACCATCTCCAGCAGCTTCATCTTGTGCACCGGGTTGAAGAAGTGCATGCCGACGCACTTTTTCGGCCGGTAAGTGACCGACGCAATTTCCGTGATGCTCAGCGAGGACGTGTTCGAGGCGAGAATGGTTTCCGGCCGGCAGATTTTGTCCAGCAGGGTGAAGATCTCGATCTTCGACTCCATCTCTTCCGGGACGGCTTCGATCACCAGGTCGGCGGCGCGCGCGGCCTCATCCACCGCGCCCGCGTATTCCATGCGGCCCATCGCCTCCCTGGCTTCGTCCGCGCTGACCTTGCCGAGTTCCACCGACTTGTCGAGGTTGGAGCGGATTTCATCGCCGGCGCGGCGCAACGCGCTGGGCAGGATGTCCTCGAGGATGGTGCGATAGCCGCCGAGCGCGGCCGCGTGCGCAATGCCGCGTCCCATGATTCCGGCGCCGATTACCGCGACGGTGCGGACCTCCATTACTTGGACTCCTTCTCCAGTCGTTCCATCAGGCCATCGAAGCTCGGGTCGGCCTTGCGCATGTATTCGGCCAGGCGCCTCTTCTCTTCCTCGGTCATGTAGGGAACGTTGGCGATGACGCGGCGCAAGGTGGCGGTAATGTCGTCCACGTAGTTCATCATCCGGATCAGTTCACCGGTTGCGGGCATAAGTGACGTCCTCTTTCTGGGCTGGATTGATAATGGCAAGCCCGCGGCAGAGTGCGCTGCGGACGCTTGAGCAAACGACTATTGTCTGCTGCGCGGGCGGGTTTAGTAAAGCAGGCGCCAGGCGTTAGGCGCAAGGCTCAAGGCTCAAGGCGCAAGGCTCAAGGCGCAAGGCTCAAGGCGCAAGGCTCAGGGCGCAAGGCTCAAGGCGCAAGGCGCAAGGCTCAAGGCGCAAGGCTCAAGGCGCAAGGCTCAAGGCGCAAGGCGCAAGGCTCAAGGCGCAAGGCGCAAGGCTCAAGGCGCAAGGCTCAAGGCGCAAGGCTCAAGGCGCAAGGCTCAGGGCGCAAGGCTCAGGGCGCAAGGCTCAGGGCGCAAGGCTCAGGGCTGACGGCGTCACGCTCCAGGTTCCAGCTTTCCAGCGTTGGGCGTTAGGGCTCAGCCCCGAAGGGGCGAATGACAATAGCCCGGCGCTTCAGCGCCGGGTAACCTTGCCAATTGAATGCAGAGTCCCGTAGGGACGGAACGGGCATAATAGAGAGATGCTGCGCGACCGCAACCTTATCCCGCTCTCTCACCAGCATCAACACGCGCTGGCGCTGTGCGTCCAGATCGAGCGCGGGCTGCAATCCCAACATCCCGACCCCACCACCCCAGCACGCACAAAAACGGTGCGTGCCGGGGACCCCGCGCAGCACTGGCAACAGGAGATCGCGCGGCTCTTCGAGAGCGAGATCCGCTACCACTTCGAGGCCGAAGAGAAGATCCTGTTCCCGTTCGCCCAGCGCGCGCCCACATTGCGCGACCTGGTGGATGAACTTCGCATTGAGCACGTTTCCCTGCGCCGGTATGCTGCCGCCGCCGCCGCCGGACGTCTCACCGTACCCGAGCTTCAACTGTTCTCCGCCAGCTTAGCGGCCCACGTGCGCAAGGAAGAGCAGCAGTTGTTCGAAGGAATGCAGGAATTCTTCTCGGCAGAGGAACTGGCACGAGCGGGCGCGGAGCTTGATTCCTACTTCCTGCACAGCGGCATGCCGGGCGCAAGCTGTGCGCTCCGGAAGTAGTCTTCAGCAGTTAGTCTTCAGTCGTCAGTCTTCAGTCGTCAGGAAAACCGGACCTGAAACTGAAGACTGGTTTTGCTGAAGACTGACGACCGAAGACTGACGACTGAATCGCACGCCTACAGCGTATCCGCCGCGTAGCTCCGCGGTGCTGGCACAACCACCCCGCGGCGGCCCCGGTAAAGGACCATGTGCCCGCGGTCGATCACCGCGCCGCGCTGCAGGCCCGGTGTGCTGGGTGGCTTGGGCGGTTGCGGCGGAACGGGCGGCGATGGCAAGCCCGAGGACTGCCGGATCTGCACGTCGCCGTAATTATTGGTCAGCTTGATCTGCGGGCCGCTTTGGCCGGCGCCACCGACTGAGCCGCTGGCGTATTGCGAATTGTGTTCGCTCTTCACCTGGATGGCCGGAAAATCGCTCTCGATATCGCCGCGTGTGGCGTGCGCGTCAATCTGGAACGCGGCGTTCTTCGGCAGCATCACCTGCACCGTGCCGCGCTGGTTGTTGATTTCGACATTGCCCAGGCTCTTGCCGGCGCGGTACTCCACCACGCCGTTGCTGTTGTCAATCTTCAGATTGCCGGACACATCCTCGAGGTGGATGTCCTTGGCGCGGGTTGTCAGGCGCATCGGGCCGGTGATCGCGCGCGCGCGCAGGTCGCCCGATTCCATCGTCAAGTCGCCGTCCAGGCGCGCCATCTGCATATCGGTACGGGAAGAGTGGAAGCTGACGCTCTTGGCCACCTTCGCCAGGTTCATCTGTCCGAAGAAGTCTCCACTGAGGCGCACTTCTCCGCTGACATCGCTGATATTGGTATCGTCCACGCGGCCGTCCACGCTGACGTCTCCCTTGATGTTGGTGGCGCGCACGTTGCCACGGCGCAAGCTGATGCTGACGTTGCCGGCATTGTCGGCAACCGTGACGTCGCCATGCGAGTTGGTGGTGATGTTGCCCGTGCGTCCGGCGATACGGATATCGCCACGCCGGTCGGAGACCTCCACGTTCGCCTTCTGCGGGACATAGATTTCCAGATCGCTGGCGACGGCTTTGTTGCCCGCGCCGCCGGTGTTGGCGCTCAGCGTCACCGTGGTACCCGCCGTGGTGAAGGTGGGTTGCGTCTCGCCATCGATCTTTTTGCCCTGCTCTTCGTTGTCGGCCACCACCTTTTTGCGAACCACGACCTTGATCTTGGGCTCCGCCCAGGTGTTCACCACCACGTCGCCTCGATCGGAGACGACTTTCAGCTCGCTTCCGGCGGCAAAGGGCTGCTCCACGGTGGCGCTGTAGTTGTAGGAATTCCCGAACAGGCCGCCGAAGTCGTCGTCCATGTCCATCTGGCCGCGCAACGCGCCCCAGTTGACGCGATCGCTGGCGGTAAAGCCCATGCCAAACAGGACGAGGAAGATGATCAGGACCACGCCGCCGGCGCCGATGCCGCGGCAGGGCACGCCGGCGCGGCTGTCCTGCCAGTGCTCCAGCAGCTTGACGACGCCCCACAGGATCAGCAGAGCGGGCCAGTAGCGGGCAAAATAATGGTGCAGCGATGCCCAGCTCAGGTAATGCATGTTGCCGAGCAGGAAGATGACGCCGATAAGGATGAGCACCAGCGGCCCGGCCAGCGACCGGCGCCGATGAACATGGACTTGCGGAGCGGGACTAGACATGGTCCACCTCCCGCGGTTCAGAATTCTGGGTTGGCGCCGGTGGCGCTCCCGGAGGCGCCGGCGCGATCACGTCCACGTGCCCGGTGGGGTCCAGGTTTCCACCCAGCACCTTCACCAGGCCAATCACAATCAGCAGAATGGGCCAGGTGCGGTTAAAATGCGCCACCCCGAACTCGCTGAGCATGAAGAGCACGCCGAGGGTGATCAGCACCGCCGGGGCCATCAGCCCGCGGCTTCGGCAGCGCGTGCGGTAGCAAGTCTGGTTGGGCTGATAGTTATCCATGGCTCATCTCCTCACATCTCCCTCGTCGCGCCGCCCGGGGGTGAGAAGCGCTTGATAAACAGCCACACGCCGATGACGATCAGGATCAACGGCCAGAGCCGGTGGATCCAGTACGCATGGAACAGCCCCATGGTGTTCAGCAGGAACAGAACACCCAGGCCGATGAGCACCAGGGCGCCGACCGGGACGCGATTAAAATCCACGCGTTCGCCGCTGCCGAACGCCTTCGCCAGCCCGAACGGATCGGGGGCGGGCAGCCCGGTGCGAATGGCGTGCGCGGAGCGGACCGCATCAATGATCTGGTAAATGTAGAAAAACGCGATGCCGAGTCCGAAGATCGGCCCATAGGTATCGCCTACCTGCGACACCCCAAAGATCAGCGCGATAAAGATCAGCATGTGCGCCAGACCCTTGGCGTACTGGCCGTTGTAAACCGCGCCAACACCGAACGGGAAGAATCCCGCCAGCACGCCGGCAAGCCCCGGGCTGGGACCGCTGGTCACGACAACGGGCGCGCCCGCGGTGCCCGGCACGAAACCGCTGGCCGGCGGCGCCGACGGCATGGTGTCGTGCAGGCGGGTGGCGATGCAATCTTCGCAGTAAACGACGCCGCGAACGCTGTGCGAGCACTTCTCACACATCGCCTTGCCGCAGGTGCGGCAATAGGAGGTCGCCGCGACGTCGGAATGGACCGTGCAGTTCATGAGTTTCTCCTGGCGAAAACCTGGCCGCCAAGCAGGGCCGGATCGAATAATCGCGCCATGGTGACCGCCTCCTGCTCCCGGCTGTAGTTCCGATACTTGTTCTGATCAGGATTTTCGCTGTGGTCCTTGTGCTCTTTCCGTTTCTCCGCCGGCGGATTGCTTTCCTCCGGCGTGGTCGCGCGCTTCAACTCCTGCACGCGCGATTCGATCTCGTACACGAAGCGGATGTTCTCGTAGTACTTCACCACGCGGCCCTGTGCTTCGTAGGCGCCGCGCACAATGGCGTTGGGACTCAGGTCGAGGTGCCGCAGGTCGCCGATCTTGACGCCGGAAAGATTGAGCACCAGCGAAATCGAGAAGAACGCCATGGCAAACGACATGGCGAATTTCGGCTGCAGCACCGGACCGCTTCCCTGCCGCAGGCCCGCCAGGAACCTGTTCCACCAGCTTTCGCGGGCGCGCGCCGCCGGAGCCGCTTCCTCCACTCGTCCGATGGTCGCGGCCAGCACGTTGTGGACGAATTTCTCGGGAGGCTCCACCTCCGCCAGGCCGCGCAGCAATTGCATGCCGCGCCGGGCTTCGGCGAACATCGGGCCGCAGGTCGGGCACGTGCTCCGGTGCCGCTCGAACTGCTCGCGCTGAGCGCCGGCCAAGGTGCCGTCCATCGCCTCGCTGAGCAGCCCGTCGAACTCGTGGCACTGCATTCCGGGTTTGGATTCCTCGTACATCAGGTCACCTGCCTATAAGTACGTGATAGCAGCCGTCCAAGTTCCGTCCGTCCCCGATTAATGCGGGACTTCACCGTTCCCTCCGGTACCTTCAGGGCTAAGGCGATTTCCCGGTAGTCCATGTCCTGCAGGTCGCGCAGGATCACCGCCTCCCGCAGCTCGGGGGAGAGTTTCTGGAGCGCTTTCTGCACCAATTCCTGGGTTTCGCGGCTCTGGAGGCGGGCGTCGGGCGCAGGACCGGAGTCCTCCAGCCGCGCGGCCACAGTGATGGAATCCTCCTCGGCCGTGACCCCCTCGTCCATCGAATCGGTCACCCGGTCCCGCTTGCTCTTGCGGAAATGGTCCACCAGCAGGTTCCGGGTCAGGGTGGCCACCCAGGTCATAAACGACCCCTTGTCGGTATCGTAGGTCTTCAGGGTGCGGTAAATCTTGATGAAGACCTCCTGGGCGAGGTCCTGGGCATCGTCCTGTGAGCCCGTAAACCTATAACAAATGTTGAAGATACGCCGGTTAAAGCGCTCGACAATCTCCTCCCAGGCAACCGCGTCGCCGGCTACGCAGCGACGGACCAGAGAGGCCACGACTTGATTGTCGTCCAACCAGCACTCCTCGGGAACTCCTGGTCACACTGCCCCTGGGGATGAATACGGACAGTCCGACCAGAATGTTCCGCCCGGTATATGAAGGAAAACAGAGGATTTTAGCAGGTTCGGGCGGCGTGCCGCGCTGTCGGGCGCAGGCCCCAACGAGGATTGACAATCTGCCAGCGGGTGGCGCATACTTCGCATTTTGCGAAGTGTCGAAGCAATTTGCACATCATCAGCAAAAGCGCATGGCGGAGTGTCCTTACAGCCGACCCCTCTTTGGCGCGTCCAATTGCAGACTGGCACAAAGTTGCCACGCATGCGGCTTGGAGAAGCTTGGCAGACGTTCGTAAGGTATACCCGCACGCTGACTACGTTGAGCCCTACACAGTGTTCAATATTAAAGGCGGCGCATACCGCCTCATCGTGAAAATCGAATACCGCTGGCAGTTGATATTCGTCAAGCATCTGCTGACCCACGCCGAGTACGACCGAGGGGGATGGAAGAAATGAATGCCGTCGCTGAATACGGAGCTTTGTTGTCGGAAATCAAGCCCGAAGTAATTCGCTCGCAGCGGCAGAACGAAGCCTACGTCGCCTTGTTGGAACGATTGGCCTCCAAACCACAGGTTAACGCTGCGGAGCGGAAACTCATTGAACTGCTGACCGTCCTGATTGAGAACTACGAAGCGAAAGAATACCCGGTATCCGAAGCTTCGCCGGTCCAAGTGCTGCGCCACCTGATGGAAGAGCACAAGCTCCGGCAGAAGGACCTGGTGGATGTCTTCGGCGCCGAAAGCATCGTTTCGGAAGTCCTGCGCGGCAAACGAGAACTCGCCAAGGAACACATCCGGCGATTGAGCGCCCGCTTTCACGTCTCCCCGGCGGTCTTTTTCTGACGTTGTGTCACCCTGTCGCTCCTGGGTAGCTGGCGTACTCTTCTCATCAGTCACTGAGGTTGCCCCACCCTTGTCGCTCCCGCGGAGCCTGCCCTGAGCGCGGTCGAAGGGGAGCGACAGGGTGGGGTTCTTCTGATGCTGATAGCTGCAACCTACCCTCCCAGCAAATCCATCAGCACCGCCGTCTCCGCCGTGATCGCCGCATTCACCGTTGGCTGGAAAACCGGTGCCCACTGCGGCGAATGAGGTGCGGGCAGCGTCACCGGCGCTCGCCCCCTGGCCACACTAATGCCCGAGCTGCGGGAAGGAATGTGGATAGGCAGTAGCTGATAGCTGAAAGCTGATCGCTATTCCGAGGTGAAGTAATCCACCGCCACCGGGCTCTCGAACAGCGAGTAATCGCGCGTGACCACGGTGATCCCGCTTTCGGTTACGAAGTAGCGCTGCCGGTCGGCCTCGGTGTCGTAGCCGATGATGGTCCCTTCGGGGATGTGCACGTCGCGGTCAATGATCGCCCGCCGGATGCGGCAATGCCGCCCGATATTGACGTGGCTGAAGATGATGCTGTCGTCAACCTCGCAATACGAGTTCACGCGCACATCGGGCGAGAGCACGGAGTTGCGCACCGCGCCGCCGGAGAGAATGCAGCCGGACGACACGATGGAATCCACCGCCGTGCCCGTGCGGTTCGGGTCGGAAAATACAAATTTCGCCGGCGGATATTGCCGCTGGTGCGTGCGGATCGGCCAACTCGAATCGTACAGGTTGAACACCGGCGACACCGCCACCAGGTCCATGTTGGCCTCGTATAAGGCTTCCAGCGTCCCCACGTCGCGCCAGTACAGCGCCTCTTTCTTGTTTTCGTCGACGAAGTTGTACGAGTACACGCGGTAGTCGTCCACCATCCTCGGCAGGATGTCGTGGCCGAAGTCGTGGGAGGAAGTGGGGTCCTCCGCGTCCTTCAGCAGCACCGGGATGAGCACGTCGGTGTTGAACAGGTACACGCCCATCGAGCCTGACACTTTGCGCGGGTCGTAGGGCGAGCGGATATCGGTGACTTGCGGCTTCTCCTGGAAGCCGACGATCCTGCCCTCGCGGTCCACGTCCACCACGCCAAGGCGGTGCGTTTCCTCCGGCTCGATCAGGATGGTCGCCAGCGTCACGTCGGCGCCCGACTCCAGGTGCTGCCGCTCCATCCGCGAGTAGTCCATTTTGTAAATGTGGTCGCCCGCCAGGACGAGCACGTGCTTGGGCTGCTCCGCGCCGATCGAGTAAATGTTCTGGTACACCGCGTCGGCCGTGCCCAGGTACCAGTTCTCGCTGACGCGCTTCATCGGCGGCAGGATCTCGACGAACTCGCCCAGGTCGCGCGCCACGATGTTCCAACCCTCGCGGATATGCCGGTTCAGCGACAGCGCCTTGTACTGCGTGAGGATGTACACCTTCCGCAGGTCGGAATTGATGCAGTTCGATAAGGTAACGTCGATGATGCGGTAAATCCCGCCGAACGTCACCGCCGGCTTGGCCCGGTCTCGCGTCAGGGGATACAGGCGCTCGCCCGCCCCTCCGGCCAGCAGCACTCCAAGCGTGTCTTTCATCGCATCGTTCCCGGATCGGTTCTGGTTATTAGCGGTCAGGAAGCCCAAGAGAAAATTTGATGGTAGCACAAGGAATCGGGTGATCGGATGATCGCGTGATCTGGTGATCTAACTGCAGCGGCGATCGCCAGCGGAAGCCTGCCGCTGGTTTCTTTGGATGCCCCGCCACGTCACACGGTTTTGTGATTTATGACCAAGGGGATGGGTTATGCGCTGCTAGAATGGAGCCCGTGCCAGGCCTTTCCACCGCCCGCAAGCTGGGAATTTTCGGTCGCGTCGCGGCGCGCCAGGCGGGCCAGAGCCGATGGTTGCGCGCCGGCTACTCCGCCGTCCAGATCACGCTCCGGCACTTCGGGCGCGTCATCCACCTGCTTTGGCTGGAGATCACGGGAGTATTTTTCCTGTTCTTTGCCCTGGTGGGCGGCCTGGCCTGTTGGCGCGAGTACCTGAAATGGCAGGCCGGCAAGATCGGCCCCGGCAAGATGCTCCTGGCCGCCTGCTTCGCCCTGGTGTTTTTGTGGTTTGGCGTGAGTTCGTTCTGGCGAGCGAAGCGGAAAGCCTGAAGGTCTATCAGTCGTCAGTTCCGCGTTCCACTCGGCGGACTGCGACATACTACATACTGACGAACTGATCGAGCGACCGACAGACCGATTGACCGATAGACCGATTGACCGATAGACCTACGGAGGTTCCCCCATGGCCGAAAAAGTCGTTCTCCCTGGCGTGAAGAAAATCCCGGCCACCAGCGAAGAGCAAACCTCCTCCCACATCTCCGTCCACCCGCTCTATACGCCCGCCGATCTCGCCGGCCTGGACTACGACCGCGACGTCGGCTATCCCGGGCAATTTCCCTACACCCGCGGCGTGCAGACCACCATGTACCGCGGCCGCCTGTGGACCATGCGCCAGTACGCCGGCATGGGCGACGCCGAGGACTCCAACAAGCGTTACAAGTACCTGCTCGACGCCGGCACCACCGGCCTGAGCGTCGCCTTCGACCTGCCCACGCAGATCGGCATGGACTCCGACAGCCCCATGGCGATGGGCGAGGTCGGCAAGGTCGGCGTCGCCATTGATTCCATCGAGGACATGCAGCGCCTCTTCGACGGCATCCCGCTGGAAAAAATCACCACCTCGATGACCATCAACGCCACCGCCGCCATCCTGCTGGCGCTCTACATCGCGGTGGCCAAGCGCCAGGGCAGCGATCCCCGCAAGCTCGGCGGCACGGTGCAGAACGACATTCTCAAGGAGTACATCGCGCGCGGGACCTACATCTACCCGCCGGCGCAGGCGATGCGCATCGTCACCGACATCTTCGCCTACGCCAACCAGCACGTTCCCGAGTGGAACACCATTTCGATCAGCGGCTATCACATGCGCGAGGCGGGATGCACCGCCGTGCAGGAGGTCGCGTTCACGCTCGCCAACGGCATGGCGTACGTGCAGGCGGCGATTGATGCCGGGCTCGACGTGGACAAGTTCGCTCCACGCCTGTCGTTCTTCTTCAACTCGATGAGTAATTTCCTGGAGGAAGTGGCGAAGTTCCGCGCCGCGCGTCGCATGTGGGCACGGATCATGCGCGACCAGTTCGGCGCCAAGAATCCGCGCTCCTGGATGCTGCGCTTCCACACCCAGACCGCGGGATCGTCGCTCACCGCGCAGCAGCCGGAAAACAACATCGTGCGCACCGCGTTGCAGGCGCTGGCGGCGGTGCTCGGCGGCACGCAGTCGCTGCACACCAATTCCTACGACGAGGCGCTCGCGCTGCCGACCGAGCAGGCGGTTCGCGTCGCCCTGCGCACGCAACAGATCGTCGCCTACGAAAGCGGCGTGGCGCAGACCATTGACCCGCTCGCCGGGTCTTACTACGTCGAGTCGCTGACCAACGAGATCGAGAAGCACGCGCTCGGATACCTCGACAAGATCGAGGCGATGGGCGGCATGCTGAAGGCGATCGAGCGCGGCTTTGTGCAACAGGAAATCCAGAACTCAGCGTACGAGTACCAGCAGGCGGTGGACCGGCTCGAGCAGGTGGTGGTCGGAGTCAACCGCTTCGAGCAGGAGCAGGAAAAGCCGATCGAGCTTTTGCGCCTCAATGAAGATCTGGAACGGCAGCAGGTGGAGCGCCTCCGCGAACTGCGCGCGCGCCGAGACCGTGGCCCGTGGGAGGCTTCGTTGAAAGCGGTGGAGGACGCCGCCCACTCCGGCGCCAACCTGATGCCCGCCATCATCACCGCCGTGGAGAGCTACGCGACCGTGGGCGAAATCAGCGACACGCTGCGGCGGGTGTTTGGGGAGTACAAAGAAGCGGTGGTGATTTAGCTTTCATTTCCGGGTCAGTTTCGCAACTACTATTCGCGCGGATTCGTCCAGATTCGGTCGCATAGCTCCGCCGAAACGAGGTATTGGAGCGTCTCGTGTGATCCGTGCGACGAGAATGGGAGCAGTGTAGCGATAGGCACATGAAAATAACTTGTTTGGAAAAAGAAGTTGGTCAGTTTTTGAAGCAATCGTACTACCGCATCCCGCGCTTTCAGCGGCCGTACTCGTGGGAACGAGTAAACGTTGAAGAATTTTGGAACGACGCAGTTGTGGAAAATGAATCGGATTACTTCATCGGCAACTTCGTCGTGTATGACGACAAAAGCGCTCTGGGCGTCGTCGACGGCCAGCAGAGGGTCACGACGATCACGTTGCTCCTATGCGCGCTGCGGAATGCATTCAAAGCAGAGAGCCTCACCCATTTGGCGAAGGGTGTCCACAACCTCATTGAGCGTACCGATATCTCAAATGACAAGTTTTACGTGCTGCAAACTGAAACGTCGTACCCATACTTCCAGGAGCACATCCAGAAATACAGTGGAATCCCAGAGGTTGACGCCCAAGTTGGCCCCGAAGAAGAACTTCTGAAGGCTGCGTTCGAGTACCTGCAAGACAACATCGATACCATCGTAACCGGGATCAAAAGCCAAGCCAATCTGTCGGAGGCGAAGAAGAAAGCGAAAATTGAGGAAGAGCTGACTAACGTCCGAGACAAGTTGCTTGGACTTAAGCTGATTTATACCGAACTGGAAAACGACGACGATGCTTACATAATTTTTGAAACCCTTAATACCCGTGGCAAAGACCTAACGCTCTCAGACTTGGTGAAAAGCCACCTTTCGCGCCTGCTCAAGCCAACGAACAAGGGAGTTGATATAGCGAAGGACAAATGGGCACAGCTCAATCAGACCTTCGAGGTCTCGCAGGCCGACCTGAGCGTCTCAACTTTTATCCACCACCACTGGCTGTCACAGTATGAGTACATTACCGAGAAAAAGCTATTCAAGGCGCTGCGGAAGCAGATCAAGAAAGATAACGCCAAGACATTTCTCGATGATCTGTTGAAGGAGAGCAAGATCTACCGACAGATCCACGAGACTTCATTCCGCAAATGGAAGAAAGAGGAATACGGGATTCGCGATTCGCTAGCCGCGATGAGCTTGTTTAGAATCCGCCAACAGTTGCCGCTTGTCCTCAGCGTGATGCGGCATTACGACGACCACGCCTTGAAGACAAAGCATGTGCGCGAAATTCTATCTGCGATTGAGAACTTTCATTTTGTATTTACTGCCGTGACGTCGCAGCGTTCATCGGGCGGTATCTCGTTCATGTATGCATCTGCAGCACGTGATTTGTACAAGGCAAAAGGCCCTCAAGCAAAGTGTGGCGTTCTGCGACAGTTTGAGAAGAAACTCGCATCCAAGAAGCCTCAATACGACGAGTTCGAGGCATTGTTCCTGGACCTGAAATATTCGAGCAAACTCACGAAGCAGAAAAACTTAGTTCGGCACATTCTCACGCGGATCTACCAGCACAATTCTACGGGCCTCGTAATTGACGCCGATCAAATGACGATTGAGCACCTTTCCCCGGAGAACCCACCGAAGAAAGCTGGACTGACCGACGACGACATAGCTTCGATTGGCAATTTGATCCTTGTGGATCAAACATTGAACAATAAGCTCGCGAACAAGAGCTTTGCCGAAAAGGTCTCAATTCTCAAGTCGGCGAACGTCTGGGTTGATCCAATTGTGCTAAAAGCTTCCCATTGGGGTGCTGCCGAAATCCTAAAGCGAGGGAAGCTGCTGTCGCAGGATGCGTACAAGAATGTATGGCCGCTCTGACGACCTGTTGAACTTTTGGGACGAGGCAACATTGCTGGCTAAGGCCGGTGCCTGCCTGAATTGCCGCGTACCCCACCCTTCTGCGCAGCAAAGGGTATCGGAGGCTGGATGTCGCTCTTGACCGTCAACATCCCTGAGCTTGTTTCCTTTTTTGATGATGACTTGCCGGTGTCAAAGCACGCTTCGGCGGTGAAGGCAGTTATGGGAGAGGAGCTTGGATTTGCCCTCCTGACTGACTACTTCCGGCGATCGGGTGCAGACGTAGAGGTCGGCCCTGCTCTCTGCTCCACTGGAAAATCGACTGGGTTTCGCCTCGACGGCTGGCTTCATGTCACACGTGTTGGGACCGCAACACTGTACCAGGTCGAAGTGAAGAGTTGGTCCCGTCACTCAATAGGCGGGCGTGCACTTTCCCTGTCTGCTTCAGGAATAGAAATCCGCGCCTTCAAGATTGAGAGATGGAAACATTACTGGGCCGGCGACCGATTTTGCGTCGATGGGCTGAACAAGGTCCTCACGCCGATGGAGCCGCCGCTGACGGGAATTCCAGTTGAACCCCTCGCGTGTCTGTGGGACGCCATGCACCCGACCGGCGAGCCCGAACCGTTCTTCACCATTGATCTCACCAACGGTCCCTTCCAGCGGGTAAACGTTTTTTCGATGTCTTCGTTCCTCCGTTCCCTGAACGTCAAGACTCTGAATCTCGACTTACCCGCCACATCCGAACGGCTTAACTGGCTTAGCCGCATTCTCTCGACGCCCACGGCTGTGAATACCTCAGCGGCTCAAGCCGGTCGGATCTAGAATGGCGCGCACGGACTCCAGCCCGCACAGCGGGCGCAAGAAGACGCAGCCCCGGGCGTGAGCCCGGGGTCAGGTTGGCAAAAAATCACTTCCACTCTGCCGGAGGCACTCGCGCAGCCGCTGGCGGCGGAGCGCAAATAAACAATCCCTTCGTACCCTGTCCTCCTTGAAGATGGGAACGAGCGCGTCAGGTGACGCCGTCGCGGCAGCGACGGAATGAAAATAGCCCAGGGCTTCAGCCCTGGGTTGGCCGGCAGAACCATCTGAGTCCCGTAGGGACGACTGAACCTCCACTTCAACCGTCCCTACGGGACTTTGCGTCTCTGCGAATGTTGTCCCGGCACTGAAGTGCCGGGCTATTTTCATCCGCCACTGCGCGGCTCAGTCCAGTTAGACAACCGATGCCGTCTGCCCCGCCCTTTGCGCAGCAAAGGGGTGGGAAGGCAAACCAACATCACGCGGCATTGACCGTGATCCGCCCCGCTTTCCTGACGCGGCGTACCATCCAATGTGCCTAGCCTCGCCAGCCCGCGAAGCGGGCGGAAGAAAGTAGCCCCGGGCGCGGGGTCCCCAACACGCGCCCGGTTTTGCGCGCGGTGGGGTGCTCGTGAGTTCGGGGTTAGGTTGGCAAATAATCAGTTCCTCTCTGCCGAAGGCTTGCGCGCAGCCGCTGTCGGCGGAGCGCAAATAAACAATCCCTTCGTACCCTGTCCTCCTTGAAGATAGGAACCAGCACGTCAGGTGACAGCCGTCGCGGCAGCGACGGAATGAAAATAGCCCAGGGCTTCAGCCCTGGGTTGGCCAGCAGAACCATCTGAGTCCTGTAGGGACGACTGAACCTCCACTTCAGCCGTCCCTACGGGACTTTGCGTCTCTGCGAATGTTGTCCCGGCACTGAAGTGCCGGGCTATTTTCATCCGCCGCTACGCGGCTCACGCCCGCAAACCGGCTCAACTTGCGGCGGAGCGCAAATAAACAATCCCTTCGTACCCTGTCCTGTTTGAAGATAGGAACGAGCACGTCAGGCGACGCCGTCGCGGCAGCGACGGAATGAAAATAGCCCAGGGCTTCAGCCCTGGGTGGCCGGCAGAACCATCTGAGTCCCGTAGGGACGACTGAACCTCCACTGCAGCCGTCCCTACGGGACTTTGCGTCTCTGCGAATGTTTTCCCGGCACTGAAGTGCCGGGCTATTTTCATCCGCCGCTACGCGGCTCAATCCAGTTAGACAACCTTCTGCCGAAGGCATGCGCGCAGCCGCTTTGCGGCGGAGCGCAAATAAACAATCCCTTCGTACCCTGTCCTGCTTGAAGATAGGAACGAGCACGGCAGGCGACGCCGTCGCGGCAGCGACGGAATGAAAATAGCCCAGGGCTTCAGCCCTGGGTTGGCCGGCAGAACAATCTGAGTCCCATAAGGGACGACTGAACCTCCACTTCGGCCGTCCCTTACGGGACTTTGCATCCCTGCGAATGTTTTCCCGGCACTGAAGTGCCGGGCTATTTTCATCCGCCGGTACGCGGCTCAGTCCAGTTAGACAACCGATCTGCGGCGCTAAATAACAAAATCTTGTCAATAGGCAGGAAGTACACGATTCCCGCTATGTCTCTGAATTGGGGGGCTGGCCCACCCTTTCCTACAACAATAAATCTCGAGGTTGCCCCACCCTTGTCGCTCGCGGGTTTCGAGCGACAGGGTGGGCGTGTTCGACTCTTCGTGCCGTCCCCGCGGGACTCAGGGTAATTCTTCCTTAACCCTCCCGGGACTTACGTCCCGGGCTATGAACTGTCGTCCTTCCGGACTCCAGCCCGCGCAGCGGGCGAAAGAAAGTAGCCCCGGGCGTGAGCCCCCAACGCGCGCCGGTTTTGCGCGTGCTGGGGTGCTCGTGAGCCCGGGGTTAGGTTGGCAAACAAATCACTTCCACTCTGCCGAAGGCTTGCGCGCAGCCGCTCGCGGCGGAGCGCAAACAAAAAAAGTCACGCGGAGTAGCCGAGAGAGAAAAACCGAGATCCCTCGGCTCGGGTTTCCCGCGCTGAAGAAAACGCGCGGGAGCCCTCCCCTCGCTCTACATCAGCTAGATGAAAAGTGAAAAACAACGTAACGCCCGGGGCTGTGATCTGCGGCGCTAAATAACAAAATCTTGTCAATAGGCAGAAAGTACACGATTCCCGCTATGTCTCTGAATTGGCCGTATATATATCCCTCCGGTATGTGGCGGGTTTACCCCCTGCGAACTGGTATAATGTAAGTAGAAGTTAAGAGAAAGCCCTCCGCGTGCGGAGGGCTTTTCTTTTGCTACTCCGCCGTTTTTTCATGCGATCAAAAATGAATAATTCAGTGTCGTTTAGCAGCTGCAAGAAGCAGGGCGAGTGGGTCGAGTTGCAGTTCATGGCCCGCGCCGCCGCACATGGGCTCACAGTATCGAAACCCTGGGGCGACAGTAGTCCTTACGATTGCGTGGTCGAGTCGGACCGTGTGTTCAACCGCGTCCAGGTTAAGTCCACTACAAAGTTCAGAGATAATGCTTACGAGTTTGCCATCAATGGTCTTGTCGCCAAGACACACCGCAGGCGTTATGCTCCGGGCGATTTCGACTTCTATGCCATCTACCTGGTCCGGGAGGATCTCTGGTACGTCATTCCCGCCTCCGCGGTAGAGCGCAAAAGGGCCATCGCCCTAAACCCGCGTTACCGCAAAAGTCGCTACATCTCGTATCTGGAAGCCTGGCACCTGCTGGCCGGGGCGCCAAGCAAAGATTCCGAGAAGGATTCGTGCCTTATTGCGCGGTAGGCCTGGCCTGCACGGCGAACTCCACGCCACGCTCTTCGTTCGCCTTGCGCGTGGCGTCGAGATCGAGATCGGCGAGTGGAACCTTGCGCGCGCGCTCCTCGGAGAAGATCCACAGCGTCTGCCCGGTCACGGCATAGTTGTGGACTTCCGACTGGTGCCCGTCGCGGAAGATGAGCACGGTCGGAGGCGCGGGTGGCTCCGGCCGCGGGCGCGTCGCAGGTATCGGCCGCGGCGTCTCAGTCGGCGTGTTCAGCGCATATTGCTGGCGCTCGGCCGCCTGCTGCTGCCGAACTTGGTCCAGTTCAGCTTGCAGGCGATAGAGATCGCTCTGCAAGCCGGTATCGTGATCCGCCATGTATGCCGGGGCATCGTAGGTCGGCACGGCGGCGTTGGAGTACACGAAGTCGCTCTGCAAGCCCAGCCCATAGTACGGATACGCCGTATACGGGTACGCGTACGGATACGAATACGGATACGAGTACGGGTACGCGTAGGCGTACGGGTTGTAGAAGCGGCGGTGATGGAACGGCCGCGGATTGAAGAATCCACCGAAGCCCGGATTATGTCCGAAGGCAACGCCGCCGCGCACGATGACTCTTCCGCTGGAGCGAACACCGGCCGAAGCGCCGGCACGTGGAACCGAAGCGCTGGTGCGTGGAGAGGAGAATCCGCGGCGCTGGGCACACAAGGGTAGCGCGGTAACGACGATCAGGAGCGCGGCTGTGAGAATGCTCCGCCGCATAAACATATTATACGTCCGGTTCAGCTCTGACAGCGAATATTGGGACGAACGTCGCGGGACAAGCCGCGCTGGTTTTCGGTCTGCGGTCTTCGGTTATCGGTTAAGAATGGCGCGCGCGACAGCTTTGAAGGACTCTCGAGAACCGTGAACCGACAACCGAGAACCGAAGACCGACAACCCTCAGGACAGCTTCTTCCTGGCAATTGGCCGGGCGAAAGCGTTGGTCGGGTTGTGGCTATTGACGCCAAGGACCTTGTTGTAGTAGTCGATGGCTTGAGTCTTGTCGCCGGATTTTTCATACGCCTGCGCCAATAGGACCAGGATGAAGGGATCGCGCTGGTCGGCCTTTTGCAGGGCGGCGATGGCAGCCTTGTAATCGCCGAGATAGAAGGCGACGTATCCCTCAAGGTAGGGGAAAAACGGCGCCTGCTGGGGGTTGGTGCCCTTGTCGAGGATGGCCTCGGCGGCGACGACGTGCTTCCGGGCGTCGGCGCGCTTGCCACGGCGCGCGGCGATGCGGGCCTGCGCGTGCTCCCAGCGGAAGTTCCACAGGTCAATGCCGGCGGGCTTGATGTCGCTTTGTTTCAGGCCGGCTTCGTGGCCCATCGCGTACCATTTCTGCGCGTTGTCGAGATCGCCGCTTTCCAGGTAAATGCGGGCAAGTTCGTTGGCGACTTCGCCGGCGGCAAAAAAATTCTTGCCGGCAATGTCCTCGTCATAGAGAGGCTGCTCGTACCGGGCGGCGTCGGCAGCCTTGCGTTCGAAAGGCGTAGGAGAACGCCATGTTGCGCATGGCCTGCGCCTTGTTTTCCGGTGGAGCGAGTTCGATGGCCCTGGCAAAGTGCTTGCGGGCTTCGTCGTACTTGCCGTCGAGGTCGAGCACCACTCCGGCGCCCAGGTGGGCCGTCGTAGGAGTTGGGATCGGCCTTGAGCACCTGCTCGTAAATGGCGAGCGCCTGGTCCTGGTGGCCTTCGTTGTTGAGCTTGCGCGCTTGCTTGATGAGGTCGTCGTTGGACTGCGCGAGAGCAGTGACGCAGAGGAGAAGGAGCGCGGCGAGAACCTTGGCGGTTTTCATGCGAAGGAAATTATCGTGATGCGAGGTCGAAATTGCAACTTTGCCAAACGCGCTCGAGGGCGAGCGCGCTCCACCGCACATCTCAGCCGGCGGTGGCGGCAGTTTCGGGACTGAAGGATTGGACGGCGGCAGTTTCGTCCTGGAAGACCTCGAACACGCTGAGCAGCCCGAGAATCTTCAAGGTTTGGGAAACCAGTTTGGAGGGATTGACCAGCTTGAGGGCGCCGCCCTTCTGCTTGAGGTTGGACTGATAACGGACGAGCACGCCCACGCCGCTGGAGTCGGCCATGGGGACCTCGGTCATGTTCAGCACGACGGAGAATCCGGATTCGGCCACGATCCCGTCGAGGGTGGAGCGGAGTTCGTCGACCGCTTCGCCGAGCTTCAATTGTCCTTTCAATCTGATGGTGTGTACTTTGCCGTACTTGCGAACGTCAATATCCACGAAAACCCTCCCGGACCCGACCCGGCCATTCTATCGGCAATCGCGCAACCGCGTGAACCCGGCTGTGGTGGCCACGGTTCGTTGACACCAAGTTACGCGTTTGTTACAGTCCGCAGCACGTTACGGTAGTTTATTAATATTTGCAAGCCTGTTGCTCGCGCTTCCCTCGCCGAGCACGTGGGGACCCCACAAATCCAAGGAGTCGCTGCATGGCGACGCATAGACCCGCTGTTTCGACCCCCGAAGGCGACTTCGCCGGCCAACTGCTGGCGGAGCGGGAGGTCGCGCCGCGCGCGGAGGTGATCGCGCAACAAGCCGCCGCCCTGCTGGAAGGCTGCGCTATCAACGTCTACGTGTACAACGAGGATGAAATCCCGGCGTGGCCGGTCAAGGGGCGCGTGGGCGAGGCGACGGTCGAGGAGTCGTACGAGGCGGCGACGCTGGCTCGACTGGCGGAGACGCGCGAGCCGCTGCTGTTTGCCGGAGCGTCGCTGGCGCGCGAGCATTACGCCCACCTGGATGTGCGGCGGACGATCGCGTCGCTGGCGTACGTGCCCATCCTGCTGGACGACGTGCTGATCGGCGCCATCGAGGCGATCAGCTTCGACCGCGTGCTGGATGAGAATGACATCGAGACCTTGGACGAGTTGACGGAACTCTCCGCACTGGCTCTGGCCACCGGCCTGGCCTACGAGAACGAGCGCAACAGCAACCTGGATTCGATCACCCGGCTGACGCAGCTCTACGACGTGGAAAAAGTATTCAATTCCACGCTGCAGATGAGCGAGCTGATGCCGATCGTCTGCGCCAAGGTCCGCGAACTGCTGAACACGCAGGCGGTCAACCTGTACATGGTGGAAGACGACGACCTGGTGCTGATGGCGCGCGATGGCGAAGACGAGACCGTGGAACTGGAGAGCGGCCCCGAAGCGATCGTGAAGCAGGTGGGCGACACGGGCGAGCCGGTGGTGATCACGGACGCGGCCGATGCCCGGCTCGCGGCACGCAATGGAGACCTGGACGAGGGAAAGATCGTCGGGCTGATGGCGGCGCCGGTGGTGCACGAGGATGCGCTGGTGGCGGTGCTGGAATGCGTCAACAAGACGGGCGGAACCGAGTTCGACGAGGACGACCTGTTCTTCCTGACGATGATGACGCAGACGGCGGCGGGGGCGCTGCACAACGCCAGCCTGATGGAGGCGGAGAAGAAGATCGAAATTCTGGAGACGCTGGTCGCGGTGAGCAACGAGATCACCTCGACGCTGAACCTGGAGCGCGTGCTGCAGGTGGTGGTCAACGCACCGCAGAAGATCATCACCTTTGACCGGGCAGCGGTCGCTCTGGAGGAGCGCGGCAAGCTGCAGGTGCGCTGCATTTCCGGCCAGACCGAGGTGGTGAGCACCGATCCCAAGGTGCGGCGACTGCGCGAAATGCTGGAGTGGTCGGCCATGTACGAGCAGGGCCTCCACATTTACTGGCAGGGCGAGGAGATCATCGCCGACCGGGAGGAGACGCGGACCAAGTTCCGGGCGTATTTCATCGAGACGAATCTGCGAGCGTGGTACTCGGTGCCGCTGGCCGATGACCAGGGCCGGTTGGGGATGCTGTCGTTCGAAAGCGCGAACCCGGACTTCCTTTCGGACGCGCAACTGGAGTTTCTGAAGGTGCTGGCGTCGCAGGCGACGGTGGCGGTGCGCAACGCGTCCCTGTACAAGGAATTGCCGCTCATCGGCATGCTGCAGCCGATGATGGAGAGAAAACGCCGGTTCATGGCCACGGACAAGCGGCGCCGGACGGCACTCCTGGCGCTGGCCGCAGCGGCGGTGCTGTTCCTGATCTTTGTCCCGCTGCCGATGCGGGTGGCCGGTAATTCGATCGTGTCGCCGCAGACCAGCGCGCAGGTGCAGACCGAGTTGGACGGAGTGGTCAGGAACATTTATGTCCGCGAGGGAGACAAGGTGGCGCGCGGAACCATCCTGGCGGACCTGCAAGACTGGGACTATCGAGCGGCGCTGGCGGCAGCGCAGGCCCGGCACGCCATCGCGCTGGCGGCCATGAACCGCGCGCTGGCGACCAACGACGGCACCGAGGCGGGAATGCAGCGCGTGCAGGCCGACTACTGGGGATCGGAAATGGCGCGCGCACAAGAACGGCTGGAGCGCACCAGGCTGCGCTCGCCAATTGACGGCCTGGTCGCAACCCCCCACATCGAGACGCTGATCGGGAGCAAGCTCGCGGCCGGCGACACCTTCGCGGAAGTCGTCAACTCCTCGCACGCCACGATTGACGTGTCGGTGGACGAGACCGACATTCCCCTGGTGCAAGCGGGCGACTCCGCGGCTGTGAAATTAGAGAGTTATCCCACCAAGCGGTTTCGCGGGCAGGTGCAACTGTTGAGTCCGACGAGCACGGTCGAGCAGGACCACCGCGTCTATTACGCGCGCGTGGATGTGCCCAACGGCGACGGCGTGCTCCGGCCCGGCATGCAGGGCATCACCAAGGTCAGCGTCGGCTGGCACGCCGCAGGATATGTGATGTTCCGCGGTACAGGAATGTGGGCTTGGGGAAAATTGTGGAGCTGGTTCGGGTGGTGAGGGAATCGGGGCATCGGGTGATCTGCGGATCGGGTGACCTGGTCATCTTGGGAGGACGACGTGAAAGCTTCGGCGGGCTTGCTCGGAATCGGTGCGGCGGTAATGGCAGGGTTGATGACGGGGTGCAGCAGCGATCGGACTGCGACCGTGAGCGCAGCCGCCGCCGCACCGCCGGCGGCCGCTCCCGCACGGCAAGTGGCGGCCAAAACGTCCAATCCTGAGTACTTTGAAACCTCCGGACCGGTGGTGGTGGAGAACCAGGTGGATGTGGCTGCGCAGCGCGAAGGCGTCGTGGCCAAGATCCTGGCGGATGTGGGAACTCCGGTGCACAAAGGCCAGATCCTGGCGCAACTCGACGATCGCCAGCTCACCGCCGACCGCGATGTTGCCGCCGACAAGGTGCAGAGCGCCGACGCGTCGCTCAGGAATTGGAACGAGGAAGTGAAGGTGCTGGAGACCGATCTGGCGCGGGACGAGGCACTATTCAAGGCCAAACTGATTACGGAGCTGCAGCTCGAGCATTCCCGCTACAAGCTGGCGGCCGACCGCTTCGATGCGGAGCGCGCGGTCCATGGATTGGCCGAGAGCAAGAACACGCTGAAGTCGCTGCAACTGGAATGGGAGAAGACGCGTATCACGGCGCCGTTTGGCGGGGTGGTAGCGCGCCGGTATGTGCGGGTGGGGCAGAAAGTCGCCACCGGCGACCGCCTCTTCTGGGTGACGGCGACCAGTCCCCTGAACGTGCGCTTCACCTTGCCGCAGGAATTTGTCGGCAAAATCAAAATCGGTTCGGAGGTGCGGGTGGCGCCGCCCTTCGAGCCGACCGCCCAGAAGACGGCCAAGGTCACGCTGGTCAGCCCGGTGGTGGACCCCTCCAGCGCGACCATTGAAGTGCAAGCGCAAGTGCAAGGCCCGCCCGGCGATTTGCGGCCCGGCATGACCGTCAACGTGCGCGTCCGAAATCCATGAACCTTGCCCGGATTCTCGATACGGCGCTGCCCGACCTGCCGCCGCAGCGTCTCCCCGACCGGATGCCGCGCATGTATCCGAAGGTGATCGAGCGCGAGCACGAGGAGCGCGAAGGCGCCATGGTTCGCGTCCTCATCCCCAATGGTCCGGCCCATTACTACCGCTTTACCAAGCTGCAATACGAACTGGTGAAGCTGTTCGACGGGAACCGCACCTACGATGAGGTCGCTCAACTGTTTATTCGCCAGACCAGCGTGTATGTCAGCTCGCAAGAAGTGCGCGAATTCGCTGACAGCCTGGAGAAGATCGAGTTCTGGTACAAGACGCCCTACGAGGAGAGCGTCATCCTGTGCAACGAACTGGCGGAGCAGCGGCACAAGGCCATCAAGCACAAACGCTTCTGGGCCGACGTGACCACCATCGAGCTCTGGTACTTCAATCCCGAGAAATTCCTCGACTGGCTCTACAGCAAGATCAAGTTCGTGTACAAGCCCTGGTTCTTTGCCTGGACCGTGTTCATGGATTTCATCATGCTGGTGATCCTGGGCTCGCATTGGAAACAGTTGTTGGCGGATAACTTGTACTGGTACGACCTGACCGGTCGCGGATTGTCCCACTTCGTGGGATTCTTCCTGGTCTTCATGGTCATCGGCGCGGTCCATGAGACCGCCCACGGTCTCACCTGCCATCGCTACGGTGGTAAATCGCACCGGATGGGGGTTTTCACGGTTTACCTGGTGCCGTGCGTTTTCTGCGACGCGGCGGAGGCTTTCGTGGTGGCGGGCCGCCGGGGCCGGCTGGCCACGATCGCGGCGGGAGTTTGGGCCGAGATCGCTTTCTGTTCCTACCTCAGCGTGGTGTGGTGGCTGACCCCGCCGGGTTCGACGCTCCACTATGTCACCTACCTGCTCGTCCTGAGCGGCGGGATGTTTCCGGTTTTGATCAACTGGAATCCGCTGTCGAGGATGGATGGTTACTTCATCTTTTGCGAAATCTTCCGCTTCTTCGACTTGAAAGGGCAGTCGACCGCGTATCTCGTCACCCTGGTGCGCAAGTACATCTTCCGCATGCCGGCGACCGTGGTTCCCATGCCGCGACTGCGGCGTGTCGGGTTTGTCACCTACGCCATCGTCTCCGGACTGTACTGCTATTTCGTTCTGCTCTTTTTCGCCCGCCTCATCTACCACGTCGTCCACTACTACAGTCCGGCGTGGGCGTTCCTGCCGGCCACTGCCATGACCCTGCTGATCTTCCGGTCACGGATCGAGAAACTAGCGAAGTTCATCCGGGAACTCTACCTGGACAAGAGGGATCTTATGCGCACCCATTGGAAACCGGTGGCGGCCGGGGCCGCCGCCCTGCTGATTCTGCTGTTGATCCCCTTCCGCCATGAATACGTGGAGGAGCGCTTCATTCTCGAGCCGCAACAGCGGGCCGTGGTTCGGACCAGCGTGCCCGGGCGGGTGACGGAAGTGTTCGCCGAGGAAGGACAGCAGTTGAAGGCCGGGGCTGCGTTGGTGCGGATGGGCAATCTGACGCTGGACTCGCAAGAGGCGGAAACGACCGCCAATTACCAGTTGGCGGCTTCCCGTGCCCGCGAAGCGGAGATGAAATACGCCGGGTATGGGGCGGCCGAACAGCAGAGAATTGAGATGGCGGTGGACAAAACGGTGGTCCGCCAGCAAGCGGAATCGCTGAACGTGACCACGCCCATCAGCGGCCTAGTCACCACGCCTCGGGTCCGCGACCTGGTGGGACAGTACGTGCCGGCGGGCACGCTGATCGCGGAGGTGGCCGACACCTCGGTGATGCGCGCACGAGTGTACGTTTCGGAGCCGGAATTCCGAAAACTGCAGGCGATCAGCGGCAACTCGCTCCGCCTGGATGCGCTGTGGGCGCCAGTGAACGGCACGGTGGCGGCGATTTCGCCAACCTCACAGTCTCTGCGGCCTGGGTTGATGCCGCAGCCGGAGTATCAGGGACTGCGCTTACCGTCTTTTTTTGTGGTGGACCTGATCCTGCAGAACGCGGACGGAAAATTACGCGACGGGATGACCGGCACCGCGAAAATATTTGGACGGCGTCGCGGACTGTTGGCCTCAATGCTGCAGCCTGTCATCGATGCAGCGGCGCGCCGGTTCTGGTAAATGCGCGAGCGGAAAACATGAGGGGTTGCGCCTGGCGCAACCCCTTTTTCCGATTGAGGTGAGTTAGGTTTAGAGGTTGCCACCGGCCACTGCGCCGCCACCAGCCACTGCGCCGCCACCAGCTACCGCGCCGCCACCAGCTACCGCGCCGCCACCAGCCACAGCGCCGCCACCAGCTACCGCGCCGCCGCCAGCTACCGCGCCGCCGCCAGCTACTGCGCCACCGCCAGCTACCGCGCCGCCACCGGCTATGGCACCGCGACCCACGCTGCCGCTACCGATGCCAGCCTTGCCCGTTACCTTCCCCTTCTTGGTGGCCAACAGGGCCTTCTTTGCGGCTGCACGGCTCTTGATCAACGATTTCTTCTGCATGTCCATCCCTCAAGTTGAATTTAATTCCCCGAACCCCGGTCTGGGCTGAGTAATTGCAAGCTCCGTACCAATTCAGGCTAAGGTGGGTCGGAAGCCAGTTCGAACGTGGAATCAATGAGATGGAGCCTCACTGCCGTTTGCGCTGTGGAAAAAGTCACCAGCGCCATCGCGGAAAGGTTAAAAAATTTTCGCCCAAGGTTTAATTTTTAACCTCTGCGAACGGTTAAATTTTGTACTTGCGGCATAGATATTTCATCTTTTGCGGGTCAACTTGCAGCAGGGCGGCGGCGCCGACCTTCTTGCCGCCGGCGCGGCGCAGGGCAGCCTGCAGGTAGGCGACTTCGATGCGGGCAATTTCCTCGTCGAAATCGATCCCCTCTTCGGGAATCAACAGCGACTCCTGCTGTGCCGTGCTGGCGTACAGCAATTGCTGGGGAAGGTCCCGGGGCAGGACCACGGGTCCCGGAACCATCAGCACAAGGCGCTGGATCAGGTTCTCCAGCTCGCGCACGTTGCCGTTCCATGCGTATTCCTCGAGGATGTCGATGACTTCCGGATCGAGCCGCTTGAGCGGCACGCGGTTGCTGGCGCAGTAGATGTGGAGGAAGTGATCGGCGAGCAGGGGGATGTCGTCGCGACGCTCGCGCAGCGGAGGCAGAAAGATCGGCACCACGTGGATGCGGTAATAAAGGTCCTCGCGGAAACGTCCCACGCGCACCATCTCCTCGAGATTTTCATTGGTTGCGGTGAGTAACCGGAAGTCCACGTGCTTGGTGGTGCGGCCTCCAAGTCGCTGCACGGTGTGCGATTCCAGGACTCGCAGCAGCTTGGTTTGCAGCTCCAGGCCGAGGGTGGCGATTTCGTCGAGGAAGAGCGTGCCGGTATCGGCGAGCTCGATCTGGCCGGGCCGGGGGGCATGCGCGCCGGTGAATGCGCCTTTTTCGTGGCCGAAGAGTTCCGATTCGATCAGGGCTTCCGGTAAGGCAGCGCAATTGAGACTGATGAAGGGCCGCTCGCGGCGCGGTCCGACGGCCACAATGGAACGCGCCACCAATTCCTTGCCGGTGCCGCTCTCGCCGCGGATCATGACGGTGACATCGCTGTGCGCTACCCGGAGAATAGCGTCGTAGACGCGCCGCATGGCCTCGCTGCCGCCGATCAACTCATAGAACGAGTACCGGCCGGCGATCTGCTCGGTCACGCGGCGGTTCTCGATCTCCATGGCGCGCTTTTCCAGGGTGCGGTCGAGGACGATTTGCAGCTCGCGAAAGTCCACCGGCGAAACAAAAAAATCGTCCACCGGGACCTTGGCGGCCTTGAGCCGCAGATCGTGATCGGGACTGCGGGTAAGCGCGATCAGGATCAGGTCCTGGTTCATGCCGCGAAGCTTGGCCAGCAGGGCAATGGCAGCGGCCGGCGCGACGCCCTGGGTATCCAGATCGAGCAGCACGGCATCGAGGGGAAGTTCGGTGAGCAAGGGCGCCAGCTGCGACCAGGAATCCAGCAGGCGAACCTGAAACGAGGGCTCGATGAACTGCTGCACCTTGGGCACCACGGTATTGTCAGTGGTAATGAAGGCGATGCGGCGCGGCTCGGGAGCACGAGCGGCGGCGGCAGAACGGATGTCCATGGCCGGTTCCCCTTCCGGATGGGCGATCGAGGGTGGCGAATTATGTCAGATTTTCACCCCCAAGGGAGAAAACTTTATCTTTTCGATGCTGGAGCGCCTGCCCATCAGGGACCTGTGAAGGTGGCGGACGATCCGCTGGGAACCAGGAAACAGTTGACAGCGGAGTTCGGCTGCTCCAAACTTGCATTCTCCTCCCCAAAACTGCGGTCGGGCGAAAAGCGCCCTCCATGGGTACTTTCACAATGTTGCAGACGCGAAGTGAGCCCAGGACCTCGCATGAGTCGCCGGTGCGCGTGTTCGGCATGGACAGCACAGGGAAACCCATTAATCAAACAACTTGGACGGTGGACATCAGCCGGCACGGGGCGCGCCTGAAGGGACTGCCCTGCTGGAGCGGGCCGGGCGAAACCATCGGAGTGCGCCAAGGGACGGAGAAGGCGCGCTTTAAAGTGGTATGGATCGGGAAGCCAGGCACGCCGCAGGAAGGCCAAGTGGGGCTGTTCTGCATCGAAACCGGGAAATTCATCTGGGGAGTTCCAGCGCCGGCCACCGAGGCACGGACGATGGTGGCGTTGGCAGGCACGCTGCAAACCAGCGGCGTGCAACGGCCGCCGATCGGAACTGCGCCGCCCATCCTTGGCGGGCGCAATAACCGACGCAAGGAAGCGCGCTATTGCGCCAGCGGCGGAGCGAAGGTCCAGGAAATGGGGTCGCCGGCAGGACAATGGACCATGATCCACGACATCAGCCTCGGCGGCTGCTACGTCGAGACCACCACGCCGCTCCGCCCGGGAGTGCAGGTAGAAGCGGCAGTGCACATCGGCGACATCCAAATCGCCGCCCGGGGTGAGATCACCGTGGCACACCGGATGGTCGGGATGGGCGTGCGCTTCACCGACATGACACCGTTGAACCGCCAGCGGCTGGAATCCCTGATCGACCAGTTGATCCAAAGCGGGGCGCCAGAAGCGTGAAATACAGTTGTCAGTTGTCAGGTATCAGCGCTTCGCTGCGGCGTAACACCCAGCCAGCAACCTTCCCTCAATTTGCCTTAATTTCCATCTCCCTGCAGCGCCTTGGCGGCGAGTTGCACCTGCTGGCGCATTTTCTGCAGCGAGCTGGTGACGGCGGTGGCCTTGTCAGCCAGGCCTCGTTGCTCGGCAACAACTGAGAGGCCGCCGCACTGCTCCTGCACCTTCTGCGCCGCGGCGATGAGGAATGCCAGAGCATCGGCGTGGGGCTTCCACAAGTACGCCGAGCTCTGTTTGCTGTTGAATTCCTGCAACTCCGACTGAATGCGGGCCTGGATGGCTACGGTCTGGCGCAGCGCGCTGGCGTAGTCGGCGCGGAAGCTTTTTTCAGCCCCATAGTCGGCGCGAAAGGCGTCAACCTCAGCGTTGCTCAGCGCCATGTTCCCGTTGCGCAGCAGCACGACATTGGCGGATCGGGGGTCGGCGGCGAGGATGAAATTGCGGATGGACTCTTCCATGCTGCGCAGCTTGCCCTGTTCGACGGCCGGATTGACGCCGGCCGGGACGGCTTCGCCGACGCCGGGTGCGTGCGCGGTGCGTCCGGTTGGGGCACCGGGGAGGGGCGCATGGGCCGCGGCGGCCGCGGCGGCGGCATGAGGATGGGCGCCGGTGCGCGAATCTACCGCTTTTTTCAGCTTCGAAATTTTACGGAAGCTCTCCTGCGCGCGGCCGTACTCGGTCTGCATGATCGCGGTTTGCAGCTGCTCGACCTCGGTGAGGTGCTGGACGGTGACGTCGCCGTCCACGCGGCTCATGATGCTGCCGCCTTGCTGCTGCACGTTGCTGGCAAATTTCTTGATCTGCTGCGCGGTCTGCTGGAAGAGCTGGTCGAAGCGGCTGCCGAAGTAGACGTTGTAGGCGGCAATGGTGGAGAGCACGCGCGGGTGATAGAAGGAATCGCCGAGGCGCTGCTTGATCTCGCGCACCCGCTGGATGACGCCGGAATCCATGAGCTGGTCGAAGTGTCCGTAGTCGTCCACTTCCTGGCGGATGAAGGGAAACTCGCGGACCAGTTGGCGGTGCTCCTCGGGCAGGGCGGCGGATTCCTCGGAGGCGAGGATGGTGTAGATCTCCTCCTCAAATTCCGAGGGCTCCTCCACGTTCATTTCCATCGGGATCTGCTTCTCGTGCGGGACCAGCGAACGATACAGGAAGGTGACGATGAAATCGGTCTTGTCGCGGTCGGGTTCGGAGCGCGACGACTTGCGGACAAAGTGGCGCAACAGGGCCTCGGCGGTTTCCTGGGTGGTGGATTCTTTGAGAGCGTCGCGCACCATGAGAGGCGTGATCGCCAGGTCGAGCAGGTTCAGCCAGCGCTCCAGGCCATGAATGGATTTCTCGACGGCGCCCTCGGAACCGGCCGCCGCGTCGTGCGGTACGGGCACGGGATGGCCGAGAACATCCTCCAGCAGTCCGATGTAGAAAGCATGGACTGCCGCCATGTCGAGCAACTGCTCCACCTGAGTAGGTTGCACCGCATACTCCTGCAAACGCGATTGGCCGAACGTTACCCGACTACCCGATTTCACTTCCGATTATTTGCCGCCCAGCACGAGCTTCGCGATGGTCGCCAACTGCATGTTCGACGTGCCCTCGTAGATCTTGCCGATCTTGCAGTCGCGGAAATATTTCTCCACCGGGATAATCCTTGGTGAAGCCGTAGCCGCCGTAGATCTCCACCGCCAGCGAACAGACGCGCTCCGCAACCTGCGAGGTGAAGAGCTTGGTCATGGCGGCTTCCTTGACGAAGTTCATGCCGGCGTCCTTCATGCGGGCGGCGTTGTACACCATCAGGCGCGCGGCTTCGATCTCCGTGCCCATCTGCGCAAGCTGGAACTGGATGCCCTGGAATTCGGCGATCGGCTTGCCGAATTGCTTCCGTTCCTGCGCGTACTTGAGCGCGTGCTCCCAGGCGCCGCGCGCCACGCCCATCATCTGCGCGCCGATGCCGATGCGGCCTTCGTTCAAGGTCTCGATGGCGATTTTGTAGCCCTTGCCGACCTCGCCGAGCACGTTGGATTTCGGCACAGGGCAATCCTCCAGAATCAATTCGCAGGTGGAGGAGGCGCGGATGCCGAGCTTGTCCTCTTTCTTGCCGACGGTGAAGCCCGCAAAATCTTTCTCGACCAGAAACGCGGTGATCCCTTTGTATCCGGCGCTCGGGTCCACGGTGGCGAGCACGATGAACAGGCCCGCTTCCTTGGCGTTGGTGATCCACAGCTTGCGCCCGTTGAGGACGTAGTCGCTGCCCTTGAGTTCGGCTTTGGTGGTCAGCGCGAAAGCGTCGGAGCCGCTGCCGGCTTCGCTCAGCGCGTACGCGCCCACCGTTTCCGCCGCCATTTTCGGCAGGTAGCGCTTTTTCTGCTCTTCGTTGCCCCAGCGCAGCAGGGCGTTATTGACTAACGTGTTTTGCACGTCCACCACGACGCCGGCGGAGGCGTCCACGCGCGACAGTTCCTCGACGGCGAGAATGGCTTCGAAGAATGTTCCGGCGCCGCCGCCGAATTGCTCGGGAATCTCGATTCCCATCAAGCCGAGTTGGAAGAACTGGTCAATCAGCGCGTGGTCGAACACCCCTTTCTCGTCCATTTCGCGGGAGAGCGGCGCGACCTTTTCTTCCGCGAACCGGCGGATGTTGTCGCGAAAGAGCTGTTCGTCTTCGGTGAGCGCAACCAGCGGCGCGGGAGCTTCAGTGCGTTGTGCGGCGACTTCGGGCATGGCGAATCCTTGTAAGAAGAATGACGACAGGCGAACCGAGGATTGTAATACGGAAGTGGCCAGTGGTCAGTGGCTAGTGGTCAGCAAAAAACGGCGCAGGAAGGGGATAGAACGGACGTTCGAATGATCGGGTGATCTCGCGATCTGGTGATCGGGTGATCTGAGCCCGAACCCTGGCACCTAGATCGCCAGATCACCCGATCACCGGATCACCCGATACCGTCAGTCGCCCGTTGCCGCGGCGATGGGAGTCGAGAGATCGGCGGCCAGCGGCCGGCCTTCGCTGGCGACCGCCACGCCGTCGCGATAGGTCACCGTCTTTCCGGAGATGGCGGGCACGCGTTCGCCGGGAACCACGATGCCGGCCAGGTTCAGCGGATCGGCGGCCGAGATGGTGACCGTCTCGCCTGCGGGTTCGGTGCGGCGCAACGCGCGCAGCGATTCCACCGCCACCGGCAAGGCGTACTGCTCGCCGAGGAAGCCGCTGACGAAGCGGCCGCCGCGAATGTCGCCGCGCGCTTCCATGCGGCGGAAGGCCTGCACCAGCTCGCGCCACTTGGGAAGGATGGCCTCGCGCGCCAGCAGGTCGCGGAAGACCACGCCGTAGCGCGCCAGCAGCATGGCGCAGGTCGCTTCGATCATCTTGTTGCGGTCGGGCTGCTCGATGGGATACAGCACCGACCAGCGTCCAGCGGAGTGACGCGGACGCGACGTCCTGCCGCTTCCCTGCCCCGAACGGCGGCGCGGATCGATCAGCGATCGCAGGTTATCGAAGCCGTCGGCGGTGACCAGCCCGGCGGCGACCAGCTCCCACAGCCCGGTTTCCACTTCCGATTTCAGCTTGCCGGTGCCGCGCACGATGTCGGCGAAAAATGATGCGCCGCGCTGGCGCAGAAAGGTCAGTACGTCGCGCGCGCCCTGGCTCAGCCCGCGCCCTTCCTCCTCGACGGATTCGGGACGTCGTGGCGTCATCCAATCCGCCTCTTCGCGCACGAAAAACGTGATTGGCGCAACGCTGGTGGGAATCACGCGGCGGCGGCCGCCGTGCGTGTCCTCCAGCGTAGCCGGGTGCGGCGAGAGGCGTCCCCAACCGATCGCCCCGGTGAGGCAGAGCTGGTCGAGCTGCTTGGGATCGTAGTCAGAGAGGCGGCGCGCCAGCACATGGCGCTCCCAGGAGTTCGCCGGCACTTCGAAGCCCTGCAACTGGCGCAAGACTTCCAGAAGGCCGCGTTCGCCGGCGAGCTGCGAGCCGGGCGCGACGTGCTGCCAGCGCAGCAGCCAGCGCATGAACTGCGCTTCGGTGACCGGCTCGATCTCTTTGCGCAGGGCGCCCAGCGTCAGGCGGTGAATGCGCGCCAGCAGGCGACGGTCGCACCACTCGGTCGGAGGAGTCGTTGGTCGATGGTCGATGGTCGATGGCGCCGGGGCTAAAGCCCCGGAATGTTCCGCCGCCGGTCTCGCCGGCCTCCCTCGCTGCGCTTCGGGACAAGTTCCGCCCGGCGCTTCCACCGGCCGGAAACTTCCGCGCAGGATTGCGCCGGTGGACTCGAGGCGCAGCAGCGCCTGATCAATCTCGTTCTCAGGAATTGCAAGTAGCGATGAGAGTTCCGCAGCCGTCGTCGGCCCGATGTGCTGCATCCAGCCGGTGAGCATTTGCAGCAATGCCGCACTACGCTCGCCATCCCGCGACTCGGTTGGAGCGCGCTCGCCCCCGAGCGCGACCGGCTCGGATTCAAATGTCGCGTCGGAATAGACGGCGCGGAATGCAGGGCCGCGCTCGGCAGCGAGCCAGAACGTCTTGTCATTTACGTGCGCAACCGCAGCGCGGCGCGAATTGAGCAGCGAGCCGAGATACGCTCGCCAGGAGAAATGCAGGTCCCTCGACTCGGACGCGGCTTGCTCGCGGCCAAAAGCGGGCCGCTCGCTGCCGGCCGCGTCCTCGCTCGGGATGACACCGTTTAGGTTTCCGGGTTGTGCATGGTTTTCCGGCAACGCAATCAGCGTCAGCAGCGCGTCATGCAATTCGTCGGCATCGCGAACGTCGGGCCAGGCTTCCTGCTGCACTTGCGCGATGGCGGCGGGATCAAGACGTCCGACCCCCTGCAAAACGGATTCCGGCAGCACCTGGCGCATCTGCACGGCGCGGGCGCGACGCTCTTCCAGCGGCGCGTCGTCGAGAAAGGCGTACGGGTTCGCGTTCAGGATTTCGTGCGAGAACTGCGAAGGGACGGGCGTGTCCACGGCCAGGCAGCGGATGGAGCCGTCCTGGATGCCGCGCAGCACGGCGCGCAGCCCGTCGAGGTCCATGGCCTCGTGCAGGACGTCCTTCATCACTTCCTTCACCAGCGGATGGTCGGGGATCTGAATGTCGCCGGTGATGTTTTCACCGCAGGCGGCAACGTCGGGAAACACCGAGGCGAGCAGGTCGTCGGCGAGGATGCGCTGCACCTGCGGCGGGATTTTCTTGCCGCCGCGGAAGCGCAGCAGCGCGAGCGCGCGGGTGGCGTCCCAACGGAAGCGAGTGCCGAACACGGGCGCGCCGGTAAGCACCGCCTGCTCAAGCACGCCTTGCACCGTCTCCGGCTGGAGGAAGTTGAAAACATCGGCCAGCGGGAAACTGTGCTGCTCGGCGAGCGCGATGTTGAGGCCGTCGTCGGTAGCCGCGGCCTGCAGTTCAAAATTGAAGCTGCGGCAGAAACGCTTGCGCAGCGCCAGCCCCCACGCCTTATTGATCCGGCCGCCGAAGGGCGCATGAATCACCAGTTGCATGCCGCCGCCTTCGTCGAAAAAGCGCTCGGCGATGATGGTCTTTTGCGTAGGAACTTCACCCAGCACGGCGCGTCCGGCGACCAGGTGCTGAATGGCCTGCTCCGAGCCGGCAGCGTCGAGGCCACATTCTTGTTGCAGCCATTCCATGGCGGCTGCGACTTCAGGCGCGCCGGTGGAGAGCGCGACCGGCGAAGTTTTCCGCAGCCGCGCGCTGAGTTCTTCGCGCAGCAGGGCAACGTGTTCGGAAAGCTCGGCGGTGCGCGCCGGGGCTTCGCCCAGCCAGAACGGAATTCCCGGCGGCGCGCCGTGCGCGTCTTCCACCAGCACGCGCCCGGAGGAACTCTCGATGCGGCGAATGCGCCACGAGGTGCTGCCGAGAATGAAGATGTCGCCGGCCATCGATTCGACCGCGAAGTCCTCGTCCACGGTGCCGACCATGGCGCCTTCCGGCGAGGAGACGACAGTGAACAGCGCATTGTCCGGAATCGCGCCGCCGCTGGTGATGGCCGCCAGGCGCGCGCCCCGGCGGGCCCGCACACGTCCGTTCACGCGGTCGCGATGGAGGAATGCTCCGAAGCGGCCGCGGCGGGCCGAGATGCCCTCGGAGAGCATGTCGAGGATCGCGTCGAAATCCTGGCGCGCGAGATTGCGATAGGGATACGCGCGGCGCATCAGAGCGAAAAGCTCATCCTCGCTCCATGACCCGTTTTCGCTCTGGCCATCGACCATTGACCTGAGCCCGCCCCGAGCAGGGTCGAGGGGACCATCGACCTTGTCGTCGACCGTCGACTGTCGACCGTCGACCGAGCTCGCGCAGGTTGCGACCAACTGTTGCGCCAGAATGTCGAGCGGCGCTTCGGGAATCAGGATACGGTCAAGTTCGCCATGCTTGATGGCCCGGATAAGCGCGGCACATTCGAACAATTCGTCGCGCGTGGTGACGAACAGGCGACCCTTGGGAATCGCGCCACGAACCGGGGCCCCCGGCGCACCCCGGTTTTGGGTGCGCTGGGGTGAGGGCCAGTGACCGGCGCGGCCGACACGTTGCAGGGCGACGGCGATGGAGCGTGGCGAGCCGATCTGAATCACCAGATCGATGGCGCCGATATCAATCCCGAGCTGCAGCGATGCGGTCGCCACCAGCACCCTGAGTTCGCCGTTCTTGAGCTTGTGTTCGGCGGTGAGGCGCAGTTTGCGCGACAAGCTTCCATGGTGCGCGGCAACGGCTTCCGCGCCCAGCTTTTCCGCGAGATGATGCGCCACGCGCTCCGCCATGCGCCGCGTGTTCACGAACACCAGCGTGGAACGGTGCTGCCGGACCAGCTCGGCAATGCGCTCGTAGATCTCGTCCCACATCTCGTTGGACGCCACCGCGCCCAGCTCAATGCCGGGGACTTCGATCTGCAAGTCCATGGCGCGGCGGTGACCGACGTCCACGATGGCTGGTGCTGGTGCTGGTGCTGGTGCCCCACATCTGCCTGCCTTTGGCAGATGTGGGTTAACGGGTCTCTGACCCGTGAGGAATTTCGCGATCTCCTCAATCGGCTTTTGCGTCGCCGAAAGCCCGATGCGCACCGGCGCCGTTCGCCCACTGCTTTCGACCAGGGCGTCGAGACGTTCCAGCGAAAGCGCCAGGTGCGAGCCGCGCTTGTCGCCGGCGACGGCGTGGATTTCATCCACGATCATGGTGTCCACGTCGCGCAGGATACGGCGGCTCTTCTCCGCCGTCAGCAGGATGTAGAGCGATTCCGGCGTGGTGACCAGGATGTGCGGCGGGCGCTGCAGCATGGCGCGGCGCTCGTGCATGAGCGTGTCGCCGGTGCGAACCGCGGTGCGGATTTCCGGCATCAGTAGTCCGCGCTCGGCCGCCAGTTGAAGAATTTCTCCCAGCGGCACTTCGAGATTTTTCTGGATGTCGTTGCCCAGCGCCTTCAGCGGCGAGACGTAGAGCACCTCGGTGCGGTTTTGGAGGTCGCCGGCGAGCGCCTGCCGGACGAGGCGATCAATGCAGGCGAGGAATGCAGCCAGCGTTTTTCCCGACCCGGTGGGTGCGGCAATCAGCGTGGCATGGCGCGCCAGGATGTGCGGCCAGCCCTGTTCCTGCGGCTCCGTCGGACTGCCGAACTTCGCCAGGAACCAATCGCGAACCACAGGATGGGCCCAGGCCAGCGCGTTTTCACCCCGGGAAGACATTCTTGTCATTGTATGTGAAATTCTTAGTTTCGCCAATTGTTCGCCTGGTAAACAGCCGCGAGTCCCAAGACCCGAGTCGCGAGCCGGCAGACTTGAGCTCGGTACCGGCGACTCGAGACTGCGTCACTGAGTAGAATTGAGGCCGTGCCCACGCTCAAGGACATCATCCGCTGCCCCAAGTGCGGTGGCGCCGAGATCGTCTATTCGTGCGAGCCGAAGTGCTGCTTCAACCACGTATGCGCCGATTGCCGCAGTACGTTCGAGATCAACACCGTCAAAACGGGTCGGTTTATGGACGCGGCGGCGCCGCCCGTCGAAGAACCGCAATCCGGCGATCCGACTACCTGCTGCGCGTCGTGCGAGAGCCTGCGGGTCGCGGTGCTGTCATCCGAGGGCGACCGCACGCTGCTCTGGTGCGGCCAATGCGGCGCGGTGTCGAAGATGGTGATTGAGGAGTTTGTGGCGGGCAGCTTCTAGGTTATCGGTTGTCGGTTGGCGGTATTCGGTTACAGAGGAAAGCTGCAACTGAGAACCGAACACCGAAAACCGATGACCATTTACAATCCCACGCATGTCCGAAGAACGCGCGCGCAAGATCAAGCTGCTGCTGATGGACGTGGACGGCGTCATGACCGACGGCTCGCTGTGGTTCTTTCCCGCTCCCGCCGGAGCGCGACAGGAAACCAAGAGTGCAGCCGGGAAATTCGCTGACGCCGGCGGTTACGCCATCTCCAGCGCGAGCATGGTGGAAGCCAAAGGGTTCAATGCTCACGATGGCACCGGAATTTCGCTGGCGCGCCTGGGCGGGATCAAAACCGGCCTGATCACCAAGCGCATTTCCGACACGGTGGCGCTGCGTGCGCGTGACCTGCGCCTCGACCACGTCCACCAGGGAATCGCCGACAAGCTCACCGTCTTTCACCAAATCCTGCGCCAGGAGAAACTCTCCGCCGAGCAGGCGGCGTACATGGGCGACGACATCATTGACCTGCCGGTGATGCAGCAGTGCGGGCTGGCGATTGCGGTGCCGAACTCGCGTGCGGAGGTGCTGCAGGCCGCCCATTTCGTCACCGAGCATCGCGGCGGACACGGCGCCGTACGCGACGCGGTGGAATTCATCCTCAAGGCGCAGGGAAAGCTGCAGCAGGTCATTGACAGCTATCTACAAGGCAGGTCGCCGGGGAAATAAGACGGGCAAAAAAAGCCCACCGAACGCTAGTTTGGGGCGTGCTGGTTAAGCGTTCGGCGGGCCACCGTTTCCCCTTACTCACCTGTTGCTTTCAGGAGGCACTTGTAGAAACGCCAAAACGCCGAAAAAGTTGTCTGCAAATTGTAAAGATTTGTCTATTTACAAAACACCAACGCGCGCCCGCGACCCCTATTGCGGAATCACCGCCGGTTTGCTGCTCATCAGCTCCGCGAAGCGCGGATCTTTTCTGAGCATGGCAAATTCCTGGTCCTTGTAGACGGAATCAATTTCCTTGTAGCCATCTTCCATGGCTTTGCGGAGGTACTCCAGGGCGCGATCGAGATCGCCTGCCTTGGCGTAGATGCGCGCCAGCACGAATGAGTAATAGGCGCGGTCCTCGGGTGAAGACATCTGCGCCGCAATGCCGGTTTGCGACCGGTGCTCGAAAACTTGGGGATCGATCTGCATGGCGCGCACGTACTCGTCGATGGCCGCGGGAAATTCCCTGAGCGCAAAGTACGCGGTGCCGAGGTTGCTGTGGTACGACGCATTGTCTTCGCGGATCGCCAGCGCCTTCTGGTACTCGCTCACCGCCTTGCGATAGTTCTTGAGTGCGCCGCCGGGAACCGACTTGCCGGCCCGCTGGGCGACGGTCTGCTGCTGGGCGCCGGAAATGTAATACACGGCCCCGCGGTTGTTGAAAGCCTCGGCCAGCTTGGGGTCGAGCTTGATGGCATGATTGAAGCTCTTGATGGCATCTTTGTGACGGCCGAACTGCAGTTCGGTGATGCCGATTTTGTTCCACAGGCCGGCAGTGGCAGATTTCTTGATGGCAGCGCGGTAGTAATCAATCGCGTCGGCATAGGACTTCTCGGCGCGAAGCGTGTCGGCATCGATCTCCAACTGCGCTGCGCTTGCCGAATGAGGTGGCGGACCGACGCGCGCCGGCCTGGGAGCCGTTTCTCCCAGGGCCGGCGGATTCTGTGTCCCGGTGGGTGGAGTCTGTGCCGCCGACGCACCCAGGAAAATGGTGAGGGTCGCAATCGAGAGCAGCGCCGTATGACGGTTCATGGCGAATCCTCCCTGCACCGAGCACGAGTCGGACCCCTGGCTCCCCGACTCAGTGCGGTTTGTTGCCGCCGTCCTTCTGCGCCGGCGGCGAGGACGGCTTGTCGTCGCCTTTGAAGATACCTACTATTTTGCCGAAAAACCCTTTCTTTTTGTCTTTCGAATCCCGGGAGGCTGGATCCGAACCGGCTGTCGGCGCGGGCATCGCGGGACGCACCGTGGTGCTGGTGGCCCCAATGACGGGCGGCGGTGGCGTGGGAGCGGGACCGAAGATGCGCGTCAGGATGCCGCGATGTTCGCCCATCGCCTGGTCGCAACTGTCCCTGGGCTCGGTGCCGGCAATGAAGGCCACGGTGTAGGTGTCCGGGCAAGCCTCGGTCGCCAGGCGGTTGGTGGCCTTATCGAGCCGAACATCCACCACCCCGGCCGGCTCCTGGAACGGCTGCGCGTCCCTGTAAGCGGGCAGCTTGACGGCTCGCTTCATGAACTCGGCCCAGATGGGCGCGGCCGTACTCGATCCGCTCAGGCGGAGATCGCTGTAGTCGTCGTACCCGACCCATACGATGCACAGCAGGTTGCTGGTATATCCGGCAAACCAGCCGTCATGCGAGGTCCCGGTTTTTCCCGCCGCGGGCGCGCTAAAGCCCATGCCGCGGACGCCGGCCGCGGTGCCGTTGTTGATCACGCCTTCCATCATCGTGGTCATGACGTAGGCCACGCGCGGGTCGAGCACCGGGGTGCGCTCCTCCTGGAAATTTTCCACCAGTTCGCCGTGAGCGTCGCGCACCGAGCTGACCAGCATGGGCGAGACGCGCACGCCCAAATTGGCGAATACGGTGTAGGCGCCGGCGATATCGAGCGGGGTAGCGTCATAGGCGCCCAGCGCCATCGCGGGCGTCGGTTGCACCGACTTGATGCCGGCGGCGCGCGCCAGCGCCGCCACTTTGTCGTATCCCACCTGCTCCGCCAGCTTCACCGTCGCGTTGTTCAGCGACTGCGCCAGCGCGAAGCGCGCGGAAACCACGCCGTGGTACTCGTCCTTGTAGTTACGCGGCTCGTAAATCTGGTTGCCATAGCTGTAGGTGCCGGGCGAATCGTCAATCAGCGACGCGGGAGTGATCACATTCGCGTCGCCGTTGAGGGCGGTGTTGACTGCCGCGGCATAGACGAACGGCTTGAACACGGAACCGGTGGGGCGCCGCGCCACCGCATGATCCAACTGGCTGAAGCCGTAATTACGGCCGCCGACCAGCGCCAGCACGTCGCCGCTGTGCGGATCAATCGCAACCAGCGCCACCTGCGGCATCGGACCGGGAACGACCTTCACCTCGGTCTTGGCATTCTTGCCGCTGCCCACCTTGATCCGGCGCGTGCGCAGCTTTTCCACCTGCGCGTCTACTTTCTTGATCCCTTCCTGCACCGCCTCGGCGGCCGCTTTCTGCAGGTCGGAGTCGAGCGTCGTATAGATCCGGTAGGAGTTGTCGTTCAGATCGCGCTCGCTGTAGCGGGTGAGCAGGCTGTCCTTCACCAGGTCCACGAAGTACGGCGCATCGCTGGCCTCCACATTCGGGGGTGCAAGCTGGAGCGGCGCCGCCTTGGCTTTGTCGGCCTGGTCGCGGGTGGCGCCGCCGGTATCCACCATGGCCTCCAGCACCAGGTTGCGACGTTCCAGGGCGCGCTCGGGATGCCGGTACGGTGAAAGATAGCTGGGACGCTGGATCAAGCCGGCCAGCAGCGCGGCTTCCGGCAGGTTGAGGCTCTGGATGTCTTTATTGAAGTACGAACGCGAGGCCTCGGCGAAGCCGGTGATGGTGTACGAGCCGCGCTGGCCGAGGTCCACCTGGTTGGCGTAGAGCGAGAAGATCTGCTCCTTCGAGAGCTTCTGCTCGAGCTCGATGGCGATCAGCATCTCGGTCACTTTGCGCTTGATGGTCTTCTCCGGAGTGAGGAAGAACATGCGCGAGACCTGCATGGTGATGGTGGACCCGCCCTGCCGGCGCGCGCCGCCCTGGAGCGCGTCAATCCAAGCCGCCTGCATGAAGCGCCAGTAGTTGACGCCGTTATGCTGGAAGTAACGGCGGTCTTCGACGGACGTCACCGCGTCCACCAGCACCTTGGGGATGTCCTTGTAGTCCACCAGTTGGCGCTTGAAGCGCTGTTCGGTGTCCACCGCCGTGATCATCGTGGGTTCCAGCTCGTAGGAAGAAAGATCGCGGCCGTTGGCGCCTCCGGTGCCGACAATGCGCTCAATCCTGCCGCCGGACTCACGCACCACCGCGCCGTCCTGGTTGTGGTAGGACTCGGGGCCGGGATGGATCTCGATGCCGCTCGCGATCAGCCGGTAGCTGCCGATGCCGCTGGACTGGTCGGCGTCAATATAGCCGGCACGGCGCAACTGGCTCGCGATTTCTTCCGGCGTAATGCCCTCGCCGACCCAGACGCTGGCCGGACGAGCGTAGATTCTCGTCGCATTGGTGAAAAGGTGGCCGTGCAGGCGGCGGTCGATGATCCTCTCGTACTTGACGTAATAGCCGACGAATACGCCCAGCACGACCAGCGTCACTACCAGAAAAAACGCTGAGGCGACCCGCGTTACCGGATCGGATAGGCTGAAACGGCTTACCAGGGAGGGCGACGAGGAACGCCCACCCCTGGCCGGGGCTTTGGCCCGCGGAATTTTGAGCTTAATGGCCACTATGAAGCCCTGCGCCCGATACGGCGCGGTTCCCTTCCCTGATGCCGGCTGCCACTACTCCACCTGATTCAGACGGCGGCGCGGCCAAAAACGTTATCCAGCCGCTACCACGAACGAAGGGCACGGCAAATCGTGGACTCCAGGCCAGAATCTGCGCTTAATTGTAAATCATCGCTGCCGCCGATGAGATGGGGTGTCCAGCCAGTGGTCGTTAGTCGGTAGTAACAATCGCTGCTCGCAGGGACGGGCCGCGGACGAGGTTCGGCTAGTAACTCTTGTTTTTCGAGGAAGGATGGAATTTCAGGTCCACCGGGTACCCAGGCAAGTCCACGTGCACGGTGTAATCGAGCCAGATCGCCACCGATTGGCCTTCGCGCTCCACGTTAACCTGTTCGCGAGTGACGGGAATATCCAGTTCTTTGCACTTTCTCCAGATGGTGTCGCGCATTTCCTCGACCGATTTTGGGGTGTAGGTGTTCATGCGCGCCTCGTCGGTGATCGCGTCCTGAAGCTGATAATTGTTGTAATACGGCGGAACCAGCTTCCACACCGAGATCACAACGGCGACGATGAATACGACCCCAAAAATCGCCCGAAGAGTTTTCATTCCCTATGTCCCCCTCCGGTCAGTGGTGGACCTGGCTATTCCGGAGCATCTTTTCAAGGATGTCAATAATTTCCGGGATACTAGCATCCTGAGACTTGCGTGTCGAGCGGTGAAACACCTCAACTTTGCCCTCAGCCAGCTTCTTGCCGATGGTGATGCGGAACGGTATGCCCACCAGGTCGGCATCCTTGAATTTGACTCCCGGACGCTCGTCGCGATCGTCGAGCAAGACGTCGAAGCCGGCGGCCTGGAGCTGGTGCGCGATCTCCTCCGCGGCGGACAGCAGCTTGGCGTCCGACACATTGGTGGGCGTGACCACCACTTCGAACGGCGCAATCTGCGGCGGCAGGAAGAAGCCGTCGTTGTCGTGGTTTTCCTCGATGGCCGCGGTCAGGATGCGCTCGATGCCGATCCCGTAGCTGCCCATGATGGGGGTGACTTCCTTGCCGTCCTTGTCGAGCACGCGCGCCCCCATCGATTCCGCGTACTTGTAGCCGAGCTTGAAGATGTGCCCGATCTCCACCGCCTTGGCCACCTTGAGCGGCGTGCCGCAGTTGGGACAGGCTTCGCCAGGCTCAACCGCGCGCAGGTCGGCCCACATCTCGTCTGAGACAGGAAAATCGCGCTGCGGCGTGACGTTGCGCAGGTGGTAGTCCTGTTTGTTGGCGCCGGCGATCAGGTTCTTGCGGCCCAGCAGCGCGCGCTCCACCAGCACCTTGGCCTTGATTCCCTTGTACGCCCAATTTTCCGAACCGAGAGGGCCGAGAAATCCGGCGGGCGAACCGAACACGGCCTCGATTTCCTCCGGGCGCATGGGACGAAAGGCGGTGGTGCCGAGCGCGCCGGATAATTTCGCTTCATTGAGCGAGTGGTCGCCCCGCAGGAAGGCAACCACCGGGACCTCGCGCGGCTTGCCGCCTTCCGCGTCGGTCGCCATCAGCGCCAGCGTCTTCATCTTGTTCTTGGGCGAGACGCCGAGAAACCTGGCGACCTCCTCGATCGTTTTCATGCCCGGCGTGTGCACCGGGACAGGCTTGCCGTCGCCCACGTCGGGATAATCTTCCACCGCATCCAGCCGCGAGGTAGCCTTCTCCAGGTTCGCCGCGTACTTGCAGTTTGGACAGCTCACCACCAGGTCTTCGCCGGCGTCGGTGTAGACCATGAACTCGTGCGACTGCGAGCCGCCCATCGCGCCCGAGTGCGCTTCCACCACCACGTACTGCAATCCGCAACGGTCGAAGATGCGGCAGTAGGCGTCGTAGTGCTTCTGATAGGACACGTCGAGTCCCGCCGGATCCAGATCGAAGGAGTACGAATCCTTCATGGTGAATTGCCGGACGCGCAGCAGGCCCGACTTGGGGCGGGGCTCGTCCCGGAATTTGGACTGGATCTGGTACCAGATCTGCGGAAGCTGCTTGTAGCTGCGCAGCTCGCGGCGCGCGATCGACGTCATCACCTCTTCTTCCGTCATGCCCAGGCAGAGATCGGCGCCCTTGCGGTCCTTCAGGCGAAACATGTTGTCGCCCATTACCTGCCAGCGCCCGCTCTCCTGCCAGATTTCCGCCGGATGCAGCGCCGGCAGATTGAATTCCTGCCCGATCTTGTCCATCTCCTCGCGCACGATCTGCGTGATCTTGAGCATGGCGCGCTGCCCGAGAAAGAGGTGCGAGTAAATTCCGGCGGCGAGTTGGCGCACGTAGCCCGCGCGCAGCAGGTACTTGTGGCTGGCGACCTCGGCGTCGGCCGGGGCTTCGCGCAGCGTCGGGATGAATAATTGCGACCAGCGATACATGTCAGGACAGTCCTTCTTACCGAGTTTTTCATTGTAAATGACCGCCCCGCCGACGGTATGATTTCGCCTTATGGGAATGCTGCTGGCGTTCGTGCGGGCACCACAGAAGATGCACTTCGAGATTCCGCCATGGCTGTTCTTTGCGATGTGGCTGGGCTTCCTCGGCCTGGCCGTGCTCGCCCTGTACGCCAAATCGAGGGAGGCGAAACAACGGCGCGCGGAGCTTGAACAATTCGGAATGGAAAGCGGTTTTCTCTTTTTGGAGAAGCCCGACGATGCGCTGGCCGCGCACCTGGCGGGGATCCACTTTAACGTCACACGCCTGGAATATACGCCGCACTACGGCAATGTGCTCCGGGGCAACGCCGGCGGTGGCGACGCGGTCATCGCCGATAGAACCGTCGGCGCCGGGAAAAGCCGGTCCGTAACTACCATCGTTGCCTTCGACATGAAGACACCGCTGCCGGCGTTCATGGTCTGCGTTGAAAACGTGCTCTGGCGTTTGGCGGACAAGGTCGGGTACTCGGACATTGACATTGCCGGCGCACCGGACTTCTCAAAACGATTCTACCTCCACGGAAAAGACGAGGCGGCGGTGCGCGCGCTGTTCACCCCGGAGGTGACGCAGGCATTTGAACAGTTGGATACCAAGCTTCAATTCCAAGTCAGCGTGTCGGGCCCCTGGCTGGTGGTGTATCGCCCGGGAAGACTGATTCCGGCGCCGGAGCTGCGCGATTTTCTGCAGCCGGCGGAGTCCTTGGCAAATGCGTTCCGGCGAGCCAGGTCAACCAGTGCGTTTGGGTGAATCGCAATCACCCGCCGAGCTTTTTCGCGTCACGGAGAATCAGGGCCAGAAAGATGCCGAATCCGGCTTCCACCAGCGCAAAAATGCGCCACCCGTCGCCCAGCCATATCAGATAAACATGCAGTGCAACCACCAGCGGGAGCAGGATGAGCGCGACGATTTTCTTTCGCGGCATCGGATGCGGGTATTCTGAACCACCACCATGAAGAATGGAATGTTCCAAAAGATGCTGCGCCAGGTGCGGCGTATTCCCCGCGGCAAGGTCGCCACCTATGGCGACGTCGCCTATGCCGCAGGATTCCCCGGCGCGGCGCGCCAGGTCGCGTGGGCGCTGCACGCCTCCAGCGGATTGCCGTGGCAGCGCGTGGTCGGCGCCGGTGGCAAAATCCTGCTTACCGGCGAAGCCGCCATGGAACAGCGCTTCCGCCTGGAGAATGAGGGCGTGAAATTTGTGGGCTTGAAGGTGGACATGCGCGCGCACCACTTCACCTTCTTCGCGCGAAAGAATATCTCCCGGGACAAGCGGAAGAGGCGGCGGTGAGAGCTGGTCTTTCGGTCTGTCGGTCTGTCGGTCTATCAGTCTATCGGTCCATGCGTCTATCGGCGGTTTCCGAGTGACCGAAAGACCGATCGACCGATAGACTTCATTTCTCCGCGAGGTGCGTCAACAGTTCCTTGCCCAACTTCAGCGACTCCCCAAACTGCCGCTGATATTCCAAGAACAACCGGTTCAACTCCAGCGAACGGTCGGGCGACAGCTTGGCGCGCAGCATCATGTCGCGCACATGCACGGGATTGGGCAGGACCGCGTCTTCCTTGAGTTCCTCGAGGGCGGTGTTGATGTCGTAGTGATACATGAGAATTTGTAATCGGTTATTTGTAATGGGCCATTGGCCGGCGTGCTAGATGGTCGGATGAATCCGAAGTGCCTGCGGATACAAATCAAATTGCAAATTACCCATTACAAATATTCTTAATTCTTAATTTTCATTTCCGATTTCCCGGAAAGACTCTATCAATACTCCACCCCGACCAGGTACAGTCCGCTCGCCGGCGCCGTCGCCCCCGGATTCGCCGAGCGATTGCGCGCCTGCAATAGGCGCGCCAGATCGGCCGGTTGCAGGCTTCCCTTCCCCACCAGCAGAAACGTCCCCACCAGGTTGCGAACCATGTGATGCAGGAATCCGCTGCCGCGGACGGTATAGATGAGCTCTTCACCGGCGCGCTGCCATTGCGAAACAACAATCGTCCGCACGTTAGAGCGTCCGCCCTCTTCCTCGCGCTTCTCCGGATCCACCGCCGCAAACGAGGTGAAATCGTGCTCGCCGGCGACCCCGTCGGCGGCGGCGCAAATTGCGTTTTCATCCAGCGGATACGGGTGGTGATAAACGTAGCGCGCCAGCAATGGCGGGCAGATGTCGCCGCGATAGATGCGGTATCGGTAGGTTTTCGCCCGAGCCGACTTGCGGGCATGGAACTCCGGCGGCGCTTCCTCCACCTGCATGACGCGGATCGCAGGCGGCAGAATGTCATTGAGCGCCACCACCAGGTTCGCCGCCGGGATGGAAGAGGCAAGCGCGCACGACGCCACCTGCGCCAGCGCGTGTACCCCGGCATCCGTCCGGCCGGAACCCTGCGGCAGGACGGTTTCGCCGGTAATCCGCCGCAGCGCGTCGGCCAGCGCGGCCTGGATGGTCGGCCGGCCGGGCTGCACCTGCCAGCCATGAAAGTCGGTGCCGTCGTAGGCGAGCGTGAATTTCAGATTTCGCATCGAACCGATGGCGCACGCAACCAAAGTGCCGCGCCGGTGTTTACAAAATCTTACTCAATGGAACTGCGGTGGGCCGCGCCGCGTCGGCTATACTAGTGCGTTTCCGCATCCAAGCAGCGGTGGCCCTATCCCGCCGGCCGGTTTTTTGAACCTGCCGGAGGGCATTTGCGTATCAACGGTTGACGATCGCGGCCCCCGGCAGTCTATCGCATAGCACTGCTTAACGACTTACTGGAGAGAAGCGCATGTCTTCGAGGTCTTTTCTTGTGTTTCGCGGCAGTCTGATCATCCTGGCTTTGGTGGCGTGCCTGGCTTCGTCCGCCTGGGCTCAGCGCACGGATTATTCCAAAGGCAAATCGCAGTTTCCGAATGTCATCGCGCCCTACCAAGCGCGGGACGTGTCTCCGCCGAACTTTTCGAACAGCCCCCGCATCGACCAGTTGATCCAGAACGGCAAGCTGATGCTCTCGCTGGACAACGCCATCACGCTGGCGCTGGAGAACAACCTCGACCTGGCGATTGCCCGTTATAACCTCGACATCGCCGACACCGACATCCTGCGCACCAAGTCGGGCGCGGCGGCGCGCGGCGTGGCCACCGGCCTGGTGACCGGCACCCCCGGCGGCGGTGTCGGCGGGTTCGGCACGGGCGCATCGGGCGCGAGCGCCGGCGGTACCACCAGTGCGGCGGGCGGCGCCGGCACCGGAACCGGCGGATTGGTCACTTCCACCACCGGCGTTGGCCCTGCTGTGCCCTCCTTCGACCCGTTCCTCAGCGGCACCTTGCAGATCGAACGCGCCAACACGCCGCAGTCGAACACCATCCTGGCCGGCGTACCCAACCTGACGCAAAACACCAGCACCGGCAATTTCTCCTATAACCAGGGATTCGCTACCGGTACCAACATGAGTGTCGGGTTCAACAATTCCCGCGTCACCACCAATAGCGTCTTCACCAGCCTGAACCCGGTGCTCAATAGCAGCTTTCGCTTCACTGTAAGCCAGCACCTGTTGCAGGGCTTCGGCATCGCACCCAACATGCGCTTCATCCGCATGGCGAAGAACAGCCGCGAGATTGCCGACGTCGCCTTCCGCGGCCAGGTGATCTCCACCGTCACCCAGATTCAGAACATCTATTGGGACCTGGTGAATGCTTACGAGGACGTGCGCGTGAAAGAGCGCTCGCTCGGGCTGGCCAACCAGTTGCTCACCGACACCCAGAAGCAGGTGCAGATCGGCACTCTGGCGCCGATCGAGGTGGTGCGCTCGCAAAGCGCGGTCGCTTCCGCCAAGCAGGACCTGATTGTCAGCCAGACGGCGCTCCAGTTGCAGCAATTGCTCACCAAAAACGCGCTGGCGCGCAACCTGCAGGATCCGCTGCTCGCGGCCGCCGAGGTGATACCGACGGACACCATGTCGATGCCCTCCGCCGAGCCGGTCACACCGATCCAGGATATGGAAAACGATGCGCTCTCCCACCGCTGGGAACTGGCGCAGTCGCGCATTGACCTGACCAACCGCGACATCAACAAGAAAGCCGCGCGCAGCGCGCTGCTGCCGACGCTCGACCTGTTCGCCTTCTACGGCTCGTCGGCCCTGGGCGGCAACGAGAACGCGCTCGCCATTTGCGGCGCGCCCACCGCGAACCCGACCCGTTGTTATGTCGCCGGCACCATTCCTGCGGCGGGCTACGGTTCCACCTTCGGCAGCCTCTTCGACTCCACCGCGCCGGACAAGGGCGTGGGCCTGTCGCTGACCATCCCCATTCGCAACCGCAGCGCCCAGGCTGACCAGGTCCGCTCCGAGCTGGAATACAGCCAGGCGCAGATGCGCTTGCAGCAGCTTCAGAACCAGATTCGCATCGAGGTGCGCAACGCGCAATACGCCCTGGAGCAGAACCGGGCGCGGGTCGACGCCGCCCAGGCCGGCGCCAAGCTGGCCGCCGAAAGCCTGGATGCCGAGCAGAAGAAATACCTGCTGGGCGCGTCCACCAATTACAACGTGCTGCAGGCGCAGCGCGACCTGACGCAGGCGGAATCGAACCTGGTGGCGGCGCGCGCGGCCTATGAGAAATCGCGCGTGGAAGTGGATCGCGCCACCGGCCTGACGCTCACCCGTCTCGGCATTGATGTCACCGATGCCGAGAACGCGCAGGTGAGGAAGCCCCCCTCTGTCCCGGGCGTCATTCCGCGCAGCCAGAACCCGCAGGCGGTGCCGATCACGCCGCAGCAGCCGGGCCCAACCAGCCAACCGCTGCCGCCCTCGCCCACCGGCCCGGTCGGCCAGCCGCCGGCGCCATCAACACCGCCCCCAACCCCGACCCCGCCTGAATTGCGCTAACGCAGTGGCTGGTGGCTAGTGGTGAGTGTCTGGAACTGGTTTCGAGAACTCGTTTGGGAAGGGCACGGCTTCAGCCGTGCCGCCCGAGGCCACCAAAAGCTGGGCTTTAGCCCCTGAGGGAAAGATTTCGACATGTCAAGGCCGGGTGACCAACCCGGCCTTCTTCTTTTTCGCTCGGGACTCGGGACTCGGTACTCGTCTTGCAATCGTCAATCTACAATCATCAATCTACAATTCCCCCGTGACCCTTTCGGTCGCCATCATCACGAAGGATGAAGAGGAAAGCCTTCCGCGGACGCTCGACAGCGTGGAGGGGCTGCTGCGCTCGCTCGGCGGCGAAATCATCCTTGTCGATTCCGGTTCCACCGATCGCACGCTTGCGATCGCGGCCGCCGCCGGGGCAAGAATTTTTCACGAACCGTGGAAGGGCTTTGCCGGGCAGAAAAATTCGGCGCTCGACAAGGCGGCGTGCGACTGGGTGCTCTCGCTCGATGCCGACGAGCCCCTGGAACCGGCGGCCGCCGGCGAAATCCGCACTCTGCTGGCGAGCGATCCGCCGGTGAACGGCTACTGGATTCCGCGCAAGAATTTTTTTCTGGGCCGCTGGATCCGTCACGGCGGCTTCTATCCCGACCGCAAGCTGCGCCTGGTCCGCCGCGGCGCCGCGCGTTGGGTGGAGCACGGCGCTCATCCCACCATGGCAATCACCGGCGCAACCGCCAACCTGCGGAATGCGATCTTGCACTACGCCTATCCCACGCTGCCCGGCTACATCGCCCACATGAACAGCTATTCCTCCATGCAGGCCGAGCACTTGAACAAAGCGCGCCCCCGCGGCTTCGACCTGGTGAACATCGTCGTCAACCCGGTGGCGACGTTTTTCTACAACTATGTTGTGCGCCTCGGCTTCCTCGATGGACGCGAGGGCTTGCTGCTGCACCTGTATCACGCCGCGTATGTGAGCTGGAAATACGCCAAGGCGTGGGAACTCTCACGCCACCGGCGCTAGGCTCAAGGCGCAAGGCACAGGACCGAAAAGCACTCTGCTGACTTGTAAGTGTGTTCAATTGGAGGCCGTTTCACTTTTTATGTGACCGATGTCATCCCGAGCGAGGGAGGGCTCCCGCGCGTCTTTGTAACCGGGGTCCCCGGCACGCCTGCTTTTGGCGTGCTGGGGTGGTCGTGCGCGGGAAACCCGAGTCGAGAGATCTCGGTTTTCCTCTCTCGGCTACACTAATCCTGAAACTGTTTGTAGTGCGGAAAAAATCCCAGCCACCATCTACCTTCAAATCTGCCGCAGCACCCGGGCCGGCTTCGGCGGCAGCACCGGCGGACGTTCCGGCGCCGGCGCAGCCTTTTCAGCCGGGGCTTTGTCTTTTTCTTGCGGCGCGGCGTAGTGCGGATCGGTGGCGAAGATTTTCTCGCGCTGTTTGACGAGATCTTGGACGCGGATTTTGTTCAGTGCTTTGCTATCGTCCCAAAGCAGTTGGATCAGGTTCCGCTGTTTATCAATGGTGCCGCCCTGTTGTGCCACGACCAGGATCATGGCGAGACAAGTCAGCAACACGAGCACGCCGGTCCACCGCGTTTTCAGCTCTTCCCGTTCACGTTGCAGGAAACTGTCCATGTCTGGCCTCGCTCCAAGTGCGTGCACATTCCTATATCGCAACCGGAGCGCCATACCGGGAGATCGCAAGTGATTGACATCTCGCCACCTATGCCCCCGTTACGCCGGTACTCCGGTTCTGGTTACCGCAACTCTTTGCAGTTTTCAGGAAGCGTTTTGACCTTCGCGAAATGGTGACATTCTTGCTACTACTCCGTGCATCTCTTATGATGAGGGGTTTGCTTCGACAACCATCATGGCCGACAAAAAGCGCACCAACCAACCGGTAGCCACTGCTGGCTCCCCAGCGCGCGCCGATGTTGCGCGTGCCGGGGTGCAAGAATCCCCGGTCGCCGACGTCTTTGAAGGACGCCATCCCTCCGAGTCGGAAAAGAAGTGGGCCGAGGGAATGCTGGCCAAGTCTCTGGAGAAGGCGCCGGAGAAGCCGATCGGCGCACCCACCGGCACCAATCTCGACGAGCACGGCCGCGCTCGCTACACCACCATTTCCGGTTACCCGGTTCGGCGCTTCTATTCCCAGGCCGATTTGCCCGAGAACTGGAAGTACGACGAATATCTCGGCTATCCCGGCCAGCCGCCCTACACGCGCGGCATTCACGCCTCCGGCTACCGCGGCAAGCTTTTCACCATGCGCCAGTTCTCCGGCTTCGCTTCGCCGGAGGAGACCAACGAGCGTTACAAGTACCTGCTCACCTCCGGCGGCACTGGATTGTCGGTTGCCTTCGACCTGCCCACCCTCATGGGCTACGACAGCGACCACCCGTTCAGCGAGGGCGAGGTCGGCAAGTGCGGCGTCGCCATTGACTCGCTCGAGGACATGGAAATCCTCTTCAACGGCATCGACCTGGAGAACGTCACCACTTCCATGACCATCAACTCTGGCGCCTCGGTGCTGTGGGCGATGTACCTGGTCGTGGCCGAAAAACAAAAAGCCGACTGGAACAAGATTTCCGGCACCATCCAGAACGACATCCTCAAGGAATACATCGCGCAGAAGGAATACATCTACCCGCCGGCGCCCAGCATGCGCCTGGTGATTGACACCTTTGAATTCGGTTCCAAGTTCACCCCGCGGTTTAACACGATTTCGATCAGCGGCTACCACATCCGCGAGGCCGGCTCCACCGCGCTGCAGGAGTTGGCATTCACCGTGTATGACGGCGTCGAGTACGTCGAATGGGCGCGCCGTCGCGGCCTCGACGTGGACGAGTTCGGTCCGCGCCTCAGCTTCTTCTTCAACGCGCACAGTGATTTCTTCGAGGAGATCGCCAAGTACCGCGCCGCCCGCAAGATCTGGCACCGGCTGATGCAGGACCGCTTCGGCGCCAAAAACGAACGCACCCGCCTGATGCGCTTCCATTCCCAGACGGCAGGCGTCTCGCTCACCGCGCAGCAGCCGTTGAACAATATCGCCCGCGTTGCCATCCAGGCGCTGGCGGCGGTGTTGGGCGGCACGCAGTCGCTGCATACCGACGCTCACGATGAAGCCCTCGCGCTGCCCACCGCCGAGGCCGCCCGCATCGCCCTGCGCACGCAGCAGATCATCGCCTACGAATCGGGCGTCACCCAGACCATTGATCCGCTGGGCGGCTCGTACTTCCTGGAGCGCCTGACGCTCGACATGGAAAGAGGCGCTTTCGACTACTTCGACAAGCTGGACGCCATGGGCGGCATGGTCAAGGCCATCGAGCGCGGCTATCCGCAAAAAGAAATCGCCGAGGCCAGCTACCAGTACCAGCGCGCGGTGGAGAACCGCGAGAAGGTCGTTGTCGGCGTCAACGAGTTCACCATCGAGGAAGAATCGCCTGAGATTTTGCACATTGGCGACTCCGTCGCGCGCCAGCAGACGGAAAAACTGAAGAAACTGCGCGCTCGCCGCAGCAACGACGAAGTCCGCCGCCGCCTTGACGCCTTGAAGAAGGCCGCGGCGCAGGAACCGCGTGTCAAGCCCGATGGCTCGGTCTCCGACGCCAACACCATGCCCTATATCATCGAAGCCGTCCGCGCCTACGCCACCGTCGGCGAAATCTGCGCCGCCCTGCGCGAGGTGTACGGCACCTACGAAGAGGCGAGCATCACGTAACCCGTCAGCATCACCTCACTGAAACTTGTAGGTCCCGGCGCCCTCGCCGGGACCACCGTTTACCGCACGCAAATCGCTGCTGCCGCGGGCGCCCTCGCCCGCAGCGGCGAAATTCGTCAGCCCACCCCCGCCGCGCGGCGCCCATTCTCCAATCTTCAATCTGCAATCTTCAATACTCCGTGCCTCCGTGGTGAGCCGATTTCGTCCCTGCACATTGACAACCTGATACTGAAACTCGAAACTGAAACTCCCATGCGCCGCGCCATCACTCACCTGAAGAAATCCGATCCCGTCATGGCCTCGATCATCGCCCGCGTCGGCCCTTTCCGCCTCGACAGCCGGCCGGCGACCTTTGAAGCCATGGTCCGCGCCATCGTTTTTCAACAACTCGCCGGCGCCGCCGCCCGCACCATCTACCAGCGCCTGCAGAACGCCTGCGAGCAGGCGGTCGGCGGGCAGGACACCGAGCGCTCTCTCTACGGCGGCTTCGGAATCACGCCCGAATCCGTGCTCGCCCTCACCGAAGACCAGATGCGCGCCTGCGGCCTCTCCCGCCAGAAGCTCAGCTACATTCGCGACCTGGCGCACAAAACCATTGCGCGCGACGTGGACTTTGCCAGCCTGCCGGACATGTCCGACAGCGACGTCATCGAGCACCTCACGCGCGTGAAAGGCGTCGGGGTCTGGTCGGCGCAGATGTTCCTCATTTTCGCGCTCGGCCGCCTCGACGTGATGCCCACCGCCGACCTCGGCATCAACATGGCGATCTGCAAGGCTTACGGCAAGCGTAGGATCCCCAAGCCGAAGCAGATTTTGAAGTTCTCGGAAAAGTGGAAGCCCTACCGCTCCCTGGCCTGCTGGTATCTGTGGCGCTCGGTGGACAAACCCGCCAAGAAAACTCAGCCACAGAGCACACAGAGGAATACGAAGGCCAAGAAGGTGACCGCTTCATGAGTCCCGTTTGAGGGACTTCCATCCAGCTCCTGTGTCATCCCGAGCGAGGCGTCGCTGCTGTTGCGACGCCGAGTCGAGGGACCTTGCGTTTCCTCTCCTTCCCGATTCCGATCCGCGTTCATCCGCGTACATCCGTGGCTAGCTGTCTTCCTCCGTGTCCTCTGTGGCTAAATTCTTCGTTGCTTTTGTTGTTCCGATCCGCGTTCATCCGCGTAAATCCGTGGCTAGCTGTCTTCCTCCGTGTCCTCTGTGGTTAAATAGGCTGTTAAATGCCAGCCGAGCGCAAAATCCGTGTCCTTGTCGCCAAACCCGGTCTGGACGGCCACGACCGCGGCGCCAAGGTGATCGCGCGTGCCCTGCGCGACGCCGGCATGGAGGTCATCTACACCGGCCTGCGCCAGACCCCGGAGATGATCGTTAACGCGTCCCTCCAGGAAGACGTGGACGTCATCGGCCTCTCCATCCTCTCCGGCGCGCACAATGCCATCGTGCCGCGCGTCATGGACCTGCTGAAGCACAATAAGATGGACGACGTGCTGGTGTTGGTGGGCGGCATCATTCCCGACCAGGACGTGGCGCAGCTTAAGCAGCAAGGTGTTGCGGGAATTTTTCAGCCGGGCACCGCCATGGACGAGATCATCCAGTTCATCCGCCACAACGTGAAACCGCGCGGCATCCCCGCCAGCACGTAAGATTCGCCATGGAGATTCGGATGCGCGCAGGTGTCGTAAACGCCATTTCGTAATTTCGTAAATTAGCAATTTGATAATTTTCGGGTCGACTGGGGCAATGAAAGCTACGCAGCTCTGTCCAATTACCAAATTACGAAATTACCCAATTACCAAATTCCTCCGTGTCTCCGTGCCTCTGTGGTGAAATGAACTCTCCGGCGCACTACGAACTCGAAAACCACAACAGCGCCACCATCCTGCGTCTCGCTTCGCCCGACGGCACCAACCGCCTCAGCCGCGCCTGCGTGCTCGCCCTCGCCGACGCTGTCCGCGAACTCGCGCGCGACCCACGGCCGCTCATCATCACCGGCAACCACAAATTCTTTTCCGCCGGGGCTGAGTTGTTGGAAATCGTCGCCCTCACCGGCCCCACGGCGTATGACTTTTCGCACATGGGCCAGGCGCTGATGAATGAAATTGGCTGCTTCCCCGCTCCCGTCGTCGCCGCCGTCGGCGGATACTGCATGGGCGGCGGACTCGACTTGGCGCTCGCCTGCCATCGCCGCATCGCCTCGCCGCACGCCGTTTTCGGACATCGCGGCGCCGCCTTGGGCTTGATCACCGGATGGGGAGGAACACAGCGCCTGCCGCGCCTGGTCGGCAAAACGCGCGCCCTGCAGATGATGATCGAAGCCGAGAAAGTCCACGCCCGCGAGGCCCTGCGCATCGGCCTGGTGAACGAGATCGCCGACGATCCCGTCAGCGCGGCGTTGATGTTCTTAGATGGTGGAGCGCGCTCGCCCTCGAGCGCGTAATGTCCGCTGCTGCGCGACTCGGGACTCGGGACTCGCTACTGCTTCAACGCCACCGCCACTCCATCCCGCAGCGGCAAAATTGTGGGAAACAGTTCCTTCGCGCTGTACAGCATCCGGTTAAACTCGACAATCGCGCGCGTGGACTCCGCCACATTTTTGCCGCCCGCCGCCGCGTCGGGAACTCTTCCGCTCCACAGCACGTTGTCGGCGACGAACAGCCCGCCTCGGCGGATGCGCGGCACCGCCAGCCGGAACACCTTGGGATAATCTTCCTTGTCCACGTCGTTGAAGATGATGTCGAACGGCTCCAGGTTCTGCTCCGACAGCAGCTCCAGCGCGTCGCCCACCTTGATCTCGATCCGCTTCTCCACCCCGGCGCGCTCGAAATTCTTGTACGCCTCCATGGCTTTCTTGGAATCGCCGTCGGTATAGATCACGTGCCCGTCTTCGCCGACGCCGCGCGCCCACCAGATGGTCGAATATCCGATCGCCGAGCCCATCTCGAACACGCGCCGCGCTCCGCTCAGCCGCGCCAGCATGTAAAACAGCCTCCCCACCGCCGGTCCCACGATCGGGATCTTGCGCTTCGCCGCCTCTTCTTCCATCTCGCGCAGCACCGGATCGCTCTCCGGCAGCAGCGAGTAGAGATAGTTGTCCACCGCTTCGCCGGTGATGCCGCCCATCGCCCACGAGGGTCGCTTCGCTCTTGCCATAATCCTCTCTCACGAAAAATATGATGTGTCATCCCGAGCGAGCGCGACCGACCCTGAGCGCAGTCGAAGGGGAGGAAGCGCGAGTCGAGGGACCTTGCGCTTCTTTGAGCACGCCCTCTTCAATTCAACTCCGCCCTCACCCCATCGTCTGTCCGGGTTTCATGGCCAGCACATCGCATCCCACGTCCGCGACCAACCGCTTCAGTTCCGCGGGCGTGCCGGTCAGCGCCGGAAACGTGCCCCAGTGCATGGGGATCACCGTTGTAGGCCGCAGCAACTGGCACGCGTAGGTCGCCTCGCGCGGCGACATGGTAAACAGATCGCCGATCGGCAGCATCACGATCTCCGGGTGATACAGCTCGTGGATGATGTGCATGTCGCCGAACACGTTGGTGTCGCCGGCGTGGTACAGCCTCACGCCGCTGTCCAGTTCGATGACGTAGCCGCACGCCTCGCCGCCATAGATGATGGACCCATCGTCCTCCTGGATTCCGCAGGAGTGGTCGGCGTGCACCATGGTGACGTGGATGCCGGCGACCTCCTGCGAGCCGCCCTTGTTCATCGGCGCAACCTGCTTCGCGCCCTTTTTCTGCAGCCACATCGCCAGTTCGAAGATCCCCACCACCACCGGGTTGTGCTGCTTCGCGATCGCCGCCGCGTCGCCGATGTGGTCGAAGTGACCGTGCGTGCACAGCATCGCATCCACTTTTTTCAATTTCTTTTCGCTGTCCGGGCACGACGGGTTCCCCATCACCCAGGGATCAATCAGGATGGTCCTGCCGCCGGTCTCCAGCCGGAATGTGGAGTGTCCCAGCCAAGTGAGCTTCGCGCCTTTCAGATCCATGATGGCCGCCTTTCTGTCATGTCTGCTACAAATGAGGCGGAAGGATTTTAGCAGTCTCTCGGTCGATCGGTCTGTCGGTCTGTCGGCCGGCGATGATTGACCGATAGACCGACAGACCGATCGACCGAGAGACCCGCAGATCGCGCTTCGGGCAGCACGAATTTTGCGCTACCATAGCCGTCCATGCACTCCACCCCTGCCGTGGGTTCTCAACTCAAAGTCCTGTTCACCCGAGATCAGATCGCGCGCCGCGTCCGCGAGATGGCGGACCAGATCACCCGCGACTTCGCCGGCCAATCCATCATCTTCGTGGGCGTGCTGAAGGGCGCGTCCATTTTTCTCGGCGATCTGGCGCGGCAGGTCAAGCTGGACGCGACGTTCGACTTCATCAGCGTCGCCAGCTACGGCAACGGCACCAAGACCAGCGGTGAGGTGAAGATGAACAAGGACGTGGATTCATCCATGGCCGACAAAAACGTAATCATCGTCGAAGACATCCTCGACACCGGCCTCACCATGGGATACCTGCGCAAGCTCTTCCTCGCCCACCAGCCGCGCGCGCTGAAGGTAGCGGTGCTGCTCGACAAGGCGTGCCGCCGCATCGAGCCGGTCAAGGCCGACTACGTCGGTTTCGTCATTCCCGATGAGTTCGTGGTGGGATACGGCATGGACTACGCCGAGCGCTACCGCAACCTGCCCGACATCTGCGTCCTGCCGCCGGAATTGCAGTAAAAAACCTGCGGTGCCCCACATCTGCCCGCATTTGGCAGATGTGGGTCTATACCGTCCCTTGCTTGCAAATCAGGGCGCCGATAACATCGGCCACGCGTTTCAGCACTTCAACATCGTCTTCCATGAAGTTGTAGGCCAGGGCGGAGTGTATTTCCAGAACGCCCACCGTCCTGCCTTCGACGCGCACCGGAGCGGCCACCACGGCACCGATTTTCATCCGCCCGCAGGCTTCGGCGTTGATGATGCCGCGCGCATCAGAAGCCGTGTCTACGCAATCCACCACCGCTCCGGTGCGCAGACACTCCGCGCGCATGGCGGCAGCGGGGTGAGGAGCGCTGTCGGGTGGTGGCGTCGTCCCGACGCTGGCCTGCATCGCACGGGCGCTGCCTTGGTTCAGGGTGACGGCACATCCGTCGGCACGGGTCGCCGTACACACGTATTCCAGCATCAGTTGCAATGCCTTGCGGTCTTGCTCGGCCTGCAAGCTTTCCGCGGCCACCGCCTTGGCGCCACCTGCTTCCATGCGGCTCAGGGTAGGACATTGGACGGTCATTATCAATGACCTCCTGGCTTCAGCCACAAGGTGTTCCAGCTTTTCCTTGTGCCTTGTGCCTTGTGCCTTGCGCCTTGTTCCTTGCCTACTCGCTGCTGGCAGCTTCCGCGTCTTTTTCTTTGCGGGCTTTCCGCCGCGCCGGACTCACCAGCCAGGCGATGAAGATGCTCACCACGTACAGCACCACCATGGGCGCCGCGAACAGGCACATGTTCAGGATGTCGGTGGTCGGCGTCACGATCGCGGCGATGATGAAGATCACCAGGATCGAGTAGCGCAGGTTGCGCCACATCCACCCCGCGCTGATCACGCCCATCAGCGAGAGGAAGAACACCAGGATCGGCATTTCAAAAATGATGCCCAGCCCGATGATGATGGTCAGGAACAGGTCGGTATATTCGCCGATCGTGATCATCGGCTGAAATTGCGCGCCGTAGCCGATCAGGAAATCCAGCGCCGCCGGGTACACCATCTTGTATCCGAACAATCCGCCGGCGATGAACAGCCCCACCGACGAAAACATGAATGGCATCACGTAGCGCTTTTCGTGCCGGTACAGGCCGGGCGCGATGAACGCCCACACCTGGTAGAGCACGAACGGCGAGGCGACGAACACGCCGGCAATGAACCCGACCTTCAGATACATGTTGAAGGGCTCGGTCGGGTTCAGGTACACCAGCCGCTGGTCGAGATGATGGTTGCGCAGCGCCTCCATGATCGGCACCTGCATGTAGCCGTAAATCTTTTCCGCGTAGCCGAAGCAGATGCCGAAACCGGCGGCCACGAACACCAGCGACCAGATGATGCGCCGGCGCAACTCCTCGAGGTGATCGAGGAAGCTCATGCTCGCCATTTTTTCGGAGATGGCCTTACGCCCCGCGGCGACGGGATCGAAATCAGGCATCGGCGGCCTTGGCCTGTGCGGGATGATCGGCGGGCGCAGGCGCGGCATCGTGCGAGTCCGGTTGCCCCATCCTTGTTTCGCCTGGGGGAGCCTGCCCCGAAGCGAAGCGAGGGGGCGAAACAGAGCCTGCCCCGAGCGGAGAGAGGGGGTGGGGGTTTTCCGAAGTCTCGCTCAGATTTGCGCCGTCATGCGCACTGGCAACGTCGGGCGCAGGCGCGGGGTCGTGCCTGGCGACGGCGGCGGCGCTTTCTTCCGGTTGCCCCACCCTTGTCTCGCCCGGGTTTGGCGAGACAGGGTGGGGGTTTTCCGAAGTCTCGCCCGCATTTGCCACGACAGGGACGGTATGTTCCGGCGGCAGGATCTGCGGCTCGGACGCGCGCTTCACCGCTTCTTCCAGCTCCAGGTTGCGCATCTCGCCTTCGATTTGCGACTTGAACTCGTTGCTGGCCTTCTTGAATTCGCCCATGGCTTTCCCGATCTGCCGCCCGATCTCGGGCAGCTTCCGCGGCCCGAAGATAATCAGGGCCAGCAGGAAGATAAAAATCATTTCGGGTAAGCCGAGGTTCATGGCTCACATGATACTGCGGGCTGTGTATTTCGGTCTATCGGTCAGTCGGTGTTTCGGCCGTCGGCAATCGGCCTTCGGCTATAGGCGCTCGGTGATGGCTCGCGGTAATTGCTTTGGCGATTGGCGCAGGGGCTTGGGCTGCGACGGTAACGGAGGAGGTAATTTGGGAAGGACAGTTTTTCGGTTATCGGTTCTCAATGCGGTAAGCCGACGCGGCGCAGCAGGTCTTGAAACCGAGAATCGCTCCTCAGCGAGTCGAATCGGGGATCCACCCCGATAACGGGCATTCAATCCGAACGGTCACGATAGCCTCGCTCCAGTGAGGCCAACGCTCGCTCCTTATCTCCAAGCACGGCATAAAGGCCGCCTAGATTCACTCCGCAAATGTAGCGTTGCGCCGCCTGTGCCTCTATCCGGTGCAGCAATTCTTTGGCCTTGTCCTTTCTTCCGGCGAGCGCAAAGGCCGCTGCGACATGAGACATCGTGATTGGATTCGAGGTGGACTTCGCGATTCGATCGGCCGCATCAATCGCCTCCGCCGACCGGCCGAGTTCCGCCAACGCCAGCGGGAGAGCACTTTCGTTGGTCTGCGTCGATTGGTGAGCTGCTTCGACCGCTTGCTCATATCGCCGCAGTTCGAACAGGTACAACGGCAAGTGCCCGTGCGCTACCGGCAACAGAGGATCCAACTCCTGGGCGCGCCGGAGTTCGCGAATGGCGTCATCCCCACGGTTTTGCGTTTGCAAGTACTCCGCGTACCCGGCATGCGCGGAGGAAAGGCTGGGATTCAGTTCCAGCGCGCGGCGGAATTCTCGTTCGGCGCCGGGCCAGTCCCAGTCGAAACTAAGCTTAATCTTGCCGAGCAAAGCGTGTGCATCGGCAACGGTTTCGTCGAGCTCGATCGCGCGCGCGGCGGCGGCCTTTGCCTGGGGCATCACCGCAAGCGGAGCCTTGTAAATCGTGCTTTGGTAGTAATAAGCCTCCGCAAGACGAACATACGCGATCGCATTGTCGGGTTCGCGGGCGAGCGCTTGCTGAAAATATTGGATCGCATTTTCAAGGCTCTCAGCGGTATTCTTCCGCAGTTCGTACACGCCGCGCAGATAAGCCTCATGAGCGTCGGCATTGACGATGCGAGCGCTGGCTAGCCGCGTTTGCTCCGGCATCGTCAGGGTCACCCCAACTCCGCGCGCAATGGCCTGCGCGATCTTCGCCTGCAGAATGATTACGTCGCGCAGTTCGCCCTCAAACTCCTCCGCCCACACCGAAGATTGGTCGCTGACTCGAATCAGCTGCACACCGACGCGCACACGGTTCCGGGCCCGGAGCACGCCTCCCTCGACAACGTACGCCACCCCGAGTTCGCGCCCGATTTCGCTGATCGGCTTGCCGCTCTGCTTGTAACGAACCGCCGAGGTGCGCGCGATCACGCCGAGCCTGACGGGCACCAGCTCGGATAACTGAGTAGTGATCTCTTCCGTAAGGCCGGCGCTGAAGTATTCCTGCTTGGGACTGCCTAGATTATCGAAGGGAAGGACAACGAGCATGCATCGCGCCGGCTCCGCCGAAGCGGTCGTCGCGGGGACAGGAGAGCTGTGGTCGCCAAGCAACACGGCGCGCCAATGCAACGAAGTGGTGATTGCCAGCGTGGCGACAAACGCCACCAGGATGGCAGCCAATGCCGCCAGCCCGGGCCAAAACAGCCGGCGCGAGCCGCCCGGCTCGACCGCTGCTTCGCGCCTCGCCTCGGCCGCCGTCTCATGGCTGCCCGGCTCTGCCGGCCCATTGTTGCTTTCAACCGGGGCAATGAAACGGTACCCACGGCGCGGCAGTGTCTCGACATACCGCGGCGTGTCGGCATCGTCGTCCAGCGCCGCCCGGATCTGCCGGATGCACAGGTTCAGCCCGTGCTCGAAATCCACAAACGTGTCCGGGCCCCAGATTTCGTCTTTCAGTTCCTCGCGCGTGACCAGTTGCGCCGGACGGCCGGCGAGCATGGCGAGGATCTTGGCAGCCTGCGGGCGCAGTGCGATTTTGTGCCCCGACTTGTGCAGCTCGCCGGTTCGCACATCGAGTTCAAAGGCGCCGAAATGAAGCACGATTTCGCCCGGAGACGCAGGCGCACCCACAGCGATTCACCATTTGGGGAAGTGCGCGCATTATACGTCGAAAGGCAATCCCGTAGACCTGAGAAGTTAACCGGCTCAAGTTCAGCAACTTAGACGCTCACCAACAACTAACCCCGCGCCCCTTGATTGCCGTCGGGGCTTGCTCCACTGTGCGCAGCGATAGTCGCAGCAGTTTTGCAAGGTACCGCACGCGCTGGATCGCTTGCGGATCGGAAAGGAAGTCGTCATGAAACCGCGAATCCTTACGCTTGTCCTCGCCGCCATGGTGGTGTTGGCAGTCACTCTGTGCCCGGCCCCCGCATCGGCGCAGGTGGACGCTCGCATCGTCAACATCCCTTTTAACTTTCACCTCAACAACACGGCATATCCCGCCGGCAAGTACGAACTCACCTATACCGGCCAGCCACACTGGTACTTGCTGCGCAGCGCCGATTTCAAGGCCGGACGGTTGATGTACGCCAACAACATCGAAATGGCAAGCGCCCGGTCCAGCCCTGGTCTGGTGTTCCATCGTTATGGGAACGTCTATTTCCTGGCACAGGTTTGGCTGGGGGAGCACGGGGGGCAACTGTCGAAGTCCAGAATGGAAACGGAAGTCGCGACCCAATGGGGGAAAGGCACCGATAACACGGTCGTGCAGGCGCTGAAAAAGTAATGACCCGAATCTGTGGAGCCCGAACAGTTTCGGGCTCCACCCTGACGTTCGGTGTCCCCACAACGGACAACTAAAGCCCAACAAGCTCTTACAAGGAGGCATTTATGAACACATCACGGAAACTTTTCGCCCGCCAGTCCACAAACATGAGGTCCACGACCGCCAGCCGCGGGTTGATGGTGTTGCTGTTGGCAGTACTGGCATCCGTCGCGCCCCTCGCGGCGGCGGCGCAGACAACGTTCAACTATCCCGGTGCCGCCGCCACCGGCGCCAGCAACATCAACGATTCGGGAACCATTGTCGGCTATTACTACAACAGCGATGGTTCTGAACATAGCTTTCTTTATGACGGCCACGGTTTTACGAGTTTCGACTATCCGGGGGCAGACTGGACCGAAGCCTCGGGCATCAATCAGGCCGGCGATGTGGTCGGCTACTATGGCTATGCCGCGGACAAGCTGATGCACGGGTTCTTGCGCACCGCCGCCGGAAAGTTTTCGACCATCGACCGCCAGGGGCGCTTTAACACGATGCCCTTGGCCATCAATTCGTCTGGCGCCATTGTGGGCTGCATCCACAACCCTGGGACGATGCATGGCTGGCTGATGGAGAACGGCGCCTTCGTCTCGCTCAGCCCTGCGTACGCGATGTACACGGGCATTAACGATGCAGGAACGATCGTCGGTTGGAATTACGCTGCGCCGGGCAGAATCCGCAGCTTCTTGCTGAGCGGCGCCGGACGGGTGGAATTCGACTATCCCGGCACGAACAACACTCAGGCTTATGGGGTGAACGCGTACGGCGCTGTGGTGGGCTGGTACGGTCCGGATGCCAGTGGCCACGGGTTCCTGTTGCGCGACGGTCAATTCACACCGATCGACGTTTCCGGCGCCACTCTGACGCATGCGTTGGGAATCAACAGTGCTGGCACGATCGTCGGCTATTACAGCGACGCAACCGGTTATCACGGCTTCGTGCAGTAAGCTGTGCCGCTGAAATTCAAACTTGAGGCGTTCAGCGGGCGTGAGCGGAGCGGGAGCCCGCAGGGGGCTGGCCCATCCTTTCCCTACTAAACAAAACTAGGGTTGCCCCACCCTTGTCTCGCCCGGGTTTGGCGAGACAGGGTGGGGAATTTCGTGCCGGACTATCCTCCGCCGCCCTGTGCGGCTTCACTCACTCACCATTCGCCCCTAATTCTTGTCAAGCCCCCGAAAACCGAGGTTTTCCCGCAAGCTATTGAAAATGCTCCAGAAATATCCACGATTATTCACTTGACACAAACAGCCTGGTGTGTCATCATCTGCTTGCTGAAAGGGAGGCCGAAAATGATGACAACCAGGCTCTTGATTGAGATAGTCGTTATAGTGATCGTGCTCGCCCTAGCAGTTCGTTTCTTTCTGAAGCGGAGTTCATAGCCATGGACATCCGCGAAGCAGCCACGAAATTCAAGACCGACGAAGATTGTCTGACCTACGTCGAACAGATGCGCTGGCCTGATGGCGTGGTCCGCTGCCCTCAGTGCGGCACGGATAAGCCTGTGCGCGTCGAGCGCAAAGCCACGTCAAGGAACAAACGCGGATGGTTCTACCTGTGCTCTGAGAAAACCTGCCGCCATCAGTTCTCGCCCACGTCCGGCACGATCTTCCACGACACGCACCTGCCCCTGATAGTTTGGTTCCACGCGATTGCTCTGATGCTGAACGCGAAGAAGGGCATCAGCGCGAAGCAGCTACAGCGTGACCTGGCAATCGGCGGATACAAAACAGCGTGGTATCTGAATCACCGAATCCGCGAGGCGATGATAGACGCAGGTGCGCCGAAACTGGGCGGGATCGTAGAGATTGACGAGACTTACATCGGTGGGAAAGTGAAGGGCAAGGGACATTGGTACGGCCAGCAGAACAAAGAAATCGTCGTGGGCGTTCGCCAGCGCAAGGGCGCTCTTCGCTTGGTCCATACGAAAGACGCGAAGGCCGTGACGCTCAAAGCTGTAATCGAAACGCACGTCAGCCCCGACGTTGAATTCGTTATGACGGATACAACCTGCGCCGCCACTTCAGCGCTCAAGGCGCTAGGTCACGCTGAGAAGCATCACGAGATTAACCACATAGCGCGGCAATACGTGAATGGAATCGTTCACACGAACACGATTGAATCCGCATTTTCTCTGCTCAAAAGGGGAATCGTGGGGAACTTCCACAAGGTTTCGATAAAGCATTTGCAGCGGTATTTGAACGAGTTTTCCTACCGATTCAACCGCCGCGAGGACGCGGATGCGTTCATAGAGACAGTGCGGCGGCTCTGCGGATTCGCGCCTCTGACGTTTACCGCTCTGACTTCCGAGAAGGCTTAGGCTTTGCCTGGCCTTTCTTTTTCCACCTTTATGTCGGCTGTTTTTTGCGGTGATGTTTGCAGCATCCGCGACAGCACTGCGTCGAATTGGCTCTTGTCTGTTTTCACCGACTCCATCATAACCCGGTTGGCTGATCCTTGCGGTCTCTTCTGATAACCATCGTTTGTATCTTGCATTCACCGACTCCTGTAGACATTCCAGAGAAAAGATTCCTGCTGCTTGCGTGGTGCGAGTCGCCGCACGCGTTCGTGCAACTGTTCCGGCAAAGTCAGATTTATCTGTCCCATTAGAAAGGCCAGTAATTTTATAACAGTCACAAGACTAATAATAACCATATTTAACACTTGACTTTGATAGTTTATGAAGGTAAGAAAAGCAAGAAAAGTAATTTCGTTTGGGCGCGCGTGAAACTGTGCAGCGGGAAAGGGGTTTATACTTTTGATTGACGGATGCGCTTGGCGTCCTCTAGAGTAGTGAACCTTTCAGGAGTGTACCGCTTCCCCCCCAGAGGTTCTTTGACAGGATTCTTCCGAGTTTGGTGCGGAGGAGGGTGCGGGGATCGAACCCGCAAGTGCCTATAGGCGACACGGCAGATTATAAGTCTGCTCCCTTACCGATTAGGGTTAACCCTCCGTATCAAAGGCTGGAGGCCCGGACCAGATTTGAACTGGTGATGGCTCCTTGCAATGGGGCTGCCTTACCAGACTTGGCTACCGGGCCTCTAGTTCTAGGTTCTTCCTCTTAATCCTGAGACAAACAATTTCAAAGTGCAAGTACGAAAATGAGTTACGACCGAGGTTTCGCCCGGTTTCGCCCTGCCATCTTCCCGGTTTTCCAGAGGTTTTGCACAATTACTGGTGCAGACATGTCTTAAGTGCATCACGGGCGATACGGGACGTATAATCGATCATTCCAACTTGTCTAAGGCGCGGCGGCCATGCTGGTATTCATTGACGAGAGCTATGACAGGGCTACAGACCTAAACCCTAAAAGCACTTTTAGCGCCGTTCTTATCGAGGAACATAGATCGCGCGCGTTGGATGCTAAACTCTTCGAACTGAAACGGCATTTCTGGCGCGTGCAGAACTCATATGAGATGGAGCTAAAGGGTCGCCTACTGCTCAATAGCAAAGCACTCGAATTGCCAAAGAACCGCGAATTTATGGGGCAATTTCTCAGCCTCTTTAGAGAAATTGGCGCTATCACATTTGCCGTAACTCAAGATGGAACATTTCCGCTTGCGAGCAAAACTGATCGCCTGCCGAATCTTTACCGTGCTCTGATGTGGCGGGTTAATTCCGTCATGGCTGAGCGCTTCGTCGACCAGCACGCCATTTTCTTCTTCGATGGCATTGACCATAAAACGAATCAAAAGATCGCGATTAGTTTTACAAATTTCATGCTCAAGCACCGCTGGGGACAGAGCTATCGGAACATTCTACCCACGCCGTTCTTCTGTGATTCAGAAGTGACGCCGGGGGTTCAGATGGCGGACGTGATCGCGTATTGCGTGAATGAATGGCACAAAGGCCAGCGCGGTGTCCTTGACGACTATTACAAACAATTCCGAGAACTGACCAACGACTATGCCGATGAGAGTGAAGAGTTGTTGCTAAGAGGCTTCCAAAAGATCAAACCCGAGAGGGATGCAGGGTTCCAATTCCCTGAGCCAGTCTCCGAGGTTGTGTCAATTGCGGCTGTTGCAGAACAGTCAGTCGAGGCCAACGTAAAAACAGAAGAAGGGAGTGCACAAAAAGAAAAAGAAACTGGCGGCCAGTGACGGCCCGCGACGCTACTTATTCAGTAGCGCACCAGTTCCTTCCCCGATATGATGCGTCAGGACAGGGAAAGATTCAATCCCCCTTGTCAAGTATTTTTCCGCACATTAGTTCCGTTTTGGGTAACCCCTTCCATGTCACTATTTCCTGCCGCTGCCCTGTCCATCCCATTCTACCCAAATTTGTGTCAAGTGAATAATTGTGGAAATATCGTCGCCGTATGTGGCGGGTTTACCCCTCCAATTTGCTACGCTTAAAGTAGGGACTATTATGCCCGCTCTTCGACAACCTGGCGGGTTCCACCGCAGGCCCGGTTTCGCATCGATCGCTGTGTTCCCACCGCCCACTTGCATCCCAGTTACTGGGCCAAACCCCCAGTTACTGGGACTCAACTCATTGATTCCACATACGACCCCCACGGAGGGGGTCTGCAACATGAATCCAGCCAGATAATTTCAAGCATGCTCACCCGCTGCCAGCACACCAAGCTGAACGGCTCGCCCTGCGCCGCGCCTGCCCGTCGCGGACGCAACTACTGCGTCTTCCACGACGCCGAACACGCCACGCAGTCCGACTCCACCCTCCGCATGGTCGAGGACGCCATGAGCCTGCAATACGCCCTGTTCCAGGTCATGCGCCTGCTCACCGACAAGGCCGTGGACACCAAGCGTGCCGCCCTCATGCTCTACGCCCTGCAGATCGCCAGCTCCAACCTCAAGCGCCTGCACGAAGAAACGCAGGAAATCACCAAATCCGGTGACATCGCACAGGAAAAATCGTTGATGAAGGAATTACTTGAGGTGTTGCACCTGCCGGAAACGGAGTACGAGCGCCTCGCGGAAGAAATGGCGGTCGAGGAAGAGCGCCAAAACGGCTCCTCTGTCACTCACACGATCAAAGCTTGCGCTTCCGACCACGCCGAATCGCCCACGCCGGATCACCACTCACATCGCTTTGATATCAACGCCTGCGTCGCTTCGCGCAAAAGTCGCGCTCGCGGGCGAGCGTCTTGGCGCAAACACAAAAGCACACGCGTGAGCGCGTATGCCACAAGCTGCAGCCCGAAGCCTGTAGCCTGCAGCCTGAAGCCTTGCGCCTCTAGTACTTTCGTGCCTTTTGTGGCACAAAAGCCCGTAAATGCCCCGAAAAACCCATGTTATACTTTCAGCAGCTCACGGTGAGGACATCGTTCGCGTCTTCGTCGCACCGGAAGGATTTCAATCAACATGCTCCGTGGCGCTCGCCGATCCCTTCTCCTGGTCGTCCTGGTCATCCTGGTTTGTGGCTTCTTGGGCGCGCTGTTTGGGCAGCGTGTCAACAGCTCGCAGCCGGCGTCCGACACCGACGTGCGCGACAGCCTGCGCTCGTTCTCCCAGGTCTATGACGTGGTCGAGCAGAACTATGCCGAGCCGGTGAACGCCGACAAGGCCATCTTCAACGGCGCCATTCCCGGCATGCTGCGGGTGCTCGATCCGCACTCCAACTTCTTCGACCCCAAGTCGTACTCGCTGCTGCGCGAAGAGCAGCGCGGCAAGTACTACGGCGTGGGCATGTCGGTGGGACCGCGCAACAACAAAGTCATCGTGCTGATGCCGTTCGTGGGCACGCCGGCATATAAAGTCGGCATCCATCCCGGCGACGTGATCGCCGCCGTGGACGGCAAGCCCACCGACAACCTGAGCACCAGCGAAGTCGCCGACCTGCTCAAGGGACCCAAGGGCACGCAGGTGCGCATCACCATCCTGCGCGAGGGCGCTCCCAAGCCGATGGAGTTCACCGTCACCCGCGACGAAATTCCGCGCTACAGCGTGGATCTGCATTTCCTGATCCGCCCGGGCATCGGATACCTGCACGTCACCGGCTTCCAGGAGACCACCGACAAGGAAGTCCAGGAAGCGCTCGATCAATTCGGCGAGTTGAAGGGCCTGGTCCTTGATCTGCGTCAGAACCCCGGCGGCCTGCTGAGCGAGGGCGTGGGCGTGGCCGACAAGTTCCTGCCCAAGGGCGCGGTGATCGTGTCGCACCACGGGCGCTCGTCGCCGGAGAAGGTGTATCGCGCCAGCCACGGTAATGGAGGGCGCAACTACCCGATTGTCGTGCTGGTGAACAAGGGCACCGCGTCCGCCGCCGAGATCGTCGCCGGCGCCATTCAGGACCACGACCGCGGGCTGGTCGTCGGCGAGAACACCTTCGGCAAGGGCCTGGTGCAGACCGTCTATCCGCTGTCGGAGAACACCGGCCTGGCGCTGACCACCGCCAAGTACTACACCCCCAGCGGGCGGCTCATCCAGCGCGATTACAGCAGCATCTCCCTGTATGACTACTACTACAACCGCGACAATGGCGAGAACGGCAACAACGCCAATCGCGAAGTCAAAATGACCGACAGCGGCCGCCCGGTGTACGGCGGCGGCGGCATCACTCCCGACGTCAAAGTCCCGGCCATCAAGACCAATCACTTCCAGGACACCCTGCTGCAGCACTACGCGTTCTTCAATTTCGCCAAGCACTACCTGATCAACCGGCAAATCCCCAAGACCTTCGAAGTGGATGACCCGGTGATGCTGGAATTCCGCAGCTTCCTCACCGACCAGAAAATTCCCTGGTCGGAAGCGGATCTGGCGCCGGTGAACGATTGGATCCGCGCCAGCATCAAGAGCGAAATGTTCATTGACGAGTTCGGCCAGATTGAAGGCCTGAAGGTCCGCGCGGAAGCCGATCCGCAGGTGCAGAAGGCGCTCGACCTGCTGCCCAAGGCAAAAGAACTCGCCGACAACGCGCGCCGCACCATCGCCGAACGCAACAGCGCCCGGAACAATCCGCCCAGCAATCGGTAGGAAAACAGTTGCTGGTTGTTAGGTGACGCCGATCAATGAACAAAGGCACGGACCTGTCCGTGCCTTTATTGTTTTCTCTGTGCCTCCGTGTCTCCGTGGTGAAATGCTGGTCAGGCTGCGGCGTGAACATCGGCCACGCACTTCCTGACCTCCTCCAATACCTCCATGTCGTTCCACTTGCATGCCACCCCGTGTGCGCCCAGGTACTGCAGGTACTGCTCCGAGAAAGGATGCCGCGCCGCCGAATGCATCACCACGCAGGGCGTCCACAACTGCCCTCGGCGCAGCAGCTTCAACAAGCGCTCGCAGTTCAGATCCGGCGGATGATCGCCCACCAGCAGGACATCAAAACGGCTGGCTTCCATCAATTTCAGGGCCTCGTTCAGCTCCCATGCGGTGGTGGTTTCATAACCTTGTTCCTCCAGTACGCGTTCCAGGGTGATGAGTACAGATTCATCACTGTCCACGATGAGAATTTTCTTGTTCTGCGTGCGCATGGCAATTGCCTCCTGTTCAGGGAGTTCACACACGTAACTGGCAGCAGAAAGCAGAACCGGGACCCGCAGAAGCGGCCCGCAAAGCACACAAGGATTTCGGGAAATGGCGCAACTGAGACAATCGCGCTGGAAGATGGTGCTCATGGGAACCTCTATCCCGTTGCAGGACAGGTGCCCGGCTAGGGTTAGCTTACTCCCCCCGGCAGCCGATTTCAGCGATTACTTTGGTACCGGCAAGGGGCGCCATTCCCAAATTAGCGACGCGGTTTCGGTTCGGTTTTCGGTTTTCGGTTGTCGCTTTCGGCTTTCCCTTTCCAATTCCCCGATTCCGCAATTCGGCAAGTCCGCAATTTACAATGCTTCCATGACCGACCTGTTCGCGCCTTTTTCGCTTCGCGGGGCCACGCTGCGCAACCGCATCGTCGTTTCCCCCATGTGCCAGTACTCGAGCCACGACGGGTTTGCCAACGACTGGCATTTGGTCCACCTCGGAAGCCGTGCCGTCGGCGGCGCCGCGCTGGTCTTCACCGAAGCCTCCGCGGTCACGCCCGACGGCCGCATCAGCCCCGACGACCTCGGCATTTACCGAGACGAACACGTCGAATTTCTATCGCGTATCGTCAAGTTCATCCATGCCCAGGGCGCGCTTGCCGGCCTGCAGCTTGCGCACGCCGGGCGCAAGGCCTCCACCGACGCACCCTGGCGCGGGGGCAAGCCGCTGGACGAAGCGCATCGCGGCTGGCGTCCCATCCTGGCGCCCAGCGCGATTTCGTTCGGCGACGGCTACCAGGCGCCCAAAGCGATGGACGAATCCAACATCCGCGCCGTCATCAGCAGCTTTGCCGCCTCGGCGAAACGTGCGCTGGACGCCGGTTTCGACGTGATCGAAATTCACGCTGCACACGGTTACCTGCTGCACTCGTTCCTGTCGCCGCTCTCGAACAAGCGCACCGACCGCTACGGCAGCTCGTTCGCGAATCGCATCCGCCTGTTGTGCGAGGTGGTGGCGGCGGTGCGCGGCGCTTGGCCGGACGAGAAGCCGCTGTTCGTGCGCATTTCTTGTACGGATTGGCAGGAAGGCGCCTGGGGCATTGGGCAGTCGGTGGAACTGGCGCGCCTGTTGAAGCCGCTGGGCGTGGACCTGATTGACTGTTCCAGCGGCGGCATCGCGCCGCACATCAAAATTCCCGTGGGAGCCGGATACCAGGTGGAATTTGCCGAGCGCATTCGTCGCGAAGCGCAGATCGCCACCGGCGCCGTGGGCATGATTACCTCAGCGCAGCAAGCTGACACCATCGTGCGCAGCGGCCAGGCAGATGTTGTGATCATCGCGCGCGAATTTTTGCGCCAGCCGTATTTTCCGCTGCTCGCCGCGCGCCAGTTGGGCCACGACATCGCATGGCCGAAGCAGTACGAGAGGGCGAAGTAGGAGGCCTAAGGCGCAAGGCGCAAGGCCCAAGGCCCAAGGCGCAAGGCCCAAGGCGCAAGGCGCAAGGCCCAAGGCGCAAGGCGCAAGGCGCAAGGCCCAAGGCGCAAGGCGCAAGGCCCAAGGCCCAAGGAAGAGAAGTCTAAGTTTTGGACCGAGAGCGACGCCTCTCCGTTTGTTTTCGTGTCCGGCGTTTGCACACGCGAGGGCGCGTGTGCCACAAGAATCGCGAGCGGTTGGTGGGTAGGTGGTTTCAGCCGTCCCTACGGGACTCCGGCCTGCTGTTGCATGCTTTCCCGGCGCTGAAGCGCCGGGCTACTGTGATTCGCCCCTTCGGGGCTGGTCCAGGGGCTGCACGTGTGTTCGCGCTAATTCCGGTTGCCCCACCCTTATCTCGCCTGGGTTTGGCGAGATAGGGTGGGAATTTTCCTGAGATCTGACGCCTGAAACCTGTTACGGCGGGCGCGGAGCCTAATCCGCCATCACCGGCTCGCGCTCATCTTCCGCCGCTTGCGCTTCCGGTTTCTTGAATTTCTTGCGCGACCACTGCTGAACCCGGTCGAGGTAGATGTAGAAGACGGGTGTGATGTACAGCGTCAGCAACTGCGAGAACACCAGCCCACCGACCACGGCCAACCCCAGCGGCCGGCGCGACTCCGCCCCCGCGCCGATGCCGAGCGCGATCGGCAGCGTGCCCATCAGCGCCGCCATGGTAGTCATCATGATCGGGCGGAAGCGCACCAGGCAACCGTAGTAGATGGCGTCGGCAGCGGTCTTGCCGGCATTGCGCTGCGCGTCGAGCGCGAAGTCGATCATCATGATGGCGTTCTTCTTCACGATGCCCACCAGCATGATGATGCCCACGAACCCGTACAAATTGAGGTCGAGGTGGAAGAGCTTGAGCGTGAGCAGCGCGCCCACGCCCGCGGCCGGCAGACCGGACAAGATCGTGATGGGGTGGATGAAGCTCTCGTACAAAATGCCCAGCACGATGTAGATGACCAGAATGGCCATGACGAGCAGGATACCCAAGCCCTTGAAGGAGGACTCGAAGGCCTGCGCCGCGCCCTGGAAGCTGGTGGTAATGCTGTCGGGCAGTACGCGCCGCGAAACGCGGTTGATTTCATCGACCGCGTCGCCCAGCGCCACGCCCGGCTTCAGGTCGAAGGAAACCGTGACCGCGGGCAGTTGTCCCAGGTGATTGATCGCCATCGGCCCCAGGTCGCGCCGCAGGTGCGCCAGTTCCGACAACGGAACCAGTTGCGGGGTGCAGTTGGTCTGGGACTGGCAGGAGCGCACGTAGAGCAGCGACAGCGCCGAGGGATCCATCTGGTATTCGGGCTTCAATTCCATGACCACGCGATAGGCATTGTTGGGCGCGTAGATGGTGGAAATCTGGCGCGAGCTGTACGCGGTGTAGAGCGCGTCCTCGATCTGCGTGGCGGTCACGTTCATGGTGGCGGCCTTGTCGCGGTTGATCTCGATATTGACCTGCGGGTTCTTCATCAGCAGGTCGCTGGTCACGTCCTGCAGGATCGGGCTCTTGCGCAGCTCGGCTTCCAGCTTGGGGGCGTAGTCGTACAAGTCCTTGGTGTCGGGGCTCTGCAGGGTGTACTGGTACTGGCTCTTGGTGAGCTGGCCGCCGATGCGGATGAGCGGCGGATTCTGCAGGAAGCTCTGGATGCCGGGAATTCTGGCCACGATCGGACGCCAGCGCTGCATCATGGCGTCCACGCCCGGGCGCTCCCCGAGCGGCACAAAGCGCGCCACCATGAATCCCTGGTTGGTGGCGCCGCGCGGCACCGCCGCGAAAAACGTGCTCACGTACTTGCCGTCGGGCGAGTCCAGGATGGCGCGCGCCACCGCCACCTGGTGCGCCTTCATGTCTTCGAAGGAAATGCCCTGCACCGCCTCCGTCATGATGTAGATCTGGCCCTGGTCCTCGCTGGCGAGAAAGCCCTTGGGGATGGTGACGAACAGGTAGCCGGTGGCGACCAGCACCACCGCCGAAACCGCCATGACCGAAAGCTTGTGCCGCAGCACCACCTGCAGCGTCTTGTCGTACACGTGCAGCATGCCGTCGAAGAATTTCTCCGACAGCAGGTACAGCTTGCCGTGTTTGATCTCGGCGTAAGGCCGCAGGATAGCGGCTGCACAGCATCGGCGTCAGGCTCAGCGAGACGACGCCGGACACCAGGATGGCGGCGCCGATGGTCACCGCGAACTCGTGCAGCAGGCGGCCCACGATGCCGCCCATGAACAGCACCGGGATGAACACCGCCGCCAGCGACAGCGTCATGGAGACAATGGTGAAGCCGATCTCGCGCGACCCGCGCAAGGCCGCCTGCATCGGCTTTTCGCCCTGCTCCATGTGGCGCACGATGTTTTCCAGCATCACGATCGCGTCGTCCACCACGAAGCCCACCGACAGCGTCAGCGCCATCAGCGACAGGTTGTCGAGCGAATAGTCGAGCAGCGTACATGACCGCGAACGTTCCCACCAGCGAGATCGGCAACGCCAGGCTGGGAATGACGGTCGCCGACAGGTTGCGCAGGAACAGGAAGATGACCAGGATCACCAGAACCAGCGCCAGGAAGAGGGTGAATTTCACGTCGTCCACGGACGCGCGGATGGTCTTCGAGCGGTCGTACAAAGTGTCCAGCGAAACCGAGGCCGGGATCTGCGAGCGGAACGACGGCAGCAGCGCCCGGATGCTGTCCACCACCTCCACCGTATTCGTGCCCGGCTGCTTCTGGATGGCGAGCACGATGGCGCGAGTCAGCTTGTGGTCCGGACCGGCGTACCAGCTCGCCGTCTTGTCATTCTCCACGCTGTCGAAGACGCTGCCCAGGTCGCCCAGCCGCACCGGCGAGCCGTTGCGGTAAGCGACGATCAGCGGCCGGTACTGGTCGGCATTGGTAAGCTGGCCGTTGGCCTGCAACGGTAAACGCCTGCCGGTGCGCCCCACAGCGTTCCTGTCGGCAGATTGACGTTGCCGCTCTGCACGCGCCTGGTCGACCTCGTCAATGCCGATCTGGTGGGCCGCCAGCTTCTTGGGATCGAGCTGCGCCCGCACCGCGTACTTCTGGGCGCCATAGACCATCACCTGCGCCACGCCGCTGACCATGGAGATGCGCTGCGCCATCAAGGTCTCGGCGATATTCGTCCACGTCGGAGAGCGGCAGCGTCGGCGAACTGAGCGACAGATACAGGACCGGCTGGTCGGCCGGGTTGACCTTCTGGTACGTCGGCGGGGCGGGCAGGTCCTGCGGCAGGTCGCGGCCCGCCTTGGCGATCATCGCCTGCACGTCCTGCGCCGCGGCATCGATGTTGCGGCTGAGGTTGAATTGCAGGGTGATGTGCGTGGTCCCCAGCACGTTGGTGGACGTCATCTGAGTCCACCCCGGCGATGGTGGAGAACTGCTTCTCCAGCGGCGTGGCGACGGCCGAGGCCATCGTCTCCGGGCTCGCGCCCGGCAAGGCAACGCTCACCTGGATGGTGGGGAAATCCACGTTGGGCAGATCGCTGACCGGCAGCGAGCGATAGCCCATGATGCCGAACAGAAGGATCGCCAGCATGACCAGCGTGGTCATCACTGGGCGCCGGATAAAAAGTTCCGCGATGCTCACAGTCCGCTACCCTGCCGAGCTGCCGGCTGCGTCGCCGCTTCCGTGTTGCTGGCCGCGTTCGCCGGCTTCGACAACGCCACTTTCCTTCCGGGCGTCAGCCGCACTTGGCCGTCGGTCACCACCTGTTCGCCGGCGCGCACGCCCGAGGTGATCACCGAATCGCTGCCGACCACTCGCGACACCGTCACGTTGCGCAATTCCGCGGTGTTGTCCGGCTTGACTACGAAAACGTATTGCCCGTTCTGTCCCGTCTGCACCGCCGCGCTGGGAATCAGCACGGCGTTCTTGTCGGTGCTCAGCGTCAGGCTGACATCGGCGAATTGTCCCGGCCACAGCCGGCGATCGTGGTTGGCGAATGTCGCCTTCAGCTTGATGGTGCCCGTCGCCGGGTCCACGGTGTTGTCAATGAAGGTGAGCATGCCCTCGGCCGGCTTCGGTTCGTTGGGCACCCGCACCATCACCGCCAGCTTGCGGCTGGCCTGGTACTTCTTGATCTCCGGCAGGTACATCTCCGGAACCGCAAAGGTAGCGTAGATGGGCTCGACCTGGTTGATGCTGAGGATCGGAATGTCGTTCGCCTTGACCACGTTGCCGCGGTGCACCAGCAGGTTGCCGGTGCGCCCGTCAATCGGCGAATAGATCGTGGTGTAGGTCAGGCTGACCTTGGCCGTCTCTACCGCGGCGCGATCGGCTTCCACCGCCTGCTTCAAGGCGTCCGAGGCGGTCGTGATCTCGTCGTACTGCTCGCGCGAAACCACGCCCTCCTTGAAGAGCGCGGCATAGCGAGTCGCCTGCGCGCGCGCATTCGCCTCCTGCGCCAGGTCGCGCGCCAGGTTGCCCTGCGCCTGCGCCAGCGCCGCCTGGTAGGGCCGCGGATCAATCACGAACAGCAGGTCGCCCGGCGCACGTCCTGCCCTTCGGTGAACCCCTCCTTGGGGATTTCGCCGGCGATCATGGACTTCACCTGCACATTGGAGTACGCCTCCACCGTGCCCACCGCTTTGACCTCCAGCGGGATGTCGCGCTGCGTCGCCGCCACCACCACCGGCGCGGCCGTATCCACCGGCGGTCCCGCCTTGGTCTTCCCGCACGCCGTCAGCAGTGCCGCCACAGCTAGAGCCACGACCAGCACTGCGGGGCGAGATTCTTATTCATAAGTTCCAAGATCATAATGAAAAGCCTTCGCGCAGCATGGTGACTGCGGACCAAGTAGGGGTCCTTCGACTCGGTCGCAACGCGCCCAAAACCGGGGCGCATCGAGCTGGCTGAGGATGACACACGTTCAAGACTATTGCTGCACCATAAGATTCGCAACCTGCAATCTGCAATCTGCAATCTGCAATCGTAAATCCCTTTCCATCCCACGCAACCACACGTCCCCCAGGGTTTCGCTGACGTGATGCGGATCGAAGTTCGCCCGCTTGCCCCCGAACAGCTCCTGGATCTGGAAGTGATACCAGACCATGCCCAGGAAGCCGCGCGCGGCCAGCAGCGGGTCCACGTCGCGGAAGCGGCGGGCAGCGATCCCGCGCCGGATGTAATCGGCCAGCAGCTCCAGGTATTGCGCTACATGGGTGCGGAAAAAGCGGTGTGTCAGCTCGTGGTTCTCGAGCGGTGTAGAGCAGCAAACCGGCTGGTGACGTCGCGGCTCAGCAACTCTTCGGCGATCGCCGTCAGCAGCTCGCGGTCGCTGCCGCCCGCCGCCAGCTTGGCTTGCAGGCGCGCCCGTCCGCCGCGGACCGAATCTGGTTCTCGATCACCGCCCAGTACAGCTCCTCGTCGGAAAATGGCGAAAGATGATCGCCTCATTGACGTGCACTTGCTCAGCGATCTGGCGGGTTGTCGTCCCTTGGTATCCCTGCCGTGCGAACAGCTCGGTGGCCGTCCAGGTATTTGCTGCAACGTCGCTCCTCCGCCGGAATTCTCACCTGGGAGGCCGACATTGTAAGTACCACTTTTTATCCGAGGTACTCCGGTAAGTCAATTGGAAATCGGCGTTAGTTCACAGACGGAGCCCGGCCGCCGTGCCTGGCAGGACACATCGGGGGCGTCAGCCGGCCTTTGGATCGGTCGGTTCGGAACCCACCGCAGGGAACTTCTTGAACGGTGGCTCAACGCCGCACAATTGGCGCATGAAATTCTCCCATTCGGACTCTGCACCGCAACTCCGCTGGTGCCGGAAGCTCCACCATCCCTCGGAGTCCCACCACTCGCGGGAAGCTTTCCACCATCTCCGCCGGCAATTGAATCTGCGCGCGCCACTTCTGACCTTCGTCGCAACGCTGCTCGCGGTCGTCGTCGGGCATCATGTTCGTCCCCCCACGGAACCCGCCCTCCATTGAATCGCGGCTTGGTCCGGCGAGCCAGATATCGCGCGTAATCGGAGGTTGCCCGGAGGTAACGGCCGAAGGGGAAAGCCGACGGTGCTACCGGAGCATAAAGCGCAGATACGAAAATCCCCACCCGCATGTGCCGTAGCCAAGCATCCGGCACCGTCACCGCCAGAGACAATCCCAGCAACGCGTGTGCGATTCCCAGCGGGTAAAGGTTGCGGTACCGCCGGAACAGCGACACAAACAACACCGCCACCACGAGCGTTCCCGCCATCAACACCGGGTGAAGGTGCGCGAAGCGGAACAGGGTTGCCGCTCCCCACAGCGCACCGCGCAGGCTGTCGCCGAGCAGTTCCTCGAGGTTCAGGAAGAAGAATGAATTCAGGATGAACTGCTGCATCAGCGCCCAGAGGGCGTAGCCGCTGGAATGCCACAACAGAGGACGCGTGCCGAATAAGCCGCGCAGCGTTCCTGCCTCCCAGCCGATCAGCACAATGACCGTGGCCGCAGCCAGGGCAACCGGGATGGCGATGAGGGAATTCACGAATCCCCGCATGCCCAGGCCGAGTTGGCGCAGGAACCACGTTGACCAGCGTGCGCGAGACAATCCACACCGCGGCCGCCAGCGCGAAGATGCGCTGCGTGGGGCCCTCGGTCGGCCGGCGAAGCCTCCAGCAGGCTGTAGGCCACGACCATCTGGCTCCATCCCCAGGTTGGGTTCATTTGAGCTGTGACCAATCTTAAGCGCTGAGCGGCGCTGCGTACGTTGCCGGTGTTTCAACCTACCCGGGTCGTGGCGGGGTTGCCGCGCCACGCTCCAATCGAGAGTTGCGGCAGGGGGCTCTCCGGC
>CAVXCR010000019.1:0-16310 GCA_963760265.1 Terriglobia bacterium
AAAGTTGCTGGAAGTCAACAGCAGCCGCGTGCAGAGCGACATCAACCAGCGGCTCCTGGAAAGCCGTAACCGGCTTGAGGCCGATATTCGCATCCTGCTGCGCGAGGTCACGCATGTCGCCGGACAGGCCCTGGCGCATGCCCGCGCGGCGCAGCAATCCGGCGCCGCCGCCGTCGGCGATGCCCTCACTCGGCTCAACGCCGGCGAGTCGGAATTGATCGCCATCACTCGATTGAACTCGAAGGCGGATCGCTGATGCGCGACCATGCCCCCTGCGGGCCGAGGTGATTGATGCAGGCTCTTCGTGTTTCCAACATCCGCCATGGCGGCGGTTTTCAGCCCTGCGCGTGATGCACGATTTTGCTTTTCCTCGACCCGAAGAGTCGGCGGCCCTGCGCCGCCGCTTCTGCCACCCCGCTCCCTCGCTCATCCATGGACCGGCAGGCGCCGGCAAGACTTTCCTGGTGCGCGCTCTTCTGCCCGAGTTCCCTTCGTTGCTCTACTGCGGCGCTTCCGCCACCCTGCTTGCCGTCCTCCGTTCGCTCGCCGAACAGTTGTGCCGGGCCGGTGCGCCCCGCCTCCAGCGCGCCTGCCATGGAGATTTCGCCGCGCTGCGCCGCAAGTCCGCCGTCAGCCTCAAAGGTCTGGTCATGGACGCGCTTCGCGACCGCCGCTACGCTCTCGTCTTCGACCATGTTGACCGCCCTGCCGCTTCTTTCGGCTCCGCCGTTCGCGAGTTCACCGGCTGGGCGAACACCCCAGTCATAGCCATCGCGCGCTCGCCGCACATGGAAGACCTCGGCTCTCTCCACGGCCTGTTTCCCGATCGCAACGATCGCTTCGAACTCCGTAATCTGCCGCCCGCGGCCGCCTCGGATTTCGCCAAGGCCGCCGCCGAACATCTGCGCCTCACGGCGGACAATTTGCCCGACTTCGTCGCGCGTGTCGCGGAACTTTCCGGCGGAAATCCCGGCGCCATGCTTCGTATGATCGCCATGGCCAAGCAGGAGAAATATCGGCGCGAGGACGCGATCAAGGTCACTACCCTGTTCATCGACTTTCGCCTGTCTTCTGGATATTGATCACGGCGGCGTGGCGGGCTGACCCACCCTTTTCATCAAAACAAAACCTGAGGTTGCCCCACCCTTGTCTCGCCCGGGGGGAACCTGCCCTGAGCGAAATCGAAGGGGCGAGACAGGGTGGGGATTTTCCGTCCAGGATCACAGACACGTACCACATTCGAGCTTTACCCTCGTCGCTGGCTCACCCCTTTCCATAAAAACAAATCCTGAGGTTGCCCCACCCTTGTCTCGCCGGGGGGAACCTGCCCTGAGCGAAATCGAAGGGGCGAGACAGGGTGGGGATTTTCCGTCCAGCATCACAGACACGTACCACATTCGAGCTTTACCCTCGTCGCATGCCTTGGGGACTGAAGCGTTACCAGCAGGCGCGCTGCCTGCACTTCATCACCTTTAGTTGCTATCGGCGCGAGCCGCTGCTGGCGACGCCGCGGGCGCGGGACACCTTCGAAGCGAAACTGGAACGCGTGCGCCGTTGGTACGGCTTCTATATCAGCGGGTACGTGGTCATGCCCGAGCATGTGCACCTGCTGGTCAGCGAACCTGAGCGCAAGCAGCTTTCGGTTGCGATCCAGATGTTGAAGCAGATCGTGTCGCGCAAGCTCCGCCAGCCCGGTGCGCGCCAGTTCTGGCAGACTCGTTACTACGATTTTCCGGTCTCGAGCGAAAAGAAGCGGCTGGAAAAATTGCACTACATCCATCAGAATCCAGTGAAGCGCGGGCTCGTGAAACGGCCCGATGACTGGAAGTGGAGCAGCTTTCTTCATATCGCGACTGGGGGCGCAGGGACAGTGGAAATCGAGTCGCAATGGACCGCGCGCCAGCGAGAGCGAACGGGAAATGACTTGCGGATGGTGCGCCGTAAGCAACTACCCCACCCTGTCGCTCCAAACCCGGGTGCGACAAGGGTGGGGCAACCTCAAAAGTAGTGTGGAGGAAAGGGTGGGCCAGTCCCCCGAGGGGTGGGCAGATCACCCGATTGCGCTTACTCCGGCGGGCCGTTCCCCGGAATCGGGGGCGGTGCGCCCTTCTGGGTGGGATCGTCCACGCCGCCCTTGGGCAGGGGTTCGGCCGCGGGCGCAGGCTCTCCGGCGCGCCGCAGCGTCGGCGCCTTGCCGGGATTGTTAGTAAGCTCCACCGGTTCGTCCTGCTGCTTCGCCACCGTCGGTTGCGGGCTCACCTCGCGCTCGGTGCGGACCACCTTTTCGCCGTCCACCTTCATGATCTCCAGCCGCACCACCTCGTCGCCCACGAAGCGCACGAACTGCACGTTGGCCGGCGGCTCGCCATAAATCCACTCTTCGTACTCGGTGTTGCCGTCGCGGTCGCGGTATTTTTTCGGTGGACGCCCCAGGGCATAGGTCACCATCTCGCGGTTCATGCCGACCAGCACCTGGTGCTTCGTGATCGCTTCCTTCACCTTCGGCGGCAGCGTGTCAATGTAGGCCTCCTCCACCGATTTGGCGCTGAAATCGAACACCGGCTTGAGCATGTCCTTGATCTGCTCGACGGTCAGATCGGGGACATACTTGTCGAACGCCAGGGCGACGAAGGTGCCGCGCGCGTTGGCGCGGTCGTCGGCGGTGGGATCGGTGGGCGTCATCCCTCCTCCCCCGCCCGAGATCTGGATGTGCTCGTACCATTTCCTTTTCCTGATCGGCCCGCCGTTGATCTCGAACACGATGACGTTGTTGCCTTTGAACTTGATGCCGGTGATGTGCGCGCGATCGCCCGGTTTGACCGCCGGCCCGTAACCCGCGATCATGCGCTGCACCTCTTCCTCGCTGGGCGACACTTTGCCGTCCTTGATGGTCAGCCCTTTCTGCCCCAGCGGGAACGGGCGGCGGATAAATACCAGTTCGGCGTTGAGACCGCGGATCAGGGTGATGCGCGTCTGCGGCGTCATCTCCGCGGAGGACGCGCGCTGATGGTCGGCGAGCAGCGGCGTCGCACCGATCAGCAATGCGAGGATGGCAAGCGTACTGCGTAGGAACGTCATGGATACCCGGCCGGAGTAACTCAATTATAGCCGCGGTTGTAGATCCAAGGGTGCTGAGGTTGCCCCACCCTTGTCGCTCCCGAGGGAGCCTGCCCCTAAGCATTAGCAAGGGGGAGCGACAGGGTGGGGAATTTCCGGCTCACCGGCCCACCCACGCGCGCACTTGCGCGTCAGCAGGATCACGGGAATGAATCCCAGCAGGATGACGATCGTGCCCACCACGCTGCCCTCGATGCCGTAGGCGCCGCCGGTCACCCAGCGCGGGCCGGAGGCGCGCATCCTTAGGATCACGGCAAAGTCGGTGAGGCCGCTGACCGGAAGCCCGAAAACCAAGCCCAGTGCGGTGTTCCAGGCAAAGTGGATTCCCCACGACATCCACAGCGCGCCCGTGCGCAGGTAGGCCGTGCACAGCAGCGCGCCGATGGCGCAGGTGTTCACCATGGCCAGCTTCGATGCGTGCGGATTTCCTCCGTGGGCAAATCCGAATAGCAACGACATCACTACCACCGCGATCGCCGGCCCCGTCGTTTCCACCAGCCGATGGAACGGATAGCCGCGAAACATCATCTCCTCGCCCATGGCGGCGGTCGAGAGGATGAACAATTCGACCAGCGCCAACCCGAGCGTGTGGCTGCTGATACTGAAGCTCACCGCGCGCAGGCTGCCGGAAATCACAATCCACAGCACCGCCACCACGGTCAGCGCTGTTCCGATCGCCACGCCCCACAGCGCCTGTCGGACCCACCCGGGAAATTTCCCCAGGCCCATGGCGGAGAACAAACGTTCGTGCACCTGATCGGCGGACAGCAGCAGCAGCGCGTAGCCGCCCAGCAGCAGGAGCAAGGTCAGCGGACGGTACAACGACTCCAGCAGTCTCGTCTTGCCGTGCGCCAGCGGCCCGGCCACGCCGATGGCGATGAAGTTGGCGATGACCGCGACGACGGCGCCGAGCAGGAAGCGCCACCCCGGGCGCACCCGCCCCTGGTTGTCGAGCCACAGGCTCACGCGCGCCCCCCCGGGCTGGGTGCCCCATATCTGCCCGCTTTTGGCAGATGTGGGCGTTTCGTCTCCGTGTTGACCGCCGAAATCACCAGCCCGTCGCGCGCCACGCGGAATGGCAGCACGCGCCCGCCCGCCTGGCGCAGCGCCTCGGCCACCCGCTGCTTGGCATCTTCCCGCACCATGAACACCACGCACCCGCCGCCGCCGGCGCCGCACACCTTGGCGGCGCGCCCGCCATTCTTCGCCGCCACCGCTACCAGGTTGTCAATCAGCGGCGTCGAGATGCGCGCGTAGTTGCTCTTGCGAAACTTCCACTCGTCCAGCAGCAGGCGCGCCACCTCGTCCCAGTCGCCTTGCGAGAGCGCGCTGGTCATGGCGCGCGAGATCTGCGCCATGCGCGCGAAGTTGCGCACCACCTTGCGCTCGCCGTCAATGTGCGCCTTGAACACTTCCCAGTTGTTGATGCCGGAAGCGCGCGGCGCGCCGGTATACACCAGCAGGAAACGCGCCTCGATCTCTTCCGCCGCCACCGGCAGGGCCTCGCGGCGCACCTGGTCGGTGTCGAGATGAATGGCGCTCACGCCGCCGTAGAGCGCCGGGTAATAATCCTGGCAGCCGGTCGGCACGTTGATGAGTTGCGCCTCCACGTTCTGCGCCAGCACGCGCATCTGCTCGCGCCCGATCCGGCGCCCGGTGTAGCGCGCCAGCGCGCCGGTGGCCGCGATCATCAGCGCCGACGACCCCGCGATGCCCGCGCCCGCCGGAGATTCCGACGTGGTCTCCAGCGCCAGCCCGCCTTCCGGCTGAAAAAACTGCAGCAGCCGCGCGGCCAGCGGGTGCGCGTACTTGGGGGCGCGGCACAGCGCCTCCAGGTCGGCGAAGCGCTCCTCGCGCCCGGTGTCTAACGACTTGAGATGAATGGCTTTACCGGCGAGCGGCGTGATGCGGCAGGTGGTCATGATACTGACGGCAAAGTTGACCGTAACGCTTCCGGGATGAAACAGATACAGCGGCCACAGGTCAATGGTGGCGCCGGCCAGGTCGGCGCGGCAGGGGGCCTGGGCCAGCACCGCGCGGCGATCATTTTGAGATGGCATGCCCTTTTTTTATCACGAACTTAGAGGCGAAGCAGGTTTGGCATGATGTTCTACGTAGAACACCTGTGGAAATCGTGTTTATTTGCCGGAGCCGGTTTCAAAACGGGAAAGCGCCGATTCAGACCTCGGTTGCGGCGGCGATGACTTCCTCGACGACCGCCTGCACGTCTTCCGATCTGGTGCGGTGATTGACAAGGCAGGCGCGCAGCGCGAACTTGCCGTGGATAGCCGCGTTGGAAATGTAAACGCGCCCACGCTGGACCACGCGCTTCAGGATGCGCTCATTCAGCGCGTTCAGGCCCTCTTCGCGGGCCGGAGACCCGCGCCACACGTGGCGGAAGCACACGGCGCTCAACTCGACCGGGGCGAGCAGTTCGAGCTTCTCGTTGGCGCGGACCAGTGCGGCGAATTGCTGGGCGTGGTCGAGATCGGCGCGGATGGCGTCGCGAAAAGCGTTCAGCCCGTGATAGCGCAGCGAGAGCCAAATCTTGAGCGCGCGGAAGCGGCGCGACAATTCCAGCGACTCCTCGAAAAACGCAAAGCCTTCCACCGGGTCCTGGCTGAGCGAGCGCGCGTAATCGCCGCTGTGGGCGAAGGCGGCGCGCGCGTGCCGCGGATCGCGATAGAGCAGGCAGCCGCAGTCCAGAGGCTGGTACAACCACTTGTGCGGATCGAGCGAGATGGAGTCGGCGAGCGAGAGGCCGCGAAACTTCTCGGGCACGGCGATGGCAGCCAGCGCACCATAAGCGCCGTCCACGTGCAGCCAGAGATTTTGGCGGCGACAGATGTCGGCAATCTCGGGCAGCGGATCAATGGCGCCGGTGTTCACCGTGCCGGCGGAGGCGACCACCGCTATGGCCTTCTTCCCTGCCCGCTGGTCGGCCTCGATCTGTTTTTCAAGTTCGCCGGGGATGAGGCGGAAGCGCTGGTCGGTGGGAATGAGCCGCAGGTTCTTGCGTCCCAAGCCGAGCAGCGCCACCGCTTTCGGAATGGACATGTGAACTTCATGGGAGGCGTACACGATGCCGGGCTGGGCGCCCTCTTCGTTGGCCGGCAGACGTGCTTCGCGGGCCATGGCCAGCGCCATCGTATTGGCTGAAGATCCGCCACCGGTGAGGCTTCCGGAGAAGTCGCGGCAGCCGATCGCTTCCGCCAGCCAGCCCACGACGATGCGTTCGATGGTCACCGCGGCGGGCGAGGAACGCCAGGCGGTGACGTTCTGGTTCATCACGCTGGCGAGCAGATCGGCGCAGGCGGCAATGGGATCTCCGGAGCCGAGCACGTACCCGAAGAAACGCGGGCTGGGCGGGCGCGACCAGCGCAGCACGCCCATAAGGGCGACGAGCGCGTCTTCTCCCGCGCCTTGTTGCGGCAGAGGTTCGGCGAAAGCCTGGCTGAGTTCCGCGCCGGATGCGTCGGGCGGGAATGTGGGGAGCGTATCCAGTTCGCCGAGATAATCATTGGCGAGCGAGAGGATGTAGCCGGCCACGCGCCAGAATTGTTCGGGAGGAATTTCGAGTTGGGACATGAGAGTCTTCAGTCGTCGGTCTTCAGTCGTCAGGCTTGGAGCCCCGGCGTTTGGAAGAATAACGCGTGCAGCGTGTGAACAGTAAACCCGAAGAGAGTCTTCAGTCGCCGGTCTTCAGTCGTCAGGCTTGGAGTCCCGGCGCTTGGAAGAATACGCGTGCAGCGTGTGAACAGTAAACCCGAAGAAAGTCTTCAGTCGTCGGTCTTCAGTCGTCAGGCGTGGAGCCCCGGCGTTTGGAAGGATACCGCGTGCAGCGTGTGAACAGTAAACCCGAAGAGAGTCTTCAGTCGTCGGTCTTCAGTCGTCAGGCGTGGAGTGAAATCAGCCGACCTGCGGCGTAACTTTCGAAACGGAGCCGCCGCCCGCAGTTTGAATATTCTCGGGCACAGCGTCCTGCCCTCCTACCGAGGAATGCCGTACCGCTGCCAAAGCCGGAACCACGGGTTGTCCGCGTACCTCTCGTCGTGACTTTGATTCGCAGCGTCGCGGTCGGTCAGCGTGAGGGGTCTTGTGTCCGGAAGGGAGTAGATGCCCTCCAGCCACTCTACCTCGGCGATGGTCTTCTCGACATTCATGGGGTTTTACGTGAGATGCTCGACAGAGGAGGGAGGGATGCTTTTCTTGATTCATGCACTACACCTCAGGCGGCGAGTCGCGCTAGAATCTGACAGATTCGTTTTCCCGCCACTTCTGTAAATCAAGAAAGCGCACGTTTTCTCGCCACCTTTCGTCACTCCAGAGGAGGTGTCGCATGACCCCGGAAACGCAACCAGTTGAATACCCGTACTCGGTGAAGATCGAGACCTCGACAGGCCAGTCCGCCACTGTCGGCATCGCTTTCTTGACGCCGAAGCAAGTTGAAAACTTTCTTCAGTTTGACTTCAAGCGGCTGGCGCAAGAAGCGGGTGTAAAGGGCGCTCGCATTTATGTGGAACGGGCCATGACCGCCGACTACGAGAAGGTCCTGGACGAGGTCACTGCGTGTCTGCGGACCGCCACGGTGAAAGCGGCCTAGGCTTTGAGGATCGTGCGCCGACAGGAACTACCCCACCCTGTCGCTCCAAACCCGGGAGCGACAAGGGTGGGGCAACCTCAAACGTAGATGCGGAGGAAAGGGTGGGCCAGCCCCCGAAGCTGCGATTGCTATTGAAAACCAGCGCAAAGGCGCCGCTCTTCAATACGCGGAAGAGTTCTCCAGCCCAGGTGTAGCACCAGTTCTCGTATTCAATTGTGTTCTGTCGATTCCGCTGGTACCAGCGCTGGTCACGAACACCGCCAGCAAGACCGCTGCCATATGGGATGTTCTTTACCATCGTACTTGACTGTTCAATGCGGTTCATTCTACGGCGAATCTCATCATCATCCCATTTCCGCCCTATGAACTCGTAGTTGTAAGGAGGATCGGTAATGCAGGCAGAGATTGACTCGGCAGGCAAACCTCGCATCAATTCGCGGCAGTCACCAGCAGCGATCGTGTTCAAAGACTCCATATTTCGGCTCGCTGTACTCATCATTGCTTGTCTCAACAGCAAACACAAATGGAAATTGCCTGTTAGCGTCCCACTCGGAACTATGGCGGTAACGGTACCGAAGCGGGAACGAGCATTCGATTACCCCAGGTTCAGCGCGTCCTTGAACGAGCCGCGCTCGTTCTGGATTTTTTCCTGGAGCAGGGTGATGGCGTAGATCAGTTGCTCGGGACGCGGCGGGCAGCCGGGAACGTACACGTCAATGGGGATCACCTGGTTGACGCCCTGCACCAGCGCGTAATTGTTGAAGACGCCGCCGGAGGTAGCGCATGCGCCCATGGAGATCACCCACTTGGGCTCCGGCATCTGCTCCCAAAGCTGGCGGATGACGGGCGCCATCTTCTGCGAAACGCGGCCGGCGATGATCATCAGGTCGGACTGGCGCGGCGAGGGGCGGAACACTTCGGCGCCGAAGCGCGCGATGTCGAAGCGGGAGGCGCCCATGGACATCATCTCGATGGCGCAGCAGGCGAGGCCGAAGGTCATGGGCCAGAGCGAGTTCTTGCGCACCCAGTTCACCGCGTTGTCGAGCGTGGTCATGATGACGCCTTCGGCTTGCGGCTCGCCGAAGGTGACCTCGCGGATGATTCCCTTGGTCTCGTGCTGGTGGCTGCCCTCGAGATTTTCGAAACGCTCGTCGCCGTCCATTGCGTGGACTATTGTAATTGATTAGATGACGAAACGAGCGCAGAGACGCTGGAATGGTCTATCGGTCCGTCGGTCTATCGGTCTCGGTCTCGGTCACCACCGAGACACCGAGTACACCGATATTCACAGAGAAAACACCTTCTGGAATTTTGACTAACAAAACTCGGTGAGCCTCCGTGTCTCCGTGTCTCGGTGGTGAGGGCGATTCAAGGCTTCAGCACGATTTTCCCGAACATCTGGCTCTTTTCCATGCGCTCGTGGGCGGCGCGGGCTTCCGACAGCGGGAAGGTAGAGTCCACCACGCCTTTGATCTTGCCGCTGACAACGTGCTTCAGCACCTCATGCAGGTCGCCCATGGTGCCCATGTAGGAGCCGAGAAACGAAAACTGCTTGGAGAAAAGGAAGCGCAGGTCAAGGTCCACCTTGGGCCCGGTGGTGGCGCCGCAGGTGACGATGGCGCCGCCGGGCTTGAGCGATTTCATGCTTTCGCCCCAGGTGGCCTGGCCGACATGCTCGATGACGATGTCGCACATTTCCTTGTTGGTGATGCGCTTGACCTCGTCGGAAATTTTCTGGGTGTAGTGGTTGATGACCTCGTCGGCGCCGAGTTCGCGGGCGCGCTGCATCTTGTGGTCGTCGCCGGCGGTGGCGATAACGCGCGCGTTAAACAGTTTTCCGATCTGGATGGCCGCCATGCCGACGCCGGAGTTGGCGCCCAGCACCAGGACGTTCTGCCCGGGGCGGATTTGGGCACGGGTGACCATCATGTGCCACGCGGTGAGGCCGACCAGCGGCACCGCCGAGGCTTCCTCGAAGCTGAGCGAATCGGGAATGGGGATGACGTAATCGTGGCGCGCGGCGATCAGTTCGCAGTTGCCGCCGTCCACGCCATTGCCGAGCACGGTGAACTCGCGGCACATGTTGTGCACCCCGGAGACGCAGAAGCGGCAATGACCGCAAAACACCATGGGCGCGACGATGACGCGCTGGCCCTTCTGCAGCCCGGTGACGTACTCGCCGACGTCGACGATTTCGCCGGCGACATCGCTGCCGAGGATGTGCGGCAACTTGACCCCGGGCAGGCCCTTGCAGACCCAGAGGTCAAGATGGTTCATGGCGCAGGCGCGGACGCGGACCAGCACCTGGTCCTGGCGCGGTTGCGGGTCGGGGACGTCTTCGTACTTGAGGACTTCCGGACCGCCAAACTCGTGGAGACGGACGGCTTTCATGGCGAGCCTCCCCTAAAGGGTGATGTGCGGGAGCTGAAACGAACCAAGCTACCACAGTCGCCAGGCTTCAGTCGCCAGTCGCCAGTCTTCAGTCGCCAGTCTTCAGGAAAGGCTAACGCCCGCCAGTCCTCAGTCGTCCGTGCTCAGGAACCACCTGACGACTGAGGACTGACGACTGAAGACTTGCCTCACCGCTCCATGCTCATGCTCATGCTGGTGCCCTGCTTGGTCGCGTTCATGATCATGGTGGAGCCTGTGGGAACGTCGAGCAGAGAGGCGGCCATGGCGATCTGCGCGACGACCTTCATCTCCGGATCGGAAATCTCCTTGGCCAAATTTGCGGCCCAGACCGGGGAAATGCGGACGGCCAGGCGCAACATGCCGCAGTACGCCTCGGCCGAGGGCCAGTAAGCCTTCAGCGCCTGGTTGGGATCGTCGGCATTGCTGTCCTTCTTGTAGGCAGTCTCGGCGGCGGCCAGACCCTTCTCGATCACGCCCTTGGCGTCGTCGGTCTCGCCCATATTGAGGTAGATGCCGGCCGCGGTGGAGAGGGACATGACCTGCTGCGCGATCTCGAGTTTCGGGTTCAGCTCGATGAACTTCTGCAAAGCCTCGCGGGCGATGGAAGAATCGTTTTTCCAGGTGGCGCGCGCGATCATCAGCAGCGCCTGCGAGCGCAGTCCGGGATCGGAGATGCCGGCACAGTTGGCGAGAGCGTCGCGGGGATGCTTCTCGGCTTCGGTGGCGATCTTCGACACCTGCTGCATCTCAAGCGGCGCCGGCATCTGCGGGCCGGAGCGTCCGCCGCCGGCCGGGCCGTCGTTGCTCATCATGAAGGAGGCGCCCGGACTCCGATCCCGGCCTCCCTCGCCAGCATCCGGCGGCTGCAACGAGTCCGTGCCCTGCGGATACTTGGCCAACAGGGTCTGGACTTGCTGATATTCCTCGAGGAGTTTCTTGGCTTCCGATTCGTCGAGCTGCCGCAAAACGGGCAGGACCTGGAACAGGCGGAATTCGTAGAGAGAGCTGAAGGCGACCGCGCCCTGGTCGGAGGCCATCGAGATCGAGCTTTTCTGGCCGCTATCGCGGGCGTCCTTGAGGACGGCGTGGATGGCGTCGAGCACGGCTTCCTTGGGCAGGCGGTTCCAGAAACGCAGGATCAGGGGAACGAAGTCGCAGTCGCCCATGCAGCCGCCGCTGCGCTTGTGATCCTGGAAACTGGCGAGGGAGACGGCGAAGAGTTGCTGCGCGTCGGCGGCACGCTCCGGCGGCAGCGCCTGCATCACGCGCAACGCCGCCCCGTAGGGCATCTCCGATTCCTGCGCGATGCGGTAGAGCACTTCCACCGCGTGGCCCAGTTCCTTCTGCTTCTCGTAGTACTGAAGCAGGGAGCTGAGTACGGCAGCGCGCGCCTGCGGCTCGACTTCGGTGAGCAGTTCGTCGACGCGCTGCGGCGCCAGCGGAACCATCTCCTGGAGAATCTGCTTCTGGAGCATGAAGCGGGTCTTCAGTTTGTCGTCATCAATGGCCCGCGTGGCGGCCAGCGCGTCTTCCAGCAGTGCCAGCGCCTTTTTCTTGTCGGTCGGCTGATAAGCGCGGGCCACCTGCAGCAGCGCGTAGCTGCGCATTCCGCCCTCGAGGCCCGCAGCCTGGACTTCGGCAACTTGCAGCATCTGGCGGCCGCGCTCCAGTTGTTCGGGCGTGGCCTTGCGAGCCGGCTCGGCCTCGCGCGAGGACCCGGGCCGCGTGCCGACCTGGACCTGCATTTGCTGTTGTCCGTAGCACAGGGTTGCGGCCGCCAACACGGCGAGGGCAATGCGTGTCTTCATGGGCAAACTCCGGCGTCAGAGTATAAGCGCTCCGGCGGTTGGACGCGATGCGGCCAGGAAGGTGAGCGAAAAAATGGCGGTATTTGTTAAGCTGTTCAGCAATGGCACGTTCACCCAGCTTTTGCGGAGTCATTCTGGCGGCGGGGGAATCCTCGCGCATGGGACGCGATAAGGCGTTGCTGCCGTGGCAGGGGTCAACTTTTCTTGCTGGAGCGATTGATCTGCTGGCGCCGCTGACGGAGATGGTGATCGTGGTCGGGGGGAAGAACGCGCCGCAACTGGAGCCGCTGGTCTATGCCGCAAGCGCGTACCTGGTGGTAAACCGCGAGCCGCAGCGCGGGCAGTTCAGTTCGCTGCGCCTCGGGTTGCAGGAAGTGATGAACTACGGACGCGACGCGGCGATCGTTGCGCTGGTGGACCGCCCGCCGGCAAGTCCGGTGACGGTGGCGCTGCTGAAGGACCGGTTTCTGGAGCGTGCGGCGGAGGGCATCTGGGCCGTGATTCCGCGCTACGGAGAACGAAACGGGCATCCACTGGTGGTGGGGCGCGAGATGATCAACGCGTTTCTTTCCGCGCCGCCGATGGCGACCGCGCGCGACGTGGAGCACGCGCACCAGCAGCACATCGAGTATGTGACCGTGGATGATCCTCTGGTAGTCTGGAATGTCGATACCCCCGAGGATTACCAGCGGATCACCCAGGGATGAGCACTCCCGGAAATTTCCAGGCCACTTCCCTGCCAATGCGCGCCGAGGAGTTCGTAGCTTCGGTGCTGCGTCTGCGGCTGCGCATCGCCGTGTTTGATTGCGACGGAACGCTGTGGGACGCGGATGCCGGCGAACAGTTCTTTTACTGGGAGATGGAGCGCGGAGTGCTGCCCGACGACGTTGTTGGCTGGGCGCGGGCGCGTTATGAGGAATACCGGGCCGGGCGCGTCGGCGAAGAGCAGATGTGCGGCGAGATGGTCGCCATCCATGCCGGGCTGGCCTGCGAGACGCTGGAGCGCGCAGCCGCCGATTTTTTCGCCGAGCGCATTGTGCCGTGCATTTTTCCGGAGATGGCGGAGCTTACGCGCCGCCTCGCCGATTCGGGTTGCGAGCTGTGGGCAGTCTCTTCCACCAATGACTGGGTCATCCGCGCCGCCGCCGCGAGGTTCGGCATTCCCGCGGAACGCGTCATCGCCGCCTGCGTGGAGAATGAGAACGGGCGCTGCACCGGGCGGCTGATCCGGGTTCCCACCGACGAACTGAAAGCGGTGGCGATTCACCAGCTGCTGGCGCGCACTCCGGACGCAGTGTTCGGCAATTCCCTGCACGACCTCGCCATGATGGAGCTGGGGAAGCACGTCTTCGCCATCAATCCCAACCCTGATCTGGAGGAAGTCGCGCGGCGACGAGGGTGGACCATCTACCGCCCATGACGGCAGCAGACCTGAGCGAATCGGCAGCGGGCAAGCGTGTTCCGACGCCAAGTATCTTCACTCACTACTACTGGCGACCCGGGACCTGGCTCAGCGCCTTCCCCAATACGTCGATCGCGAGATGACTCGCGTGCAATGACGCGGTGGGCAGCCCTCCGAGCTTCATCACCAACTCGATCCTGCGCACTGCGCGCGCTTGACTGAGGGTCCGACCTGCGATCATTTCGGTTAATGCTGACCCGCAGGCAATCGCTGGGACGCATCCCTTTGCGCGAAAACGAACCTCGACGATGAGTCGTTCTTCAACACGCAGCCACAACTTCATCACGTCTCCGCACGCGGGATTCTCCACCTGTGCGATTGCGCTGGCGTCAGTGAGTTCGCCGACGTTGCGCGGATGCTCGAAATGGTCCAGAACCTGGGCGGAGTACATTGGGGGAATTGTACGAGGAGTCAGGAGTCAGTATAGCTGGTTTCAAAAGTCGGTCAGGGCGTGGGAGGTTAATCCCTCAGGGGCTAAAGCCCAGTATTCTTGCGGGTTCGGCGGCACGGCTCCCTCGGCTTCGCTCGGGACAGGTTCCGCCGTGCCCTTCCCAAAAGCGACTTTTGAAGCCAGTTCTACTCACTCCTGACACCTGACTCCTGACTCCCTATAATGCTTGCGTGGGGTTCGACTACTTGCATTACGCCAAGACGGTGTTTCGTCCCGCGGGCCTGGAATCGGTGTTCTTGTTCGTCACCTCGACCTGCAACTCGCTGTGCCGGACCTGCTTTTACTGGGACGAGCTGAACCAGGGACGCGACCTCAGCTTCGAGCAGATCGAAAACCTGAGCCGCACCGCGCCGCGGTTTCACAAGCTCTGGATTTCCGGCGGCGAGCCCTTCATTCGCAAGGAATTGGCGGAAATCGTCGAGCTGTTCTACGTCAACAACGGCGTGCGCCACATCAACCTGCCGACCAACGGACTGCTCCCGGGGAAAGTGGAGCCGGTGATCGCGGCGCTGCTGGAACGATGTCCCGAGCTGGTGATTGACCTGAATTTCTCGCTCGACGGGCTGGCCAACACCCACGACGCCATTCGCGGCGTGCCCAATAATTTTCAGAAGACGCTGGCGACCATGGACATGGCAGCGAAGCAGTGGCGCGGCGTGCGGCGGCTGCGGCGCAACGTGGTGAGCTGCGTGACGGCGGAGAATTATCGCGAGCTGGTGGAGCTCGGGCTGAAGATGATGCGCGAGAGCGAAAGCGACGGACATTACTTCGAGATCATCCGCGGCGATCCGATGGACGCCTCGCTCAAGCGCCTGCCGCGAGAGGAACTGGCCGCACTCCATCAAAAATTGATGTGGTTTCACGCGCGCTATGCCGAGCGCCTGTTCGGACACTTACCGGCGGTGGCGCGCGCGCTGGCCCGGGCGTACTACCTGGGAAACATAAAGTTTCACTTCGACATTCACGAGCAAAATCATTACAGCGACAAGGCTTGGCCGATGGCTTGTACGGCAGGCGAAAGCACGGTGGTGATTGACCACGACGGCCACTTCCGCGCCTGCGAGCTGCGGCCCAAGCTGGGCCGATTGCAGGACTTCGATTTCAATCTTAGCGCCGCGCTGGCTTCGCGGGAGATGCAGGAGGAAGTGAAGGCGATCCCGGGAGCGAAGTGCTGGTGCACGCACTCCTGCTGGATCCATACGTCGTCGAAGTTCAGTCCCCGGGTGCTGCTCTTTCATATTCCGTGGGCGTACCTGAAATCGAGGTGGCAGCGGTTGCCGGAGACGGACATTGCGGACATGGAGCGATTCCTGGTTAGCGATGCGCCGGTGTAGGTGTCGGTTATCGGTTCGCGGTTGTCGGTTTTTCCAGGCTGCGTTTCATGGGAAGCCGGACGCGGGCATGTTGCAGTCGCGGGCGAGGGCGCCCGCGACATCATCATTCTTGGGCAAGTCCGATTCGGCCCCGGCGAGGGCGCCGGGGCCTACAAGTTTGAAGAAATTTGTTTCCAGGTTCAGGCCAATTTTGAAGAAATTTGTATCCAGGTCATGCTCAGCGCACGCCATTCATCCCGACCTGTTTCCCACAGCGGAGGGTATCCGGCGCCTGCAGGCTTCTGTGTTTTAATACCGCGTATGACTCCCGCGATGAAAACTTCGGACGTGATGCGCGAAGTGGACGAAGCGGCGCGCGCGGCGCGTACCGCCGACGAGCTGATGAATTCCATTTGCGAGCGCCTGCACCAGGGCATGCTCAAGTACAACTGGGTCGGCTTCTACATGATCGAGCAGGACGCCGGCGAGCGCGTCTTGCAACTGGGCCGCTTTGTGGGAAGCATGACTCCGCACACCCGCATCCGGCTGAACCAGGGCATCTGCGGCGCGGCCGCCTCCACCGGAAAAACGGTGGTGGTGGACGATGTCAACAGCGACCAGCGCTACCTGGCTTGCTCGATCGAGACCAAGTCGGAGATCGTGGCGCCTGTCTTCGTGCGCGGGCAGGTAGTGGGCGAGATTGACATTGACAGCCATTTTTCCGCCGCCTTCACCGCCGACGATCGCAAGCTGGTGGAGCACTGCGCCGAACTGGTCGGGCGCCGGCTCGAGAAGCAGGGATGAAGCGGGTTGGTCGCCGTCCCATCAAGCGCGTCGCGGCCGCGTTCATCCTGCAGCGCGGGAAGATCCTGATTTGCCAGCGCACCCGCCACCAGCCGTTTCCCCTGAAGTGGGAGTTCCCCGGCGGCAAGATCGAGCGGGGCGAGCAGCCGCGTGACGCGCTCCGGCGCGAGCTGGAAGAAGAACTCGGCGTGGACGCGAAAATCGGCGATGAGGCCCTCCGCATCCAGCACACCTACTCGCGCGGCGGCACGGTCGAGCTGCGGTTCTTTATCGTGGAAGAATTCGCCGGGGAGATCGAGAACCGCATCTTCAAAGAGGTGCGCTGGGTGGCGCGCAAGGA
>CAVXCR010000020.1:0-69406 GCA_963760265.1 Terriglobia bacterium
CCCATTCATCAATTTTCCCAATCCCCCAAAACGAAATTCTGCGTTGTACTTCCCGCCGTTTATCGGAGAACTTAACGTTAGCGCACGCTCGCCGTTCGCCCCCGAGGCACGCGCCTGACTACCGACGGAAGAAGTGCAGATGAACCGACCAGCACCATCCGGTTTGCCGCCGGCGCAAGGACTCTACGATCCGCGCCACGAGCACGATGCCTGCGGCATCGGCTTCGTCGCCAGCATCAAGGGCGTGCGCACCCACGAGATCGTGCGCAAGGGCATCGAGGTCCTGGTCAATCTCACCCATCGCGGCGCCTGCGGTTGCGATCCCGAAACCGGTGACGGCGCCGGCGTCCTCATCCAGATCCCGCACAAGTTTTTCGCCCGCGAATGTCGCCGCCTGAACATCCAGCTCCCTGAGCCCGGCCAGTACGGCGTCGGCATGATCTTCCTCCCTGTCGAGCGCCACGATCGCCTGCGCTGCGAAGGCATCCTGGAGCGCATCGCGCGCGAGGAAGGTCTCAGCGTGCTCGGCTGGCGCGATACGCCGGTGGATGGCAGCGTCATCGGCCGCGTCGCCCGCGTCTCCCAGCCTTATATCCAGCAGATTTTCTTCGGCGCCCCCAGCGGCATGGATAAAGACGAAGCCGCGCTCGAACGCCGTTTGTACGTGGTGCGCAAGCGCGCCGAGAGCGAAGTCGCCGCCTCCGACATTGATTCGAAAGAATTCTTCTACGTCCCCTCGCTTTCGGCGCGCACCATCGTCTACAAGGGCCTGCTGCTGGCCCCGCAGATTGACCGTTTCTACCAGGAGCTTTCCGATCCCGACGTGCTCAGCGCGCTCTGCCTGGTGCATCAGCGCTTTTCCACCAACACGTTTCCGACGTGGCACCTGGCGCACCCCTACCGCTACATCGCGCACAACGGCGAGATCAACACCCTGCGCGGCAACGTCAACTGGATGCACGCGCGCCAGTCGGTGCTCGCCTCGCCGCTGTTCGGCGACGACATCAAGAAGCTGTTCCCCATCATCGCGCCCGGGGGCAGCGACTCCGCCAATCTCGACAACGCGGTTGAACTTCTGCTCCAGGCCGGGCGCTCGCTGCCGCACGTTATGGCCATGCTCGTGCCCGAGGCGTGGGACGGCAACCCGCACATCAACTCCAGGAAGCGCGCGTTTTACGAGTACCACGCCTCCATCATGGAGCCCTGGGACGGACCCGCCGCCGTCGCCTTCACCGACGGACGCCTCATCGGCGCCACCCTCGACCGCAATGGCCTGCGTCCCGGCCGTTACATCGTCACCGACGATGACCTCGTCATCATGGCCTCGGAAGTGGGCGTGTTGCCTGTCGAGCCGAAATCCATCAAGCGCAAAGGCCGCCTGCAGCCCGGCAAGATGTTCCTGGTGGACACCGTCGAAGGCCGCATCGTTGACGACAAGGAGATCAAGGAGCGCCTCGCCGCTCGCCATCCCTACGCCGAGTGGTTGCAGCAGAACCTGATCAACATTGATCAGCTTCCCGAGCCCATCCGCGTGCAGGGTCCCGACCACGACACCATCCTGCAGCGGCAGCGCGCCTTCGGCTACACCGACGAGGACATCAAGTCGATCCTCACGCCCATGTGTACCAACGGCGAGGAGCCCACCGGCTCCATGGGCACCGACACGCCGCTGGCCTGCCTCTCCGACAAGCCGCAGCCGCTCTTCCATTATTTCCGCCAACTGTTCGCGCAGGTCACCAACCCGCCCATCGATTCCATCCGCGAGCAGATGGTCATGTCGCTCATCAGCTACATCGGCAGTGAGAGCAACATCCTCGACGAAAAGCCGGAGAGCTGCCACACCCTCAAGCTGAGCGCGCCCATTCTCTCCAACCGCGACCTGGAAAAACTGCGGCGTGTCTCGCGCGGCGACCTGCTGGCCACCACCCTGCCCATGCTGTTCCGCGTGGAGGACGACGGCAAAGGCCTGGAGCGCGCGGTGGAAAGTTTGTGCCGGCGCGCCTCGCTGGCAGTGAAGGCCGGGTACACGCTGCTCATCCTCTCCGATCGCGGCGTGGACCAGGAGTACGCGCCCATTCCCAGCCTGCTGGGGCTCACCGCGGTTCACAACCTGCTCGTACGCGAGGAAACGCGCACCCAGGTTGCGCTCATCATCGAATCCGGCGAGCCGCGCGAGGTCATGCACTTCGCGCTGCTGCTCGGCTACGGCGCCAGCGCGGTCAATCCCTATCTCGCCGTCGAAAGCATCGAAGACCTCGCCCGCCGCGGCTATCTCCCCGATTCCGTCGGTGCGGAACATGCCGTGAAGAATTTCACCAAGGCGGTCAACAAGGGCCTGCTGAAAACCTTTTCCAAGATGGGCATTTCCACGCTCCAGAGCTACCAGGGCGCGCAGGTTTTCGAAGCCATCGGGCTCAACCGCGACATTGTCGAGCGCTATTTCACCGGCACGCCCTCGCGCATCAACGGCATCGGCCTCGACGTGCTCTCCCGCGAAGCGGCCATGAAGCACGCGCATGCCTTCCGCCCCATCACCGATTGCGAGCCCGAACTCACCATCGGCGGCAACTACGCCTATCGTGCCGGCGGCGAGTATCACCTCATCAACCCGACCACCGTCAGCAAGCTGCAGCACGCCGTGCGCCAGGGGAATTACCAGACCTTCAGGGAATTCACCGACGCGATTGACGACCAGAGCCGCAACTTGTGCACCCTGCGCGGCCTGATGCAGCTCAAGAAATCCTCCACGCCGGTGCCGCTGGAGCAAGTCGAGCCCGCCTCCGAGATCGTGAAGCGTTTCACCACCGGCGCCATGTCCTTCGGCTCCATCAGCAAAGAGGCGCACGAGACGCTCGCCATCGCCATGAACCGCATCGGCGCCAAATCCAACACTGGCGAAGGCGGCGAGGACGAAGGCCGCTTCCCGCGCGATCCCGGCGGCGACTGGCGGCGCAGCGCCATCAAGCAGGTGGCGTCGGCGCGTTTCGGTGTCACCACCAACTACCTGGTGAATGCGGAAGAGCTGCAGATCAAGATGGCCCAGGGCGCCAAGCCCGGTGAAGGCGGCCAACTGCCCGGGCACAAAGTGGACGACATCGTCGCCCGCCTGCGCTGCTCCATTCCCGGCGTCGCCCTCATTTCGCCGCCGCCGCATCACGACATCTACTCCATCGAAGATCTGGCGCAGTTGATCTACGACCTGAAAAACGTCAACCCGCGGGCCCGCATCGCGGTCAAGCTGGTCGCCGAGGTCGGCGTGGGCACCGTCGCCGCCGGCGTTTCCAAGGCGCATGCCGACGTCGTGCTCATCAGCGGCGACAGCGGCGGCACCGGCGCTTCTCCGCTCAGCTCGATGAAGCACGCCGGCGCTCCCTGGGAACTGGGCCTCGCCGAAACCCAGCAGGTGCTGGTGATGAACGACCTCCGCGGGCGCATCCGCGTGCAGACCGACGGCAAGCTTCAGACCGGCCGCGACGTCGCCATCGCCGCCCTGCTCGGCGCCGAGGAATTCGGCTTCGCCACCGCCCCGCTGGTTGCCATGGGCTGCATCATGATGCGCAAGTGCCACCTCAACACCTGTTCGGTCGGCATCGCCACCCAGGACCCCCGGCTGCGCAAGCAGTTTCAGGGCCAGCCCGAGCACGTCATCCAGTATTTCTTCTTCGTCGCCGAGCAGGTGCGCGAGCTCATGTCTTCCCTCGGCTTCCGCACCATGGAGGAAATGATCGGCCGCGTGGACATGCTGGAGATGAAGCCCGCGGTCAACCACTGGAAGGCGCGCGGGCTGGACTATTCCGCCATTCTCCACAATCCGGAAGTTCCCGCTCGCGTGGCGCGCCGCTGCCTGCAGAAGCAGGACCACGGTTTGCAGCAGGCGCTCGATTATCAGCTCATCGAATCCGCCCGCGACGCGCTCGATAACCGCGCGCCGGTCGAGATTTCCCTGCCCATCCGCAACGTGCATCGCACCGTGGGCGCCATGCTGAGCGGCGAAATCGCGCGCCGTTACGGCTCCGCTGGCCTCCCCGACGACACCATCCAGTGCCGCTTCACCGGCTCCGCCGGGCAGAGCTTTGGCGCATTTCTGGCCAAAGGCGTCACCCTCACCCTGGAAGGCGATGCCAACGATTACGTCGGCAAGGGCCTCTCCGGCGGCCGCATCGTCATTTATCCGCCGCGCGACTCGCAGTTTGTCCCCGAGGAAAACATTCTTGTCGGCAACGTCGTGCTCTACGGCGCCACCGGCGGCGAGGCTTTCTTCAACGGCATGGCAGGCGAGCGCTTCGCCGTCCGCAATTCCGGCGCTACTGCGGTCGTTGAGGGCATCGGCGACCACGGCTGCGAGTACATGACCAAGGGCCTGGTCGTCGTCCTCGGTAAATGCGGACGCAATTTTGCCGCAGGCATGAATGGCGGTATCGCCTACGTGCTCGACGAAAAAGGCGATTTCGCCGACCGCCGCTGCAATCTCGCCGGCGTTGACCTGGAGCCGGTGCTCGACCCCGACGACGCTCGCCTGTTGCGCGCCGTCATCGCCAAGCATTGCAATGCCACTGCCAGTCGCAAGGCGAAGGAAGTCCTGGCGAACTTCGCCGAGCTCTTGCCGCGCTTCATCAAGGTTTTCCCGCACGAGTACAAGCGCGTGCTCGGCATCGCGCGCACCGAGAAGCCCCTACGTCCCCGCGCCAGTCGCCATGCCGGCCACGATCGGGTCGGGGCCCCCGGCATGCGCCGATGTTGCGCGTGACGGGGCTGAGCAGGTGCAGCATGGGTAAGACCACCGGTTTCATGGAGTACGCACGCGAGCTGCCCGCGCGCCGCCCGGTCATCGAGCGCATCAACGACTGGTTCGAGATTTACCGCGACTTTCCCGAGGAGAAGCTCGCCGTGCAGGGCGCGCGCTGCATGGATTGCGGCGTGCCCTTCTGCCACACTGGATGCCCGCTCAACAATCTCATCCCCGACTGGAACGACCTCGTCTATCGCGGCCTGTGGCGCGAGGCGGTCCGCCAGTTGCACTCGACCAACAATTTCCCGGAATTCACCGGCCGCATTTGCCCCGCGCCCTGCGAAGCCGCCTGCGTGCTCGGCATCAACCAGCCGCCGGTCACCATCAAGGAAATCGAGAAGAACATCATCGAGCGCGGCTTCCAGGAAGGCTGGATTCGTCCGCAGCCGCCGCAGTTCCCCACCCGCAAGCGCGTCGCCGTCATCGGCTCCGGACCGGCGGGCCTGGCCGCCGCGCAGCAATTGCGCCGCGCCGGACACGACGTCACCGTTTTCGAAAAGGCTGACCGCGTCGGAGGCCTGCTGCGCTACGGCATTCCCGCCTTCAAGCTCGAGAAGCATCTGGTGGACCGCCGCATCGAGCAACTCTCCGCCGAAGGCGTCGAGTTCATGACCCGCGCCCACGTCGGACAAAACGTCCCGGTCCACGACCTGCGCCGCGACTTCCATGCGCTCCTGCTCTGCGGCGGCGCCGAATCGCCGCGCGACCTGCGGATCCCCGGACGCGAGTTGAAGGGCATTCACTTCGCCATGGAGTTTCTGCCGCAGCAGAACCGCCGCTGCGAAGGCGATGTCCTGCCGCCACGCGAAGACATTCTTGCTACCGGCAAGCGCGTGGTCATCATCGGCGGCGGCGACACCGGCGCTGACTGCCTCGGCACCGTGCATCGCCAGAAGCCGATCTCCGTCCACCAGTTCGAACTCCTGCCCATGCCGCCGCAGGAGCGCGCGCCGCAGACCCCCTGGCCCCTGTGGCCCATGCAGCTCCGCACCGAGGGCGCGCATGAAGAGGGCGGCGTCCGCGACTGGGGCATCGCCACCACCAAGTTCGGCGGCGACGAGCACGGCAACGTCAGATTCCTGCACGGCGTTCGCGTCGGCCCGCCTCCCACGTTCACGCCCATCAGCGGCACCGAGTTCTCCATGGAAGCCGGCCTGGTGCTGCTGGCCATGGGCTTCCTCGGTCCGGTGCGCAATGGAATGCTCGAGCAACTCGGCGTCGATCTGGACCAGCGCGGCAACGTCGCTACCGGCGCCGGCTACATGTCTTCGATTCCCGGCGTCTTTTCCGCCGGCGACATGCGCCGTGGCCAGTCGCTCGTCGTCTGGGCCATCGCCGAAGGCCGCAAAGCCGCCGCCGCCGTGGACACTTACCTGCGCAGCCATACTCTGACTCAATGAATTGAGCCTGCGCAGCAGGCGACAGAGCGTAGCCCACGGCGTAAGCCGTGGGTTGCGCGCAACAACAAAACCGAGCCCGCTTCAGCGGGCGACAGAATCTGGCCCTCGGCGCAAGCCGTGGGTTACCCTTGTGCCGGTTTCGGCGAAGAATAAATTGGGCCTGAAGCCACTGAACAAAAAGCGCCGGGAGGCGCGGAATTCGTTAGCCCACTGCGGCAGCGGTGGGTCAAAATCCCGACCGGGCCCGGAGCGCCGGAGGCGCGGCACAAGAAACTGAACAATTCACCGAATTTGCCTATTCAATAAAGTTATAATTCGGCCCACCTCGATAAGCAGGCCGTCATGGACTTCGATCAACTCGTCACCTTCATGGAAGTCGCCAAGCTCGGCAACTTCTCCCGCGCCGGGCAGAAGGTGTTCCGCTCGCAGTCGGCGGTGAGCGCGCAAATCCGCCAGCTCGAGATGGAATACGGCGAGAAGCTCCTCGACCGCGCCGGCAAGTCCGTGCGCCTCACCCCCGCCGGCACCGTCCTGTTCGAATACGCCAAGCAGTTGCTCGCCCTCCGCCAGGAGTCCCTGCGCGCCGTCGCCGACCAGGGCGCCACCCCGCGCGGCATGCTCGCCATCGGCGCCAACGAGGCCACCTGCCTCTACGTCCTGCCCGACGTCTTCGCCGAGTATTCGCGCCTGTACCCTCAGGTCCAGATCAACATCTATCGCAACTTCAGCCGCAAAATCCTGGAGCGCTGCGAGGAAGGCTCCATTGACGTCGGCATCGTCACTCTGCCCGTCAAGTCGCCCTGCCTGAAAGTGCAGCTGATTTATCGCGACCGCCTCATGCTCATGGTCGGCGCCAGTAATCCGCTGGCGAAATACGACTCCGTGCCCATCAGCCAAGTCGCCGAGCAGTCGCTCATCTTTCCCAAGACCGGCTACACCCGCCAGGTGCTCGACAAACTTTTCCGCCCCTACCAGTCCACCATGCGCCTCGTCATGGAATTGCCCAGCGTGGGCATGATCAAGGGCTTTGTCGCCGCCGGCCTCGGCGTTTCCATCATCAGCAACAGCTTCGCCGCCAAGGAAGTGCGCTCCGGCGAAGTCAAGCTGCTGGCTCTCCAGGACGTTGACCTGTGGCGCGAGCTCGGCCTCGTCTACCGCTCCGACCGCACCCTGCCGCGCGCCGCCACCGCCTTCGTCGAGCTCATCCTGAGCCGCACTCGTCTGCGCCCCAAGTCGAAGACCGCGATCCACGCATGATCCTCAATGCCCGAAGAGGCCCGATTCTTAACGGCTTGTCATCCTGAGCGAGGCCTCGCCCGCGGTTCGCGAACTTAGCGCCTGTCATCCTGAGCGAGGCGTCGCCCGGTTTTGGCGACGCCGAGTCGAAGGACCCCTAGGAGTTCCGCAGCTTCCGCACTATCAACCGGCACTTCACTCACTCGGAATCAGCCGCGCAGTCACTCGGAATCAGCCCGCGTAGCGGGCGGAATTCGTTAGCCCACCGCGGCAGCGGTGGGTGGCAGCGATCAAGTTGGTGAGCGCCAGCGGCGCGGCACTGAACTCGCCCCACCACCCATAAGCAAAATTATCGATAATAACAATCGCTTATATAAATCAAAGAATTTCAAGCGTTGACTTATACTTCTCTTCGCGGTATTTTTGCCACTCGTTTCCTGGGACCATCGGCATGAGTTCCACACCAGGCTCCAATCCGCTGCCCTTCCTGGTCGCCGCACCCGGGGTCCCTCTGCTCCTCATTACGGCGCTCCTCCTTACGAGGAGCGTAGGCAGCGGATGACCGGCCAGCGCATTTCGTAGCCGCCGGCCATCATCCCGAAACGATGATGGCCTTCAAATTTTAGGGCCCTGATTTTCGAGGATCGCAAGCGCGTGAACAAGCCTCCCCCAGCCAACGGCAATCTCAAGCGCCACAGCCGCGCCATCACCGACGGCCCCAGCCGCGCGCCCGCCCGCGCCATGCTCAAGGCTGTCGGTTTCGACGACGACAAGCTGCGCCGCCCCATCATCGGCGTCGCCAACACCTGGATCGAGGTTGGCCCCTGCAATTTTCATCTCCGCCATCTCGCGCAGCAGGTGAAGGCCGGCATCTACGCCGCCGGCGGCACGCCCATGGAGTTCAACACCGTCTCCATCTCCGACGGCATCACCATGGGCACCGAGGGCATGCGCGCTTCCCTGGTCAGCCGCGAGGTGATCGCCGACTCCATCGAACTGGTCGCCCGCGGCAATCTCTTCGACGGCCTCGTCGTCCTCGTCGGCTGCGACAAGACCATTCCCGCCGCGGTCATGGCGCTGCTCCGGGTTGACGTTCCCGGTCTCGTGCTCTATGGCGGCTCCATCAGCCCCGGCCATTTCCGGGGCCACGACGTCACCATCCAGGACGTCTTCGAAGCCGTGGGCGCCTACGGCCGCGGCGCCATGAGCGAAGCCGATCTGTGCGCCCTGGAAAACAGCGCCTGTCCCGGCGCCGGCGCCTGTGGCGGTCAATTCACCGCCAACACGATGGCGCTCGTCATCGAGATGCTCGGCATCGCGCCCATGGGCGATTCCAGCGTCCCCGCCGGTCATCCCGACAAGGACGCCGCCGCGCAGCACGCCGGCGAGCTGGTCATGCAACTGGTTCAGCAGGACCTCCGGCCGGCGCAGATCATCACCCGCGAAGCGCTGGAAGACGCCATTGCCGCGGTGGCCGCCAGCGGCGGATCCACCAACGCGGTGTTGCATCTGCTCGCCATCGCCGGCGAAGCCGGCGTCCCGCTCGCGATTGACGATTTCGATCGCATCAGTTCGCGCACGCCTCTGCTCGCCGATCTCAAGCCCAGTGGCCGCTTCGTCGCCACCGATCTCTACGAAGCCGGCGGCGTGCGCCTGCTCGCCAGCCGTCTCCGCGATGCCGGCGTTCTGCACCCCGAGCGCCCCACGGTCTCCGGCAAAACGATCGCTGAAGAAGCTGCCCAGGTGAACGAGCAGCCCGGACAACAGGTCGTGCGGCCCGCATCGCATCCGTTGCGCGATACCGGCGGCCTCGTGATCCTCAAGGGAAATCTCGCGCCCGAAGGCTGCGTGGTCAAAACCGCCGGGCAAACCACCAAGTCGCATCGCGGTCCCGCCCAGGTGTTCGATAGCGAAGAGGACGCCTTCGCCGCCTTGCAGCAAGGCCGCATCCACGCCGGCGACGTCGTCGTCATCCGCTACGAAGGTCCTCGCGGCGGCCCCGGCATGCGCGAAATGCTCGCGGTCACCGCGGCGCTGGTCGGCGCCGGACTGGGAGATTCCGTCGCGCTGCTCACCGACGGCCGTTTCTCCGGCGCCACCCACGGCCTGATGGCCGGCCACGTCGCCCCCGAAGCCGCCTGTGGCGGGCCCATCGCCGCCCTGTGCTCCGGCGACATCATCGAGTTCGATATTCCCGCGCGCCGCTTGTCGGTGGAACTCAGCGACGCGGAAATCAAGCGCCGGCTGGCCTTTTGGTCGCCGCCGCCGCCGCGCTTTACCCGCGGCGTCATGGCCAAGTACGCCCGCCAGGTTTCCTCCGCCGCCATCGGCGCAGTGACGTAGGGCAACGGACCAGCGCCGGAGGCGCGGAATTCGTTAGCCCACCGCGGCAGCGGTGGGTGGAAATCGAAGCAACCAGCGAGCGCCGGCGGCGCGGCACAAACGATTTGTAGTTTTCGGCCATCGACCAACGACTAACGACCATCGACGAGTTTCTTATGAAAATGACCGGTGCAGAAATTCTCTGGGAATGCGTCAGCCGCGAAGGCGTCACCCACGTCTTCGGTTACCCCGGCGGCGCCATCCTGCCCGCCTACGACGCCCTCGGCAAGTTCCCCGCCATCCACCACACCCTGGTTCGCCACGAACAGGGCGCCACCCACATGGCCGATGGCTACGCGCGCGCCAGCGGGCGCGTCGGTGTTGCCGTCGCTACTTCCGGCCCCGGCGCCACCAACATGGTCACCGGCATCGCCACTGCCATGATGGATTCCTCGCCCATCGTCTGCATCACCGGCCAGGTCGGAAGCAGGCTGATCGGCTCCGACGCCTTCCAGGAAATTGACATCACCGGCATCACCCTGCCGATCACCAAGCACAACTACCTGGTCACGCGCGCCGATGAGGTTGCCGGCGTGGTGCGCGAGGCCTTCATGATCGCCCGCTCCGGCCGCCCCGGCCCGGTGCTGATTGACATCACCAAGGACGCCCAGCAGTCCAGTTGCGAATTCACCTGGGAAACCACGGAAACGCCCTCGCACCCGGCGCGTCCCGACCGCCGCGCCGCACCCGCCGAGTACCTCCGCGCCCTCGAACTCATCAACTCCGCGCAGCGTCCGCTCATTCTCGCCGGCCACGGCATTCTTCTCTCCGGATCGCTCGACCAGGTCCGTGAGCTCGCGGAAAAGGCCAACATCCCGGTTGCCATGACCCTGCTCGGCATCGGCGCCTTCCCCGCTTCCCATCCCCTGAACCTCGGCATGATGGGCATGCACGGCGAGGCCTGGGTCAACACCGCCATCCAGGAAGCCGACCTGCTGATTGCCCTCGGCATGCGCTTCGACGACCGTGTCACCGGCACTCTGAAGACCTACGCGCCGAATGCGAAAAAGATTCACGTTGAAATCGATCCCGCCGAGGTGAACAAGAACGTTCCGGTTGATGTCTCGCTCATCGGCGACCTGCGCGCCGTCTTGCAGGACCTGCTGCCGGGCGTCGCGGTTGCCCCACCCTTGTCGCCGGTGGTTGCCCCACCCTTGTCGCGACTGGGGGAGCCTGCCCCGAGCGCAGCCGAGGGGGAGCGACAGGGTGGGGATGTTCCTAACGCGAACACGAGTGTGGACCGCACGCCTTGGCTCGCCCACATCGCCGCGCTCAAGGGCGAGGTTGCCGTCCGCGACATTCAGAACCTTCCCGACAACGGCCATCTCTACGCCGCGCACGTCATCTCCGACCTGTGGCGCGAGACCGGCGGCAAGGCCGTCGTGGTCACCGACGTCGGCCAGCACCAGATGTGGGAAGCGCAGTACTACAAGCACGAAGAGCCGCACACGCTCATCACTTCCGGCGGCCTGGGCACCATGGGCTTCGCGCTTCCCGCCGCCATCGGCGCCAAATTCGCCCGCCCCGACGAAGAGGTTTGGGTGGTGGTCGGCGACGGCGGTTTTCAGATGACCATGTCCGAGCTTGCCACCGTCGCCCAGGAAGGGCTCGACCTCAAGGTCGCCATCATCAACAACGGTTACCTCGGCATGGTGCGACAGTGGCAGGAATTCTTCTATGACCGCCGCTATCACGCCACGCCGCTGGTCAATCCCGATTTCGAGAAACTGGCGCAGGCCTTCGGCCTGCATGCCATCACCGTCCGCAGCCGCTCCGAAGTTATTCCCGCGGTGCAGGCCGCGCGCTCGCATCGCGGGACCGTGGTCTTGAATTTCTGCGTGGAACAGGAAGACTCGGTCTTCCCCATGGTTCCCGCCGGTGCGGCGTTGCACGACATGATCAGGCGGCCCAGCCCGCTGGTTGAGGCTTCCTCGGGCCGTGCCAATCAGGGCCCTTAAGTCTTGTCATTCCGAGCGGGTTTTAACCCGCGAGGAATCTGTTTTCGGCCATCGACCGTCGACCATCGACCGTCGACTTTAAGACTAACGACCATCGACGAGTTTCCTATGAAAATGACCGGTGCAGAAATTCTCTGGGAATGCGTCAGCCGCGAAGGCGTCACCCACGTCTTCGGTTACCCCGGCGGCGCCATCCTGCCCGCCTACGACGCCCTCGGCAAGTTCCCCGCCATCCACCACACCCTGGTTCGCCACGAGCAAGGCGCCACCCACATGGCCGATGGCTACGCGCGCGCCAGCGGGCGCGTCGGTGTTGCCGTCGCTACTTCCGGCCCCGGCGCCACCAACATGGTCACCGGCATCGCCACTGCCATGATGGATTCCTCGCCCATCGTCTGCATCACCGGCCAGGTCGGAAGCAGGCTGATCGGCTCCGACGCCTTCCAGGAAATTGACATCACCGGCATCACCCTGCCGATCACCAAGCACAACTACCTGGTCACGCGCGCCGATGAGGTTGCCGGCGTGGTGCGCGAGGCCTTCATGATCGCCCGCTCCGGCCGCCCCGGCCCGGTGCTGATTGACATCACCAAGGACGCCCAGCAGTCCAGTTGTGAATTCACCTGGGAAACCACGGAGACGCCCTCGCATCCGCCGCGTCCCGACCGCCGCGCCGCGCCCGCCGAATACCTCCGCGCCCTCGAACTCATCAACTCCGCGCAGCGTCCGCTCATTCTCGCCGGCCACGGCATTCTTCTCTCCGGATCGCTCGACCAGGTCCGCGAGCTCGCGGAAAAGGCCAACATCCCGGTTGCCATGACCCTGCTCGGCATCGGCGCCTTCCCCGCTTCCCATCCCCTGAACCTCGGCATGATGGGCATGCACGGCGAGGCCTGGGTCAACACCGCCATCCAGGAAGCCGACCTGCTGATTGCCCTCGGCATGCGCTTTGACGACCGCGTCACCGGCACTCTGAAGACCTACGCGCCGAATGCGAAAAAGATTCACGTTGAAATCGATCCCGCCGAGGTGAACAAGAACGTTCCGGTTGATGTCTCGCTCATCGGCGACCTGCGCGCCGTCTTGCAGGACCTGCTGCCGGGCGTCGCCGTTGCCCCACCCTTGTCGCCGGTGGTTGCCCCACCCTTGTCGCGACTGGGGGAGCCTGCCCCGAGCGCAGCCGAGGGGGAGCGACAGGGTGGGGATGTTCCTAACGCGAACACGAGTGTGGACCGCACGCCTTGGCTCGCCCACATCGCCGCGCTCAAGGGCGAGGTTGCCGTCCGCGACATTCAGAACCTTCCCGACAACGGCCACCTCTACGCCGCGCACGTCATCTCCGACCTGTGGCGCGAGACCGGCGGCAAGGCCGTCGTGGTCACCGACGTCGGCCAGCACCAGATGTGGGAAGCGCAGTACTACAAGCACGAAGAGCCGCACACGCTCATCACTTCCGGCGGCCTGGGCACCATGGGCTTCGCGCTTCCCGCCGCCATCGGCGCCAAATTCGCCCGCCCCGACGAAGAGGTTTGGGTGGTGGTCGGCGACGGCGGTTTTCAGATGACCATGTCCGAGCTTGCCACCGTCGCCCAGGAAGGGCTCGACCTCAAGGTGGCCATCATCAACAACGGGTACCTCGGCATGGTGCGACAGTGGCAGGAATTTTTCTATGACCGCCGCTATCACGCCACGCCGCTGGTGAATCCCGATTTCGAGAAACTGGCGCAGGCCTTCGGCCTGCATGCCATGACCGTCCGCAGCCGCTCCGAAGTTGTCCCCGCGGTGCAGGCCGCGCGCGCGCATCGCGGGACCGTGGTCTTGAATTTCTGCGTGGAACAGGAAGACTCGGTCTTCCCCATGGTTCCCGCCGGTGCGGCGTTGCACGACATGATCAGGCGGCCCAGCCCGCTGGTTGAGGCTGCGACGGATAGCTAGATGGGGATAGGTAGATGGGAAGGGCACGGCTTTAGCCGTGCCGGACAAGCGCTTCCTTGTTGTCATTCCGAGGGGCTCTAGCCCCGAGGAATCTAAGTTTGATCAAGGTAACCAACCATGCTCAACACGTTTGTTGTCTACGTCGAAAACAAGCCTGGGGTCCTCAACCGCGTGGCGTCGCTGTTCCGGCGTCGCAACTTCAACATCGAATCGCTCACCGTCGGCCACACCGAAAACACCGGCATTTCCCGCATGACCATCGTGACCGATACGGATGACTCCTTCCGGGTTGAGGCCAATCTCTACAAGCTGCTCAACGTCATCAGCGTCGAGAACATCACCGCCGCGCCCTCGGTGTGCCGCGAGCTGGCCATGATCAAGGTCGCGGCCACCGCCGAAAGTCGCACCCAACTGATGCAGTTGGCCGGCGTGTTCCGCGCCCGCGTCGTGGACGTTGCCCCCACCGCGATCGTCATCGAGATTACCGGCACGGAGGACAAGATTGACGGCCTGCTGGACGTGCTCCGCCACTACGGCATTCTGGAGATGGTGCGCACCGGCCGCGTCGCCATGTCCCGCGGTGCCAATGGCAATGGTGCGACACTGGCGGCGGCCGCCGCGGCCGGTGCTGCTGCCGATTCCGGCGCGCCGCTGCTCGACACCGACGACGGCATGATCGCCTTCTCGGTGTAACGCACGCGGACTTGACGCGGGCAACGTGGGCCGTACCAAGTCCAAGCCTGCACAGCAGGCGACAGAACGTAGCCCACGGCGTAAGCCGTGGGTTGTGCACGGAAATGAATTCGAGCCCGCTTCAGCGGGCGACAGAATGCATCAGGCGTGGCTTAGGCATGCCGAAAGAAAGTTTTGTATTTTGTCATTCCGAGCGCAGCGAGGAATCTGCTTTTGGCCAACGACCATCGACCATCGACCATCGACTACTTAGGAGAAAAACTGAAACTGAAACTCTCGTGTGGCCATCGACCAACGACTACTTAGGAGACACCACCATGGCAAAGATCTACTACGACAACTCCGCCGACCTCGCCGCCATTCGCAGCCAGAAGGTCGCGATCCTCGGCTACGGCTCGCAAGGCCACGCCCACGCCCTCAATCTGCGCGACAGCGGCGTCTCCGTGCAGGTCGGCCTTCCGCAAACCAGCCGCTCGCGCGCCAAGGCCGAGCAGCATGGCTTCAATCCCGTCACGCCCGACCGTGCCGCCGCCTGGGCCGACGTCATCATGGTCGTGACCCCCGACACCGGCCAGCCCGCGCTCTATGCCTCCGCCATCGCGCCTCACCTCGCGCGCGGCAAGACGCTCATGTTCGCCCACGGATTCAACATCCACTTCAAGACCATCCAGCCGCCCAGCGACGTTGATGTCACCATGGTCGCGCCCAAAGCTCCGGGCCACCGCGTCCGCGAAGTCTTCACCGAAGGCGGCGGCACACCCGCGCTGCTGGCGATTCATCAGGACGTCAGCGGCCACGCCAAGCCGCTCACCTTGTCCTACGCCAAGGCGCTGGGCTGCACCCGCGCCGGCGTCCTCGAGACCACGTTCAAAGAAGAAACCGAAACCGACCTCTTCGGCGAGCAGACCGTGCTCTGCGGCGGCGTCAGCGCGCTCATCAAGGCCGGCTTCGAAACCCTCGTGCAGGCCGGTTACCAGCCCGAGATCGCCTACTTCGAGTGCATGCACGAACTCAAGCTGATCGTGGACCTCATCTACCGCGGCGGCCTCTCCTACATGCGCTACTCGGTGAGCGACACCGCGGAGCACGGCGATTACACCGGCGGGCCGCGCATCATCACCGACGAAACCAGGGCCGCGATGCGCCGCATCCTCGCCGAAATCCAGGACGGCACGTACGCGCGCAAGTGGATCGCCGAAAACGAAGCGGGACGCCCGTGGTTCAACGCCACCCGCCGCCGCGAGCAGGACCAGTTGATCGAGCAGGTGGGCGCGCAGCTTCGCAGCCTGATGCCCTTCCTCGACCCGATTGACGTTCGCGAAGAGACGCGGCAGCCCGAGCCTGTTCCCGCGCCGCAAGCAGCCGGGTCCAGCGCCGCCGACTGATGGTGCCCCACATCTGCCCGCCTTTGGCAGATGTGGGTGTTTCACCCGATCTCCCGATCACCGGATCACCCGATTCTGTGATCACCCGATCACCAAATCCCTTGGGAGAAGTTATGCAGCTCTACGATTGGGACCACATCAAGGCCGACCAGATCACGCCCTTGTACAGCCGCAAGGTAGCCTTCGGCGACAATGTCACGGTCGCGCGGCTGGAAGCGAAGAGCGGCGCGGCCACCCGCATCCACTCGCACCCGTACGAAGAAGTCATCGTCGTGCTCAAGGGCAAATGGCGCTTCATTCTGCCCTCCGGCGAAGTGGTGCTGGAGGCCAACCAGATGCTCAAGATTCCTCCCGGCATGGAGCACGGTTCGGAAGTCCTGGAAGACGCCGTCGCGATTGACGTCTGCTCGCCGGCGCGCACCGACTGGCTCAACGGCGACGACCGCGTCCTCCACTACGACCCCGAGCAGTATCTCTGGGCCGTCTGAGGCTTTTGCTTGCGCCGTGCGCCGTGAACCGGAGCCTTGCGCCGTGAGCCTTGCGCCTTGCGCCCTTTATAATCGGCTCATGGACGCGCCGGATCCGCAGCGCGAGCGGCAGCGCCTGGCGCAGCTTTACGCCGGCATGAGCGATGGCGAGTTGCTGCGCGTCGCCGAGGATCCCAGCGCGCTCACCGACGCCGCACTCGACGCCATGGAAGACGAAGCCGAGCGCCGCGGCCTGCACCTGGATCTCGATCCGCTCGACAAGCCCACGTTTGCGCCCGTCTTCGGCGAGCTCGCCGTCATCCGCAAGTTCCGCGACCTGCCCGAGGCCTGGCTGGCCAAAGGCGCGCTTGACGCCGCCGGCATCGAGTCCCACTTGCTCGATGAGAACCTTGTCCGCCTCGACTGGTTCTATTCCAACGCCATCGGCGGCGTGCGCCTGTGCGTCCGCGTGGCCGACGCCGCGCAGGCCTTCCGCGTCCTCAATCAGCCTCCCGACTTGCTGCCGCTGGAAGACACCGATCGCTAACCGCAATCGCCACGCGAATGCTGACCGTGAATTGCTGATGACGGAATACTGATATTTGGGAAGGCGTCATCCCGAGCGCGCCTGCTGTTGGCGCGCTCAGGATCTAGGCATTTCTCGAAAGCAGCCGCAAATAAGCTGGGTGCGGAAACTCGGAACTCGCGTTACTCGGTTCTCGTCTTCTTCTTGGGACGGCGCTTGTGTTTCTTCGGACGTTTCTTGGACATGAGGAAAGTGTACACGAAGACATTTCGACCCAAGGCCGCACTCGCGACTCGGAACTGGTTAGCGAGCGGGGACTGGTCCGCCCATTCCCGCAAAGTGAGGTCGCCCCACCCTTATCGCTCGCGGGTTTCGAGCGACAGGGTGGGACGCGGTGGCCATCGGCTGGTGCCTACCTGGCTCACGCCGTCAGCGAAGTGATCGGCAAGTCGGTGTTAAAGCAGTGCCCGCTGATCCGCCACTCCTCTCCCACGCGCCGCAGCGTGACCACCCATTTCCCCATATCATCCAGCCGGCGGCCGCTGGGCAGCAGGATATTCATCTCGAAGGTGCCGAAGCTGACGGCGATGTCGCCTCCGATTTCGACATGTTCGGTGACCACCATCAGCTTGCGGGAATCGAATTCCTTGTACAACTTCTCCATCAGGTTGCGCATGGCCTTGGGACCCTCCGCCAGCGGCTTGTTGGGCGCGCAAATGCGGACATCGTTGGTGACCAGCGTCAGCAGCTTGTCAATGTTGCGCTCGTTGTGGTGCTTGACCCACTCTTGGGCGATCGCGCGGATGGTCGTCTCCGCATCGATCGCGGGCTTGGCAATGGCTGCCATAGTGTCCTCCTCGCGAGAATTTGGCCGCCCCAAGGACTGGGGCTGAGAAGGTTGATATTCGGCTGAGAAGATGTGCCGTTGAAAGGGTATACCGCAAAGGAGTGTACGCCCGCGGTGGGCCGCTGAGGCCCCGATTCGACGCAAAATGGCGATTGCTTTTTGGGACGTTCCCGAAAGCGGAGGGGACCAGGCCGTCGCCCCGCGCCGCCGCGAATTCATCCTCCCCATCGTCGAGGACGCCGCCAGCCTCCAGCTCGCCCCCAACCGCGTCATGCGCGCTCTCGCCGACGACCTCCTCAGTCGGTTGTTTGAGCATGGGTGCAGCCCACTACCGCTGAATGCGTGCGGAGCCCCCTGCCGCGAAGTTTCTGACTTGATCCAGAGTCGCCATCGTGGTGTCGCCCGGGAACGTGGTAAGAAGAGCGCCATGCGCCCACCCTAGACGAAGCGACTCTTCTGGCGACTCGCCGTTCATGAGCCCGTAAAAGAAGCCCGAGGCAAACCCGTCGCCGCCGCCTACGCGGTCATACACTTCCAACTCTGCCGCAGGTGCCGATACGGTCTGACCGTCAATCCACGCCACTGCGCTCCAGCTGTGACGATTCGTCGAATGCACTTCGCGAAGAGTCGTCGCGACGATTTTCACGTTCGGGAAACGCTTCTTCACCGTCTCCATCATGGAGAAGAATACGGTAGGATCCAGCTTCGACTTGGCAGCAACATCCGGCCCGGCAAGGCCCAAGCCTTTCTGCAGATCCTCTTCGTTCCCGACCAGGACATCAACATGCCTCGCGATCTCGCACAAGATTTCTCGCGCACGCGCAGCGCCGCCCGCGGCCTTCCAAAGTTTCTCGCGGTAGTTCAGGTCGAAAGAAGTGATGGAACCGGCTGCCTTGGCTGCCTGCATGGCCTCGATCACCAGTTGCGAAGTTGTTTCGGAGAGCGAAGAGAAAATGCCACCACTGTGGAACCAGCGAACGCCCTCCGCAAAAATAGACTTCCAATTGAAATCTCCGGGTTTGAGCATGGCGGCGGCCTCATTGGATCGGTTGTAAAAGACCACCGGTGGGCGAACACCGAAGCCACGGTCGCTGTACACCGTGGCCATGTTCGGCCCTCGACTGCCGTCGTGGGTGAAATGCTTGTACAACGGCACCACGCCCATGGCTCGCACCCGTTCGGCGATCAAATCGCCGATTGGGTAGGAGACCATCGCAGTCGCGATCCCCGTGCGCAGGCCAAAGCAGTTAGCCAGGTTGGCGGCGCAGTTGTATTCGCCGCCGCTGACATGCATGTCACAATGTGTCGCTTTACGGAAGGGAACGATCCCGGGGTCCAGTCGGCAGACCAACGCTCCCAGCGACATGAAATCGAAGCGACCTAGCTGAGGAATTTTCAAGGATGAAGCCATCTCTTAGTCTCCGAACATTTGGAAATACCGTGGCGACCTACACCTCTAACTGGACTGGTTCGCCAGTGCCAGAAAGCAGGTGAACGAAAAGGAGAGCAACCAGGTAAGCGGAGCCCGCGATCATGAAGATCGGCATGTACGAGCCGGTCCACTGCAGGACATAGCCAACCACCTTGGCGATGAGCATTCCGCCGATAGCGCCCGCCATTCCTCCAATGCCAACCACCGAACCGACAGCACGCCGCGGAAACAAATCGGAGGCGACCGTAAAGAGGTTTGCCGACCAACCTTGATGCGCCGCGGCAGCAAGGCTGACCAAGGCGACTGCCGCCCACAGACTGGAGGCTCGCGACGCGAATACGATCGGCACTACGGCGAGGGCACACATCAGCATGGCTGTTTTGCGGCTCGAGTGGACGGTCCAACCGCGCTTAATCAGCGAAGATGAGACCCATCCTCCGAAAACACTCCCCACTGTGGCAACGTTGTAAATGATCAGGAGTGGAAGCATCATCCCCTGGAGATCCACGCCATGGTTCCGATGGAGGAAATCCGGTACCCAGAACAGATACAGCCACCAGATAGGATCGGTAAGGAACTTGCCGATGCAGAACGCCCAAGTCTGGCGGTACTTGATTAATTTCAACATCGGTATGGAGGAGGCCTGGTCAGGAGGATCACTGCGAATGTAAGCGAGTTCCCCGGCCGACAGGCGGGGGTGTTGCTCGGGCGCCCGATAGAACGACACCCAGAGCACAACCCACACAAATCCAAGAGCGCCGGTCGCGATGAATGCCATCTGCCAACCGTAGGTGTACGTCAACCAGGGGACGACCACGGGAGTGACGATGGCGCCAACGTTCGTACCGGAGTTGAAAATCCCGGTCGCCAGTGCCCGTTCTTTCTTCGGGAACCACTCCGCCACGGTTTTGATCGAGGCCGGAAAACTGCCGGCCTCTCCCAACCCGAGAGCGAACCTGGCGGCGGAGAATCCGAACACCGAGCGAGCCGCTGCATGCACATGGCGGCAATGCTCCAAACGAACACTGCCAGTCCAAATCCTTTGCGGGTTCCGAGCCAATCCATCACCCGTCCAACGATCAGCAAACCGGCTGCGTAGGCGACCTGGAAATAGAAAACGATGTTGCCGTAATCGATCTCGTTCCAGTGCAGTTGTGCCTGCAAGGTGGGCTTGAGAAGCCCAATCACCTGACGGTCGATGTAATTGACCGTAGCGGCGAAGAACAGCAGTCCACAGATCACCCACCGAAGTTTTCCCACGGGTGAAACTTGTTGAACTCCTTCCACCTGTGCGGCTAACGCGGAGTCGGTCGTTTCGGTGTCGGCCATTTTTCTTTTCCAGTTCCCTAAGCCCGCGTACCTGTTTCTTGGCGCGACCACTCGGTATGGAATACGCCTTCCCGGTCCACCCTTCGATAGGTGTGCGCGCCGAAATAGTCGCGTTGCGCCTGCGTCAGATTGGCCGGAAGCCGTTCGCTACGATAGGCATCGAAGTAGGCCAGCGAAGAGCCGATGGCGAGTACGGGTATGCCCATACCGACAGCGGTCTGCACTACCAGGCGCCATTCCGCTTGACGGCTCTCCACCGCTTCACGGAAAGAAGAATCAAGCAGAAGGTTGACCAGCCCAGGATCGCGGTCGTAAGCCGCCATGATCTCGCCCAGCAGCGTCGCGCGGATGATGCAACCCGCACGCCAGATTTTCGCAATGTCGCCGGGGCGCAGCTCGTACTTGTACTCAGCCGAGGCGATCCGCATCAGCGCCAGGCCTTGCGCATACGACGTGATCTTGCTGGCATACAGCGCCTGCTCGATCGCCTTGATGAGCTTGTTCCGGTTTCCACCGTAGGCCGGCGTCGGACCATGCAGTACCTTGGAAGCCCGTACACGCTCCGGCTTGAGGGCGGAGAGGATACGGCTTTCCACCGCCGCATTAATCGTGGGAATGGGCGCACCGATGTCGAGCGCGTTCTGGCTGGCCCACTTTCCGGTTCCCTTCTGCTGGGCCTCGTCGAGGATGACGTCCACCATCGGCCTGCCGGTGGTGTCATCGATCTTGGAGAAGATGTTCGCGGTGATCTCGATCAGGTAGGACTTCAGTTCCCGCTGGTTCCAGTCGCCGAAGATGGCATGCAATTCGGCCGCCGGGATCCCCAGGCCACGATGCATCAGGTCGTAGCACTCGGCGATCAACTGCATATCCCCGTACTCGATTCCGTTGTGAACCATCTTCACGTAATGCCCGGCGCCGCGTGGCCCGATATATTCCACGCAAGGCGCGCCGTCTTCGGCGCGGGCCGCGATGGCCCTCAGAATGGGCGCGACCGCCTCCCATGCTTCGCGCTGCCCGCCTGGCATGATCGCGGGGCCCCATAGTGCACCTTCTTCGCCGCCAGAAACTCCCGCACCGATGAAGTTGAATCCCTCCGCCTCGAGCGCCTTGCTGCGGCGCTCCGTATCGAGGAAGAACGAATTGCCGCCATCCATCAGAATGTCGCCGCGCTCCAAGTGCGGCTTCAGGTGGGCAATGGCGCTGTCAACCGCCGCACCGGCAGGCACCATGATCAGGATGCGTCGGGGTCGATCCAGGCACTGCATCAATGCAGCGGGGGAATCCACTCCAACCAGGTTCTTCCCCTTGCCCGAGCCTTCTGCGAAAGCGCGTGTTTTGGCCGGGTCGAGATCGTAACCCGCGACGGGAAAGCCATTGCGCTCCATGTTCAGCGCAAGGTTCGCCCCCATGACGCCCAGACCCACGATGCCGATCTTGTATGCCAAGTTGGTTCTCCTACGATGCCGCTGCCAGCGTCGCTCTCTTGAGCCGGAACAGGATTTCGCCGGCGCGCGGGATCGCGACAATGCCTTCGTCCTCGCGGCCACGCCACTCGTCCAGATCGAACGGTTGCCGGGTTCAGATATCCCAGGTTGATGCGGCGGCAGCGCTCTTCGGGAATACCGGTGGCCAGCGTCACCTTGATGCGTGGAGATTCAATCCCGGTACTGGCGTCGTACTGGCCGAGGCCTTTGACGTGCGTCGAGTGCGCCAGTACTCCGCCCGGAAAGTGCTTGAACCGGTCCCACTGCTTCATGAAGTAGTCGCGGCAGTGGTAGCCAATCTGATCGATCAGCTTTCCATGGGTGTAGCTGACCTCGGTAAGGCCAGGACTGTAGATGACGACTTCGCCGCCGTCGGCGACCGCGGGTTCGATCTTGTACATGCCTTTGGCCGCGGTCCACAAGTCGTCGTACATCTCCGGCATGATGGACAGCACGCGACGGAACGGCCGCTCGACATAGACAATGTGCTTGCGGGCCGATAGTGCCGACGCCGCGGTCCACGCCTCCTGAGGAGATCCGAAGTACAAGCCGGCGACTCCCTCATGCGTGACCACCAGCGCGAAACAGGACCTGGGGCGGGGAATCATTTCGGCGGCGCGATCAATCACCGCCCGCACCGGCGTGTAGCCGGCGCCGATCACCTCGTAGTTGGTGATCACGGCGCCCAGCCAGTGCGTGAAGTTGATGATCTCGGGGCCGGCAATGCCCGGGAAAAAGTATTTATTGCCGCCCGAGAACCCGACCACTTCGTGCGGGAACACCGGGCCACAGACCACAAGATGGTCGTAATCGAGGATCAGTCGGTTGAGCGTGACCGGCACTTCCTGCGACATGAGGCCGCCGGTAATCTCTGCCATGTCCGGGGCAGGAATGGCGCCGAGCCGGATAAAGTTTTCCGGGTTTTCCCAGTGGTGGTTGAAGACGTAGGAATCGCCTGCCTTCCCATCCACCACCGGCTGGCCGACCAACTTGCTTAGCTGCGCATCGGTCATGGGAGGATGAGTGCCCAAGGCAACCAGGTAGTCCAGCGCCTTCGTCCGCGGCCGCAGCAGCTCCCGAAAAATTACAAACATTTCCGGCATGGGCATGGTGCGTGTCCCATCCGGGATGATGATCAGAATGCGTTTGCCATCGAAGGCGGTCGTGGCAAGCGCGTCGGAAACGATCTGCCGCATGTCAGCGGCACTCAAGTACCCAACGGCAGATCCTCTTCCGACCGTCATCACTTCGCTCCTTCAAACACCGCTGTAAGCGGAGAAACCACCGTCGACCGCGACCACCGTGCCGGTAACGAATGCCGACGCGGGCGACAACAACCACAGCACGGCGCCAAACAGGTCTTGGGCTTCACCAAACCTGGCCATGGGAGTGTGGGCGATGATCGATTTGCCGCGCGCGGTCAACTCGCCGGTGTCGCGATCCGTCAGCAGAAACCGGTTCTGTTCCGTGAGGAAGAATCCGGGTGCAATGGCGTTGACGCGAATGCGCGGCGAGCACTCCTGCGCCATGTGCACCGCCAGCCATTGGGTGAAATTGCTGACGCCCGCCTTGGCGGCCGAATACGCGGGAATACGAGTCAAGGGGCGAAAGGCATTCATCGAGGAGATATTCAGGATGGTTCCGTGCCCTTGCTCCGCCATGATCTTGCCGAAGACCTGACACGGCAGGATGGTTCCGAGAATGTTCAGGTCGAAAACCCAGCGCAGGGCTTCGGTGGGCAGGTCGAAGAACTTCAGCTCGGCACTGGTGGTCGCCTGGGGCTTGTTGCCTCCCGCGGCGTTGATCAGGCAATCGATCTTTCCGAAACGCGCCAGGACGTCGGCCGCCGCCTTCTTCAGGCTGTCAAGCTGAAGCACGTTGCAGGCAAACAGTTCGGTCTGCGCGGCGCGCTTGCCCATTCGCTCCAGGAGCGCCTTGCCGGGTTCGAGGTTGAGGTCCAGAATGGCGACCTGCGCCCCGCAGCCGGTCAGTGCGCCCGCCATCTCGCCGCCCAGGACCCCGGCGCCGCCTGTGATCACGACCGTTTGCCCGGTAAAGTCAAAAGCTTTGATAAACCCCTCGTAACTATTCATCGCCTCGAGATTGCCTTCCCTTTCTTCTCCGCGGGGAGCGCTCATTCCCGCCACGCGAACCAAGCCCTGGCAATCGAGCAGACTTGCGTTCCGTGCCGGATTGCTCTTGCGCCTGATGTTGGCCGGATATCAGCAGGTGCTTGTCCATGGCGGATCGTGCGGCTTCGGGATCGTGAGCGCGAATCGCCTGATAGACAAGCCGGTGCATCTGGGCTGCATCGCGAAGATTTGTATCGGTCGCCAGTCTCGCCGTCTGTTTGCGCCTCTCGTAGAAAAGAGTGGAGACCATTTCCACCAGGGAAGCGACGATCGGATTCTCCGATGCCGCCGCCACCGCACGGTGGAAACTCATGTCGTGGACCAGGAAAAGTTCCTTTTCGTCGATCGCCGCAAACAGATTGCTGACCTCGTCGGCAATTTTGGCGATCGCTTCAGGCCGGGCGCGTTGTGCCGCCAATCCCGCTGCGCCAACCTCAAGAATGCGGCGTGCCTCGAACATTTGTTCCTGAGTAAACCCATGCAACGCCGCTTGAAAATTCAGCGGCTCAGTACCCAAACTCGGCGGCCCGGCAGTGATATAGGTCCCCGAGCCAGGTCTCGACTGCACGACCCCCATGGCGGACAAGGCCCGTAGGCCGACGCGAACCGTGGGACGACTGACGCCGATTTGCAGGGCAAGGTCCCGCTCGGCCGACAGACGGTCTCCCGGGCACAACTGACCGCGCTCGATCAAGTGGCGTACGAAGGAAACCACTTGTTCGGCACTCCCTTTCCAGGCCGCCTTGCCGTTGCCGCGCTGAGGAGGTATGCATTCGGCTGCTGCTGGCCATGTCACGCCTACTCGACAACCAACCAAAGTGGTATAGCCACCTTGGGTAAGACTGGACAGATTGCGGTACGAGTATCCGCTCCGATACCAGCGTTGTCAACCAGGAATGCTGTTATTTGGCGCACATCTGGATGGATTACGGCCGGGCAGCCGGCGTTCTTGCTCGAATATGTGGCAATACCACTTTTGTGTTCGGCAAGCGTATTGGTCTATCCTTACACCGCTAGACCTGCGGCCATTCATCTCTGGGATCTAATATGTGGGTCACCATGCGCATGCGCAATTTCGCCATCGCGGGTTTGGTCCTTCTGCTTGCTGGGCGCCTTGCCGGCGCGCGCGACATTACGGTTGCGGCGCACGGGCGTGCCCAGTTCCGGACCATTCAAGCCGCGGTGGATTCGGTGCCCGAGGACAATCGCGAGCGCGTCGTAATTCACATCAAGAACGGGACGTACCGCGAGCAGCTGCGGATTCACCGGTCCTTCCTGACGCTGCGTGGGGAAGACCGCAAGCAGACGCTGATTACAGCCGAAGTTGACACCAGTTCCTGTCCCATTGCCGCCGATCAATCCAAGGAAGAGCAGTGCGCCACCGTGATCACCGACGGTTCGGAACGTGCTCTTTGAGAACCTTCCGGATCGGAACTCGTTCGCAATCGGAAGGTTTCAAAGAGCGACTTTCGATCGTCGGTGATCACGACGCGCATCGTGATTGCCAACGCGGACGTGGTGGGATTTGGCGGGGATACGCTGGTGCTCTCGGCGCGGCGATGGAAGCTCGGGGACGGCGCCGCGTATTACTTGAACAACGTGTCTGTGTCGGGCACCTATCACATCATGGTGCCGCGCGGGACCACCTACGCCGTGAACTCCAGGTTCTGGTGCATGGGCGGAACGAAGAACTGTTTGTTCAACGAAGGGCTGACGAGCGAGTCCGACAAGCTGGTCATACGCAACTCGGTGATCGACGGCCCGGAGCCATTCGGACTGGGGTCGTATTTCCGCGACGCGGCATGGTACTTCGTGGAGGACAGGATTTCAGACCGGCTTCTAGCCGAATGGACCCATCTGGCGCGAGCCCGCGAAGGATTATCAAATGAAATGGGGGGAGGGGCGCATCTACTTCGCTGACAACAAGGCTCCGAATTACCCGTGGCTGAAGAACAATATTGCGCAATCACCGGCCCGAACGAAGACAACGGTGACGGCTGAGTGGACGCTGCCCGGCTGGAATCCAGAAAGCACTTCGGCGCCTCGGGTCGTCAAGGTTGAGCGGACAAGCGGCCGCGTGTGGGTGAAGTTCAATGAGAGCGTCACGGTCCACGGAGTTCCCGCGCTGGCGTTTGAGTCAGGAGCGAAGGCCGGTTACAGGCGCGGAAGCGGCACCGACTCTCTGGAGTTTGAAGCGGGATCCGCAGGTGAACCGGTAGCGATCGAGTTGCGCGGAGGAGAGATCTTTGCTTCCTCCGCATCCCTTCGGCGACGCAATGCCGACTTGTCACTCGAACTGGTTTCAAAAATCGGTTTTTGGGAAGGGCACGGCTTCAGCCGTGCCAATCGAGGCCGCAAAAATAGTGGGCTTTAGCCCCTGAGGGACATTTTTCGTGAGGCGAAAATGTATTTTTGAAACCAGTTCTCGCCAGGACCGGAAAAAGTCGCTGACATCTCAACTTCGCCTGACGATGGCGCTGTCGCTGGCGCCGTTGACCAAGCCGACTTCGTGAGCAGCCCGGCTCAAGCGGTTGCCGATCAGGCTGATGTCGCGATTGGCCGTACCCTTCAGTTCCAGGAAAGTGCCGGTGCCTTCGGGAGCGGTGCATGATTGCAGCACCGCGTCGGTGACATTTTCAAAACGAATGACCGGTTCGCCGCTCTTTGGTCTGCGCGTGGTTGCCCTGCTGATGTCGAGGTTGTGAACTGTATCGGCAGCCAGCACCGGTCCCTTCGCCACATTCACCACGACATCGGAGAATCTGACTCCGATTGCGTTGGTACAAGCGATACCGGTTTCTGCACTCTCGACCGCGAAGTTGCTGATACTGACCTCCTCGATCGGCATCTCCGGAAGGCCTTCGATGACCGCGGCCTTCTTCACATTGGTGGCGAAGATGTCGCTGAAATGGAAGTTGCGGAACCGTGGCGTACCCTGGTTGACCGGTTCGGACTTGTGCAGGTCACCCCCGGTGTAGAACATCGTGACCACCACGGCCTCGCCGACATCGCGCATCACCACGTTGGAGGCGCGGACGTTCTCCACTACGTTGCCGCGGGTCCTCGCGGTCTTGAAGCGCAGGCCTCGCAGGGTCCCGTCGCAGACGCAGTTGCTGATGGCAACGTTTCTCACGCCGCCCGCGGTTTCGCTGCCGATCCCCACTCCAGCGTGACCTGTGCCGAAGACACAATTGGTGATGGTTAGGTTCTCGCAGGGGATTCCATCCTTCCGGAATTTGTACCCGGACTTAATAATGATGCAGTCGTCGCCCACGCTGATGTAGCAGTTCGCGATGCGCACATTCCGGCAGGAGTCGGGATCGATGCCGTCGGTGTTGGGAGAGCCCCAGGGCGCGGTGATAGTGAGGCCGTCGATGACCACGTCGTTGCACTGCACCGGGTGGACATTCCACGAGGGCGAATTGACGATGCTGATGCCGGCGATGCGCACGTTGCGGCAGCGGAACAGGTTGATCATCCGCGGGCGGCCCCATTGCAGCAGCGATCCGGGAGGATTTTCCGGTTCACGCTCCTCCAGCCCCAGTTTGCGACGCAGTTCCTCGTCCTGCCGGAAGGCTTTCCACCAGGCTTCGCCCTGTCCATCGAGCACGCCGCGGCCGGTGATGGAGACGTTCTCCAGATCAAGCCCGGTGAACAGCGCGGCATAGGTTGTACGATCGATCCCTTCCCAGCGTCCGTGCATGGCAGGAACAGCGCTGAAGTCGGTGGTGAACAGCAGAGTCGCGCCCGCCAGAATCTCGACTTCCACGTGGCTCTTCAGGAAGATTGCGCTGGTGAGGAAGTTCCCGGACGGCACGATGACCTTGCCTCCGCCGGACTTCGCACAAGCGTCCACAGCCGCCTGAATCGCCGGAGTGCACAGAGTCTTGCCGTCGGGAACGGCGCCGAAGTCGAGGATGTTGTACAGCGAGGTGCGCGAACTCTCCGGCGCCGGATCAGGTTCAGCGCCGTACGCGCTTGCGACTGGAACTGTCACGGCAGCGACTGCCGCTAGGCTTTTTATGAAGTCGCGACGCGGGCTATCGTCAGACATCTTCTCCCCCTTGGCTTCCGCGGGCGCTACTGGGCCGCCAGTGATACCTGAAGCGGCGAGCGCAGGCGAGTTGCGAACTGGGCAACGTAGCGGTCCCACTCTTCGGGGCCTTTGAAGTCGCCGCTCTTGTTCCAGCCAAAGCCGGCGTAATAAGTGGCGACTTTGTCGGGCGGCAATTTCACGGTGACGAGGTAGTTCTTGCTGTCTACTGTGTTGCCGGTCACGCTGGCGGGATCGACGATGACGGCGCAGCCCAGTTGACCATCATCTCCTTGCAGGGCTTCCCAGGCACGGAGCGTGCCCCGGTCCCGCGAAAAAGCCAGTTGAACCGCCGGCGTTTTCCTGATGCCGATAGCTTCGGTGAGTTCGCCCGAGCCACTCTCGACGGTGTAGTGGCTTTCGAAGCGATCGAGGTTCTGGCCGGCATCGAGGGTTATTCGCTTCACCATTGAAACGCGTACGCCGCCCGCCTGCCATGCCGGGTACACCAGCTCGAACATCACGCGGATGGGTCCGTTGGCGAGCACGCGAGTATCGCGGAAGTTGGCCGACGGATAAAGTCGTCCACCGGCCCAAAGGCCGTCTCCGCCGCAGCCGCGGCTGCTGCCGGCAGAATACAGGTCTGCGCCCTCGCCGTGGTCGTGGTGATAATCGTCCACCATGTACCAATCGTTGATCACCAGCTTTCGGGTCCGCTTCGTCCACACATCCACCGCACTGCTGGTCAGCGGCTCCTGGGCCCAGGTCTCCAGCGCCGCACCGTACATGCGGTGAGCGATGCGATCGTTTTCCCAGGCGAAGTCGTCGCGGCGTTCTCGAACGAAACGGCCGTAGGCCTTGAACTGCTCCCGGGCGGCGATTTGTTCTTCACCAACCGTGAGAACGAACTTCCGCGTCTCCGACGGTCCGATGTCGGTCTGGAACAGAAGTTGGTCCTGGGTACCGTCGTCGTTGAGGTCGACGGCTTGAACCAGCAGATCCTGCGAGGAGCGGGCATCGCGCACATGAACCCGCCGGACGTCTTTGACGCCGAGAATTCGCCGCAGCTCGGCCGCGTCCAGGACAATGGTCTCCGAGGATCGAGCGAGATCAATTGGGTTCTTCACCATGACGGTGGCCGATGAGGAAGCGGCAGCGGCGGGACCCGCGGCAGCCATGAAGCTCAGGCCGATCAGCAATAAGGCAACGATGCGGGCCATGTGCTACTCCCCTCGCGACTACTTCTTGCGCGGACGGTAATGAAAGGTGTTGAGCTTGCGCTCGACATCGAATGACCGCAGCATCTGGATCATCTCCGCGCCGGCCATCAGGGTAGGGCCGTAGCCCTGCATGGCGCGGCTACTGGTCGGACGGTTGTAGTAGTAAACGGCATCATAGGCAGCGGTGGTGCCAACGCAGATGCCGTCAATCTCTCCGCTCTCGCGCACGCGCCTGGCGACGGCCTGCCAGCCCGCTTGCGCAACCGGGGCATAGATCGGGCTGAGCCAACCGCGATTCACTCCGCGCGCAATGGCAAAGGTAAACATCGCAGATGCCGACGTCTCAAGATAGCTGTCGGTGCGATCGAGTAGTTGGTGCCACAGGCCGATGCCACCTTGCAGTTCGGCGACCCCTCGAATACCTGCTTGGAAGAGTTCGAGCACGCGTGGGCGATCCGGATGATTGTCCGGCATCACGCTCAACAGTTCCGCCAGCGACATCAGCGCCCAGCCGTCGGCGCGGCCCCAGTAGAACCGGGGGTCGTGATCCACTCCCTGAAACCAGGCGTGGTCGTAGAGTCCATTGGCGGGGTTGAAGACGCGTGCCGACATTTGTATGGCCTGCCTGGCTGCATCGTCGAAGTACTTGCCATCGCCCGTGAGGTGTCCCATCTGCGCCAGCAGCGGGATGCTCATGTACATATCATCGGTCCAGATGGAGACCGGCTGCGGCCGCGGGCGCGCCAGCGTGCCGTCGGGCATGCGCATCATCTTGTGGGAGACGAAATCGGCAGCCACGTCTATGGTTTCGCGGTAGCGCGGATCCTGCTTCTTCGCATAGGCCTTGACGAGTGCAAAGCCGATGGCGCCGCAGTCATCGAGTTCGTGCATCGCCAGCAGACGGCGATAGCCGTGCGGCTGCGGCCCAAACTGCTTGGCCTGTTCGCGGAAGTAATTAAGGTGGTCGAAGATGAAGTCGAAGTTCTTGAGCGTGTAGTCCTGGTAGCGCCGGTCTCCGGTGACATCGGCAACGTGCAACATGCCCGCCAGCGCAACCCCGGTTGAGTAGGTCCAGTCGTTGAACTCTCCGTAGCCGAGATCGACTTCGGCGGTCTTCACCGGATGAGAGAAATCGGTGATGGGCTTGCCGGTACTGGAATCAAGGATGCGATACGGTGTGGAGCGGACAAAGTGGGCAAGAATGCGATCGAGCGTGGCCTTGATCTCGGCCTCGGTGGGAACGGTATAGTCCACGCCCGGCGCCAGAGAAGGTTCTGAGAACGATGGATCGCTGCGCCCTGGCTGCTGCGGAACGGCCGTCGGCGTCTGTGCGATTGCGCCGATAGCGACGGCCAGTACGAAGGGCAGCACTCTTCCGAAGACGGCGGCCGCTGCTCCCCTCATGCCGGTTCTCCGCACTTCGCCAACTGCTTGCCGGCGGCTGCGCCTTCCGTCGTGCTCGGGTCGAGCTCCAATCCGAGATACTGCCGGGCGTTTTCGAAGCAGATGTTCCGCACCATGCCACCGATGAGCGCTTCATCGCCCGGCAACTCGCCACTTTCCATGTCGGCCCCGAGCATGTTGCACAACACGCGGCGGAAGTACTCATGGCGGGGATAGGACATGAAGGAACGCGAATCCGTGAGCATGCCGATGAAGCGCGACAGCAGGCCGGCGTTGGACAGCGCATTGATCTGCCATTGCATGGCTTCCTTCTGATCGAGGAACCACCACCCGCTGCCGAACTGGATTTTTCCGGCCACCGACCCGTCCTGAAAGTTGCCGATCATGGTGGCTAAGACGTAGTTGTCGGCCGGGTTCACGTTGTACAGGATGGTTTTCGGCAGCGCATTCTCGCGATCAAGCGCGTCCAGGTAGCGGCCAAGCGCCTCGGCCTGCGGCCAGTCGCCAATGGAGTCGGAGCCGGTGTCGGGACCGAGTTGTTGCATCAGGCGGGTATTCGCATTGCGGAGCGCACCGAGATGCAACTGCTTGGTCCAGCCTTTCCCGGCATCAAGATGGCCGAAGTAGAGCATCATGAACGACGCGAACTGATGCTGTTCGACCGGCGTAGCGGCCTTTCCGGCACGGGCGCTGTCGAATATGCGCGCAGCCGTCGATTCCGAACAGAAATCGGCATAGCAGTAGTTCAGGCCATGATCGGAAAGACGGCCGCCCATGGCGTGGAAGAATTCGTGCCTCTGGCGGAGGGCAGCTAGAAAGCTGTCGAGCTTGGCGATATCGATGTTGCTGGCCGAAGCCAGGCGATCAACCCACGGGTTGAACAGGTCGGGTTGGTGCACGTTGAGCGCTTTGTCGGGTCGAAACGCCGGATAGACACGCGTGCCGAACGGCCGGCCGGCAATCTGCCGGTGGAAGGCGAGGTCGTCAGCAGGATCGTCGGTGGTGCAAACGGCCTTCACCCCGAACTTCTTCAGGATGGCCTGGGCGCGAAGGCTTTCTCCCGCAAGCTGGGCATTCGCCGTCTCCCAAATCTCGCGGGCGGTGCGCTCATTGAGCAGATCATCGATTCTGAAGTAGCGCTTCAGTTCGAGATGCGTCCAGTGGAAGAGCGGATTGCGAATCGTGTGCGGCACCGTGCGGGCCCAAGCCAGGAACTTGTCGAACGGAGAAGCGTCGCCGGTGCAGTAGCGCTCGGACTCGCCGTTGGTTCGCATGGCGCGCCACTTATAGTGGTCGCCTTCCAGCCAGATTTCGAAAAGATTTCGAAAGCTCCGGTTCTCGGCGATGTCCTTGGGCGAGAGGTGGCAGTGATAGTCCAGGATCGGCTGCTGCTCGGCATAGCCGTGATAAAGGCGCTTGGCGGTTTCCGAGTGCAGAAGGAAGTCTTCGTTGATAAAGCCCATTGCGCTCCTCCTGGGCTAACGGGCTTACGCTGACGCGTCCCCAGCCAGGAAAATCGGGGTCAGATGCCGTTCGTACAAGTTGGCGATCACATTGCGTGAGATGGAGTCTTCGCACGCCACCAGCATGTCCAGATAGCGCTGGCCCAGCTTGGCGGCGACCTTATAGCCAACGTGCAGCAACTGGCGGAAATCGGGGTTGTACTCGGGACACTTCGGGTCGTGGCGCAGAGCGTTCGCGTACTGCGGTGACGACCACCCGTTGACCTGCTGCGGAGAGGGCAGCCTCTCTGCGCTGATATCAATCACGGCTGCGTACGGAGCGCACAGCTCATCACGATGCGCGTGCGCCTCGGCGTAGATCTCCTTCGCCAGTCCAAGTCCATCGCCGCCGGCTTCCGCCAGTCCGACCAGTTCTTCGAGCCAGGTGGTGCCGGCAGTTTTTACATGCACGCCGGCCCCGGTATCGCGTAAGGCGCGGCGGATGGCCGGATAGATGGAGAATTTGTCGCTGCCGGAATGGATGCTCAGCTTCAACTGGGCAGGCAGGCCGTAGACCTCGATGGCATGGGCGATTACCGCCAAGTCGCTGCGAAACTCTACTTCAAACTGCGCGACGTCTCCCACGTAATCCACGCCCTTGTTGAAGCGGCCGGTGAACTTCGGCGCAATCGTTTGCAGCGGAATGCCCTCATCGGACAGGGCCGCGAGGATCACCAACAACTCGGCGGGACTCTGGGGAGTGTCGGTTTCGTCCATCGAGACTTCGGTGATGAAGGCGCCCGTTCCCAGCGCGCTCTCGATGTGCCGATAAATCCTGCCCGCCTCCTGGGTGGCGAACAGGTACTTGGTTGCAATCTCCGCCAACCCTTCGCGCGACAGTTGCCGCGAGAACCCGCGACCTTGCAGTTCCATGGGCCGCAGCAACTCAGGATGGCCGTCGATGAATGCGTCGATTGCCGACAGCTGCGGTGGTTTGCCAATCGCATAGGCAACGTCCAGGGTATAGAAGTCGCTCGACGGCAGGAAGTCGTCTACCGTGTCGAGGTTGATGTGGTCGGCGTCCACGTGGAAGGGCCTGGTCCATTCCAGTTCGCGCACTGCCTGTTCGGCGGCGGCGCGCACACTCCCAGGCTTGGAACCAACAATAAGGTGTTCGCGGTTCGACTTGTTCCACACCGGAATGATCTCGACGCCACGCTGCGCAGCCATGACGCAGGCGCGCAACTGCGCCCGGGCTTGATGGGCAAAGCGGTCGCCGACGCCAAAAGAGTATTTCGCGAGGCGGAGGCCGGCTGAGGATGCCAGGGAATGAGTGGCGGATGAGGTCATCGGGGATCCCTCGCGGAGCGGCCTGGGCAGAATCTGCCGCTCGGTTACTGCGAATCCTGCCTTGTTTTATACAATACAATGATGTTGCAATTGACAAAACAATAGTTTCGTGTTTCCTGTTGTGTGTCAACCCACTTCTTGGTCCGCCTCCGAGACAATGCCATGCCGCAGCCTGCCAACCAATCCGTCGCCGGCATAACACAGGGTGGCGTCGAAGCGGCAGTCGCGCTCGGCAAAAGTGGGGGCCATTGTACGACTTCACCGTCCCGACGGCAGTGCCGGCAAGAGAGCCGGCTCCGCGCCCCACCTGGGACGGGTGGGTTCCCGAAAACGGCCAACCAATCTTTCCATGAAAGGAAGAATGCTGCTTGACAAGCAGGCTCGTCGGTGACAGGCTGTGCTCGATGATTTGCCTATTGCAACAGCATTTTAATAGATAAAACATGAAAGTAGCGCGAACCACCTCTGGCAAGTACGTCGTGGATGCGGTCGCCAAGGCGCTGGATGTGCTGGAAGTCTTTGCCGGCAGCCAAGGCCTTACGTTGATCGAAATCAGCCGGCGGGTCGGGTTGAACAAGAGCCGCACGTTCCGGCTGCTGCACACCCTGGCCGAGCGCGGTTATGTGGAGCGCAGTGCCGATGGCAGCCTGTACACCCTGGGCATCAAGTTGTTCGAGCTTTCCACCCATGTCCGGCGCGACATCAAGGAGATCGCCCGCCCGCTGATGCTGGAACTGCGCGAGCGCTTTAACGAGATGGTGAACCTCAGCGTGCTCGACGACGGCAACGTTCTCTATCTGCAGATTGTGGATAGTGCGCGTCCGTTCCGCATGAGCGCGACCGTGGGATGCCGCATGCCGGCTCACCAGACGTCCATGGGAAAGGCGATGTTGGCTTTTCTGGGAGCGGATGATTCGCGTTCTCCCTGCTTCTTCTATCTCGCCAAGCTTTCGCGGCAGCGCCTGCAAACCGTGCGCAAGGAGCTGGAACTGACGCGCCAGCGGGGCTATGCGACCGACAACGAGGAGAACGAGCCCGGTGTGGCCTGCATCGGGGCGCCCGTCTTCGACGAGGACGGGCAGCCCATCGCGGCCATGAGTGTCTCCGGGCCGGTCCATCGAATTCTGGAAAGCGAAAGCAAGATCGCGAACGCGCTGATCGCGGCTTGCAAGGGCGTTTCGAAAAAGCTTGGCTACAGTGCGCACCTGGCGGCGCCCACCAAGCAGCGCCTTAGGGCAAAGGCATGAGACGCGAAGGGTGAAAGGGACCCCGATGTTGCAGATTAAACCCAAGGCTGGTTGCAAGTGGGACCTGGTCAGCTTGGGGGAAGTCATGCTCCGGCTCGATCCCGGGGATGAGCGCATTCACACCACGCGCAGTTTTCGTGTCTGGGAGGGCGGCGGCGAATACAACGTCGCCCGCGGCCTGAAGCGTTGTTTCGGAATGGATACGACGATCGTCACCGCGTTCGCCGATAACCCGGTGGGCAGGCTCATCCAGGATTTCATCTATCAAGGCGGCGTGGACCAGTCGCATGTGAAGTGGGTGCCGTACGACGGAGTTGGGCGCTCGGTGCGGAATGGGCTCAACTTTACGGAGCGAGGATTTGGGGTGCGTGCGGCCCTGGGCTGCTCCGATCGCGGGCACACCGCGGTTTCGCAACTGCAGCCCGGCGCCATTGACTGGACCGGGATTTTTGCGCAGGAGGGTGCGCGCTGGTTCCACACCGGCGGGATCTTTGCCGCGCTTTCCGAAACCACCCCGAGCGTTGCCAGGGAAGCCATGCAGGCGGCAAGGCAGCACGGGGTCGTCGTTTCCTACGACCTCAACTACCGCGAGTCACTGTGGAAGTCGATCGGCGGCAAGAAGGCGGCGCAGAAGATCAACCGCGAGCTGGCTCCGCTCGTGGACGTGATGATCGGGAACGAAGAGGACTTCACCGCCGCCCTGGGGTTCGAAGTCGAGACCCTGGATGAAAACCTTTCGAAGCTGGATCCGGAAAACTTCTGCCGCATGATCGAGCGCGTGGTTGCCGCCTTTCCCGGGATCAAGGCGGTTGCCGCCACGCTGCGCCATGTGAGGTCGGCGAGTATCAACGACTGGAGTGCCGTCTGCTTTTGTGACGGGAAACTCTATCGCGCCACGAATCGGGAAAACCTCGCGATCCTGGATCGCATTGGCGGAGGTGATTCCTTTGCCTCCGGCCTTATCTATGGATTTTTGGCCGGCCGCGAGCCCCAGTGGGCTGTCGAATGCGGAGCGGCGCATGGCGCACTGGCCATGACCACCCCCGGAGACACCACGATGGCAACGCTGCCGGAAGTCGAGAAAGTAATGAAGGGGGCAAGCGCACGCGTCACTCGATAGGTTTTTGTGCGCCAAGCAGCCCCGGACCGAACCTTGGGAGCTTTACCAACTTCCTAGCCGAAGGGCAGTTTGGAGAATCGCCATGAAGTTTGTACAGATGCTGAAGATTCTGGCCGTGTGTGCGTTCGTAGCATTAGCGCAAAACGTTCTCTTCGGCCAGGCAGTTAACTTCGCCCAGATTCAGGGTCGCATCAGCGATGCGACCGGGGCGGCAATCGTCGGAGCACAAATCACCGCAAGCCAGTTCAATACAGGATTGGTCAGAACCACCGTCTCCGGTTCGGAGGGCAATTACACCCTGCCCAACCTGCCGGTCGGCCCCTACCAATTGAAAGTCACGGCCACCGGCTTTCGGAACTACCTGCAGACGGGCATCGTGTTGCAGGTGGGCGAAACCCCGGAAGTGAATGTCAAGCTCGTCGTGGGCAGCGTTGCTGAAACCGTCGAAGTGAGGGCCAATGCCGCCATGGTCGAGACCCACGACAACGCCATCTCAACCATGATCGACAACGACCGGATCATGGAGCTCCCGCTGAATGGCCGCAACGTAGTGGATTTGATCATGGTGTCTGGTGGCGCCAGCAACACTACGCTGGTGAGCCAGGACCTGCTGAGCAGCAAGAACTATGGAAATGGGTTATTGCTCAGCGGGCCTTCCCAGGCGATCTCGGTCGGAGGGGGCCAGCAGAATGCCAACAACTATCTCCTGGACGGCGGCGACAATAATGACGCGTTTTCCAACGTCAACAATCCCTTTCCATTCCCCGACGCGATCCAGGAATTCAGTGTACAGAGCAGCGGCGGGTCGGCGCGTTTTGGTGTGCACGCCGGCGCGGTTGTGAACGCAGTGACCAAATCGGGCACCAACGCGTTACACGGCAGCGCTTTCGAGTACCTGCGCAATCCTGCGCTGAATGCCCATCACGTGTTCTTTGATCCGCCAGCGCCGGGGACGCGCGATGACACCATGAAGCGCAATCAGTTTGGCGGAACCCTGGGCGGGACGATCAAGCGAGACAAACTGTTTGTCTTCGGCGGCTACCAGGGAACGCGGCAGTCCGCGTCGTCGCCGCTGGTCAGCGTGAAGGTGCTCACGGCGGCGGCGCTGGCCGGTGACTGGAGAGCCTACTTTCCATGCACCGGAAGCCCATGCCTAACAAAGAGCCTGAAAGCGCCTTTTGTAGGGAACAGGACTACGGGATTCACAATTAATCCGAGCCTTTACAGCCCGCAGGCGCTGGCGATCCTGAAGTACATCCCGGTCGCGACTTCCCCCACCGGAGATATGAGCTTCTCGTATCCACAAGCCGTGAACGAGGATCAGGGTGTCGCCAAGGTCGACTGGAACATCAGTCCCAAGCAGACTTTCTTCGCCCGGTACTTTGTGACCGACTTCCGGGCGCCGATTCCATGGGACCCCACCAACATCCTTCCCCAAGGACAGGCCTCGTCGCAGCTTGCACGGTATCAGAGCCTCGTCTTTTCGCACACCTATAGTCTTAGCTCAAGCGTGGTGAATTCGCTGCACCTGACGGGAACCCGGTTGTCCATTAATCGCGGCCCTTCCGGCGAGATGATCACTCCCGAGACGGTGGGAATCAACGTTCCCAGCCCGATACCTCAGGGTCTGGTGCTCGGTGTCTCGTCCGGCTACTTCACCACCGGCGGCGGGTCGCAGATGCCCGGACACTTCATCAACAACCTGTACCAGATCGCAGACGACGTGGACATCATCAAGGGAAAGCACCAGTTGTCCTTCGGCGTCAACTTCATGAAGATGCAACTCAACTACCTCTCCACCTTCCAGTCGAACGGACAATTCACGTTTGGCGGCGGCAGCGGCGGTGCTACCGGCGACAACCTGACTGATTTCATGCTGGGCCGGCCTTCGAACTTTGTCCAAGGGAACGCGGAAGCAGAGAACTGGCGGTACACGTACTGGGGCCTCTACGTTCACGACAACATCAAGCTGCTGCCGAATCTAACCTTGAACCTCGGGGTTCGTTGGGAACCATACCTGCCCTCAGTGGACATCATGCACCGCGGCAGCCATTTTGACTACGCAGCCTTTGTGGCGGGAAAGCACAGCACAGTTTACCCCAATGCTCCCGCGGGGCTGCTCTACTGCGGCGATGCGGGAGTTCCATGCGCGTTCGCGAATAGCAAGATGAAGCAATTCTCGCCCAGAATCGGTTTGATCTGGGATCCGACCAAGAAGGGCACCACTACCATTCGCGCCAGCTATGGTCTTTTCTTTGACAGCCCGGAGATGTACTACTTCGACCGCTATGCTGACAACTCACCCTTTGGCAGCGCGGTGAGTTTTGCCCCCTCGGCTGCCGGTGGATTGGCCAGTCCATACTTAGGCCAGACAGTTCCTGCATTCCCTCTGCCATTCCCGAAGCCCGGCGACCCGAGCGCTTACTTCCCGGTGAACGGCGTCTATATCAATAACGATTTCAACGTTAAACCGATGTACGTCCAGAACTGGAACCTGAGTTTCGAGAAGCAGTTCGGGGCCAACTGGATGGTTTCGGCCACCTACCTGGGAAGCAAGACGACCCACATTTGGGCGGCATACGAAGCCAATCCGGGGCTGATGGTCAACACCGTTGCCACTCCGGCGACGTCCGCCGGAGGTAGCGGTTGCACTGCCGGCCAGGCGCCTTCGACCAGCAATACCAATTGTCGTCGCGCGCTCGTCGTCGCGAACCCAAGCCGGGGCCAGTATTTCTCCAACCTGACCTCACTGTGGGATGGCGCCGACTCGCAGTACCATGCATTGCTGCTTTCTGCCAGACACCGTTTCGCCAACAACTTCACCCTGTTGACGAACTACACGTGGTCGCACTGCATCAGCGACCAGGATTTTTCCGGCGAGCTCACCAACAGCCGTCCTGTTTTGTATCCCTCTCCTGTCACCAACCCCAACTTCGACAACCTGCCGTTGGACCGCGGAAACTGCGGGTTTGACGTACGGCACTCCATAAACGGCTCTCTGGTCGTCAGCAGTCCGAAGTTCCAGGGAACGGCCGGAATGTTCCTGAACAACTGGCAGTTCGCTCCCCTCCTCAGCTATCGGACCGGCCAGGCCTTCGACATACGGACCGGGGTGGATACCGCGCTCCTCGGGTCAACCACCGCTTTTAAGGATCGTCCCAACCTGGTGGGCGATCCCTACAGCGGTACGTGTACCCGCGGCGGCGTGACCTACAATGTCGGGGATCGGAATTGCTGGTTCAGTCCCTCCGCATTTGTGGCGCCCGCGGCCGGAGCTTACGGCAACCTCACCCGCAACGCGTTGTACGGACCCGGAGCTTTCCGGTTCGATGGGGCGGTTTCCCGCAAGTTCAACATTACGGAACGCAAGGAACTGCAACTGCGGCTGGAAGTGTTCAACTTGCTGAACCACCCTGTACTCGGTAATCCGGTTGTCAGCCAAAACAATGCCAACTTCGGCAGGATCCAGACCCAAGTCGGAGATGGACGGACTTTCCAGGGCGCCATTAAATTCAGCTTCTAAGCCCTGGGCGCACAGTCCCACAACCGGGGTGGCAGGCGATGAGCCTGCCGCCCCTTCCTCTGAAACCATGAGCACTCACACACAACCCGCCTTCGAGAAGATGGTCTTCCGCAACACCAACCGCCACGTCGGACGATATATCTCAGTCACCCCGGCCAACAGCACCAATAAACATCTCGGCTACGGTCGCATTATCCTCAACCAATCAGCGCCCACGGTTTCGTTTGCCAATGCCGACCGCGAGACTGGATTGATTGTGCTCTCCGGCGAGGCGACGGTTGGCGTCGCCGATCGCAAGATCGAACTGGGCAAGTTCGACTCGATCTACCTACCGCGCGATTCGCAGATCAAGGTATTGACCACCACCAGTGTTGATATCGCTGAGTTCTCCGCCGATGTCGAACACCGGTACCCTCTACAGGTCGTACGCTTCGCCGATATTTGCAAAGATCCGACGCAAGTTTTTACCGCTGGCAGCGGCACCGCGGCTTGCCGTCATCTTCACATGGCGATCGCGAAAAACGTTGAAGCGGGAAGGCTGGTGGCGGGATTCACCTGGTCCGATCCCGGCAATTGGACCAGTTGGCCACCGCACGAGCACGCCGTCATGCTCGAAGAGATGTATGTGTACTTCAACATGCCGGCCCCGGCCTTCGGAATCCAGATGGTTTACAACAACCCTGACTACCCCGAGTTGGTCACCGTGGTGCGCGATGGCGATGCGGTGCTGATGCCCAGCGGTTATCATCCGAACGTCTCCGTTCCGGGCCATCGCATTTGCTTCCTCTGGGCCATGGCCGCACATCGCGAGGTCCTGGACCGCCAGTTTGGCGTGGTGAATGTCCAGCCCGGATTCGACGGCGGCGGCTCAGGCCTGGAAGCCGGTCGCAAGAGATAGATGATGGTTGCGACGAGCCGGACTCGGTCAGGCCCGACGCAATCGTAAGAGGCGCTACCGTGATCATGGATGCTTTCCGGCTCGAAGGTAAGAATGCGCTTGTGACCGGCTCGCAGAGTGGGCTTGGCTTCGGGATTGCCCGTGCGCTGGCCGAAGCCGGAGCCAACGTCGGGTGCCATGGGCTTACTCCGGAGCCGTGCGGCATCCGCGAGGACGTTCGCCAGCTCGGCCGCAAGGCGTTTTTCATGTCGGGCGATGTGGCCGAGGAGAAGGTCTGCTCGGCACTGATTCAGCGCACCGTGGACGAGTTCGGGTCGATCGACATTCTGGTCAACAACGCTGGTACCATACGCCGCGCGCCGGCCGCCGAGTTTCCGCAGCAATACTGGGATGAAGTCATCGCCGTAAACCTGACCGCGGTGTTCCGTCTTTCGCAACTGGCGGCGCGGCACATGCTGAAGCAAGGTAGCGGGAAGATCATCAATATCGCTTCGCTGCTCGCGTTTCAGGGTGGTGTGCTGGTGCCCTCTTATGCGGCGGCGAAGTCGGGGGTGGCAGCGCTGACCAAGGCCTTCGCCAACGAGTGGGCCTGCAAGGGGATCAATGTCAACGCCATCGCGCCCGGCTACATGGCAACCGACAACACCGCCGCTCTTCGAAAGGATGCGGAACGTTCCAGACAAATTCTTGAACGCATTCCCGCCGGGCGATGGGGCGAACCCTCGGACTTGGCGGGTGCGGCCGTTTTTCTCAGCTCGGCGGCCAGCAACTACGTCCACGGCCATATCCTACTCGTGGATGGAGGCTGGATGGCCCGATGAGCTTGCGCCCACGCTGTCAACCGCAGCACAAGAGGCGGGTCGATGACTAAGCAGGAAGTGCGCCATCAGATCACACAAATCGGCATCGTTCCGGTAGTCCGTGCAGCTTCCGCAAAGCAGGCGATGATGGCCATCGAGGCGGTATGCCTCGGGGGAATCCCTATCGCCGAAATCACCATGACGGTTCCGGGGGCACTCGATCTGATTCGCGAGGTGACCAGGTCCATGGGGTCGGATGTGCTGGTTGGAGCAGGGACGGTTCTGGATGCGGCGACCGCCAAAGAGTGCGCCGATGCCGGCGCGCAGTTTCTGGTCAGCCCTGGACTCGATTGCGAGACAGTTGATTTCGCAAAGGCACGGAACATCGTGATGATGGCCGGCGCCCTTACTCCCACCGAGGCGATGAATGCCTGGAAAGCGGGCGCGGACTTCGTGAAGATCTTTCCGTGTGGCGAACTGGGCGGCGCCAACTACATCAAGGCCCTTCGCGGCCCGCTCCCGCACATCCCGATGGTGCCAACCGGCGGCGTGAACCTGGAGACCGCGGCGGATTTCATTCTCGCAGGCGCAGTTGCCTTGGGCGTCGGTGGTGGGTTGATCTCCGCGACCGCACTCAACGCCGGCAGTACCCACGTGATTTGTGATTCCGCCCGCCGATTCATCGAGGTGGTTCAGAACGCCCGCAGTCTGCTGGACCAGCGAAACAACGAGGCGGGCGTCGCTCGGCGGTAAGCCCGCCCAAGGAAATTGATGGGGAGTGGTCCGCCGCGAGATCAGAACGTCAAGGGATTTAGTCATTCGTGATTTGCGATTTGCGATTGGCGATTTCGAGTGGCTACGGGCTAGGGGTTGGCGGCTAGGACCCAGATCCTCGGGTTTGGGTTTCGGTCCTCGCTGACAGCTGACAACTGGCAACCGACAACTGTCTTCGGTCCTCGCTAAACACTGACAACCGGCACCCGACAACTGTTATCCAGGAAATGCCACGCCTCCAGGTAGCGAAAATACTGGTTTTTCGGATTGCGCGGATTCAGGTAGAACGTGCTCCGCGCGCGCTTCAACTCCCGGATCGGAATGATGTACCACGCCTCGTCCGGGACCACGAAGATGGCGAAGAAATCAATGTCCTTCGCCGAATACTTCCGGCTGCGGCCATGCGGCGCGCTCCATATCACGTTGCACGCGTACGAGTCCCCGTCGCGTGATGCCGTGGACTTCACCTGCACCCGCTGAAATCGTCCTTGTTTTTCTATCGCGAAGTCGTAGCGCGCCGAATCGCCCCACGGCTTGGTTACCGTAAATCCATTGGCGGAGGCGCGAGCCATGAACTGCAACTCCACCCACTCGCCCTGCTGCTTTCTCGTTTCAAACATTGCTTTGGTTCCCATGATTGTGAATTGGCCTTGCTTTCTCTCACTGCAAATTGTCTTGTTGCTTTCCGACTGCAAAATAAAAAAGCCGGCGCGTTTTCGCCGGCGCGTTCTCAGTAATTTGATTTCTTTCCCGTCGACCATCGACCGTCGACTGCGATAATTACTCTACTTCTAGCTTAGCAAATCCGAGGGGGTAAACCCGCCACATATTCCGGCTTTATTTCTCGTGTGTTTTGCACCACTTGCGCCCAAATCTCATTTTGGAGGGGCTTGACAAGAATCTCCCCGCCTGCGCTCCGACCCCCAAATCGCCCGATCTCTGCTTCACTATACCGGATTCTCAATTACCGTATCCGGTTGTCATCCCGTCTATAACGACATTGACCTTGTCAAGAGCGATTGGGGCACACGCCGGCGTCGACGCCGAGGAGCGCGCCATTTCGCTCTAGTTGGAGACCGTCGACCAAGGCTCGTCTCGAAATCGTTGGGTGGAATCGGTTCCACCATCCATCTATTCGGCCCTCAAACTGCGGCCATGATTAGCAATGCGAACTCCCGTCTTTACGGGAGGCAGGCTGCCCACTCAAGTGACCGACGCTCGCGCGCCACAGAATGACTCGGGCTCACCTGCATGACGAACCGGGAAGCGGCGCCGTTTTCGACTCCTGGCGCAGCATCCAGTACATCTTCACCAGCAGCTTGCGAGCGACGGCCACCTTGGCCACCGCCTTGCCTTTCCGCATCGCCAGCCGCACATAGCAGCGTCGCAACTCGGGATCGTGCCGCGCCGCCGACTGCGCCGCCTCCACCAGCAGGCCGCGCAAGAACGGCGACCCCTGCTTGCTGATGTGGCCCAGCCGCTGCTTGCCCCCCGAGCTGTGCTCGCGCGGGGTCAGCCCCACGTAGCTGGCCACCTGGCGTGCGTTGGCAAAGCGTTCCACCGGGCCCAGCGTCAGCACCACCGCCAGCCCCGTCACCGGACCGACGCCCTTCTGCGTGCGCAGTCGCATCACCTCCGGACGCCGCGACGCTTCCTGCTCCACCGCCTCGTCCAGCGCCGCGATCTGCCGCTGCAACTGGTCCAGGCTCCCCAGCAGTTCGTCGCGCCGCCGCGCTGCCCACGGCGCCAGCACCAGTTGCTGCAGCTGCTGCCGCCCGGCCGCCGTCCACAGCTTGTGCCGCCGCTGCAACCCCTGGTTCAGCGCCAAAGCCTGCAACTGGTTCTTGATCTGCGTCTGCATCCGCACCCGCTTGTGCCGGTGCACCAGCAGCTGCCGCACATCGCGCTCCTCCGGCGACGGCACCCAGATCCGCGGAAACCGCCCCTCGCGCAGCAGCCGCAGCAGGTGCCCCGCGTCGCGCCGGTCCGTCTTCTGCCGGCGCACGTAGCTGGCTCGGATCTGCGCCGCGTCCCCGATCCACAGCTGATGCCCGCACTCGGCCAGCAGCTGCTCGAACCAGTGACTGAACCCGCTGGCTTCCATCCCCACCAGCACCTCTTCTCCGCGCAGTCCTTCGTAGAACCGCCGCGCCCCTTCCGGATGATCCAGCCGCAAACTGCGTTCTTGGTTGTTTCGGTTGTCAAAGATCGAGACCTGCTCAAAACTCGGGTGAAAATCACAACCTATAATCAACATCGCGTTGGCTCCTTCGCCCGAGCCTTGGTCTTGTTGGTCGCAAACCAATGTACCCGGTGCGACCGAGCCAACGTCGTTATGAAATCAAGCGAGGGAGGGCTCCCGCGCGCTGTCCTTACCGGGGTCCCCAGCACGCCTGCCGTTGGCGTGCTGGGGTGGTCGTGCGCGGGAAACCCGAGTCGATCTCGGTTTCCTATCGGCCACACCAACTCCGGAACCGCTCTAGATCACCCGATCACCAGGTCGCCCGATCACCCGATCACTCCTTCACCCGATCACCAGATCGCTCCTTCACCAGATCGCCGGATCGCCAGATCACCAGGTCGCCCGATGGCGCTCAAGCGCCGAAGCCCCGTAGGGGCGACCGAAAGTAGCCCAGGACTTTAGTCCTGGGAAAGCTCACCCAATAGACTTCCGGAGTCCCGGAGGGACGCCAGTTCATAGCCAGGCACGTGAGTGCCGGGAGAGTGCACGAAAAAATAGGGAGAGTCCCGTAGGGACGGCACGGCACCGCCTGATCTCCCAAAATGGGACATCAATTCTCGTGGGAACAGCGCTTCTCCTTGCGACCTGCGCCTGCCCCGCTCACAATTGGCACCTCTCCCCACATTCTTAAGGAGTACAGCATGAGGTCACTCCTGTCATTCTTCCTGGTCTTCTTACTTGTCGTTGCGCCCCTTACAGCCCAACAAACTCCGGGCGCGCCCGCAGCAGTGCCTCAGGCCGCACAACCTGCGCCGACACCAGCGCCAGCGCAAACGCCAACAGCCGCGCCCACAGTGCCAACGCTGGAAGACGGAACTCCGGTCAAACTGCGCATGGGCCGCACCGTTTCGTCGGCAGACGCGCACGTCGGCGAGACTGTCGATTTCGACGTTCTTGAAGAAGTCTATGTCGGCAAAACGCTGGTCGTGCCCAAGGGCGGAGTCGCGTGGGCAACGGTGACCGAGGCGCAGTCCAAAAGACGCATGGGCCGCGGCGGCAAGCTCAACATGAACATTGATTCCGTGCGCCTTGTTGACGGCGAAAAGGTTGCTCTGCGCGCCGTAAAGGACGCCAAGGGTGGCGGACATGTCGGAGCGATGACCGGCGCCATTGTCGCGACTGCGATTGTGTTCTTCCCTGCCGCACCGCTGTTCCTGTTTATGCACGGCAAGGACATCACCATTCCCAAGGGCACGGAAGTTACCGCCTACATCAATGGGAACGTCCCGCTCGACATGGCCAAGTTCGCGCCGCAAGGTACTGCACAGGTCGCTTCTGCTGCTTCCAATGCGAGCCAGACGACGCTGGAGATTTCCTCTACGCCGACAGGTGCGGACATCGAAATCGACGGCAGCTTCGTCGGCAATGCGCCGTCAACACTCGGCGTCGCGCCGGGCGAGCACACCATCAAGATCACGAAAGCTGGCTACACCGGGTGGGAGAAGAAGATTAAGACGTCGTCGGGCAACGTGAAGATCGCGGCAGAATTGCAGCCCACTGCTCCAGAATCAAAATAGGTCTTGCACACGGAGCGGCAGGTCAAACCCAAGTAGCGCTGAGGTGAGTCCCGCAGGGACGTCAGTTCATAGCCCGGCACGTGAGTGCCGTGGACGCTCGCAACCAAGAATCCTCCGGAGTCCCGCAGGGACGGCACGACGGGGAGTGCACCCCCACCCTGTCGCTCGAAACCCGCGATCGACAAGGGTGGGGCAACCTCAACATTCATTCTGGCGGAAAGGGTGGGCCAGCCCCCGAAGGGTGGGGCACCCGGCGAGCGACCATTGTTTCAGCTTAACTTGGAATTGATGTGGGTCGCGAGGACGCGAATCTCACCTTTTACAAACTGGCAGTCCTGCCGAGTAATACACGGGAACATGTGAGTGTACATATTGCGGACACGTTTTATGAGTTCCATGTGGCCGATGAAGAACTCGATCGTCGGAAACAGTTCGGGAATGCAGTCAGAGCGATACGCCTTAACAATCTCCTCTAACTGACCGAGGGTGATAAGGTGAACCGGAAGCACTTTAACCGCCGAGGATGCACCAATCCACGGCATCGAATTCAACCTGTTCTGTTGTGCCTCTGCGTATTCAAAGACTGTGTGCAACTTCGTCCTTAAAGACACGTTCCACCAATCAGCGCCGTAGCATGTTTCCAGATAACTATTCAGCAAGAGCCTTAGTCCGTTCTCAAATTGGTAAAGCGCAGGAAAGAGGATATTCCCGAGCTCGATGGGCGGCAGGTATTCTGCTGGAAGCCTCACGATTTGCCTGCGACGGCGAGCGGCCCGCCTACTTCGACTTTTTGGTTTTCGAACCATGTCTTGTCAGGGATAGCCGTGCATTTCTTATCGACTGAACAGCGCTCTTGCAGATTCTCGCAATGTCAGCATCCGTCAATCCAAACCTGTCCAAAATCTCGACCTTTCTGTCGAGGCTGGACTCCTTTTCCGTGGCAATGCACAAGTATCCGAGCATGAGAGTGGTCGCGTCGGTGTGCCTGCGGGAATCATTTGAATTCATCTGGCCTCCTTGAATTTCTTCTTTTTCAGGCCCGCCTTTCTAACAGCAACCGTTAATGGAGTCGTATCACAGATGATGGCAATTTCCTGATTGCCATAGCCGAGGCGACTCAGGACACGCACGCGATCCTCTAGCCTTTGTAACTCTTTGATCGCGATGTAACCAAACACGAGTGCGAGGCTGGGCAGCGCTCGCTTATTCCCCTTCTCATCTGCGACTGTCGGCACGATTTGTCCTCCCTCGTTGCAATAAAATTGTTTTCGGTTCAGATCACACTTGTCCAAATTAGCTTTTGGAATCTGATAGCGGCCAGGTGGGTAGAAGGCTGAGTCTCTGATAGCTTGAGTTTTCCACGACTTAAGCACTCAGAGGAGGACTCAGCCTTGAGCAAAGTATGCAGCATTTTCTCGCAGATGTTACAGCTGATTTCTCGAACCGCCTTTGACGCAGCGGTTCGCAAACACAAGGCCGAACGGCACGCCCGCGGCTTCAGCAGTTGGGGACAGTTCGTGGCCATGCTGTTCTGCCAACTGGGCGGGGCCAAGTCACTGCGCGAGATTTGCGGCGGGCTGGCGGCCAGTGAAGGCAAGCTGCGGCACTTGGGCCTGCCAGAGGCCCCGCCCCGTTCCACCCTGGCCTATGCCAACGAGCACCGGCCCTGGCAGTTATACGAAGAGCTTTTCCAGCAGCTTCTGACCCAATGCCGGGGGTTGGCCGTCCAGCAATCTGCGGGTCAGCACAAGTTCCGCTTCAAGCACAAGCTGATCAGCGTGGACGCGACCGTGATCGATCTGTGCGCCAGCGTGTTCGACTGGGCACGTTTCCGCCGGACCAAAGGCGCGGTGAAGCTGCACCTGCTGCTGGACCACGAGGGCTTTCTGCCCTGCTATGCGGTGATCACCGAAGGCAAGCAGCACGAGGTGCGAGTGGCGCGGCAGTTGCAGTACGAGTCAGGAACGCTGCTGGTGATGGATCGCGGCTACAACGACTACGGCTGGTTTGCCGATCTGACCCAGCAAGGCGTGTATTTCGTGACCCGGATGAAAGACAACGCCGATTACCTGGTGCTGGAGGAGCGGGAACTGCCGCGGCGCAAAGGGCTGTTGCGTGATCAGCTGATTTGCTTTTACCAGCAGGCGCGCGACGGGCGGGAGTGCTATTTCCGCCGCATCGAGTTCTACGACGAAGAGCAGGACCGGAGGCTGGTGTTTGTCACCAATCACCTGACGCTGGCCGCGGCCACGGTGGCGGAGGTGTATAAGCAGCGCTGGCAGATCGAGCTTTTTTTCAAGGCCTTGAAGCAGTCGCTTCGGGTTAAGACCTTCGTGGGCACCTCGGCCAATGCGCTGAAGACCCAGATCTGGGCGGCGTTGATCGCCATGCTGCTGATCAAGTACCTGCAACTGAAAGCGACGTTTGGCTGGTCGCTGTCGAATCTGGTGGCGCTGCTGCGGCAACAGTTGTTCGTGTACCGCGATTTGTGGGTGTGGATCGATCACCCCTTTCAAGCACCGGAGCTGCCGGAATCACCGCCGGAACAACTCGCGATGGCCTGGCAGTAGTTGGACAGCAGCCTACTTCCCAAGGAACAGACCTTGGCCAAATTGGGAGTTTCAGGAGGCGCAATCTAGACAGCATCGATCGGGAGATTCGATTTTTGAAGAGCCAACCTGCTTTGTGCGAAGGCGGGTAAGGAAGCTTATGTCCCCCGTTTTCAACGAAGCTGAGCCGGAGCCTCAGCTAATTTGGACAGTACTGGGTTCAGATAACGTATTCGCCGCGATGCAGTTTTTTGCTTTCTTCTGGTTTCGCGGAAAACACATTAGTGCCTTTTCTAATTAGCACGCGATCTTCATGATGGTACACGTCACGCCGATTCCAAGGCGGTACGATGATGACGATCACCTCATGACCGACGACAGTGACGGTTTTAAGCGCGATAGTAGCAGCGGGAAAAATGGTGTTCTTGATTGAATTCTGTAGTGGCTGGTCGAGAGTTTGCCTCTTGACATCCGAACCGTGGATAGTTCCGCTGTCATCGACTCCGTACAAGATTATTCCCCCATAGCGCGTGTTGAGCATCGCGGCGATTTCACGCGTGATCTTACGGACGTCAGTCCCTGCTGCCTTGAATTCATATATTTGGTCTTCACCGGACCGGCAGATGTCCAAGATCTCGGTCTCGCCGGGCGCGTCCAGCGGCTTTTCCTTCGTCTTTCGATTTATTGGGCGGACGCGTGCGTTCGATGAGATACCGCCAGCTCGCACCAGTTTTGTCGCTCCGCTGAAATAAGAAACGGGGATTGTGCGCGCAAGTGGAACCTTGTGGTGCACGGGGAAACCACCAGAAACAATCCTCTCGCCGTCTTTTCCAAGCTTTTGTTCAACTAAACCGATGTCAAGGAGCTTCTGCAGGTCTCGACGGACATTGTTGACGTGGCGTCTCGTCGTTTTCGCGATTTGCTCTGCCGTCTTTCGGCCGTCAACAAGCATGTACACGCGTAAGCGCTCAGGCGCACCATGAAAGATGAATCGGCCGCGGCTAATAAGCTCCTGGATATCCATGTTGCGGATTAGCTTTTCTTGCCTCTCTTACTGTTGCGCTCGCTTCGGACCTCCGCGAGCCGGACGCTGATTGCCTTAGGCGTGGAGCCAAGAATGTCGGCGATGTCGGTCTGTCCGAAACCGGCGCGATCAAGAATATCCACCTGTTCTCTTTGGCGTCTCCCATCAAGCGAGACCAACATGAGCGCCTTCAGTGTTTTTGTTAGGTAGTCACCCTCAGCCATATTTGCCTCTAGGCCAGTTAACGAAGTAACGATCCTCCGGCAGAGCCGGAGGCTTTTCCGGTTGCTGGCCCCTCAAAGGGGCCTGATCGCAACCGGTCAAAGTCAAAACCCACACTTGTCCAAATTAGCTTTTGGAATCTGATAGCGGCCAGGTGGGTAGAAGGCTGAGTCTCTGATAGCTTGAGTTTTCCACGACTTAAGCACTCAGAGGAGGACTCAGCCTTGAGCAAAGTATGCAGCATTTTCTCGCAGATGTTACAGCTGATTTCTCGAACCGCCTTTGACGCAGCGGTTCGCAAACACAAGGCCGAACGGCACGCCCGCGGCTTCAGCAGTTGGGGACAGTTCGTGGCCATGCTGTTCTGCCAACTGGGCGGGGCCAAGTCACTGCGCGAGATTTGCGGCGGGCTGGCGGCCAGTGAAGGCAAGCTGCGGCACTTGGGCCTGCCAGAGGCCCCGCCCCGTTCCACCCTGGCCTATGCCAACGAGCACCGGCCCTGGCAGTTATACGAAGAGCTTTTCCAGCAGCTTCTGACCCAATGCCGGGGGTTGGCCGTCCAGCAATCTGCGGGTCAGCACAAGTTCCGCTTCAAGCACAAGCTGATCAGCGTGGACGCGACCGTGATCGATCTGTGCGCCAGCGTGTTCGACTGGGCACGTTTCCGCCGGACCAAAGGCGCGGTGAAGCTGCACCTGCTGCTGGACCACGAGGGCTTTCTGCCCTGCTATGCGGTGATCACCGAAGGCAAGCAGCACGAGGTGCGAGTGGCGCGGCAGTTGCAGTACGAGTCAGGAACGCTGCTGGTGATGGATCGCGGCTACAACGACTACGGCTGGTTTGCCGATCTGACCCAGCAAGGCGTGTATTTCGTGACCCGGATGAAAGACAACGCCGATTACCTGGTGCTGGAGGAGCGGGAACTGCCGCGGCGCAAAGGGCTGTTGCGTGATCAGCTGATTTGCTTTTACCAGCAGGCGCGCGACGGGCGGGAGTGCTATTTCCGCCGCATCGAGTTCTACGACGAAGAGCAGGACCGGAGGCTGGTGTTTGTCACCAATCACCTGACGCTGGCCGCGGCCACGGTGGCGGAGGTGTATAAGCAGCGCTGGCAGATCGAGCTTTTTTTCAAGGCCTTGAAGCAGTCGCTTCGGGTTAAGACCTTCGTGGGCACCTCGGCCAATGCGCTGAAGACCCAGATCTGGGCGGCGTTGATCGCCATGCTGCTGATCAAGTACCTGCAACTGAAAGCGACGTTTGGCTGGTCGCTGTCGAATCTGGTGGCGCTGCTGCGGCAACAGTTGTTCGTGTACCGCGATTTGTGGGTGTGGATCGATCACCCCTTTCAAGCACCGGAGCTGCCGGAATCACCGCCGGAACAACTCGCGATGGCCTGGCAGTAGTTGGACAGCAGCCTACTTCCCAAGGAACAGACCTTGGCCAAATTGGGAGTTTCAGGAGGCGCAATCTAGACAGCATCGATCGGGAGATTCGATTTTTGAAGAGCCAACCTGCTTTGTGCGAAGGCGGGTAAGGAAGCTTATGTCCCCCGTTTTCAACGAAGCTGAGCCGGAGCCTCAGCTAATTTGGACAGTACTGGTCAAAACCACAAGATCCACGCGCCGATGTGGTAACCCGGGCCACAAGGACGGCGGAAAGCGCACTGCCGGATTTGTCAAACTTCTACTGCCTCCCCGGCAGAGCCGGGGGGTCTCCCGGTCGTACTAGCCCTTCCTTGCGGAGGTTTGAAATCGCTACATTAACGGTGTTTGACGTGGTTCCGAGCATGTCTGCGATTTGAATCGGGGGGATACCAGATTTGTACAGAATTCGAATTTGATCGCGCTGTTTCTTGCCATCTGTAATGCTCGCTGCCAGCAGCTTCACGATCACATCCAACTTCGAAACGACTTCGTCTTTGTTATCTGCCATGATCTATGCCTTCCGTGCCTTACCGCCGAGCACAGCGCTAAACATTACTCGCTTTCTTGCCGAAGATGAAACTCTTGCCTTTAAACCTTTCGAAGCCAAGAAACAAAAAGGGGCACGGCGTGCCGTGCCCCCACACAGTACGTCTTCTGTTGGCCTGGCGGCCGGGCCATCTCTGGTCTGTTACGAAATCGGAACAGGGGCGCGGTGGAAGGGCACGGCGGAACCTGTCCCGAGCTTGTCGAGGGAGCCGTGCCGATCTCGTCGCCAAACAAATCCGGCTTTAGCCGCTGAGGGACGTTCTTGTGTCGCGCAAAGAAGAACCTCAGGGGCTAAAGCCCAATCCCTTGTGGCCCTTTGCGGCACGGCTAAAGCCGTGCCCTACCCTGGTGCCGTCCCTCCGGGAATCGGGTCAGTTGTGGCGCAGGCGCCCTCGCCTGCCATCGACCATCGACTATCGACCATCGACCACTTCGCGGCTAGAGCTGCGTGGCCTCTACGTCCACTGTATCCGGAGCCTGCCCCGAGCGAAGCCGAGGGGTGGTTAAACCCAGCGGGTCGGCAGCGCCGCAGCCGTGCTGGCGGCGGTGGTCCACGACGTCGGCCGCGACCCGGTTTAGCTCCTGCTCCACCGCCTGGAGCTTCTGACATTCGCGCTCCCATTCCTCGGTGCTCGCGTACCATTCTTGCGTGCGCACATCCTGGCGAAAGAATTCCAACGTCAACGTGCTATGTACTTCCAGCAACCGGTCCAGTTCTTCACAATACATTCAGGTTCCTCGGGGGAGACTAGTTGTCAGTTATCGGTTGTCAGCTAAAAACAGCAATCGGCATTCACCAAAAACGGTGCCGCGGGTTGTCCCAGTCGATTTCGCTCAGGGCAGGCGCTACGGGCCTCGCGTATTTAGTATGATGCGCACCCTGCTATTCCATTACTCCCGGACTGGGTTACGTGCGTTCCTAAGGCTGTCGGCCATCGGCCAAATCCTTGTTGTACCTTTGTGTCCTCTGTCCTCCGCGTCCGGAGCCTGCCCCGAGGGGCCTGGCCCACCCTTTCGTTCAATACTATTCTGGCGGTTGCCCCACCCTTATCGCTCCCGGGTTTGGAGCGATAGGGTGGGGATGTTTCTCAACTGTCGTCGTCTTCTTCTCCGCGTCCGGAACCTGCCCCGAGCGAAGCCGAGGGGTGGTCAAAACCCCGGTTCTCCTCTGTGTCTCCGTGTCTCTGTGTTTATCAGCCCTCTAACTGCACCCGCTGGTTGACCCGCAGCTCTGGCAGCGGAAGCAGCTCCCGTTGCGCGTCATGATGGAGCCACAGAACGAACACGTTGGCGCATCGCCGATGTCCACCAGCTCTTTCAGCATGTCGCCGGGGTGGGCGGAACCACGAGTTTCTAGTTTCTGGTTTCTAGTTTCTAGAGAAGACGAACCCGCAGGCGAGGGCGCCTGCGCCACACCGTTCTCCGGCAGCGCGGGTTGCTCATGCGGCGCGGGCCTCATCCCGGGAAAAAGCAACTGCTGCTGGCCGGTGACGAACTTCTGCTCCAGCCAGCGGAAGATGTAGTCCATCACCGAGGTGGCGTAGCCGATGTTCTCGTTGCCGGTCCAGCCGCTGGGCTCAAAGCGGGTGTGCTTGAACTTCTCGCACAGCAGCTTGAGCGGGACGCCGTGCTGCAGCGCCATGGAAATGGCCAGGGCAAAGGAATCCATCAGGCCGCTGACGGTGGAGCCTTCCTTGGCCATCGTGATGAAGATCTCGCCCGGCTGGCCGCTGGGGTAAACGCCGACGGTGATGTAGCCCTCGTGTCCGGCGATGTTGAACTTATGAGTTAAAGACGCGCGCTCCAGTTGCAGGCGATGGCGGTGGGCCAGCGGAGGTCCGTCGGCGTCGCGCTCGTCAATCGGGTGCTCGGGGGAGGGTGCGTTGCTGGTCGCGTTCGAAGACACAGGCGAGGGCGCCGCGTTCGAGGGCGAACGCGCTCCATCTTCCTTGTCGCCCTTGACCACCATGGGCTGCGACTTCTTGCAGCCGTCGCGATAGATGGCGACCGCCTTGAGGCCGAGCTTCCAGGCCTGGATGTAGACTTCGGCGATCTCCTCCACGGTGGCGGCTTCGGGCAGGTTGACGGTCTTGCTGATGGCGCCGGAGATGAAGGGCTGGGTGGCGGCCATCATGCGCAGGTGTCCCATGTAGTGGATGGAGCGGGTGCCCTTGGAGGGCTTGAAGCTGCAATCGAAGACTGCCAGGTGCTCGTCCTTGATGTGGGGCGCGCCTTCGATGGTGCCGGTGGCGTCAATGTAGCTGACGATGGCGCTGACCTGCTCGGGCGCGTAGCCGAGCTTGAACAGCGCCGCCGGCACGGTGTTGTTCACGATCTTGATCAGTCCGCCACCCACCAGCTTCTTGAACTTCACCAGCGCCAGGTCGGGCTCAATGCCGGTGGTATCGCAATCCATCAAAAAGCCGATCGTGCCGGTCGGGGCTAAAACCGTCACCTGAGAATTGCGGTAGCCGAATTTCTCGCCGTGGGAGAGAGCTTCGTCCCAGCATTGCTTGCTGGCGTCGACCAGGGACTTGGCCACCGGGGACACCGAGGAAGATGAACCAATGCTGTTGACGGAGGCGCGGTGCATGCGGATGACGTCGAGGAAGGCTTCGCGGTTGAGGTAGAAGCCGGGGGCGGCACCGCCAACACCGTCGATGGTCGATAGCCGATGGTCGATGGCAAATGCGGACTTGGTCTTGTCCGCGGCGGGTTCCAAAGACGGGCAGAATTCGGCGATGCGGGCGGACTGGAGGTAGGCTTCGCCGCACATGATGGCGGTGACGCAGGCGGCGTAGTCGCGTCCGGCTTCGGAGTCGTAAGGCAGGCCGGAAGCCATGAGCAGCGCGCCAAGATTGGCGTAACCGAGCCCGAGAGGGCGGTAGTCGTGGGAATTGCGGGCGATGGATTCGGTGGGGTAGCCGGAGAAATCGACGAGGATTTCCTGGGCGGTGATCATGATGTCGACGGCGTAGCGGTAGGCTTCGATGTCGAAGGTGCCGTTGGGAGCGAACTTCATGAGATTCAGCGAGGACAGATTGCAGGCGGAGTCGTCGAGGAACATGTACTCGCTGCAGGGATTGCTGGCGTTGATGCGGGCGGTGTTCTTGGAGGTGTGCCAGCGGTTGACGGTGGTGTCGAACTGCATGCCGGGATCGCCGCAGTGCCAGGTGGCTTCCGCGATCCTGCGCAGGAGATCGCGCGCCTTGTAGGTTTTGTGCGGCGTCGAGTCCTGGACGTTGCGGGTGGTGAAGTCGGCGTCGCGTTCGACGGCGAGCATGAATTCGTCGGTGACGCGGACGGAGTTGTTGGCGTTCTGGAAAAAGATGGAGGAGTAGGCTTCCGAGTCGGGGGTGGAGCCGTCGTACCCTTGGCGGACAAGGGCGTGCGCCTTGGATTCTTCGCGGGCCTTGCAATCAATGAATTCGGGGACGTCGGGATGGTCGATGTTGAGGATGACCATCTTGGCGGCGCGGCGGGTCTTGCCGCCGCTCTTGATGACGCCGGCGAAGGCGTCGAAACCGCGCATGAAACTGAGCGGACCGCTGGCGGTGCCGCCGCCGGACAAGGTTTCATGAGATCCGCGCAGCGGGCTCAGGTTGGTGCCGGTGCCGGAACCCCATTTGAAGAGCATGGCCTCGGTTTTGGCCAGGTTCATGATGGAGTCCATCGAATCCTTCACCGAGTTGATGAAGCAGGCGGAGCACTGCGGGTTGCGGTAGCCGGAGGGCGCGAATTCGACGTTCTGCGTCAGCGGATTCCAGTGCCAGTTGGAGGCGTCAGCGCTGGGCTCGATGCGATCGCAGCCGACGTTGAACCAGACAGGCGAGTTGAAGGCGGCCATCTGGCGAAGCAGGATGTGGCAAAGCTCGTCATGGAAGGCGGCGGCGTCTTCGTTGGAGCGGAAATAGCCGCCGGCCATGCCCCACTCGCGGATGGTTTCGGCGACGCGGGAAACGAGCTGGCGGACACCGGTTTCACGCTCGCTGGTCCCGGGACGGCCGTGAAGGTACTTGCTGGCCGCGATGTTGGTGGCGGTCATGGACCAGTCCTTGGGGACCTCGACGTCTTTCTGCTCGAAGATGACATTGCCCTCGGCGTCGGTGATCTGCGCGGTGCGGAGTTCCCATTCCAAAGCGTCGTAGGGCGATATGTCGGGCTGAGTAAAATAACGGCGGAAGGAGAGGCCCGGGGCTTTCCTGGTCTTGGGGGTCGTGCTGGTGGTGGTTGCGGTGGTGGTCTTTTCGGTGACGTCAGCCATGGGGTTCTCCTTCGCGCGCGATCCCGTTATCGGTTCTCAGTCCTCAGTTTTCGGTTCTCTATTTACCAGGCCCAAAGCAGCGTCTCAAGGCTACCGGGGCCGCCGTTTTACGCCGAGCCCGGGAGGGGGTTTTCCTGCCTCTCGGACCCTTTGTGGGATGCCACAGTACGCCTGTATGTTGTGCCTGTCAAGATCACAGCACAATATATTGTAGTTTTTCTTCCTATCTGGCACAAACCGGGAGTGAAATAAGACTTGACTCATGGGACGGTTCTTGACCGGCTGGGGGCCCTGGCTGGGCAAAATGCGGTAAGTGGAATTTAGGGCGTTTTGAGGGCGAGAACAAGGCAGAAAAGTGGTGCATTGGGGGTGCATCGAGCGGGGCGCGCAGGGGGCGATTTGGGACCGGATTTGCGGGAGATTTCCACAGAAGAGTGGCCAGTGGTTAGTGGCTGGTGGGCAGTCGGGTAGAATGCACAGCGGAATGATTGGGAAAAACCATTTACCGCAAAGGACACGAAGGGCACAAAGGCCGGTCGGGGGATGGGTTGAGGTGTGCTTTGATCATGCTGGGACTACAGGCGGAGTAGGGGTCCTTCGACTCGGTCGCAACGCGCCCAAAACCGGGGCGCGTTGCGACCTCGCTCAGGATGACAGCCGCTATTTTTTGGCGTGAACGCAAGGTTGCGGAGGCAATATGAAGCGCTGGGACAGCACGGTGGCAATGATTCTGGTCGGGATGTTATTGGCGTGTGGGCCGAAGAAGCCGTTTGCGCAGGAGTCGCCAGGCGCCAGTCGTCAGGCGGCAGGAAAAGTGACTGTGTTGCGATGCGGAAGCTTGCTGGATCCGAAGACTGGGCAGGTGAGGCGGAATGTGGACGTGGTGGTGGCGGGGAACAGGATTGAGAGCGTGGGTGAGGCGGCGGACGCACACGCGGGGGCGCGTGTGCCACAAATGATTGATCTGTCGAAGATGACGTGCCTGCCGGGGCTGATTGATACGCACACGCACGTGCTGTTGCAGGGGGACATCACGGCGGAAGATTACGACGCGCAGTTGCTGAAGCAGTCGAACCCGTACCGGGCGATCGTGGGGGCGATGACCGCGGGCAAGGCGCTGAATTACGGATTCACCACACTGCGCGACCTGGAGACCGAGGGCGCGGGATATTCCGATGTGGACATCAAGAAGGCGATCAACAACGGCATCGTGCCCGGTCCGCGGATGCAGGTGGTGACGCGGGCGCTGAATGTGACCGGCGCGTATCCCCTGCAAGGGTACAACTGGGAAATCCAGGTGCCGCATGGAGTGCAGTTCTGCGATGGGGCGGACGACTGCCGCAAGGCGGTGCGGGAACAGATATCGCACGGGGCGGACTGGATCAAGGTGTACAGCGACCGCTCCTATTACCTGGAGGGGAATGTCCTGAAAGACGTGCCGACGTTCACCTTGGACGAACTGCGGGCGATTGTGGACGAGGCGCACCGGGAGCGGCGGAGGGTGGCGTCGCACGCGACCGCGATGTTTGGCGTGCACAACTCGGTGGAGGCGGGAGTGGATTCGATCGAGCACGGGGACTACATCGCGCCGGAAGATTTGAAGACGATGGCGGCCAAGGGAATCTGGTACGTGCCGACGCTGTTCGTGGGCGAGTACGTGGCGGAGGGCCGGGCGAAGGCGGGCGCGCCGGTGTGGCTGGACATGATCAAGGTGTCGCAGGAGACGTTCCGGCGGGCGCAGCAGGCAGGGGTGAAGATCGCGTTCGGGACGGATGCGGGCGGGTTTGACTGGAACATCAATCCGGCGAAGGAGTTTGGGCTGCGGGTGAAATATGGGCAGACGCCGGCGCAGGCCATAAGGTCGGCGACCGTGGATGCGGCGGCGCTGATGGGAATGCCGGATGTGGGGACGATTGAGCCGGGAAAGCTGGCGGACATTGTGGCGGTGCCGGGAGATCCTACTTCTGACATCACTCTGCTGGAGAGGGTGCAGTTTGTGATGAAGGATGGGGTGGTGGTGAGGAAGTAGTTTCTAGTTTCTGGTTTCTAGTTTCTAGTGGCCCAAAATCATTGCTGATTTCCGATTGTCGATTGCCGATTGCGGGGAGTTGCGTGAGAGAGCCCGTTGGACGGCGCTGAGAGTGCGGGCTGAGCAGGGGTCCTTCGACTCGTGGACGTTTTGTAATTATTCTGGTGTACGCGGGAAACGGGGGAGATGGCGGGAGATGGCGGGATGCGGCGGGTTATCGTGGGAGAACTCCAGACAGGACAATAGGTTGCAGGCGGAGGTGCGCCGCGCTGGCGCGCTGCGCGCGCTGCGGTCGGATCGTCGCTATTTTGATGTATCTGCGCTTGGATCGGTGGGAGTGCGGCTGTAAGTGATTGATTCCTTGTGGCACGGCACCGCTCTGCCGGACAATCCAAGCGCAGAGACCTTCGACAGGCGGTCCGCAGCGTCTAAGTTGCTGATTCCGGGCGCTTAATCCTACCGCAGAGACGCCAAAACACCCAAAATCCTAGCGCAATCCTAGCGCAGAGCTAAAAGGCGAAAATCGGGCGAACCGGTGACGGCGCGTTACCAGGCTGGTTCGCCCAAAAAAAAGTCCGCCTCCAGAGGCGAGGCGGGGTTTTTCCACAAGGCGCGATCAACCGATCACGGCCCGGCCAGCTCGTTCACAACCTTCCAGGTCTTCGCGCCGATCGCGGCGGCGGCATCATCGTACCGCTCACCTCGCTGGGTCAGGCATTCCTTATAGGAATCCCCACCGCCGAGTTTCCGCGTTGACCTGCACAGATCGACGGAATTGAACAGGCGCAGCAGCTTCCGCGCGGCGATCGCGTCCTGCTTCGTCCGCACCTCGCGCTTCGCGCGGTTGAGTTCACTGCGCGCATTGGCGAGCTGGGTAGCGAAGACGACTTCGGAAGCGCCATCCTCCCAGCCGGCCGATTCGATCGCGTCGAGCGCTGCCTCTGCCGCGGACTTGAACGCTGGAGTTAAGGTCGTCGCGGCGGCGCGCGATGTGGGCGCGCGCGGAGCTACTTGCTGCGCGTGTCCGGCGAGCGCCGCCAACAAGAGGAGGACAACTGCGTATCGTTTCATCGCCCGCCGCCCTTCCCGTTTTTCCGGTAGTCTGTGACCATCGCCCGCGCCTTCCTCATTTGTTCGTCTGCCGTCTTCGTGGCAGCGCGCAACTGCTTTCTGTCTAGGCGCCGCGCACCGGTATCGGCGATGAGCTTCGAGTAAAGTCGCTGGCATTTGGCGAGTGCCGTCGAGATGACCCGAAACGACGGGCTCGCCTTGCGATTCCGCTCAGGCTTACGCTGTGCATTCATACCGCCTCCTCAGCGCGCTGCCGGCGCGGCGCGTCGCAGTCCTGGAGATCGTAATAGGTGAGCAGTTGCAGGATGTCGCCGCGAACCTCAGGTTTCCACACACCCTCACATTTCCGAAGCTCTTCGATGAAGGCGGCGCGGTCGCCCGCGGCAGCGAGCGCTGGGGCCAGCGCCACCGTCTTTGCGCGACGCTTCGCCACGGCGAGAAACCACGCATCGATCCCAACCCGTCCAATGTTAAAGTTCCCGTCTGAATGGACACCGATCTCGCGCCCTTCGGTGCCGAATTGCGTTATCGCCTCCGCGATCAGTAGGCTCGCCGGTACACCCGTCGCGCGCTGTGCCTCTTGCGCCGGCGGCACAGCGTAGGTCAGGAAGTGCGCGAAGTGGATGTGCTCCACCGTCTTGTGCGGTAGAAGATTTTTCTTTGCGAACCCCGTCGGCCATAGCTCGATCACGCCATCAAGCGAGTGCCGAAGTTGAAGTACCTGACTCTCATCCGAGTTGTTGGCCGCTGCTAGTGCAGCCCCGGCAGCGACCAGCAGCTTGGCGTCGTCCTCATTGTAGGTGTGTGCGACCAGCCTCACATCTCCGTCCGATTCGCGAATCCCGACGTCGAAGCAGTCGTACTCAGCATCGGGCCGTGCTGTGATTTCCCACAGTCGATGAAGATTTACGGACTTCAATGACCGCCGCCTGAATTTACTCTTAGCAGGCTGCGGCGTTGGCGGTTTTGCGGTTTTTTTCTTTTTCCGACTCGGTTTCATATTTGCCTCCGTGCGGCGCGTGGTGCGTCGCCTCTGAGGCACGCTAAGTGGATTAAAATGCGGTCAACGTGTTGCGTGCGTCCCACGCATCCCGCCAGGCTTCGTCGGGTGTTTCGATCACCCGGCGGAGCCGCTTCAGTCTGAAGTCTACGCCGCGCGCCGACTGCGCTTCGTGCTCGGCGCCCACAGGCCAGCCTTTTTCAGCATCGCCTTCAGCGCCCATCTCACACGGTTGCAATCGGCGAGCGTGCGCAGCGCCGTCGAACTCTCAAGCGGCGACGATGGCGAGCGCAACCAGGTATCGAACGCCTCGCGTGACCAGCCGAGGCGCTGCCACATTTCGTCGATCGGGGCCAGATCCTCGGCAGTCGCGATGCTGACCGGACGCGCGTCGCCTTTGCGTCCTTCGAGGCCGCAAGCCTCGGCGCCCTCGCGGCTGCGCGGACGGCGCGATCGGCGACGCGGTGCGCTCACGTTCTGGCCGACTGCTTTCTTGAGCAAATCCACCAGGCTGCCGGCCTCAGCGTCGGTTAGATCGCGAAACGATGTGATCTCGCGCCCGATGTTCTGCGCCGCCCAATTCAGGCGCTGGTGGCGGAGGTCAGACGAGGTGAGATCGAGCGAGCGCGCGGCGTAAATGCCGAACAGCGTGTGCAGTGCCCGCAGGTGGCCGTCCGAGATCGACTGAGTCGTCATTCACACCTTCGCAATTCAACAAAGTCAACAAGGCCAACATGCGCTCTAGGCGGCGCCGGCCTTCATCGCGTTCCTGATCTCCGCAATACGCCCGAACAGGCGCCCCGGCGAGAGATATGTCCGTTTCTGCGGCAGGCGCGCGCGCACCCGGCGCAGCGTGCCAACCATCTCGGGCAGCACCAGCTCCTCGTCCCACGCCTGCTGCACGAGCTTGCGAACCGCGGGCTCGGTGATGCCGGGAATCTCGGCGCGGGCGATCCTGGCCGCGTCCTCTTCGCTCATGTCCGGCAGCGAACTGACGGCGTGCAGGCGCCGGTTCCACTGCTGTAATTCAAGCGCGCGCACCACGAAAAAACTGCGCAACGTGTGCGCGCCCTGGAGCAACATGCCGACGTGCGGCGGCAGATCGTACAGCTCGCGAATGGTTTCCAGGCAATCCAGATCGAGGAACTGCGCTTCGTCGAATACCAGCAGCGAGCCGTCGCGCAGATCGAAACGAAGGTTGCCGAGAATGCGATCGATGTTGCCTCCTGCCGGCGTGCCGCATGCCTCAGCCACGCGCTTGAGAAGGTCCTGCGGCCGGATGCCGATCCGGCAGCGCACCAGGTAGGCGCGGCGGCCGGTGCCGTTCTTCGACAGCTCGTTGCGGTTGAGTTCCGCGATGAAATGCTGCGCCAGGCGCGTCTTTCCCGTGCCCGGAGGACTGTGGAGGATGATGGCCAGGCGCTCGTTCACGGCGCGATAGAACTGCTTGCCGTAGGCGCGTACCGTCGCGGTGTCATAGAAATTGGCGACGGGATCGGCCGGATCGATGGCGAGCGGGTGAGCCCGCATGAAATCCCACGCGGCCTTGCGGAACAGCAGCGACGAGTCGGCGATCTCGTGATAGCGCCCGCGCATGAAGTACTGCAGCGTGGTTCGGCCCTTCCCGATGCGGTGGGCGAAGTCTTCTTCGGTGAGGCCGGCGCGCGCGCGATAGTCCTTAATCTGCGCGCGCATGGCCGCTTCTTCTGGTAATGCGGCTTCGAGCCGGAACCGTTGTTCTTCCGAGAGGCGCGACATTTCAGTTCTCCTTCATCAGCGCCAGTACCTCGCGCGCATCGTCTTCGACATAGGTCGGTGCGGTGCTGGGCGCTGTCCCCGCCGCGGCGGCGCGCATTCGCGGCGGCAGAATCTGCGGCTGCGGTCGAGCTGGCGCTCCGGCGCGCTGGGCGAGCAGTTCGACTTCGGTCGGAACGCCCGACTGCACCACGGCCCATGCCTGCTGCAGTTCGCGGTAGCTGCGATTGCGGAAGCGAGAGATCGCCCTGATCTTGTCCTCGCTGATCGGGCCGTGCTCGGTGAGTTCCTGCGAATGGAGCAGCGCCAGCGGTTTGCCGTCATCATCGAAGGCGATCGCGCAAGCTACGTCATCGGGATCGCGCGCGACGGAAATTCTTTCGTGGTTCACCAGGTAGAGCGCCTGCATCGCGGATTCGTCGGCGCCGGTGTAGGTGTGATTGCCGAGTTCGATCCGGCAGTTGCGCACCACGCGATCTTCGCGGTCCCAGAACAGCCATTCGAACTGCTCCAGGTCGCTCGGAATCTTCCGCTGTTCCACTGGCAGCAGCTCGTTCATCACATCGAGAGGAGCGCGGCCATCCATGCCGCGCCCGGTGTGGCAGTGCGTCGCGTTGTACTCCACCACCCATTGCCGATGCAGTTGGAAAAAGTATGACGCCGGCAGGAAGGGTGACTTTGGCCGCTTGCCGGCGAGAAATTCCTTGTGCAGTTGTTCGGCCTCGCGACAGGCGTCGGGCCGCAGGCTGGGCTTGCGGCCGGCGTAGCCGTCGCCCATCATCACATCGAAGCGCTTGCTGACTGTTGCGAAGTAACTCTCGATTTGCTTCGATTGCGGATGCCGCGGAATACAGTAGGTCACCTTGATCCCGAGGCGCCCGAACAGATGCTGCGCCGAGAGATCGATCGGCACGCGGCCGTGCTCGTCGAGCACACGCGGCGCGCGTCCGTAAGCGCCGCCGACGCTGCGCATATCCCGGCCATTGTCCATGTAGGCTGTATCAGGCTTGCCGAACTGCTCGATGGCGCGCATGTAGGCGCGCGCGATGGTGCGCCCGCTCGGCGTCGCAGCCCACCCGCTGCCGACGATCACCCGCGTGCGCATGTCCTCAACGCAGGTTTCCCACGGACGGAAGGCAGCGTTCTCCGGCAGCGCGTCGAAACAATCGTTGTATATGATCAAATCGTAGATACGGTGGTCACAAACGGCGACTTCCAGCGGGCGCACGCGCTCGATAGCGCGCGTGAGATATGGCGCATGCCGGGCATCGTGCGCCTGGCGCGTGAGGCGCGCGGCATCGCGCATGACGGGCGGAATCTTGGCCACCAGGGAGCGGACAGTCGAGTATGCGGGCGGATCGCCGCTCTCTCCAAGCCTTCCCCACTCGCGGATCAGCGAGTCATAAACCAGCCGCAGATTCGGCGCGCCGTTCGCAGCCGTGGCGCCGAGTTCGGCATACTTGGCCAGGACCAGCTTCGCCGCGTAGGGATGATGTTCGCCGTGCTCGCCCCAGTACCGCGAGATGCCGGAATCGTTGCGGCGATCGCGCAGCAGCCCGCGCGGGCCTTGTTTTCGCCAGGCGTTGTACCAACGCCATATCGTGCTACGAGATCTTCCGTAAAGGCCGCCGAGGTAGGACGCCAGATCCTCCAGGTTGTACACCTCGGCGCCGCTCGGCAAGGTGAAGTGCGGATGATGTCCTTCGGACCACTGGACCATCGGCGTGATGATTGCGAAGAGTTCGCGCGCCTCTGCCTCTTCTTCGCGGCTGAGGTTGGCAAGGGCCTTGGGATCGAGCACCGGCACGCCTTCGAACAGCGTCGGCTGATCGGGATTGGCGCGATCGAGCGCCGTTGAAACCGCGGGGCGCTGCTGCTGCTCGAAGAACTTGAGCTGGGCCGCAGGACTCAAACTCGAAATCGCGTATTCGCGCGGCCGGCGGCCGTTGCGGCGCTTGCTTTCGGTGTGGCGCCAACGGACCTCACTAGTCTGGGCCTTTGCCTCGGCTGTGCGCGAGGTCCAGCCCTCCAGCTCACAGACTCGTTCTTTCGAGAGCCACAGTTCGGCGCTCATGCGACCGCTCCATGTTGCTTGCCACGACGGCGCGCGGCACGCGCCTGGGCTTTAAGTCGCCTGCAGTACCCTGCGACCGTGACGTAACACGGCGCCGGCGCCGGAACAGCGCGTCGGAGCGTTTCATAGATCTCTTGTGCGCTGTATTTTTTCGACAGCAGGCGCGCCAGCAGTTCCGCCGCGTCCGGTCTCTCCGTGAAATAGGCGTCACAGCGCCGCCGATTTGCCAGCGCGGCGTAGCAACCGCGCTGAAACCGCGAGTACCATTTGCATATCGTCGATGGGGAGATGCGATGTTGCGCGGCAATGTCGGCGACGACATCTTTTGACGTGCGCGGCTTGCTGCCATCCGAAAGAACGATGGTGACAGTGCAGCCGGCCCGGCTCTGCCGGAAAAATTCAAGCAGCGGCAAAATCGCGACGAGCCTCTCAGGCGCGGTGCGTGGGCGAGCGGAGGCAAGTGTGGTCATTTGCTTGCCCTGCCCTTTTTCGCGCGCTTGCACCGCGGTGCCGCGCGGGCGAATTCCTCAAGTACCGAAACGATGTCGTGCTCGGCGATGAGAATCAATTTCTCCAGCCTGGGACCGGCTAAATAGCGTTCGAGCCTGTCGTCTCCGGTGACCTGGGCGAACGCCCGCACAAATGCGGCCGGGAAGTTCACTCGGCACTTTCCAGGCGCGCTGAAGTCATTCAACATGTGGTGTGAGACCTTGCGGCCCAGCAGGACGCCCATTTCAGCAGCGATTTGTTGACGCGATTTTGGGCAATGACGGATGGTCTCCGCGATAAGATGTCGAACTGCGGAGCCCGCATCGGGTTCGGGAGTGCGATGTCCAAAACTTTGCATCATCTTTGGACTTCCATCTATATGTATACCAGATAAACTTGAGTAATGGTGAGCCTATAGGCGCCGCCAGTCAAGGGAAAAATGGCATCACGGAAAAAAGACGAGTTCCCGTGGAGCGGCAAGATTCACTCGCTCCGCACCAAACTTGGGATGAACCAAGTGCGATTCGCCAAGGCGATGAGGGTGACGCAGCCAACAGTGTCGGCCTGGGAAAAGGGGCAGAAAGACTATAGTCCCTCGGCCGAGACCTACATTCAGCTCGCTAGGCTCGCGAAGGACATTGCACCGTCAAGCGCGTTCTGGTTTCTTGAGCAGGCCAAAGTGGACCAGCCGCTTCAGCACCTCATTCCAGCCATTCGCAAAGAACTGAGGGAGCTAAGTGGGGCGCTCAGCGAAGCGTTCAGCAACGCGGGTAAGCAGGTGAGGCCGATCCCTCTCATAGCTGAAAGGGACGTTCCCTCGGTCATCAGCAGCGGTTCGCTCTTGGAGGGGCCGTCGGCGCAGATGCTGCTCCCGGTGCCCACATTCCTAGTTCCCGCGCCAGCGAGAGTCTTCGCCGTCCAAGCCCCCGATTCGCGCATGTATCCGATGTTTGGAGAGGGCGATGTGGTCGTCGTTGACGCTTCGCGGATAGATGGGCTCGAAGGGAAATTGGTCGTCGCCTACCACGACCGAGACGAGGGCCGGTGGCGCGCCGGCATTCACATCGGCTGGCTTCGGTATTTCAGTAGCGGCGATCGGCACAGCGCAATGCTGCAGCAGATGGAGACGAGCCGGGAGCTTGAAGATCACATCAGGACCGTGGCTGGGCGCCCAGAAAAAGTCATCGAATGGGAAGCAGCGCCGGACGTGATCGGTGATAGCGGGTGGCGAATCGTCGGAGCTGTCATGTGGTCGATCCCCGGCTCGGCTCCATATCTGCGAGCTGAGATTCAGCGCGCGCGCGGGGATGAGGGCTGAGGCCAATGCAGAGCGCGCCCATTGCCATTCAGGATTCCCCCCTTCCCCGAAATAGCGACGACGGCCTCGGCCAGGCGCAAACTGGTGGGCGTGGAAACCGCCAATTGCGCACCTCCAAAATGCGAAAAGCGCGATCGCGAGATCAGCGCGTGGGACGCCGCGAAGATGCTCGGTGTCTGCGACCAGACCATTCGCAACTGGATACGCGAGGGAGTTCTCACCGCCAGGCAAGAGCGCCCGGGCGCGCACGTCCACGTCTCGCGGCAATCGGTGTTGGACCTGATCGCGAATATGCAGGCGCAATTGAACACGCCGCACAGCGCACAAACCCCGTACACGCCGCGCGGGCCGAAAACCCCGAAAACTCCGTGAACTTTCAGAGTCGTGCACCTCGCGCTAACCGGCGCCTCGTGCTCGGCGGCCCGAGGCTTTCTCCCTGGGGATCTGCGACTCTTCCCAGCTTCTTTCCCTCGGGCCGCTCGAAAGAGAGAGCGAATGCCATTAGTGTGCCAGCGGGCGAGCTGCGGTCACTTGGTTCACCCAACGAAAAACGGGCAATGGCCGCGCTTCTGCAACTGCGCGGGATGCCGCTGCCGACTGCTCGTCAAGGCCGAACGTCGCGCCGATCTGCGCGAGCGTCGCAAGGCGTCGATCACCGTACGCGGCAGGCTCATCGGTATCTCCAGTTTCGAGAAAGCGGTTGCCGTTGCGCAGGAGCTGGCCAAGGAGTTAGAGCGGGAGAGAGGCACGCGAATTGCGGCCCACCTCCCGCGCGTGAAAGCAAGCAAAAAGTAAAAAAAGTGCGCAACATGCACCAAGAATGCCACACCGATCCCATATGTCCTGACTTTTCCGGCGACGTTTCCACGGGGCTGCGCGACGTGTCGCGCGGGGTCGTTTTCGAGGGGTCAGCAAATCGCCTGGTAGGCCGCCGCGCCGCGATTTTTGTCCTACGGCCTGACCTTTCGCAGCTTCCGCTCTCCGGCTTCGACTCGCGCAGAATTTTGGTCAGGCAGGCAGCCGCAATTCTCGGGTGCTCGCGAGCCGTTGTTCTGAGGCTCCTGGAGTGCGGGCTGTTGCGCGCGTGGCGTCTGACGCCGCGCGGCTGGTGGCGCGTGTTTCCGGAAAGCATCGCGGAGCTGGCGCGCTCCCTCGCCTGGATCGAGCGCGATGGCGACGAACGCGCAGGAGCGCATTTGTGAATTTCTTGGACCGTTGGCCGCCGTCTCCTGACAAGCGGCCAGCATGGGCTAGGGAGCTGGAATACCAGAGATTCAAGGGCGCCGCGCGCGGCGCCAGAGAAGAGGAACGAAAAATGCGAGTTTCGGTCGGTCTCGACACCCAAGACAAAATCCAGCTTGCCATGGATCGCACGCTGTGCGTCCGTGAAGCCATGCAATCCGGCATCCGGCCGTTTCCGGGCATCAGGGACGCCTACGTGTTCATCAGTGGCGACTGCGATCTGAAATTCGGCGCAGACGGCCTGCTCGACGACCGCGGGCGTTGCGGCATGATGCGGGTCGCGGCGGCGGCGGCTACTGTTATCACGTCCGACTTCCCCAACATCCTGCTCAATAGCATGACCAAGAAGCTGCTGGCAGACTACGCGGAACTCGGCATGGGTGGTCTCGATCAGGTGGTCATTTACACCGACACTCGTGATTACAAGAGGCAGGACCGCGTCCGCATGGGCTACCTCTCGGACCTCTCGACCGTTGCGGAAGACGACCCGTACACCGACTTTGCAAAACCCACCGACGAGGTGATCCAGTACACTCCGACGAAGCGGGGCAACATCCTCGCGATTTCGCGCGAGACTATCCTCAACGACGACCTCAATAAGATCCAGGCATTCCCCACTCGAGCTGCGCGCGCGGCGCACCGGACGCTGAAGCAGTTTGTCACGAATTTCTTCGTCAACAATCAGGTCTTCGGCCCCGACACGCTCGCATGGTTTCATGCCAACCACGGCAATTTAGGCTCGGCCGCGTTGACGATCGACGAGCTGATCCAGCGCGAGGCCGCGCTTGGGCTGCAGACGGAGAAGGACTCGCTTAAGCCGCTTGGCCTCACGCTCGATTGGCTGATGGTGCCGATCTCTCTGCGGGCGAAGGCGTACCAGATCAACAATGCTCAGTTTTACAATCCCGGCCCGATGATCCAGGTGCCGAATCCGTTCTGGCTGCGGTTCGGCGACAAAGGCGAGCGGATCATCCTCAACGAGTTGCTCGATGCCAGCGACGTGAACGACTGGTATTACGGCACGCTGGCATCGAAGGCGCCATGCGTCGAGGTCGGTTTTGTGCAGGGCCGGCGCGAGCCGGAGATCATCCTGCAGAACGTGGAAACGGTCGGCGCGGTGTTCACGAACGACCGGATCACTTACAAAATCCGCCACGAGTACGGCGGCAACGTCACGGATTTCCGCGGCGTCGGCAAGAACATCGTCGCGTAGAATGTTGCAGTAGCGGGGCGCTCCACTACGCGCCCCGCGCTGGCCCTCCACTACGGGCCGGTCAGTGCCCCGGTTCCTCACCGGGTTCGATCGAGCACAAGAGTGCGAAAGGGCATTCCCCTCGTGCCCAGCGGAGGCAATTACTTCTATGCAGGAGATTCAAATCACGGCGATGGTCCCGGACAATGCGCAGCCGTGCGCGCTGCCATGGACCTGCAAGACATGCGGTGCGAGCGGGACCGTGGTTCTCAGCGGCGTCTCGGTGTTCGCGCTCGCGGAAGCTGCAGAGAGCAGCGCGACCTTGATAGCGAATGGCATCGCCAAGACGGCCTGTGTTGAGGCCAGTGGTCTGCCGAACGAGGCCGACCGCGCAGCACTGAAGCGTGCGCACCAGGCAGTGTCGCTGGTATGCATCGGAGAGCCCGCGATTCCACTGTATCCGGAGCAGACGAATGGCGCAAACCGTCCAAATCGAGGTGGGGATCGACGACCAGGGCGTCGTCACCGGCGTGCAGAACATCCGCGGCTCGTTCAATGACCTGAATTCCGGCCTGCAAAAGACCGGGCAGCAGGGCAACGTCGTCTTCACGAGCATGACGAAAAACATCCACGATTCGCACGCCGCCGCGCAGTTGTTCGTGCGCGAAACCGGCGTCAACATGCCGCGTGCCCTGGAAAGCGTCATTGCACGCAGCCAGATCCTGGGCCCGGCGTTGAAGGCGGCGCTGCCGGTCGCGGTGTTCGCCGCCTTTCTCCCTATCCTGGAGCAGATGTACGCCAAGCTCAACGACATGACGAGCGCAGCCGGCGGCTTCACCGAGGCCGTCAAGAAAATCAACGAGGAGAACGTCAAGGCGAACGCGGCCGCATGGCTCGATCCGAAGCACGGTGGCCGAGGCAATCGACCGGGTGAAGTTCACCAATGACGAGATCGCGGCGCAGGAAAAGCTGATAGCCGGGACGCGGGAGGAGGGCGGCCTCAACGAAAAGCGGCTGCGGGAGAGGAGTCCGTCGTCGCCCTGATTGGATAGCAATGGGAAGCCGAAAAAGACGTTAACCAGGCCACCGCAGACCGCCAAAAGCTCGATCGAGGCGCAGGGCAAGCTGCAGTTGAAGATGACCGAAGAGAACCTGAAGCGGCCGACTCGATCGCACTGATCGGCAAAGAGGGTTTCAGCAAGATCGCGCAGGAGCAGGCGAACGCGCTCAAGGAGGCCCAGGCGGCTGACGGGACCGGCGGGTCGACGCCGGACGCCGCCCAGCTCGCCACGGCGGTCACAAGGCGGCCGCGAAGGCGTCGGCAGAGCGCCTGGAGCGTGGTGCGAAAGAGCACGACGAGACGGTGAAGCTGCAGAACGAGCGGGCTCGGCTACCTGAGGGCGACGAACAAGATCGTCGCGAGAGCGGAGCAACCTACCGCCGAGAAGCTTCGTCGTGGCAGCGCGGGGCCACGACGCGCAAGCGCTCTTCTACTTCGACGTCGCAAGACGACGACAAGGAGCAGCAGGAGCTTCTCGACGCGCTGAAGAAACGAATCCACGCCGAGGTCGAGATCAATGATCAGTTCCAGCGCAGTACCCTGGAGGCGGTGAATCGGCGCAGACGCAGGAACTGGAGG
>CAVXCR010000021.1:0-36393 GCA_963760265.1 Terriglobia bacterium
GCAGCTAGGGTCAGCGTCATTGCCACTCCCTGACTGCTGGCGCCTAGCCACTAGCCCCTTCGATTCGACAAAAAATGGACAGAGAAATCCGCAGGAGTGACTCATGAGTTCAGTGCCCGTTTTTTCTTCCCCGCGGGGCGCATCCCGGGCGGATTTTCGGGGTTTCTACAAGCAGCACCCAGCCTTGCTGCCCCTTGCAATGGGACGCGGGCTGCGAACTCAACCTGAGGGATCTTATGAAACGGCTTGTACTTGGGACTTTCCTGGGTCTTCTGCTTGCGGCGGCGCCGCTCTGGGCGCAATACCAGAACCCCAACCAGGGTTACGGCAACAATCCGTCTTCGAATACGTCGTACGCGAACAGCGCGATTCCCGAGGGAACGCGGTTCGTGGTCCGGCTCAACGACACTCTCGACACGGCCAAGCTGAAACCGGGCAAGAGGTTCACCGCCAAGCTGGCCGAGGATCTCACCGCGCCTGACGGCTCCACAATTCCTTTTGGCAGGAAGATTCACGGGCACGTCAGCTCCATCAACCGCGGCTTGCACGGCAGCATCCTGCTCAGCTTTGATGAGATCGAAACCCGCCATGGCTGGCGTCCCCTGGCAGCCACCGTCAGCGATGTTCCCGGCGAGCACGGCGCCAAGTCAACCGGCGAAGAGGGCGAGGTTCAGAAGACAGGCACCAGCGGCAGGCGGATGGCGGAAGACGCGATCGTCGGCGCGGCCGTCGGCGCTACCGCCGGGGCCTTGGCCGCCGGAGCGCACGGCGCCATCATCGGCGCGGCCGCCGGAGGCGCTCTTGGGGGCGGCACGGGCCTGCTCACCGACCGCGACCTGAGGCTCAACAAAGGCCAGCAACTCGAATTGCGGCTTGATCGCCCGCTGCAAATCCCCGCGGAGTGATGGTCTAGGCCGCTCGCGCGAGTTGTTGGAGCGCGCTGCTTCACCCTGAGATTCTGGTGCCCCACATCTGCCTGCGGTTGGCAGATGTGGGTCCTTGCAGCCTCGTGACCGCCCTCACCCTGGGATTTTCTGCAAGCCCCCGTCGATCCTGCGTTCTATCATCAGCATGCTCTCAGAGTCTTCCGTCGTCAGTCTTCGGGATTTCCGGCCTGGCGACTGGAGACTGAGGACTGAAGACTTATTCAAGGAACGCAAATGAGAAACGCCCTGCTTTTCATTGTATTCGCACTGCTTGCCTCCATCGCAGCCGCGCAGAACACTCCCACCGTCACCGCCCAGATGAACACGGTGTACGTCAGCGCCGACGGCAAGTTCGAATCGGCGCCCGACACCGCGCTCATCCAGTTCAACATCTCCGCCCAGGAAAATTCGCCGCGCGCCGCTTACGATCGCGCCGCCCAGGAAACCGAGCAGGTTCGGCAGATCATGAGGAGCAACGGCGTGGATCCGAAGTCGGCGGAGATCGGATTCTTCTCGCTGCAGCCGGTGTATGACTGGAAAGACGCCAAGCGTCGCGTCGTCGGCTACCGCGTCAGCAACAGCGTCAGCTTGAAGCTCAAGGATTTCGCCAAGGTAGGGCCGATCGTGCAGCAACTCGGCGCGCAGGAATTCAATGAGAACGTCAACCTCGGCTACACCCTCGAGGACATCGACGCGGCCAAGTTGCGCGCCGTGGAAGACGCCTTCCAGCGCGCCCGCGCCGAAGCCGCCACAGTCGCCAAAGCCGGAGGACGCGCGCTCGGAGAGTTGAGCTACGCTTCGGTCGATACGATTGAGCCGGTTCGCTTCATGAACGCGCCCATGCCACGCGCCGCCATGGCCGCGCAGGCACAGCCGGTCGCCGCCCCCACGGAGGAATTCTCCGCCCACAAGGTCACCATCACGGCGCGGGTGAGTGCGGTGTTTGGGCTGAAGTAGCCGCTCGGTCTATCGGTCTGTCGGTCGATCAGTCCATCGGTCTGCGGGTCGGTGTTTTTCAGTGTTTCAGTTTGTCAGTACATCCGTAGGTGACGCCAGAAATCTGATGGCGAAAAACTGCGAAACTGAATAACTGACAAACTGAGCGACCGAGAGACTGAACGACCGAGAGACCTCACCTTGCAAAGAGTTTTGCCAGCAGCCCTTTTCCCTTCTCCGCCGCCAGGTTCAACTGCGCCAGTACGGCATTGACCTCGGCTTCTGCGAGCGGCTGCGCGTCCTTGCGCAAGCGGATCATCTCCAGGAACGACGTGTACCGGTCAATGCAGTGGAAGCAGTCGCGGATGTGCTGCTCCGCCAATTCACGCTCGCGCCACGACACCTGCCCGTTCACCAGGTTGTTGAACGTCTTCAGCGGCAGGCAGGATTCGCCGCCGGTCTCCTCCGCTTCCGCGATCAGCACCCGCGCCGAGATGTTGAACGCATCCGCGGTCGCGCCCGGCAGCACCTGCGCCAGCCGCTGGTCGGCGATGTCCCTGGTGGCCTGCGCCGTGGCTTCGGTGTTCATCATCATCGGCCCGATACGCGGCGCGTCGTAGCCCTTGATGAACATCCAAAGCACCTCGCGCTCCACTACCGGCAGGTCTTTCATGATCGAGCGCACCTGCTCCAGCGAGAGCTTCGGCGTCGGCACGCGCGCCACCTCGCGGCCATAAGCAAATACCAGTTCGCGGAACGCCACCAGGAATTCGCGCTCGTTGTGGAATTTGAGCTGATGGAACCAGGCGTTGTCATGGGCGCGGGCGCGCTGCAACACCGCCGTGACGTGGGTCTCCATTTCCGGCGCCAGCATGGGAAAGAAGTGGTTCAGCAGCGTGCGCGCGATGGGAGCATAGTCGCGCACAAACTCCTGCCAGCCCCGGCGCTCGCCGCGGGCGCAGTCTTCCGCCATGGAAAAAATGGTGCGGACTGCCACGCCAGGAGTCTAGCAGCGCTGGGTCCCGACGACCGAGTAGCTGTTCGCGAGCGGGGAATGTCGGAGCGTAAGTGGTCAGTGATCAGTGGCCAGTGGTTTGTTGCGGAACGATTCGCTAGCCACTGGCCACTAGCCACTGACCACTGTTTACCTGATCTTGCTTCCATCCAGCGACAGCGGCCGTTCCAGCACGATCAGCACGCTGGTTCCGGCATGAAGCGTCACGTCGGGCCCGCGCGTCAGCAGCACGCTGGCGAGGCCCACGGCAGCACCGGCGCCTCCACCGATTCCCGCTCCCCGGATGCCGCGATCAACCACTGCGCCCACCACCGCGCCTTCGCCGGCCGTCTTGGCGACCGTGCCCGCGTCCTTGCCCTTGGTGCCGTTTTGCTGGATGGTGCCTTCCTTGTCCCTCACCGTCTGCTTCTCCGAGCCCGGCAAATTTTCCACCGCGCCCGGCAGCATGACGGTGTAACCGCTGCGGAAGATCATGGTGGTGAAGTGCATCAGGAATTCCGCCCGGCCCTTCACCCGCCCCGGCCGCTTGATGTCGCTGATCCGTCCCTGCACGTAGGTGCCGGCGGGAATCGCGATGCGGTCATTGGCGGTGATCGGGAACACGGTCTGGGCATACACCGCGTCGCCCACCTTCGCGCTCTTGGTGGAAATGCCCTGCGCCAGCTTCAGGGGAATCTGCGTGCCGGCGGGGACGGTGATGCCGGCGCGCCAGCCGCCGCTGTTCCCTTCGCGCACCTCAGCCGCCTGCTGCGCTGCCGCCAATGTGCCCAGCAGCACAACGACAATTGCCCAACGCATACTCATGCCCTCCGAACGGTTCCTTACGAAATTAGAACCCGCCTGGATGGAAATTGTTTCTCGCGCGGTCTGTCGGTCCGTCGGTCGTTCGGTCAGCACAGAATGACTGATAGACCGACAGACCGATCGACGACCTTCAGTACAGCAAATACTTTTTCCTGACCTGCTCAAACCGCTCCAGTTCCTCGCGCCAATCGTCGGCGATGTTGCGCGGATCGGTGCCGGCGGCAATCGCGGTCATGACGCGCGGATCGTTGACCAGCAGGATCATCTGCCGCATGTCCCATTCATTCGGATACAGCTTGTGCAGCGCCGACGCCAGCTCGATTCCCATCTCCGGTGCGTCCAGCGTATTGCGGTCGAGCAGCACGATGTTCACCCCGCCGATCTTCTGCCCGCCAAACTTCTGCCCCGCCGCCGGCGTGAAATTGATGGGCACAAAGCGCACGCCCTGGATGCCGCGCCCGTTCAGGTAATCCGCAAATTCCTTGGCCTTGATCCACGGCGCGCCCACCACCTCGAATGGCGTGTCCGTCCCGCGCCCCACCGAGACATTCGTGCCCTCGATCTCCGCCACTCCGGTATAAAGCGTCGCCTGCGTCAGGCTGCGCAGGTTGGGCGATGGGTTGATCCACACCAGTCCGGTGGAGTCGTACCAGTCGCCGCGAATCCAGCCTTCCATCGCGATCACCGTCAGCCGCGCGTTGATGTGCCGCTCGGCGTTGAACATCTTCGCCAGTTCGCCGACCGTCATCCCGTGCCGCAGTGGCTCCTGCGTGTAGTTGACGAAGCTCTCCTGCCCGGGCTGCGACACCGGCCCCTGAACATAAGCGCCGGTGATCGGGTTCGGCCGGTCCAGCACCACGACCTCGGTCCCGGTTTTCGCCGCCGCCTCCAGCAGGTATCCGAGCGTCGTCTCATAGGTGTAGAAGCGCGCGCCGGCATCCTGAATGTCGTACACCACCGCGTCCAGGTCCTTCATGATGTCGAGCGGCGGGTGGCGCTTCGCGTCGGTGTCGCCATAAACGCTGTACACCGGGACGCCGCTGGCCGCATCCACCGTGTTGCCGACCGCGGTCGTGTCCAGCGCGCCCGTGACGCCGTGCTCCGGACTGAAGATCGCCGCCAGCTTGACGCCGTCCACGTGCGCCAGCACATCAATCGTGCGCCGGCCCAGTCCGTCCACGCCGGTCTGATTGGTCAGCAGCCCGATACGCCGGATTTTGCCCGGCTCGGGCGCGCGCAGACGGTCGAAGTTGTGGAGTTCCAGGACGTCAATCCCGGTCTTGACCTGCCCGTTGCGCACGTTGATGCGGCGCGACGCCGCGAAGCTGTCGTTGTAGCCGGTGATGCGCGCCAGCCGCATGCGTTCTTCTTCGCTCGCCGACAGCTTCAATGCCGCCGTGACCGCGGTTGCCGCGCGGTTGCGCAGCGACACCATGTCCTTATTCTGCCCGCGCGGGTGCACCGCGTTGGCCAGGATGATGATGTACGTCTCTCGTCACCGGATCAATCCACAGCGACGTTCCCGTGAACCCGGTGTGCCCGAACGATCCCACCGGCAGCAAATCGCCGCGGTTGCTGGAGAACGATGTGTCAATGTCCCAGCCGAAGCCGCGCACCGAGGTCGCATTCGGCGGCTGCTGCGGCGTGGTCATCTTCTCCACCATCAGCGGCGACAGCACCGGCGCGCCGCCGTCGAGCATCGCCTGCGCAAATTTCGCCAGGTCATTCGCGGTGGAGAACACGCCCGCATGCCCGGCCACTCCGCCCATGCGCCGCGCCGTGGGATCGTGCACCACGCCGCGCAGCATGTTGCTCGCGCTCGTCGTACTCGGTGGGCGCGATCCGCGGCCGCCACGACGCCGGCGGCAGATAACCTGTCTCCTCCATCTTGAGCGGCTGGAAGATGTGCGCCGACGCGTACTGCTCCAGCGCCATCCCCGACACGCGCTCCACCAGGAACCCAAGCACCTCGTAATTCACGTCACTGTAGAAAAAACGCGAGCCCGGCGAGTACACGGGAGTGGTGTCCATCGCCATGCGGAACGCCGTGTCACGCCCGTGCCACGGCTCTTTGAGATCGAGATCGTCGGGCAGCCCGGAATAATGCGTGAGCAACTGCCGCACCGTGATGTCCTGCTTTCCTTTCGTGCCGAATTCCGGGAGGTAGCGCGCCACTGGATCGTTCAGCCGCACCTGCCCGTCCTGCACCAACTGCATCACCGCGACCGCCGTCGCCATGCACTTGGTGAGCGACGCCATGTCGAAGATGGTGTCCAGCGTCATCGTCTCGCGCCGCGGCTCCAGGCTGCGATAGCCGTACGCTTTGCGGAACACCACCTTGCCGTCATGTCCCACCAGCACCACCGCGCCGGGGATCTGGCGCTCGGCGACGGCCTGGTTGAAAATGCGGTCCAGAGCGCTCAGGCGTTGGTCGGCCGTGGGCGACGGCTTCGGCTTCTTCGCGGCGGACTTCCCTGCCGGTTTGCGCGCGCTCTTCTGCGCGGCGGCAGGAACGGTGAGGGCGCAGGCCACAATCAGGGCAAGAACCCAGCAACACGAGGTCCGAACAGCTTTCATGAACAAGGAAGGAATCTCATCGCGAAATTTACAGGAGTTCTCGGCAACAGTACAGTAATCAGTGCGACACAACCCATGAAAGCAGAGCGTTTTGCCCGCGCCATCGATCTGCTGCGCGACGCCATCGCCACCCGCGCCTTTCCCGGGTGCTCGCTTGCCGTCATGCATCGCGGCGAACTCGTCGCATCCACCGGCCTCGGCTGTTTCACATTCGACCCGCAATCGCCAGAAGTCGCCGCGGACACCATCTTCGACGTCGCCTCGCTGACCAAGATCGTCGCCACCACCGCGATGGCCATGATCCTGTACGAGCGCGGCGTGCTCGACCTGGACCTGCCGGTGGAATCGGTGGTGCGCGAATTCGTCGCGACCGATCCACGACGCCAGGACGTCACCCTCCGCACCTTGCTGGCGCACACCTCCGGCCTGCCCGGCTATGTCCGCCTGTTCGAACAGGCGCGCACCCGCGATGAACTTGTCCTCGCCGCCTGTCGCACGCCGCTCGAGGCCGCTCCCGGCGAGCGCACCGAGTACAGCGACATCGGCTTCATCATTCTCGGCGAAGCGCTCGCGCGTCTCGCCGATGAACCGCTCGACGGCTTCTGCCGCCGCGAAATTTTCGGTCCGCTCGGCATGGCATCCACCTGCTTCAATCCGCCGCAAGCACAGCGCTCGCTCATTCCTCCGACCGAGGATGACCGCGATTTCCGCCATCGCGTCATCCAAGGCGAAGCGCATGACGAGAACGCCGGCGTGATGGGCGGCGTCGCCGGCCACGCCGGACTCTTTGCCAGCGCGCCCGATCTCGCCCGCTTCGCCCACGCGATCCTGGGTGGTCTTACCCGGCCCGGTGCGAAGACCATCTTTCTTCCTGAAACGCTGCGCGCATTCGCCCGGCCGCAGGCGGCAAAATCCGGCAGCCCGCGCGCCCTCGGCTTCGATCTGCCCTCGGCGCCCTCGCAGTCCGGCCGCCACTTCTCGCCGGGTTCGCTCGGTCACCTGGGTTTCACCGGCACTTCGCTGTGGCTCGATCCCGAGCGCGAACTCGCGATCGTTCTTCTGACCAACCGCACCTGGCCCGACCGCAGTTCGCAGGAGATCAAGCGCGTGCGTCCCCGCGTGCACGATGCAATCGTGGAAGGGTTGAGTTGATGGTTCGCGCCTCGGAGCCGGTAGTCCGGAAGTCCGGGCCGGACGGCGGACTAGCGGCCGCCAGCTACCGGTGTCCTTTGCGGTGGACCGTTTTCACTCCCAACTCAAAACTGACAACGTACAACTCGCAATTCCACTGCTACACTTCCTCCAATGTCTGACTCCGAGGACTTGCGCGACCTGACCACGGAAGACCAGAACCCCGCGTCGGCGGATCTGGACACCAAGTCCGCCTTGGAAATTGCGCACATCATCAACTTGGAAGATGCCAAGGTTGCCGCCGCGGTGGAGCGCGCGTTGCCGCAGATCGCGCGGGCGATTGACGCAGTCGGCGAAGCGATCGCGAATGGCGGCCGCCTGATCTATGTCGGCGCCGGCACCAGCGGGCGCATTGCCGCCCTCGACGCCGCCGAGTGCCCGCCCACCTTCGACACCGATCCCGAGACGGTGCAGTTCATCATGGCGGGCGGCGTGGACGCCCTGTGGAACCCCTTCGAACTCGCCGAGGATTCCGCCGAATCCGGCCAGCGCGAGATGGCTCGCCGCAAGCCCGGTCCGCAGGACGTCGTGGCCGGCATCGCCGCCAGCGGACGCACCCCCTACACCCTGGCCGCCGTCGAATATGCCCGCAGCAAGGGCGCAACAACCATCGCCCTCACCTGCAACCCCGACACGCCGCTTGGCCGGGCCGCCGAAATCGAGATCGTAGTCGAGGTCGGCCCGGAAGTGCTTGCCGGTTCCACCCGCATGAAGGCCGGCACGGCGCAGAAGATGATCTGCAACATGATTACCACCGGCGCCATGGCGCGCGCCGGCTACGTGTACGGCAACCTGATGGTCAACGTGCACCCGAAGAACGAAAAGCTGGTCGCGCGCGCGGTCAGCATCCTGGAAAGCGCGGCGCAGACCGATCACGAGCGCGCCGCCGCTGCCCTGAAGGAATCCGGCAATAGCGTGCCGGTGGCGCTCATCATGCTGAAGGCGGGCGTGAGCAAGGCGGATGCCCAGCGTCATCTCGAACTCGCCGCCGGCAACGTGCGCCACGCCATCGAATCCGCCCAGCCCCTGAGCGCGCGCAGAAGCTCCCGGAAGAGTTGAGTGCGCACGGATGAATGCGAAGATTCCATGAAGCGTCAACCTAAGCCAAAGCGCCCGAGCCCGCCCAAATCAAGGCGGTGATCTTTGATTTCGCAATCGATCAGACGGATCGCTACGCGAAATCGCCACGGCGAAACTGATTGGGGAAAACCGGTCGGCAAAGAGCAGTGGTGAGCGCCGCTTTCGCTGCAATCTTCGATCTCCAAGTACAATGTCAGCCAGGTTTCGCGTCTGATTTCGGCTTTCGCGCGCTCATGGCAAACTGAATACCGACAACCGATAACCGACAACCCTCATGGATAAATTCGTCATTCGCGGCGGCAATCCCCTGCTCGGGACGGTGCGCATCAGCGGCGCCAAGAATGCCGCCCTGCCCGCCATGGCCGCCGCCCTGCTCACCGACGAGCCGGTCGTGCTGGAAAACATTCCCCAGGTGCGCGACATCGAAACCACGCGCCGCCTGCTCGCCAGCATGGGCGCCGAGGTCGAACTCGGTTACGGCCGCGCGCAGCATCGCACCACCATCTCCTGCGCCAGGCTGGAACATCCGGAGGCGACCTACGAGCTGGTGAAGACCATGCGCGCCTCCACGCTGGTGCTCGGGCCGCTGGTGGCGCGCTGCGGCGTGGCCAAGGTTTCCCTTCCCGGCGGATGTGCCATCGGCGCGCGTCCCATCGATCTGCACATCAAAGGCCTGGAGACGTCTGGGTGCGACCATCACTACCGAGCACGGTTACGTGGTCGCGCGCGCCGAACGCCTGCAGGGCGGACACGTTGTCTTCGACAGGATCACCGTCACCGGCACGGAAGACCTGCTCATGGCCGCCACCCTCGCCGAGGGCGAAACCCTGATGGAAAACTGCGCCCGCGAGCCCGAGGTCGCGGACCTGGCCGCACTGCTCGCAAAAATGGGCGCAAAGATTGAAGGCGCGGGCACTTCGACCCTGCGCGTGCGCGGCGTCGAAAAGCTCCACGGCGCGCGCCACCGCATCATTCCCGACCGCATCGAGGCCGGCACCTTCATCATTGCCGGCGCGCTCACCGGCGGCGACCTCAACGTCACCGCCTGCGAGCCCTCGCACCTCACCGCGCTGCTCCAGAAGCTGGAGGAGACCGGCGCCAAGGTACGGCCCGGCGGAGACTCGGTGCGCGTCAGCGGCGACTCCGGCTTCAAGCCCGCCGACGTTAACACCGAGGAATATCCCGGCTTCGCCACCGACATGCAGGCGCAGTACATGGCGCTGGCCACGCAGGCCGAGGGCACTTCGATCATCACCGAAAATATTTTCGAGAACCGCTTCATGCACGCGCAGGAACTGCTGCGCATGGGAGCGAATATCAAGATTGAAGGACGCCGGGCGATCGTGCGCGGCCGCACGCCGCTCAGCGCCGCCGCCGTGCTCGCCTCCGACCTGCGCGCCTCCGCGTCGCTGGTGCTGGCGGCGCTGGTGGCCGACGGCGAGACCATCATCGACCGCGTCTACCACATTGATCGCGGCTACGAGCGCATCGAGGAGAAGCTGCGCGGCGTCGGCGGCCAGATCCGCCGCATCGGCGAAATGCTGCCCAAACGCGCGACTGTTCCCGCCGCCCAGGGTTGAAGAAATCTGTTGGTCTCTCAGTCTTTCGGTCTATCTGTCGCTCGGCCGGAGTAGTCGTATGCCAGACCGATAGACCGATGGACCGACAGACCTATAAGAGACGCTTCGCGGCAGGGCCTTACGCCTTGAGCCTTGGGCCTTGAGCCTGTAACCTTGTTCGTTCCCACTAACATGAGCAGCAAGTTCCTTGTCGGCGTGTTCGCGGCCTTATGCTGCGCGCTGGCGCACGCGCAGGGCGGTTACGTCGGCCCGCGCGCCTACGATCCGAACTCGCCCACGCACACCGTCAGCGGAAGCGTGGTCAACTCCGCCACCGGCGAGCCCATTCCGCGCGCGCTGGTGCAGCTCATGGGACCGCTGCAGCGTTCCGACTTGACCGACTCCCAAGGCAGCTTCCGCTTCGAAGGCGTTCCTGAAGGCCGGGCGATGTTCATGACCCGCAAGCCGGGATTCTTCAGCAGTGAAGAACTGTCCCGCGGCGGCGGCCGACCGCGCGCGCCGATGATGATCACCGGCGACGTCTCATCGCTGGTGCTGAAGCTCACGCCGGAAGGAATTGTCGCGGGAACCATCACTGGCGACGACGGCGAGCCGCTCGAAGGCGTGCACCTGCGGCTGAAGCGCCAAGTCATCAGCAATGGGCGCAAGCAGTGGGAGACGCGAGGGCAGTCAACCACCAACGACATCGGCGAGTTCCGCGCCGCCAACCTGATTCCCGGAACGTACTACATGGTGGCGCAGGCGCAGCGCCCCGCGACGCCACGCGCCGCCGCCGAACCGAACCTTGGATACGCGCCGTCGTATTATCCGGGCACGCCCGATCTTGCCTCGGCTTCCGCCATCGAGGTGCGTGGCGGGCAGACCGTCCAAGTCGAGTTCCGCCTGCGCTCACAGCCGGTGTACGAAGTTGCGGGCTTTGTGACCGGCGCCGCGCCCGAACAGCGTGGCGCGAACCTCGAATTCGTCAACCGCTCCGGCGACCCGCTCGCGGCCAACGTGCGCTTCAATCCGGAGGACGATAGTTTCAGCGCCCGGCTTCCGGGGGGCACCTACACCGTGCGGGCGACATCGTTCAACCGGCAGGGCCCGGCTGCGAGAGCATCCGCCACCATCACCGTCGCCGCCAACGTCAGCGGAATCCGGCTCCCTTTGCTGCCGGGCGCAACCATCCCGGTTGTGGTGAAGACGGAGTTCACGAATCAACCGAGTTCCACGGACGTTGCTGGCGGAATCAGCACGGCTGGCTACGACCGCAAACCGGCGCAAGATGCTTCCGTTCAACTGACCGGACTGGATGGGGCGACAAGCGTCTATTCCACCTACGATGCGGCGGACAACAATGCTCCTCTCACCTTGCGCAATGTCGAGCCCGGACGCTACGCGGTGCAGATTTCTCCGCATGGGCCGTGGTACGTGCAATCCGCTGCGCACGGCCAGACCGATGTGCTGCGCGAAGACCTGGTGGTCGCGCAAGGGGACGCGAGTCCGCTCGAAATCGTGCTGCGCGACGACGCCGGCTCGGTGGCGGGATCTGCCACCTCCGACAATGTTGCCGTGCCCGCGGTTGTGCTGGTCGTGCCCGAACGCCGGTCCACCGCGCCGCAGACGCAGTACGCATCCGAGCGCGGATTCACCATCAACACCCTCGCGCCTGGCGATTACCTGCTGTTCGCCTTCGACAGCGTGGACGGGCTGGAGTACACCAATCGCGAAGCCCTGGAACCGTACGCTTCCAGGGCCACGCACGTCACGGTGAACAGCAAGGGCAGCGCGACGGTCACGCTCACGCTCATCAAGCGAGGCGAGCCATGACGCTGCGCCGTAATCATCACAGATGGTGCAGATGGTGCCCCACATCTGCCTGCAGTTGGCAGATGTGGGTGTTTACGTTGCTGCTCCTGCTCACAGTCACATCGGCAGCGCAGGAGCGCAACGCTCCATCCTCGGGCAGCGGAGGGCAGTTTCAAATCAGCGGAACCGTGGTCAACGCCATCAACGGCCAGCCGCTGGCGGGCGCGTACGTCACCATCACCGCCGTTCAGGGCAGGGCGGCTCGCACCGTCATGACCGGCGCCAACGGCGCGTTCCTGTTCGACGGCGTGCGCGCCGGCAAGTACGCGCTCTCGGCCGAGCGCCGCAGCTTCGCCTCGCAGCAATACCAGCAGCACGAAGGCTTCTCCACCGCGATTGCGGTCGGCCCTGGTCTGGATTCCGCCAACATCGTCTTCCGCGTCGTGCCCGATGCGTCCTTTTCCGGGCGCATTGCCGACGAGCAGGGCGATGCGGTGCGCAATGCGCGCGTCATGCTCATCCGTGAGCAAGTAGCGGAAGGCCGCGCCATCAAGGCGATTGTGGCGAATGCCGCCACCGACGATCAGGGCCGCTATCACTTTGCCCATCTGAAACCAGGTGCTTTCTACATCGCGGTGTCGGCGCGGCCGTGGTACACGCAGGCTCCGTTCATGGGCCGAATGGTCTTTGACCGCGACTGGGGCCAAGGTGGCCTCGGCGGCGGTTATGGCCGTGGCGCCGAGAGCGGCAATGCCACGCTGGACATGGCCTATCCGCTGACGTTTTATCCCGACGTGACCGATTCGGCGTCGGCGAGCGCAATCACTCTGCATGCGGGCGATCGCGCCTCGGCCGACATCGCGCTGCGCGTGGTGCCAGCGCTCCACGTGCGGATCAATCATGCGGCCGGCGAGGGAGACCGGCAGCAGTTCGCCAACGCGACGCTGGTGCAGATCATCTTCGACGGCATCGAAGTGCCCGTGCAAACCGGCACGCGCGGGATGGGCGGCAACGCGAACCTCGTCTCCGGAATTCCGCCCGGCCACTATCTGCTGCGCGTAACGCCCAACGGGCGCAGGTTCCAGCGAATGGCGCAGCCGCCGAATGAAGAATCGGAGCAGCCGGCGCGCGTGCGCGAAGTGGACTTGGTCGCGGACACGGAACTGGACGCCGGCGAGATGGCGCCGACGGCGACGGTTAGCGGAACCGTCAAGCTGGCAAACGGGCAGGCGCCGACGAAACCGCCGACCATCGTGCTGCGACGGGGCGCGATGCGGCGCACCTTCGACGCGCGCGCCAATGCGGGCGGCGAATTCGCATTTCCGCAGGGATTCGCCGCCGGAACTTACGAAGTGGTGATGAGCAGCGGCGATGACCTGTTCATCCGCAGCGTGACTGCAACCGGCGCGAAGATCGCAGGGCGCATGCTGCACATCAGCGGCCCGGATCCGGTGAAGTTATCGGTCGTGGTGGGCGCGGGAACGGGAAAGATCGAAGGCGTTGCGTTGCGCGACGGAAAGCCGCAATCGGGCGCCATGATTTTGCTGGTGCCGCAAGATCCCGAAAACAATCTGCCGCTGTTTCGCCGCGATCAGAGCGACAGCGATGGCTCGTTCACGCTTTCGCCGGTCCTTCCCGGACGTTACACGCTGCTGGCGCTGGAAAATGGATGGGATTTGCAGTGGGGCGACGCTACCGTGCTAAAACCATTTCTAGCAAATGGCGAACCCATCGTGGTGGACACCAAGGGCAATCACAACGTGCGCGTGAAGGTGCAGTAGATCCACCGGGCTTGGGGATTCACCACCGAGCCACCGAGTTCACCGAGATGCACCGAGCACATGTTTCCTTCTCTATTCTTGGTGATGATTTGCTCGGTGTTCTCGGTGTCTCGGTGGTGAGATTCCTCTCCCCAACCAAGAATCAGCAATTCAGATAACGGATTCCGAATGACCCCGTCAGAAACGTAAGTTCTCGTCCAAGAAAAAAAGCGCGCTCACGGTCGAGCGCGCTCCAACCTTGCTGTTTCTGGTTTAACGGCTAGCGACGTCCGCGATCGCCGCCACGGCCTCCGCCAAACCCGCCGCGACTGCCGCCCCCGCTATGGCCGCGTCCGCCACGTCCACCGCGTCCGCCTCGTCCTCCGCCACCGCCGCCGGGACGCCGGCCGGCGGGGGCAGCGCTGCTGCCACCCTCGGGACGTGGGCCGCTGCCGGCGCCGTGAGCCTCGGCGCGGTTGAAGTTGGGCTCGCCCTCTTGTTCGGGTTCGGGCTCTTCGGTAAATTCGCCGCCGCCTTCAAAGGTTACGGGAGCGCCGGCCGGGCTGCCTTCCAGGCTGGGCTCGCCGCCGCCCATCTTGGCGCGCTGTTCCTTGAGAATTGCCTTGCGCGAGAGGCGAATGCGGTTGCCCTCCACGGAAAGCACTTTCACCAGCACCTGGTCGCCTTCCTTGAGTTCGTCGCGCACGTCCTTGATGCGGTGCTCGGCGACCTCGCTGATGTGCAGCAGGCCGTCGGTACCGGGAATGATCTCGACGAAGGCGCCAAAGTCGGCGAGCCGAACCACCGTGCCCAGGTAGGTCTTGCCGACTTCGGCGGTGGCGGTGATGTCGCCGATCATCTGCAGCGCCTTGGCCGCGGAGTCCTGGTCGTTGGAGGCGACGTTGACGCGCCCGCTGTCCTCGACGTCGATCTTGACGCCGGTAGCCTCGATAATGCCGCGGATCACCTTGCCGCCCGGCCCGATCAGGTCGCGGATTTTATCGGTCGGGATCTGCAGGGTGTAGAAGCGCGGCGCGTACTCGGAGACCGCGGCGCGCGGCTCCGGCAGCGCCTGGTTCATGTGCTCCAGGATGTGCAGGCGGCCGCGGTTGGCCTGCTGCAGGGCTTCACGCATGATCTGCGGCGTGATCCCCATCACCTTGATGTCCATCTGCAGGGCGGTAATACCCGTGCCGGTTCCGGCAACTTTGAAATCCATGTCGCCGTAATGGTCCTCGGCGCCGGCGATGTCGGTAAGGATGGCATACTCCTCGCCTTCCTTAACCAGGCCCATGGCCACGCCTGCCACCGGGGATTTGAGCGGAACGCCGGCATCCATCAGCGCCAGGGAGGCGCCGCAGACGGTCGCCATGGAGGATGAACCGTTGGACTCCAGGATGTCGGAGACCACGCGCATGGCGTACGGCCAGTCGGTTTCGCCCGGCAGGACGGCGGAAAGGGCGCGCTCGGCGAGGGCGCCGTGGCCGATCTCGCGGCGTCCCGCGCCACGCAGAAATGCCACTTCACCCACCGAGAACGGCGGAAAGTTGTAGTGCAACATGAAGCGCTTCTTGGATTCGCCTTCGAACAGTTCCAGGCGCTGCATGTCGTCGGAAGTGCCCAGGGTGGTGGTGACCAGCGCCTGCGTCTCGCCGCGGGTGAAAATCGACGAACCGTGGGTGCGCGGCAGCACGCCGACTTCGATCCAGATGGGCCGCACCTGGTCGAAGGCACGCCCGTCGGGACGGCGGTGCTGCCCGATTACCTGCTCGCGGAAGATGCGCTCGCGCAGGATCTCGAAATTGGTGGAGAGCTGTTTGCGGGCGTCTTCGTCCTCTTCCGGAATGGCCTCCTTCAACTCGGTCTTGATGGCCTTGACCAGGGTGTGGCTCTCGGCCTTGGGGTGCTTCTCGGTGTCGAGGGCGTCGGAGAGCTTGGCGCCGATGCGCTTGCGCAGCCCGGCAATGGCGGCTTCGTCCACCTGCGGAGCCTCGAACTGGCGCTTGGGCTTGCCGGCGCGCTGGGCAAGGTCGCTGATGGCGGCGGTGATCTTCTTGATTTCCTTGTGCGCAAACTCGATGGCATCCACGATCGTGTCTTCCTGCACCTGGCTGGCGCCGGCCTCGATCATGACGATGCCGTCGGCGGTCCCGACCACCATCAGGCGGAGCAGGCCGTCGCGCATTTCTTCGTAGGTCGGGTTGGTGATTAACTGGCCGTCTTTCAGGCCGACACGTACGGCGCCGACCGGGCCGGCGAACGGGATGTCGGAGAGCGTCAGCGCGGCCGAGGCGGCGTTGATGGCGGCGACGTCGGGATCGTTCTGGGTATCGGCCGAGAGGCAGAAGGCGATGATCTGCGTTTCGCTGCGGAAGCCCTCGGGGAACAGCGGCCGGATGGGACGGTCAATCTGGCGGCTGGTGAGAATTTCGCGCTCGCTGGGGCGGCCTTCGCGTTTGATGAACCCGCCGGGGATGCGCCCGCCGGCGTAGGTGTACTCGCGGTAATCCACGGTGAGGGGAAAGAAATCAATGCCCTCGCGCGGTTCCTGGTTGGCGGTGGCGGTGCCGAGGACAACGTTGTCGCACGTGCGCACGACCACCGCGCCATGCGCCTGCTTGGCCAATTTGCCGGTTTCAAACGAGATGTTCTTGCCGCCGGTTAATTCAACGGTAACGGACTGCGTTTCTGGCTTCATTCCAATTCCTTCCAAGATGAGCGCACCGGACGGGCCGTGGGCTGTGCGCGAGAGAGGGGCCGGCATACACGAGCGCCCCCACGCCAGCGCGGTGAGGCGATGGTGTGGGCAAAAATGCCGGGAAGACGCAAACCTGCCGAGTCACAGACGATGGTATCTGGGGCAATCGCTACTTGCGGATGCCAAGTTTCGAAATAACGTCTTTGTAGCGCTCGGTGTCGTATTTCTTGAGGTAGTCGAGCAAGCGACGCCGCTTGCTGACCAGCATCAGAAGGCCGCGCCGGGACGCGTGGTCCTTTTTGTGCGTCTTGAAGTGCTCCGTCAACTGACCGATGCGCTCACTCAAGAGGGCGATCTGGACCTCGGGGCTGCCGGTATCGCTCACATCCCTGCGGTACTGGTCAATGACGGACTGCTTATGCTCTCGGGCTAACACGGAACTGGGTGCACTCCTGTAATTTTTCCGATCTAGTGTACGTCCAGCAGCGTACCACGCGCAGCGGAAGACTGTAAAGCCGCGCAGCAGCGATCTTTAGCCCTGCGCAATGGGGTCCATCCAACCCTGCAGCAGGGCGGTGGAATCTCACCTTGCAAGGCGCCCGACACGGCACCCAGGCTCCGGCTGGCTAAATGACAACTACCGTGCCATCGTCGGTGTTCATAGCATAAGAGGTTCCCAAGGAGTTCGCGTGTTCTGTCGGAATTGCGGTCATCAGAATCCGGAACAAAACGGGTTTTGCGGCATGTGCGGGAATGCGCTGGCTGTGGAGGCGCAACGCGATCTCGCCACAGCAGTGGACCCGGTAGATAGGTCGCGCGAGCCGCCACAGCCGGAGCCGGCAGCCCCGGTGGCGGAACCAGCGCCGCGCAGCGACAAGTGGTGGGTGGATGAGGAGCCGAGCGCGACCACCAGCGGCGTCCCGTCGTTTCTGGGGCTGAGCAGCACTGACTCAGGCGAGGGCGGCAATTACTCGTACCTGCTCGAAGAAGAACAGACGTCGCACACAGGGGTGTGGGTACTCCTGGTGGTGCTGCTGGTTTTGGGCGGCGTGCTGTATGCGAAATGGCAGCCGATCCGGGATTACGTCCTGACTACGGCGCTCTCCCATTCGCGTCCGCAGCCGCAGCCCGCGCAGGACACGAAGAACGAACCACCCTCCACCTCCGCTACCTCCGCCCCGGCCACGACGCTTGCCGGCAGCGATGCAGCGTCGCAGCCGGCGATCACCACCGAGAGCACGCCGGAGCAGAACCAGGCGGCGCAGCCCAAGGAGGACCTTCCCCACGCCGACCCGCAATCCTCCACCGCGGGCAAGCCTGACGACAGCCCGAAGCCCACTCCGGCGCGCGCCAGCTCGGAGCGTGCGGCCGAGCCGGCATCGAAGCCGCCGGGCGCGAAGTCACCGGCGGCGAAAAACAAAACAGCGGGTCACGAGAGCGCGAACCCAGCCGGCGAAGAGAAACCGGCGGCGGCACAGATGGCGCCCCCACCGCAAGGCAATGCCGGTGGCGAGCTGGTGAGCAGCGGGGAAAGGTATCTGTACGCCCGCGGGGTGGCGCGGAACTGCGGCCAGGCGGTCAGCTACTTTAATGCCGCCGCGGCACAGCAGAACCCGCAGGCGTTCAGCCACCTGGGCGCGATGTACGCCACCGGGGAGTGCGTGCCGATGGACCGGGCGGTGGCCTACGCGTGGTTCCGGCGGGCCTATGCCCAGGAGCCCGGCAACCGCTACTTCGAGCAGAATCTGATCATGCTGTGGCGGGACATGACGCCGGCCGAGCGGCAACGGGCGACGGGCAGGCAGTAGCCAGGAGTCAAGAGTTCGGAATAGCGGGCGCCGCCACGGCTGCGCCCTTCGTTTTGCGCGGGAAGCAGGGCGAAAAGATCTACCTCTGCTCAAGGCGCGTGGATGTGGGCCACCGCGGCGGGTTGGCCTTGCGGCTCACCCTGAGGAGGCCCGCAGGTCACTTGTAGCTGTGACACGCCGCGGCCGGTGTGCCGTCTGATCCCGGTTTTGCGGGCAGATTCGAAGGACATCAAGCCGGATCGCGGCGGGCATCACCCGCAAATGTGATTCGGCTCACTGCTTTGTTGCCCGCTGAGCCCCACAATAGCCGCCGCTGAGGTGCAGTGTAAGCCCGGTTTTTCCCGATAAGTTTCCTCCGCTTAATCAGGAGTGCCGCGATACGGCCTTTATGAGCGTGAAAGGAGCTCTAATAAAATGGCGCTGAAGGAAGTACTTAGGCAGAAAATCGAGGAGTTCCGTCCCCGTACTACCAAGCTCATCAAGCAATTCGGCCATGTCATTATCGACGAGGTGACCATCGAACAGACGATGGGAGGCGCGCGCGACATCCGCAGCCTGGTTACCGATATCTCCTACCTCGATCCGCAGGAAGCAAGACCATTCCGGAGACGCTCGCGTTCCTTCCGAAAGCAAGAAATTCAAATTATCCGACCGTGGAAGCATTCTGGTACTTCCTTCTGACGGGCGAGTCGCCGAACCAGGCCCAGCACCGCGAAGTTCTCGGCGAATGGAAGGTCCGGCAAATGGTTCCTTCCTACGTGTGGGACGTCATCCGCGCTTTGCCACGCGACAGCCACCCCATGGTGATGCTCTCCACCGGCATCCTGGCCATGCAGAAGGACTCCAAGTTTGCGCATTTTTACGGGTCGGGTAATTTCAACAAGATGGCGGCATGGGAATACGTCTACGAAGATGCCTTCGATATCGTGGCCCGTATCCCCATCATCGCCGCGTTCATTTACAACCTGAAGTATCGCAGCGATTTCCAGGTAGCGATCAATCGGGACTTGGATTCGGGCGCAAATTTCGCTCACATGATCGGGCAGTGCGAAGAGTACAGGGATGTTGCCCGCATGTACTTTATCCTTCACTCCGACCATGAATCGGGCAACGTTTCCGCGCATACCACGCACCTGGTGCACTCGTCCCTCTCGGATCCTTACTATGCCTATTCCGCCGGTCTCAACGGCCTTGCCGGCCCCCTGCACGGCCTCGCCAACCAGGAGGTTCTGGACTGGCTGCTGAAGTTCGAGAAGAAATACTGCACCGAAGCGGAGCCGACCAAGGAATTGGTAACCCAGGCTCTGTGGGATACGCTCAAGGCGGGCCAAGTGATTCCGGGGTACGGCCACGCCGTTCTTCGCAAGACCGACCCGCGCTACATGTCGCAGCGCGAGTTCTGTCTGGCGACTCCGGGGCTCAAGGTTGATCCGCTGTTCAAACTTGTTTCCATGATCTTCGAAGTGGCGCCCGGTGTCTTGACGCAACACGGCAAGGCCAAGAATCCGTGGCCGAATGTCGATGCCCAGTCCGGCGTCATCCAGTGGTACTACGGGCTGCACGAATGGGACTTCTATACCGTCCTGTTCGGTGTCGGTCGCGCCCTCGGGTGCATGGCGAACATCACCTGGGACCGGGCTCTCGGATCTCCTATCGAGCGTCCCAAGTCTGTCACCACACCGATGCTGGAGCAGTGGGCTGCGGAAGGTGGCCGCAAAGTAGGTACGGCGGCGAAAGCAGCTGAACCTAAAGCTACCCCTGAACTTGCCGGTGCGGCTCGATAGGCCGGTAAAGGCAATTGTCAGTTGCGATTGTTGACTAGTGATCTGTGATTTGGCGCTGACTTTGGTCCGCGCCAATTTTATTGGCATGATTAGCGGCGGGCCGGCGTGTAATCGCTCTGGACAACCGTGCGTCCGCGGTCGCTCTCGTACGTCGCGACGATCCGCTGAGGCAGCAGGAGCGGCCGGGAATCACCGGGCAAGGTAATGAGCTGAAAGCCGAGCTCGGCGCGATAGGCACGCAAGGTGTCCTTGGGGCCGGCGACCGGCAAGCCCACGGCTGTACAAGTCGCATGGCGGGGGACGAGCGGCGCGCCATCGAACACAACCTGGCTTGAGCCGCACCATCGTTTGAGCCGGAACTTCCCTTTTTCCACTTCAAAATCAGCGCAGTCGGCCGGGGCACTCAAGGAGACGGTCAGCGTGCTGGAGGTGGGCTCGGACGAAACGACGAAATGTTCGTCCGCAGTGGCCAGCGAGAAGAGCAGCGAATTGGCGAACAGGACTTTGTCGGTGTCCATCAGGTCGGCAAGGAGCGCTTTATTAACTTTCTTGAGGACGTAATTGTATGTGACCCCCTGATCTGAATGCTTGATGGCGGTGATCTGGAAGCGATGCTCAGTGCGCTTGCTCTTCCTCAGCCGGCCAGAAGCGTCATAGAACTCGACCGTGGAACGCACCTGGAGCGGGATTTCGGTGGAGTCGCGCAGGAGCCGGCGCATGGCACTGGCGGCGGATTCGAGCCCCGGGTCGGGCGCCGCGGCGAAGAACAGAGCCAGCAGCAGGAGAGTAGCCATAGAGAGGAACACATGGGCTCCAGCGAGGGGCCGGACCCACGATCTTGAATGATAGTTTCAGTCCCAGTCGGTGTCTGCCGATGCTGAAACTGAAACTTGAAACTGCTTTCAGTGGACCTCGAGCGCCTTGACGTGAGATTCGGATTCCTCCGCCGTGGCGGCTTCGCCGCATGCCTGCGACTGACCGTACTCGAATCCTTTGTCGAACGCCTTCAAGTTCAGTTCCTTGAAAGCCGGGGGCACGGAGTCGGCAACGGCCTGGCGCATACACTCGGGCTTCACCAGGCTGGTGACGGCGGCGAAGAAGCCGACCATCACGATATTGAGCACCATTTTCTTCCCCAGCTCTTCGGCCAGCCGGGTGGCCGGGCAACTGAGCACCTTGGTGCCGGGAGGCAGATGGTTGACCCGCACCAGATCCTGCTCAATGACGAGCGTGCCGCCCTCTTTCAACTCCGGCGCGAACTTGCTGTACGCCTCCTGCGACATGACAACCAGGATGTCCGGTTGGGTGACGTAGGGATACAGGATGGGCGAGTCGGACAGGATCACCTGCGCGCTGCAGGCGCCGCCGCGGGCTTCGGGCCCGAAGCTCTGCGTCATGGTCGCGAAGTCGCCTTCGAATATCGAAGCCGCCTTGCCCACGACGATGGCGGCAAGGATCACGCCCTGCCCGCCAAACCCGGCGATGCGAATCTCGGTGAGTTGCATCAGTAGTCCTCCCCGCAGCAGCCGGCTGCGCACTCATCCACGTAGCGGTCGCCGAGCGACTCGACAAACTGCTCGCGCGCGGCGTTGATGTAATCGGGGCGGTCGCGGTCCACGAACTTGCCCACGATGATCTCGCCCGACTTGGTCAGGCCGATCTCGCTGGTGGAGGCGCCGTTCTTGATCTTGCTGTGTTCTTTGTAGAACTTCATGGCGTCCAATCCGTCGCCCATCCGGTTGCGGCGCTGGTAGAGCGTCGGGCAGGGCGAGAGGATCTCGATGAAGCAGAAGCCGGGCTTCTTGAAGACCTCGGCCATGGAGCGCGCGATCTGGCGAACATGGAACGTCGTCCAGCGCGCCACATAGACCGCGCCCGCGGCCTCCACCAGGTGCGACAGGTTGAAGGTGGGGTCGAAGGTGCCGTAGGGGTGCGTCGAGGTGATGACGTGCCCCGGCGTGGTGGGCGCCGTCTGGCCGCCGGTCATGGCGTAAATCAGGTTGTTGATGCAGATCACCTTGATGTCCACGTTGCGGCGCGCCGCGTGGATCAGGTGATTGCCGCCGATGGCGGAGAGGTCGCCGTCCCCGGAGTACACCACCACGTTCAGCTTCGGATTCGCCAGTTTCAGGCCGGTGGCAAACGGGATGGCGCGTCCATGCGTGGTGTGAAAAGAATCCAGCTTCACGTACCCGGCGACGCGGCCGGTGCAGCCGATGCCGGAGACGATGGCGAGATTTTTCAGGTCCACCTTGGAATCGAGCAGCGCCCGCGCAAAGCAGTTGACGGTGGTGCCGATGCCGCAGCCCGGGCACCAGATGGTCGGCAAGCGGTCGGTGCGCAGAAACGGCAGAACGGGATTGATCGGGATGGTGCTCATTGGATCGCCTCCACGATGGCCTTCACGATGTCGTTGGGATCGTGCACGCCGCCGCCGGCGTGGGGGACGTGAATAGTCTTCGCCGCGCCGCGCGCCGAGCGTTCCACCTCGAGCACCATCTGACCGAGGTTGAGCTCGGGCACGACGAACGCCTTCACCTTCTGCGCCAGGTCGCGAATCGTTTTTTCCGGGAACGGCCAGGCCACGATCAGCCGCAACTTCCCTACCTTCAGCCCTTGCCCGCGGGCGAGTCTCAATGGCCCGTTGCGCCACCCGCGAGGTGATGCCGTAGGAGACGACCACCACGTCGGCGTCGTCCAGGTGTTCGGCTTCGTAGAGGACCAGGTCTTTGGCGGTGTCAATCTTCGCCCGCAGGCGCTTGACGAGTTGATCCTGGACGGGGACGGTCATGTTGGGATAGCCGCGCTCGTCGTGCGTCAGGCCGGTGATGTGGAATTTGTAGCCTTCGCCGGCGTGCGCCATCTCGGGGACAAGCGAGCCGTCGCCGTTGCACTCGTAGGGCTTGTAATCGGCGGGCGATTTTTTCGTGTGCTTGCGCGGAGTGACGTCGATCTGGTCGGCGGGAGGAATGACCACCTTCTCGGTCATGTGGCCGACACATTCGTCCATCATCACCATCACCGGCACGCGGTATTCCTCGGAAAAATTGAAGGCCTTGATGGTCAGGTCGAAGCACTCCTGCGGTGAATTCGGGCAGATGGCGATAATGCCGTAGTCGCCGTGCGAACCCCAGCGGGCCTGCATCATGTCGGCTTGCGCCGGCAGCGTGGGCAGGCCGGTGGAGGGGCCGCCGCGCTGCACGTTGACGAACACGCACGGCGTTTCGGTCATGGCCGCGTAACCGATGTGTTCCATCATCAGCGAGAAGCCGGGGCCGCTGGTGACGGTGAACGCCTTGGCGCCGCCCCACACCGCGCCCTGCAGGCAGATCGAAGCCGCCAGTTCGTCTTCCATCTGGATGAACGTCCCGCCCACCGTCGGAATGCGCAAGGCGAAGCGCTCCACGACTTCCGTGGACGGCGTGATCGGATACCCGGAGGCGAAACGCGCGCCGGCGGCAAGACAGCCTTCACAGCAGGCGTGGTCGCCGTCGAGAAAATGCGTGCCGGTTAGAACCCCGGCGGGATCAGCGTGCATCGCTGGCCTCCTTCTCCGTCGCGCTCGCCGGTTCGGCCGCGTTGAAGCGATACCCGAAAATGGCGAAGTCGGGACAGTACATGCCGCACAGGTCGCAGCCGCTGCACTTTTCCGGCGCGACCATTTGCGGCGGGTGGTATCCCTTGGAATTGAATGCCGAGGAGAGCGCCAGGACTTTCGTGGGACAAAACTCGACGCAGAAGCCGCACGCCTTGCACCGCTCGACGTGAATGGAAACGCTGCCTTTGGCCATCCGATCCTCTTTCACCGGGGGCTGTGGCCGGTATCACGAAATGACGTGATCTGTTCTTTCCGTGCCGGACGCCCGCGGGTGGAGCGGCGGGACCATCGGCCAGAGGACCCCTGAATTTGCGGTCAAGTCAAACGGTGTGCGATGGCACATCCTCAACCACTCACGATTGTGCGCGCAGCATGATGCAGGCGTGTATGACGCGGGTCACAACTTCATGTGAGGAAAGACACATCGGGCACGAATGGTCGGACCAATTTGTCGCCGCGCGACCCCGCTTTGTATAGAATCGAGCGCAGCGCGAGGTGAGTCATGGCGTACGCAAACATCCGCTTCGAAAACGACGGGCCGCTGGGAATTCTGACCCTGAACCGCCCCAACCGGCGCAACGCGCTCTCACTCGAAATGATGCTTGAGGTGATCGAGTGCTTGCATCGTGTCGCCGCCGACAGCGCCGTGCGCGCGCTGATCCTGGCTGCCGAGGGCAAGGTGTTTTCCTCGGGCCATGACTTGAGCGAAATGGTGGGCCGGAACATCAACGACTACCGGCGCATCTTCGATGTTTGCGCGGAAATGATGATGAAGATCCAGGCCATCCCGCAGCCGGTGGTCGCCGAGGTGCAAGGCATGGCGACCGCGGCCGGATGCCAGTTGGTCGCCACCTGCGACCTGGCCATCGCGGTGGAAGAGGCGACCTTCGCGACCCCGGGAGTGAAAATCGGATTGTTCTGCACCACCCCGATGGTGGCGCTGAGCCGCGCCGTCGGACGCAAGCGCGCGCTGCAGATGCTGATGACGGGCGAACCGGTGAATTCGCAGACCGCAGCCGAGTGGGGCTTGATCAATGCCGTGGTGCCGGCAGCGGAGTTGCGCTCACGCACCAGGGATCTGGCGCTGAAAATCGCCGGCGCCAGCCCGCTGATCCTCGCCATCGGCAAGCAGGCCTATTACACGCAAATCGATCTCGACCAGCCCAAGGCGTATGCCTACGCAAAAGAAATCATGAGCATGAACGCCATGACAGCCGACGCGCAGGAAGGATTCTCGGCGTTCCTGGGAAAACGGGCGGCGTGCTGGGCGGGAAAATGAAAAACAGTTGTTAGCTTCTATTTCCTTCTTCTGCGACTAGCTGGCAGTAAATCTGCTCTCGATTTCCTTGCGCAGGTCGTGCCAGATGGATTCGGGAATGGTGAGGAAGACTTCCACAATCCCGGGATCGAACTGCCGTCCCGAGCAGTTGTTGATTTCCTCGCGGGCCACGGAGAAGGGACGGGCGGCGCCATAAGGATGGTCGGACGTGATGGCGTCAAGCGTTTCTGCCACCGACACAATCCGCGCTCCGACGGGAATCTCCTCCCCCTTAAGGCCACGGGGGTAGCCCGTTCCATCCCATTTTTCCTGGTGGCCGTAAACGATGTCCGCAGCCTCGGAGAGAAAGGGGATCTTGCGCAGCATCTGGTAGCCGCGAAGGCAGTGCTCGCGCATAATCGCGATCTCTTCCTGCGTCAGGCCGCCCGGCTTGCGCAGGATGGAACTCGGGATCGCCATCTTGCCCATGTCGTGCAGAAAGGCGCCGCGGGCGATGACGCGAATGGCTTCGCCGGTCAGGCCCACGGCACGGCCGATGGCGATTGTGAAGGCGACAACACGCTTGGAATGGTTTTCGGTTTCGGCATCCTTGAGGTTGAGCGCGTCGCCCAGGGCTTCCAGAGTAGTGTCGTACGAGCGTTCCAGGTCCACCAAGGTCTGGCGCAATTGTTCGGTGCGCGCCGTGACCAATTCTTCCAAATTGACTACGTAGGAGCGCTCCGTTTCGTGCTGCTTCTCCAATTCGGCAACACGAACCTTCAATTCCTCATAACTCGGCTGTGCAGACATAGGAACTTCGACCAGTCCTTCCGTTCCGAATGTCGGGCAGCATTCTATATTCAGTAGCAGTACTGTCCAAATTAGCTGAGGCTCCGGCTCAGCTTCGTTGAAAACGGGGGACATAAGCTTCCTTACCCGCCTTCGCACAAAGCAGGTTGGCTCTTCAAAAATCGAATCTCCCGATCGATGCTGTCTAGATTGCGCCTCCTGAAACTCCCAATTTGGCCAAGGTCTGTTCCTTGGGAAGTAGGCTGCTGTCCAACTACTGCCAGGCCATCGCGAGTTGTTCCGGCGGTGATTCCGGCAGCTCCGGTGCTTGAAAGGGGTGATCGATCCACACCCACAAATCGCGGTACACGAACAACTGTTGCCGCAGCAGCGCCACCAGATTCGACAGCGACCAGCCAAACGTCGCTTTCAGTTGCAGGTACTTGATCAGCAGCATGGCGATCAACGCCGCCCAGATCTGGGTCTTCAGCGCATTGGCCGAGGTGCCCACGAAGGTCTTAACCCGAAGCGACTGCTTCAAGGCCTTGAAAAAAAGCTCGATCTGCCAGCGCTGCTTATACACCTCCGCCACCGTGGCCGCGGCCAGCGTCAGGTGATTGGTGACAAACACCAGCCTCCGGTCCTGCTCTTCGTCGTAGAACTCGATGCGGCGGAAATAGCACTCCCGCCCGTCGCGCGCCTGCTGGTAAAAGCAAATCAGCTGATCACGCAACAGCCCTTTGCGCCGCGGCAGTTCCCGCTCCTCCAGCACCAGGTAATCGGCGTTGTCTTTCATCCGGGTCACGAAATACACGCCTTGCTGGGTCAGATCGGCAAACCAGCCGTAGTCGTTGTAGCCGCGATCCATCACCAGCAGCGTTCCTGACTCGTACTGCAACTGCCGCGCCACTCGCACCTCGTGCTGCTTGCCTTCGGTGATCACCGCATAGCAGGGCAGAAAGCCCTCGTGGTCCAGCAGCAGGTGCAGCTTCACCGCGCCTTTGGTCCGGCGGAAACGTGCCCAGTCGAACACGCTGGCGCACAGATCGATCACGGTCGCGTCCACGCTGATCAGCTTGTGCTTGAAGCGGAACTTGTGCTGACCCGCAGATTGCTGGACGGCCAACCCCCGGCATTGGGTCAGAAGCTGCTGGAAAAGCTCTTCGTATAACTGCCAGGGCCGGTGCTCGTTGGCATAGGCCAGGGTGGAACGGGGCGGGGCCTCTGGCAGGCCCAAGTGCCGCAGCTTGCCTTCACTGGCCGCCAGCCCGCCGCAAATCTCGCGCAGTGACTTGGCCCCGCCCAGTTGGCAGAACAGCATGGCCACGAACTGTCCCCAACTGCTGAAGCCGCGGGCGTGCCGTTCGGCCTTGTGTTTGCGAACCGCTGCGTCAAAGGCGGTTCGAGAAATCGACTGTAACATCTGCGAGAAAATGCTGCATACTTTGCTCAAGGCTGAGTCCTCCTCTGAGTGCTTAAGTCGTGGAAAACTCAAGCTATCAGAGACTCAGCCTTCTACCCACCTGGCCGCTATCAGATTCCAAAAGCTAATTTGGACAAGTGTGTTTCACGATCTTCAATCGTTTGCTCGACGAGATGGACCTTCAGGGTCCAAAGTTTGCGATTGATTCTCGTCCAGTGCTCCATCTCATTGCAGCGCTAGGCCCAGCGGACGTGGAACACCATGAGTTTCAGCAGTCAGCGCAAAGACTTCTCGGCCGACGAGTTGATGAGATTCTTACTACTGTTGATGCTCTAGCATCGAACGGCATTATTACACCAAGACCGAAGCCGGTGCGCGTTCTTCCCGATGTGCTTTCGGATTATCTCCTTGAGGAACGCTGTATAAATCTCGGGGGGCAGTCAACACATTATGCAGACCAGGTCTACGAGCTTTTCGGCGCTCACTCGCTGAAGAGCCTCATGCGCAACCTTGCAGAGCTAGACTGGCGTCGCGGCCAGTCAGGAGAGACCGGGCTGAATCTACTTGATAGAATCTGGGCCGACATTCACCAACGCTTTTCCGCGGGCGACGAATACGCGCGCCATCAAATCCTCGCTGATCTTTCCGGTGCCGCGATCTACCAGCCCGACCATGTTATTGCTCTTATAAGGACAGCGATCAACGATCCCATCCAGCTAGACACGGCGAGCGGGGGCAGCCACTACCGAGAAGGCCAGGACTATGTGCTATCTGCCCTGCCAAGTCTCTTAGAAGCGACGGCATTCCATGCAGATCGACTCAGGGAATCAGTCACGACTCTATGGGAGCTTGCTAAGAGAGAGTCGGATCGAAGCAGTAGCGCGGACGGTGCAAAAACTGTTCTGAAGCGACTCGCGTCCTGGCATCGCTTCGGAGATCCCGCTCTGAACTTTGCAATGCTCGTTCAGGCCATACGTCTCAGCCACCGGGCCGACGCCTTTACCGGCGACTTCACCCCGTTCACCATAATTGAGCAGATCCTCGAGAGAGAGGGCGAATTCAACGAGTGGCAGGATGAGATGACGATGTCGTTCGGTGGCTTCGGACTCAACTATGCAGCGGTGGGGCCGGTTCGTGAGAGCGCTCTTGATTATCTGGATTTTGCATTGGAAGGCGATGGCAGTCCCGCTCTTCACTCGGTCTCCATGATGCAAAATCTGCTACATCACTTTCTCAATCGCATCGGTCGGGGATCAACGGAACAAGAGAAGGATTGGCAAAATCGAGAAAGAGAGCGCTGCCTCCAGGCGCTTCTCCGCAGGTATGTGCATCCCGGGAGTCCTATTCTGAAGGCAAGAATCTACAATGCCTTGCGATCCGCAACTGCGATCAACTGCCCTGAACCGATACGACAGAGTGCAACGGCAGCTCTTGCAAATATTGTGGTGGACGACGCTGTTGCCGTTGTGGACGCGATATGCACGGAAGACCATCAGCTTCCACTCCTTTCAACAGACTTTACTGAAGTTGGGTGGGAACGACCCATTACCGAATTGATGACGAAGGGGCGCTCTAGCCTAGAACGTCTCGTCGCGGGTGCGGGGAGCCAAGCTCGTTTCACAATCGACCAGACGCGGGCGTCCTCAGCAGGTTCGTGAATCTATTCCCTGACGAGACCTACAACCTGTTGCTAGGTCGGATCGAGCGGAGCATCCAGGCGAGAGAGGAGAATCAACGAGGCTTTCGTAGCTTCGGTCTCGTGCATGCGAACATTTCCTTCGGTGGCGTCCCTGCTGAGAAACGGTATCAACTTGGTCAGGACTGCGTTTCTCGGCTCATCGCGTCGGATTCGCCCGAAAGCCTTGCGGACCTGTTCTGGAGTGTCGCGGGCTATGAGGAACCGGTGCTTTGCCTTATTCTTGAAGTTGCACCTAAGGTTGATGAACGAGGCGCGCGCAATATCGCAACGTTGATTGAGAAGGCGATCCCACGCCTAGCTTTCAGCAGTCCTGGCTTTGCTAGGGACCTCATAGGGCAATTTACTGGTGAACAAGGAAAACGTATCGTGGAAGCCTTCGTGTCGCAAGCACGACACCTCGGCAGTGGCGTATTTACGGGAGATCCGGACGACTACATGGCCCAGCGGCAAAAACAATTTGCAGATCAGGTGGCTGCTCTTCCGGACGAACCTGGTCTTGAGGAGCTCGCGAGAGCACTTCGCAGGTTCACGTAGTCGAAAACAGCGATATTCAAGATTGATACCGACAAACGCCCTTGTGATCACGTTACTCCCGGATCGTCGGCAATCCGGAAGCTGACCTAGCAACAACAAAAGCGCGCCCGGTTTCGAGCGCGCCTCCGCTTTTGCTGATCGCTGATAGCTGAGAGCTGACAGCTACATATCGAACTGCTCCTGGTGCAGGCTGGCATCCGCCTTGATGATGATGCTCTTGCCGGTCAGCTCCTCCAGGTCGTTCAGCCAGCGCGCATTGTTCGCCTTCAGCTCCTTGGCCACTTCCGGGTTCACGCGCAGCAGGATCTCGGAGCCCTCCAATTGCCGCCGCAACTTCTTCATCTCGATATAAATCTCGTTGCAGACGGTTTCCACCGACTTCACCAGGCCGGTTCCGGTGCAATACGGGCAGGGTGTTCCCAGGGTCCGCTCTAGCGAATGTTTCACCCGCTTGCGGGTGATCGCCACCAGCCCGAAGTCGTTGAATTGCAGAACCTTGGACGGCGCGCGGTCGCCCCGGAGGGCTTCCTCCAGCGCCTGCATCACCTTCTGCCGGTTCTTGCGCTCATCCATGTCGATGAAGTCGATCACAATGATGCCGCCCAGGTCGCGCAGCCGGATCTGGCGCACGATTTCCTTGATGGCATCCACGTTCGTCTTCACGATGGTGTCTTCCAGGCGCGAGGTCTTGCCGACGTACTTGCCGGTGTTCACGTCAATCGCCACCAGCGCTTCGGTCTGGTTAATGACGATGTAGCCGCCGCTCTTCAGCCACACCTTGGACTTCAGCGCCTTGTTGATTTCGTCGTGGATGCCGAACTGCTCGAACAGCGGCGTCTCCTTGGTGTAGAGGCGGACGCGGCGCACCAGGTTGGGCTGGAAGCGGTTGACGAAGCGCAGCACGCGCTCGTATTCCAGCTCGTTGTCCACCCACACGTGGGTGAAGTCCTCGGTGAGCTGGTCGCGCAGGGTGCGTTCCACCAGGTTCAGGTCGTGATAGATCAGCGCCGGCGCCTTGCTTTCGTCGGCCCGGCTCTTGATCTCGTTCCACAGATTCTTCAGGAAGCGGATGTCGGCGCGCAGCTCGTCTTCGGCGACATTCTCCGCCGCCGTGCGCACGATGAATCCGCCGTGGCCGGGGACGTCGCGCTCGTCCATGACAATGCGTTTCAGCCGCTGGCGCTCGTCGTCGGACAAAATCTTGCGCGACACGCCGATGTGGTTCACCGTCGGCATGTACACCAGGAACCGTCCGGGCAGCGCAATGTGGCTGGTGATGCGCGCGCCCTTCTTGCCGATCGGCTCCTTGGCGATCTGGACGACGATCTCCTGCCCCTCCTTGAGCATGTCGGAGATCATCACCTGCTGGCGCTGCATCGGCCGCGCCGGGCGCATGCTGCGGCGGCCGCCACGGCGTCCCCGCCCGCGCCGCTCGTAGGGCGGGCGCTGCGTCCGCTGCTCATACCCCGCGGTCCCGGCGGGCGCCCGCAGTTCGGCCCGCGCGGCGGTGTCTTCTTGGCTTTCGCCGCCTTCACCGGCTTCACCGCCTTCGCCGGCTTCGGCAGCCTCGTATTCGACCTCCTCGCCGTTCTCCTCGTCTTCTTCGTACTCTTCGATCGCCTCCGATTCCTCCACCGCTTCGGTCAGCTCCTCCCCGATCGCGGCCAGATCGCCGTTGCGCTCGGCGTGCGCCTCCAGGGTCTCTTCTTCCAGCTCCTGGTAATCGTCGGCATCCTCGAGGTGTTCGGCGGCCAAGGGCAGGTCCGCCTCTTCCTCCTCGATTTCTTCGTGCTCGACGGTTTGCGAGGGCGTGGCGCGCCCCGCGCGCGCTTCGCCGTACTGTTGATGCTCTTCGTCGTGGGCAGCTTCGACATTGCCCAGGTCCACGGAGGGAGGATCTTCGCGCGGCGTTTCGTCTTTGGTTGCTTCCCCGCCGCCGAATACCGCAGCGACATTCATGCGGTCGAAGCGCTGCTCGTCTTCGCCGGGTTCGGCCCGCTCCTCGGCGGCCTCGGTGACCGGCGTTTCCGCGTGCGCCTGCGGCAACGGCGGCGCCTCGATCACCGGTGGTTCGGCGGCTTCATGCGCCTCGGCGCGCGGCGGTTCGTATTGCCGCGACTCGCTGCCCGGGCCGGAGGCAGCCGCCAGGTCCAGCTCCCCGGAGGATTCATCGGAAGCGGACTCGGCGGGTTCTGCCGCGACCGGCGGCGCCACCGGTGACGGCTTCATCCGCGAGTACTTGGAGATGGACTCACCCGGCAGGACGATGGGCTGAAACCCCGGCGGCGGACCGTACGACTGCGCGCCCCGATCGCGGTCCCGTCCGCGGCCGCGATCAAAACCGCGTTCCGGACGCCGCTCGCGTTCCACCCGTTCCTGCGCTCGCGGCGGCTCTTCCGGCGGCGGCTGCGATGGCGAAAACTTGGAAATGGATTCGCCCGGCAGCACCTGCGGAGGCTGCGCTGGCGCGCCCTGGGAGAACTTGGAAATGGATTCACCCGGCAGGACCATCGGCTGATAGCCCGGCGGCGGAGGGTAGGACTCGTCGCGATTGCTCTCGCGCGGTTGTTCTTCCTGCTCGCCACGCGCGAACTTCGATTCCGGGAAAGCGCGCCCCCGGCGCCCGCGGCGCCGGCGTCCGCCCCGTCCGCGGAATCCGCGTCCGCTGTCTTCTGCTTCGGCGGCCGGGCCCGCCTCCTCGGCAGCGCCGCCGGCCGGCGGTTCTTCGGGACCTTCGAAAACAATCGGCGAGGTTGCGCGCGGCTGCGGCTCCGCTTCCGGCTCGATCAGGTGCGGCTGCACCTGCTGGTCTTCGCGTTCGGGCGGACGGAATTCGGGACGCGTTCCCCCGATCTTCACCGGGTCGAACTCGTCCTGGTCGTCTTCCATTTCGAAGAAATCGGAGACGTAGAGAAAGGCGTCGCGCTCCAGGCCGATTTCCACAAATGCGGACTGCATGCCGGGAAGCACGCGCGTGACCCGGCCTTTGTAGATGGAGCCGGCCAACGTGTATTCGTTTTCCCGCTCGAAATAGATTTCCGTGAGTTGGTCTTCCTCGCTCACCGCGACTTTGGTTTCGTGCGGCGTGAGGGAGACAAAGAGTTCTTTCGACATGCTTGCTCCGGTTCCGCTTGCGCGGAAACAGCACCGGGCCAACTAGCGAGGGGCGAACCAAGGATGGAGCTTCAGGATGCAGCTTTCGGGCAGTCCACGGTCCTGCGCGCCCTTCCGGGACGCGGAACCGGTTTCTTCCCTACGGCGCTCACCGCAACCGCATGTGAGCTGGATTCGTTGTGCAGAGCTCGGAATCTTTTTGCACCTGTGGCGCGCACCAACACGGGGTTTGTGACCGCTCTTCCGGACTGCGCTGCCGTCGATCCATACCGCACGGCGTCCGAAGGGGCCGTTACCCGCCCCGTGGCGCTGGTTCAGGGTTCCCGCGGCTGCTCCGGCGCGTGGTCGCTGCCCGGATGGCGGCTGGACGGGGTCCCTGCTTAGCTCAATCCTGTACCGGCCCCTCATGCGGCCGGTGCGAGCCCCCGTTTCGAGGGGGCGATCGTATTTCAAATCTGTTCGCGTTCCCGCATCCCAGGGATGCCGCGAAACGCGCCTTCACTGCTTTCCGCTCAGTTCACGAACCGGCGCATGCGTATGTTCATCACGATACCGAGCGCCAGGAATGTAAACAGGACGGAGGAGCCGCCATAACTCATCAGCGGCAACGGTATTCCGGTGACCGGCATAAATCCGACCACCATGCCGACGTTGACCAGGATGTGGAAGGTCACGACCGCGACCACACCCATCACCACAAAAGTACCCGACCGGTCCGGCGCCGTTTGGGCATTCTGGACCAATCGCATCAGCACCACAAAGTATAGCAGCAGGATGGCCAGCGCACCGATAAATCCGTGTTCTTCGGCGTAGGCCGCAAAGATGAAGTCGGTCTGCGGCACCGGCAGGAACGACCCCTGGATTTGCGTCCCATGGCCCGTCCCTTTGCCCCAGATGCCCCCGGACCCGACCGCAATCAGCGATTGGATGACCTGGTACCCGGACCCGTGATAGTCCGCCTCCGGTTGCAGGAAGCTGGTGAGCCGCTCGCGCTGGTAGGGTTTCAGCACGTGCCATGCGACCGGCGCCATCATCGCTCCGAGCAGCAGGATGGCCATCGCGTGCTTGAACCGCAGCCCGCCCAGGAACAGCCCCATCAGGGCGATCGGCATATAAGTGAGCGCCGTCCCCAGGTCCGGTTGCGCCAGCACCAGCAGCATGGGGATGCCCACCAGCATGCCGGCCTTGACGATGTCACCCACCGTCAATTCCCGCTGCCGGGCGTCGGCGAAATACTTGGCGGCTGCCAGGATCAGGATCAGCTTCACCCACTCCGACGGCTGAAAATGGATGCCGCCGCCGATCTTGATCCACCGGCGCGCCCCCAGGTACTTCTGCCCGAACACCAGCACCGACATCAGCGACACCACCGACACCACGTACATCCAGGGCACCTGGTCGAGCAGCACGTGGTAATTGACGCGGCTGACAATGAACATGACAAAACACCCGCCCAGCACCCAATACACCTGGCGGAGGTGCGCGCCGGCGAACTTCGTGCCCACCGTCGCGCTGTAGATCTCCAGCACCCCGGCGGCGCAAATTGCCAGCACGAACCCAAGCAGGATCCAGTCAAAATCGCGGAATGAAATGTAGCGCTTCAAAGTTTCAGTTTCAGTTTCAGTCAGAGGTGGAATGGTGCCCCACATCTGCCCGCAGTTGGCAGATGTGGGATGTTTTCACCGACCCACCGCCATGCCCACCGGAGCTCGCGGATGCAGCATCACCTTGAACCTCGCCGCGCGCAATGCTTCCCCGTGCCCGTCAGGGTCGGGCTCGCCATAAAATCCGGCCATCTCGAAAGACTCATCCGAGGGTAGCGCGGCCTTCAAGCTGGCTGTCGCCGCAGCATCCGGCCGCCGTTCCCGTTGTGCGATCTCCGCCAGCAGCTGGCGCCGTTCCTTGGTGGGAACCGCTTTGTCGCGCGATTCCACCGCCCTCAGCACCGCCTCCGACGCCACCGGCAGGTGCTCCATGCCCGGCGCGGCTGCGGCGCGATACAGGTTCTGATTGTTCTGACGCGCGCGCTGCTTTTCGACGTAGGCCTTGATCACCTGTGCCGCCGCGCGCGCTGCCAGGTATCCGTGCTCGCCTTCTTCCAGCAGCACGCTGACCACGATCTCGGGGTTGCGCCGCGGCGTCACCCCAACGAACCAGCCATTGTCGCGGACGCGGCGGCCGATCCTCTTGGCGAGCGCGTTGCTCATGGTCTGCGCGCTGCCCGTCTTACCGGCGAAATCGATACCGTTCAGGTGTGCGCTGGGCGCGGTACCAACGCCCGGCTCCACCACCTGCGCCATGGCGTCGGTAATCGTCTCCCAGTTCTGCGGATCGATGGGCACCACGGTTTCGCTCTGGATCTTGGCCGCGTTCTGCACTCCGTATTTCGCCAGCTCGTCGGGAAAGGCGACGTGCGGCTTCTGCAGCTTTCCATCCATGGTCACGGCGCCCACCGCGCGCCCCAACTGGAGGGGCGTGACCGCGACCGCGCCTTGGCCGATGCCGACCGAAATGGTCTCGCCCGCATACCATTTCTGCTTGAAGTTCTTGATCTTCCACTCTTCCGACGGCATCACCCCGCTGACTTCGTTCGGCAGATCGATGCCCGTCTTCTGCCCCAGGCCGAGCAGGCTGGCCCACTTGGCGATGCGGTCGATCCCCAGTTTCTCGGCCAGCGTGTAGAAGAACACGTCGCACGACTGGTAAATCGCCTTGGTGATGTCCACCACCCCATGCGTGCGGTGTTCCGCCACCACCCAGCACTTGAAATAACGGCCGTAGAAGGTCCCGCCGCCGCCGCAATTCACGTGCAAGGTCTGCGCGATGCCCTCCTGCAGGCCCGCGGTTGCCATGATGATCTTGAACACCGAACCGGGCGCCAACTGCGCCTGAATCGCCTTGTTCAGCAGGGGATGATCGTCGTCGGTCACCAGCCGGTTCCAGTCCGCTTTCTTGATCCGCACCGCAAACGAGTTGGGATCGAATGCCGGGCGGCTGACCATCGCCAGGATCTCGCCGTTGCGCGGGTCCATGGCGACAATGGCGCCGTTCCGGTCGCCCAGCGCCTCCTCGGCGGCGATTTGCAGGTCGATGTCAACCGTCAGCTTGAGCTGCTTGCCGGGCACCGCCGGCGTCTCGTCCAAGCGGCCGACTTCCTTGCCGCGGCTGTTCACCAGCGCCCGGCGAAAGCCGTTCTTGCCCATCAATATGTCGTTGTACGACAGTTCTACGCCCGACTTCCCCACCACGTCGCCGGGGCTGTAGAACTCCCACTGCGGCGAGTTGAGCATGTCCTCGCTCACCTCGCCCACGTACCCGATCAGGTGCGCCATGAAACCGCCCTTCGGGTACAGCCGCCGGTGCGCCATGATCGTCTCCAGCTCCGGCAGCTCGTTGCGGTGCGACTCGATGAACGCCAGCTCGTCGGGCGTGATGTCGTCCTTCAGGAAGATGGGCTGGTATTGCGGCGTGAACGCGAACTTCCTCACCCGCTCGCGGACCTCGTCGGGATCCATGTGCAGCCCGGCCGCGATGATGTTGACGTCGTTCAGGACATTTTTGCTGGCGTCGCGCAGCAGCAGCGCGGAAAACGACGGGTAGTTGTCCACGATGATGCGCCCTTCGCGGTCCAGGATCTTGCCGCGCGGCGCCAGGATGGGAACATTGCGGATGCGGTTTTTTTCCGCGAGCTGCGAATAATAATCGCTGCCTACCACCTGCAGCCGCCACAGTCCGAACACCAGGATCAGAAAAATGCCGAGAATGCCGTATTGCACGGCGGTAAGCCGGAGTTGCGGTACTTTTTCGTCGCGCCCTAACGGCATAATCAGTCAGTTTCGAGTTTCAGTTTCAGCAAGCCTGGTGGCCATCGAGACTGGCCTAACCCAGATGCATTCTGAAACCGATGAAACGCGGGTACCTTCAGTCTAGCAGCGTTTCCACGCGCTCACTTCGCCCGGCGCCTCGAAATTTCGCTACAAGAATTAAGGCAATTACCGGAGCCTCAAGTTACAAGTTCAGAAAGCTAG
>CAVXCR010000022.1:0-98219 GCA_963760265.1 Terriglobia bacterium
GACAACTCCATCGAAAGGGGTAAGAACCCGAAGATGGACAAGTACGTCGCCGTGCTGAAGCACCCGGTCAAGATTGTCTGGAAGCTTAATCCAAAGTACGAGGGCGAGAACGACAAAAAAAATTCCAAAAGGTTATTCGTGCGCTGGGAGTTGCTTCCGGTTGTTATAGCCTCGGATGCCATGAGCCTGGATGAAGCCCGCCTCTGCATCTGCCCGATGGGAACAAAAACCCATCCCGAGTACAAGGGGCAGACGCTCGAACAGATCGCTCAGGCCGAAGACGGCCGCAAGGTGCTCGAATACCTGGCCGGCGACCTGTTCCACCCGAATGGGGACCAGAACGGCCACAAGGCTAAGACGGCTGCCAAAGTCCTGCTGGGCTCCCTGCAAACGGCCTGAACGCTCGGAGATCCTATGTCCGAGCTCAAGAGTCATCTCCAGATTTGGGGCGCTGACTTCCCCCTCGGCAGCGAGTGGGACGCCGGTGCGACCCCACCCATGTGGCCCACCTATCCGGCTGGCCGCTGGACCATACGCCGGGAAGAGAGCCAATTCATCGCCATCTTCCATCACTTTGCAGATGGGAAAGAATCTCTTTTAGGAGAGTTCCCGCCCACCGACCAAGGTGAACTAGACGCCAAAGCCTGCGCGCTGGACGCGCGGGACAACCTACGATTCTCATAACAGAAAAAGGAGATTTTCCAATGTCACTCCAAAAATGTCAGATCATTCGGTGGCCTCGGTGCAGACCCGGAGATGCGCTACGCGCCTTCTGGCCAGCCTGTGGCAAACTTTTCCGTCGCCACCAACCGGAAATACACGAATGGCGACGGGCAGGAAGTTAAAGAAGTAGTATGGTTCAAAGTTAGCGTCTGGGGCAAGATGGCCGAGGCCTGCAACAACTACCTGAAGAAAGGTGGCCAGGTGTACGTCGAAGGTCGGCTGATCGCTGACCCCACCACGGGCGGACCGCGCCTCTTGGACCCGCCAGGACGGCAACCCTGCTGCATCCTTTGAGATCCATGCTGACCTGATCCGCTTCCTGGGAGGTAAGAACGGCGGCGGCATCGAAGGCGGCAGCGGCAACGGGCAGGGAGAACAACCCGCTCCGGCTGCTGCAGAATCCGAAATACCTTTCTAGAGAAGACGATCTAGTCTTTCTCCTCCTCCAGCCAGTGTCGCTCCGCAAGGAGCGACACTGGCTATCCCCTTAGACCAAAATAACGAATATTCGACAGAAAGGAAACGGATATGATCCGCACCTACAAATACTTACTGCGTCCGAACAAGCAACAGGATGCCGCCCTGGATTTCCTGCTGTGGCAATCGCGCCTGGTCTATAACGCGGCTTTGGAAGAACGTATCCGGTCGTATCAAGAAACTGGCAGAAGACTAGGTTTCTTTAAACAGGGACCGGCTTATGCCGCTCTAAGACATCAATTCCCCGATACCATCGGAAAAATAAATGCCCATTGCCTCAACCAAACTCTGCGTCAGCTCGAAAAGGCTTACGAAGCGTTCTTCCGGCGAATAAAGGCAGGCAAGAAACCCGGGTTTCCAAAGTTCAAGAAAAGGAGCGCGTTCAAAAGCATAGAATTTGAATACGGCAATGGGTGCAAACTTCAGATTGCTAAAAATGGCCGGGTTCGTTTCTACATCCAAAATGTGGGTGTCATACGCTTTTGTTATCACCGGCCGATCCCAGAAAATGCAAATATCAAACGTGCAACATTGTTACGGATAAATAAACGCTGGTACGTCTGCCTGATGCTTGAAATTCCAGCTCTCCAACCAATTACCAGACCTCCCTTTGCCATAGGTGTGGATATTGGCTTGAAATCCCTGCTTGCCTTTAGCGATGGAACGCTGATAGAAAATCCCCGTTGGCTTCGTCAAAAACAAATCAGACTACCCATCCTTCTAAGGCGAGCTTCCTGGCGACATAGAGGTAGCCACCGGCAGGGGAAAGCCTACCGGCAGGTTGCTCTTCTGTATGAGGATATTGCCCACCAAAGACGGGATTATCTACATAAGGTAACTTGTAAGCTTGTGAACCAATATGCTTTGGTGGCAATCGAAGATCTATCAATGGCCTTTATGAACCAGAACAAGCATCTAGCCTTTTCATCCTATGATGCTGGCTTTGGCTTGTTCCGAGAACTGCTGACTTATAAAGCAGAAACTGCCGAGGTTCAAATAATCGCCGTAGATCCGGCCTATACAAGTCAACTTTGTAGTGGCTGTGGGGAACGGGTCGAAAAAGATCTGAATACCCGTGTCCATGATTGCCCATTCTGCGGTCTGGTAATGGACCGGGACGTGAATGCTGCGCGAAATATCTTGCAAGCGGCACTTCAAGTATTTAAATTCGCCCGACTAACCCCCTCATAAACCCCTTCTAATCCAAAATGCCGTTCCTTGTGAGCGGCATTCCAGGCTTACGGAACTTTACTCCGATAGCCGGGCATGCTCCTCACTTATTGTGCATTTCATCCGGATGTTATCCGGGTGTCAGCAAACGTTTGACCGGTTCAAGACCGGCGTTTTCGTCAGCAGCATTTTCACCTGGAGGATGCCTATGCACGAGGAGGTGCACATGCAAAATACACAGACCCAAATCAAGGAAGTCAACTTACAGACCAAGGGGCAGACCAAAGTGGTCACCATCAGCAGCTACTTCTATGTTGTGGATTTAGGCGCTGATGTTCACCCGCAGTTCCACCATGTTGGCAAGGACAAACGGTGCACATGCGGCCTGGGAGTGGATTGCTTGGCAGTCAAGGCGGTCATAAACTATCTCAAGGATGGGGGAGAGCAGACACCTGAACCACCCGCTGGTTACTTTCCGGTTGTTCCCCAAGTATGCCCTGTCTGCGGTGGAGATACATTCTATGTTCCATTGCTGAACAGCAAACATCGCGGTGCCGGGTGGGCTTGTGTAACAGGGGGGGAGACCCACTACTGGTTATCTTGCATAACAGCCCTGCGGAAAGCTCTTGCCGACAATCCATGGGTGTTCCCGCCCGTCTTTGCGGTGGATGGAACAATTTTGTACCCCGGCCTGAAAGAGACGAGATTATTACAGAAAATCGCAGCCCTGGTCAGATGGGTACAACCCTGACCAATAGGGTAGACCATTCCAACGGTGATGGAGATGCATTGCAATAAACAGAAATGGCCCGGACAAGGCCATCAGACGCTAACGTGGAACTGTAGTTCGTGCGTTGTCTGAGAAGGATACTCTTCTGAGTTCCGAATGTCATCGCCGATGTACCTGCGGTTGTTATAAACCGAGCAGGTCCAATTGCAACTAGAAGGTTGTAACTGCAATCCATCCCCCCAGCAGGGGACAGCATGCCTGCCCCTGCCTAGGGTGCATGCTGTCCCTGACCCATCTCACAGAAAAGGAGACAGACATGCAAGACCTATTCCAATCCCCTCCCTCATACAGACCCACCAAACTGAAAACGCTACCGCTTCGAGACCAACCCGCCTACCGGGTCACCTCGAACGTCACTGCCTGCAGCCTGGCCGAACTCCTGGCTGCGGTGGTTGGCGGGGCGCAGCAGATCGAAGTCGCCGAAGGCATCCTCGCCCGCTTTGGCGGGGATGTTCAGCGCATCTACAAGGCACACGTCGCCGAACTCGCATCCGTGCGCGGCGTTGGCCAACAGACCGCAGTGCGCATCAAGGCCGCCCTGGCGCTCGGGATCCGGCTCCATGAACCGACCGGGGAACGGGCGGTGATCAATTCGCCATCCGATGCCGCCGCCCTCGTCCAGTATGAGATGTCTCTCCTGGAACAGGAATACCTTAAGGTGATGCTCCTCGACACGCGCAACCGCGTTCTGGACATCGTGGAGGTGTACCACGGGTCGGTGAACTCGTCGCAGGTGCACGTGGGCGAGTTGTTCAAACCCGCCATCCAGCGCATGGCCCCGGCAATCATCGTTATTCACAATCATCCCAGTCAGGATCCCACGCCTTCGCCCGATGATGTCGCGGTGACGCGTGCCATTGTGTAGGCAGGAAAACTCTTGGACTTCGATGTCCTGGACCATATTGTGATCGGTGGCAGCCGCTACGTTTCCCTCAAAGAACGCGGCCTCGGTTTTTCATGAGGCGGATCATGGAGACAGCTATGACTAGCTACGATTTCGATTACACGATCCTGATCCTACGCCAGGCGATAGACGTCGCGGAGATCGAGCACGACTTCGTCCCCCTGCGCAAGTGGGTGAATGAAGTCGAGCAATCCGGCCACGATATGGGAGCCATGGACGGCAGGTTAAATCTCCATGCCGGCCAGGATGTCCTGATGGCCACCCTGCAATCGGTTGCTGTCGGATCGGTTTCTCCCGAGGAAGCCTTACTATGCATCCGCTGCTGGCTAAACAGCGGTCAAGTACAGGTAGTTGAAACTGAACTCACACATCAATACCAAATGGCATAAGCATCTAGGGGCGGAGTAATCCGCCCCTCATATCCTCCACAAATATATGACATCTACAGATGCTATTTTAAAATCCAACATCAAGAATCTGGATCGACTCCTCATTTGCTATTTGCTATACTGATGTTGGACGATTTTATGCAATGTTCATCATTTAGTAAAAGTTCCACCCTGATTGAAGTACTTCGGAGAAGAGGATTGGCGATAAAGATCAGAGCACAAGTTTATTTATGACTAAGGTCTCCCAATAGGCCTTCGATATATGCTAAATCTGTTTTCCATATTCTGGTATCTTCCGAGAAATGATCCTTGCACAAAAAAGTAAAATATATATACGACTCTATTAGTTTGCAGTTATTTACACGACAGAACAACTCAGTAAGCCTTATAAGGTTTTCATCGGGTATTGGTAAAAACATAACATTACCATTGTGGGTCAAGTAGTGGCAGTCAGTACATAAAAACCTTACTGCCTTTAACTTACGAATCCGGTTATTAAAATCATAATCCCAGAATTCATGGGCATACAAACGCATCTCACGGTTATTTTGCATTGTTCCGCATGCCCAGCATGTTTCACCTTCACCTTGAGCACGTAATGATCTCTTTATCTTTCTGAATAAATTGCTGTTCGACCGAGCAAGCCCCTGAAAAGTACCTATAGTCGGACTGAAATGCAGCTTCCAGCCCTGGCTTAATTTCCTAAGCTCTTTTGATCTAATCCTTCTAGACTTTTTCCAAGTACGCTTAAGATTCTCAAACAGATAAAAATCATCATCAACACATGCTTTCCAAGCGAGGATGAAGTCTATCCAATCTATTTTGTCTATCCCAATTTTGGTTTTGTATATTACATCTATCCAATAGGGATTATATTTATTTCTCCTTAGTCTATATACTCTATTATCCATACGGTTTATTTATGGGGTCAGTAAAGCTTTTGCTGGGTGAGTAGGCCCGATAGATGTCATCGATTTATTCACCGATGGTAACTCATCGATTCCACAAGCGCAAATGAATATAGCATCGATTTCAGGATTAATACAAACTTCACGAATCGATGTAGATCTTAAAGCCAGAGCGAGTTGAAAATCCATACCCAGAAGATAATTGATTGCCAGCAAGTTTGGACGGTAAGATTTTATATTATTTTGACTGGCTTTTGTATCGATAACGTCCCTCAAAGCTAAATTAATAAATTGTTCAGGTTCGCCCGCCGACGTCCATGGTTGATACATGTTCATTTCTCTGGACTTGGGTTCATCAAAAACAATATAAAAGTTCTCAACGCCTTTTGGAGAAGGGATAATTATCGGCGATCTTTGACTAGCTTCAATGGAGGTTTTTAAAAGAAACGCAGGGTCTATTAAAGGCCTAAATAATTCGTCGAGGAATGAGTTTAAATCCAATTTCTGTAGAGTAAATTTTATACAGGGGATATGTTTTACACTAAGTCGAGAATCTATCTTGGGTAGCAAGCAATTGATAAATTCCTCTATGCCGAACGACTTATGATAAGTGGTACATTCGACGTAGAACAAATTTCCCCCCAAATCTACTTTCATATCTGGTCCTGAGGGCAGCCAAATAACATTTGGGGCCTTTTTCATATTAATGAAATACACCGCTACTTCTAATTCCCAGATAAAACTCCAAAAATTATCAAACTCACAACCTTGGGGAACTCTCTGATTACTCCATCCGCCGAGTTTCATACCCTGACTCAGAAGATCATCGAAATAAGCAAACCACTCCTCAGCATTCCAAGTACCGAGCCTCCAAGCGAGATAATGGCAAAAATAAGGTGGTTTTTCTGAGCATTTTTTTAAATCGTCGATCGGAAAAATGCTGTTTATATGAGGATAATTCTGGAGGCGTTTTTCCACCAACTTCCAGTCAAGATAACGGTGAACGAGAATTCTTTGAGAAGGTCCAGACATATTTAAGCCTTTTTCTAAAATCCACTATTATTCATTGATTAATCCAGTTTCCAAATGGGGAGGGAAGTTTACAACTTTTGAGATAGCTTGAATCGCCTTCTTCATACACTTTCTGAATATAACCCCTACTTATTTTCGAAAACCAAACTTCAACAATTAAGAATGGCAGATGCAAGCGACAATTCCTCTGTCTCTAGCGTGTGCTGCTCTGTTGTTTGAGCAGATCACGTTTCATGGCATTCGCCAGCACTGCACGTGACCAGCATTCCCATATGCAAGAGAGAAAGTCATCCACAGCATTCCAAACAAGGAGGAACCATGCCCAGAATGAAACATGCCTCAAGCCTGCCGATCGAAGACACGGATTCCCTTCTTGCAACAAAACAGGGTTTGAGGAGAAAATCCTCAAGCCCTGACATCGATCTCACCAGAAAATCAACTTGGAATGGGGCCAGTCTCGATACAAAACACCTTTAATCGTCATAGGTTGGCCAGCGGTAGGGTGACCACGCCTTTGCCAAGCGGCAGGGTCAATGAGCCTGGGTGAATGACATACCCCTGGCTGGTCTTGCCTGCAAAATCCTTCTGGAAGTTGACAATTTCTTTCGCCATCTCTGGGCGGGGTGTCAGCGACTGCTTGATTTCAATGGGTACCAGCAGGTCCTGGGTTTCGATCACCATGTCCACCTCGGAACCGGCGGATGTGCGCCAGTAGAACAATGCCGGCTCCTCGCCGCGGTGGATGTAGATCTTGAATAGCTCGGCGACAACTAGGTTCTCGAAAATAGCCCCGCCCATCGGGCCGGAGGCGGCGTGTTCGCTATCCCGCAGCCCGACCAGATAGCAGAGCAGTCCGGTATCCGTGAAGTAGACCTTGGGGGATTTCACCAGCCGTTTGCCAATGTTGGCGAAATAAGGCCGCAGGATGAAGATCTGGAAACTGGCTTCCAGGATCGAAACCCAATCCTTGACCGTGTTGACCGATACCCCGACATCCTTGGCCAGATCGCTCAAATTGAGGATCTGCCCGCTACGGGCGGCCAGGGCGCGCAGAAAAATCTGGAACAGGGTCAGGTCGCCGATGTTGCGCAGGTTGCGGATATCGCGTTCCAGATAAGTTTGCACATAGCTTGCCTGCCATAAGCGGAAATCTCGGTCTGGGTTGCACACGATTTCCGGATAGGAACCGCGCAGGATGTTCTCCCATAACTCCTGGATCGATTGGTCAGGCAAGCCTGCCGTTTTCCCTTTTTCCCATGGCAGTTTTCTTTGCGGGTGATGCTGGATTTCCCAGCGCGACAAGGGCAGCAACTTCAGTATGGCGGCACGTCCCGCCAGGCTTTCAGTCACCTGCTGCATCAGGAGCAGATTCTGAGAACCGGTCAGGATGTATTGTCCGGGGCGGTCGCGGTGAGCGTCCACCTGCTCTTTGATATAAGGCAGCAGGGCAGGAGCGTACTGAATCTCATCAAATACCACTGGCGGGGGATATAGGTTGAGGAATCCGCGTGGGTCACTCAACGCGGCCATGCGGACATCCGGCGGCTCCAGTGAAACGATGGGGAAGTGGGCTCCAAAGAGATGCTTCAACAGGGTGGTCTTGCCGGATTGGCGTGGGCCGACCAGGACGACGGCGGGGAACTGGCTGACCGCTTTCTTCAGGACGGGTTCCAGACTGCGGGGAAGATACGTTGGGCTCATGCTTGCTCCTTGTGCATATTTGCAATTGTACTGCAAATTTGCATACTATTCAAGTATCGGACAGCGCCCCTTCGCCCTGGATAAAAAAAGTCGAGGGCAAAGGTGTGCTGCCTGATCTTCAGGCAAACCTACCCGTGAACAGGCTCAGACCTGTAATGCACGTTTCCGGCATTTTCCCCAAACCACAGAAAACCAAATAGGAGGAACCAATGAGTATTTGAATCCGCACGGCAGAGTTCCGTCGTGCCGTTCTGCCGCCCTGCGGCACTCCGAGGGTCGATTCCAAGTGAGCGTCCCAATCGCCGCGACGGCACGGGCCCGAATACATGGGACATAGCAGCACCTCAAATGCGGTGAAGAGGGTTTGGCAATTTGTTTCTCTTTTGTAATATATGTAATTACAATCTAAGTGTACATTACATCTAGTGGCATTTCCGGGTCAATCGCTGCCTTATGCACGTAGTCTGGATGATCGCCATCGCCAGCATGGCTACGAGTTTGGGCGTAGTCGCCGGATGCGGACAAAAAACTCGGTATCGAACTGGAGCGGGCAAAAAGTCCGGCTGCTACCTCCGTCTAGAACGCTCATGTTTAGATGTATAGTGCACGCATAAAGTAAGGCGACGGCTCGTCGACGGACGAGCAGTTCAGGCTTCGGATTTAAGGCGGCTGCATGCCGAGCGCGAGAACAGCATTCTCGGGCGACGTATGCCGAAGTGAGGGCGACGATGACCGATCCCGTAAAGATTGGAATCATCATCTGCAATCGCTATCACACCTGTGCGGGCGGAAAATGCTTTCGCGCCCTTCGGGAGCGCGAAGGCGCCTTCCGCCTGTATCAGGGCCGGGACGTGGACTTAGTCGGATACACCACTTGCGACGGATGTCCCGGCGGGAACGCGGAGTATGCTCCCGAGGAAATGAAAAAGAACGGCGCCCAAATCATTCACCTGGCGACCGGTTTCGTGGTGGGCTATCCGCCCTGCCCGCATATCGGTCACTTTTGTGATCTGATCGAGAAGCATCACGGACTGAAAGTGGTCATTGGAACGCACCCGATTCCTGAGAAGTACTTCGTGACGCACCAGGCGCTGGGAACCTGGGATTCACCGGAATGGCAGGAAAGGATCAAGCACGTGTTGGAGAATGAGGCGGTCCGGCTGCGTTATAACTAATCGCCTGGTGAGGAACGCGCACCGAGAACCCACCGTCGATTTCTCTCCGCCTGTCCACTGTTCTCAAGTTGAGCGGCTAGCGCCAGCCCGCGTGGCGAAGCGTCCCATGGCGGCGCCAAGATTACCGAGTACCTGGGCCCATTCCACGAGGTGCCGTTCACCTGCCTTGGTCAGCGCATATACTCGGCGCGCCGGGCCGCCGTTGCGAGTGTCCCAACTCGACACCACGTAGCCGTTTTGCTCGAGCCGCCGTAGTGTTCGATACAGCGCCGCCCCTTCTATCTGGCCATCCGTCAACGCATACTGGTTGAGATTGGCGGCGAAATCATACCCATACGAGTGTCCCTTATCCTTCAGCATCAGCAGAAGGACAGGCTCCACAAAACGGTAGATATTGCCCATCGCACAGGTACAGGGGGCGTCTCGGTGGCGAGGACACACAGGATGCCGCATTCACAATTCTCCGTTCTTGCATTTCTCGTGCGTGCGTTCATCAAGGCTTACTGCTTCATTCTCTCGGGGTCTTGGCGCAGGATCTGCCGAGGTTTCGTTCCGGTCCGGGCCGCTTGCGTTCTGCCCATTGCCGTAATGCCCTTCGGCAGGACACCAAAACCAGCGGCCGTCCCGACACACTCGCTGCACTCGTCCGCCTTCCGCCAAGCGGCGTGTCCCACCCCGGGGTTCGTCTATGACGGCACGCACTTCGTCTTCCCCCATGGGATGGCGGGCAATCACATCCGCAAGTGTGTCCAAGGCATCGCCGCCACGCGGCTTCACGTCAGCCGTTGCGGGCATGAGGACGCGCGCCTTGGTGCCGAACATGTCTTTGGCGAGCGCGATAGCCTCGGGCGCGGGTCCGCGCACCCAATGTTCGGCCGCCGCCCGGAACGGTGTGCTGATGTGCACCTCATCCGGCGCAATCTCGTGCAGGGCGGTCGCGAGCTCCCGCAGCGCCAGCTCAGTGTCATTCATGCCGGCAACCAGCATGACCTCGACCCAGTACCGACCACGATACGACTGCCGGAACTCGGCCAGGCCACGGCGGAGCGAGCTGTACGGCAAATGTGGATGGGGCCGGTTTATGGCACGGTACAGCGACTCTTCGCCGGCATCAAGGCTGGGGAGCACGGCATCCGCGACTGCCAGAGCCCGCGCAACCTCCGGGACGTGGAGCAGCGAACCGTTGGTGATGACAGCGACAGGGATGTCCGTCGAGTCCTTAACCTCTCGAATGAGCCAGCCAATATCGATATGCAGGGTTGGCTCACCCGACCCGACGAAGGTGATCCAATCGATCTTTCCACGGCAGCCCTGAAGCGCTTGCCGGATGTCGGACGCGATATTCCTGGTGGATCGATATTCGCGACGGGTATTCGTCAGCGGCTGGGTCCGGCCAAGCTGGCAGTACACACAATTCCAGTTGCAGGTCTTGTGCGAAAGCAGGTCGATCCCAAGTGAGCGTCCCAATCGCCGCGACTGCACGGGTCCGAACACGTAAGACATAAAACAGCACCTCGAATGCAGTGAGTACGAATTGTGGGCTGCTAATCTTTTTTATGTCGATGCAATCAGCATTTAGATGTATATTACATCTAGTTAGAGTTGAAGGTCAACGGGTGCCTGAATGCCATGCACGTAGTCTGGATGATCGCCATCGCCAGCATGGCTGCGAGTTTGGGCGTAGTCGCCGTGACGGGGCTAGTGCTTGTCGGCGGGGCGGAGCGGTGCCGCCGCGCGCTCCCGCATCTGGTCAGCTTCGCCGTCGGCACGCTGCTCGGGAGCGCATTTTTGGGCCTGCTGCCCAGCGCTCTGCACGGTGGGGCTATCCATTCCGTGCTAGCGGTAACCCTGGCGGGCATTTTGATGTTCTTTTTGTTGGAGAAGTACCTGATCTGGCGCCACTGTCACCGCGCCGATTGCGCTGTGCACGCCGCTTCCGGCCCCATCATCCTGGTCGGGGACGCGTTCCACAATTTCGTAGACGGCGTGGTCATAGCCGCCGCCTTTCTCGAATCGGCGCCGCTGGGCATTTCCACGACGTTGGCGGTGATGGCGCATGAATTGCCACAGGAACTGGGGGATTTCGGCGTGTTGCTGCACAGCGGTTATGGCCGGAGGCAAGCGTTTCTGTTGAACTCCCTGTCGGCCACGACCACCATCGCAGGCGCCGCTCTGGCCTACTTGGGCGTCGGCCAAGCCACGCGCGTCATGCCGTACCTCCTCGCCGTTTCGGCCGCCAGCTTTCTGTACATCGGCGCCGCCGACCTCATTCCAAGCCTGAATCGCGATACTCATCCTGCCTCCGGCCTGCGCCAGTTTGTGCTGGTTCTGGCCGGGGTGGGAATCATCGCGGCTCTGAAAGCAGCAAGTCATTCCTAGGAGAAATCAATGAGCAAAGTTGCGTTTACCACGCTATTAAACAGGGAAGATTCGGTCCTATCGCCACATTTCGGAATGGCCAAGTGGGTCATGATTCGCGATGACGATACTGGCGAGTCCAGGTTCGAGCAGAACACCGGCCTCTCTGGCCGCGCGGTAGTGGACATTCTGGCGCGCGCCGGTTGCAGTGATGCTGTGTTTACCGAGATCGGAGCAGGTGCATTTCGCCACCTGCAGGAGGCTGGGATCCGGGCCTGGCTCGCGCCGGCTAATGTTCCTGTCCCACAGTTGCTGGAGCGCCTCAGCCGCGGTGAACTCTCCCCGGCCAAGGGGCCGACGCAAACCTCCTCAGGCACCGGCCGCCGCGAGCGATGCGGTGCGGGCCACGCCGGCGTAGGTGCCCCTCAGGAGGGTTCTGCCAAAGCAGGCCGCTGCTGTGAGCGCAACCGGCATCGCGCTGGCTGCCAGTAAGAGCAACCAGGGCGCCCGCAGGGCGAGGTCGCATCAGCACTTCGACGAGATCAGGTTCGCCCGGTTCAATGTGAAAACGGCAAGGACGAGAACGTTGTGTGGGGCTGCCCATGACTGCGAATCCGTTTGAAGACCCCGTCATCGCTCTCGGCTACGAGAAATGGTACGCGGGGCCAGGAAAACGCGCGGACGAGCTTGAGAAGGATTTGCTAGCGAAAATGCTAGCGCTATTTCCCCAAGCCAAGACTGTACTTGAGGTGGGATGCGGTACAGGCCACTTCTCCCGCTGGCTGGCCTCGCGCGGCTTCCAGACCGTTGGCCTGGACTGTTCAACTCCCATGCTGCAACAGGCCCGCCGTCATCCGGGTGTCGCCTATATCCGGGGAGATGCCTATGCGCTGCCCTGTGCAAACCGAGCATTTGATCTGGTTTTCATGGTGACCACCCTGGAATTCCTGCAAGAGCCGAGCATGGCTATTCGTGAAGCTGTGCGGGTTGCCCGGCAAGGATTGCTGCTCGGTGTTCTCAACCGGTGGAGCGGCTTGGCGATTCGGCGCCGAATCTTTTCGAGCGCCATCTGGCGGGCCGCTCACTTCTATTCCGTCCGTCAACTGGCGCAGTTGACGCGCGACGCGGCCGCTGCAAGGGCCGGAGCCGCCCATTGGCGCACGACTCTGTGGCCGATTCCCTGGCTGAAAGACCTTTCGTTGCCATGGGGCGGTTTCATCGCGTGGGCGGTGGAACTGAACCGCATGGACGACAAACCACTTGCTTCGAACAAAGATGGTGCGACAGTACTTCCTGTCGGCAAGAGCAATGCAAACTGACGAGAGGGGACTATGGCCCGTATTTCCGCACAGGTGAGCGTTTATCCTTTGAGGCAAGCAAGCTTATCTCCCGCCATTGAAGCAGCGCTCGCTGTTTTTCGGTCTCACAAGCTCGAGGTTCAGCCCGGGGGTCATGTCTACCATGATCTCGGGCGACGACGACGAGGTTTTCGCCAGCCTCAAGGAAACATTCCAGCAAGCAGCTCGTTATGGCGATGTTGTGATGAACGTGACCCTGTCGAACGCGTGCCCCGTGAAAAAGACGCAATGCCGGTGATTTGGCCGCTGGCTATCCGAACCACGCTTCGTAGACGTTCGCAGCATGGAGGATCGTTGAATTTCCTGGAAGTGCCATCAGCACGGCGTTGGGACTGGTTGCAGGTCGAGGTCTCGGGACTATGCAATGCCGCCTGTTCCTATTGCGCGCTGAGCTGCTACCAGGCTGCATGGGAAGGCGCCCTCATGGCCGAGGACACGTTCGAGCGCCTTGCACCGGAATTCGAACGGGCAGAGCTGGTTTTCCTGCAAGGCTGGGGCGAGCCGCTGCTGCATCCGCGGCTCTGGGACATGGCACGTCGCGTGAAGACAGCGGGGGCGCTGGTTGGGTTCACCACGAATGGTACATGCCTGGATCGAGCCAACCTCGCAAGACTGCTGAACACGCCGATCGACATCCTTGCCGTCAGCATCGCAGGCACAACGGCGGCGACATCCGACAGCTGGCGTACGGGCAACGACTTCACGCGGATCGGTAAGGCGCTGGAAGAACTCAAGCGCATGAGGGGACTGCATGCTGCGGAAGGCCCGCGCGTGCACCTTGCCTACATGCTCCTCGCCTCGAATTGGCGTGATGTCGAAGAGCTGCCGGCGCTCGCCCAAAACTGGGGCGTGAGCCAGGTGGTGGTGAACAATTTGAGTTTCATCTGCAGTGCGGCGCTAGAAAAGGAATCGCTGTTTGAGCGACCGGATCTGTGGGACCCGGCGCTTGCAGCACTAGAGGGCGCGAAATTGCGTGCCGCGGCACTGGGCATTGATCTCTTCTACTATCGCCCGGACAGGCAGGAGCCTCATGCCATCTGCACGGAAAACGTACTCCGCGCCTGCTTCGTATCGTATCGAGGCGACGTCTCGCCCTGTGTCCTGACCAACTTCAGCGTCCAGAAAGGGACCGCTCCGGCCCATTTTTTTCGCGGTCGTGCGTTACCTGTCCAGCCCTTCGTGTTCGGCAACTTGCACCATCAGACACTGAGTGAGATCTGGCACTCCGCCCGGGCGCGCGCCTTTCGTGCCGTGTTCGAGCAGCGCCTAACACGACAGCCTGCGTCCGAGAACGAGTTACCCGAGCCTTGTCGGCACTGCTATAAATTGTTCGAACCATGATGCGACTCGCGGTTTCGCTCAGGAGAAGACGAACTCGAGCGACCGTTCTTTCAAATCCGTGGCTAGGCCCCCGCGTGTGATGAAGTGAATGCCAGCTCCGATAACTTGAGTGTCATCCGTGGCCCGATTTACAACCGTTACCACGCGCACGCTGTCAGGTGACGGGCGGCCGCTTGAATGACTCAGCACGCCGGCAAAGGACGATGTAGCTGTAGCGTCCAACCGAGATTGGTGGATCACACGACCAGCTTTGTGACTCAATGAATCGGCGGACTTCCTCGGCGTGAATGCGATGCTCCAGCGGCGGTCCTGGAGGATGCTCCACGTCCGTGCGCCAGTCGAGGATGGCCAGGCTGCCGCCCGGCTTGAGAATACGTTTCATCTCCCTTAGGGCGGCAGCGTGGTCGGGCACTTCGTGCCAGACGTTGGCCAAGAAAGCTAAGTCGCAGCTTTGCGAATCCAGCGATGTCGCGTCCGCACTCCCCTGGACCAACGATATGTTCGAAGGTGCATCGGTCGCGAGCAGTTTGTTCGCCAGCAGGCTCAGCATTTCCCGTTGCAGGTCAACAGCGAACACTTTGCCTTCGGATGCGATGGCGCGGGCGATCGGGATGGCGAAATAGCCGGTCCCGGTACCCACGTCGGCGACGGCCATGCCACTGCGTAACGGCAGAAGGCCGAGGACCAAGTCCGGAGGCAACCATTGCAGGCGCTCTGGTTTGTCCAGCTTGTGGGCCTCCGCGACGCTCATCACGCGGTCAGCATTTTCCATCGGCATGGTCCTCTCGCCGCTCTTCCAATTCCGCGGCCGGATCCACGGCAGCGAGAATGCGCGTCATCTTCAGTTCTGCCATATACCCCCTGAGGCTACGAACCACTAACAGCGCGGCCCACTTCGACCGTCGGCTGCAGCACGATCTCGGAATGTATGGAGCGCGAGATGAGACATGACCGCTCCGCCTTCTCCAAGAGCCGCTGAGCCCGCTCGCGATCTTCTTCGCGCTCGATTGTGAGCACTGGCTGCAAGAAGATACGGGTGAACTTGTATCCCCCCTCTCCCTTTTCCAGCACGCCTTCGCCAGTCACCGTCAGTCCGTCGAACTTGAACTTTGAGAACTCCGCAATCGCCCGGAATGTGGTGATGAAACAGGTTGCGACAGCCGCCACAAAGAAGTGTTCTGGCGACCATACGCCGGGAACACCTTGAAATTCAGGCGGCGCTGCAAAATCCAACCTAGGAGCGAGCGGATCGCCTGCGACCCTCCCTCGGCGGTCCGCTGTCCATTCAGCCGTCGCAAGAAACCGATATTCCGAGTCCATAACGCCTCCGCATGAATGAACGCAGTGACCGTGGATTTCGTTACAGGAAAAACACATTGACTCGGGCTGCTGTTCGCGATCAATAGCCGCTTGAATTTGAAGAAAGAGTTGCGCTCCGAAAGTAAACCCGGCGGGGGCATAAGATGCGCGACTGGATCAACTCTCGCGACCACGTTGCCGATTGGCCAATGGTGCACGATTCAGCCCCACAACCCACTTGCATAATTTGGTAGCAATTTGGTAGCAAACAGCGCCGTCTGGGCCGGTCATAAGGCCCTTTAGAATCAATGGCCGGCAGGTTCTTGACCTCCATGGCATGGAAGAGGTCGTCGGTTCGATCCCGACCAGGTCCACCAATTTCCCCGAATAACTCGCCTCGGTTTAGGAGGTCCTTCCGCCTGCATCCATTGGGCATTGGGGAAAATCGGAACAGGAAGCGTGGAAGAAACCTCAGAGGCACGCCCTGCCGCTGACCAATTCGGGAAGCGATTTCTCGTCTAAGACAACAAAGTTGCGCCAGGGGCCACGGTGCGGGTAGAGCATGGTGCTAACGGAAGCTGCGGGAGGTACATATGCCCGGCGCGAAACTGAAGGCCTTCCTCGATCGCAACGAAATCAAGTACGAACTCATCCACCACCCCACCACCTACACGGCGCAGCTCACGGCGGCGTCCTCGCATGTGACGGCCGACGAACTGGCGAAAGTCGTCATGGTCAACCGCGACGGCAAGCTGGCGATGGCGGTGCTGCCGGCGTCGCGGCGGGTGGACATTACCGCGCTGCACACCGCCAGCGGAGCGTCGTCGTTGCGCCTGGCCAGCGAACTGGAATTCAAGCAGCAGTTTCCCGACTGCGACGCCGGCGCCATGCCGCCGTTCGGGAATTTGTATGGCATGGAGGTCTTCGTGGACCAGGGCGTGGTCAAGCAGCCGCGAATCGCGTTCAACGCCGGGTCGCATGACGAGGTCATGCGCGTCGCGTACGACGATTTTGCGCGCCTGGTGCGGCCCAGGGTGCTGAGCTTTGCCACCACGGCGGAGCGCGCGCCGCGCATCCGGCTCGACGACCGCATCTGGTGACCGATTCACCCTTCGCAGTACCCTGGGCGCCCGTGGGAGGGACAGCCGTCCTTGAGCCCGGTGACGCATTTCCTATCCGGCTGGGTGCTGGCCAATGTCACACCCTTCGACCGGCGCGACCGCGCCATCGTTACGCTCTCGTGCGTCGTTCCGGATCTTGATGGGATTGGCGCCGCTGCGGAAGTTCTGACCAGCAACTCGGCGCATCCGCTGACCTGGTTTTCCGACTACCACCATTTGCTCCACAACGCGGCGTTCGCGATAGTGGTGGCGGTGGCTGCCTTCGCGCTAGCCACGCGGCGGTGGAAGACCGCGGGTTTCGCCCTGCTGGCTTTTCACCTGCACCTGCTGGAGGACGTAGCGGGCTCGCGAGGTCCGGCGGGAGACTACTGGCCAGTGCCGTACCTGCTGCCGTTTTCGCATCGGTCGTGGACGTGGAGCGGGCAGTGGGAGCTGAATTCGTGGCAGAATATCACCCTCACTGTCGTGCTGCTGCTGATGACATTCTGGCTGGCGTGGGTGCGCGGCTATTCACCGCTGGAAATGGTGTCGGAAAAAGCGGATGCCGCGTTCGTGGGTGCGCTACGACGAAGGGTGGCGCGTTAGTCTCAGTGGCCCATCAAGGATTCGATCTCGTCGGCGATGGCCTGTTCGTCTTCCGGAGAAATGTCTACGAATTCAACTCCAATGCCCACGCCGGGCAGGCAGTAGCGGACTTCGGCGCGCGTCTTGACGTTGCGGCCGGAGCGGCTTAAGCGGAACTCGAGCTTGAGCACCGCGCCTTCCGGAAAGTGCTGTGGAATATGGATGAACATCCCGCGGGGGCTGATGTCGGGGGCGCGCACTACGATCTGTTCGCTGCGGCCTTCGTAAACGATGTTTAGGCCACGATAGGTGGCGAAGCGATCGAATTCGCGGCTGGGAACGGGGTGTTGGTGGGGATCGGAACTCATGCCGGCGCTCCTTCGGTGCGCTTGCGGGCGATGGGCGCGGCGACCTGGCGTGTACCCGCGCCGCAGTAGGGACAGAACAGGAACGCAGGCGCCAGCGCCCGGCCGCAGTTGCGGCAGCGAAGGCTGACCGCGTTGTCGAAGGGCACGACGCGCAACACCTCTTCCATGGTGGTGATGCCCTGCTTCACCTTCCCCAGCGCGTCTTCCTGCATCAGGCGCATGCCGCCGCTGCGCGCCAGGTTGCGGATTTCCTCGTCGCGCGCACCGGAACGGATGGCGGAGCGGATCTGTTCGTCGAGGATCAGCAGTTCATAGATGCCGACGCGGCCCTTGTAGCCGGAGTTGTCACATTCGGAGCAGCCCACCGGGATGTAGGCGTTGCTGTCGAAGTCCACGATGCCGGCCGCCAGCAGGCGCGAGGCGTGATCCTCGGTCATGGGGGCCATGTCGCGGCAGACGCACAGCTTGCGCACCAGGCGCTGCGCGATCACCCCGGTGACCGACGCGGAAATCAGGAACGAAGGCACGTTGAGGTCGAGAAGGCGCGTGATGGCGGCGATGCTGTCGTTGGTATGCAGGGTGGAGAGCACCAGGTGGCCGGTTTGCGCGGCCTGCAGCGCGATCTCGGCGGTTTCCTGGTCGCGAATCTCGCCCACCATGATGACGTTGGGGTCCTGCCGCAGCATGGAGCGCAGGCATCCGGCGAAGGTCAGGCCGGCCTTGTTATTGACCTGCACCTGGTTGATGTCCTCGACGCGGTACTCGATCGGATCCTCGACGGTGATGATGTTGATCGACGGCGAGCGCAACACGTTCAGGCACGCGTACAGCGTCGTGCTTTTGCCCGATCCGGTCGGGCCGGTGACCAGCAGCATGCCTTGCGGCGCGGAAAGCATCTGGCCGATCGCGGCCGAGTTGTCGGGGTCAATGCCGAGTTTCTCGAAGCCGACACGGCTGGAGGTGGGATCCAGCAGCCGCATGACAACCTTCTCGCCCGAGTGGGTGGGCAGCGTGGAGACGCGCAGGTCGAGATGGCTGTTGCCGATCTGCACCAGGAAGCGCCCGTCCTGCGGCACCCGGCGCTCGGAAATATCCATGTCGGAGAGGATCTTAATGCGCGAAACCAGGAACGAGGTCAACTCGGCCGGGATGTGGGTCAGTTCGCGCAGCACGCCGTCCACGCGGATGCGCACCACCGTTCCCAGCGGTTGCGGCTCGATATGGATGTCGCTGGCCTTCTTGGTGGCTGCCGCCGACAGGATGGCCGAGACCAGGCGCACGGCCGGTGTCTTCTCATTGCGCAGCTCGGCCTCGAATTCCTCCATCGCCGCCTTGTTCCGTTCACTGGAACTGGCGGTGAAGAACTGCATGTCGGATACGTCCACCTGATCGATGAACGGGATGGGAATCTTGGGCACGGCGGCTTCGGCGGCGGGTTCCAGTTCGGCGTAGCATTTCTTGATGGCCTCTTCGATTTCCGAGCGGAAGCCGAGCCGCGGAATCACCTCCATGCCGGTGATGAACCGCAGTTCGTCAAGAAACTTCAGGTTTTGCGGTTCCGCCATGACCGCCACGATGCGCCGGCCTTCGCGCACCAGCGGAAGCACCAGGTACCGTTCCGCGGCCTGCTGCGGTACGAGCTTGAGGACGGCTTTCTCGACCGTGGCGAAACGCGCGTCCACGTACTGGATCTTCGTCACCTCTTCCAGCGCGGAGACCAGGTCCTCTTTGCCGACGTAGCCGCGCTGCATCAGCAGTTCGCCCAACAGCCCGGTACCGCCTTCCTGCTGTTCGAGCAGCGCCTTTTCCAACTCTTCCACCTTCAGGCGCTTGCGGTCGCGAAGGACCTCTCCCAGTCGTTTTTTCCTGTGTCCTGGCATGCTCAGTCCATTATGACGTTGCCGTATCTAGTTGGCGTTGCTTAGGAACAGATAAGAATACCCTGTATTCCCGATCCCGGCTCTCCATGCCGTTTCCGGACCGGTACTTCGTTGTTCGTTCCACTTTAGTGGGAGGATAGCGTTGTTAACGCGAATTGTTTAGCAGTATTTCTTTTTCTTGTAGACGACTTTGAGTCCTTCATTGTCCAAGATGCGCCGGATCTGGTTCTTGGCGTGGGTGGCCCAGGGCCCGGAACTATCCAGCCTTACATAGGCGCGCCAGTGCTGCAACGCCGCCCTGGACTGCCGGGTTTTTTCATAGGCGAGCGCCAGGTTGTAGTGCGCATCGGCATAAGTTGGCGCTAGTTGCAGGGCGTTTTTGTAGGCGTTGATGGCGTCGGCGACGCGCCCGGTTTCGTCCAGCACATTGCCCAGATCGAAATATGCCAGTGCGTATCGCGGGTCCACTTCCACCGCCTTGCGATAGTGCGACTCGGCCTTGGCGTAGTCCTGGCGGTTGTAATAAAGGGTCCCGAGATTGATGTAAGCGGCGGCGTGGCCGGGATCGAGGTCGAGCACTTTCCGGTAAGCGGCGATGGCCTCGGCCTGCGAGCGCGGGTCTTCCTCCAGGGCCACGCCGCGGGCGAAGTGTTCGCTGGCGGTCTGTGCTGTCCGCATGCTTTTCACGTTGGCGGGCACCACGCGATCACCAGGACTGAAATCCATCACGAACTGTCCGCTGGTTGGCTCCAGCGCGTGGCCTTCGTGGCGGAATGCCACCCGCGTTCCGGTGGAGAAGGTTCCCGCTTCGAGCAGCGGGTTTTCCATGCCCGCCACCTGCTTGAGCATGGCTTGCAGCGATTCGCGGATCACGGCCGAACGCACCCGCTTGGCGCGCAGGTCGCGGATTTTCTTCATTTGCAGGAGGTCGACGAAGGAATAGCTGTCAGCGGCCGCGACCAGTCCGGCTTTTTGCCACTGGACCATCTGTCGCGCCGTTATGCGCAGTATGCGAATTACATCCGCTCGACGGTAACGGTGCACGGGTTCGATTGCGCAAACGGTCTGCTTAAGTTCCCATTATGAAAATGGTCGCCAGCGAACGCAAGCGGAAAGTTTTCCTCAGTTGTTAATAACTCAGTGTGCCAGTACATTCAGAATGTCAGTTAGTCAATGGTTCATGTCCGGGTGGTTCCGCCAAGGATCTCTCGCAGGCAGCTCTGCTCCGTGCGACACTGACATACTGACACAACTGACGAACTGAAAAACCGACGAGCCCTTTACGCCCGCGGGTGCTCGCCTTTAAAATCAAATCGGGCCGACGTAGCTCAGTTGGTAGAGCAGTCGATTCGTAATCGACAGGTCATCGGTTCAAGTCCGATCGTCGGCTCCAGAAAAACAGCTCTTGGCAATTAGCGATTAGCCATTAGCTGACCTCGCCTCGCCTTCACTATTATTCCATCCGCCCAGTTGATCGCCTCACACGCCTCAGGCGCGCACAACACTTCGCACCGTCACCACTCTGGCTAACAGCTAATTGCTAATCGCTAATCGCTGCTCCGCGCAAACGAAAAGGCCGCCCGGCAACTCGGGCGGCCTTTTCTTCAAGGGAGAATAGTTCCTTACGGAGGGTTAGCACCGTCAGAAACTTTTTCTGGCGAAATCTTATGAGCGGGGAAAAGGGGTGTCAAGGATTTTTTCCAAATTAAATCCCTGTGTTATCAACAACTTAACTTATTAGTAAAAATACCTGATTGGGGGTGGAAAACGCCCCCCGCAGGGTCGAATTCCGAAGAAAAGTCTGTGAAATCAGCAGGTTAAGGGAAAGAATAAGGACTGTCGTACCGCTTTGGGAACTCCTATCGCAGGTGCAACTCGATGATCTCCACATCCCGCGAGCGGTCGAAGAAGCGGTCGGGAAAAAGCCGTTTCGCCACAATTCGGATGCCGCCGAACGCGATTCCCGCCACCAGCGCCAGGCCAAGAATGATTCCCGTCAACAGAATCACGCCCACCAGCAGCGTGCCCGCATTATCGCGCGGTGACAATCCGGTGCGCTGGGTCCAGGTGACCTCGGCATCGTAGTTGACCGAGGCGAGCAACGATTTTGCTTCCCGCGTCGAGATGGCGCCGGTCACGATTGCCACCAGCGGGCCGCTCCGCTTGGTCAGGAACAATGGCGAGGTCGAACCGTCCTGCGCTTGCGGATGTGCCCCATCCATGGCGCGCAGGCGCTCGCCCGCGATCTGCGGCGTGGGATACGAAATCAGCGTCAGCGTCGCCGTGCCCTGGCCGGAGTTGTACTGGCCTTGCGCCACTTCGGCGCCGCGTTCGAACTCCACCAGGTTCGCCGGTACGGGAGCGCCGATACTGGCCAGGCCCAGCGGACCGGCTACGTACTTGGCGGTATTCGGAACATATCCTTGGCGCGGCAGGTAGAGCGGCAGCGTAGGCAGATTGCGCGCGCTGCCAGTGGGCAAAGGGATGTCGGCGGCCAGCTCGCGCAGTTCCGCGGCCGACATTGGCGTGACGCGGTCGAGCACCGCCTGAATCACGACATTGCCGCGATAAAACAGCACGCGTTCGTTGGCCGAGGCTGCCTGGTCGCCAATCTTCTCCTTCTGCATCTCCGGAGCTTTGTAGAAGGTGAACGCGCCGTACGCCCCGCTGGCATCGGCAAAACGGATGGCCTTGACCTCGATGTTGCGGTCGCCCTTGCGATAGGTGGCGTCCTCGAAATCCGCGAACCCGTATTCCTTCAACAAGTCCGGGTTGACCTTATCGGCATCGGCGGGATTGGCGCTGGTGCGCGCCAGCGCGCTCTTCTGCCATCCGGCAAAAGCCTCCGGCAGCAGGGAATCCGGCTTGCTCTTTGGATTCGCCGCCAGCGCCGGCAGCAGGGCGGCAAGCAGCAGGATCAGTACTGGAACATTCCGTTTCATGCACACGATGGCTGAGGATGGGCCTGTACTGATTAGACTACAGAGGGGGGAGTAAAGTTTCCAGCACGGGGGATTGCCGAACTGCGGAATTGCCGAATTGCAGAATTTGCATGCCGCGGATTTCCCGATTCGGCAGTTCCGCACTTCTCCAGTGCGGCAATTGTCTTACTGGCTGCTGGGATTCGGAGCCGCCGACGCAGCGGCCGTCGGCACCGGCTTGGTTAGTTTGGATGCCACTTTCATTCCGCTCAGTCCGCTGACGTACTTGGCCGTTCCGCGGTAGAGGGATTCGGCTATCTTCTCCCGGTACTCGGGAGTTTTCAGCCGCTTGGCATCGGCCGGATTGCTGACGAACGATATCTCCGCCAGGATGGACGGCATATTGGCGCCGATCAGCACGATGAACGGCGCTTTCTTGACGCCGCGATTGCGCAGGCCACGGTTCGCCAGTCCGTTGTAGAGCGCCTGCTGCACATCCACCGCGAACTCACGCGATTCCTCGATCTTGTCTTTGAGCGCGATCTTCTTCACCAGGTCCTGCAATTCGTGGATGGATTTCTCCGACACGGCGTTTTCGCGCGCGGCCACTTCCAGCGCGTCCGCCGAGGTGGTGAAGTTCAGGTAGTAAGTCTCGATGCCGCGTGCCGAGGGATCGCTGCTCGAGTTGGCGTGAATCGAGATGAACAGGTCGGCCTGGTTCTGGTTGGCAATCGCAGTCCGCGTCTCCAGCGGGATGAAGGTGTCGTCTTCGCGGGTATAGACCACCTCGGCGCCCATGCGCGACTCCAGCAGCTTGCCCAGGCGCAGCGCCACGTCGAGCACCAGGTCTTTTTCCAGCAGGCCATTGGGAGCGATGGTGCCGGTGTCGTGGCCACCGTGGCCGGCATCCACCACGATGCGCCCAATCTTCAGGCCGAGCGCGCGGATCAGGGAACGCTCGCCATTCGCCGTGGGCTGCGCTTCATGACCGGCCACAGGCTCGGGTGTCTTCTTCTTCGCCTTCCCACGCTTGCCGGAGGTTGCGACCGGTTCTTTCGCTGCTTTGGCGGCCGGTTTCGCTTCGGTTTCCTTGTTCTTCGGCTTCGGCGCCACCTCGGGCGGATTCAGCTTGGCGACCGTTTCCGCCAATTCGTCGAAGGTGGCATCCGGCTTCGACTTGTCTGCCGGCGCCGCACTCGCGCCCGCCGCGGTCTCGCGCTTCTTGCCCGCAACCGGCTCGGTGCTTGTCCTCTCGGCCGGAGCGGCTGGTTTGGCAGCGGCTTCCGAAGCAGGCTTGGCGGCCTTCTTCTCCGCTTCGCGCGGCGCAGCCTTGGCAGGCTCCGCCTTCGCCATTTTCTGCGGATGCTTGCCGTGAACATCAATGATCAGCCGGTAGGGATTCGGCAGCAGGAATGCGGAATAGTCGGCGACGTCGTCCAGTTCAAGCACGATGCGCGTTTCATCCTGCTGGTATTGCGCCACCCGCACCTTGTGTAGAAATCCATCTTCCACATCGAAGGACTTGCCCTTCAGCGTCGAGGAAAGATGGGTATTGTGCAGGTCGAAGTACAGGCGGTCAGGGCCGGGTATACGGCCGGTTTCAAACTGCACTTCGTTTTCGAGATCGATGGCGACGCGCGTGTAATCGGGGGTGGACCAGTGGCGAATCCCGGTCACCAGGGTGGCGCGCTTCGGTTCCGCGGGCGGCGGTGGCGGCGCTTCCTGTTTCGCCGTCTTCGCCGGCGGTTTCGGCTTCTCCGCTGCCTTGGCCTGCTGATCGAGTTCCTTGATGGCGTCGCGCGCCTCCACCACCAGCTCGCTGTGCGGATAGCGCTTCAGGAATTCCTCAAACGTCGCGCGTGCCTGCGCCGCATCATCGAGGTCGTCTTTATAGATCTGCGCGATCGTGTACAGCGCCTGCAAGCGGAAGCGGCTGCCGGGATACTCGCGGCGGAGGAATTCATACTGTCCGATGGCGGCGTGCAGCGCCTTCTCGTCGTGGAACTGGCGGCCCATCGCAACCATCAGCTCGGCGACGGCGGCCACGCTGGCATCGGCCCGGTTCGAAGTTGGGGCAGTGAAATAGACCGCGCGGTAGGCATCGATGACCCGGTTGTAATCACGCCGGCTGCGCTCGGAGACGGCGCGGCCGTTCAGCGCCTCGCGCATGCGCTCCGCGTTGTCGAACTGCGTGCCCGCGGCCTGCTTTTTCTGCGCGATGGTGCGCCGGGCGCTCGCGGGAACGGCCAATGCCAGGGTCAGCGCCATGGCCGCAATCGCGATCGACCGTTTTCTGATCCTTGTCACCATGGCTCGGTACTCGGTACTAGGTACTCGGTACTCATTCCGTGTTCGTCATGCGCAGCACGCCGTCTTCCCCGCGGTACATGTGCACCGGCGCGCTGCCCGGACGGAACACGTTTCCATTCTTGTTCCAGTACAGATCGGTGATGCGCTTTACGTAATTCTGCGTCTCGGCATAGTGCGGCACGCCGCCGTTGCGCTTCACCGCACCTTCGCCGGCGTTGTACGCCGCCAGCGACAGCCGCACGTCGCCCCCGAAATCGTTGAGCAGTTGCTTCAGGTGCCGAACCCCGGCGTCCACGTTCTGCTGCGGGTCGAACGGATTGCTCACGCTCAGGCCGCTGGCGGTGCGCGGCATCAGTTGCATCAGGCCCATCGCCCCCTTGTTGGAAACGGCGTTGGGATTGAAATTCGATTCCACCTTGACGAGAGCGCGCACCAGGTTGGCGTCGACCCCGTGTTTCGACGCCGCCTGGTCAATGGCGGAATCAATCTCGGCGGCGCTGACGCGGTAGCCGCGTGCCAACGTCGCGTAATTGGGGTTCGCAACGCCGGGGGAAGCGCCGGAAGCTCGCGGCTGCGCGGCGACGTAGCCCCGCACTTCGGCAGCGGCATTGCGCGCGGCCCGCATGGCGGCGGGACTCGGCGCCGGCACCGGTTTCCACCGGTGCTCGGTATTGCTCCAGTACACCAGCACGCTGTGGCGGGAACTGGCACGCGGACTCGCTGCCGGCGCCGCCGGCGTTTCGTTGTTCACGTACACCTTGTGCCCATTTTCCTGGACTGCAATGATGCCGCCCCCCTGCGCTGCCGCGGTTTTCGCCGGCGGCGCAGTTTCGTCGGAAGTTGGCGAGGAATAAGCAGGCAGAACCGTCAGGCTCATTGCCATTGCGGCCAGCAGCACCGTGAAGCGCCGCCGTACGGGCTGGTGCAGGTGTTCAGGCATTTCGTCCTCCGCGCGGAAGCTGCGGTTGCAAACTCCTTCGCGCTACACCTACCACGGTCACCGGCACACTTGCGCGCGGCGACGCCCTGCGCCCGGCGGAGACAATCATTCCAGAGTGCCGCGATTATGACACGCGCAACCCTGCCATTCAATCCGTTGTTGGACGGGAATCAGGGGGGTGACTAGCGGGGAATTACCGGCAAAATCGGCAAGAAAGTGAGTCCCACCGGCCCCGCAAGTGACGAAAGGACGCCCGTCCCACGGCGGCACTTGACTCACTCTGGGAATCGCCCATAGATTCACCCAATGCCCATCCCAAGACTCAGGCTGATCACAATCGTTCTGCTGGTGTGTGCGGCGTTCCCGTTGCGCGCTCCGGCGGCGCCGCCGGTGACCGTCACCATCCTTTACTCCAACGATTTTCACGCCGCGGTCGAGCCCATGAAGGCTACCTGGCTGGTGGACCAGCCGATGATCGGCGGCGTGCGCGCCTTCGCTGCCTGGGTGGACATGATGCGCCGCAACAACCCCAATGCGTTCCTGTTCGACAGCGGCGACCTTTACACCGGCCAGGCGATCTCGTATTTGAGCCGGGGACGTGCGCTGATCGAGATGTTCAAGGCGATCAACTACGACGCCGTCTGTTACGGCAATCATGAGTTCGATTACGGCATTGACCGCGCCCGCGACTATGCCAGGCTGGAGCCCTTTCCCGTGCTCGCGGCCAACATCTTTTACAAAGACGGGCGGCCGTTCGCGAAACCCTATGCCCTGGTCGAGAAGAACGGCGTGCGCGTGGCGGTGATCGGCATCTTCGGCGTGGACGCCATGCCCTCCACCGCGGCCGTCACCTGGGAAATGCTCGACGTGCGCGATCCCGTGCCGATTCTCCAGCGGCTCGTGCCCGAATTGCGCCGGCGCGCCGACCTGGTGGTCGTGCTGGCGCATCAGGGCGAGACCGGTCCCATGCAGGACGACGCCGAGGCGCATCCCGAAGTGCAGCGCAATTTCGACGCCGATAAGCGCACCGTGGAGGCCGTTCCGGGCATTGATGTCTTTGTCGGCGGGCATGCGCATCGAGGCATCGAGGTGCCCTGGGTCGGTCCGAAGAACGGCAGCATCGTGGTGCAGACCTATGGCCGCGGCACCACCCTCGGCGTCTTGCACCTGACCTACGATCAGCAGGCGCACAAGGTGCTCGCCCACACCGGCGGCCTGCTGCGCGTGATGCCCGGTGTATTTGCCACACCTCCTGCGGTGGAACAAGTGGTGGCCCGCTGGGTGGGAGAATCGAACCGCCTGGGCGGCGAGGTTGTGGGAACCGCGACCGTGCCGCTCAACCGCAATTACAACGGCGAGTCCGCGCTGGGGGACGTGATCGCCGACGCCATGCGCTGGAAGACCAACGCGCAGATCGCCCTGGAGAATGCCGGCGGCATTCGCGGCGATATCGCGGCCGGCCCCATCACCCGCAACCAGGTGATCACCGCGGCGCCGTTTATCAATTCGCTGGTCACCATGAACTTGACCGGCGCACAATTGCGCGAACTGCTGGAGCAGTCGCTGACCCTCAAGGTCGGAATGATGCAGGTCGCCGGCCTGCGCCTGCACTATGACTTAAGCCGGCCCGAATATCACCGCCTGCTTTCCGTGCACGTGGGCGACGCGCCCCTGGAGGACGCGCGCACCTATTCCGTGGTCACCAACAGTTTTCTTGCCACTGGCGGCGATCACTACCAGACGTTTACCAATGTGAATCCGCAGAAGGACCGGGGCGTGCTCGTCTCCGACGTGCTGGAGGAGTACGTGCGGCTGAAGCGCACGCTGGACGCTCCGCAGGGCGGGAGGATGGTCGCTGCGGGAAAATGAATTTCACTGGTGTCATCCCGAGCGCAGCAAGGGACCTGCTGTTAACAAAAGATGCGGTTGCCCCACCCTTGTCTCGCCTGAGGGAGCCTACCCTTAGCTGCAGTCGAAGGAGCGAGACAGGGTGGGGATTTCACTTGATCACTTCAGCAAGGACTCCACCACTCCGTACACGCTGCTCAGTGCCTCATCCAGCGCCGCGGGATCTTTTCCGCCGGCTTCCGCAAGATCGGGACGCCCGCCGCCTTTGCCGCCGACCCGCTCCGCCACCGGGCCGATCACCTTGCCCGCCTGCACGCGCGAGGTCAGGTCCTTGGTGACTCCGGCCACCAGCGCCACTGTCCCGTCGGACGCCGAGCCCACCACTACAACCCCGGATCCCAGCTTCTGACGCAGGTTGTCCACCAGGGTGCGAAGTTGCGCGCGCTCCAGGTTGTCCACGCGATGCGCCAGCACTTTCACCCCGTTCACCACGCGGACCTTGTCCTCGATGGAAGCGGTGGTCGCCGACGCCGACTTCATCCGCGCCTGCTCCAACTCCTTGCGCAGCTTCTTGATCTCTTCATCGCGGGCGTTAATCTCGTGGCGCAGCGCGGTGGCCAGCGATCCTTCCGGCTCCGCCGAGCGCACCAGCGTGCGCGCCACGTGCTCCAGTTCATGGTCGGCGCGGAAGTGCCGCAGCGAACTCTCGCCCGCAACCGCCTCTAGGCGCCGCACGCCCGAGGAGACGCTGCCCTCATCGAGTATTTTGATCAGCCCGATCTCGCCCGTCGCCGCGGTGTGCGTGCCGCCGCAAAGCTCGGTGGAGAAATCGCCGATCTTGATCACCCGCACCTTATCGCCGTACTTCTCGCCGAACAGCGCCATCGCCTTGTACTCGTTGACGGCGACGTCAATCGGCACGTCCTCGATCACTTCCACCCGCTGGTTGCGCAGCACTTCCTTGTTGACGATGTCCTCGATGTCCTGCAACTCCTCGTCTTCCACGCCGACAAAATGCGAGAAGTCAAAGCGCAGCCGCCCGGGCGAAACCAGCGAGCCAGCCTGTTTCACGTGCGGGCCCAGCACCTGGCGCAGCCCGGCGTGCAGCAGGTGCGTGGCAGTGTGATGGCGCATCGTCGCCCAGCGCTTTTCCGTGTCCACCACGGCATCCACGCGATCGCCAACGCGAATATCTTCACGCGCGACTACCTGGTGCGCGCGCACGCCCTGCACCGGGTAGTAGCAGCCCTCGACTTCGGCGACCACCATGCCGCGACCGGGCGAGTAGAGCAATCCGCGATCGGCGACCTGGCCGCCGGATTCGGCGTAGAAAGGCGTGTGGTCGAGAATGACCTCACCCTGCTCGCCTTTCTTCAGTTCCTGAATCCCTTGTCCGTGACGGACGAGCGCCAGCACCTCGCAGCCGCTGGATTCGGTCTGGCGATAGCCCTCAAACACGGAGTGTTCGGCAGGAACGATCCGGCAAGTCGATCCCACGATCAGCTGATCTTGCTTCTCGGGAGCAGATGAAGAGCTACCGTCAGCTATTGACTGATAGACGGGATTCGCGGTCTGTTTCGCCGCGCCCTTCCACGATGCCTGTGCGCGCGTGCGCGCCTGGTTCAAGGCGTTTTCAAAACCATCCTGGTCGAATTCAATGCCTGCGTCTCGGCACGCGTCGAGGATAAAGTCCAGCGGCAAGCCGAAGGTGTCGTACAGCCGGAATGCCCGATCGCCCGGAAACGCAATCTCACGGCCGTGAGAATCCCGGATGAGCTGAGCCAATCGCATTCGCTCCGCAGGTGTTAAGAGAAGTCCCTCGCCATGGCCCCCGAACACCCGCCTAACTTTCCGGTGGTCGAGCCCGCGCATCGAGTGCCCTTGCGCGTCCGTCTCGAATCGTTCGACTTCCGAAAATCTCAGATCATCCTCGTGAAAGAAGTCCCAGACCTGTTCACAAAACGTCATCCATATCTCTGATTAGCTCTCGGTTTCCAAATTCGAGCGTGTGCGCGAAGCGCTTCTCCTCGCCCTCGACCACCTGGACGATGCGCCCGGCATTCTGCGCGATTTCGGGATACGCGCCGCACATCTGGTCGCACACCGCGTGCACCATCTGGTAGAGGAACGGCTTGTTCTGGCCCAGCAGGCGCCCGTGACGGATCGCGCGGCGCATGATCTTGCGCAGCACGTAGCCGCGCCCTTCGTTCATCGGCAGCACGCCGTCGCTGATCAGGAAAGTGGTGGCGCGCGCGTGGTCGGCGATCACCCGCAACGACGCCGCATTGCGTCCTCCGGCCTCCGCCTTCAACTCCTTTTCCGCGTCCACGCCGCACAGCTCCGCGGCGCGCTTGATCAGCGGCTTGAACAGGTCGGTGTCGTAGTTCGAGAGCACGCCCTGCAGCACCGCCGTGATCCGCTCCAGCCCGGCGCCGGTGTCAATCGAAGGTTTGGGCAGCGGTCGCAATTCAACGCTGGTTGCGTCGTGTTTAGGACCCTCACGGTCACCAAAATTGTCATTGTCAAATAGCTGCACCTTGTGGACGATACGGTCGAACTGCATGAACACCAGGTTCCAGATTTCGATGTAGCGCCCGCATTCGCAGCCGAACTTGCAGTCGGTGTGTCCCTGGTCGCTGGCCGCCGGGCCCATGTCGTAGTGCAGTTCGCTGCACGGGCCGCAGGGGCCGGTGTCGCCCATCTGCCAGAAATTGTCTTTGAGCCCGAACTCAAAGATCCGTTCTTTCGGTACGCCCTGCTCGAGCCAGAGGTTGTATGCCTCTTCGTCGCGCGGCACCGCGCCCTCGCCCTTGAAGATCGTCGCGTAGAGCTTGTCATTGGGAATCCCGTACCACTCGGGCGAGGTGATCAGCTCCCACGCGTAGGCGATGGCCTCTCGTTTGAAGTAATCGCCGAAGGAGAAATTTCCCAGCATCTCGAAAAACGTGTGATGGCGGTTAGTGAACCCGACGTTCTCGAGATCGTTATGCTTGCCGCCGGCGCGCACGCATTTCTGCGACGTGGTGGCGCGGTTGTAGTCGCGCTTCTCCAGGCCGAGAAAGACGTCCTTGAACTGGTTCATGCCCGCGTTGGTGAACAGCAGGGTGGGATCGTTGGCGGGCACGAGCGAGGAAGAATGAACCTCTTTGTGGCCGCGCTGGACGAAATAGTCCAGGAACTTGCGCCGGATTTCATTGCCGCTAAGCATGTGAGCTGTTCATTTTAGCAGTCTTCACCACCGAGACACCGAGCACACAGAGGAACACCGAGGGAATCATTTCAAAAGACATTCTCGGTGAATCTCGGTGGACTCGGTGTCTCGGTGGTGAATTCGGCTACTGCTCTTCGGTTTCCAGCGCCGTCAGGACTTCATCGTCCACGTCCCATTTTTTCAGGATCGAAATGATGGTGCGTGTGCCAAACCCGGCGCGGATAAGGGAGCGGAACACGCGCGCCGCATGCTTTTCGTCTTCGGGTTTGTGCATGCGCTTGCGGCGGAGATATTCGCGCGCCAGCGCCTCTTCGTTGACGTTCTCGTAGGCGCCGGCAATCGCCTTTTCGATGACCTCGGAATGTACGCCGCGCGATTTCAGTTCGGTGATCACCCGCCGCCGGCCGAACTTGTCATTCTCGCGGCGCAGGCTGGAGTAGGTGGAGGCGTACTGCGCGTCGTTCAAGTAGCGCTGCTCTTTCAGCCTGGCAATCACCAACTCGACCAGGGTTTGGCCGAGCTCGTCCGCTTCCACCCGCCGGCGCAGCAGGCGTTTCAATTCCGCCACCGAGCGCATCCGGCGTCCCAGAGCGCCCACGGCATATTCGTATAGCTCCGCCTCGTTATAAAGTTTCTTCCCGCGCCCGAATGTCATGCGCGCCTACGTTAGCATCAGCTAACAACAAAAGCATTTCCGATTGTCGATTGCCGATTGTCGATTTCATGAGGAGTGATGTCGCTTTGGGAATCGGCGGCGCTGTCGGACCTCAAGCAACAGGCAATCGTCCCCGACCACCATCTGACAAAAACAATGGCCGCCCATTTCTGGACGGCCGGAAGCCTAAAGCCTAAAGCCTAAAACCTATCTTCCGAATCCTCCCCTGGCAGCCTGCGACATCTCGTCGCGGGTGGATTCGGAGGTGCCGCTGATGCCCTGCACGCGCAGCTTGAAATCGTCCGGGTTGGATGCGTTCTCCAGCGCCGTCTCGTAGGCAATCAGCCCGTGGGTGAAGAGATCGTAGAGCGACTGATCGAAGGTCTGCATGCCGTATTGCGACGTGCCCTGCGCCAGCGCTTCTTTGATGGTGCGCGTTTTTTCCGGCACGATGATGCACTCGCGCACATACGCCGTGGAGATCAGCACCTCGACCGCGGGCACGCGGCCGGCGCTGTCGCTGCGGCGCACCAGGCGCTGGCTGATGACCGCCCGCAGGGTGGCCGCCAACTGCAACCGGATCTGCTTCTGCTCCGGCGGCGGGAAGACGGAGATAATGCGGTTGATGGTCTCCACCGCGTCCAGCGTGTGCAGCGTGGAGAACACCATGTGGCCGGTTTCGGCGGCGTGCAGCGCGGTGGCGATGGTTTCCAGGTCGCGCATTTCGCCCACCAGGATCACGTCCGGGTCCTGGCGCAAGCTGGCGCGCAGCGCCGAGGAGAACGACGGCGTGTCCACCTCGACCTCGCGCTGGTTGACGAAGCCTTTCTTGTCGCGGTGCAGGAACTCGATCGGGTCCTCGATGGTGATGATGTGCTCCGGCCGGGTGGAATTGATCTTGTCGATCATGGCCGCCAGCGTGGTCGACTTGCCGGAACCGGTCACGCCCGTCACCAGCACCAGGCCGCGCGGCATGTCGCAGATCTGCTCCACGATCTTCGGCATGTAGAGCTCGTCCAGCGGGCGGATCTTGGTGGGAATCACGCGCAGCACCAGGCCGACGTTGCCGCGCTGCTGGAAGACGTTCACACGGAAGCGTCCCAGGCCGGCGACGCCGTAGGCCATGTCGAGCTCGGCATTCTCCTTGAATTTTTGTTTCTGCCGGTTGGACATCATGCTGAACGCCATGCCCAGCATCTCCTCGGCGGTAACGCGCGGTTGTTCGACGAGCGGGACCAGTTCGCCGTCAATTCGCACGTGCGGGTAGTTGCCCACCTTCAGGTGCAAGTCCGACGCCTTCCGGTCCATGGCAATGCGCAACAGTTCGTCAATTTGCATGGAGGCTTCCCAGCATAGCTGCGAGTGCGGCCAGAACGTATCACGGAACGGGCGCAAGGCTCAAGGCTGCAGGGATCCCGGCTATTGTGAGCTTGCCAGTGGTATCGGAGCATTTGTGTCTTGCTCCTAAAACCTAAAACCTAAAACCCCAAAACCTAAAACCTAAAGCCTAAAACCTAAAAACCTAAAACCTAAAGCCTAAAGCCTAAAACCTACCCTTTAAACGGTTCGTCGGCGCTGCCGCCGTAGATGCTCGGGACCTTCGACCGCATGGGGCGCAGGTAGGTCGAAAGCTGGCCGCGATGGTGCACGCTGTGGTTATTCACCATCAGCAGGTATTGATACACCGGCTGGTTTATCACGCCGAAGAAGCTTACCGGCGTCAGCAGTTGCTCCGCGGTCATGTCAAGCACCCGCTTGATCGCTTTGGGCAGGTTCTCTTCGTAATATTTCAAGATTTCTGCGATGGTGCCGGGCGCCGGCAATGGCTCGGTCATCGCGATCTTCATGTCGGCAATTTTGTTCAGGAAGGCGACATCGTCGCTGGCGATGTGCCACGCCAGTTCATGCGCGTTCTTCGACTTTGGGTCCGGCTTGTAGCCCTTGGCGGATTCCGGGATGGCGCCGATCACTTTCTTGGTGATTTGCATCTCCGCCGCCATCGTGGACAGGATGAGTTCGCGATAGGCGACGACGAAGTCGGGTGTGACGGCGCTCCGGGTAGCGGTTGCCATGATTGCCTCCTGGGAAGAAATAAAGTTGCCATTGTGCGCGGCGCGTGGCGGCAAAGCAAGCGAGCGAAAGCTCCCATGTGTCTGGCCCATCCCAAGCAAAAGCCAACCGCAAAGGACGCCAAGGACGCAAAGAAAAAGAGAAGTTCCGCTGCGTCCCCCTTGCGTTCTTAGCGGTTCAGCTTTGCCGGCCCAAACGAAGAGCCGGAGCCCTTTGCCCCGGCTATCCGTTCATTGCCGAAACTGAAAGTCTACACTCCCACCGGCTGCTGCGTGTTCTTCTTCACCGGCACCGGGGTCAGCCAGTGATAGCGGTCGGGTTCGGTGCCGTTGATGATCCCATAGAAGTCCTTCTTGATCGCCGTGGTCACCGGCCCGATCACGCCCTTGCCGACGGTGATTTTGTCCACCGAGCGGATGGAGGTAATCTCCGCCGCCGTCCCGGAGAAGAACACCTCTTCCGCGATGTACAGCATCTCGCGCGGGATGGGCTGCTCGACCACCGTGATCCGCAGGTCATTGGCAATGCGGATCACCGAATCGCGCGTGATCCCCGGCAGCACCGAGTTGCCCAGCGGCGCGGTGTGCAGGTTTCCCTGGCGCACGACAAACAGGTTTTCGCCCGAGCCTTCGCTGACGTAGCCGTTGGCGTCCAGCGCGATGCCCTCGACATACCCGTTCAGGATGGCTTCCATCTTGATGAGCTGCGAGTTCATGTAATTGGCGCCGCTCTTCGACATCGCCGGCAGCGTGTTGGGCGCAATGCGCGTCCACGAGGAGACGCAGACATCCACGCCCTCGTCCGATCCGTGGCCGAGATATTTTCCCCACGGGTAATTGACGATGTAAACCTCGATGGGCGAATTGAGCGGGTTGACGCCCGCCTCTCCGTAGCCGCGCAGAACCAGCGGGCGGATGTAGCACGGGAAAACATGGTTGATGCCGATCACTTCGACCATCGCGTTGACCAGCTCATCGCGGTGTACGCGACGTCCATGCGGTAGATCTTTGCCGAATCCAGCAGCCGCTGCATGTGTTCCTGCGCGCGGAAAATCGCCGGCCCCTTCGGCTGGGCGTAGCAGCGGATCCCCTCAAACACCGACGACCCATAGTTCACCACGTGCGACATCACGTGGATGTTGGCTTCTTCCCAGGGAATCAGTTTTCCGTTATGCCAGATTTTGTCGGTCTTCTGAATGGCCATGTCGGCCTCCTTCGCGGGACATACTGCCGCCTGCCACTTGCTTGAACCCAACAGATGCTCGTTCTGCCGAGAGTCGTTTGCCGGACGCAGATCCGCCTGCCGGCAGACAGGCGAAATCGGCATTCCAGTGCGTGAAGCACGTGCGGTGTTACACCTCATTATAGCCGAGGTGTTTCCCCTAGGCCGCAGGGAAAGAGACCGTCACAGGGACAAGTGAGGGACGGACTTGCGGGGGTGACCATGCCTGAGTCAAATGTTTCACCACAATTCTGACGGTTGGTGGAAGCGCCGGGCTTCAGCCCGGCGTCAACATGCACGGGAGACGAAAGGGCTTTAGACAATGGTGGAAGCGCCGGGCTTTAGCCCGGCGAAAGAGGCGACAACCCATGGAGCGCTTTAGCGCTGGACAACACAAAGCCCCACAAGAGGTCCGTACCTTTTTCGTGACCGCATCCACCTGGGGCCGGCGCCAGATCTTCCGCTCCGACCCGCTTGCCCAGCTCTTCATCCGGACCATCGACGAATACCGCCGGGCCGGGAAATTCCTCCTTCATGAATTCGTGCTCATGCCCGACCATTTTCACGTCATCATCACGCCCAACTACGAAATCCCGCTCGAACGCGCGGTTCAATTCATCAAAGGCGGTTTTTCATATCGCGTGAAGAAGGAAATGGGGTCCAACCTGGAAGTGTGGTCAACGGGATTCACTGAGCACCGGATCAAGGATGTGGCAGATTACGAGAATCATCGCGAATACATCCGGAGTAACCCGGTTCGTGGCGGGTTGTCGGCGGGAGCAACGGAATATCCGTATTCTTCTGCGGCGGGAAGGATCAGTCTTGATGCGCGGCCAGGGCTGAAGCCCATCTCGTCTGTGCCCGCAGTTTCGCCGGGCTAAAGCCCGGCGCTTCCACCAAAGGCTGAAGTCTGGCACATCCGCACGTTCGGAATTTTCCGCAATGTTGGAAAGTCAGCTCTTCGCCGCCGCTGCCGCCGCCGGCTTCTCTGGCTCGCTTGCCGTCTTCAACTTGGGCAATTCGTCGCCACGGAAGAACTGCGGGTTGCGACGCATGTCGGGCATCGCCGTGAAAGGCTTGCTGTAGTCGTTGCGGGCGTTCCAGAACAGGAACCCGATGCCACCATTCTCCTTGGCCACCTTCACCTGCGTCTCGACATACTGCGGCGAATAGCTCGGCGTCTTCCAGCCGAAGGCCTGCAGCCAGGGTCGCAGTACCACGCCGCTGCCGGCCGTGACCTTCTTGAAACGCTCCATGGATTCCGATATGAAGTGCTCCGGCGCGTCGCCCGGCACCTTGTAGCCGTCCATGCCGAAGAAGTGCGAGGGATAGATCATGGGCGAGAGCACGTCGCAGTATTTCGCCATCTGCGTGATGTCCTGGCCGGTGTGCGACAGGTCAATCGGACGCTGCCACGCCATCACCCCGAACACGTCCAGGGAGAACAGCACCTTCATGGGGTGCAGTTCGGCGTAGGCCTTGGAAAGGAAGTCGGCGATCACCTCGCTGCGTGTGGTGGGCTGGGCGGGGATTTCCTTGCCATCCGGTCCCTTGGCCGGCCGGTGCAGGGGATGCGAGTCGAAGTAGAAGCTGGTGTCCTTCTGGTCGCCCTCGGCGGGGAAGCGCACGTAATCGAACTGCACTTCGTCCACGCCGTCCAGCGCCGCCTGCCGCGCCAGCGCGATGTTGAACTGCTGCACTTCGGGCTTGGACGGGTCGGTCCACACCAGCTTGCCGTTTTCCCGCCACGCCTGGTGACGGGAGCGCGACTGCACCGCCAGCTCGGGATGCGTGGTCACCAGCTTTTCGTCGCGGAAGATCGCAATCCGGACGATCGCGTGCATCCCCTGCTCATGCAGCCAGCGAGTAAATTTCGGGAGGTTAGGGATGTACGGATGCGGCCCGCCGGTATTCAACGGGTGCTGGAACGGTATGTTGACGATGCCGTCGCTGTCCTTGACGTCGAACACCACGGCGTTGCCGCCGGCGGCGCGCCAGCGCTGGATCAGGTTCATGCCATTCACGCTGCCGGCCATGACGCCGGTCAGGTAGATGGCCCGGACTTCGTAATTCGTCGGAACCGGCACGGGCTGCTGGGTAATCGGGCCTTCCATGCCCGGAATGACCAGCGTTTCGCCCGGCTTGAGCGCGATTCCCTTGATCCCGGTGTTCCGCTGCCGCAGCGCGGCTTCCATCTCCCCGTGCGTCATGAAGCTGCTTGCCACCCAGTATTTGCGGATCACCACCGGCACGTTCTCACCCTTGGCGACCACGTGCAGCACGGTTCCTGGCGGCGCCATGGGCGCGGAGACGGCGCTCGGCGCCGGCGTCGTAACCGCGGACGCCGCGGCGAAGCTGGTTTTCGGCTGATGGTGGGCGCTGGTGGGCGTCCATGCGCTCGCGGAAAATATCATTGCGGCAAGCAGGACGAGGCTGGCGACGGCGATTACAACGGGGCCGACTGACCTGGACATTGTTTTCGGTTCCAATGCTGGAGGTACAAAGAATCGTAGCACAGGATTTTTACTGCGCCGTCCTCCACTATGTACTCTCCGGTTACGGATGGCCGTGCCCCGTGGAAATGCGGCGATTCACATCCCATTGAGATGGTTTTTCCGCGCCGAAAGATGCCGCACATGGCCGCTCGCGCAGCCTTCGCCTGCCGTGATTTACAATCCGCGGCATGGAACCGCTGCCGGCCAGCGAAATTCGCGACTTCCGGGTGCGCGGCAACTACTTCAACCAGCACAGCCGGCGCTTTCGTAAGGAGCGGTGCTCCACGTCCAAGGTATCCGATCGTCCTGGATACTGCCCGCCGGTGGTCGAGTTCGATCTTGCCGATGGCGCAACCAGCAGCGTGGTGGCCAGCGAAGTCGATATTCCGTTGCTTTGCCAGGACGATTTCGAGCAGGGACGGACCCATCTTGCCCGGATCATCAATGCGCGTCGAGGTTTTTCGCAGGCGGCCGCTGACCTCACGGCCGCTTTCGGGCAATATCCCTGGCTGACCATGTCCGCGGAGCAGCCAGCCCCGGCTGAAACCAGGTTCGTCGTTCCTTGTACCAGCTCGTTCGAGGCGCACTCGGCGCGCGACATCAGCCAAAAAGGATTCATCCTCCTCAAGCTCGCGCAACAGGGCTATCCCGTACCCGATTTCGTCGTGCTGACGGCCGACGCTTACGCCGACGCCGCCAACCTCGAGCGTCACCTGGGCGACGGCATCGGCCAACTGGAAGTTCTGACCATGCAGTCGCTGCGCAGCGGCAATCCTCTCGTATTCGCCCTGCGCTGCGCTACGCCGCACTACATCCCAGGCGTGATGGACACGTACCTCAACGTCGGGATCACCGAACGCGCCTTGCCCTTCCTGGAAAAAATGTACGGCTCCAGCGGCGCGCACAAGATGTTCCTGAACACCTTGCGGAACCTATGCGACTCTCTCGATCAAGATACGGAGCTGGTCCATGCCGTCACTCCGGACCTCCCACCCGAACAGGTCGTGCGCCTCATTGCCCAGATGTCGGAAGTCATCCGGCATACCGACCGCAGTCTCATCGAAGACCCGGCGTATCAAGCGCTCTTTTTCGCCCGGCAGGCCTACAAGCATTTTGAAGAGAACCACGACTTGGTGGCTGCGCTCTGCCGCGGCAGCGAACATGCCCCCAGCCTCATCCTGCAGAAGATGGTCTGCACCGTGCGCCACGAGACCGCCTACGCCGGTGTCTTGTCCAGCCGCGATACCCGCTCGGGCGCGGGAAGGGAGCTGCAAACGGCGCGCAATATCTTTGGCGAAGAGATGATGACCGGCACGGCAGAGTTCAAAACCACCAAATTCGAAAATCACGAGGCGGTGAAGGACACCTTTCCAGCCGTTTACCACTTCCTGCCCCACCTCCCTGAGCTGGAGCGTGAATTCGAGTCGCCGGTCACCATCGAATTCGCGGTGGAAGCGACCAGCCGCTACCAGTGGTTCGCGCTTTTGCAACTGAATGAAACCGGGTTGGCCGGGCGGGCGGCGCTCATCGCCGTGGTTGACATGCATAAGTCGGGCGCCATCTCGCGCAAGCGCGTCACCGAACTGATTCGTCCGTACCACCTCAAGCAGCTCACCAGCGACACCATTGACCAGGACAACTTCAGCACGCTCAGCACATTCTCGCCCGGGGTAGCGGTGCTGCCTCGGTCTGCCGTTTCCGCCCGCGTCTATTTCACCGGCGACGCCGCCTTGCGCGCCAAGACCCAGGACGAGAAGGTCTGTCTTTGCAAGAAAACATTCGTCCCCACCGACACGGTGGTCATGGGTGAGGTGGACGCCGTCCTCAGCCTGACCTCCGCCGCCGTGCACGTGGTCACCATCTGCCAGAGCCTCGGCATTCCCGCCCTCCTCAACCTGGAGAAGTACGGCGTCACGCTGCACCCCGACGGCCGCCTGCGGAATTTCTCCGGCAGCGAAATTCGCGAAGGCGACTGGATCACGATTTCCTCCCGCCGCAACGTCGTGTATCAGGGCAAGGCGAAGTTCACTCCGGCGCGGCTGCTGCGCTACATGAAAGGCGAGCACATGGCCGAGGAGGGAAGCGCGGAAGACAGGGAATTCGCCACCGTTGCCTATGCCTACCGCTATTACCAGCAGTTGGTCCGCGGCCTTACCGTGGACAAAATCTCCAGCCTCAGCGAGGTCATGCGGCTGGTGAATTTTGAACTCCGCAGCGAGTCCGAGGAGGCCCGGCAACTCGTCAACGGCTGGTTCGACGAGCGCGAAACCGTCTACATGGAAGAAGTGCTCAAGAGCGACATCGGCGACCACCTCGGGCAGAACAACGTCTTCGAAATGCTGACCCTCGACCGCAAGGTGCGCTTCTTCAAGGCGGCGCTGGCCAAATGCTCCCGCGATCGCATCTCCGGCTACGAAGCCGGCGCCTTCATGCTCGGGCGCTTCCTTGCCCCGCGTTATCCGGTCGGGTTCTGGAAGTGCTTTACTCCGCTGGAAGTTGCGCTGCTGGTGAACGAGTGGGTGCTGTTTGAAAAATACCTGCACCTTCTCCAAACGGTGGGCGAGAGAAAAGTGCTGCATGCGCGCAAGAAAATCTTAAAAGAGGGGCTCGACCAGCTTTTGCTCCATCCCGGCCTGGTGCATTCCCTGATTACGCTGAAACTTAGCGGCGGACGCCTGGACGAAGCGCGCGCGGCACTGCCCGAGTGGTGCGACCCGCAGGCGGCGCGGGTGCTGGAGCTTCTTCACCAGCCGTATCATGCGTTCTATGATTTCCGCGCCGAATGGTCGGTGGGCGAGCTCAAGAAAATCTGCCAGGCCGAGGGTCTGCCGCTGCCCGCGCCCGAGGACGTCTAGGGGAGTTTAGAGCCGATGTCATCCCGAGCGAGGGAGGGAGGGCTCCCGCGCGTTTTTTGTAACCGGGGTCCCCGGCACGCCTGCTTTTGGCGTGCTGGGGTGGTCGTGCGCGGGAAACCCGAGTCGAGGGATCTCTGTGTTTCCTCTCTCGGCTACACCAATTCTGAAACTGTCCTAAACCCGCACTCCGTTCGGCACGGTCGCCGCTGCCGCTTGCTTGACCCCGTACAGATAATCGCGGTCGATGGTGGACTCCATGCCGCGCAGCACCTCGGGCAATTCCATGCCGTCGCGCGCCGCCACCAGGCGTCCCAGCGCCAGCGACAGCGACAGCACCGCGTTCATGCCGAGGTTGGCCTTGCGCTGCATGATCTGGATCTTCTCCTCGGCCGGCGCGTCGGCGGCGATCTTCCCGCGCTTCACCGCCAGGTCCAATTCCATCAGCAACAGCTCGCGGTCAATATCACCCAGCGACCCCAGCGCGGAAATTCTCTGCCCGAGAAAACGCGGCGCGAGTACTTCAATGACATTCGCCACCGCATTCAGGCAGCCCTTGCCGCCGTAGCGCTTCGACCGCATCCACAGCTCGGCCAGTTCGGCATTCTCCTTGGCCACAGCATCCGCCTTGACATGGGGGGCAAACCGGTACGTCTTCTCTCTTTCGTTGTACACAAAATAATTCGGGAACTTCCGCGTCAGCGGGTTGGCCTCGATAATGCTGTCCACCAGGTGGATGGCCTCGTCGGTTCCGGCCGAGGTCCCCAGCGGCGTGGCGGCGGTGAATTTCATTCCGTTGTCCAGCATCACCACCACACCGACCGTCGGAATGCCGGCGTTGGTCGGCTCCTCGTGCGCCGCGATGTCGGCAATCGTCACGTCGGGGCTGAGCTGGCGCGTGATCTTCACGCCCTTCTTCGCCAACTCCATCAGTTCCACGATCCTGCCGTACTTGACCAGCCTTTCCGTGTTGGCGCCGCCGCCGCATTTCAGCCCGAGCGCGCCCACTGCGAAGGCGATGTCAGCCTCCATCACCTCGTTCGGTGACTTGGACCGGTGCGAGACCACCAGCGCCAGATTCATGTCCTTCGCCGTGCGCGTGGCCAGCAGGGTTTCGCTCAGGGTGCCGATCTGGTTGGCTTTGATCAGCGCCGTGTTGATCAGCCCCTCTTCGGCGCAGCGGCGGATGGTGGAATCCTTGGTGGTGACCAGGTCGTCGCCAATGATCAGGATCTCGTCATCGAGGACCTTCATCAACTTCTTCCAGCCCTCGTAATCGTCCTCGGCGAAGGGATCTTCCAGCGACACGATCGGATACTTCTTCACCCAGGCGGCGTACAACTCCACCAGTTCGTCGGTGGTCATCACCCTGGGATCTTCCGCGCGCCAGAACAGGTATTGCCCGACGGAATCTTTTTCGCCGGTCTTCTCCCGGTAAGCATTGCTCAATTCACTCGCCGCTGGATCGATCGCCAGCACCACATCGCGATCGGGCACGAAGCCGCACTCCTCGATCGCTTGCACCGCCACCCGCAGCGCCCGCTCCTCCGGCAGGATGTCGCCCGCCTGCTTGGCGTACGAGGCGACGATACCGCCCTCCAGCCCGATGCCCACGAAATTCAGCCCTTCCGAGTCCTGGATGATCTGGATGGCGCGGCTCTGCAGCATGTTGGTGACGCGCTGCGCCTCGATGTAGTCGCGCGCCGTCAGCGGCAGGAACATGAATTCCTGGAAACTGAGGTTGCCGCCCATCTCTTCCGTGTGCCGCCCGCCCATGATCGAGTTCCTGAACTCCCACGGTGCGAACACGATGGTTCCGTCGGCCAACTCGACTTCCTGCAGCCGGTGCAGCCGCAGCTTGCGCCGCAGCTCCGACGGCTTGCCCGAACGCCCTTCCGCGGCCGCCGGTTCCGCCGCCTTGACCTCCGCCGCGCGCGCCGCCGCCTCGCGCTCGCGTGCGCGGAACGCTTTGTATTTGCCCGGGTCGGAGAGCAGGAAATCGAACATCGCCACCGCGCCCACGGTGAACAGCAGCCGGCCCGCGTACACCGCGTACCCGCCCATCGAACCGCCGCCCCACAGTCCGAGCGCGACCAGAATGAATCCCGGGGGGAGCGTCAGCTGACTCAGCACCAGGCTGGCCTGCGGTCCGGCCGCCGACACCGCCAGGTTCTGCGTCTTCACGGCGGGATGGAAGCTCCCCGCCTCCTTATGCACGCCCTGAAACTTTCCATACGGGATCTTCGCGAACATCCCCAGGTACCACATCCAGCGCCCCAACCCGCCCTGACTCAACTTTTCCTGCGCCGGACCCGCCAGCTCCGGCCGGAGATTGTTCGTTCTCACCGCCGCCAGGTAGTGCCCGATCTCGTGGATGGCGATGTTCGTATGCCAAGCCGCGTACCAGATCGCGGCCGAGATCAGCACTTCCGCGCTCAGGAACATCTGGCGCACCACATCGAAGCGCGACGCCACGCTGGTCGAAATGCTGAGCAGCGATGTCAAGAAGGCCGCGTGAAACGAAACCAGCTTGTGGTTGGCGATGATCCACCCGCGGTCCAGCCGGGGTATTTCTCGCGCTTGGGGAAGGATTCTGCGCCGCACGTTTTTCAATAAGTCCATAGACGTTCTCGCAATCCTGGAAACACGATGCGAATTGATTCTCGAGTCGAATCCCGAAATAGACCCTTCCCGCTCCGGTAAATCAAAGCAGAGGGTTTGGTCGAAAGAGGCCGAAATTATAGCCCCCTTCGCCGGGATTCATTTGTGACGCAAATCACCGTTCGACAGACTTGCCGAGGGCGCCGCTCTTCGGCCTGCATTTGGCGGAGGCGGGCCTTACAGCGAGCGGCGGCCGATTTCTTCAGCGGCCCTTCCCTTGCACGCCGGTTTAAACTCTCAAGCCAACAACCACCTGGTTTGAGGAGATCGGCGATGCCCTGTGACCCCGAGGTGTTGAAGCAGGTTCCACTGTTTTCCGGGCTCGATGACGACGAAGTCGCCGTTCTTGCCGGACAAACCGAAATGAAGTCGTTTGCTCCCCGCCAGCGGATCTACAAGCGTGGCGATAGCGGTGGACGCGGTTACGTTCTGGTCTCCGGTGGAGTGCGCATCGTGACCATTGACGAGGACCAACAGGAAGTCGTGGTGGACGAGCCCGCCCCGGGCGAATTCTTCGGCTTCGCCTCCATGCTGGAGCAGACGCCTCATCAGACCGAGGCCATCGCCACCGAAGACACCGCCTGCATCGAAGTGGACCGCAACGACATTCTCGTGCTGATCCAGCGCAAGCCTCATGCCGGCATGGACATGCTCGCCGTACTCGGGCATCAGTTCCACGCCTCCCAGCAACTGGTGCGGGTCCGCGCCAGTCGCCATCCCAACGAGGTCATTGAGGCACAGGTCACGGTCGGCGAGCACGTCGCCGATTCCGTCGCTTCCTTCGGCGGTTCCTGGAGCTTCATCATCCTTTTCGGGGCCATCCTGGTGGTCTACACGATGATCAACGTGCGCCTCCGCGGCGCCGCCTGGGACCCGTATCCGTTCATCCTGCTCAACCTGTTTCTCTCCATGCTGGCTGCCATCCAGGCGCCGGTCATCATGATGAGCCAGAACCGGCAGGACAAGAAAGACCGCCTGCGCGGCGAACTCGATTACGACGTCAACCGACGTGCCCATGCCGAAATCCAGGGTCTTGCCCATAAACTCAATTTGCTCGGCGACCGCCTTGGCGACATCGAGGAGCTTCTCCGTCCGGACCGGTAACCCGCGCTCGCTCCGCTCGGGCGGGACCATCGACTGTCTTGACTAGCCCCCAGCCCCTAAACGGGCCACCACCACCCGCCGGCCACGGCTTTTTGCAAACGCGCGCAACTACTTGGCATCTAAACTGTTTAGTTACATTAGGGGATGTTTTGTCCGTCGGCGGCGCCGGCTGCCGGCTGTGAGGAGCTTGTGAGACATACCTCGGGCTGCACGCGTGCTGTCGCGGTTCTTCTCGTCTTTTTGATCGCTTGTCCGGCATGGATGCTGGCCGGAGTGGGCAACGATCCTGCCCTGCCCGATCCCGGCCTGGCAGCCCCCAGGGATCAGCAAATCCAACTCGGCCAGAGAGCCTTCGCCGAGGTTGCCAGGCAGATGCCGATCCTGCCGGATAACAGCCCGCTCAGTCGCTACGTCCAGTCGCTCGGTCACAAGCTCCAGAGCGTCATTCCCGAGCAATACAACTGGCCCTATCAGTTCCATGTCGTGCAACAAAAGGACATCAATGCCTTCGCCCTGCCCGGCGGGCCCGTTTTCGTCAATGTCGGCACCATCATGGCCGCCGAAAACGAAGCCGAACTTGCGGGCGTGATCGCCCACGAGATGTCGCACGTCTATATGCAGCACTCCATCAAGGGCATGCGCAAGCAGGGAACGACGCAGGCGGCCGGACAGATCCTGGGTGGACTTCTCGGCGCCGTGCTCGGTGGCCCCGCTGGAGCGTTGGCCAATATGGGCGCCCAACTCGGCGCCGGCGTGATCAGCATGAGGTACTCGCGCGCCGATGAAGCCCAGGCCGACGCGGTCGGCGCCATTATCATGTACAAAGCCGGTTACAATCCCATCCGGCTGGCGCAGTTCTTCCTGAGGCTGGAGCAGAAGGGAAACAGCGGCCAGCCGCAGTTCCTCAGCGACCACCCCAATCCCGGCAACCGCGTCCAGGCCGTGCAGGACGAGATCAGGAACTGGCCGGCGCGCCAGTACCACGACAACAGCTCCCAGTTCGCGCAGGCAAAGCAGGAAGCGAGCAGCATTCGCGCCTATTCCGCGCAGCAGATTCATCAGATGGCGCAGAGCGGCCAGATCCACGATGTCAGCGGCCCGGGTGACGCGCAGACGGAAGCCATCCCCGGCGGCAATGTTGCTTCCGGTCAGGTCATGCCCAGCGGCGGCTTCCAGCAGTTCCAGGGACCGTTCTCCCTGGAATATCCCGAGCAACTGGCTGCCCCTGCAGGGGCAGCAGTCTGGCTCAGTCACCTTCGCACCGCATGCCGGCGTTGCTCAGAACGGAATTGTTTATGGCGCTTTGGTTGCACCATTCCAGCCGCAGAACGCCAATGACTTCGACGACGCCACGCAGCAGTTGATCTCCAGTCTCCAGCAGCGGAATCCCGGGATGCGCCAGGCCGGCAACATTCAGAAAATCCGCGTCAACGGCGTGTTGGGGCGGTCGGTAGACCTGCTGGGGCAATCGCCCCTCGCTGGCCGCGATGGGCAGCCGCTGCAGGAGCGCGATTGGCTGGTCACGCTGCCCGACAACGATGGCGCCGGAGTCTCGCTGATCTTTGTCGCTCCGGAGAATGACTTCTCGCGCCTGCGCCCCACCTTCGAGCAGATGCTGAAGAGCTTCCACCTGAACCAACTGAAGTCAGAAGTAGGAAGTGAAGAAAAGAAGTAATTCCGACGCTGGCCTGCTGGTGGTCCGAGCGTTGGATGAACGTCTGGGGCTGAGCCAGCTCATTTCCGACAACCTGACCGATGCCCGTCGCGCTGCCGGATCTGTTGCGCCAGTCGATCAGGAGCGATCTCAATCATGCGGTGCAGCCCAAAATGGCACGGCGTCGCTCCTTTTTTCGTTTGCCGATGCAGTTCCGGCCTTGCGAGATCGCTCCCCAACAATACAATCCGTGGTGCGGGGCCGAAAGAGGAAACTCCTGTTTCGGTCCACAAGATAATTCGCTCTCAATTCTTATGATTGCTTTCAGGATTTTGTCGGCCCACATCGGCCATACATCAGGAAGGAGATCCGTTGATAAAGCTTCTGACCTTTGGAATGTCATGTTTCCTCGCCGTGGCGTTGTGCAGCACCGGGTTTGCAGACAACGCTCCCAAACTGAAACTGTCCGTTCTCACTGACGATACCGCCTCTTCCGACAGGTACCTGGCGGAGCACGGAGTCTCGATTTTCATCGAATTGCCCAACGGCCACCACTGGCTGATGGACACCGGAACCACGGACGTCTTCCTGCTGAACGCCGAACGGATGGGCATCAGCCTCGACGGCCTCACTGGGATCGCGATCAGCCACGGGCATGACGATCACACTGGTGGCCTGGCGTTCTATCCCCGCCTCAAAGGGGCTCCCCCCGTATACGGCCATCCTTATATTTGGGCCAAGCAATATGAGATCACCAAAGGGGAACCCCTCCGGATCTGCGGCATGCCCTATCTGGCCCGCAGATATGCAGCTCCTGCTTTCAAGCCACTCCACAACACGGTGAAACTGGACGAGAATCTGTACTTTTTCACCGATGTACCCCGGGAACCAGGGAGTTATTCGCCGACCGGGGGCAAGTTCTTCAACGAAGACGGAACCGGCCCAACCCCGATCATGGAGGACGCCGCCCTGGTGGTGAGAACCCCTCGCGGACTGGTCGTTATCTTCGGCTGCGGCCATGCCGGCTACGTCAACACCCTGAAAGCCATTCGAAAAGAGTTCCCCAATGAGAAGCTGCTGTCCGTGCTCGGGGGCCTGCATTTGAAAGGCGCTCCCGAAAATGTTTTGGCGGAAGCGGTCGCTTATACCGATTCTTTCAAGGCCGAGGGGTTCACGTTCTACGGCGGACATTGCACCGGTGGCGATGCTATCAAGTACTTCACGGCAAAATTCGGCGACAAGGTGATCAAGCCCATGGGGTCGGGACGGGTGATCGAGTATTAGTCGTCATCTTCCGCCGTCCCCCGATTCCCGGTATCAGCCAGGCCCTGGGTAGCCTTCCAGGGCCGGGCTGATACCTTGCCCAAACCGGGTCTAAACGCCGGAGCATCGGGAGCCCATCAGGCTGGGATGGGAAACGTGGGGCGGGTGGAAACTGAAACTGAAACTGAAACTGAATCTTTAGCGTCTTCAACTGATCACACTGTTGAAACTGAAACTGTCTTAGCCCTTCTTCAACTCGATCAGCACCTGCTTCGCGACTTCCTTCAGCGTCTCGAACACGCCGACGCCCTGGACCGCCACCGCCTCAAACACCGGTTCGGTGCGCTTTGCCAGTTCTTTTTTCAAACTGTCCACCGGCAGGGCATTGGGCAGGTCGCGCTTGTTTAACTGGAGCACGTAGGGGATCTTGGTGAAGTCGTACCCGTGCTCCTTCATGTTGTCGCGCAGGTTCTCCAGGGCTTCCACGTTGGCGTCCATGCGCTCATCCTGGGAGTCGGCGACGAACACCACGCCATCCACTCCGCGCAGGATCAGCTTGCGGCTGGCGTCATAGAACACCTGCCCTGGTACGGTGTAGAGGTGGAACCGGGTCTTGAAGCCGCGCACCGTCCCCAGGTCCAGCGGCAGGAAATCGAAAAACAGGGTGCGGTCGGTTTCCGTCGCCAGCGAGATCATCTTGCCCTTCTGTTTTTCGGAGGTCTTGTCGAAGATGAACTGCAGGTTGGTGGTCTTACCGCCCAGGCCGGCGCCGTAATAGACGATCTTGCAGTTGATCTCGCGCGCTGCGAAATTGATGAAACTCAAGACGGTCCTCAAGTCCGGCGCACCGCGGAGCCGTGGCGGCCCGCGACGCACCGCAAATTCCTATCTACTCCACAGCTGGAGAAAACTGTTTATATCACAGCGCCAGCAGCGTGCAAGCGACTCAAGGGGTCGGACGCGGCGGAGGCAACGGGTAATATCCCTGCCTCGCCTTGACCTTCAAGCCCGGCTGGTCCACCCTGACCTCGACATCCCGGTACTTGCTCGAGGGCGTGGCCCGCGTCGTGTAGCCGATGGTGTACTGGTTGCGGGCTTCTTCCGTCAGGCGGCTGTAAGCCTGTTCGATGGCGGACGCGTTGAACTCGCTGAACACCTCGCCGCCGGTGGCGGACGCGTATCTGGGCAGGATGTCGCCGTAGCCCATCTTCGGGAGGTGAATGCGCTGCGCCTGCCCGTAGCCCGGAATCGCCGCCCCCCCCACACCCACCGCGTACACCGAAATCTGATTCGTCAGCAGGACCTTCAGCACCTCGCCGTAAGACGCCGACGAGCGGTACTCGGTTCCGTCGCTGACCACGAAAATCACCTTGCGCCGCGTCGGGCTCCCCCGCGCCAGGTCCAGCGCCGCCTGCAGCACGGCGTCGTTCAGCACCCTGGCTTCGCGTTGCCCCGTATAATTGGGCTCCGGGTTCTGCCCGGGATCAATGGGGTGCCCGTTGACCGTTCCCTGCGGATATCCGAACGGGCCGCCCACCACCGGCGCTCCACCCGTGCGCGCCGTCGCTTTCTTGCGGATCCTGTCCATCGCCTGGCTGACCTTGTTGCCGCCTGTCGGCGTGAACTCCTGGACCTTCTGCACCGTCGTCCCAAAGGTGTACAGTCCGACCTCATCGAACTGCCCGAACGCGCCCACCAGCGCCGGCAGCGAATCGCGCACCTTGCGGAATTCCACCTCCGGAATGCCGAGGTCAATGACCACCGCCGCGGTCAGCGGAAACGGATCGCTGGTAAAGAAGGTCATCTTCTGCTCCACCCCGTCTTCCAGCACGCGAAAATTCTGCCGCGACAATCCTTCCACCAGGTGTCCCGACCCGTCTTTCACCGTCACCGGCACGACCACGAAGTTCACGTTCTTGGTCAGGGTGAAGAGTTCGTCGCGGCCGCTGCCCGGGCTCACCACCGTGCCCGGAGGCACGGTGGTGATTTCCGCCGGCGGCGGCGGCGTGACGGTTTCGTTGGCGGCGGGAAATTTCTCCACCGGACGGCTGGCCGACGGCGCATCGGGAATGTTCGACTGGCCGTTGGGAGGCGCGCCTGGCGGTTGCTGTGCCAGGGCAAGACCGGAGGCCAGCGCCAGCAGCAGCGCCGGCACAGCCGTCCCACGCGTCTGGTTGCGACGTTTCGCTTCCTTCATCATCTTATTTCCCATGCTGACAGCAACATTCTTATCCAGCGCCACTCTAATTATAGGGAGCACTGGTTTAGAATAAACCCAAGCGAGCCGGAAAGGCTCAGAGAAGTGTATGTCCCACTCCTTCCCGAAAAATGCGGTTCTGATTGCGGTCCTGTTCGGCGTGGCCGCAACTGCGCTCGCCCAGGAATCGTCTCCCCAGCGCGAGACTGGCGACTCCGTCCAGACCTTCAAGGTGGACGTGAACGTCGTCAACGTGTATTTCAACGTCAAGGACAAGCACGGCCTGCTGATCTCCAGCCTTGCCAAGGACCAGTTCGAAATCTACGAGGACGGCAAGCCGCAGACCATCAAGTATTTTTCCGCCGAATCCAATCAACCCCTCACCCTCGGCATCCTCATTGACAGCAGCGTGAGCCAGGAACGCGTGCTTCCCATCGAGAAGGAAGTGGGCGCGGCGTTCCTGCGCGATGTCCTGCGCGAAAAGGACCTGGCGTTCGTCATCGGCTTCGACGTCAACGTTGACCTGCTGCAGGATTTCACCAACGACCCGCGCGACCTGCGCGCCGGGATGAATCGCGCGCGCATCAACGGCGGCGGTGGCGGAGGAGGCCTGCCCGGCCTGGGCGGCGGTCCCATCCCCATCAGCAACCCGAAAGGCACTTTGCTCTACGACGCCGTCTATCTTGCCTCCAATGAAAAGCTGGGGCGCGAGGTCGGCCGCAAGGCGATGATCCTGCTCACCGACGGCGAGGACCAGGGCAGCCGCTTGAAGATCCGCGACGCCATCGAGGCGGCCCAGAGGGCGGACGCCATGGTGTACGTGCTGCTCATTGCCGACCGCGGCTTCTACGGCGGGTTCGGCTACTCCGGCGACCGAGACATGAAGAAGCTCTGCCAGGAGACCGGCGGGCGCGTCATCGAGGTCGGGAACAAGCAGGACAAGCTCAGGCAGGCGTTCGACCAGATGGCGGCCGAACTCCGCAGCCAGTACAGCATCGGCTACACGCCCATCAACAACAAGCGCGACGGCACCTATCGCAAGGTGGAAGTGAAGGCCAAAGGCGGCGACTACCGCGTGCAGGCGCGCGCCGGCTACTACGCGCCTTCGTCCCGGGAGCGCGCCGGCGGCGAACCATAGGTTGGGACCGCCAATCCCGTTTCGGTCCTGCTTTTCCGGCCGGGCAGGCAGTCCTGCGTGCCGGCTGAGGGCGATTATGCGACCATACGCTGATTGATCCGGAGTGCGGCCATGTTCATCCTCGCAAAGGAGACCCGCTATGATCACTCGCGTTGTCGAGATCAAAACGAAGCCCGGCAAGGCCAAGGAACTTTGCCGCAAGCTGCACAGTGACGTGCTTGGTATCCTGCAGTCCCATCCCGGCTTTGTTGACGAAATCGTCCTCATTGCCGACCACGACGCCGACCAGGTGCTCGCCATGAGCTTTTGGAAAACCAAGGCTGACGCCGCGGACTTTCACCACCTGGAGTTCAAGCGCATCAATGAAATGATCCAGCACCTGGCGCACTCCGCGGCCAAGGTGCACATCTATGACGTCGAGACCTCGACCGTGCACCACGTCGCCAAGGGAAAGGCCACGCCTGCGGCGGTGACTTTGTAACCGCGGATCGCCACGGATTTTCACGGATAAGAACACAACGCGGAGATCGAGTGCGATCTCCGCGCCGTTTTTCTGCTGGTTCTTGCTCTGCTGCAGATCCGCGTCCATCCGTGGGAATCCGTGGTCAATGTCTAGCGCAGTACCGCCGCCAGGTCGCCGCGCCTGAGGACTTCGGCGACCCGCGCGAAATCCGGAGCGAGGCTGCGATCGTGCTCCAAAGGCGGGCAGACGGCACGAATCGCAGCCATGGCCTGCTGCGCGCGCTTGCCGGGCTTGAGGGGCGCCAGAAAGTCCAGCGCCTGCGCCGCCGCGATGGCTTCGATGGCGAGCACGTTGAGCGCATTGGCGAGAATCTTCTTCAACTTGATGGCCCCGGTCATTCCCATGGACACGTAATCTTCCTTGTTGCCGGAGGTGGTGATGGAATCCACCGAGGCGGGGTGCGCCAGCACCTTGTTCTCGCTGACCAGCGCCGCGGCGGTGACCTGCGCCATCATGAATCCCGAGTTCAGTCCTGCGGCGCTGGCGAGAAACGGCGGCAGCCCCTCGTTGAGCGAGGGGTTCACCAAGCGCTCGATGCGGCGCTCGGAAATTCCGGCCAGCGCGCTGAGCGCGATGGCGAGAAAGTCGAGCGCGAAGGCCACCGGTTCGCCGTGGAAGTTTCCGCCGGAGAGGATGTCGCCGTGCGGCTCCGCGGATTGCCGCGCACCGACCTGCTTGGGCGCGACGAAGACCAGCGGGTTGTCCACCGCGGAGTTCATCTCGATTTCCAGCACTTGCGCGCAGTAGTTGAGCGCGTCGTATACGGCGCCGTGCACCTGCGGCATGCAGCGCAGCGAATAGGCGTCCTGCACGCGCCCGCACTGGCGGTGCGACTCGCGGATGGCGCTGCCTTCCAGCATGCGGCGGAGATTGGCGGCGCTGCGCATCTGCCCGGTATGCGGGCGAACGTGCTGGATGCGCTCGTCGAAGGCGACATCGGTGCCGCGTAGCGCGTCGGCGGACATGGCGCCGATCACGTCGGCGGAATCCACCATGGTCTGGGCCGCCAGCAGCGCCAGGGCGCCCACTGCGACCATCGCTTGCGTGCCGTTGATCAGAGAAATGGCTTCCTTGGCTTCCAGCTTCAGCGGCTTGATGTCGGCGCGCTTGAGAGCCTCGCTGCCGGGATGGCGGCGGGCGTGAGGATCGCCGAGGCGCCGCGGCCGCCGCAATTTCGGGTCGGCGTGCCAGGCTTCGCCTTCCCCGATCAGCACCAGCGCGAGGTGCGCCAGGGGCGCCAGGTCGCCGCTGGCGCCCACGCTGCCTTGCGACGGAACCACGGGATGCACGCCGCGGTTGAGCATCTCGCAGAGCGTGTCAATCACCTCGGCGCGAACCCCGGAATATCCCTTGGCGAGGGAATTGGCGCGCAGCAGCATCATGGCGCGGACTTCCGCCTCGCTGAGCGGCTCACCGACACCGACCGCGTGCGAGCGCAGCAGGTTGACCTGGAGTTCGCGGATCTGTTCGGGCGCGATGCGGACGTCCGAGAGTTTGCCGACGCCGGTGGTGACGGCGTAGGCGACTTCGTTCCGTTCGACGATGTCGTCCACCACGCTGCGCGCCGCCCGGACGCGCAGGCGCGCGTCCGGATCGAGCAGCACGGGACGCCGCTCGTACACCGCCTCGCGCAGTTCGTCGAGCGTGAGTTCGGAGCCGTTGATGTGGAGCGCTTTCATGTTCCTAGAGGCTCAAGGCGCAAGGCTCGAGGCGGAAGCAGCTCATGGCCTTGCGCCCTGTGCCTTGAGCCTCATGCCTGCTTCACCGCCCGCTTGAATGCTTTCACGTACTTCTCCGGCAGCGGGCGCTTGTTCAGCTTCGCGTCGGTGACGATGTGCGTTGTCTCGCCTTCCGCCAGCAGCGTGCCGTCGTTCTCGCGGACAGCTTCGTACGCGAAGTGAATCAGCGACTCGCGCGCGTTCTTCAAGTGCGTGCGGATGGTGATCTCATCATCGTACCGCGCCGGCGCCCGGAAACGACAGCGCGCGTCCACCACGGCGATGAAGCACTGGTCCTCGCGTTCCATTTCCTTGTAGGTGAAACCAAGTTGGCGCAGCAGTTCCACGCGGCCGACCTCGAACCAGATGAAATAGTTCGAGTGATAGACGACGCCCATCTGGTCGGTTTCGGCGTAGCGGACGCGGATTGTCGTGATGTTGGTCACCGTCGCTATATTTGCGGGTCTATCGGTCTATCAGTCTCTCGGTCGGTCAGTCCGACGGGCCACGCACGACCGACAGACCGATAGACCGAGAGACCTAACTCTTCCATTTCGGTTTCCGCTTCTCCTGGAAGCTGGTGACTCCTTCGCGAAAATCTTCGGTGGTGCGAATGCGGGCGTTGTCCTCGACCGCCTGCGCGATCTGTTCGTCGAGCGAGCGCGCGAGAAATCCGTTGATCAGTTTCTTGGTCAGGCGCACGGAAGAGGGCGAATTCTCCAGCAACTGCGCCGCCAGTTCGCGGGCGCGCGGCATCAGGCGCTCGGGTCCGACGACCTCGTTTACCAATCCGTAGCGATGCGCCTCGGCGGCGTCGAAGAGGCGTCCGGTGAGCAGCAGGTCGCGCGCGATCTTGTGGCCGACTTGCCAGACGAGAATCGAGGACACGATTGCCGGGACAAATCCGATCTTCACCTCGGTGTAGCCGAACTTCGCTTCCGGCACCGCCAGCGTGAAGTCGCACATGGTGGCGATTCCTGTGCCGCCGGCGATGGCCGCGCCGTTCACGGCGGCAATGGTGGGGAGAGGAAATTCGTAGATGCGGCGGAAGATCTGCGCCATGCGCGCGGAATCTTTGAGATTTTCTTCGTGCGTCTTGCCCAGAAGAGCCTTGAGTTCGTCCAGGTCCAAACCAGCGCAGAAGGCCTTGCCCGCGCCGGTGATGATGAGGACCTGCGCAGGGGAGCGTTCCACCTCATCAAGCGCGCTCATCAATTCCGCAAGCAATTCGAAGCTGACGGCATTGCGCTTCTCGGGACGATTCAAGGTGATGAGCGCGACGCGGTCTTCGTGGGCGAGCGTGAGCGTGTTAAAAGACATAAGAACGAACCACGGATTACACGGATTTACACGGATAAGACCAAACAAGATAAACCATCCGGCAAATCCGTGAAAATCCGTGAGAATCCGTGGCTAGCTTTTGTGTTTCGCCGCGATATCGGCGCTTATGCGGATGACATTGTCGAGTGGCTTGCGGATGGGCACGCCGGCGCCGCGCTGCGCCAACGCTTCCAGGACTTTTTCGGTCGGGATATTGCCGACGAGTTCGTCCTGCGCGAAAGGACAGCCGCCGAGGCCGCCGATGGCGGAGTCGAAGCGCCGGATGCCGGCATCGTAGGCGGCAAGAATTTTATCCACCGCTTCGGCGGGACGGCTGTGCAAGTGGACGCCGATGTCGAGGTAGTCGTACTGGGCGAGCACGGCGGCAACCAGCGCGCGAATCTGATCGGGCGTGGCCAGGCCCACGGTGTCGGCAAGCGAAATGGAACGAGTGCCGGTCTTTTCGATCAGGTCCACGGCTTCAAGAACTTCGTCGGCGCTCCACGGATCGTTGTAAGGATTGCCGAACGCCATCGAGATGTACGCCACGACGTCGAGACCGGCGTTGTCGGCCTTCTCCTTGATCTGTTCCAGCGTGTCGTAGGCGTCTTCCAGCGTCTGGTTCTGGTTTTTCTGCAGGAACGTGGGCGAGACCGAATAGGGAAAACCGAGGGTGTGCACGGCCTCGGTGGCGACGGCGCGCTCGGCGCCTTTTTCGTTGACCACGATGCCGATGATTTCGACGTCGTCGGGCGGATCAATCTGCTTGAGCACTTCTTCCGAGTCGGCCATCTGCGGCACGGCCTTGGGCGAGACGAACGACACGGCGTCAATGTGCTTGAAGCCAGCGCCGATCAGCGCGCGCAGGTAGGCGACCTTGACCTCGGTGGGGATCTGGCCCTTGAGGCCTTGCCAGGCGTCGCGGGGGCATTCAATAAGCTTGAGGTTTCGGTCATCGGTTGTCGGTGAAAAACGAATTTGCCGCGGATTAACGTGGATGAACACGGATTGTATTCACTCGACTTCGATCTACCCACCATGAAATCCCGCCTATTGCAGCGACGAATATTGCGGGCGCAAGCAAATAAACCCACGGAGCAAGTCCGGCTCCCATGTATACGTCGTCCAGTTCGAAATGGCCCATGCCCGGATGCATGTAAGGTCGTCGCGGTAGGTCTTGGCCAAGATCAGTGATGAAGAAAGCACACGCGATTAAGAGAAATCCAGCGATACCAAAAAGGGTTTTGGTTTTTGTGGACACTGTTTCCCTCAGCGGCTAAAGCCGATCACCTCTCCTGCTCTGTTCGGCACGGCTGAAGCCGTGCCCTTCCACGGTGGTTCCCAACATCGGTTGCCGGTGCCATTCAACAGCAGATTCCTCGCTGCGCTCGGAATGACAAGCTGTTGAAAGTTTTGTAGCGATCTGCGTTCATCTGTGTAATCAGCGGCTAGTTGTTTCGTTCGCCCGATCACCCGATCACCGGATCACCCGATCAGGTTTGCAACACTCCCACTTTGAACTCCGGCACATCCGGGTTCAGCGCCGCGGCTTCCAGCGCCCGGGTGATGGCGTCGCGCGTCTCCAGCGGGTCAATGATCTTGTCGATCCACAGGCGAGCGGCGCCGTAGCGCGGGTCGGTCTGCTCGTCGTAGGTCTTCTTCACCGAGTCGAACAGCTCTTTCTTTTCCTCCTCGCTCAGCTTCTTGCCGCCGCGCTCCAGTTGCTTGATCTTGATCTCGACCAGCGTGCCCGCCGCCGAATCGCCGCTCATGACGGCATAGCGCGCGGTCGGCCAGGCGAACAGGAAGCGCGGATCGTAGGCTTTGCCGCACATCGCATAATGTCCCGCGCCGAACGAGCCGCCGATGATCACGGTAATTTTCGGCACCACGGAATTCGACACGGCGTTCACCATCTTCGCGCCTGCCTTGATGATCCCGCTCCACTCGGCGTCGCGCCCGACCATGAATCCGTTGACGTCGTGCAGGAAGACCAGCGGCACCAGGTTCTGGTTGCAGTCCATGATGAAGCGCGCGGCCTTTTCCGCCGACTCGGTGTAGATGACGCCGCCGAACTCGACGCGCTTGTGCCCGTACTCGTCCGTCTGCTGCTGGTGTTGCTTCTGGTTGGCGACGATACCGACGGCGAAACCGCCGATGCGCGCGTAGCCGCAGATCACGGTCTTGCCGTACTCGGCGTTGTACTCGTCGAAGCGGCTGCCGTCCACGAGGCGCGCGATGATCTCCTTCATGTCGTAGGGGCGCGCGGGATCGGACTCGTAAATCCCGTAAATTTCCTCGGCGGCGTAGAGCGGCGCCTCCGGTTTCCTGCGATCGTACGGGGAGAGGCGGCGGTAGCCCATCTTCTCCACCAGCGAGCGGATGCGCGCCAGGCAGGCTTCGTCGTTGGGCTCGTGAAAATCAATGGTGCCGCTGATCGCCGCGTGCATGGCGGCGCCGCCGAGTTCTTCCGCCGAATACTTCGCCCCGATGGCGGCCTGCACGAGCGCGGGCCGGCGAGGAAGAGTCCGCTGCCGTCGGTCATCAGGACGTTGTCACACATCACCGGCAGGTAGCCGCCGCCGGCGACGCACATGCCCATGATGGCGGCGATCTGCGGAATGCCCATGGCGGACATGACGGCATTGTTGCGGAAGACGCGGCCGAAATCGTCGGTGTCGGGGAAAACGTCCTCCTGCAAAGGAAGGAAGACGCCGGCGGAGTCCACCAGGTAGATGGTCGGGATGCGGTTATCAATCGCGATGTTCTGCGCCCGGATCACCTTCTTCGAGGTCATGGGGAAGAAGGCGCCCGCTTTCACGGTGGCATCGTTCACGATCAGCATCACAAGCCGGCTGTGAATGCGGCCGAGGCCGGTGACGACGCCCGCCGCCGGCGCGCCGCCCCACTCTTCGTACATGCCGAACGCGGTGTAAGCGCCGATCTCGAAGAACTCGCTGCCGGAATCGAGCAGCAGGGCAAGACGCTCGCGCGCGGTGAGGCGGCCCTTCTTGTGCTGCGCCTCGATCGCATTCGCGCCGCCGCCTTGGCGGATTTTTTCTTCCTCGTTGTGGATCCTGGCGACCAGGTCGGCCATGGCGCGCATGTTCTTCTCGAAGCGCGCCGAAGTGGCGTCGACGCGGGACTCGATGACGCTGTTTGCGGCCGAAGATGCGCTCTGCTGGGTACGGTCTGCCATCAAGAGATCACCGGAAACTGGTTACGGTATACCACACGGGGCGCACGGCTCAAGGGCGCAGGGAGAGACGTATCAGACCCACATCTGCCAAATGCGGGCAGATGTGGGGCACCAGGCAAGAACGCAGGGCGGACTTACATTGACGCGACAGGTATGGCTGCGAGGTCTTCCACCAGCCCGACTTCCTTTTGCAGGAACGGCTCGGCGTAGGTGACGCCGGCGAGCAAGCCGTAGAAGCGCGCCATGGTTTCCAGACGCGTCCGGATTTCGGCATGCTGTGGAAACAGCCCGCTCCCGGCCTGCTGGTCGGTGTATTGCGACTTGTAAGCCATCAGCGCCTCCAAGCGCGCTTCGAACTGGTCGCTGATGTCGACGACGAAGGAGGGGCGGATGTCGTAATAGAGAGTCGCGTACACAATCTTGAACGGGCGGTGCGGGGAGTGGCCAGTGGTCAACGGCCAGGGGTCAGTTGAACCGACGTTGACGGCGAGCGAGTCGGCGCGAACGGACGAGAGATCGAGCTTGGTGAGGCCGGCGAGAAAGCACGCTTCGTAGCCCAGGGTGGAGCAGGTGTAGTGATCGGGATGGCGGCCCTGCCAGTAGGGAAGAATGACGACGCGCGGGCGCAGCCCACGAATGACGGCCGCGACCTTCAGCTTGTTGTCGAACGTGTTTTCGACGCGGCCGTCGGGAATGTCGAGAGCGCCGCGCCAGGAGACTTTCAGGATGCGGGCGGCTTCGGCGGCTTCGCGCTCGCGGTCCTGGGCGGTGCCGCGCGTGCCCATCTCGCCGCGGGTGAGGTCGAGGATGCCGGTGCGATGGCCGAGCGCCGCCATCTTCCGCAGCGTGCCGCCGCAGGTCTGCTCGGCGTCGTCGCGGTGGGCGGCGATACTAAGAACGTCAACCACAGAGGGCACAAAGGTTGGTGAATTGTTCATTTCGCTTCAGCTTGTTCGCGGTCTCCTGAAAGATGCGCGGCGGAGAAGATATGAATCAGAAAACCTCCGTGTCCTCTGTGGCTAGTTTTTTCTCTGCACCAGGAAACGCGCCAGCGACCTGAGCGTGTTCGCGCGGTCGCCGAAAGAATCCAACTGTAAGCACGCGGCGATGACGAGGTCTTCCGCTTTCCGTGACGACGCTTCAATTCCGAACAGCGCCGGGTAGGTGGCCTTCTCGGCCGCCATGTCCTTGCCGGCGGTTTTGCCCAACTGCTCGGAAGATTGCGTGACGTCGAGGATATCGTCGGCGATCTGGAACGCGAGGCCGGCTTTCAAACCGAAGGAGCGCAATTTCGCGACCTCGGCTTCGGTGGCGCCGGCGTAAATGCCGCCGCTCACCACGCTGGCGGTGATCAGCGCCGCCGTCTTGGAGCGGTGAATATATTCCAGGGTCTCCGCGTCGGGCTTCTTGTGCTCGGCCTCCAGGTCCATCACCTGGCCGCCGATCATGCCTGCGATGGTGCCGGTGGCGTGGGCGATCTGCTCGATGATGCGGACGCGCGCCTCCGCCGGGCACGAAATGCGCGCCAGAACTTCATACGCGCAGGTTTGCAGCGCGTCGCCGGCGAGGATGGCAATCGCGTCGCCGAATACTTTATGGCAGGTGGGACGGCCGCGGCGCAGGTCGTCATTGTCGAGCGCGGGAAGATCGTCGTGGATGAGCGAATAGGTGTGCAGCATTTCCAGGGAGGCGCCGAGTTCTTCGACGCCGAGGGGCAGCAACTTGCCGACCATGCGAGCCGCCTCGATGCAGAGGATCGGCCGCAGCCGCTTTCCCCCGGCGAAGACACTGTGCCGCATCGCCTGGTGGATGGATGCGGGGAACTGCGTCGCCGCAGGCAGCAACCGCTCCAGCGCTTCATCGGTGATCGCGCGTCCTTTTTCCAGAATGTCGGCCAGCATAAACGCGTCAGTATAGCAGTCAGTTTACGACCCAATAGTGCACTTGTCACAGCGCGGATGTTCGAGCTGCTATCTGCCCGCTGCTATAATTCGCGGTTCTGCACGTGCGCGGCCTGGGGTAAGTCGTGGCGCGACCTTTTTCTGTATGGTGGAGGATTGATGCGGCATCTTGGAGCGGTGTTGGTTCTTTGCGCTTTCTTGTTTGTGATGGCAGCCAAGTCGCAGGCGCCGCAGCAGCCGAATGTTGCGGCGACCGCGCTGCAAGCACCGGGGCCGAATGCCGAACCGGACGAGCCGCAGGGGCCGGGCCGGCGCATGCGCGGCTATTCGGACGCGGACGCGCGCACCGAGCGTGACTGGGAATCGAAGTTCCGCGCCCTCCCCGAGCCGGGGCGCGCGCGCGATTACATGCAGCGGTTGTCGGCGCGTCCCCACCACGTCGGCTCGCCTTACGACCAGGAAAACGCGCAGTGGCTGCTGAGCACGTTCAAGTCATGGGGACTGGACGCGCACATCGAAACCTTTGAAGTCCTGTTCCCGACGCCGAAGCAGCGCGTCGTCGAACTGCTCGAACCGGTGAAGTTCACGGCCAAGCTTGAAGAGCCGACGGTGCCTGGCGATGCCACGAGCAATCAGCACGCCGAGCAGCTTCCTACCTACAACGCGTACTCCGCCGATGGCGACGTGACCGCGCCGCTGGTGTACGTCAACTACGGTGTGCCCGCGGATTATGAGCAGCTTGAGCGGCTGGGCATTTCAGTGAAGGGCGCAATCGTGATCGCGCGCTACGGGCAGTCGTGGCGCGGCATCAAGCCCAAGGTTGCGGCCGAGCACGGCGCGGTCGGGTGCATCATTTATTCCGACCCTCGCGAGGACGGCTACTTCGAGGGCGAAGTATTTCCCAAGGGGCCGTTTCGTTCCAAGGACGGCGTGCAGCGCGGCAGCGTCATGGACATGCCGACGTATCCCGGCGATCCGCTCACGCCGGGCGTGGGCGCAACCCCGGATGCGAAGCGCCTGCCGCTGAACGAGGTCAAGACGCTCACCAGAATTCCGGTGCTGCCGATCTCGTATGCCGACGCGACGCCGCTGCTGGAAAATCTGTCCGGGCCGGTCGCGCCGGAGAACTGGCGCGGCGCGCTGCCGTTCACCTACCACGTGGGGCCGGGCGCGTCCAAGGTGCACCTGGCGGTGAAATCGAATTGGGACCGCAAGCCGGTGAACGACGTCATCGTGCGCATCCCCGGCTCGAAGTATCCGGACGAATGGGTGCTGCGCGGCAACCATCATGACGGTTGGGTCAACGGCGCGGAGGACCCGATTTCCGGCCTGGTGGGCGAGATGGAAGAGCTGCGTGGGATCAGCCAACTGCTGAAGCAGGGCTGGAAGCCGAAGCGGACCATGATCTATGCCGCGTGGGACGGCGAGGAGCCGGGACTGCTCGGCTCCACGGAGTGGGCCGAAGCGCACGCGCCGGAGTTGCAGCAGCACGCCGTCGCGTACATCAATTCCGACGGCAACGGGCGCGGGTATCTCAGCCTGATCGGTTCGCACACGCTGGAGCAGTTTCTCAACGATGTGGCGCGCGACATCACCGACCCGGAGAAGAACATTTCGGTGTGGAAGCGGCTGCAGCTGCTGCGCATCAGGCGTGCGACGGAGCGACAGCAGGAGCCGACGCAGCGCCGCAGCGGCCGGCCCAGGTCATCCGACCAGTCGGTGGAAGAACTCCGCACGAAGGGCGTATTGCACCTGGACGCGCTGGGCTCGGGGTCGGACTACACCGTGTTCCTCGACCACCTCGGCATCGCGTCGCTGAACATCGGCTACGAGGGTGAAGACGATGGCGGGATTTATCACTCCATCTACGACGACTTCTACTGGTACACGCATTTCTCCGACACCGACTTCGTGTACGCGCGCGCGTTGGCCCAGACCGGCGGCACGGCGATGATGCGACTGGCGGATGCCGAGCTGCTGCCCTTCAACTTCGCCAATTTTGCCACCGCGATCAAGACCTACGTTGACGAGTTGCAGCGGCTGGCGAGCGATGAGCGCAACAAGATCGTGGAGCGCAACCGCGAGATTGACGAGGGAATGTTCACGGCGACGTCGGACCCGCGAAAGCCGTACGTTCCACCGTCCAAAGAAGCGGTGCCGCCGTTCCTGAACTTTGCCCCGCTGCAAAACGGGCTGGACGCGTTGCAACGCAGCACCGAACGCTATGGCGCCGCCTTGCACCATGCGCAGCGAAATGGCGGCGCGGCGCTGGCTTCGCTGGCAAGCGTGAACGCGAAAATCATCCAGAGCGAGCGTGCCATGACGTTGCCCGACGGGCTGCCCAACCGCCCGTGGTTCCGCCACCAGATCTACGCGCCGGGGCTTGTATACCGGATACGGCGTCAAGACCATTCCCGGCGTGCGCGAGGCGATCGAGCAGAAGCAGTGGAAGCAGGCGGAGGAGCAGATGGTGCGCGCCGGCCAGGTATTACAGAACGAAGCCAAAGTGATCGACGAGGCTGCGGCGGCGCTGGAGAGTGCGGCAAGATGATTAGCCGCAGATGAACACAGATCAACGCTGATAGAAGAAAAGGGCGCTCGAGGGCGAGCGCGCTCCACCGTTTTTCGTTCTGATCAGCGTCAATCAGCCCTCATCAGCGGCAAAATTACTTTCCCGTTGCCGCCGGTTTTTCCAGTCCTAACTGCGACAGCACGAACGCGTAATCGAAGGCGATCTCCTTCAAGTAGTCGTACCGTCCCGAAGAGCCGCCGTGGCCCGCGGCCATGTTGGTCTTCAGCACCAGGGGATTGCTGTCCGTCTTCAACGTGCGCAGCCGCGCCACGTACTTTGCCGGTTCGTGATACATCACCTGGCTGTCGTTGAACGAGGTCTTCACCAGCATGGTCGGGTACGCCTTCTTTTCCAGGTTGTCGTACGGCGAGTAGCTGCGGATGTACTTGTACTCGTCCGGCTTGTTCGGGTTTCCCCACTCTTCATATTCGCTGACGGTGAGCGGGAGCGATGCGTCGAGCATGGTGTTCACCACGTCCACGAACGGCACCTTGGCAATCACGATGCGGAACAGGTCGGGACGCAGGTTGGCGATGGCGCCCATCAGCAGGCCGCCGGCGCTGCCGCCCTGCACCACCAGGTTCGCCTTCGACGTGTACCGGTTCGCGATCAGGTACTCGGCAGAGTCAATGAAGTCGGTGAACGTGTTCTTCTTGTTGAACATCCTGCCGGCATCGTGCCAGGGCTTGCCCATGTCGCCGCCGCCGCGAATGTGCGCGACCGCGTAAGAGAAGCCGCGGTCCAGCAGCGGCAGCATGTTGGAGCTGAAGGTAACCGGGTAGGAGAAACCGTAAGAGCCGTACCCGGTGAGGAACATCGGATGCGCGCCGTTGGTTTGAAAATCCTTGCGGTACACGATCGAGATCGGAATGCGGGTGCCGTCCCTGGCCGTGGCCCAAAGCCGCTCCGACTTGTACTTCGTGGGATCGTAGCCCGGCACCTCCACCTGCTTGAGCAGCTTCGAGGTGCGCTTCTCCACGTCGTAGTCGAACACGGAACTTGGCGTCACCATGGATTGGTAGCTGTAGCGATACAGCCTGGCGTCGTACTCGCGATTGTTGTTCGGCGACGCGAAATAAACCGGCTCGGGCATTTCGATGCGATGCGTCGCGCCGCTCTTGAAGTCCACCAGCGTCAGGTGCGGCAGCGCATTTTCGCGCTCAATCCGCACGTAGAAATCCTTGAACACGTCAATGTTGCTCAGCATCACCGCCGGCCGGTGCGGCACCAGTTCTTTCCAGTTCTTCTCGCCCGGGTCGCTGACCGGCGCCGTGACCAGCCGGAAGTTGCGGCCCTGGTCGTTAGTGCGGATCAGGAACTGGTCGCCGTGATCGTCCACGTAATATTCGTGGTCCTGGCGGCGCGGGTTGATCAGCTTGAATTCGCCCGTCGGCTGGTCGGAGCGGAGAAAGCGCATTTCCGACGTCGTGTGGCTGCCGATCTCCATCAGGACGTACTGGCGGCTGCGCGTGCGGTGCACGCCGACATTGAAGCGCTCGTCCTGCTCCTCGTAGACCAGGTCGTCGGGCTTGCCGGAACCGAGCACGTGGCGGTACACGCGATAGTGCCGCTTGGCGTGATCTTCCACCGTGTAGAAGAGCGTCTTGTTGTCGGCGGCCCAGGCGACCGAGCCGGTTTTCTCCGCGACATCTTCCACCAGCGCCCCGGTTCGCAGGTCCTTCACGTGCAGCTTGTATTGCCGGAAGCCGGTGTTGTCGGTGGAATAGGCCAGCAGGTTGGCGTCGTCGCTGACCATGAACGCGCCCAGCGACATGAACTTCTGTCCCTTGGCGAGCTCGTTCACGTCGAGCGTGATCTGCTCGGGCGCGTCCAGCGATCCCGCCTTGCGACAGTAGATCGGGTACTGCTTGCCTTCCTCGGTGCGTGAGTAGTACCAGTTGCCGCCTTCGCGGTAGGGAACCTGCACGTCGGTCTGCTTGATGTGTCCGAGCATTTCCTTGTAGAGCGAATCCTGGAAAGCTTCGGTGCCGTGCATGACCGCGTCGGTGTAGGCGTTCTCGGCGTTGAGATAGGCGGCTACGTCGGGATTCTGCTTCTCGCGCAGCCAGAAATAGTTGTCAATGCGCCGATCGCCGTGGACGGTGACGTCCTTGGGAATGATCTTGGCGACGGGCGGCTTGGGGTTGTCGGTCTTGTCGGCGGCAACAGCAGGTGTGCTGGTCAGAGAGGCTGTCATGAATGCCAAAAACAGAAAAATTGCGGTGCTCTTCATTGGATTCGTGCGCTCCTGGGCAGGATTCGTCGGGCGTTCAGCGGAATGGCAAGTATAACGGGCAGGGAAGCCGGGTCAAGCGATTGCCGCATCGGCAAATTGCAGAAGGGAGCAGTCCGGTTCAGGTTGTTTCCACCAGCATCCGCTCGGTGGCGCGATGGCGGTAATTGAACATTTTGTTCAATGCGCTGCGTACGAATAGCGCATTCGCCGCGTTGCCCAACTTCCCCCATCCGACGTCATATTCGACGATATCGTTGATGAGGGTTCCCGCCCCGCTCTCCTGAAACGAGTGCGTGTGGTCCCAGTGCGCGAATGGACCATGGACCTGCGCGTCGCGGAAATAAGCTCCGTATTCGAATTCGACGACGCGCGCCAGCCATCGCCGTCGAAACGGAAAATGCGGAATCAACCGCACGGACATCTCGATCTCGGAACCCTCGCCCGCCAGTCCGGGGTAGTCAGCGGGCGCCACCAGGTCCAGGCGAACGATGCGCGCGCCGGATTCCGGCGGGCTGATGAGCGGCAGGTTCTTAGGATCGGCAAAGAAACGGAAGGCGCGCTCCGCCTCAACCGACACGAACTGCGAGGTTTCGAAAAACTCGACCATAGGGCGACTGGTGGGCCTGGCCGGGATGAACCAAGATAGTAAACCCAAGAGCTAGTGGGTACTTCTGCGCTAACTCCAAGGGCTGTGATTTTCCACAGGACATGTCCTAGCGTCCCAAGGACCTAAAAAATACATATTGACAAGCAACAACTTAGGCGTAGGATGTGGTCCAAAGTGGTCGAAAGTGGTTTGAAGTTGGCTCGTTATGGTAACCGGCGCCGGACTTAGGGACGCCAGTGGAATGATCGAGAAATTCCCCCAACTCGATACCAACGAACCCGAATTTGAGCAGTTTTTGACCGCTTTGACCGCCGTGGCTGCCGCAATTGCAGCCTGGAAACGGAATCAACCGAATGTTTCGCGGCAATCACCCAACCCGCGTCGACGAAAAGGGACGGCTCAAGGTTCCCGCGGAATTCAAGCGCGTGATCGACGAGAAATATGCCGCACGATTCTACATCACATCGCTGAATGGGAAGGTTGCCCAGATATATCCCTTCGAGGAATGGGAACGGATCGAGCAGAAGCTGGCGGCGCTCTCCAATTTCAATCCCACCAAGAAGAGGTTCTTGACGCGCACCAATTATTGGGGCCAGGCAGTGGAGATGGATGCCCAGGGACGCCTGTTGTTGCCGCAACTGCTGCGCGACGCGGCGGACCTGAAGGGCGACGTAGCGGTGCTGGGATATCTGAACCATTTGGAAGTCCAGAGCATGGAAGCGGTCAGCAAGGATGTGGCAGAACCCTTTACGGCCGATGACGAAAAGAACCTGGACGACTTGGGCATTTAGCAGTGCATGGCAGCGGGAAACACGCCCCCAGGGGCGGACATGGCAGTCGGGAACAGCAAGTTGGCCATGTCTCCGTTCTTTTAAAAGAAGCGATCGAATTTCTGGCGGTCAAGCCGGGCGGGACCTATATCGACGCCACAGTGGGACTGGGCGGGCACAGTTTCGAGCTCGCAAGACGCCTCGGCCCACGGGGTCGTTTGATTGGGCTCGATAAGGACCCGAAGGCGCTGGCCATCGCGCGCGAGCGGCTGCAGCCGCCGGCTGGGATGGAAAACAACTGGCCGGTGGTGGAGCTGATCAACGCATCCTTCGCCCGGGTGGCGGAGTTCGTCGGCGAACAACAAGCTGACGGGCTGCTGGCGGACCTGGGATTGAGCTCGTTGCAGCTTGCGGACGCGGCGCGGGGCTTCAGCTTCCAGGCGGAGGGCGCACTCGACATGCGGATGGATCCGGGCGCCCCCATGACTGCCGAACAAGCGGTAAACCAGCTCAGCGAGCGCGAGCTTGCTGATTTGATTTACGAATTCGGTGAGGAAAGGAGGTCGCGGAGAATCGCCAGAGCCATTGTCCGGTCGCGGCCGATACGAACCTCGAAGCAGTTGGCGGAGGTGGTAGCGGCCGCGGCCGGGCCAATGAAACCCGGGCACATTCATCCTGCGACGCGGACCTTTCAGGCTCTCCGGATTTTCGTAAACCGCGAATTGGACGACCTGCGGGCGCTGCTCTCGAGCGCGCCCGGGGTGCTCAACCAGGGCGGGCGGCTGGTGACCATCAGCTTCCACTCGCTGGAAGACCGGATCGTGAAGGACGCGTTCCGGGACGGCGCGCAAGGCGGCTGCTACCGGCTGCTGACAAAAAAGCCGGTGACCGCGGGCGCGGAAGAGGTCGAGCGGAATCCGCGGTCGCGCAGCGCGAAGCTGCGGGCGGTGGAAAAAGTTGTGGGAAATGTGGAAAACATCGTACCACGACATAATTAGCGGAAGAAGCCGTGGACCATGGCAAGACAAGTTTCCGGGGCGGCATCGCCTCTCTGACTAGGGCGAATAAGTAGTTCCACAAAACAAAATCCTTCCTTTCGATGCCGTCCCGGGAAGGATTCTAGAAGTCGGCGGACTCGGAGGTGCAGGATGTACACGGGCACAGTGATCAACGATCTGTTGGAAATGGTGGCGCGGGCGGAAGACCATGCGCAGGATCTGCGCTTGGCAGTCGAACTGGAGCGCGAAGACCGGCTCCTGGAGTCGCACTTCGCCTATCACCTGGCGGATTTGCAACCGATGATGAACGGGGTGGCGTAATGGCAGCCGGGGCCACAACACGTCCGCAGGTGTGGGCCAGCCGCCGCGGTTGGAACGGCACGCCCGAGGTCTACTTCACCAAGGCCATCGACAACTCGCGCCTGGTGCGCGTCGCCGATCCCAAGCGCAGCCGCGAAATGACGCAGTTCGCCTGCGCGCTGGCGCTCCTGTTCCTGCTGGTCATGATCTATGCCTGGCAGCATTTCAGCGCCATCGAGTACGGCTACCGCATCGAGGCGATGAAATCGCAGCGCGATACCATGGTGGAAACCAACCGCGCGCTGCGCCTGGAGGAGGCGTCCTTAAGGGACCCGCAGCGCATTGACATGCTGGCGCGGGAGATGGGCCTGCAGACCCCGAAGGCCGGACAAGTGGTCCTCATCGAGCCCAGCGCCAAGGACCCCGGAGTGCCGGTGATGGCGCGCGCCGACGTGGCGGTGATTTCGACGCCGTAGTTCCGATTCTTGCTTTGAGCCCTCGATCATTGTCAGGTGAAGACCGTGGCGGGAAATAGCCTGCTGAAGGACCCGAAGTGGCGGCTGTACCTGCTCGGGGGCGTTCTCTTCTTGTGGTGCGGTCTGATCGGCCTGCGCCTGGTTCAACTTCAAATCTTCCACTATGGCGACTGGCTGCAGCGCGCGCAACGGCAGCAGCAGCGCACGATTCCGGTGGCGCCCCGCCGCGGCATCATTTACGACCGCAACGGCCACGAACTGGCCATGTCCATTTCGGTGGACTCGGTGTTTGCCGTTCCCAGCGAAATTCCCGACCCGGAGAACACCGCCAACCTGCTGGCGCGCGTGTTGAAGAGCGACCCGCGCGAGATCGTCGCGCGCCTGAAGGGGTCACACTCCTTCGCCTGGATCGCGCGCAAGGTGGACGCGGATGCCGGCCAGCGGATCCGCGCCATGAACCTGCGCGGCATCTACTTTCAGAAGGAGCCGAAGCGGTTCTATCCCAAGCGCGAACTGGCCGCGCAGACCATCGGCTACGTCGGACTGGACGACGAGGGCCTGGGCGGCATTGAGCACGCCTTCGACGCGCGCCTGCACGGCACGCCCGGCAAGATGCTGATCACCATGGACGCGCGCCGCAAATGGTTCGGCCGCGTCGAGCGCCAGCCCGACCCCGGCGACAACGTTGTCCTCACCATTGACGAAAAAATCCAGTACATCGTCGAGAAGGAACTCGAGCAGGCCATGCACGACACCCGCGCCGAAGCGGGCACGGTGGTGGTGCAGAACCCGCGCACCGGCGAAATCCTCGCGCTCGCCAACCGCCCCGCCTTCAATCCCAACATCTATAAGGACGCGCCGCTCCCGGCGCTGAAAAACCGGGCGGTCAGCGACATCTTCGAGCCCGGCTCGGTGTTCAAGATCGTCACGTATTCCTCCGCCGTGGAAGAGAAACTGGTGCAGCCCGAGGACCCCATTGATTGCCAGGGCGGCGTGATCACCGTCGGCGGCATTCGCATCCACGACCTGCACAAAATGGGCGTGGTGCCGATCAAGGACGCGCTGGCGCATTCCAGCGACGTGGCCGCGGTCAAGGTCGGCATGCGCGTGGGCGATCAGCGCTTGTACAACTACATCCGGGGTTTCGGCTTCGGACAGCAGACCGGCATTGAACTGCCCGGCGAAACCAAGGGCATGGCCAAGCCGGTGAACCGCTGGTCGAAGGTTTCGATCGGCGCCATGTCGATCGGCCAGGAAATCGGCGTGACCGCGCTGCAACTGACGTCCATGGTTTCGGCGGTCGCCAATGACGGCGTATATACGCCACCGCGCATCGTCGCCGGCGTGCTGCCGCCGCGCAAGACTTCGCAGACCGTCACCTTCCAGCGCCCGCAACAGCACCGCGTCATTTCCACCTTGGCCGCGGCGCAGATGAAGAAGATGCTGGAAGGCGTGGTCCTGTTTGGCACCGGGCGGCGGGCCATCCTTGACGGCTACACTTCCGCCGGCAAGACCGGAACCGGGCAGAAGGTCGACCCCAACACCGGCACGTATTCGCGGACCAAGTACGTGGCGACATTTGCCGGTTTCGCGCCGGTGAACAATCCCGCGCTGACCATCGTGGTCAGCCTGGATTCGCCCATCGGCCTGCACCAGGGCGGGCAGGTTTCGGCGCCGGTGTTCACGCGCATCGCGCAGCAGGTGTTGTCTTACATGAATGTGCCGCACGATGCCGAAATCAAGAATGACAAGCGCCTGCAATGGCGCGCGGCGGTGAAAGACGAAGAGTTGAATGAAGGCTCGCCCGATCGCCTGGGCGGCGGTCTTGAAGCGGCGGAGAATGCCGCGCCCGGGCCGCAGCAGCCGAAGTCTGCGCCGGTCATCGCGGCTTCGCCCGCGGCGAAAGTTACGCCGGCTGCGCTAACCTCGAAGACTCCGGCGCCGCAACCGGCGCCGGTCGCTCCGGGGCCGCAGCCTGGGACCGAAGAGCGCCCCGGCGGCGGGACCGTGATCGTCGACGTAGGCGGCGCCGTCAACGTCCCATCGTTTGCCGGGAAAACTCTGCGTTCCGCCATTGAGGCGGCGCAGGACGCGGGGCTGGAGCTCGAAGCCATGGGCAGCGGCGTCGCCCGCGAGCAATCCCCGGCGGCAGGGACGCGCGTGCCCAGCGGAACCAGAATTTCGGTCCGGTTCAACCGGTAGACGCAGGGATACAATATAGAAGTCGCTCTTTTTGTCGCAAGAGAACCTACATCGTCAACAAGGGAACCCGCTTGGTTAACGAGGATCAGAAGATTGTCCACTACACTCGCTTCGAAGCCGACTTCCAGCGCTCCGGCGTTGGAATTGTCGTTCGTGATTGAAAGAGACGGTAAGCAATACCACGCGTACTGTCCGGCATTGAAAGGGCTGCACGTAGAAGGTGGTAGTGTTGACGAAGCGTTCCTGTGCGCCGTTCGGGCAGCCATGTTGTACCTGGAGTCGCTCGCCCGTCACGGTGAGCAGATGCCTGACACGCAAGTTGACAGGTTGCCGCGCAACGCAGTATTGCGTCGGGTGACGATCGAATGGCCTTCAAACCGAACGTCTGGAGCCAGCTTAAGAACCTCACGAAAGGCGTTTTCATCACCGCGTTGGCGCGCGACGGCTGGGAAGAAGAAGTAACCCGTGGCAGTTCCGAGCGCCTCTTTGTGAAGGCGAATCCGGACGGAACTCATCGGCGTATAGCCATTCATTTTCACCACGCGAAGGACACGATGGGACGTGGGCTGCTGACCGCGCTTCTTGCGGATACAGACTGGTCAGAAGCCGACCTGATTAGGCTCAAGCTGATCAAGCGCTGAGGGTTGCCATCCAGACTGAAACTGAAACTCTCCCCTCCTGTGGTTAAATCATGCCAATGAAGTTTCAACAACTGCTCGACGGCGCGGAGTTTCTCTTCCAGCGCGGCAATCCTGAGATCGCCGGGCTCGATTATGACTCCCGTCGCGTGCAGCCCGGCTGGTGCTTCGTCGCCATGAAAGGCGAGACCACCGACGGCAATCGCTACATTGAGGCTGCGCTCGCCGCCGGCGCGGTCGCGGCGGTCAGCGACGATTCAAAGGTCGAGCCTAAGGGCGACGTCGCGTGGGCAGAGGTGCCGCACGGACGCCGCGCGCTCGCCCGCCTGAGCGCAAATTTCTACAAGCGGCCCGCCGAAAAGCTGGCCGGCAGCGGCATCACCGGCACCAACGGCAAGACCACAACCTCATTCTTGCTGGAATCAATTCTGCAGGCGGCAGGGCGGAAAACCGCGCTCATCGGCACCGTCGAGTACCACGTGGCGGGCAATGTTCTGCCCGCGCCGCACACCACGCCCGAGCCGCTCGAGCTCAATCAACTGCTGGCCGAGGCGCTGCGCAACGGCGCCACAGAGTCGGTGATGGAGGTCTCCTCCCACGCCCTGGCGCAGCAGCGCGTCTTCGGCATTCCCTACGATGTCGCGATTTTTACCAATCTCACGCGCGACCATCTCGATTACCACGGCGATTTCGACTCCTACTTCGCCGCCAAGCGCGTGCTGTTCGAGGGCGTCGGCACCGATCCCCCGCGCATTGCCATCATCAATATTGAAGACGAGTACGGAAAGAAGCTGGCGAAGTTCAGCAAGTCGCGCTCACAGGTGCTGACGTACGCAGTCGCGCAAGGCGATTTTCACGCCGGCAAAGTTGACGTCGGCATGAACGGCACGCGCTTCGACCTGGTGACACCCACGGGCACGGTCCCGCTCTGGTCGCCGCTCATCGGGCGCGTCAACGTCTACAACATCCTTGCCGCGTCCGCTGCGGCGTTCGCGCGCAACTGCCCGCCGGAAGCCATTTCCCGCGGGGTTGAGCGGCTCGCCCGCGTGCCCGGGCGCTTCGAGCGCGTGGACGCCGGCCAGCCCTTCACCGTGGTGGTGGATTACGCCCACACCGACGACGCGCTGCGCAATCTCACCGCGCTCGCCCGCGAATTCGTTGCCCGCGGCGGCGGCAAGGTGATCACCGTCTTCGGCTGCGGCGGCGATCGCGATCGCGCCAAGCGCCCACTGATGGGAGAAGCCGCCGGGCGCGGCAGCGACTACGTCGTCCTCACCTCCGACAATCCGCGCAGCGAGGACCCGATGGCGATCATCAACGACGCTCTGCCCGGATTGGAGCGCAGCAAGACGCCGTTCACCGTCGAGCCCGATCGCGCCCAAGCGATTGCGCTCGCGGTCAAGACAGCCGCGCCGGGCGATATCGTCCTCATCGCCGGCAAGGGGCACGAAAAAATGCAGATCACCCGCGAAGGCGCGCATCCATTCGACGATGTCGAAGTCGCTCGCGTGGCGCTGCAGGCTGCCGGCTACCACCAGAAAGAATCCGCGCCGGTGGGGGGAACGCGATGAGGTTGCCGCTGGGACGCATTGCCGAGATCACCGGCGGGATGGCCGGCGAAGTTCATCGCGACGCCGTCGCCACCGGCTACTCCATTGACACGCGCACGCTGCGGCCCGGCGACCTGTTTGTTGCCATTCGCGGCGAATATTTCGATGGCCACGATTACGTGAACGCGGCCCTGGACCGGGGCGCGGTGGGCGCCGTGGTGCACGTTAGCCAGGCGGCGCGCTTCGGCGATCAGCGCCGCATCATCGCCGTCCCCGACACGCTGGTTGCGCTGCAAACAGTTGGCCGCGCCGTGCGCCGGATGTGGAACAAGACCGTGATCGCGATCACCGGTTCGGCGGGCAAGACCACCACCAAGGAATCGGTTGCGCGCCTGCTGTCGGCGAAATACCGTGTGCTCAAGTCCGAGGGCAATCTCAACAATCACTACGGACTGCCGCTGCAATTGCTTCGCCTCGAACCGGAACATCAACTCGCGGTAGTTGAACTCGGCATGAACCACGCCGGCGAAATCAGCGCGCTGGCCGCGCTTTGCGAGCCCAATGCCGGCGTCGTGACCTGCGTCGCCCCGGTGCATCTCGGCTTCTTCAATTCCGTCGCCGACATCGCCCGCGCCAAGTACGAGCTGATCCAGGCGCTCCCCGCCACCGGCACCGCGGTGCTGAACGCGGATGACGAATACGTCTCGCAGTTTGGCCGCGATTTTTCCGGACGCGTCATCACCTTCGGCATCCATCATCCCGCCGATGTCCGCGCGGCAGCGATCCGCGAAATGGGGCCGGACGGCTCCGAGTTCGATGTTGTTGCCGGCGCGGCGCATGCGCACGCCCGGTTACGGCTCATCGGCCGCCACAACATCTACAACGCGCTCGGCGCGATTGCCGTGGCGCTGTTCGGCGGGCTCACCCTGGAGGAAGCGACATCGGGAGTCGCGCTGTTCACTCCGGCGGACAAACGCGGCCAGATCCTGACCGTGGGCGGCGCCACCGTCATCAACGACACCTACAACTCCAACCCGCGCGCGCTCGATTATGTCGTGGACGCGCTGGCCGGCATGGCTGTCCCCGACGGCGGCCGCCGCATCGTGGTTGCCGGCGAAATGCTCGAACTCGGCGCCGCTACCGACGACCTCCACCGCCGCTCCGGCGCCCACATGGCCGACAAAAAGATTGACATCGTGCTCGGCGTACGCGGCGCCGCCCGCAAAATCGTGGACGCCGCCGCCGCAGCCGGCGTACGCGCCGAATTTGTCGATTCGCCTGAACAGGCGGGCGAGTGGCTGGCGCGCGAAGTCCGCCCCGGCGACATCGTCCTGCTCAAGGCTTCCCGCGGCGTGAAACTGGAGGGTGCGCTGGAGGCTTGGACGTCGCACCGCCCCGCCACCTCTTAAGGCTGATCGATCCTCTTCAAGATTGTCATTCCGAGCGCAGCGAGGAATCTGCTTTACTAGCTGCCATCGCTTCTAACATTCCACTCCGCTGCTGTATTCTTAGCCCAGCATCCGCACACTGGAAGGGAGAGCCTGTTTGCTCTACTGGCTTCTTTATCAGGTACTGTTCCGCTATTTTTCCCCCTTCCGCATTTTCCGGTACCTGACCTTCCGCACCGCGTTTGCCAGCCTGACGGCGCTCTTCATGGGCCTGATCGTCGGTCCCGCCATCGTTCGCAAGCTGCGCGAATTCCAGATCTCGCAATACATTCGCGAAGAAGGCCCCAAGACGCACCAGAAAAAAGCCGGCACGCCGACCATGGGCGGGCTGCTGATCGCGATCGCCATCATCGTTCCCACGCTCCTGTGGGCCGACCTGACCAACAAGTACGTCTGGATCGCCGTCATGGCCACGGCGGCGTTCGGCGCGATCGGTTTTGCCGACGACTACCGCAAGGTCGTGAACCAGCGAAATCTTGGACTCACCGGGCGCAGCAAGCTGATGCTGCAAGTCCTGGTCAGCGTCATCATTGCCGTCTCGCTCATCCTCTTGCAGGCGAAGGGGCAGTACTCGACGCACCTGATGGTGCCGTTTTTCAAGAACGTCCGCCCTGACCTGGTGATCTCCAAGCTCGCCGTCATACCGCAACTCTGGCCGATCGCATTCCTCCCGTTTATCGGCTTCGTGGTGCTGGTGATCGTCGGCTCCAGCAACGCCGTGAACCTCACCGACGGCCTCGACGGCCTCGCCATCGGCTGCACCGTGATTGCCGCCGGCGCGCTCACGGTTCTTACCTACGTCAGCGGCCACGCCACATTTTCCGACTACCTCGAACTGCAGCGCATGCCGCAGGTGGGCGAACTGACCATCTTCTGCGGCGCCATGGTCGGTTCCGCCATCGGCTTTCTCTGGTATAACGCCCATCCCGCCGAGGTCTTCATGGGCGACGTCGGCTCGCTCGCGCTCGGCGGCGCCATCGGCACGGTCGCGGTCATCATCAAGCAGGAACTGCTGCTGCCGTTCATCGGCGGCGTTTTCGTGATTGAAGCGGTGTCGGTGATTCTGCAGGTGGGCTCGTACAAGCTGCGCAAAAAGCGCATCTTCAAGATGGCGCCGCTGCACCATCATTTCGAGTTGCTGGGATGGTCGGAGTCGAAAATCATCGTCCGCTTCTGGATTGCCTCGCTCGTCTTCGCCCTGTTCGCCCTGACCACCTTGAAATTGCGCTAGCGGCGTGTGCGACAATCAGGGGTTCGAAGCCGGGGTTGTGGACTCGCAACTCGGAACTCACAATTCGTGCAGGCAGGGAGGAGCACGACCTGAAAGTCGTGCTGGGAGGAGTAAGAGCCTGATGGGCACGACCGCAGTCGTGCAGCTTGACCGGATTACGCAGGACTGGACACGATACATCCGTGCTGATAATGGGAGAAACGCATAGCCATGAGATTCCCCCCAGCACGCCCGGGTTGCATAAGAAATCTTGAGCCATGGCAGAATTTTTTAGCGTAAAAGGCAAGCGCGTGCTGGTGGTCGGGCTGGGCAAGTCCGGCGTTGCTTCCGCCCAGTTCCTGCAGCAGCACGGCGCCCGCGTCACCGCCTCCGACGCCAAGGCCGAGGACGACCTGCGCGCCGACATCCGCACCCTCCTCGATCTCGGTGTCACCGTCGAAACCGGCGGCCACGGCGAGCGTACCTTCCGGCAGCAGGACCTCATCGTGGTCAGCCCGGGCGTGCCCACCAACGTTCCACAACTGGCGCAGGCGCGCGCCATGGGCATTCCCGTCATCGGCGAAATCGAACTGGCCTCGCGTTTTCTGAAGGGCCACATCGTCGCCATCACCGGCTCCAATGGCAAGACCACCACCACCGCGCTGGCCGGCGACGTCATCGCCTGGGGCGGCTACGAGTCGCAGGTCGGCGGCAACATCGGGACGGCCGCCATTTCGCTGGTCGCCGACGCCACCGACGACACCTACAACGTCCTCGAGGTCTCCAGTTTCCAGTTGGAGACCATCCAGACTTTTCATCCGGAAATCGCGGTCGTGCTCAACGTCACGCCCGACCACCTCGACCGCCACGGCAGCTTCGACCAGTACCTTGCCGCCAAGAAACGCGTTTTCGAAAACCAGACTTCCTCCGATTACGCCATCCTCAACGCCGACGACAAACAAGCAGCGCGTATGGCGGACGGCATCAAGGTCCAGGTTCGCTGGTTCAGCCGCAAGCAAGAGGTTGAGCACGGCGCCTTCGTGCGCGACGGCCGCATCCTCCACCGCGACGACTCCGGCGAGCACGAGATCATGCCGGCCGCCGAGATTCCGCTCCAGGGCGCGCACAACCTGGAAAACGTACTGGCGGCGGTGTGCATCGGCATGATCGTTCCCTGCGAGCCGCACCGCATCCGCGCCGCCGTCAAGGAATTCAAGGCGGTCGAGCATCGCCTCGAGTTCGTTACCACCATCAACGGCGTGCAGTTCTACAACGACTCCAAGGCCACCAACGTGGACGCCACCATCAAGGCGCTGGAATCGTTTCCCCGCAATATCCACATCATTCTTGGCGGCAAGGACAAGGGCTCGCCCTACACCGTTCTCAATCCACTGCTGCAGGAGCGGGCCAAACGCGTCTATACCATCGGCGCCGCCGCTGCCAAGATCGAAAAAGAAATTGCCGGCGCCGCCGAAATCGTCCACGCCGAAACTCTTGATGTCGCTGTCCGCCGCGCCTTTGAGGCCGCCACTCCCGGCGACATCGTCCTGCTCGCCCCGGCCTGCGCCAGCTTTGACCAGTTCCAAAGCTACGAACACCGCGGCCGCGCCTTCAAGGACCTGGTCCACGCCCTGGCGGAGAAGAAGCAAGCCATCAGCTCTTAGCTATTAGCTCTTAGCTTTCAGCCCTCAGCTCTCACAGCCTGTCCAAGATTTGTGCTCTCCTTTATTCGACCGGGAAGGGCACGGCTTTAGCCGTGCCACAACTGCGCTCGGTGCCGAGCGGCTTTATTGATGCCTGCAAAATTAATGTCCTACGAGGACGTTTGCGATGTCATCCCGAGCGCAGCGAGGCGAAGCCAAGCGGAGTCGAGGTATCTTGGGTTCGTTCCGGAAAACCCAAGGTCCCTCGACTCGCGCTCTCTCGCATCAGCTCGGTCGCGCTCGCTCGGGATGACACACCGAATAGAAATGACAGGGGACATTACTTATGCAGCCCTCAATAGCCGCCGAGGCAAAGCCGCGGAGCGGCGGCATTCGTTACCCCAGCGCGGAAGCGCTGGGTAGCGGAACGAAAATCGTCAAGCCCCAGCGGGGCGACACAGGACCGAGTCCGCAGGGACGGCACAAAAAGGCGGTCGCGTACCCGCAGAGTAACCCCGCACAACAATGCCGAGTGCTACAACTCATCTGATCGGCTGAAAGCTGATAGCTGACAGCCAAAAGCTCCCCATGGCCAAACGCGTCAGCGTCGACAAAACTCTCTTCACCGTCACGCTGATCCTGGTTTTCATCGGCCTGGTCATGGTGTTCAGCGCCTCGGCGGTGATTGCCAAGGATAAATTCGGCTCCCCCTATCACTTCGTTGTGCGCCAGTTCGGTTGGGCATTGGCCGGGCTCGCGGCCATGTTGGGGGCCATGCGCCTCGACTACCGCCGCTACAAGCATCCGGCGGTCGTCTTCTCGCTGATGGCCGTGACCACCCTGCTGCTGATCTCGGTCTTCTTCCTTGACCGCACGCACAACACGCATCGCTGGATCAAGCTCGGCCCGCTTTCCTTCCAGCCTTCCGAACTCGCCAAGCCCACGCTCATCCTCTTTCTCGCATATTTCCTCGAAACGCGTACCAGGTCCATGGACGATTGGCGCGGCACGCTCATGCCGGCCCTCGCGCCCGCGGTGGTGATGTCGGCGCTCATCCTGGTTCAGCCCGACCTTGGCACCGCGCTCGCCTGCGGCGCCATCAGCGCGGTCATCCTGTTTGTCGCCGGCATGAGCCTGAAGTATTACGCCTACGCGCTCGCGCCCCTGCCGCTCTTCTTTTATTTCTTCATCGTGCGCGTTCCCTGGCGTTACCAGCGCATCCTGGCCTTTCTTGACCCGTACTCCGACCCGCAGGGACGCGGCTTCCACATCATTCAGTCGCTGATCGCCGTCGGCACCGGCGGCCTCACCGGCCTCGGCCTAATGGAAGGCAAGCAGAAGTTGTTCTACCTGCCCGAGCCCCACACCGACTTCATCTTCGCCGTCACCGCCGAGGAGCTTGGTTTGCTGGGTGCGACCGTGGTGGTCGCGCTGTTCGCCATTTTTCTCTATCGCGCCATCCGTGCCGCGGTCATCACCGACGACATCTTTGCGCGCTACCTCGCCACCGGCATCGCCGCCATGGTCGGGGTTCAGGCGCTGTTCAATATCAGCGTGGTCCTCGGCATGGCGCCCACCAAAGGCATCCCGCTGCCCCTCATCTCCTACGGCGGATCGTCGCTGTTCGTTACCCTCGCCAGCGTCGGCGTGCTCCTCAACATCACGCAGCACACGGATTGACCGCCCCACCACGGAGGCACGGAGACACGGAGAAGACCTGAATTGGTAATTTCGTAATTTTGTAATTTCGGTCTGCGATTAGCACTCTCTCGCCGCTGTGAAATTACCAAATTACTAAATTACCCAATTACCAATTTGCCTCCGCGTCTCCGTGGTAAGAAAATCGCGATGTTGTAATCTGAACTCCATGCGCGCTCTCCTGGCAGGCGGCGGAACCGGCGGACACGTCATTCCCGCGCTGGCCATCGCCCGGGAACTGCGTGACAAGTTCGGCGCGGAGATTATTTTCGTCGGCACCTCGCGCGGCCTGGAAACCCGCCTCGTCCCGGAGGCCGGCTTTCCGCTGAAGCTGATTGACGTCGGCCAGCTCAAGAACGTTAGTGCCATGACGCGCCTGAAGACCTTGTTCGCCCTGCCGCGCGCCATTTTCGCCGCGTCGCAAATCCTGCGCGAGTTCCGTCCCGACGTCGTCATCGGCGTCGGTGGTTACGCCTCCGGCCCGGCGATGCTTGCCGCCGCGCTCAGCAGCGTGCCGGCGGTGGCGTTCGAACCCAATTTCGTTCCCGGCTTCGCCAACCGGGTCGTCGCCCCCATGATCGCCGTCGCGGCGGTGCAGTTTCCCGAGACCCGCCACTGGTTTCGCCGCTCGGTTGTGACCGGCGTTCCGGTGCGCCACGCATTCTTTCGGGATTCCGCCGCGCCCGCCCGGCGCAGCCCCGACGCTGCTTCTGTTCGGCGGCAGCCAGGGCGCGCACGCCCTCAATCGCGCGCTCATCGAGGCGCTGCCCACGCTCATCGAGCGCGTGCCCGGCCTGCGCGTCATTCATCAGACCGGCGAGCGCGATTACAGTGAGGCGCAGGCCGATTACCTGCGTGCCGGCATTTCCGCCGAGGTTTCTCCGTTCATTCACGACATGCCCGGCGCCTTCGCGCGCGCCGACCTGGTGATTTGCCGTTCCGGCGCCAGCACCGTCGCCGAGATCGCGGCGGCAGGGAAGCCGGCCATTTTCGTGCCCTTCCCGCGCGCCGCCGACGACCACCAGCGCCGTAACGCCGAGGCGCTCTCGTCGAAAAACGCGGCCATACTCATCCCGGAATCGGAGCTGACGCCGCCGAAGCTGGCCGATACGGCGGCGCAACTGCTTAACGATCCCGCGCGCCTGCGGGCGATGGGTGCGGCGGCGCATCGGCTTGCCCATCCCGATGCCGCCGGCGAAATCGCCCGCCTGGCCGCACAACTCGGAGGGGTTTCTGCCGCAGATCAACGCTGATGACGCTGATTTCTTTCGTTCTGATCAGCGTACATCTGCGTTAATCTGCGGCTAGTCGTTCTTATGTTCGCCAAGATCCAACGCGTGCACTTCGTCGGCATCGGCGGCATCGGCATGAGCGGTATTGCCGAGGTCCTGCTGAACCTGGGCTACAAGGTCTCCGGCTCCGACGTTAAGCCCTCGCCTGTCACCCAGCGTCTCGCCTTTCTCGGCGCCATTATCTTCGAAGGCCACTGCGCCGAAAATATCTCCGGCGCCGAAGTGGTCGTCGTCAGCTCAGCCGTTCGTCCAGAGAATCCCGAAGTCGCCGCTGCCCGCGCCGCCCACATCCCCGTCATTCCGCGCGCCGAGATGCTCGCCGAGCTCATGCGCCTGAAGTACGGGATCGCGGTCGCCGGCATGCACGGCAAGACCACCACCACCTCCATGATCGCCGCCGTGCTCGCCGCCGGTGGCCTCGATCCCACCGTCGTTGTCGGCGGGCGCGTGGATGCCATGGGTTCCAGCGCCCGCCACGGCAAATCGCAATACCTGGTCGCCGAAGCCGACGAAAGCGACCGCTCGTTTCTCAAGCTTTCGCCCATCCTCGCGGTCGTCACCAACATTGACCGCGAGCACATGGATTGCTACCGCGACATGGACGACATCGAGCGCACCTTCATCGAGTTCATGGACCGCGTGCCCTTCTACGGCATGGTCGTCGCCTGCAACGACAATGACGGACTTCGCGCCCTGCTGCCGCGCGTGCAGCGCCGCACCGTCACCTACGGCTCGCGCGAAGATTCCGATTTCCGCATCGTGGCGAGTGACACCGACGGTTGCCCCACCCTTGTCGCTCCCGCTTCTGGAGCGACAGGGTGGGGAATTTCGCGGTTGACCCGATTCACCGTGGACTACCGCGGGCACGCGCTCGGCGAGTTCCACCTGCACGTTCCCGGCGCGCACAATGTGCTCAACGCCACCGCCGCCATCGCAGCCGGCATCGGCCTCGACGTTCAGGTGGAAGACATTCGCTCGGCGCTCGCCGATTTTCGCGGCGTGGACCGCCGTTTCCAGTTGCGCGGGCAAGCCGGCGGCGTCAGCGTCGTCGACGATTACGGTCACCATCCCACCGAGATTCGCGCCACCCTTGCGGCCGCCCGCCAGTGCGGGATCGGGCGCATCCACGTCATCTTCCAGCCGCATCGCTACACTCGCACGCAATTGTTGATGGACGAATTTGCCGCCGCCTTCACTGACGCCGACTCGCTCTTCCTCCTCGATATCTACCCCGCCAGCGAGCCGCCCATCCCCGGCATCACCGCGCAAGCTCTCGCCACCCGCATCGCGGAGCAGGGCAACCGCGTGGTGATCTACGCCGCCACCTTCGCCGATGCCGTCAACGCCGCCGTCGCCGTCGCCCGCCCCGGCGACATGATCCTCACCCTCGGCGCCGGCAGCGTCTCCCAGCTTGGGCCCCAGGTCCTGGAAGCTCTCCAGCAATCCCGCGCTGCCAGCGTACCCGATCGATAACGACCTGCGGTTCAATCGACAATCGGCAATCGGCAATGACTTTCTGTCTTGCGCCCACCAGAATTTTCCTCACCCCGACTAACAATTTCCGCGCTCGCCCGTCTTTATCTGTGAACAACGGGGTGGGGTATGAAAACGATCATCGCCGGAATCATAGTCAGCCTGGCCCTCGCGCTGGCGCCTGCGCCGAAAATCACCGTGCGGGATCCCAAGCTCCTTTTCGCCGCCGCGATGTACAAGACCGCCGTCGGCGACACCGACTCCGCCCTGCGCCTGATGCAGCGTGCCGAGCAGGCCCGGCAATCCACCCCCACGGTTCACCCGGCGGCGTTGCAGACCGCCGGCGCTCGCTCGGCGCTTCTGACCATCCTGTAACTTCCTGACCAACCCCACTGTACCGACTACCGAAAACCGATGACCGAAAACCTAAGCGCCTGAAGCCTGGAGCCTGGAGCCTGCAGCCTGGAGCCTGAACTGCATTTTCCCCCTCCGCATTCCGCGAAAAAAAGTTATAGTTGCGGTACGGCGATTTCTCGACGATCACACCCACTTGATGCCACGGAATAACGGCCCCCTGATTCCGGACGATCCAGCTATATCTCGCGCCGCCGTCCCCGCGAGGGAGGACCCCGACGACGCTCTCGACTCCCGTCTTCTCGACCTCGACATGGAGGAAGAGCCTGCCTTTCTGCGCGCCCAGAAGCGCATCTCCGTCCGCCGCGGGCCGCTGCCGCGCAAGGCCGCGAACCGTCTGAAGATCGCGCTGGTGGTGGTCGCGATCGCCGGCGTGGTGGGCGGGATCGCGCTCATGACCTACCGCTACGGCGCGCATTCCTGGCGCTTCCGGCTCGACTCCAGCGACCAGCTCGAAGTCGCCGGCATCCGCCACGTCAGCCACGCGCAGATCATGGAGGTCATGGGCGGCGACATCGGGCGCAACGTCTTCTTCATTCCCCTCGCCGAGCGCAAGAAGCAGCTTGAGGAAATTCCCTGGGTCGAGTCCGCCTCGGTGATGCGCCTGCTGCCGAATCGCCTGCAAATCGAGATTCGCGAGCGCACGCCGGTCGCCTTCGTCCAGATCGGATCCAGGATCGCGCTGATTGACGGCCTCGGGGTCGTGATGGACCTCCCCGCCGGCGCCGCCCGCAAATACTCGTTCCCGGTGATTGTCGGTATCGGCAACTCCGAACCGCTCTCCACCCGTGCCGCGCGCATGAAAATCTACGCGCAAGTGGTGCGCGATCTGGATTCCGGCGGCTCCAATTATTCCCACGACCTCAGCGACGTGGATCTCTCCGATCCCGAGGACGTCAAGGTGACCATCGCCGATCCCAACGGGGAAGTCCTGGTGCACCTCGGTTCTTCCGATTACCTGGTGCGATACAAGGTGTACGTCGCCCACATCCAGGAATGGCGCCAACAGTTCCAGAAAGTCCGCTCGGTGGATTTGCGCTACGACCGGCAGGTGATCGTGAATCCCGATGAAAGCAATCCGCCGCAACGTCTGGCACCGCCAAAGTCCGCCAAGGCGAAGCCCGCGGCCAAGGCGATAGGCAGGAAGAAGCGATGAATTTGCAATTTGTAATTTGTAATTTGCAATTTGTGCAGATGTTCGCGGCAGCACTGCGCCCGGCGAAATTACAAATTACAAATTACCAATTACAAATTCCGTAAGGGCCCATGGGCAAGCAGAACCACAATCTATTCACCGCGATTGACGTAGGCAGCGCCAAGACCATCGCGCTGGTGGCGGAGATGACCGACGCCGGGCTGCGGTATTGCGGCCACGGCATGATCGAGACCCGCGGCTTCCGCAAGGGCGTCATCGTGGACCTCGACCGGACCGTCACTTCCATCCAGAAAGCGGTGCAGGACGCGGAAGACGCCTGCGGCGCGCCCATCGAACACGCGCTGGTGGGCGTCGCCGGGTCGCACATCCGCGGAGTCAACAGCCAGGGCGGCATCAGTCTCGGCTCCAAGGCGCGCGAGATCACCAAAGAGGACATCCGCCAGGCGGTGGAACGCGCCCGCGCCATCGCCCTGCCCGCCGACCGGCAGGTACTGCACCTGCTGCCGCAGGAATTCATCCTCGACGACCAGGCCGGCATTCACGAGCCCGCCGGCATGGTCGCCTGCAAGCTTGAAGTCAAGGTCCACGTCGTCACCGCCGCCGCGAGCGCAACCCAGAACGTCGTGACCGCGCTCAACCGCGCCGGCATCCACGTGGACGACACCATCTTCGAAGCGCTCGCCTGCGCCGATTCCGTCCTCCGCACCGATGAGCGCGAGCTCGGCGTCTGCGTGGCCGACATCGGCGCCGGTTCCACCGACCTTGCCGTGTTCCATGACGGCGCGGTGGCGCATACCGGCGTGGTGCCCATTGGCGGCGATCACTTCACCAACGACGTTGCCGTCGGCCTGCGCACCCCGCTCGCCGATGCCGAAAAGATCAAGCGCCTCTTCGGTTGCGCCATGGTCACGCGCATTCCCGAAGGCAACGAGATTGAGGTCACCAGCGTGGGCGATCGTCCTTCGCGATTGATGTCGCAGCGCCTTCTCGGCGAGGTGCTGGAGCCGCGCGCGCGCGAGCTTTGCGAGCTGCTGCGCGATCATCTCCGGCAGGCAGGCGTGCTCGAACTGTGTGCCGCCGGCGCCGTGCTCACCGGCGGCGGCGCGCGCCTGCCGCACCTGACCGAGGTCGCCGAATCCGTGCTGCGCAAGCCCGCGCGCATCGCTTCGCCCACGCCGATTGCGAAGTTGCCGGCGGCGCTCGCCGAGCCCGAGTTCGCCACTGTCATCGGCATGGTGCTCTATGGATATCGCGCCCGCCTGGCGCATGGCCCGCATGGCGGCGACGGCCTGGGCGCAAAACTGAAAGCGCTGTTCGCACGGCGTGGAGCTTAACTGGTCACTGGCAACTGGCAACTGGCAACTGGAAACTGGAAACTGGAAACCGACATGAGTGATACCGCAGAAGGAATCAGAATCCATTTCAACGAAGACCCGCGCAACAACGCCAAGATCAAGGTCATCGGCGTGGGCGGCGGCGGCGGCAACGCCGTCAACCGCATGATTGACGCTCACCTCGAAGGCGTCGAGTTCATGACCGCCAACACCGACCTGCAGGCGCTGGAAATGTCGCATGCCCCGGTGCGCATCCAGCTCGGCGTTAAGCTCACCAACGGCCTCGGCGCCGGCGCCAATCCCGAAATCGGCCGCAAGGCCGCGCTGGAAGACGCCGACAAGATCATCGAGGCGCTGGAAGGCGCCGACATGGTCTTCGTCACCGCCGGCCTCGGCGGCGGCACCGGCACCGGCGCCGCGCCCATCATTGCCTCGCTCGCCAGCGAGATGGGCGCGCTCACCGTGGCGGTCGTCACCAAGCCGTTCGGCTTCGAAGGCAAGCGCCGCATGTCGCAGGCCGAGCGCGGCCTGCAGGAGTTGCTCGACTCCGTGGACACCATGATCGTCATCCCCAACGAGAAGCTGCTCGCGGTGGCGCAGAACGCCGGCTTCTTCGAATCGTTTCGCGTGGCCGACGACATTCTCCGCCAGGCGGTGCAGGGAATTTCCGACATCATCACCATTCCCGGCATCATCAATCGCGATTTCGCCGACGTGAAGGCCATCATGGCCGGCATGGGCTACGCCGTCATGGGCACTGCCACTGCCAAGGGCGAGCACCGCGCCACCGACGCCGCCCAGCGCGCCATCGCTTCGCCGCTGCTGGAAGCCGGCGCCATTGACGGCGCGCGCGGCATCCTGATTAACGTCACCGGATCCAGTTCGCTGAAGCTGGCGGAAGTGAACGAAGCCTCCACCATCATCCAGAGCGCCGCCCATGAAGATGCCAACATCATCTTCGGCGCCGTGCTCGATGAAAAAATGAAGGACGAGGTCAAGATCACCGTCATTGCCACCGGCTTCCGGGGCGACAACCACGTGCAGCGCCACGAGCGTGCCGTTTCCGCCGCCGCCGCCGCCATCTCGCAGGCGCGCACGGCATCGGCGTACATCGCGCCCCGGCCGGAGGTCCGCGCCGCCGAGCCTCCGCCGCAAGTGCACGTCGAAGCTCCCAAGCCGGCAGCGCCGCCGCCCATCACGCAGCGGCCGGCCGCTCCCCAGCGCGAGACCACGTCCCTCGCCGATGTGAGAAACACCGTCAAAACAAATTACGAGGAAGATGACTTGGACGTGCCGGCCTTCATCCGCAAGCGCAACGAGAGCAGCTCGTGAAGTCCCGTAAGGGCGCTGAGCGTGGAATCCGCTGGTGCCAGCCACCAGTGTAGCTGTTGCTTAAGTCGCCTTGGCATGACGGCTTTCGTGGCCGCATCTACGGGCCCCGCCTCCGAACTAAGACGACCGTCTCAAAATCGAACACGGGCGCGTCTCAGATTGCGGAATGCTGCGAAGTGGAACCTGCAATCACCCGTAAAAGACTGCACAACCAGGACGTTCCTACCGGTTTGACCGCGGCGTGAAAATTGCTCCTACCATCTTTCCCGCAGGTGAATGCAAAGGAGAACCATGGCCCGGAACAAAGCTTTCATGTTCGCAGTCGTCATCATCGCCTCCTTTTTCTGTATACCGCTGGCAGCGCAATCCAATGAATCGTTAGGCGATGCCGCGCGCCGCATGCGTGCCGAGAAAAACAAACCCGCGGGACAGGCAACCGAGCCCGTGACATCGTCGGGGCAGACGGTGCAGGCCGCGACACCCCAGAACCAGAACGAAGTCGAGGCCTGGCAGGACCTGGTTGACCGCGGTGAGGAAGCGATGTCCACAGCGGATTACATGGCCGCCGAAAAGCTCTTTCGGGCATCCAGCGGCTACGCTGAGCAACACAACCTGGGAACGGACAGCATTGCCCACAGCAACAACGCGGCTGGCTGGTCTTTGCAAGCGCAAAGAAAGTACGCCGAGGCGGAAGTGCTTTATCGAAGCGCACTCCAGATGCGGCGCAGCCTTTACCCGGAGAATGATGAAAGCGTCGCGCAGAGCAAAGCCGGACTTGGCATCGTTCTGATCGGCCTCGGGCGGTATCAGGAAGCGGAGAGCCTGCTGCTGGAATCCCTGAATGCATACCACGAGCATCCACGAGCCTCGCTCTGCGCGCTGTCGTTTCCGCTCGACGGCCTCACCATGCTTTACAAGTCGAACCATCAATACAGCAAGGGTGAGCGCGTCTATACGGAAGCCTTTGCGCTGATGACGGAGGACCGAGGGACCCCTTGCGAAAACTTCGCATCGATGCTCGACCACTTGGCGGCACTCTACGCCGACGACAATCGATGGGACCGAGTCGAAAAGATTCAGCAGGGCAGAGTCGGTCTCGCGCTCGGCATGAAAGGTCCGCGTAGCGTGTTATACGGCGACGCCATCTATGCGGTGGCCGAGACTCTCCAGAAACGGCATCGATTCGAGGAAGCGGCAACGGCGTTTGCACAAGCAGCCGACGTCTACCGCCACACGGACCCGCTGGCACGGTCGAAGCTGGCTTCGAGCCTCGAATTGCAGGAAATGAACCTTCAGTTGGCCGGCAAGAATGAGGAGGCGAAGCAAATCCATCCAGCGGTGCTGGCTGCGGCCAAAGAGGGCAATACGAGCGATCCACGCGGCGTAATGATGTCATTCCGGTCGCGTGCCCTGGAAGCCCGGAAGAATGGCAACGTCGAGGAAGAGTCGCAGTTGATCGCCCAGGAGGTGGCCGCGTCGCAGAAGCTCAGCACTTGGGATCAGATCGTCGCACTGACCGACTCCGCCATGATCCACCAGGAGCAGCAGAAGCTCCCGGAAGCGGAAACGGAACTGAAACAAGTCACTTGATGCCGACCGACTGGCGGCCAGAGTCGATCTCTGTGCTTGGGTGCATGCCGAGTGGACGCAAATCCATCCATTTAGCAAATGGTAACGGCCGCACTGCGCGCCATGGGCCAACAGCGTCGCAATGCGTTATGGCTGCTTCGTTTTATGAGCAGAGCGGCCGAGGCCCAACCCAGCAGGCGGAGCAACTCTAGGGCGACTCATGACTCCTGGAACAGGAGGTTGGCGCGGATTCGCCGGCGCTTCGGCTTCCGCTGGACAAACTGATCTCACTGCTTAAGTCTCAAGGACGGCTCGCTGAGGCCGCCAAATATGAAGCCCGCCGAGATAAGCTTCCGCAAATGCCCGCGATGCCCGGGTTGGCACACTGAACTGCCATCAGCGGCGGAGAACAGCGGCGGCCTTCAACGGCAATCTGCCTGTGCCGCATCGGTTGTGAAATATGCGACGAATCAAGATCATCGTGGTAACAGCGGTTCTCGCGCTCGCGGTCGTGGCGGGATGGCGGGTCGGTTCGTGCGAACTGGCTAATACGCGACTGCAAGAAGACATGCATGACCTCGCGTCACAGGCCGGCACCCACATCGGCTATATTCCGCCGCGCTCAGATGACGATTTCCGCGATGCCGTAATTCGCAAGGCCATAGAACATGACATTAAGCTCGAGCCGTACCAGGTGACGGTACAGCGCACGGACTCCGGGATGACTTCGACCATCTACCTTGCCGCGGATTACAGGGTGCCGGTGAATCTGCTGTGGCTCTCGTTCCTCCTCCATTTCACGCCTTCGAGCGCAAAGAAGGCGTTCTAGCCGAAGACATACCCAGCTCGGACATCATTCGCGGCATTCCGCAGGCGGTCAGACAACAGTTGAACGCCGCTATTGCATTGGCAATCCGCGCACGCCTTTACGACTCTTTCAGATACCGCAATTCCATGTCGGTGCGCCGCAGGCGCGACGCCATCGCGGTGGCAATCCCTTCCAGCAAATTGAGCGCCAGCATTCGATGCTCCAAGCTGAGCGCGGCGAAGCGCTCCCGTGTCAGCACGTACAGTTCGGCATCGGTGTCGGCGACCGCATCGGCCGACCGCGGCGCTCGGTCCATGAACGCCAGTTCCCCGAAGAAATCTCCCCGCCCGAACGTCGCCAGGTGGTGTCCCGTCCTGCCGTCCAGGGGCATCACGATGCGCACCGAGCCCGTCCGGATGAAGTACAGCTCGTCGCTGGAATCTCCGTGGGAGAAAATCTTCTGGCCGGCTTTGAAGGTCCGTATCTCGGTCCCCGCCTCCAGCGCCGCCAGCGTTTCCTCTTCGCGTTGCCGGAACATGTCCATGTGGCGGATGTCCAGCGGCATCTCTTGCGCGCGCTCCAGGTGCGCCGCCGCCAGGACGCGGTCTTCAATCCACTCCAGCGCCTCGTCCAGGTGGGCGAAAATCTTCGCGTGGCGTTCTGTCCTGGCCAGTCCCATCTGGGCGAAGTACTCCTGCATGTCCTGGCCGCTGGGCGCCTTCGACGGCATGTGACTGAAGATCACCGTGCCGTTCCGCTCCGACATCATGTCTTCCACCAGGTCCAGCATGTGCGCCGCCGTCAGGTCCACCGACTGCACCCGCCGCATGTCGAGCACGATGTAGTCCCGCTTCTTAAATTCCGCTTCCAGCGCGGTATAAAGCTGGTCGGTGGTGCCGAAGAACAAGCTGCCTTGCAATTCGAAAATCGCGGTCCGCTCGCCGCGCTTTTCCAGCACCGCCATCTCCTCCGGCAGCCGCATTTGTTTGGAGAACCTCTCGTTCGCGTACGACTTCCGCCGCACCACGGCGCCGCCAATCTGCTCCCGCAGGAACAGCAGGATGGCCAGCGCGATGCCCACGCCCGATGCCGCGATCAGGCCCACCGTCTCGGCCACCACGACGACGGTGACGATCACCACGAAGTCCAGCACCGTCGAGCGCGACCGCAGCAGGCCCAGGCTGTGGCGGTCGAACATCCGCACCCCGACCACGATCAGAATGCCCGCCAGTGCCGCGATCGGCACCCACGCGATCAGGCTGCCCAGGATGAGGAACGCGACCAGCGCGAGCACGCCCTCGATGACACCGGAGAGACGCGACTGTCCGCCGCTGGACACGTTGATCAGCGTCGCCCCCATCTGGCCGGAGCCCGGCACGCCGCCGATCGCCGTCGAGGCCAGATTGCCCAAGCCTTGGCCGATCAGCTCGCGATTGGAGTTGTGCCGGCTGCGCGTCAGCGTGTCCAGCACCACGCACGTCTTCAGGGTGTCAATGGAGAGCAGCACCGCCAGCGTCAGCGCCGGCGTGATCACCAGGTTGAGCTGTTGCGGGTTGAAAGCGCTGAACGCCTGCCAGCGCACCGCCGCCATCGCCAGGAAACCCGCGTTCGAATCCATCAGCGGGCCCACCACCAACCTGTTGCCGGCCAGCACCAGCAGCGAGGGGTACGCCAGCCCGATCGCGAAGTACGCCAGCATTCCGCAGCCGAGACCGAGGATTGCCGCCGGCACTTTCTTCGTGACCCGCGGCGCCAGCACCATCACCGCCGTTGTGACCGCGCCCACCGCCAGGCTCTGCCATTTCCACAGCGACGGCGTCAACAATCCTTGCCAGAACTGATAGCGGCCCGGCACGCCCAGAAACTTCGGGATCTGGCTGAGGATGATGATCAGCCCGACGCCGCTCAGGTAGCCGCTCACCACCGGGTAGGGCATGTACTTGATCAGCCGCCCCAGGCCGATCAACCCGAAGCTGATCTGCAACAGGCCGCAGAGCAGCGCTACCACCGCCATGAGCACCAGCGCCGATCCCGGCGTGACGCCGCGCTGGGTCAGTTCGATCGCGAACGCGGACAGCACCGCGACCGCGGGCGCGCAGGGCGCGCTGATCAGGCGGCGGGTCCCTCCGAAGCCGGCAGCAACAACGCCCAGCGCCGTCGTGCCCAGGATGCCGGCGATCGCGCCTTGGGAAGCGTAGCTCGCCCCCAGCGGCGCATAGATGGTCACGCCGAAGGCAATCGCCGAGGGCAGCGCGACCAGCATCGCTGCCAGTCCGCCCCACAAATCGCCGGCACGCCCTGGCGATGGGCGCACCGCCGTCTCGGGCGCAGCCTCCCCGCCGCCGGGCGCGCGTGCTGGCGCAACTGCGGTCTCGCTCATAGGGTCTTGGCTGGTGGAGTATGCAAATTCCGCCTGCTATTTGCAATGGCGGAATGGCGGAACGCGTTTCTTGCGGGGCGCGCTCTGTCGGCTCTGTTGCCAATCTTGATTCGCTTGTGGAAATCGCCAGCAACGGCGCGGGTTACGGAAGTCGTTGCCCTTCCACAACTCTGGGCTAAGTGTCTGCATCTCAACGCGGTGGAAGGCTATGCAAAGTGGCGTGCCAGGAGCAGTTTAGGATTGATATCTGACCCGGAACTCTCATACTATCCACGCAGTTCCAGCCGGAATATTGTACATGGCGTGCAGTCGGCGCTCTGGTGTATCCGCGCTGGGACACTCTGGCATTTACGGGACCTAAGACATCCATGTTGAAGATAAAAGGCTCTTTAGCGGTCCAGGTAGTTTTCGTCATGGCACTGGTAACGCTGCCGGCAGGGAGCGCGGCGGCAGCCACTGTTTCCACCCCACGCAAGACCTCCAAGTCAAAATCGGTGGTTGAAAATTCGACAACCCAAAAGAAGATCAGCAAGAAGCGGCGGCACCGGCGCGCCAGCGCGTACGTGTGGGTCAACGGCCATCGGCTCAAGCGCAATCGTTACGCCGAGCATTACGTTGCCTCTTCCTTCGTCAGTGAAGACCAGACCACGGCGGACATCACGGCGGGCGAAGACCCGGTGGTGCGCGCGGCCGCCATTGACGCCCTGGGCAACCACAACGGTACCGTGGTCGCCATTGACCCGAACAGTGGACGCGTCCTGGCGATGGTGAACCAGAAAATGGCTCTGTCGGAAGGCGGGGAGCCGTGCTCGACCATCAAGATCGCGGTGGCGCTGGCGGCGCTGAGCGAAGACGTGGTGACCCGGGAAACGAAAATTCAGCTCGGGCGGCGCACGCGCATGGACCTGACGCAGGCGCTGGCGCACTCGAATAACGCCTACTTCGAGGCGCTGGGTCGGAAGATGGGGTTCGAGAAGGTCAGCTACTACGCGCACCAGTTCGGCCTGGGCGAGTTAGCCGGCTGGAATATTGACGGCGAGCACCTCGGCATTTTTCCGAGCGAGGAACTGGACCCCCGGCAGGGTGGCGTGGGCCGGATGTGTTCCTTCGGCCAGAGCATTTCGATGACGCCGCTGCAACTGGGCGCGCTGGTTTCCGCGATCGCCAATGGCGGAACGCTGTACTACCTTCAGCATCCCACCACGGCGGACGGGATCGCGACCTTTGAGCCGCGGGTAAAGCGCTATCTCGACATCGGGCCGCTGATCCCGCAGGTTTCGCCGGGCATGGCGGCGGCGGTCCAGTACGGCACCGCGCAAAGTGTGCGCTGGAATTTCAGTGAAGAGGAAGTGCTCGGCAAGACCGGCACCTGCTCCAACAACGGCACGCGCTACGGGTGGTTCGCCTCGTTTGCCAATACGGCCGCGGGCAGAATCGCCGTGGTGGTTTTCCTCGAAGGCGGGCGTCCGACCTTCGGTCCGAAAGCGGCGGAGATCGCCGGCCGCATGTACCGCAACCTGTACGACCACAGCTTTTTCGTACAAACGACTCCGGTGCCGGATAAGACCGGCGTGGGAGTGGCGCAGTAAGTTATCGGTTTACGGCGCAGTAGGTTATCGGTTTACGGTTATCGGTTTTCGGTAAAAGCCTCCAGGTTCGGAGGCTTTTTCATTTCAAAAGCTTGTCAGTATGTCAGTTGGTCAGTACTGAGAAACTGACGAACTGACAAACTGAAAAACCGATAACCGAGAACCGTAAACCGACAACCGTAAACCGACAACCAACTACGCCAGTTCGTCGGTAGGCCGGTCCCGACAAACTGACGAACTGAGAAACTGAAAAACCGATAACCGATAACCGAGAACCGAGAACCGTAAACCGAGAACCAACTACGGACTTGCTCCCAGACTCTTCAACGCTTTTTCGAGGGCGATCTTGTTCACCGCGTCCTTTTCCGCCGCCAGCGCGGTTTTCAGCCAGGCGATGGCGCGCGGTTTCGAAACATGGGGATTGATGGTGGGATCGAGATCTTCGATCTTCCAATCGCTGTCCACGTCCTTGAGGCGGAAGGAAACCTCCTCGCTGCCGAGTTCCGCGGCATAGCCCAATCCGATCTCGAACCGGCCAAGCACGGCGTATTGCACGCTGACGGTAGTGGCACGGAATCCGACGTTGGCGGCCGATAGCTCGTATTGCGATACAACCGTGAAGCCCTTCCAGTCGGGGTTGTCCTTCCAGGTGGTCAGCGCTTTCATGCGCGGCCAGGAATCCTTGAGCAGGCGGAAGCCCTCGTAGTCCATGCGGCAGTAGCTGCTCACGATCGCGCGCGCTTGCTCGTCGCGGTGCAAAGCCGCGCGGAGTTGTCCGAAGGCCGCGATGCAAGTCAGGAAGAGAAGAATCAGGCCGAGGCGCCGCATACACCTGCTCCGGAGATGGCCAGAGTACAACAAAAAGCCTGCAGGCTCTAGGCATTCGGCTTTCGGCGAGAGCACCCGAACGGAGATTTTCGATTATTGATTGCCGACTGTTGATGGAAAAAAGAAGGCGCTGAGCATCGCCCAACGCCTAAGACCTAAAGCCTAAAGCCTATTTCGGTTTCCGCACGTCGCCGGAGATGACCCCGTCCTTGAGGTGGATGACTCGGTGCGCGTACTCGGAGATATCGTGTTCGTGGGTCACCAGCACGATGGTGTTGCCCTGCTCGTGGAGTCGGTCGAACAGCGCCATGATCTCGTTTCCGGTCTGCGAATCGAGGTTGCCGGTGGGCTCGTCGGCCAGCAGGATGGAGGGGCGGTTCACCAGGGCGCGGGCGATGGCGACGCGCTGGCGCTGTCCTCCGGAAAGCTCGTTGGGCTTGTGCATCATGCGCGATTCCATGCCCACCGACTTCAGCGACTCCTTGGCGCGCTCGATGCGCTCCTCGGCCGGCAGGCCGGCGTAGATCAGCGGCAGCTCGACGTTGTGCAGCGAGGTGGCGCGCGCCAGCAGGTTGAAGGTCTGGAACACGAAGCCGATTTCCTTGTTGCGAATGCGCGCCAGTTCATCGTCATCGAGCTCGCTGACGAGCTGGTTATTCAGCCAGTAGCGGCCCTTGCTGGGCGTGTCGAGGCAGCCGATCAGGTTCATCAGCGTGGATTTGCCGGAGCCGGAGGGCCCCATGATGGCGACGTACTCGTTGCGCTCGATGCGCAGGTTCACGCCTCGCAGCGCATGCACCTGCTGCTCGGAACCCATGTCGTAGGTCTTCCACAGGTCTTCCGCGCAGATGATGCACCCATCCGGGGGCGCGATTGGCGGTTCGGATATGCTGGCGACCTCAGTGGCCATCTCAAGTTCCTCAGTTTCTCAGTATCCTCAGTTTCACTTCGTCTCGTGCCTTACTGACAAACTGAAAAACTGAGATACCCCTGCACGATCTTGGACGCTTCTCGCGTCCCAAGGTTAGGACTTTTCTTCCTCTTTTTTGGGCGCCGTGTTGTCGATCTTCACCGACGCGCCGTTCCGCAGCGACCGGAGCACCTTGTAACTGCCGGTAACAATCTCGTCGCCGGCCTGCAATCCGCTCGTCACTTCGATGTCGGTGGTGCCGGTGACGCCGGTGTCCACCTTCACGAACTCGGCCTTCTTGTTGCGCACCACGAATACGCCCTGCAGTTCTTCCTTGTCCTTGGCGCCCGGCGCGGGCGAGGCCGCCTGCACCGTGCCCTTCTTGGGCTTGGTCTCCAGGTCCCCCTTTTGGCGGACGGTGAGAGCCTGGATGGGGATGGTGACCGCGTTGTTGCGTGTCGCGGTGGTGATCTTGGCCGTGGTGGACAGGCCCGGACGCAGGTTTACCGGCGGGTCCTTGATGGTCACCACGACCTTGAAGTCCTTGGCTTCCTGGCTGCCGGTGGTGCTCTGCGTGGTCGCCAACCCGGTGGAGCGCACCACGGCGTTGTTGCCGATCTCGGTGACCTCGCCATGGAACGTTTTCTTGGGAATGGCATCAATCGTGACATCCGCCGATTGCCCCAGCTTGACGTTGACGATGTCGGTTTCATCCACCATGACCTCGGCGGTGACCACCGACATGTCGGACACGGTCATGAGCAGGCTGCCGGGCGAACTCTGAATGCCCATGATGACCGTCTCTCCCTCGCGCACCGGGAGGTTGCTGACAATGCCGTCATACGGCGACTCGTACTCGGTCTTGCTGAGCACGTCGCTGGCGTGGGTCAACTGCGCCTGCATTTGCCGGATGCGCTCCTGGGCGGAGGCGGTCTGCGCTTTCAATTGCGCGATGCGGGCGCGAGCCGAGGCCACGGCGGCATCGGAGCCTTCGAAGGTGGCCTTCCGGGTGTCGAAATCCTGTTTGGGGATGAGATCTTGGCCGAAGAGTGCCTCGCCGCGCTGGTAGTCCAGCTTGGCGCGGTCGTAGTCGGCGCGCGCCTTGTCGAGATCGGACTGGGCGCTTTTCAGGGCAGCGTCGGAGGCGGTGGAGTCGGTCTTGGCGGCCGCAAGTTGCGCCTCCATGGAGGCGACGTCGGCCGCCGATTGCACGTAATCCAGCTTGGCCAGCAACTGCCCTTTCTTGACCGTCTCGCCTTCATGCACATACAGCTTGGTGATCTTGCCATAACCGTTGGCGCCGATGTTGACGTAGGTCTTGGGCTTGATTTCGCCGGAGGCGCTGACGATGGAAGTCAGGTCCTGGCGTGTCACTTTGCCGGTCTGCACCACTACCACGCCCTTGCCACTCTGGAGGACGGTGAAGCCGACAATGGCCCCCACCAGCACCAGGGCTCCAACCCCGATCGCGATTTTTTTCCCAGTCTTCACTCGTTTCCTCGCTCATCGTCCTGACAGCACAGTACGGGCGCGACCACGCGACAATGGCGGCCTCTCCTTCGATACGCACAGACCGGACGAGAAGTTCCCGGCTTTGCACGTCCCCGGCGCGTGATGATTCCCACGGTACCGGAACCATTATAGTGAATCACAGCCAAACGCTGCCCCAGCTATTCTCATCCGGGGGCGATTTCCGGGGATGAACAGCGGCATCCGGAGCGTCTGGAAAATATTGGCAGCTCAACAGATACGGGACAAGATCACAAAAGAAGTGTGCGCCTCGTCCTTGCTTTAAAGGGAGCGACAACATAGAATTTAGTCGCCCTAATTGTCTCCCAGGAGTCCACACCCGATGTCTTCCAAAGTTGTGTGGGGTCGTGTCTTGGCACTGAGCCTGGCCTGCTGCTTGTTGTCCGCGAACCTCGCGTTCGCCCAGAGCGACAAAGGCAGCAAGACGGACGCGAAGGCCCCCGCCGCCTCCCAAGAACAAGCAGGGCAGCAGGATCCTCTGAAGCGTCCCCTGACGGAAAAACAGCAAAAACAGCAGCAAAAGGCGCTGAAACAGGAAATCAGCAAGGTCTACAAGAAGTGGCTGGACGAGGACGTGCGCTGGATCATTACCGACGAAGAGCGCGCCGCCTTCAAGCAGCTTTCCAACGACGAAGAGCGCGACCAGTTTATCGAGCAGTTCTGGCTGCGCCGCGATCCCACGCCGGACACCGCTGAGAACGAATACAAGGAAGAGCACTACCGGCGCATTGCGTACGCCAACGAACACTACGCTGCCGGCGTGCCCGGCTGGAGGACTGACCGCGGCCGCATGTACATCATGTACGGCAAGCCGGATGAGATTGATTCCCATCCCAGCGGCGGTTCCTACAACCGCCCGCAGGAAGAAGGTGGCGGCGAGACCTCGACCTTCCCCTTCGAAACCTGGCGCTATCGCTACCTGGAAGGAATCGGGCAGGAAATCCAGATCGAGTTCGTGGACCCGTGCATGTGCGGCGAATACCACATGACCAACGACCGCTCGGAGAAAGACGCGCTGCTGCATGTGCCGGGCGCGGGTCTGACCTTCTACGAGCAAATGGGGTTGGCCAACAAAGCGGACCGCTTTACCAACGGAAGCGTCGAGCAACTGGGGAAGGGCCCGTTTAACTCGGACCTGCAGAACAAGCAGTTCGATCGTCTGGACCAGTTCGCCAAGCTGAGTCGCCCGCCGACGGTCAAGTTCAAGGACCTGGAAGAGGTCGTCAGCCACAAGATCAGCATGAATTTCCTGCCGTTTGACGTGCGCGCCGATTTCGTCAAGGTCACCTCCGATACCGTGCTGGTGCCGATCACCATCCAGGTCAAGAACAAGGACGTGACCTGGGTCGGCAAGGAAGGCGTGCAGCGGATGACGGTCAATATCTTCGGGCGCGTGACCACCCTGACCGGCCGCATCGCGCAAACCTTTGAAGACACCGTCACCGATGGGCTGCCCGACGAACTGTTGCCCAAGGTAATCGAGAACAACCACGTGTACTGGAAGGCCCTGCCACTGCGGCCCGGACGCTATCGCGTCGATCTCGTGTTGAAGGACGTGAATGGCGACAAGGTGGGCACCTGGAGCCGCGGTATTGTGGTACCGGAATACTCGGAAGACAAGCTGGCGTTCTCCAGCCTGATCGTCGCCGACGAGATGCAGAAGGTGTCCACCAAGAGCGTGGGCGCCGGCAGCTTCGTGATCGGCGATACCAAGGTGCGCCCGCGCGTGGAGCCCGCCAACGGCCAGCCGGCGATCTTCAAACGCGACCAGAAGGTCAATTTCTGGATGCAGGTGTACAACCTCGGAATCGACCAGCAGACCCACAAGCCGTCGGCCGACATTTCGTACGAAGTGGTGAACATGGCGACGCAAAAGGCGGTCGTCCAGATGGCCGAGTCCACCCAACAGTTGGGCAACGTGGGCGAGCAGGTCACGCTGGAAAAGTCGTTGCCGTTGCGCGACATTCCGCCGGGCACATATCAGATCACGATCAACGTGAAGGACCAGATCTCCAAACAGAACTTGAAGTCGACGGCGAAATTTGCCGTCGAGTAGCCGCGGCCGGCAAGGACGGGCCGCAAATTCACGATGGAGGTGCTCATGGGCCGAAAGCTCGGATGCGTAATGATCCTGCTGGCGCTAGCGCTTCCTGTATCGGCGGCCGGGAAACCGGGTGCGATCACCGGTTTCGTCCGCAGTACCGCCGGCGTGCCGCAGATGGGGGCGGCGGTGGAAGTGTTCTCCAGCGCGACCCGCGCGGTGACCGTGTTCACCGATGGCCGCGGGTTCTACAGCGCCGCCGGACTGATTCCCGGGATCTACCAGGTCAAGGTCACGGCGCCGTCGTTCCTGCCTTCCTTGCGCGAGAACGTGGCGCTGAAGGCGGGCGCCAGCGTGCTGGTGAACGTGACCCTGAGCACGTTGTTCGAAGCGATGCAATTACTGCCGCAACCCCAGGCCAATCGTGACGACGAGGGTTGGAAGTGGACGCTGCGTTCGGCGGCGAACCGGCCCATCCTTCGCGTGGTGGGCAATGGCCCAATGATGGTGTCGAAGACGGGCAGCGAGCAGCCGGCGCTGAAGGGCGCGGTGGCCTTCGTCGCCGGCAGCGATGCCGAAGGGTTCGGGAGCGCCGGCGAGGTCAGCACCCATTTCAACTTTGAAAAGTCGTTGTTCACCGCCGGAGTGCTGTCGCTGAAGGGCAACGTCGGCTCCGGCGCGGGCCCGCAGAATGGCGTGATTCGAGCTGCCTACGCGCAAAAACTGGGCGATGGCTCGAACCCGGAATTGGCGCTCACCGTGCGCCACTTCGCCAATCCCGATCTGAACGCGCGCATGCCGGCGCTGCAGGCCATGTCGCTGCGGCTGTCGGATTCCATTACGCTGGCTGATTTTGTTGACCTGCGATTCGGAACCGAATACCAGACGGTGCAATTCCTGAGCCGCGCCAGCGCGCTGAAGCCGTTCGGATCCTTGGCCGCGCACCTGTCGCCGGACACCGTGCTCGAGTACCGCTACGCCAGCGCCGAGCCCAACATGGCGGCGTCCAAGGGATTCGATTCGTCCCTCGGCGATGTCCTGGAGTCCGGCCCGCGCGTTTCCATGACCGAGCGCGGAGCCGTGCTGGAGCGGGCGCGGCACCAGGAAGTCTCGTTGTCCCATCGCCACCGCAATACCAGCCTGCAGCTCGCGGGCTTTTCCGATTCTCTCCACAACACCGCGTTGACGGGCGCGGGCGATCTCAACGGCCCCTTCGCCCAGATGCTGCCCGACCTGGACTCGGGGACGTTTACCTACAACGCGGGGCAGCTCAGCACCGACGGGGTTCGCGTCGTGGTGCAGCAAAAATTTTCGCCGGAATTCACCGCGACCGTGAACTACTCGTGGGGCGGAGTGCTCGACCTGGCCACCAATGACGTTGCGCTCAGCCAGGTGCGCTCGGCCATTCACCAGGAGTGGCGGCATTCCTTCGGCGTCAAGCTGGCGGGGGACGTCCCCGGCTCGCACACCCGCTGGGCGACTTCGTATCGGGCGGCAAACCAGAGATCGCTCACCCCGGTGGACATGTTCGATTGCTCGCCGGGACAAATGGACCCCTACTGGAACGTATTCATTCGCCAGCCGATTCCGGGGACCGGCTTCCTGCCAGGCAAGATGGAAGCGCTGGTGGATTTACGCAACCTGCTGGCGCAAGGCTACGTGCCGGTGATCGGACGCGACGGCCACACCCTCTACCTGGTGCAGTCGGCACGCGCCGTCCGTGGCGGCTTGGCGTTCGTGTTTTAGCGGGGCTGTCGGCCATCGGCTCTTCGGCTATCGGGAAAAACAACAAAATTAAGGGCAGCGTCGAGGCTGCCCTTTTTCTTGGTTCAAAGTTTAAGGCGCGCTGGGGCTCGATGATTCGAGCCGACAGCCGACGGCCGATCGCCTGGTCGATCAGCTCCACGCAAGGTGCGTCACGGTGTGCCGCCCAAAACGGGAGCAGAAAAACCGTCGCCGGGGCCCGAACTGCTTGACTCGCGCCGCCGGGGGCGCAGACTTAGCGTGAGCTGTCCTCTCTACCCCGAGGAGGTACGGGCCATGAACAAAAGCGTATTGGAAAAAGCGGAAGAGCACATCGTCGATCCGATGCGCAAAGTGTCGCGCGCGACCACGGCCGTGGCCGAGGCGATTGAAGACGGCATCCATGCCGTCAAGCGGGTCGGCAAAACCAGCAGCGATGTGGCGGAGGAGATGATCGATGACGCCAAGGAGCGTATCAAGCGTCACCCCACGGGAACCATCGTCGCCGCCTTCGCGGTTGGCTTCGCATTCGGCGGTTTGCTCGACGCGTTGATTCGCAGAAAGTAATCTTCCCAGCCGTTGAATTTTCCCAATCCTTGCAGCAGACCTGGGGCGGCCGGTTTCCGCCCCAGATTTCTTGCCGCACGCATTTGACGTTCACGGCCGGCGCTGGCCGCGCCATCATGGTTCGCCGCGCCCGCCATGTGCCGGGT
>CAVXCR010000023.1:0-92815 GCA_963760265.1 Terriglobia bacterium
CGTTGGGCAGCCAGCGCAGCATGCGGTTCTGCGCCGTGTTCACCCCGAGATTCAGCAGGATGCCGATGGTGCCCGCGAGCAGCACCGCGGCGTACGCTTCCGGAATGCGGTAGGTGGCCTGGTATTCGTAAATGGCGCGGCCCAATCCGTGCTCGCCCAAACCGACGAACATCTCCACCGCAATCACCAGCACCATGGAATAGGACGCGGCGGTGCGGATGCCGTCGAAGATGTTGGGCAGCGCCTCGTAGAAAAGGATCTCGGTGATGGTCTCGTACGCGCTCAGCTCGAACAGCTTCGCCTGGTAGAGCCGGCGCTTGTTGGCGAGAGTGGCGCCGGTCACCGTGTTCACCAGGATCACCAGCAGGCTGGGGTAGGCGGCAAGCGCGACGATCGAGGTTTCGCCGACGCCGGCAATGATCAGGAACAGCGGGAACAGGGCTGACGCCGGGATGGAGCGCAAGGCGTGCAGCGGGCCTTCCACCATTTGATACCAGCGCTTGCGATACCCCAGAAACAAGCCGAGGGGAATGCCCACCGCGCCGGCAATCGCCAGTGCGGCGAACACCCGGCCGAGCGTCAGCGCCACGTCGGCCAGCACGCGCTCGCGGACCATTCCGCTTACGGCGCGCGCCACGCTCCACGGCGCCGGCAGCACAATCGAATCCACCAGCCCGAGACCGGCGACGGCGGCCCAGATCCCCAGCAGCAGCGCCATCGGCGCCAGCACTCTGGTCGGTTTTCGCAGCGGCCGGGCTAGTCTTTGCATCGCTTACACCAACCCATCGCGAATGCACGCGACGAGCGCCTTCTCCATGGTGTCGTAATCCACCGCGCCGCGCTGGCGCGGATGCGGACTCTTGAATTCCAGGTCGGAGATGATGCGCACCGGGCGGTCGCCGATGATGACGTAGCGCATGCCGATGGCGAGCGCGTCGGAGACGTTGTGCGTGATCAGCACCACCGTCATGCCGTCCTTGGTGGCAAGCTCGTGCAGCGCCTGCCCGATGTTCGCCTTGACGTCGCGGTCCAGCGCGGAAAACGGCTCGTCCAGGATGACCAGCCCCGGACGCCAGGAAAGGCACCGCGCCAGCGCCAGGCGTTGCAGCTCGCCGCCGGAGATCTGCGCCGGCAGCGAGTCCAGCACCGTGTCGAGCCGGAACAACGACGCCAGATAGCTGACCCGCGCCCGGCTTTCCTCTTCGTTCCATTCCAGTTTTTCCAGCGGATACTCCAGATTGCCGCGCACCGTTTGCCACGGGAAGATGCTGTTCATCGGGTGCTGGTCCATGTAGACCACGTCGGCGCGCCGCGTGAACTGCGGCGACCACTCGATGCGCCCGGCGGTCGGCCCGATGATGCGCGCCATCATTTTTCCCAGCGTGCTTTTGCCGCAGCCGCTGGCGCCCATCAGCGCCACCACCGAGCCTTGTGCGATCGCCAGCTCGAAGCCCGCGTACAGCGACCGCGAGCCATCCGGCGCGGCACAGTAGGAGAAGTCCACGCCGCGCATGCGCAGCGCGTACTCGCCCGGCGCGGGTTCCCTACCGCGTTGCGTCGATAAGACGGTGAGCATCGATTTTCTCGGGTATCTCTCCGATTTCGTACATCAGGTCGATAAATCGCTGCAGCACGGCGGCGTCCACCGTGTTGGAAAGCGTAATGTCGGCCACGTTCACGCGCCCCGCCATCGGCGGCGTCATGCGGGTGAATTGCGGCAGCAACGCGGTCGCCTGCTGCGGGTGCGAGCCGACGTAGGTGATCGCTTCCTGGATCACTCCCACGGCGCGCGCGGCCGCCTCCGGCTGCGAGCGCTCGTAAGCGCGCGAAATCACCGACACGCCCACCGGGCAGTCTTCCATCAGTTCGCCATAAACGGAATTCGAAATCGCCCGGTAGCGTCCCGGTTCGGCGATCAGGATGAGCGGGTCATAGGAAAACAGCGCGTCCACCGCGCCCGATTCCAGGCTGGCAACCTGCGCCGACGTGGGCAACTGGACGAACAGGATCTGCCCGGGTCCACGCCGTTGCGCTGCAGGAAGGCGCCCAACAGCCGCGTCGCCGACGTGCCCGGAAACACGCCGACTTTCTTTCCCTTCAGGTCCTGGAGTTTTTGCACCGGAGACGAAGCTCGGACCACCAGGCGGTAGGTGGAGTTTTCGCGCCGCATGCGGCTGTGCGAGAACACGCGAAATTTCCCCGGATGCTGGATTTCCAGGTGCAGCAACGGCACCAGCGACACCGCCGGCAGCACGTCCACCTGGCCCGCGACCAGCCCGCTCACCATATCGTTGCTGCTGCCGAACGACACCACCTCCGCCTGCAAGCGATGCTGCTGGAACATCTGCTGATCTTGCGCGACGAAAACCGGCAGGCTCGCCAGGATCGGGGCATACGCGATCCGAACCCGGCCTTGCTTGCGCGCCCGAAAGGACAGGAGCGCCACCAGCAGGATCACCAGGCAGAGTGCAGCGGCGATGCGGGCTGTACGCATGGTTGTCGGAGCCGTCGCCTAGAGCAGTTCCATAGCTGACATATCTTACTGTCATCCCGAGCGAGGGAGGGCTCCCGCGCGCTTTTTCCAGCGCGGGAAACCCGAGTCGAGGGATCGGCTTGTGTTGGCCGCCACACCGACTCTGGAAGCGCTCTAGCTGTAGCCGGCCGAGGTCTCCGCCACCGCCGCCCGGCGCTGCGCCAGCTTCTGTTGCCGGCGCGCCAGCCGCGCTTCCAGCCGCTGCAATCGCGCCCGTCCTTCCGGGTTGCGGACCGCCGCTGCCTCCACGTTCAACAGAAAGTAGGGCAGCTTCTTGCGAATGTCGGCCAGATATGGCTTGAACTTGGCAAACACACAATACATCTCGCCGCTGCAGTCGAAAAACAATTCCTCATGCAAGGCGCCGCGCAACACCAGCGACGCCGCCATTTCCCAGTAGCTGGTCACCTGGCGCAACCAGGTATTCTCGCGGCTGGGATAACTGCGCGCCAGGCGGAGAACATCTTCCGCGCTTTCCGGCCAGAAGTCGGCGGAGATGAAGTGCCGCGCATCGCGCATCGCATGCTCGCGGCGCAAATCATATAAATAAAGGATCACCTGGGCGTCGCCGGTGGTGGCTGCCGGCAGGCTGATGTGTCGTTTTTCCACGCGCTGCTTGGTCATATCGGTTTCCCGCACCTGCTTAATGTCCGCCGAAGAGCGCGAAATAAGCTTCCTCGCCGATCCACTCCGCGACATGGGCGCGCGTCTCCTCCACAAACTTCAAGTCGCCGTCGAATTCGTGGGCCACGATTCGCTGGTCCTGCCCGTCGTAATAGCGGACCGCGTACCGGTTCTCCGCGACACAGATCAAGTCAATCGGCTTGGCATCGTCGAAGTCCAGGCCCATGCGGTGCAGCAGTTCGCCGGCGTCGAGCGTTTCGCCGCCGATGGACAGCGCCTGCTTGCCGCTGCCCAGCGGGCCGAAGCGGCGTTCAATCATAGCGCGGCCTCGGGATTCGCTCATGATGCCATCATGCCCGCGGCGCCTGCGCCAGCCATGCCGCCGCGGACTGGAACACCTCGAAATTGAATTTCAGTTCGCCGTGGTTAAACCAGCGCGGCAGATAGCGGATGAATCCGTTCTCGTGCTGGACGTCGGGCCGGACGTCGCGCGTGATGTAGCGGATTTCGGCGTTGGGCAGCGCTGCCTTCAGTCCGGCGGCCCCGTTCATGATGGCCGGGATGTCGCGCTCGGCATAGAGGATCAGGCACGGACGCGGATGGCTCTCGACCGGCCCCAGTTCTTCCAGCAACTTGATGACGTATCCGGGATACGGCTCGCGCACGCCGGGACTGGGAAAGTTTTCAAACATCCACTTCCCTTGCGGGGACATCTCGGTGATCACCGACGGTGAAATCGCAACCATGCAGTCGGCGGTGGAGGTCAGCGCCAGCCGCCCGCCAAGACTCAGCCCCAGCGCGGCCGTGCGCCCGTAACGGCGCAGGTAGCTCAGCCCCGCTTCCACTTCCTGCACCATCGCCGTCCCGATGGCGGCGGTGTTTTCGCCGTGACCGCAGTTGTCGATCGCCAGCGCCGCCCAACCATCTTCCGCCAGGCTGGCCGCCAGGCCGAGCATGTGCTCCTTGCTGCCGCCGTAGGGATGCAGCAACAGCGCGCCGCCCCGGGCCGCATCCTTGGCGAGAAGAAATCCCGGGATGGCATGTCCCGCGTTTCCTACATCCACTCGGTCGAAGTTCATGATTCTCCTGCTTCAGCGGCTCCGCGCCGCCTACGGCCGCTGCGGTTCGGCGGTTTTGTTTTCGAGCGCAGCCAGGCGGGCGCGCAGCGCCTTATCGCGTTCCCAGCGCGCCGTGACGTCCTGCACGATCGCCGCCGCGCCGATCACGCCGCCTTGCGCCGACCGCACCAGAACAATGGTGAACTCAATGGAAATTCGGCTGCCGTCCTTGCGCAGCGCGGGCACCGCAAGCACATCCCGTCCGTATTTCGTGATCCCGGTTTGCATCACCCGCGCGTAGCCCTCGTTGTGCCGCGCACGCTGGCGTTCCGGGATGATCATCTCCATGGTTTGGCCGATCGCCTCCGCGGCGGTGTAGCCAAACATGGCCTCCGCGCCGCTGTTCCACAGGCGGATAATGCCGCCTTCGTCGGCGAAGATGATTCCAGCTTGCGCATCCTCGACGATTCGATCGCACAACCAGGAATGCGTGATGGTGGAGTCCATGGATCAGAGATTACACCACAACCGCGGCAGGCGGCAGGGCATGAAAAAGGTGAACACCAGGGCCAAACTGCCCTGGTGTCCACCGGCGCACGGGAGCGCTGCTTAGCCGTTCCCGCGCGCATTGGGTGTTGTGTGCTCAACCTCCCGCAGGTCAAGCACTCTACACTGCGGTCTTGGCTGCCGCCTTGGCCGCATCTTTCGCGCGCAACACCCGCCGCAACAATTTGCCCGTCGGCGTGCGGGGCAGTTCCGCCACCACCTCGATCTCCCGCGGCATCTTGTAGGTCGCGATCTTGCCGCGGCAGAACTCGATCAACGCTTCGGAGCTGACCGTCTGGTCCGGCTTCAGCACGACAAAGGCCTTGGCGATTTGGCCGCGGACTTCGTCGGGGACGCCGATCACGGCCGCCTCCGCCACCGCCGGATGAGCATTGAGTGTCACCTCGATCTCCTCCGGGCCGATGCGATAGGCCGAGCTCTTGATGACGTCGTCCTCGCGCGACACGAACCAGAAGTACCCCTCCTCGTCCACGTACACGTAATCCCCGGCCCGGTTCCAGCCCTCCGGCGTGATCGCGTGACGTTGCTTGTCGGGCTCGCGCCAGTAGATGGTGCCGGTGGGTCCGCGCGCCAAAAAGTGGCCGGCGTTTCCGGGCTTGGTTTCCTTCCCGTCTTCGTCCACCACCTTGAGCTCGTAGCCGGGAACCGCCTGTCCGAACGAACCCGCCTTCGCCTTCCGGCTGACCACATTCGAAGCGAACACGTACATCATTTCCGTCGTGCCCAGGCCCTCGAAGATTTCAATCCCGAATTTGTTTTTCCAGGCGTGGTAGGTGACCGCGGTCAGGCTTTCGCCGCCGCCGGTGCAGATGCGCAGCGTGCTGAGATCGTATTTCTTCTCCGCATCCGGTACCTGCAGCATTTTGCGGTAGGCCGTCGGCGCCAGCGAGAGCACGCTGATCTTGTGCTTCTGGATGGTTTCGAAGACCTTTTCCGGATCGAATTTCGAGATCAGCGATGCCGCCGCGCCGAAGCGGAACGGAATCGTGGCGAAGGTCGAGTACCCGGCGCCAAATGCCAGCGGGGCGGTCCCCCCGATCACGTCGTTCTCCGTCACGCGCCAGCCATACTTCCCGAACGAGTCGGGGATGATGAGCATTTCTTCGACGAAGTGAACCGTGCCCTTGGGCTGGCCCGTGGTGCCGGAGGTGTAAAGCAGGATGCCGAGGTCCTGGCGCTCGCGCCGTACCGGATCCAGGGATGCGCTCCCGGATGGCAAAAGCTCGCTGTACGGAATGTAGCCCTTGGCCTTCAGCTCTGCGGGTTCGCCGCCGATCACGATGATGTTCTCGACGGTTTTCAGGTTTTCGCGGGCCGCTTCCAGTTCGCCCAGCAACGCCGCATGCACGACGATCGCGACCGCCTCGGCGTCGTTGGCCACGTGCGCAATTTCCGCGCGCGAGAACAGCGGCGAGGTCGGTGTCAGCACCGCTCCCAGTTTCAGCACCGCGAAGTTGGTGACCAGCGCGGGCGGAATGTTGGGAGTGCGCAGGATGACGCGGTCGCCCTCGTTGACTCCGAGTCCGCGCAGCGCGTTGCCCAGCTTGTTGGACTGGGCAAGCAACTGCGCGTACGTGATTCGCTGATCCTCGAACAGAATGGCCGCGCGGTCGCCCCGGCCGGCCGCGACCGCTTTGTCCAGCAACTCCTCGGTCGGATTCAGCCGGTCGGGGTACGCCGCAAACTCCGGCAGCGTGTAGATACGCGAAGGCCAGAGCTCGCGAGGAGGCAGGTGCTTATGGTCCGACATTCTTCTCCTCCTCGTTTAACGCGCCGCCGTGGCGGCGCCTTTGTTTTCCGCGACCAGGTCTTCCAGCGCCTGCTCCACCCGGATGGTGCCGCGTTTGGCATCGGTCCGGGGGAAGGCCTGCGTCGGATACCGGTCGCCCTCGAATACCAGCAGGGCGGGCACGCTGGTCCCGAAATCATCCACCAGCGCGCCCTTGGCGCCGAAGACCGGCCGGACGGTTGCATCCGGACCGCTCACCGACTTGTGATAGATCGGGAAACGATCTTTCACCGTGGACACGTCAATGGCCTTGGCATCCATCCCTGCCGACTGGAGTGCCTTGACCAGTTCCAGGGCTTTGTTGTTGTCGCAAGGGAACAGCTCGCCGGACTTCTGTTTGCTGCTGTAGTAAAACTCGGCGCGCTTGGCCCCCTTGGCGGCGGTGGCAGTGGCGGCAGCCGTCGCGGCCGCCGGGTCCGGCGGCACGTAGGCCTTCCCGCTATCCTGAAAGACATTGCACTCCGACCAGCCCTGCAGCGTGACGGCCAGGGTGAACGGCCATTCCCGCTTAGTGCACTTGCCGAGGTACGCCTTCTGAATATTGGGATCCAGTGCCGGGCGCAGATGGGTACAGCGGACGCAGAGCGACTTATCGTTATAGAACATATGCCCTCCGTTTCTCACTTCGCCCCGGCAACCATGAATTTTGCGCGGCTGCCGACGAGATCGTTTTTGGTAAGCGGATAGCCCGCGATGACGTTACCGCGGATACTCCGCTTAATGGCTTTTGGTTTGCAGACGGTTTCCTTCTGCGCTTTGGGAGCGGGACGGGTCAGCCCCGTACCGGAAATACGCTCGTAGGCCTGTGTCTCGGCAAAACCGGGCAGCAGGTCGGCTTTCCCCGACCCCTCTGCCGGCGCGCTGACGCAGGTTCCGTTGGAGGTTTCCAGCCGCCAGATCTTCTTGCACCCGGCGCACTGGGTCGTCCCCTTGAAATTCCAGAAGGGGTAGGGATCCAGGAAATTCTTGGTCTTACAGCTCGGGCAAGTCAGCAGCATGGTGCCTCCTCAGATGCACTCCTGGTCTTCCAGCCGCTTGATGTCCGCAGGACTCAAGCCAGCCAGTTTGCCCAGGATGGATTCGTTATCTGCGCCCACGGGTTTGAACGCCCACTTCACGCGAGGCGGGGTTTGCGACAGCTTGTACCCCGGTCCCTGGTGCAGCAGGTCTCCGTAGTAGGGGTCGTCCAGCCAACGCACCGACCCGCGCTGCTGCCAGTGAGGATTAGTTGCAACCTCCTTGGCGTTCCACACGGGCTGGTTGATGATGTTGGCCTTGTCGAGAATGTTGGCGACGTCTTCCTTGGTCTTGTCCGCCGCCCACTTCTCCAGGTACGGGTAGATTTCCATCTGCGCTTCCGCCTTCACGCGCACTTCCGCCTTGCCAAACTTGGCGGCAAAGTTGCCGTCGCCAATCGTCTTGCAAAGGCGCGCAAAGTCTTCGTCGCTCGATGCGCTGATCAGGATGTAGCCTTCCTCGTTCTCCTGGGGATTCTCGGAGTTCGGGTAGGTACTCTTGCCGCACTTGATGATCCCGTGCACGCAGAGCTGCGTGTCCCACGTCCCCCAGCGCTCACGGGTGATGCCGTGACGCCCGTAGAGCGGCAGGGCATACTCCAGTTGCCGGGTTACGCCGTGCACCTGCGAGTACTCCATGAAGGTGCCCTCGCCGGAGATCTTGTCGCGGTAGTAGAGCGCAGCCAGGATCTGGACAGCGCCCATCATCCCGCCCCAATAGTCGGCGAGCCAGATGGTGTGCTTGGCGGGCGAGCCTCCCTTGAACTCGGGCGCGCCGGTCATGCCGAAGTTCCCGCCTTGGGATTGGCCGAGGATGTCGTAGGACGCGCGCACGCGCCCCGGACCCCATCCGCCGAACCCCCCCAGCCACTGGTAAACCAGCCGCGGGTTAATCGCGCTCAACTGCCGGTAGCCGATGGTCCAGCGGTCGAAGGTGCCGGGACGATAGTTCTCGACGAAAACGTCGGACTTCGCCGCCAGCTTCTTCACCAGGTTCTGCCCTTCCGGCCGGTGGAAGTCGATGGAAACGAAATATTCGTTCGGGTTCGCTCCCAGGAATCCCAGGCCGGTGCCGCGCTCGGGAACAAACTTCGAGAGCGGGTAAAGAAATGGTTCGTTGAACGGCGTGGTGTGGCGCATCGCCTCACCGCGCCGGGGAGCTTCGATCTTGATGACCTCGGCGCCCAGTTCCGCCAGGTACGAGGCGCAGGACGGACCCAGAATGTACTGCGTACAGGAGAGCACGCGGATGCCCTTGAGAGCTTCAGGCTTGGCGAACTCGCCCTTGGGGTCGAAGGTCTTGCGGCAAAACTCCTCGAAACTGATCTGCGGGGTTTTGGAAACAGCGCTATCCGTTGCCATGTTTTTCCTCCGCCTCAAATGACGTTCGCCTGTTTGAGCCGCGCGAAATCTTCACTGGTGAAGCCGAGCAGCCGGCGATAAGTGTCCTGGTTGTCGTAGCCGGTGGGGCGCCCCATCCACTTCAGCCGGCCCGGTGTTTTGTGCTGCTGGAATGGCGTGGTCCCGTACAGGATCTTCCCGTAGTGCGGCGACTCGGTCTCCGCCACGTGGCCGCGGTACTTGAAGTGCGGGTACTCGGCCACTTCGTTGACGTAGAGCACGCCGCCGCTGGCGACCTGCTGCTTGGAGAGCTTGCGCTCCGCCTCGCTGCGGGAATTGTCCTTCAGCCACTCGCCCAGCATGGTGTAGGTCTTGATCTGCTGGTTCATGGCCAACCGGTCCGCCACTTCCCTCAGGTGCGGATCGCCGAGGATGTCCTCTTCCACCGCGGGATGCTCGTCGCCGACCACCCGCCAGATGCGGTACCACAGACGATCGTGACCGCCGCCCACCATCATGTAGCCGTCCTTGCAAGGATTGACGGCGTAAATGTTGATGGCTAGGTCCCAGTTGCCGAAGCGCGGCCGGATGCTGCCATCCATGCCGTACCAGCCCCAGGAATAGTCGAGGATGCGGATGATCGCTTCCGCCGCCGTGGCTTCCACGAACTGCCCCTCGCCGGAAACCATTTCGCGGTAGTACACCGCGGCCAGGATGCCCATCGCGGCCTGCGTCCCGCCCACGTGATCGGCCATCCACAGCGCCGACCGCATCGGGGTGCCGCCGAATTCCTTGGGATCGCCGGTGCCGTGGCAGAAGCCGCAGGCGGCCTGCGCCACCGGTTCCAGCATGCCCGGTTTGTCCTTGTGCGGCCCCCACTGCCCGAGTTGTCCTACCCAGCAGTAGATTAGCCGCGGGTTGATTTCCTTCAACTGCCGGTAGCCGATGCCCAGGCTGTCGCGGTGTCCCGGCGGGTCGTTTTCAATGATGATGTCCGTGTGCACGGCCATCTTCTTGAAAATTTCGCGCCCCTCTTCCGTCTCCAGGTTGAGCGTGACCGACATCTTGTTGCGCATTTCATGGAGGAAATGCGCTCCCACCGGCTCGCCCGACTCCTTGTCGGTGAACATGTATTCTTTTCTGCCGAAAGGAGTGAGCTGCCGCATCGGGTCGCCGCCCGGCGGCTCCACCTGGATGACCTCCGCACCCAGCTCCGCCAACAGCGAGGAGCACCAGTGCCCGATCATCATGCGCGTGCTGGTGTCGTAGACCCGCAGGCGCGAAAGCGCCTCCGGCTTTTCAAAGGCATGCGATTGACGACAGATCGATTCAAGATACAGTGGATAATCCTTCGCCTGATCGCTCAAACCGGCGTAGACCTCTTCCGGTTTGGGGATCGGCACTGCCGGCCAGGGTGTCACTTTGTCACTACTCATTCACTATTCTCCTCGGCGTCCTTGCATCTCATCCGCGCAGACGCGTTGTGGCCCGAATTACCTTGACTGGCGTTCCTTAGAGGATTCCTGTGAATTTACGCGCCAGTGTCTTCCCTAACTCCCGACTCGCACGGCCCCGATTCCGTTCGCTACCAGCTCAACCGCGCCGCCAACTGCAGGCGCCGCGTCGATCCCGCCGCGTTGTACAAACCGAAGCTGGAGCTGGAGATGGTCCGCCAGTTGTCGCTCTGGGCGGTCAGGAACGGAACGTTGAACACGTTGTAGGCTTCCGCCCGCAGTTGCAGCGTCAGCGGCGCCGATCCCAGCCAACCTCCCTCGGTCAGCGTGGTCTCTTTGAACAGCGACCAGTCGAAATTGGGCAGGTGGTTCATGCGGATGGTGTTGCGCCCGCAGGTCCCGTCGTTCCCCAACAGCGGCTGCGTATAGGCGAAATTGCTGGGATTCGGCGCGCCGTTCACCCCCCGCTGGTTAGGCGGCGGCACGGTCGCGCCGTTCCCGAAGATGAAACCGGTTCCGCCGGGATTGCAGTCGGGACGCGTGTTGTCGGCGCCGGTGGGGATCAAGTTTCCGTCCAGATTGACGTCGGCGATGCCCAGCCGCGCGCCCGCCAGCAAGGTCGCCGGGATGCCGGTCTGCCACAGGTTCACCGACTGGAAACTCCAACCGTCCAACAGCTTCTTCGAGACTCCCCGGAAGTTATGGAAGAACGGAACCCGCCACATGCCCGTGACCAGCACCCGGTGCGCGATATCGAAGTTCGACACCGCGCGCTCCGCCTGCGGACGGTTCGCGTTCTGCGCGAAGCTGTTGTCATTCGCCTGGGCGGTCGGGCTGAAGTCGGACGCGTCATCAATCGACTTCGACCAGGTGTACGAAGCCTGGAACTGCAGCCCGTGGGATAACGCCTTCTTCCATTCCACCTGCAGCGAGTGATAGATCGAGCTGGCGCCCGCCTCGTGCAGGTTCACCTGGTCGAAGCGCGGATCGAGCCTCCCATTTCCCGGGCCGTTCTCCGCACCGGCGGCCGCCTGGAATTGGCTCAGCCGCGCCACTTCGTCGGCCGTGCTGGTGGCCGGCGCGGGACGCTGCACCAGCGGATTGATCGCCACCAGCCGCGTCAGCTGCGTGCCCTTCGTGCCGACATAGGCGATCGTGACCAACGAGTCGGCCGGCATCTGCCGCTCGATGCCGAAGCTGAATTGCTGCACGTACGGGTTCGAAAGGTGCGGATCCACCGTGGTCAGGCTGCCGAAGTTTTTCAGATTGCCGAATCCGCCGACTTGCGCCTGCGCTTGCGCGAGGATGGGTGCGGTGCCGTTCACCAGGTTATCGAAGCTGTTGACGCCGGAAATCTGCGGACCGCTCAGGTTGAACGTGTAGTTGAACGGCGGCACCGAGCGCGACGCCGCCAGCGGCGTGAAGGTGAACGAGTCCCAATAAATTCCGTACCCGCCGCGGATGACCAGCTTCCCGCCATGCGGGTTCCAGGCAAAGCCAATGCGCGGCGCGATGTTGAAGGGGTTGGAATCAACCGCATTGCCTCCCAGCCGGAAGCTGCCCAGCGGACCCGTCCCGGCAACGCCGATCGGTCCCGTGCTCTCCGGATCCAGAATCGCCGTGTTCTCGCCCGCGTCGCTAAGCGCGCCCTGCACTTCCCAGCGCAAGCCCGCGTTCAGCGTCAGCGTCGGCCTCACCTTCCAGTCGTCCTGGACAAAAAATCCGTACAGGCCGGTGCGGAATCCGCGGTTGGTGTTGCCGAAAAGCTGTGTCCACGCGCTCGGCTGCCCGGCCAGGAACTGGTTCAACGTTGCGAACGTGAACACGCCCCGGCTGTTGGTCGCGTTGATGGAGTTGTCCTGGATCTTGCGCAGATCCACTCCCACCCGCGTCACATGCCGCCCTCGCAGGTGGCTGAGGACGTCATTGATCTGGTACACGTTGAATACCCGGCTCGCCGGGACCGACTGCAGCGCGCCGAAATTCACCAGTCCGCTGATCAGGAATCGCGGCGTGTCGAGACCGTTCTGCGGCGATCCCTGGCCAATGGCGCGGCCGTAGGCCAGCCGCAGCTCGTTGACCGTTTTCGGGCTGAATACATAGGTATCGCTCAGATTGGCGTTGCGCAGTTCAAAGACGTCGTCCACGTCAAAGCCGCGCAGCGTGTTCTGCGAAGGAAAACGCGCCACGAAAGAAGCCGTCCCCTGCAAATAGCGCGCCGAGATCCGGTGCGCGTCGCTCACCTGGTGGTCCGCCTTGGCGACAAACTGGTAATTGTCTACCGGCGAAGGCACCTGCACCGCCACCGTGCCGACATCGGGGTCCTTGGTCGGCCCGGTCGCCGCCGGCAGGAATTGGTTCATCAAGTCAATGATGGCCGGGTCCGTCGCCCGCGCCGCCGCGCTGGGAACGTTGGCCAGGGTGGTGAAACTTCCGCCGCGCGTCTTCCGCCCTTCGTATCCGGCGAAGACGAACGTCCGGTTCTTGATGATCGGACCGCCCGCCGTTATGCCGTAGATGTTCTGCTTGTTGGGAGAGGGCTTGCCCGTCTGGTCGAAGTAGTCGCGCGCATTCAACGCGTCGTTCTGCACGAAGTCGTAGGCGGTGCCGTGCAGGTAATTGGTCCCGCTCTTGGTGACCATGATCACCTGCGCGTTCGATTTCACGCCGTATTCCGCCGAGAAATTGCTGGTCAGGATCTTCAGCTCTTGCAGCATGTCCGGCGTGATCGCCTGCATGCCGGGCGCGAAGCCTCCCGCCTCCCAATCGTTGGCGTCGGTGTAGTCAAGTTGCACCGAGGTGGCGCGCGCGCGGCCGCCATTGGCGGCGATCAGACCCGACTGCACGCCCAGCACGATCACGAACGAGCCTCCGCCTCCGAAGGTCGATCCTCCGCGTGGGTTGTTGGTCGGCGATATTCCTGGCCCGAGCTGGACCGTGGAAATCATGTTGCGGGCGATGCTGGGCAGGTTCGCGAGCTCGGCTTCGGTGCGCGTGATGTCGCGCTGCGCATCGGAGGAAGTCGTTGCTGCCGCCCCGCTTGCCGTGACCTGGATCGTGGTGTGCGTTTCGCCCACCGGCAGGGACAGGTTCCGCGTCACCGTCTGGTCGCTGCTGACCGTGACCTCCACCGTCCGCTTGGCCAGGCGCGGAGCTTCCGCGGAAAGGGTGTACAGGCCGGGCGGGAGCGCGAAAAACACGAAGTAACCGTCGCGCTGAGTCACAAAGGTGCTGGTGGCATTGGTGGCGAGATTCACCAGCCGGACCACGGCCCCGGCCAGGACCGCGCCGGTCGGATCCATCACCGTGCCTTCCACTCGTCCTACCGTGTATTGCGCCCATGCGCATGGCAGGCAGGAGAGAATCACCAACACGAGCGTCGTCGCCCCCGGTGTCGTCGCTCGTGAGTGTCGTAGCACGAAAATGTCTCCAAACTGGAAGCTAGCGGGTCTTGCGACCCGCTAGCCCACCCAGGTTCATGACCACTTAGCAGTTGGTGCTCCGCATCGGCCCGAAGTTGGCCGATGTGGGTCTTCCCCGTTCAGCCTCGAGCGGGCGCCGCCGCGGCCTTGAGTCCTTCTTCAGCCGGAACTGCGGGACGCTTGGCGAGCAGTTCGCATACCAGCGCGACCGCTGCCATGCCCGCGGCTGCATAGAATGGAGCCTTGAAGCTCTTGGTCGAAGCCAACAGCTTCGCCCCGATCATGGGGCCGAGGATGCCAGCGCAGCCCCAGGCGGTGAACAGCATGCCGTAGTTGATGCCCGCGTTCTTGGTGCCCCAGAAGTCGGAAGCGGCAGAGCCGTTGACCGACAACTGCGTCCCGTAGCACCAATAAATGACGAAGATCGACACGAACAGCAGCGTCACGTTGCCACCGACCGCGTACAGGATGGGCATCGACACCATGGAAATGGCGATCATTAGGCGCAGCACGTTGATGCGGCCGATGGCGTCCGACATCCAGCCGGACAGAATACGGCCGGCAGCGTTGCCTACGGCCCCCACGATGAAGGCCGTACCCGCCAACCCCGCGATCACCTTGGCATCCATGCCTGTGCCCTTCAGGCTTGAAACAAAGAAAGGCACCAACTGGCTGATCACCATCAGCCCGGCCGCGCAGCCCAATGCATACGCCAACCACATGAAGTAGAAGGTCGGGGTGCGCAGGGTCTCCGCCGGCGTGAACTCATGCGTCGTGGCGGCCGCCTTCGCCGTCGCGGGTGCCGGAGTCCAACCAGCGGGACGGTAGCCGACGGGCGGATTCTTCAGCAAGAACGCCCCAATCATGGTCATGACGAAGAAGATCACGCCCAAGATCTGGAACGTCGGCCGCCAGCCATAGGCGGGAATAAGATAGTTAAGCGCCAATTTCCCGAAGACGGCCGAGCCGCCGCCGTAGCCGGCCACCGCCAGACCGACTGCCAAGCCGCGCCTATCGGGGAACCACTTGGCCATGACCGGGATGGGTGTCGAGTAGCCAAAACCGTTGCCCAGCCCGCCGATGACGCCGAACGAAACGTACAGGGCGGTCAGGCTGTGGGCATAGGCGGACGCGAAGAAGCCGATGCTCACCAAAATGCCGCCTATGGCGGAACAGATGAACGGTCCCTTCTTGTCCTGAATGCGCCCGGCGACGATAAAGGTCAGGGCGAAGACCACTACTGCGATGGTAAAAGTAAGCGCGTAGGCGGTCGGGGGATAACCTTTGAATTCTGCGTCTTTTTGAAACTGTGGGACAAACAGGCTCCAAGCGTATAGCGAGCCGAGGGCGAGGTTCATTGAGAGCCCGCCCACCACCCGCCACCACCGGCTGAGTTGAGTATCCTGCGACATTGCGGTTGCCATAGCTGAATCTCCTTCGTGAATTGCTTCGGGTCACGAGCCTGGGCCTCACGATCGGTCCGCCCGCCCTCCCGCCCGGCACACTCCCCGGCCTCTCGACGGGACCAGGACCCCTATCGAACGTTCGCTCGGATTCGGCTGTGCCTCGGCCGCGCTGCCTTGGGCAGTGCGCTGGGTGGCTTACCTTATCGGGCGTGGCGTATGCGCTGGGCGCACAGGAAGTCTTCGTCCTCGACGGTCAATCCCAGGGGCTCGGCGATCCCTGCCCCGTGCATTCCGGTCCGCGCGCCATTCACGAGCAGCGCTTCCGACCGCGCATCGCAAATGACCCTGCTTCCCGGGTTGCGGCGGGACAACATCGCCATCAGCTCCCGTACCGTCTTTTCGCCTGAAATCCCCCGTACCGCTCGGCATGCCGCGGCGACGCGTCATCCCGGGGCTTTCAGTTGACAGGCCTGTTACTGCTTGAGGTCGGACTAGGGAACGGTTTTGATTGCCAGCGCTCCGCAGCCGGAGGGTTGTTGGGGCCAAGTCTTCCGTCTGCATCGGGCGCTGCATCTTCGAGATCACGATACGAACGTTCACTCGAGGATGGGACGCGATACTCTACGAAGATGCAGCATCCGTCAGTGATCTACATCACTTTACTGTGTGACACACACGGCCTGCCCCCGGCGCCTCCTGCCCCTGCGGCGGCGGATGGAATCATGGTCAGGATGCGTCGGCCCGGCTCGGGTTGACCTCGCCACACCGCGTCGGTGGCGCGGCAGGCTCCGCCCCTGCCAGCGCCATGCAGCGGCACTTCGGCCACTTGCTGATACTGCCGGAGGTGATCGGGGTCACTCCGGTGACGTGATCGGGGAAGGCGTTTTACCGGCCGGCCAATCGCTGCAGCGCGGCTTTGTTGCGGATCAATAATACCGAGCCCTCCAGCACCGCCACGCCCATGGCTCGGAACTCCACCAGCTTGCGCCACACGGTTTCGCGCGACATCCCGATCGCTTCCGCAATCTCCTTGTGGGTGAATGGCAAATGCACCCGGATGCCGGCGCGCGTCCCGGTGCCGATCACGGATACTTCCAGCAGCAGCCGCGCCAGCTTTTGGCTGGCCGAGTGCGCCGCGTTCACCGAGCGCAGGATGTTGTACGCATCGCTGCAATACCGGCTCAGGAATTGCGCCGCCTGCCAGCAGACTTCGTCGCTTTCCGCCAGCAAGCGCAGGAAATCGTCGGCTTTCACGAACACGATGTGCGACGGCTGCACCGTTTCCGCGTTGAACTCTTGCGGCGTACCGCCGACGCACGCGTGCAACCCCAGTACCTCTCCGGGACCGGCGAGCTTGACCACCATGGACGTGCCGTTGGCGCCCTCGGTGCACACCTTCACCTTGCCGGCGCACACGATGTGGATGCCCGCCGGCTTCTGGCCGGCGGCGAACAGGACGGTCGCCTTGGGAAAGACGTTGGCCAGCTTCAGGCTGTCAAGAACGGGGAGCAGCGAATGCGAGAACGAGCAGAAAAAGTTGTCTTTCCGCAACTTACATGTGACGCAGCTTTCGACGAGCTCCAGACCGTAGGGAGTGCGCATGACTACCTCCCCGGCACGGTCGGACGAGCCGGTCACCTGTTGGTAGCTTGACGGCCGCTACCCTACCACAAGAAAAATCCCCGTGCAAAAAAATTTCGGACGCGCACCCAGCGCATCGCCCGCCGCTGTGCTTGCCTCGAAGATGAGCGGAAGGCGAAAAGCGCATCGCCCTTCGCCTTCCGCTCGCCAGGGCCGGAATAATTATGGCCGGATTTGCGCTCCGACCGTCAGCACCGGGCACGGCGCTTCGCAGACCACGCGATACGCCACTCCGCCTCCCAGGTGCTTGGTCAGCGCGGCCGGCCGCTTGACCCCGAGCACGATCATGTCCACGTCCTGAGCGGCGGCCGCCAGGATGGTTTCCGCCGGCGGGCCGAACTGCACCAGGAATTCCGGCTCGTGCCACAACGCGATGTCCCGCGGCAGGAGATCGCGGAGTTGTCGTTCGTCGTTGGCAACCTCGGCGCGTGGGTCGACGACCGGCAAGCTGCCCGCGACTGGCTCGGGCAGAGCCACGCCGGGTTCGCGGGCGACGTGCAGCATGGTGAGCCGGGCGTGATTTTCTTCGGCCAGCGACAGCGCATACGGCACGCCGTGCGCCGACTCCGGGCCGAAGTCGGTGGCGTACAGGATGTGCTGCAGCTTGGCCTCCCCCGCCCCGCGCGTCACGTGTGGACCGACCGTGAGGACCGGGCAGAGCGCCGAGCGGAATGTTTCCTCCGCCACCGAGCCCAGCAGGAACTTCCCGATCCCGCTGCGCCCTTGCGTGCCCAGCACAATCAGGTCAATCGATTCGGCGATTCCCCGATCGGCCAGCACCCGAGCGACCTCACCTTCCTGAATCGTTTCCGTGTGCCTGATGCCCCGGAATGCTTCGCTCGCAACCATGTTCGCGAGCTTTTGTTGGGTGCTGCGCCGGATCCGTCCGGGGTCCGGGTCGGGCGATTCCACGAAGGGCATTTCCGGCAGCACATGCACCATGTGCAGCGTGCTCCCGTAGCGATGCGCCATGCCCAACGCGTACTTCACCGCCGACTCCGCGCAGCCGGAAAAGTCCGTGGCCACCAGGATGTTGTGCAATGTAATGCGGGTTGGAGCTGTCACCGTTGCCATGGCATACCTCCTCGCTTAGCGGAGGCTGCGGGCGCCCATTCCCCGCGCTGCGCCCGCTCCTCCGGCCTCAAGCTTTTCACCCCGAACATGCGGAGCGCGGTTCTCCTCGATGTGCCGGGGGATGGAACGGCGTCACGCAGCGCTTACACCTCTTCCAGTTCCTCTTCCAATTGCTGCGTGGCTACGTGGTTGAACTCGGCGACGGGCGTGTGCTGCGTCACGAATTCGGTCTGGCACGCCGTACAACGCACGCCCGTGTCGAAGATCTGCCAAATCTGGCTGCCGCAACTGCAGGTGTACAGATCGGTCATAAATCCTCCTTGCAACACATCCGCGATGATGCCGGTCCGGGCGCGCACCTGGGCATTCGACAAGCGCAAGTGCCGGCTTCCGCAGCTCGAGCGGGAGCAAGGGGTCGTGCGCGCTGCGGGGCAAACGTGGATGTGGGCTCGACGCGTAGTCGGTCGCAACTCTTCACCTCCCCCTCGTGAGGCGAAATCAATTCAGGGGGCGAAGGTTGGGGGGCCACCGAGGTTGGCGGCCAACGCAACAGTGTGTTTTCGCTGCTGCAATGCTCAGGCAGGCAGTTTCTTTTCGCCGCTCGCTAACTAGAATTTTTCCCCTAGCCGGCTCCCCTGGCGGTGACCTGCATCACCGGTGCGCGTGCGTACTCCCGATTTGGTCCGGCAGCGGGTTTGACCTCTGGACTAAGCCGTTTTCACTTCTTATGTAGCCGATGTCATCCCGAGCGAGGGAGGGCTCCCGCGCGCTTTTGTAACCGGGGTCCCCGGCACGCCTGCTTTTGGCGTGCTGGGGTGGTCGTGCGCGGGAAACCCGAGTCAAGGGATCTCGGTTTTCTCTCTCGGCTACACGAATCCTGAAACTGCTTTCGTGGAGCACCATTCCCCTGGATTATCTCTTCCCGCGGCGCGGGAACTTTCACTCCGGTTGACTCGTATATCTCCCTGGCGCCTAATGTATTTGTGTCTGCCGCAGCCACAGCCCGGGTAGTGATGAAGATCAGGCGGTCCTCCAGTTTCCGCGAGCCGGCCACCATTGCGCTGGAAAGCCTGTGGGCGCATAAACTGCGCTCGTTTCTCACCCTGCTGGGCGTCATCATTGCCGTCACCGCGCTCATCGGCGTGGTCTCGGCGGTCAACGGGCTGAACACCTACGTCGCCGAGCGCCTCGCCAATTTCGGGGTCAACGTCTTTTATGTTGCCCGCTTTCCCATCATCACCAATGCCAAGGATTTCCTCGAGGCGCGCCGCCACAACCGCAAGCTCGATCTCGACGACTTCGAGTACCTGCGCTCCCACATGGTCCTGGCGGATGAGGTCGGGGCGCAGGACTGGCGCACCAAGGACGTCCGCTCCGGCAACGAAAACATTGACGACGTCACCATCCGCGGCGCTACTCCCAACATCATTGATCTCTCGACCGACAAAATCGCCCGCGGCCGCTTCTTCAGCGAGACCGAGTACCAGCACCGCGTCTCGGTGGCCGTCATCGGCAACGATCTCGCGGATCGCTTCTTCCGCACCGTCGACCCGCTGGGCAAGACCATCTTGGTCGGTGGCGTTCCCTTCGAGGTCATCGGCGTCGCGGAAAAGAACGGCAGCGCCTTTGGCCAGAGCCAGGACAATTTTGTTTACGTCCCCATGACCGCGCTTTTGAAGTCCTGGGGACAGGAAGGGCCCGACTCTTCCGGTCTATGGATCGCCGTGAAATCCAGTTCTCCCGCCGTCATGGAGCAGGCCAAGGACCAGGCCCGCGCCTTCATGCGCGCCCGCCGTCACCAGGATTTCAACGATAAGGATGCCTTCGGCATCATCTCCAGCGAATCCGTGACCAGCCTGTGGAACCAGATTTTCGGCGGACTGGCGAATGCTTCCATCGGCATCGTGTCCATCTTCCTCGTCATCGGCGGCGTCGTCATCATGAACATCATGCTGGCCTCGGTCACCGAGCGCACCCACGAGATCGGGTTGCGCAAGTCCGTGGGCGCGCGCAAACGCGACATTCTGATGCAGTTCGTCGTCGAATCTTCGGTCATGGCGGCGATGGGCGGACTGTTGGGGGTGGTGCTGGCGGTGCTGGTCGCGCAAATCGTCCGCGGCCTCACGGCCATGCCCATGCGGACGCCCCTCAGCGTGGTTTTCTTTGCCCTCGCGGTCTCCACCGTCGTGGGCCTGTTTTTCGGCCTTTGGCCTGCCATTAAGGCGGCCAAGCTCGATCCCGTGGTCGCGCTCCGTGCCGAGCTGTAATTGGGAATGACCATGCCCTTGCTGGCAACATCGAAGCGCCAGAGCCTGCTCGAAAACGTGATCATGGCTCTGGACACGCTGCGCAATAACAAGCTGCGCTCCGCCCTCACGCTGCTCAGCATCATGGTCGCGGTGGCCACCCTCATTGCCGTCGTCGCCCTCCTCATGGGCCTGGACCGCAACATCCAGGAATCCATCCAGGGCTACGGCACCAATACCGCGTTCTTCTCCCACCTGCCCACCGGCCCCCACTTCGGACGCTTGACCAAGGAAGAGCGCATGCGCAAGCCGCTCAGCTACGACGACTATCTCGCCGTGCGCGACTCCTGCAACGCCTGCGTGCACGTCACCGTGTCGCTGTTCAATGACGAGCAGCTCAATACCGCGCGCTTCAAGGGCCAGGAGGTCACCGCTCTGGACTTCCGCGGCGCCACCGGCGAGTTCTTCTCCGTCTACGCCAACGCCATCGTCGCCCAGGGCCGCCCCTTCACCGAGCCCGAAAACCTTCACCACCGCGAGGTCGCCGTGATCGGGGCCGATGTCGCCACCGGCCTTTACCCAGGCATGAACCCTCTCGGCAAGCCGGTCAGCGTCGGAGGTCACGAATTCGAGGTGCTGGGGGTCTTCGAAAAACCCAAGGGCGGCCTCGGTGGCCCCGATAACAGCGATCGCCGTCTCGTCATTCCCTACTGGACTTTCCACAAGTACTATCCCAACGCCAAGAACCACGGCATCCGTATCGAAGGAGCGCCCGGTCAGCTCGACGTCGCCATCGACGAGACCCGCGTCGCCCTGCGCCGCAGCCGCCGCGTCATGTACGACAAGCGCGACGACTTCGACTTCGCCACCTCCGACTCCATCATCCGCGACTTTCACAACATCGTCGGCATGGTCGCCCTGGCCATCATCGTCATCGCTTCCGTCGGCATGATGATCGGCGGCGTCGGGGTGATGAACATCATGCTGGTCAGCGTCACCGAGCGCACCCGCGAGATCGGCGTGCGCAAGGCCATGGGCGCGCGGCGGCGAGACATCATCTGGCAATTTCTCACCGAGGCCATGGTCATGGCGGCCACCGGCGGCCTCATTGGCATTCTCGTGGGCTATGTCATCAGCGGGACCGTGCACCTCGTCGTTCCCACCTTGCCCACGTTTGTTCCGCTCTGGGCGGTCTTGTCCAGCTTCACCGTCGCCACCAGCGTTGGCCTCTTTTTCGGCATGTATCCCGCGGTCAAGGCCGCCCGCATGGATCCCGTCGTCGCCCTGCGCTACGAATAAGGCTGGGCCTGCTCGCAACATGAACCGGCAACTTTCTCCACTGCCCCGTGTTCTCATGCAACAGGATGCGGGGCGGGGGTTTGTCCCGGCGCATTCAACCGTTCACGTTTCCGCATCGGCATCCAATCCGCCGCGTGCGGCCGATCGAAAAGGAGCACCGATGACCAGAGCACGTGCCGCGTTCGCCGTCGCAATTCTGCTGGCGGTTGCGTTACCTCTCACCATGGTCGCGCAAACCGAAGCGCCGCCTGCCCCGCCGCAGGGCCAGATGGGCGAACACCACGACCGCATGGGTCGCATGGGTGGGCCGCCCAGCCCGCAGCAGCACCTTGACCACCTCTCGCGCATGCTGAATCTCACCGACGACCAGAAAGCCAAGATCAAGCCCATCCTGGAAACCGAGTCCACGCAGATGCAATCCCTTCACCAGGACACCTCGTTGTCGCTGCAGGACCGTCATACCAAAATGAGCGGCATCCACGAGAACACGATGAGCCAGATCCGTTCTGTGCTCACCCCGGACCAGCTGGCAAAGCTCGATTCCATGAAGCAGCATGAGGGCATGGGCCACGGCCAGGGCATGGGACCCAAGGGCGAAGGCCAGCAACAGCAGCAGCCGCCGCCGCCACCGCCACAGTAAGTTTAGGCCGCAGCGCAGGAGTTTCAACGACTCTGTAGGCCCCGGCGCCCTCGACCGGGGTCCCCGGCAGGCGCGGGTTTCGCCTGCTGGGGTGGTCGTCGGGGCTGCCCTCAATGGCACCCGAATCCTATGTGGCGCGGGTGCCCTCGCCCGCGACTCGCAACTCTTCACCGATGTCATCCCGAGCGAGGCCGCGCCGGTTTTGCGCGGGCGAGTCGAGGGACCCCTACTCTCGTACCGAACTGATGGAGTTGTAGGCTCCGGCGCCTTGTCTCGGCCTCGATTCAACCAACGTTCAGTGGGCCCCGGCGCCCTCGCCCGGGCTACGCCTCAACTGCCGAGAATTTTCGGGGCCGTGGCCGCCCTCGCCCGCGGCTTCGTTGTCAATCGACAATCGACAATCGGAAATGCTTTTGCTCGGTACTCGGTACTAAGTACTCGCTACTGTCTCGCAACTCGCAACTGGTTCCCGCATCTAATTCGCATGTCCGAACAACAAACTGCCGTTTTCGGTGGCGGATGTTTCTGGTGCCTGGAAGCTGTCTTTGCCCGCGCCACCGGCGTGAAGTCCGTCGAGTCCGGCTACATGGGCGGACGCCGCGAAAGTCCCACCTACGAACAGGTCTGTTCCGGCGCCAGCGGACATGTCGAGGTGGTGCGGGTCACCTTCGACCCGGCGCAAATCACCTACCGCGACCTGCTCGACATCTTTTTCACCATCCACGATCCCACCACGCTCAATCGCCAGGGCAACGATTCCGGCACGCAATATCGTTCCGTGATCTTCTACGCCTCCGACGACCAGCGCCGCCAAGCCGAGCAGGCCATCGCCGGCCTCACCGCCGCGCGCGCCTTTCCCAATCCCATCGTCACCGCCGTCGAACCCGCCAAGCAGTTTTACGTCGCCGAGAACTATCACCAGGGGTACTACGCTGGGCATTCCTCCGCGCCCTACTGCCAGTACGTCATCGCCCCCAAGCTGAAAAAATTCGAACAGAAATTCGCCAGGAAGAAATCGGCAAGCTAGTCGCGCGTGATGACGAAGCGGGGGAGAAGGCTGAGAGCTGAAGCTGCGGCTGAAACTGAAACTGAAGACTAAGAGTCCCGAGGTGGTGTCGGCCCCGTTCTCCTCGACCAGCAGCTTGCTTTAGACCCTCGCTGACCTGCTCTCGTCACTTCCTTGCATTGTGTCCCGGTCCTGAGGCGTTTCAATCACCCGATTACCAGATCAGCCGATCACCCGATGTACTATGGGCTCGTGCCTCCCCTGCTTGCCCTGGATCGGCTGAAGGTGAGCTTTCCGACGCGCGATGGCCAAGGCCTGCTCGCTGCCGTCCGGGAAGTCAGCCTGACGCTTGCGCCCGGCGAGGTGTTGGGGCTGGTTGGGGAATCCGGTTCGGGCAAATCCGCCACGGCGCTGGCCATCATGCGACTGTTGCCCACGGAGGCCCGCGTCGAGGGCGAACTGCGGCTCGACGGCCGCGACCTGCTCTCCGCTTCCTCCGACCAGATGCGCGACATCCGCGGCGCGCGTATGGCCATGATCTTCCAAGAGCCGATGACCGCGCTCAACCCGGTGATGCGCGTGGGAGACCAGATCGCGGAGGCAGTGCTGGCGCATAAGGGCGCGAGGCGCAAGGCACAAGGCGCAAGGCAGAACGGGCACGTCACCAAAATGGAAGCGTGGAATCTCGCTGTGGATGCCATGGGTGAGGTCGGCATTCCCGAGCCCGAGCGCCGTTCCCGCGACTACCCGCACCAGCTCTCCGGCGGCATGCGGCAGCGCGTGATGATCGCCATGGCGATCGTGAACCGGCCGCAACTGCTGATTGCCGACGAGCCCACCACCGCGCTCGACGTCACCATCCAGGCGCAGATCCTCGACCTGCTGGCGGACTTGCGGCAGAAGTTCAACCTGGCGATGCTGTTCATCTCCCACGACCTGGCGGTGGTCTCGCAGGTTTGCGACCGCGTGGCCGTGATGTACGCCGGGAGCATCGTCGAACTGGGTCCGGCGCGCGACGTATTCGCCTCTGCCGCGCACCCCTACACGCGCGGCTTGCTGCACTCCGCGCCCACGCTGCACACCGACCGTGCGCGCGCTCTGCAGACCATCGAAGGCACCGTGCCCTCCCTGACCTCGCTGCCGCCGGGCTGTGCCTTCGAACCGCGCTGCGGGTTCCGCATTCCCGATTGCAACCGCGCGCTGCCGCCTCTGGTGGAGGTCGCGCCCGGGCACCTGGCCCGCTGCCCGGTGGTGAACAAGTCAGAAGTAAGAAGTAAGAAGTGAAGTGAAGTGAAGTAAGGATTAAGAAGTAGCTCAGAAGTAAGGATCAGGAGTAACAAGTAAGAACTCAGAAATCAGCAACTCTCGCTTGTTACTTCCTAGTTCTGACTTCTTACTTATGACTTCCTGCTGCCCTATTGGTGCTAGGCAACCTCGGGGCTATATAATCCCAGTTCGCTCCATCGCGAGCACCCCGTGCGGATACTCCTGCTAAGCGACATCCACGCCAACCTGGAAGCTCTGGACGCCTGTCTGGAGCAGGCGCCGGAGCACGACCTGGTGGTCAATCTGGGCGACGTCGTCGGGTACGGCGCCAGTCCTAATGAGGTGGTGGAGCGTTCGCGCAAGCTGGGCAAGATCATCGTCCGCGGCAATCACGACAAGGCGTGCTCCGGGGTGAGCAACATGGAGGACTTCAACCCCATTGCCGGCATCGCGGTCATCTGGACCCGCACGGTACTGCGCAAAGAGAACCTGGAATGGCTGCGCGCCCTGCCGCAGGGCCCGGCGCCGCTGGCTGGAGTGGAAGGCGTCCGGTTTGTACACGGCTCGCCGTACGACGAAGACGAGTACCTGATCCTGGTGCCGGAGGCGCTGCGCGCGCTCGCCGAAGCCGAAATTCCGCTGACCTTCTTCGGGCACACGCATATCCAGGGAGGATTTTTCGTGGGAACGGACGACGCTGCCGCCATCCATCCGGTGTACAACTCGCACGGCGCCTCCGAGAAATTCGTGTTCAAGCTGCGCAAGGGCATGCGCTACCTGATCAACCCCGGTTCGGTGGGACAACCGCGCGACGGCGACTGGCGGGCCGGCTTCGCCCTGTTCGACACCGAGGCCTACTCCGTCACCTATTACCGTGTGAAATATGACGTGGCCGCGGCGCAGCAGCGGATCATCGCCGCCGACCTGCCGGAACGACTGGCGACCCGGCTGGCACAGGGACGGTGAGGAGATTTGGTGATTTGCCGATTTTGGTGATTTGCCGATTGATCTCCGGCCAGTTCCGGATTTCAAATCAGCAAATCAGCAAATCACCCAATCAGCAAATGAGGCCCATGCCCTTCCGCCATTACCCTCGACGAAAAAAGCCCGCCGCCTCGCAGGAACTGTTTGGCGCGCGCGTGGAACATTTGCCCGAAGATCGCCTGGTCGCCCACATTGACGGTGGCGCGCGCGGTAATCCCGGTCCCGCCGGCTACGGCGTGGTGATCGAGGACGGCGCCCGGCGCCGCGTCGCCGAACTCAGCAAGTTCCTCGGCCACCGCACCAACAACTACGCGGAGTACATGGGCCTGGTCGCGTCCGTTGAATACGCCGTGGCGCACGGCTGCAAGGCGCTGGAGGTGATCAGCGACTCCGAGTTGCTGGTGAAACAGATCAACGGCCAGTACAAGGTCCGCAATCCCACGCTGATGGACTTGCATCGGCAGGCGAAGGCGCTGATCGGAAAACTGGACTGGTTCAAGATCCACCACGTCTTGCGCGGCAAGAACAAGGAAGCCGACGCCCTGGCCAACCGCGCCATGGACGAGGGAATGGGGCGTTAAATCGTTATCGGTTGTCGGTTTACGGTTTTCGGTAATTAGCGATTGCCGTTGTCTTGATGCTGTTACCGATAACCGATAACCGTAAACCGATAACCTACTTCCCCGAGCTTCCCGGCTTGTAGGTCAGATATTTCTCCAGCGGGATGTCGAAGAACATCAATTCGGAACCGTTGCCGTCGCGCACCCGGGTGATGTAGAGATGGGCCCCGGCCAGGGGCTGGCTGATGCCCTCGATATCGAAGAACAGGAAGCCGGCCTGCGTGGCGTGCGGCTCTACCGCCCTGGCGCCGAATTGCGCGTTCTGGATTTCCTCGGCTCCGCCTTTGGGAAGTCCTGCATCGGGATGGCGGGGCAGCGGAATGGGCAGCGGATTGCGGCTGGGCTCGTCGCCGCGGTGCTTTAGCCGCGAGAACCGCCGGTACAGGTCCTCGATGCTGGCCGGCTGCAGCTTGCTTCGGCTGGCGGTGACCAGCTTGACTTCCATCTGGTTCAACACGACCGGCTGGTCGCCGTCATTGGTGATGACCAGGAAAATCGGCAGGTAATCCTTGTCTTTGTACGGCAGCGTGAACACCGGCGCGGCCTTGTCGGGCATGTCGTAGGGATCGGCGGCGATGGTGACTTTCTCATCCGGATGCTCGTCGCGCGCCGGATACGTCTTGGCGGGAAATGCCTTGGGCGCCATGTATTGTTTGCCGGCAATCGCCAACGTTGCCAGCAGCATCACCGCCGCGGTTAGCCACCAACGATAGTTCGACCGATCCATACCCAAGATTATCAATCCTGCCCTGCCGCCGCGGCAAATGGGTAAGAACAGTTTCAGTTTCAGGTTCAGTTTCAGCATTGCTTTCAGCTTTGGAACTCGCCTTTGGGTGACCGAATACCGAAATGAAACTGTGCCAGACTGTGCTGAAACTGAAACTGAAACTGAAACTCGAAACTGTATTTAGAATGTCCCTTCACGCATGTATCTCTTCTACAGCGCGCTGGCCGCCGTGGCCCTGCTGCTTTCCTCGCCTGTCTGGCTGTTCCGCCTGCTGCGCCACAGCAAGTACCGCGCCGGATTCGCCGAGCGCTTGGGACGCGTGCCGCAGCGCCTGCGCGATTCGCAGCGCCGCCCCACCATCTGGGTGCATGCCGTTTCCGTCGGTGAAGTGCTCGCCGTCAGCGAGTTGATTTCCGAGCTGCAGCAGCGCGCGCCGCAGTACAGGATTGCCGTATCCACCACCACCGCGACCGGGCAGGCGCTGGCGCGCGACCGCTTCGGCGCCGGCGACGTGTTTTACTTCCCCATCGACTTCGCCTTTGCGGTGCGCCCTTACCTGCAAGCGCTGCGCCCCGAACTGATCGTCGTCGCCGAGACCGAGTTCTGGCCGAACTTTCTGCGCCTGGCGCGGCAATCGGGCGCGCGCATCGCCGTGGTCAACGCCCGCATTTCCGACCGCTCGTTGCCGCGCTACCGGCGATTTCACGCCTTGATCGCGCCGGCGCTGCAAAACATCTCTCTGTTTCTTGCGCAAGGCGAGGAAGACCGTCGTCGCCTGATTGAGATCGGCGCGCCAGAGAAACGTGTGCAAGTCAGCGGCAACCTGAAATTTGATCTCAAGCCGGCGGCCGAAGCGCCGCTGGTGGCCGAGCTAAAATCCGCGCTCAGCAACACCGGGCCCGTCTTCGTCTGCGGCAGCACCGTCGAAGGCGAAGAGCCCATTCTGCTGCGCGCCTTCAGCGTTGTCCGCGAGCGCTATCCGAATGCGCTCATGATTCTGGCGCCGCGCCATCCCGAGCGCTTCGTGCCAGTCGCCGAACTCATCGCCGCATCCGGCATCAAGTTCTGGCGCAGGTCGCAGTGGAACGCCTCAGAACCGCTCGGCCCCGGGATTTTTCTCCTGGATTCCATCGGCGAGCTGGCTTCCACTTACCAACTCGCCGCCATCGCCTTCGTGGGCGGCAGCCTGGTGGCCAAGGGCGGCCACAACATCCTGGAAGCCGCGCAGCACGGCTCGGCCATCGTCGTCGGCCCGTACACGGAGAATTTTCGCGACATGGTCACGCTCTTCCGCCGCGCCGGCGCCGTGGTGGTTGCCTCGGCTGACGAGCTTGCGCCAACCTTCCTTGGCTTGCTCGCCGACGAATCCCGCTGCCGTGGTCTGGGCGCGCGCGCCCGCGAAATCCTGCGCGACAATGCCGGCGCCACCGCACGCACCGCTGCCGCGCTGCAATCTCTGCTCGTAAAATTCGCCGTCTCAGCCGCCGATCGCGCCGCCGCGTCCAAGATCTCGCCGCGGCTGGAGACCTGATGGCCACCCGCATCCTCTCCAGCGTGTTTGGCGGCGCGGTCCGCCTGCGCAATTCGCTGTATGACGCCGGCGCTCTGCCCGCCCGCCGCCTGCAAGGGCCGGTGGTCAGCATCGGCAACCTCAGCGTCGGCGGTTCGGGAAAAACTCCCTTTGTCATCCTGCTCGGGGAACTGCTCAAATCCCGCGGCATCGCCTTCGACGTGCTCTCGCGCGGGTATCGCCGCCAGACCAGCGGAGTCGCGCTGGTGAATCCGGGCGGGCTGCCGCGCGATTTTGGCGATGAGCCCCTGCTGATTGCGCGCCGCCTGCGGTGCCCGGTGATTTTCGGCGAGGAGCGCTACCAGGCCGGCCGCCTCGCGGAAGAGCGCTTCGGAGCGCAACTCCACCTGCTCGACGACGGCTTCCAGCACCGCCAACTGGCGCGCGACTTCGATATCGTGCTGGTCACGCCCGACGACGCCCGCGACCGCCTGCTCCCCGCCGGCCGCCTGCGCGAGCCGCTCAGCGCGTTGCGGCGCGCCGATGCTGTCGTCCTCGCCAGTGGCGCCGAGCCGGCCAACTTTCCGCTCGAGGGCAAAGCCGTGTGGCGTGTCCGCCGCGGCATTGTCACCGGCGACTTGCCGCCGCACCCGCTTGCCTTCTGCGGCATCGCCCGCCCGCAGAGCTTTTTCGCGCAACTGCGCAAGGCGGGCGTCGATCCGGCGGCCGAGGTCGTCTTTCCCGACCACCACGCTTACACGGAAAAAGATTTGCGCGATCTCCAGTTTGTCGCCGAGCAGAACCAGGCCGGCGGTTTCGCGACTACCGAGAAGGACGCGGTCAATCTCGGCGGATATCTCGCTTCTCTGCAGCCGCTGGCGGTGGTGCCCGTGAAGATGGACCTGCAGGACGCCCCGCGCGCGCTGGATTTCCTGCGGGAGACGCTGAAGAGCCGCGGGAAACCGGTCTCGTGAGAAAATGCAACTTCGCCGCAGATCAACGCAGATGGTCGCAGATTTCTTTTCGCAACTCGGTAGTCGGTGGCCGGTAGTCCGCGTCCTGACTACCGACTACGGACTACCACATAGATCTGCGTGCATCTGCGTTAATGAGCGGCTGAAAACAATTTGAAACACACGAAACAATCCGAGCGCCTGCGCAAGATCGTGGACGCCTTCCCGCGCCTCACCATCACCGTGGTCGCCGATCTGGTGGCCGACGAATTCATCTACGGCGAAATCTCCCGTGTCTCGCGCGAGGCGCCGGTGCTCATCCTCAAGCACCGCGAGCGCACCGTGGTTCCCGGCGGCGGGGGCAACGCGGTTTACAACCTCGCCGCGCTTGGCGTCACCGTGCTGCCGGTGGGCGTGGTCGGCGACGACGAGCCCGGACGCCTGCTGCTCCGCGCCTTCCGCCAGAAGCGCATCTCCACCTCCGGCATCCTGCGATTGAAGGGCTACACGACGGTGACCAAGACACGCATCCTCGCCGGCATGACGCACACCGCGCGCCAGCAGGTGGTGCGCGTGGACCGCGAGCCGGAGAACGAACTCGATTTCATGCACCAGCAAGACCTGGTTGCATCCGCCAACCGCTTTCTGCGCGCTTCCGACGCGCTGCTCATTTCCGATTACGGCTACGGCGCCGCCACGCCGCAAATGCTCAAGGACCTGCGCTCGCGCGGCACTCTCAAGGACATGCCGGTCACGCTCGACTCGCGCTACCGCCTGCTGGAGTTCGCCGGCGCAACCGCTGCCACGCCCAACGAGCCCGAGGTCGAACACGCGCTCGGGCTGCGCATTGGCGCCGATTCCGCGCGCCTGTTCGCCGCCGGCAAGAAAATTCTGGAGCGCATGAAACTGGACGCGCTGGTCATCACCCGCGGCCGCGACGGCATGGTGGCGTTCGCGCGACGCAGCCGGCCGGTGGAGATTCCGATTCACGGCAGCGACCAGGGGGCCGACGTCACCGGCGCGGGCGACACCGTCATCGCCACTTTCACTGCCGCGCTGGCCGCCGGCGCCGGCGCCGAAGAGGCCGCGCACCTCGCCAATTACGCCGGCGGCATCGTGGTGATGAAGCGGGGCACCGCCACCGCCAGCCGCGAAGAACTTTTGCAAGCCGTGGAACACGCAGAAGAGTCGTCGCCCGAAAAAGGCAAGCCACGGATTTCCACGGATCAACGCGGATAAACGCATTGAAGAAAATCAGTGTTAATCCGTGTCAATCTGTGGCCAAGTTCTCTCGATGAGCGCACAGCAAGACAAAATTCTTACCCGCGATCAACTCCGCCGCCGCGTCGAGGAATGGCGCGGCGCCGGCGAGCGCATCATCCTCACCAACGGCTGCTTCGACCTGCTGCACGTCGGCCACATCCGCTATCTCCGCGCCGCCAAGCAACTGGGCGGAAAACTGGTGGTCGGTCTCAATGCGGATGAGTCGGTGCGCGGCTTGAAGGGCCCGGGCCGTCCGCTCATGCCCGCCAGCGAGCGCGCCGAAATCCTGACCGCCCTCGCCGACGTGGACGCCGTGGTCGTGTTTCCCGAGGCCGACGTTCGCGCCCTGATCCGCGAAATCCGCCCCGACATCCACGCCAAGGGCACCGACTACACCGCCGACAACGTTCCCGAGCGCGACACCGTCGTCGAGTGCGGCGGGCGCGTGGCCATTGTCGGCGATCCCAAGGACCACTCCGCCACCGAGTTCATCGCCCGCATCGGCCGCCAGGAGCGTCCGTGAGCGCCTCGCAGGAGGCCGCTGACATTGCGCGCTTGCTGATCGTGCGCCTCGGCTCCATGGGCGACATCATTCACACGCTGCCCGCGGTGGCTATCCTCCGGCGCGCATTTCCCGGCGCAACCATCGGCTGGGCGGTCGAGCGGCGCTGGGCCTCGCTGCTCTCCTCCGGCGCCGCGCTCGCCGGCCCTCGCTCACCCGAAAAACCGCTGGTGGACATCGTCCACATCGTGGACACGCTTGCCTGGCGCTCGGCGCTGTTCTCCGGCGAAACCTGGCGCGAATTCCGCGACGCGCTCGGCCAACTGCGCGATGGGCGATACGACATCGCGATTGATTTTCAGGGAGCGTGGAAATCGGCCATCCTGGCGCAATTATCGCGCGTGCCGCGCCGCATTGGCTTCAGGCAGCCGCGCGAAAAACCCGCCACCCTTTTCTATACGCAGCAAGTTGCCGCCCGTGGTCGCCATATCGTCGAGCAGAACATCTCGCTGGCGGAGGAGTTGTGTGGCCCGGATTTCGGATGTCTGGTTGCCCCACCCTTGTCTCGCCCGGGGGAGCCTGCCCCGAAGCGTAGTGAGGGGGCGAGACAGGGTGGGGGTGTTCCTCAACCGTTGTACGGGACCCCCACGCAGCACGAGGAATTCAGCTTCCCTCTGCCGCGCGATGCTGCCGCCGAACGCGCCATGGAGCAGCAGCTACACGCGCACGGCCTGCACAGCTTTGCGCTGGTGAATCCGGGCGCGGGCTGGGGAGCAAAATGCTGGCCGGCGGAGCGCTATGCCGAAGTGGTGCGCGCGCTTGCGGTTCACGGACTGCGCGCCATCGTGAACTTCGGCCCCGGCGAAGAGCAGCTCGCGCGCGACGTCGAACGCGCCGCCAACGCGGTTGCCCCACCCGCCAACTCGGTTGCCCCACCCTTGTCCCGCGCGGTTTTCGCGGGACAGGGTGGGGATGTTCCTCTTGCCATCGCCCTGCAAACCACGGTCGGCGAACTCATCGCGCTCTGCCGTCGCGCGCGCATTTGCATCGGAGGCGATACCGGCCCTGTCCACCTGGCCGCGGCGGTGGGCGTTCCCGTGGTCGCGTTGTTCGGCCCCACCGACCCCGCGCGCAACCGCCCTTACAGCGCACGCGCCATTGTGCTGCGCTCCCAGGTAAGCCGGACCACGACCTCGCACGAGCGAGACCCCGAAGCGGGCCTGCTGCAGATCACCGCCGCCGAGGTGATCGCCGCCGCGCGTCATCTGCTGGCGCAAACTTCGGAGGCGCCGCGATGACCTGGTCCCGCATCGCGCGCCGCATCCGCGTTCCCCTTGGGTTCGCTTTCGCCGCGCTCTACATCTGGCGCGCGCGCCCGACCTGGCTGTCGCTCACGATCGGCGCTGTCGCTGCCCTGATCGGAGTCGCCATTCGCGCCGTCGCTTCCGGCCACATCAGCAAGAATTCCGAGCTCACCACCTCCGGCCCCTACGCCTACACGCGCAATCCGCTCTACCTCGGTTCCATGGTGATGGCCCTCGGGTTCGCCGTGGCCGCGTTGAGCTGGCTGATCGTGGTGGCGCTGGTGCTGCTGTTCGTCGCCATCTACATTCCCGTGATTCTGGCGGAAGAAAGTTTCCTGCGTTCGCGCTTCCCCGAGTTCGACCAGTACGCACGCCAAGTCCCGCGCCTGTTGCCGCGCTTGCGCCCACACGCCACGACTGCGGGATCGTTTTCCCGCCAGCGTTATCTCCAGCATCGCGAGTACAATGCTCTGATCGGTACAGCGGTCATGATCGCGGCGCTCGTGGCCAAGCTGCTTTGGGCCGGCCGGTAGCTTGATCTTCGTCATGAAACGACTTCTCCTCGCGACCGCCTGCGCAATCCTGTGCGCCGCCATCGGTGTCCGCCTTGCCGGCCAGCAGCCCGCCACCATCGGCCCGGTGGCGCAGATCCATCCCGTGCCCGACAACTACACCTTCCCCAACGGCCAGGCATTCGTGTACGAGGCCGAATGGCGCCTGTGGACCGCCGGTACCGCCCGCATCGCCATTGACCAGGCCGGCGACAATCAGCGCGTCAGCGGCAAGGCCGAAGCCAGCGGCGTCGTCGCCCTGCTCTATCCCGTGCACGATCGCTTCGAGTCCACCTTCGACCACCGCACCTTCTGTTCCCAGACGCTCACCAAGCACACCGAAGAGGGCTTCCACGCCCGCGAAACGCTCATCAACTTCAACTATGCCCGCCGCCGCAGCATCCTCGATGAAACCAATCTCAAGAGCGGCCAGGCCAAGCACGTCGAGCACGAGATTCCCGGCTGCGTTACCGATATCCTTTCCGGCGTCTTTTATGTCGCCTCGCTGCCGCTCGCTCCCGATGCCACCTACACCTTTCCGCTTAACGAAGGTAGCGACACGGTTGACGTGCGGGTTCACGTCGAGGCCCGCGAGCAATTGAAAACGCCTGCCGGGACCTTTTCCACCATCCGCGTCTCCCCGGAAGCCGCTTCCGGGATGCTCAAGAGCCGCGGCCGGGTCTGGATCTGGCTTTCCGACGACGCCCGCCGCATCCCCGTCCAAATGCGCACCCGCATGTTCTGGGGCACTCTGACCTTTCGCCTGGTCCGCATCGAGAAAAAATAGCCTCCCTGCCCCCGGCTTAAATTGTTTCCACAGGCACCCCTTACCCCACCCGCGCATCTAGGCGGATAGGCCTCAACCTTTCAGCGGAAGGTCTATTTCGCGCGGCTTTCCGCCACATCGCGAGGCCAACTATGTCTGTAATCAGCTGATATTAAACTTAAAACAGTACTTGACAGTAACACACTAAGATTTTATGATTCGTAACTATTAAGTACTGATGAAGCCCCCAAGCTGGTGCTTGAGGCGAGTCAGCCACCAAAGTCAAGGAGGAACTTGCTATGCCTATCATTCGTTGGGATCCGTTTCAGGAGTTGAACCTGATCACCAGCCGCATGAACCGTCTGTTCCAGGACACTTATGGGCCTGGCAGCACGGAAGAGAGCCTGACCACATCGGCTTTCGTTCCGCCCGTGGACATCTACGAGGACGAGCACAACATCACCCTCAAGATTGAAGTTCCGGGCATCGAGCAGAAAGACATGGATGTCCGCATGGAAAACAACACCCTGACCGTGCGCGGCGAGCGCAAGTTCGAGAAAGAAGAGAAGGAAGAGAACTTCCATCGCGTCGAGCGGCGCTATGGCAGCTTCTTCCGCGCCTTCACGCTGCCCAACACGGTGGACCCGGACAGCGTCAAGGCCGACTATGACAACGGCTTGTTGAAGATCACGCTGGCCAAGAAGGCCGAAGCCAAGCCGAAGCAGATCAAGGTCAACGTCGGCCAGGGCCAGAAGACCCTGGAGGGCAAGGGCAAGGCGGCGTAAACAAGCTGTCAGCTATCAGCCGTCAGCGATCAGCGGCGGCAGGAGGGGGAGACGGCCGTGAACGACCGTCTCCCCGATTTTTTTGAAGTTTCGCACGATAGGGAATCAAATATCTGAAGCTAGAGTGCTTTCAGGATCGGCCGTCCTTAAGTCAGTTTCAGGATTAATGTAGCCGAGAGAGGAAAACCGAGATCCCTTGTATCTTCCCTGACACTGCTCGCCAGCGGCGGATTGCGGTAGCAAAGCCGCAGCGGGCTTCGGCGGGAGGCCGTCAGATCCCGAGGCGCGACAGCAGCCTGCAGTCGAGAATGGCCCCCGCCCTTCCTTTCTCACGCCGTGGAGAATCCGAGGCCTTCGAGCCTGCATTCACAAGGCTGGCGGGAGAGGTTGCACAGGGTCGGGAGCCGAAGCCCAGCTTAAACCGGAGGCGAACCATGAACAAGTCGAAAGCTGGGGAGCAAGTATGGGTGGGCATTGACGTCAGTGCGCGGGAGCTGGTCACGGCCGTAAGCCAAGGCGAGACCATCGGCGGGGAGCGGTATGCCAACACCGCGGCCGGACACCAGCAGTTGCTGGAGCGGCTGCGTGGCTGGCGGCGGCCGGTGACCGTTTGCCTGGAAGCGAGCGGGACCTACAGTCTGGATCTAGCTCTGGCGCTGGCCCGCGGCGGAGGCCAGATCCAACTGAGCGTCGCCAACCCGCGACAGGTGCGGCGCTTTGCCGAGTCGCTGGGAGAGCGCAGCAAGACCGATCCGGTCGACGCGCGGGTGCTGTGCCAGTATGCCGCGCGCATGCCGCTGGCGGTTTGGCAACCGCCCTCTCCCGCCGTCCTCCGGCTGCGCGCCTTGAGCCGGGCCATCGCCGGCCTCGTGCGCCTGTGCACGCAGCACAAGAACCGGCAGCATGCCTTAGCGGCCAGCGCGGCCCTGCCCGCGCTGCTGGTGCGCGAACTGGAGCGGCAGACGCGTTATACGGAGAAGCGCATCGCCCAGTTGCGGCGCCAGGCGGTGCGGGAGCTGACCCGCGATGCCGAACTGCTGCGCCGCTGGCGGCACCTGCTCACCGTTCCCGGCTTGGGCGAGGCCAGCGCGCTGGCGGTGCTGGGCGAGTTGGCGGCGCTGCCTGCCGGGCTCGACCAGCGGCAGTGGGTGGCGCAGGCCGGCCTGGATCCCAAACACCACGTTTCCGGCTCTTCGGTGGAACACAAGCCGCGCATCAGCAAAGCCGGCAACCGCTACTTGCGGGCCGCGCTGTATATGCCCGCCTTGGTGGCGGTGCAGCACGATCCCTCCCTGGGCGCGTTCTACCAGCGCCTGGTGGCGCGCGGCAAAGCCAAACTACAGGCCCTGGTCGCCGTCATGCGGAAATTGCTGCACGCCGCCTGGGGTATGTTCCGCCACGATCAGCCCTATGACGGCAGCAAGCTATGTCCGCAAGTGTGAACAAAAAGAGAGAGGTTCTCCACACCTCTCCGGAGAGAAAAAACTTGAAATCGAAGAGAGAATCTCGACTCGGGTTTCCCGCGCTGGAAAAAACGCGCGGGAACCCTCCCTCGCTCGGGATGACATCGGCTACATAAATAGTGAAATGGCTTTAGCTGACGGCTGATAGCTGAAAGCTGAGAGCCAAAAATATGCCAATCCGTTGGGACAAATTGACGGTCAAGGCGCAGGCAGCGGTGCAGCGCGCGATGGAAGTTGCCTCCGAGCGCGGCAATCCCGAATTGCTGCCCATGCACTTGCTGGTGGCGCTGCTGGAGGACCGGGAGGGCATTGTTGCTCCGGTGCTGGAGAAAGTCGGCGCCGGTCCGCAGGCAATCCTGGCGCAGGCCAACCAGGTTCTGGAAGATCTGCCGCGCGTCTCCGGCGGCGCCGCCCAGCCCGGCCTCTCCGCCACCGCGCAGCGCCTGCTCGACCAGGCTTTCAAAGAGGCGGATAACTTTAAGGACGAGTACGTCTCCACCGAGCATCTGCTGCTGGCCATGACCGACCAGCGTGGCGACCGGGCTCACGATCTGCTCGCCCGTCACGGCGCCACCCACGATGCCGTGCTCAAGGCGCTCACCGCCGTGCGCGGCAATCAGCGCGTCACCGACCAGAATCCGGAAGCGAAATACCAGGCTCTGGAGCGCTATGCCAAGGACCTGAACGAGCTGGCGCGCCGCGGCAAGCTCGATCCGGTGATCGGCCGCGACGAGGAAATCCGCCGTGTCGTACAGGTACTCTCGCGCCGCACCAAGAACAATCCGGTGCTGATCGGTGAACCCGGCGTGGGCAAGACCGCGATCGTCGAAGGCCTGGCCCAGCGCATCGTCTCCGGCGACGTTCCCGAAGTTCTGAAGAACAAGCGCGTGGTCGCCATCGACTTGGGCGCCATGCTCGCCGGCGCCAAGTACCGCGGCGAGTTTGAAGATCGCCTCAAGGCGGTGCTGAAGGAGATCGAGGAATCGGAAGGAAAGATCATCCTGTTCATTGACGAGCTGCACACCCTGGTCGGCGCGGGCGCCGCCGAAGGCGCCATCGACGCCAGCAACATGCTGAAGCCGGCGCTGGCACGCGGCGAGCTGCGCGCCATCGGCGCCACCACGCTGAACGAATATCGCAAGTACATCGAAAAGGACGCCGCCCTGGAGCGCCGTTTCCAGATCGTCTTCGTGGGCGAGCCCAACGTCGAGGACACCATCGCCATCCTGCGCGGCCTGAAAGAGCGCTATGAGGTCCACCACGGCGTGCGCATCAAGGATTCGGCGATCGTCGCCGCCGCCACGCTCTCGCACCGCTACATCACCGACCGTTTCCTGCCGGACAAGGCGATTGACCTGATTGACGAGGCCGCCGCCTCGCTGCGCATCCAGATCGATTCCATGCCCACGGAAATCGACCAGCTCGAGCGCCGCGCCACGCAACTGGAAATCGAGCGCCAGGCGCTGGTCAAGGAGACGGACCCCAATTCGCGTGAGCGCCTCTCGACCGTCGAGAAAGAGCTGGCCAACCTGCGCGAGCAGTCGAACCGCCTGAAAGCCGTATGGCAGCAGGAGAAAGCGAAGATCAACCGCATTCGTGAGCTGAAGGAGCGCATCGAGCAGCTCAAGCTGGAAGAGCAGTCGGCCACCCGCAAAGGCGACTACACTCGCGCCTCGCAGATCCAGTATGGCGAACTGCCGCAACTCCAGGCCGAACTCGACCGCCTCAACCAGGAAGCGGATGGCACGTCGCCGACGGCCAGTCCTCGCGCATGTTGAAGGAAGAAGTGGACGAGGAGGACGTGGCCCGCATCGTCAGCAAATGGACCGGCATCCCGGTCAGCAAAATGCTGGAGGGCGAGGTCAAGAAGCTGGTGGACATGGAGAGCCGGCTGCGCCAGCGCGTCGTCGGGCAGGACGCGGCGCTGGAGAAGGTCGCCAACGCCATCCGTCGTTCACGCGCCGGGCTCAGCGACCCGCGCCGTCCCATCGGGTCGTTCATCTTCCTCGGCCCCACCGGCGTGGGCAAAACCGAACTCGCCCGCGCTCTCGCCGAATTCCTCTTCGACGACGAGCACAACATGGTGCGCATTGACATGTCGGAGTACATGGAGCGCCACGCCGTCGCACGCCTGATCGGCGCGCCTCCGGGCTACGTCGGCTACGAAGAGGGCGGGCAGCTTACCGAGGCGGTTCGCCGCCGTCCTTATTCGGTGGTGCTGTTCGACGAAATCGAGAAAGCGCATCCCGACGTTTTCAACGTGCTGTTGCAGATCATGGACGACGGCCGCCTCACCGACGGCAAGGGCCGCGTGGTGGACTTCAAGAACACGATCATCATCATGACCTCGAACCTCGGCGCCTCGTACCTGACGCCGGAGAATCTCGCCACGCCCGCGGCTTTCGAGCGGGTGCGCGCGCAGGTGATGGCGGTGGTGCAGGCCAGCTTCAAGCCCGAGTTCCTCAACCGCGTGGACGACATCATCCTGTTCAACCCGCTGGGCAAGGAGCAGTTGACGCGCATCGTCGAGCTGCAACTGGAATCGCTGCGCCGCCTGCTGGCCGAGCGCAAGATCTCCCTCGAGCTGACGGATGCGGCCAAGGAGTTGGTGTTCACCGAAGGCTACGACGTGCAGTACGGCGCGCGTCCGCTGAAGCGCGCCCTCCAGCGCCTGATCCAGGACCCGCTGGCGCTGAAGATCCTGGACGGCGAGGTGCTGCACGGCGACCACGTCATCGTGGACGCGGACCAGCCGCGCCGCCAGATGGTTTTCAAGGTTTCGCGCCGAGTCGGCGAGGCCGCCCCGGCGAAGAAAATAAAGATAACCACGGATCACCACGGATTGAACACGGATCAGAATCGCAGAGGCATACAGCCGGTGCTGAAGCCCGGCACTGTCACCGGCACACCGGAATCACTTGTGATTGCAGATTGAAATGCCTCGTGAACGGCAAGTGAATTCCTGAATTGTGTAGGGGTCCTTCGACTCGGTCGCAACGCGCCCAAAAGCGGGGCGCGTTGGATCCTTCGACTTCGCTCAGGACAGGCTCTCGCTTGATTTCATACCGACGTTGGCTCGGTCGCACCGGGTACATTGGTTTGCGACCAACAAGACCAAGGCTCGGGCGAAGGAGCCAACGCGATGTTGATTATAGGTTGTGATTTTCACCCGAGTTTTGAGCAGGTCTCGATCTTTGACAACCGAAACAACCAAGAACGCAGTTTGCGGCTGGATCATCCGGAAGGGGCGCGGCGGTTCTACGAAGGACTGCGCGGAGAAGAGGTGCTGGTGGGGATGGAAGCCAGCGGGTTCAGTCACTGGTTCGAGCAGCTGCTGGCCGACTGCGGGCATCAGCTGTGGATCGGGGACGCGGCGCAGATCCGAGCCAGCTACGTGCGCCGGCAGAAGACGGACCGGCGCGACGCGGGGCACCTGCTGCGGCTGCTGCGCGAGGGACGGTTTCCGCGGATCTGGGTGCCGTCGCCGGAGGAGCGCGATGTGCGGCAGCTGCTGGTGCACCGGCACAAGCGGGTGCGGATGCAGACGCAGATCAAGAACCAGTTGCAGGCTTTGGCGCTGAACCAGGGGTTGCAGCGGCGGCACAAGCTGTGGACGGCGGCCGGGCGGCAGCAGCTGCAGCAACTGGTGCTGGCGCCGTGGGCAGCGCGGCGGCGCGACGAACTGCTGGGGAGCCTGGACCAGTTGCAGCGGCAGATCGCGGCGCTGGACGAGGCGGTGGAGCAGGAAGCGTCGCGGCGTCCGGAGGTGATGCGACTGCGCACGCAGAAGGGCGTCGGTCCGGTGACGGGGCTGGCGGTGGTGCTGACGCTGGGTCCGGTGGAGCGCTTTGCCAACGCACGCCAGGTGGCCAGCTACGTGGGGCTGACCCCGCGCGAGCACAGCTCGGGGGGCAAGCAGCGGCTGGGCCACATCAGCAAGCAGGGGTCGCCGTTCTTGCGCGGTCTGCTGGTGGAGGCGGCGCAGTCGGCGGCGCGGCACGATCCCGAGTTGCGACGCTGCTATGTGCGGCTGGCGATGCGGAAAGGCAAGGCGGTGGCCAAGGTGGCCGTCGCTCGCAAGCTGCTGGTGAAGATGTACTGGATGCTGCGCCAGGAGTCGAAAACGGCGCCGCTTCCCGGTTCGTCATGCAGGTGAGCCCGAGTCATTCTGTGGCGCGCGAGCGTCGGTCACTTGAGTGGGCAGCCTGCCTCCCGTAAAGACGGGAGTTCGCATTGCTAATCATGGCCGCAGTTTGAGGGCCGAATAGATGGATGGTGGAACCGATTCCACCCAACGATTTCGAGACGAGCCTTGGTCGACGGTCTCCAACTAGAGCGAAATGGCGCGCTCCTCGGCGTCGACGCCGGCGTGTGCCCCAATCGCTCTTGACAAGGTCAATGTCGTTATAGACAGGATGACAACACTGTAGTTTTCGCTTGCCGCGGACGAGGGCGCCGGGGCCCACAGTATTAGAACTCTGAACTCGCCACCGTCAGCTTGCCTTTCCTCACCGCCTCGATGAAGTCGGTGTACGCCGGCTCGCCGGCGCGGTCGCGCACCGCCGCCGCAATCTGGCCGCGGTGATACACGCCGTGCATCAGGACGTGCATCAGGATGTCGCGCACCTCGTTGCGGTAGTCGCTCGCCCTTGGAGTTGGTGTAGGCAATCTCGGCGTCGAGGTCGGCGTCCGCAAGTTTCGCCAGGTACTGATCCCACGTCTGCCGCAGCTCCGCGATCTGCCGTTCGCAATCCTGCAGCCCGAACTCCGGCCACACCGCGGTCTTCTGGCCCGCCTGCTGCAGCCGCGCCATCCACAACAGCTCGGCGGCTACGATGTGCGCCATCACCTTGCGAGCGCGCTCCGGCGGATGTTCCATCTCCTGCAACGAGCGCAGCGCCTCGCGGTTGGCCCAGTCGTCGAATAGAAACATTTCGCGTAGGTAGCCCAGCATGACTTGACGCCCCTCAGCATCAGATGCTCGACTCACCTGCCCCGATGAAGAATTCATCACTTGGGAGCGGGTTCACCCGCGACTCCCTTGCCTCGGTGATCCGGCGGCGAGACTGCCTGCAAGCCATTAACTCTGCGTTAAATAGGTAACTTCTCCTCCGCCGCGCAATTTTTGCGGGCGCATCGCGAACCCTGAGTCCCGCGCGCATCTCAACTCCGGACGGACACACCCAGGCGTGCATTCGCGTAATTCCCGTCTGGCTGTACTATTACACTGTCATTGGAGGCGGCACAGGCCATTGCGCCTGCAACTTGCTGCCGTGGAACGCCGCTTGCTGTGTAGCTTTTTCATGCACTCTGAGGAGGCATGTTCATGAAGTACCGCACTCTATTTCCCGTACTGACAGCCGTCGTTGTCCTGCTCGCCATTCTGATTGCGTGCACCGGCGGCGGAGGCAGCTCGACGACAAAAGGCACCAGCAGCCCCGCTGCGGTCAGCGTCACGATCAGCGACCCGGCCACCTGCTCGTCGACCGCCAGCGGTCCTTACAGCAACGTCTGGGTGACGATTACCGACGTCCTGATCCACACCAGCGCGACCGCCGCCGATACCGATCCCAACTGGGTTGACGTGACACCCAACCTGAAGAACGCTCCCCAGCAGGTGGACCTGCTCGCCGCCGCGACCAACCAGTGCTTTCTGGCGACCCTGAGTTCCAACACCGCGCTGCAGCCCGGCACGTATCAGCAGATCCGTATCATCCTGGCCGACAACAGCGCCATTCCTGCCGCCAACCACTGCGGCGCCGCGGGAGCGAATTGCGTTGTCTTATTGCCCAATTCGGCGCCGCAGACGCTCCAGCTTTCCAGCGAGTCGAAGACGGGGATCAAGATTCCCTCCGGCCAGATTGCCGGCGGCAAATTCACCATCGCATCGGGTGAAACCAAGGACCTGAACATTATTTTCGATACCTGCGCGTCGATCGTGGTGCAGAGCAACGGCCAGTTCCGCCTCAAGCCCGTCCTGCACGCCGGAGAAGTTGCGCTGACCTCGGTTTCGATCAATGGCAAGCTGTTGGACAAGGTCACCAACCTCCCCATCGTCGGCGGGAAGGCGATTGTCGCCCTGGAACAGAAGGACACCAACGGCGTGGACCGCGTGATCATGCAGGCGACGCCCGACAGCACCGGCGCCTTCAACTTCTGTCCCGTTCCCGCCGGCACGTATGACGTGGTGGCGGTTGCGGTGAGCGGCGCCAACGTTGCTTACGCGGCGACCATCACCACCGGCGTGCAACCTGGAAACGCGGTCGGCAATATCCCGATGATTGCGGTCACCGGCGCCAACACTGCCCCGGGCTCGATCACCGGCCAGGTGACCTCGGTCAACGCAAGCAATGCCGCCACGTCTGCCGATGTCTTGCTGTCAGCGTTGCAAACCGTGAGTTCCACCAACTACACGATTCCGGCAGGCACGCAATCGGCGACGCTCAGCATCGCCTCCCCAGCCAGCTACACCATGACCCTTCCGCCGGTGAATCCGACCGTCGGCGCATTCGCGGCGAGCGGCACGACGTATACGGCGGGCGCGGCCGGCAACGCGAGCTACCTGGTCGAGGGCCAGGCGTTCGTGCCCATGTCGGGCGGCACGACCGATTGCACGCTGCCGAAGCAGACCACGGCGCCGATTGCGGTGTCGGCAGGCGGCAGCATCGCCGCGCCCACGCTGGCCTTTACCGGATGTCAGTAATTGTTCGCGTAGCGTTGTTGCTCTTGCAGACGAAAGGGCACGGGATTCGTCCCGTACCCTTGGTTTTTCTGAAACTGAAACCGAAACTGAAACTGATTTACTTCTTTTCCTTCGCGCCCTTCGAGTCGCTCTTGGTTTCGCTCTTAGTCTCGCCCTTGGTATCGCTCTTGCTCTCCGGTTTGCTCTCGGCCTTTTTCTCGCCCTTGCTATCGCCGCCGGAACCTTTGCGCTGGTAGTCGGTGACATACCAGCCGCTGCCCTTGAACTGCACCGAGGATGTCGACATCATTTGCGCGATCTTCCCGCCGCACTCGGGACACTTCTTCGGCGGCGGATCGGAGAGGCGCTGCAGCTTTTCAAAGCGGAAATGGCAATCTTGGCACTCGTACTCGTAAAGCGGCACGCTTCGATTGTAGGGGCGCGCGCAAACGAGCGTCAATTGCCGCCTGGGCGGTGCTAGACTTTTCTGCGCATGTCCGGTGACACGCCAACCCGCAGCCAAGATGGCGCCCCACATCTGCCTGACGTTGGCAGATGTGGGCCGAAGAAAGACGCGCCGCTCGCGCCCGGCCCGGCGCTGTACGTGGTGGGCACGCCCATCGGCAATCTCGAGGACATCACCTTGCGCGCGCTGCGCACGCTTCGCCAAGTGGACGTCATCGCCTGCGAGGACACGCGCCAAACGCAAAAGCTGCTGAACCATTACGGCATCGGGACACCGATGGTCAGCCATCACGAACACAACGAAATTACCCGCGCCGCCGAACTGATCCTCAAGCTGGAAGGAGGCGCGCGGATTGCGCTGGTCACCGATGCCGGCATGCCCGCGGTCTCCGATCCGGGGTTCCGCCTGATTTCGCTCGCCATCCGGCACCACATTCCGGTGATCCCGATTCCGGGCGCGTCCGCGTTTCTTTCGGCGCTGGTGGCCAGCGGCCTCGCCACCGACTCGTTCCGGTTCAGCGGCTTCTTGCCGGCCAAACGAGGCGAACGCCGCAGCCTGCTGGAAACCATCCGCAACACGCCGCGCACGCAGATCTTCTACGAAGCGCCGCACCGCATCGTGGAGGCGATGGAAGACGTGGTCGCCGTGCTCGGCGGCTCGCGCCACGTGGTGATCGCGCGCGAAGTCACCAAGCTGCACGAGGAATTCCTGCGCGGCCGCGCCGACGAAGTTCTGGACCGCCTGCGCGCGCATCCCCCGAAAGGCGAGATCACGCTGCTGATCGGCAAAATGGAAGAGGCGCAGGAAAGCGCCGCGACTCCCGCCACCGTGCGCGACCGCGTTCGCCAACTGATCTCTTCCGAGCAGCTCGATGAGAAAGCGGCGCTGAAGAAGGTGGCGCGCGAGCTGGGCATCTCGAAAAGCGAAGCCTATCGCGAGCTGCAACGGGCGAAGTAAGTGCTGCAAGCTGGCGACTAATTTTTCGCCACGATGACCCGCGGGATCCCCTGTAAATCCGGCACCGCCCGCACATCCTGCCAGTCGCGCAGCACGGCGCGCACCGCAGCTTCTTGCGAGTAGCCGATTTCCAGGGCGAGGTAGCCTCCGGGTTTGAGGGCGGCACGGGCCTGCGGGGCGAGGCGGCGGATGACATCCATGCCGTCAGCACCCGCGAAGACGGCGCAGCGGGGCTCGAACTTGCGGACTTCGAGCTGGACCTTGTCGTATTCGCTTTCGCCGACGTAGGGCGGATTGGAGGCGACGATATCGAATGGACCGGCGATCCCGTGCAGCAGGTCGGTCGCGTGGAAGGTGACGCGATCGGCGAGCAGCAGGCGGGCGGCATTGGCGCGCGCGATTTCCAGCGCGTCGGCGGAAATTTCCGTGGCATGAATTTCGGCGCGCGGCAGCTCCGAGGCCAGCGCCAGGGCGACGCAGCCGGAACCGGTGCCGACGTCCACGATGCGAACCCGTTGTTGTGGTTGCCCCACCCTTATCGCTCCCGGCGGTTGCCCCACCCTTGTCTCGCCCGATGTTGGCGAGACAGGGTGGGGTAGTTCCTTACACAGCTCGAGCACCGCCTCGACCAGGTGCTCGGTTTCCGGACGCGGGATGAGCACCGCCGGGCCGACGATGAAATCCAGTCCCCAGAATTCCTGGTGCCCGGTGATGTACTGCGAGGGCACGCCGCGGGCGCGTTGCTCGAGCGCTTCGTCGTAACGATTTTGTTCGTCGGGAGCGAGTTCACGCTCCGGGTGGGCGTAGAGATAGGCGCGGTCGCAGCCGAGAACGAACATCAGCAGCACCTCGGCGTTCATGCGTGGAGAGCCGACGCGGTTCTCCTCCAGCAGGGCGATGGCCGAGCGCAGTGTTTCCTTCAATTGCATGCGGAAGGATTTAACCACAGAGGGCACGGAGGGAACGAGTCGCGAGTGTGCGCCGCGGCGCTAGCAGGCCAGCGCCGGAGGCGCGAAATTCGTTAGCCCACCGCGGCAGCGGTGGGTAGGCTGCGGAATCATTGCGGAGCGCCAGCGGCGCGGCACATTTCGAGCCTGACCGCCTCAATCTCCTCTGTGTCCTCTGTGGCTAAGCTAAGACCGTCGCCTGCTCCTTCAGCTTTTCCGCCTGGAAGTGGGTGGAGAGCGCGTCAATGAAGGGCTGGAGCTTGCCGTCCATGACTTCGCCGAGCTGGTGCAGGGTCAGGCCGATGCGGTGATCGGTGACGCGGTTCTGCGGGAAGTTGTAGGTGCGGATTTTTTCGCTGCGGTCGCCGGTGCCCACCATGGCGCGACGCTCTTTCGCCAACGCCGCCTGCTGTTTCTCGCGCTCCATGTCGTACAGGCGCGAGCGCAGCACGCGCATGCCTTTTTCGCGGTTCTTGATTTGCGACTTTTCGTCCTGGCAGCTGACCACGGTGTTGGTCGGGATGTGCGTGATGCGCACCGCGGAATAGGTCGTGTTCACCGACTGGCCACCGGGGCCGGAGGAGCAGAAAGTGTCCACGCGAATGTCCTTGGGATCGATCTTGATGTCCACGTCCTCGGCTTCGGGCATGACCGCCACGGTGACGGCGGAGGTGTGGACGCGGCCCTGCTGCTCAGTTTCCGGGACCCTCTGCACGCGGTGGACGCCGCCTTCGTACTTGAGCTTGGAGTAGGCGCCACGGCCCTCGATCATGGCAATCACTTCCTTCAGCCCGCCCACGCCCGATTCCGATGACGACAGCACTTCCACTTTCCAGCGGTGCGCTTCGGCGTAGCGCCCGTACATGCGGAACAGCTCGGCGGCGAACAGCGAAGCCTCGTCGCCACCGGTTCCGGCGCGGATTTCCAGGATGACGTTCTTTTCGTCGTTGGGGTCCTTGGGGATCAGAAGGAATCTCAGGTCCTGCTCGGCTTGGGCGAAGCGCTGTTCCAGCGATTGCAGCTCTTCCTGCGCCATCTGCTTCATTTCGGGGTCGGATTCCTGGGCGAGCATTTCGCGGGTTTCGGTGATCCCGCGCTTCAGGTCTTTATATTCGCGGTACTTCTCGACCAGAGGCGCAATTTCGCTGTGCGCCTTGGCGGTCTTCTGAAATTTGCCGGAATCCTGCATGATCTCCGGCGACGCCAGCGTCTTGGTCAGCTCTTCGTAACGAGCTTCGATTTGTTCGAGGCGGTCAAACATGGTTGTCGGTTCGCGTATCGGTGTTCTCGTGTTATCGGTTGTTGCGGCTCCACGACGATGCTTTCTCAGCAATGGCTTGTGACCGCTGCTGAATCTGCGTTGATCTGCGGGAATCTGCGGAGCTGAAGCAAGGTTCGCGAGCGGCGCCGCTACGCGATGCATCGCAGTTCCCCGCCCCGCTGCGCTTCCATTTCCATGGCGAGGTTCAGGGCGCCGATGGCGCACTCCACCTGGTCGTCGGCGGGAGGCTGGGTGGTGATGCGCTGCAGCCAGAGGCCGGGCGCGGTCATGACGGCGAACAGCGAGCCGCGGTGCTTGGCGGCGAAGCGGATGATCTCGTAGGAAACGCCAGCGATTACCGGCAGCAGGGCAATGCGGATGGCGAAGCGCGCGGCGAAAGTGTGCACCGGGATCGCCGTGTAGACGACGATGGAGATCAGCATCACGGTCATCAGGAAGCTGGTGCCGCAGCGCGGGTGCCAGGTGACGTGTTTCTGGACCGACGGCGGAGTGAGCGGGTCCCTGGCTTCGAAGGCGAAGACGGTTTTGTGTTCCGCGCCGTGGTACTGGTAGACGCGGCGCAGGTCCGCCCACAGTGAGGTCATCCAGATGAATGCCAGGAACAGCGCCAGGCGGATGACGCCGTCCACGACATTGAAGACGATCTGATTGCCGAACACCGGCGAGACGCGCTGCTTCAACTCGGTGGCGGCCACCAGCGGCAGGAACTTGTACATGAAGATGAAAAAGCCGACGGAGAGCAGGATGTTAAGCGCGGCCACCCAGCCGTTGATCTCAAGTTTCTTGCCGTTCTTACCGGCCGGAATTTCATCGAGCACAACATTGGCGGAAAAACGCAGCGCCCGGAACCCCAGTCCCATGGCCTGACCGAGGGTGACCACGCCGCGAATGATCGGCCATCCCATCCACTTGTGCTTTTCCGAGGGGCGTTCCAGGGTTTCGGAATGCGAGGCCATGGTGCCGTCGGCGCGGCGGACGCAGATGCCCCAGGCGTGCGGCGAGCGCATCATGACGCCCTCCAGCACCGCCTGGCCGCCCACCAAGGTCTCTTCACCGCTCTCCAGCGCCGGCAGAAGCTGCACAGCAGCCAGAAAACGCAGGTACTTACGCAAATTCTTCATGCCAGTCACTTGGCTGATCGGAGCGGCCTCGGGGTTCTGTTCAGCCTAGCCGGAAGCGGCGGCGGTGTCAATTTCCCCGAACTCGCAGGCTGCAGGCGGGCTGTTCCGTTTTCGTATCAAGATTCCGTTTCCTAAACACGGTTACGGAAACGGGGTAGGGTATCAATTGGAGATATCGGACCCGCGTTATGGACTCTCAGCTCTTCGAACGCGTCCAAGCCGTGCTGCGGGAACTTGCGGCACTTCGCGCCGAACTCGGCACTCCCACCAAAGACCCGGCCACCGGCCTGGCCGTTTCCAAGCTCTCCGCCGAACACGTGCGCGATTTCAAGCACGAGATTGACCAGATGCGCATGTTTTTGTGGGCGTACTTGGACACCTGGGCGGTCGGCTCTACCGATCCCAGGAACCGCTTGCAGCAGATCCGGATGGAGTCGGCGGCCGAAATGCTTCGGCAACTGCGGCAGGACTTCCGCATAACCGGTGTTCCGCCAACCACGGAAGGACGCCGGCTCTCCGTCCAGATACGCGCGGTTACACCGCTCCTGCCCGAGTGAGTCGCGCGGCGTCCCGTGCAATCGGCGCAGCATCGAACCATTCAGAAAGAACAACGCCACGGATTCGCACGGATCAGGACGGACCGGAATTGATCCGTGTGCATCCGTGAAATCCGTGGCAGATTCTCTTCTGAAACTGAAACTGAAACTGAAACTAATTTTTCTTCTTGCCGCGCAGCTTGTGCCAGATGTCCGGGCCGAACTCGCTCAGAAAGTTCCAGCCGGCGGTGTTGGCGAGGCTCAAGCCGGCCGACACCGCGGTCCGTCCGGCGTCGCGGTCCACGTCAGGCATATAGGTATTGCTCAGCGCCGCCGCGGCAAATGCGCCGCCGACCGCACTGAAATTAAAGCTCTGGCGGCCGGCGTCCGTGCGCGTCACCAGCACGCGCGAGATCGAGTAGGCGAAGCGGCTGCCGAAGCCGCCGTGACCCTTGCGGAAATAACGCGGGTCTTCCTTCAGAATGGAGGGCAGCAGGAATGATTGGAAAAACCGCGTGGACTCGGTGGTGGCCAGCGAGGCGCCGTAACGCGAGCCATAGGCTTCCCATCCCTGCCCGTAGCCGCGAGGATCGTCGTCGGTGGCCTGCCATACGGCCGCGTCAAGGCCGGCCGCCAGCAGGTTCGAGGGCGAGTAGCTGCGCTTTACCCAGACAATCAGCTTCTGGTGCGACGTCAGCGGGCAGACGTTCGTGTCCGGCGGCGCATCCACGGTTGTGCTCGGCGAGCTCATCACCTTCTGCGCTCCACCGACAATGCCCCCGCGCTGATGCTTTTCCTGGAGCGTGGATGCGTCCACACAGTTTGAAGTTTGGGCTTGCGCTACCATCGGCAATGCCAATGCCAACACCACTGCTGCAAGTGGCAATCTCATTCTTGATTTCTCCGGGGGGACGGTCAGGATACCAGCAAAGTATCTGGATGGCCAAGAAGTTTGGGCGCCGCTCGGAGGAACCGTGCCCCGTGCTGGGCCCCAATTGCGGAGGATGAATTCGTTCGCGTCCCACGTGGTTTTGGCTTCATTTTGCACATTTACAACCTCATGAACTGAGCAAGAAATGCGGCTGCGGGCTTGCGCAAAACCGCAAGCCACGCTACCGGTGCAGGCGGCCCCGTTGCGGGCTTGCGAGAGGCTGCACCATTTTCTGGCAGGGGGTTGTGGACAGGCTGCACCCGATTGAAAATGCAAGAAATAAAAAGCAGCCCCGGCTCTTGACTTAATAATTGGAGAGAGTACAAGGACACTCGTTCTTTGGCCGTTTCTGAAGTTTGCCCGGTTGGTGCGGCGTCCGGGGCTCGAGCCAAGTCACTGTCCGCGCTCTCGAGGCGAAAAGGACGGAAGGCAAGGCAAGGGTCGATAGCCAAGCGCTGGTCGAGGGGAACAGGAAACGGAGTCAAGAGCAGGATAGAGTCCCGAGGCGTCAGTTCCGTTTTTCCGGTTGGTGGCAAGCCCGGAGCCCGAGCTCGAAGGATCGCGCGTCGCGACCCGCAAGGAAGTGACGAGAGCAGGTCAGCGAGGGTCTAAAGCAAGCTGCTGGTCGAGGAGAACGGGGCCGACATCACCTCGGGACTCTTGGTTTTTGCTGACGCCTACTTCGCTCTGAAAGCCGCCAGCCGGTCGCCGAAGCTTACTTCGCTTCATCCTTGGTTTCCGTGGCAGCCGGCTTCCCTTGGTCCTTCAGGCCGTCGCGGAAGCCGCGGATCCCTTCCCCGAGACCCTTACCCAGTTCGGGCAGCTTCTTGGGGCCAAAAATGAGCAGGCAAAGCACCAGGATCACCAGCAGGTGGGTGGGTTGAAACAGTCCTTCGAACATCATCATCTCCTAAAAAGCGGCACTTCCATTATACGACGATCTCACTGAACCCTGTGACACTTGTCGCGCGGCCAGACCCGCTTTCCTGCTTAGACCCGTTTACCCTGTCGAAGTTGCAGAATTTACGATGGATAGGACGCCGCCGCCGTCCGGAGTCACGGCCGCAGGCGGATCGGGAGGAGATCAGGCGAGGTCGCCGTTTCCGCTTTCCGCTTCCTCCTCTTTTTCGTCCTCGTCTTCCTCATCGGAGACCTTGGTGAGTTCCAGGGGCTCGGTGGTGACCACCTCAAAGTCGCTGCCGCACTCCGGGCAGGAGACGATTTCGCCCTCGTCCACTTCGTCGACTTCGATATCAAGATCGCTTTCACATTCCGGACATAAAACCATTACTGCCCTCCGTGAGCAAAACCGGGCCGGGCCGCAGTGCGGCCGGGACTCCCGCAACCTGATAATATTTAGAGTTTCTTGCGTGCGTCGTCAACCCTTCTAGTTGATGCCCACTGTTTAAGGATCGTATGCCCCATGAAACGCCGTGTAGTTTCGGGCTGATTGCCGGTGTCATTCTGATGGCGGCCGCTAACATTGCGGTTGCCCAGGGTGTTGCTTCCTCTCCCAAATCGGCGCCAGCCGAGCGGGCCGTGATGGCGAAGCCGCTGCCGGCGCCGGTAGATCCGCAGATCGCCGCCGCCTTGAAACAGGTTTCCGCGGCGCAGATTCAGGCGACGATCGAAAAGCTCGTCGGCTTCGGCACGCGGCTGACCATCGGTGAGAACCCGGCGCAGAGCGGCCGCGGCATCGTGGCGGCGCGCGAGTGGATCAAGTCGGAGTTCGAGCGTTACTCGCAGGCATGCGGCGGTTGCCTGGAAGTTAAGACCGACGTGTTCACGGAACAGCCTCGGCCGCGGGTTCCCAAGCCGACGGAAATCGTGAACGTGTACGCCGTGCTGCGCGGCACCGATCCGCAGGCGTCCAAGCGGATCGTGCTGGTCACGGGACATTACGACTCGCGGCCGAGCAACGATCAGGACCCCCAGGCCGATGCGCCCGGCGCCAACGACGACGGCAGCGGCACGGCGGTTTCCCTCGAGTGCGCGCGCGTCCTCAGCAAGTACAAATTTCCCGCCACAATTATTTTTCTGACCGTTGCGGGCGAAGAGCAGGGTCTGCTGGGCAGCGCCCATTTTGCCGAGATGGCGAAGCAGCAGGGCTGGAACATCGAAGCCGTGCTCAACAACGACATCGTCGGCGGGGACAAAAGTCCCGGACAGGATCACAGCGTCGTGCGGGTGTTTTCCGAGGGCATTCCGCTGGTGGATTTCGGACAGCGGCGTCCGTCACCTCCACAGGTAGATTCCTCGAAAAAAACCGGCGGCGCCGTTCCCTTGGACCAACTGCCAAACCTGCCGGCGATTGCCGCCATCCGCGCGCTGGGCGCGGAAAGCGATTCGCTTTCCCGCGAGGAGGCGCGCTACATCCGCCAGGCAGGCGCCCAATATCTGCCGCCATCGTTCCAGCCCCTGCTGGTTTTCCGGCCCGACCGCTACCTGCGCGGCGGAGATCACACTTCGTTCAACCGCCAGGGATTCGCGGCGGTGCGCATCACCGAGTATCACGAGAATTACGATCATCAGCACCAGAACGTACGCCATGAAAACGGCATCGAATATGGAGACCTGCCGAAGTTCGTGGACTACGAATATGTGGCCAACGTGGCGCGGCTCAATGCGGCGACACTGGCGTCGCTGGCTTCGGCGCCGGCGCCTCCGGCCAAGGTGCGCATTGAGGCACAAAAACTGGATAACGATTCCACGCTGATGTGGGACGCCTCGCCGGACGGCCGCGCCACCCGCTACGAGGTCCTGTGGCGGGCGACTACTGCCGCCGACTGGGAGCACGTGGTACCCGCCGCCGGACTCACGGAGACCACGGTTTCGGTTTCCAAGGATAATGTAGTCTTCGGAGTGCGCGCGGTGGACGCGCAAGGGCATCGCAGCCTGGTGGTCCTTCCGCGGCCGAACTAGAGACGGAATGCGACCTGTAAGGGGACGTTGCATTGACAACTAGAAGTTATCGCGGTTACGGCGGCGGTCGCGGCGGTTCTGGCGGCGGCATCAGCATGGGATTTCCGCCCTTCACCCGCGCGGTGAAGTGGCTGGTGATCGTCAACGCCGCCGTTTACCTGCTGATGTTGATCCTCGGCGCGGTGGCGCCGTCGCTGGCGGGGTTCATCACCGCAGTGGGCGCGCTGGTTCCCGCCGCCGTCGCCCACGGCTGGATCTGGCAGCTCGTCACCTATTCCTTCCTCCATGTGGGACTGTTCCACGTCCTGTTCAACATGCTGACGCTCTGGATGTTCGGCTCGCAAATGGAGCGCGACTGGGGGTACCATCAGTTCCTGGAATTTTATTTCTACTGCGCCATCGCGGCCGCGCTGGCCACGGTGGGCATTGCGTACCTGGGAACGGTCGCGTTGTTTGGCTTCCTCGGCATCGGCCCGCTGACGGTAACGGTGGGCGCATCGGGCGCGATCTATGGCGTCATGGTCGCTTTTGCCGTCCTGCACGGCAATCAGGAATTCATGTTGTTCCCGCTGCCGTTCATGATCAAGGCGAAATACCTGGTCGGGATCCTGCTGTTCATCTCGCTGGCCGGCGCATTTCAGGGCATGGGACCGGCCCATCGGGGCGAGTCGGTGGCATATTTCGCCCACCTCGGCGGCGCGCTCTTCGGCTGGATCTATGTCCGCTTCCTGCCGCGCCGCGGCCTGATGTCGGGAGCGTCGGAGCAGTATTTCGGGGTGCGCAACGCGTACTATCGGTGGAAACGCCGCCGGGCCGCCCGCAAGTTCGAGGTCTACATGCGGAAGCACGATCGCGGCGACCAGCTCGACAAGTACGACACCTACCGCCCGCCCGAGAATAAAGGTAATGGAGAGACGCGCCGCCCGCCGTGGGTGAACTGATCCGGCGCGGGCGCTCTTAGAGAGATGTAGGCCCCGGCGCCCTCGCCGGGGCCACGCTTCACTGGCCGAGAAATTGTGGGGCCGCGGCCGCCCTCGGCCGCGGCGATATGCGCTAACCGGTACCGGCCAATCCCTCAGCGTCGGCCGACCAGGCGCCCTCAATCAATTCCAATTGTTCGATCACGCCTTCGACCTTTGAAACCTCCGACAAGCGCTGCCACAGCCGGTGGACTTCGGAGTCCTCGTGCGCTTCCGCGCGCGCCTCTTCCGACCTCCAATGGCGCAGGTTGATCAGCCGCCGGTGGTCTTTGGCGTCGCGGTACAGCAGGTCGCGGCTGTAATTCTTCTTCTTCAGGAGGGTGTAAAGTTCGGCGAGGATCTCGAGCGTCTGCTGCTCCTTCCCCTCTGCCGGCCTGACGTACGCGATGGAAACAAGTTCGGCCATTCGCTTACCTCTTGCTGCCTTCCGGATTGCGTTCGACCGGGGTCCGCGCCCGGCGGCGCTCCGGCGGTCTTTGTCCTTCGCCGACTATGTGCAGCCGCATCAGGTCGGTGGATCCGGAAGCGCCGCGCGTGCCGGAAATCACCGCCACCACGTCACCCGGCCCGGCGGCGCCGTGCTGCATGAGTTCGCGTTCCGCGCCGCGCACCATCTCCTCGGCGGTGCGCACGCGCTCGCAGGCCACCGGCCGAACTCCCCACAAAAGGTTCAGGCGGTTACACACGCTCGCGCGGTGCGCAAAAGCATAGATCGACGCCTTGGGCCGGTACTTCGAAACCAGGCGTGCGGTGGTGCCCGTCTCGGTATAGACGGCGATGGCGCGCATCTCCAGTTCCTCGGCGGCATGCGCCACCGATTCGCAGATGGTTTCGGAAATGGAGAGCTTGCGGCGATGTTCGCGGCGGCGTTGCGGCGCCGAGGCTTCGCGCATGTGGGCTTCGGCCTCCAGGACGATGCGGGCCATCATCTCGACCGACTCGCGCGGATATTTGCCGCTCGCCGTTTCCGCCGAAAGCATCACCGCGTCGCTGCCGTCGAACACCGCATTGGCTACGTCGCTGACCTCGGCGCGCGTGGGACGCGGGTTGTCCACCATCGATTCCAGCATCTGCGTCGCGGTAATCACCGGCTTCCGCCATTCCGCGGCGCGCCGGATGATGTGCTTCTGGATGATCGGCACCTGCTCCGGCGGCATTTCGACGCCGAGGTCGCCGCGCGCCACCATCACCCCGTCGGCGACTTCCAGGATTTCCTCCAGGTGCTCGATGGCCTGCGGCTTTTCCAGCTTCGCGATCACCGGCACGTCGTCCTCGCGCACCCCGATCAGGCGCTTGGTTTCGCGCACGTCGGCGGCGGTCCGCACAAACGAGATGGCGATCATGTCCACCGCGTGCCGCAGGCCGAACTCCAGGTCCTGGCGGTCTTTTTCGGTGAGCGAGGGAACGCTCAGCGCCGTGCCCGGAAGATTGATCCCCTGGTGTTCGCCGAGCATGCCGCCGTTGACCACCTCGCATTCTATGTCGTCGCCGTGGATCGCTTTCACCACCAGCTCGATTAAGCCGTCGGACAGCAGGACGCGCGAGCCCGTCTCGACTTCCTGCGCCAGCCCCCGAAAGCTGGTGGGAATCAGGGCAGGCGTCCCCAGAACATTGCGCGGCGTGATGGTCACCCGCGAGCCGGTCTTCAACACCATGGGGCGGCGGTCCCGCAGCCGGCCGGTGCGGATCTTCGGTCCCTGCAGGTCCTGCAGGATGCAGATGCTGCGCTCCTGCTTGGCGGCGGCGCGCCGCAGCCGCTCGATCACGCGGGCGTGCTCCTCGTGCGTGCCGTGGGAAAAATTCAGGCGCGCAACGTCCATCCCCAGGCGCATCAGCTCGCGCAACATCGCCTCCGAGCTGCTCGCCGGGCCGACCGTGCACACGATCTTGGCCCGGCGCTCCGTCCGGTTGGCGCCCTGCGCGCGGCTGGTCAGCTCGGGATGCGGGTGCAACGGAAGCGTGGCCATGGAAAATTGGGTAATTTGGTGATTTAGTAATTTTGTAAATTGCCGGGCATAGCTTGCCCGCGCGGGCCAAATTACCAATTTACGAAATCACCAAATTGCTTTACCTGACGCTGGCCTGCCGGTCCGGCCCCGGCTTCTGATTGCCGTTGTTAACCACCATGCGCGGATAGAGCAGCGCGTTGAACTCGGCCCCCACCAGCACGATGATGGAAATGATGTACAGCCATATCAGCAGCACAATGGCCGCCGCCAGCGAGCCGTAGAACAAGCTGTACGCGGCAAAGTGGCGGACATACCAGCCGAACGCGATGGTGGCGGGAAACCAGATGGCGGTGGCCAGCCCCGCGCCCGGCAACACGGTGTGCCAGCTCAGGGTGCGCGGCACCGCGTTGTGATAGATCAGCTGCATCACCGCCACGCTGGTCAGGATGGCAATCAGCCAGCGCAGGCCGGTCCACACGAACAGCACGTACGGTCCCAATTCGTGCCCCAGGTCGGCGGTCAGGCGCGCTTCAATCTGGTTGCCGAACGCCACCAGCACGGTGGCGAAGGTCAGCGGAATCCCCGCCATGACGACCAGCGCGAAGGCGATCAGCCGTTCCTTCACCACGCCCCATACTTTGGGGAACTGGTAGGCGTTGCGGAAGCCTTCCATCCAGGAAATCATGACCCCGGAGGCGGTCCACAGCGTGATCAGCGATGCCGCGACCAGCACTTGGACCGACTTGCCCTGCGCCGTCTCGAAGAACGCGCGCACCAGGCCGCTGGCGCCGGGCGGCAGAATCTGGTAGGCGGCGCCGGAGATTTCGCGCATGTATTCGGCCTTGCGCTCGAAGGTGGCGATAATGGCGCCGGCCACCATGAGCGCCGGAAACAGCGTCAGGATGGCGGAAAATGCGCCTCCCTTGGCGACACCAAAGGCATCGTGCACGAAGGCACGCCACAGCGCGACGCGGACGTTCTTCAGCAGCTTCAGCACAAACCACCCGCGAGGCGGCCCCGTGGTCGCGTGGTTGGGAGGCCGCGCCGGCGCCGGCTGGTCAGAAATTTTGATGGCGGTGCCGACGGTATCCCCCTCCACAATCGGCGTACTTTATAAGGTTTGGGCCGGTTCCGGAATACCCAACTGCGTTACCCCAGGAAACAGGAAGAGGGACGGATGTCCGACATTCGCCTCTCCCGCCATTCTAAATGGTGGGTCGCGCCTCAGCCTAGCGTCGCGCGCCGGTCGTGCCGCTTCCAGTCCCATTCCTGATTGCGGACCGCATCCGTTTCCGCTCTATGGATTCTCGATTACTGTATCCGGTTGTCATCCCGAGCGAGGGAGGGCTCCCGCGCATTCTCAATTACTGCATACGGATGTCATCCCGAGCGAGGGAGGGCTCCTGACCTGCTGGTCATGGTGTGAGTCGAGAACGCACCTACCCTCGCGGGACTCAGAGGAAGATGGATTGCCATCTGCCCATTTTCTGCGATGACGACCAGCTCTCTGTGGCCGCTTCTACGCGCCGCAAGAGCAGCGATTGTTAGATGAATCGATGTAGGCGGGAGGCAGCCGGCAGGGACGAATCGGGGCTGGGCGGCTGCGGATCGAATATAATGAGGAAGTTGGCAGCCGGACCGGACGGTCGCTGTCGCCTTCACCGGCGGCAGAGGAAAGTCCGAACTCCGCAGAGCAGTGTGCCGGATAACGTCCGGGAGGTCCGGTTTAAGCCGGGCCGACGGAAAGTGCCACAGAAAACATACCGCCGAGCAATCGGTAAGGGTGAAAAGGTGCGGTAAGAGCGCACCGCCCGTTTAGCAATAAACGGGGCAAGGCAAACCCCACACGGAGCAAGACCAAATAGGGGACCAGTCCGGGAGCGATTCCGGAGCGCGCCGGCTCGGCGCGGATGAGTTCCGGGTAGGTCGCTACAGCCGGGCAGCGATGTCCGGCGCAGAGGAATGACCGTCCCACCCGCAAGGGCGGACAGAATTCGGCTTACAAGGTTCGGCTGTCAACTGTGCCCTCCACTTCGCGAGACGAGGTGGAGGGCTTTCAGTTTGTAGGTAATCGAGTCGGATGCAATTGACCCCAAAGTAGAGCTATGCGTCATCCTTGACACCCCGACAGGAGCGTCATACGCTTCGCGCCGTTACACCAACTTTTAAGTCGGGAAGCCCATCCCGGAGAATGAGCCTGTGACACCTACTCGATTTGCGCTCTTATTTGCTCTGTCTCTCGTATTGGTCGGTTGCTCGTCGGAACCTTCGCGTCCCGCCCCTTCTACTGCTGCTGCTCCGCAAACCCCTCCACCAAAGCCGTACGTTATGCCAGCGGAATTGTCGCTCAAGCCTGTCGCTGAGCGCGGACCCCAAGGGGAAATCTACATCTCAGGCACAACCAATTTTCCAGATGGAATGAAAATGTGGGTTATTTTGGGGCCGAAGAGAGCGCAGCAAGACGCTTTCGTGCGCGGCGGGGCATTCCGCTCAGGTCCGCTGTATCAGGGCGTCCCTGTTCCGGTCACAGGTACTCAGCCGCTTCAGATCACCGCGTATTTCAATGGCGCATGGCAGAACAAGACTGTACTTGCGGCTCTTGGTGATGGCGGGAAGAATCTGAAGGGCAAACTCTTCGAGAAGACAGACCCGGATGTAATTGACAGTGACAAAATCCTAGATGCGAAGTTCGCTATTGCGCTCCCTCCCGTGCTCCCGGTTGCACCTGAGACGAACGCAATCAATATCGTGAAACACGCCATCCTGACCGTTCCCGGTCTGGGCAGGTCCGCAACCGACATCGAAGAGAACATCAAGCTGTTTACGCAGCCGGGAACAGGGACAGTCGGAAAGGGATGGAGCGCAACGCCAGCCGGAAAGAACGTTTACAACGTCGCGTATGCCTTCATGGATGGCAGTCAGGGAGAAAAGCAAGCGATTTGGTCAGTGAACGTCGCAACCAAACAGGTCAAGTACGTCAATTCATACGCGAAGATTTTCAGTTGGACGCCAAAGGACTAACCGCTGTCGGGAATCAAAGTGAGTGAAGAAAGCAGAGCCGAACGGTTGTATGACGAATACCGGAGGAAGGTCTTCGATGATATTAAGTCCGGCTCCGAGAATTTTGACCGGAGTCTGCTGACGCTTTCCAGCGGAGCGTTAGGACTTTCGCTTGCTTTCATCAAAGATATTGTCCGTCTCGAAAAAGCGGTTTGGATGCCCCTCCTCTTCGCGTTACGTTTGCTGGCCTGGCTTTAGTGTCCACTTCATGAGAAGAGAATTCCAGGTCTTGACGTGTGCCGATTATCGCATTCTCGACTTCAGCTTGATCATCTCGCCATCCACCGCGAACCTGCCGTATCCGTGATGGTGGATGGTCTTCGGATTCTTTTGCGCCGGATCGGTCCAAGCCTTGAGCACTTCAAGGACGAAGAGATTGTACTTGTTGACGAGACGGGTATCGGCCACCCTGCATTCGAGATTGGCGAAACACTCGGCCACTAGAGGCGGCGCCACGCGCTTGGCTGGCGCCGGCGTCAGACCGAATCTCTCGAACTTCTCCACGTCCCGGCCCGAGCAGTTGCCGACTGCCACGACTTTGGGCGCCAGTTCCACGGCCGGAACGGCGATCACGCACTCTTTCGTCGCCCGCAATGCGGCAAAGCTGTGATCGGCGTTGCTGACGACACAGGCAACCAGCGGCGGTTCAAACTCGACCATCATATGCCAGGACATCGTCATGACGTTGGCGCGGCCCTTGCGGGCGGTCGTCAGCAGGACCACCGGACCCGGTTCGAGCAACTGGTAGACTTTCGACAAAGGTAGATCTTTCATCACGGTCGCGGCTCCTGGGATGGGCATACAATCTTTACCGATTTCGAAGTCAACAAGCCATCCTGTAATGCTAACTGGTTCGGTGCTCAACTCCGGGTTGGTCATCGAAAGGATGGTTGTATCGGGGCAGCCTAAAAGGATTTCCCGTTTAGGAAACAAGTGGCCCGCCTACCGCAACTGCTCGTCCTCGTCCTCCTGTTGTCCATCTGTGTCTGCGCCCAAACTTCGTCGCTCCTGGTGACCGTTACCGACGAAAACGGCATTGCCGTGCCCGGCGCCGTCGTCCAACTGCAGGGCCCCGCGACGCTGCGCTCCGAGACCGACCACGCCGGCCGCTGCCCCTTCCGCGTTCCCGCCGGTTCCTATCGCCTCACCGTTAATAAGGATGGCTTCTACACCCTGAGCACGAACGTCCGGCTCCCTGGCGTCTCACACCTCGACCTCGCCCTGGCGCACACCCAGGAAGTGAAGGAGAGCGTGGACGTCGTCGCCTCCACGCCGCAGATTGACCCCGCCCAGGTCGCCAACACGCAATCGCTCGACGCGCAGGAGATCATTGATATCCCGTACCCCACCACGCGCGACATCCGCGAAGCCCTGCCGCTCATCCCCGGCGTCGTTCGCGACAATACCGGCCAGGCGCACGTTGCCGGCGGCGCCACTTACGAAACCCTGGACGCCCTCGACGGCTTCAACATCACTCACCCGGTCACCGGCACGCTCGATCTGCGCTTCAGTTCCGACGCCGTCCGCGCCATTGACGTCCAGGAAAGCCGCTACTCGACCGAGTTCGGCCAGTCATCCGCCGGCGTCATCGGCTTCGCCACCGGCATGGGCGACGACCGCCTCCGCTTCTCCGCCACCAACTTCATTCCCTCGGTGCAGAACAAGAAGGGGCTCGACTTCGACAAGTGGACCCCGCGCGCCACTCTCTCCGGCCCTATCGTCAAAGGCAAGGCCTGGTTCCTGCTTGCGCCCGACGGCGAGTACGACAACAACGTCATCAAGGACCTGCCCTCCGGCGCCGACACTAATCCTCTTTGGCGCGTCAGCAATCTCGCCAAGGTGCAAGTCAACCTGACCCAGTCCAACATCCTCAGCGGCAGCTTCCTCATCAATCATCTCCACTCCGACTACGACGGCCTCTCGTTGTTCACACCCAAAGAAACCACGCTCATCAAAGACAATGGCGCGTACCTCGCCACCATCAAGGACCAGCACTATTTTTCCAACGGCATGCTTGTTGAAATCGGCGCCGCCGTGAACCAGTACGACGACACCGCGCGGCCGCTCGGCACGCTGCCCTACGTAATCACGCCCGGCCTTGCCCACGGCAACTTCTTCGAGAACACGCGCGGCAGCGCCCGCCGCCTGGAAGGCATTGCCAGTCTCTACCTGCCGCCGCAGCACCTCGCCGGGCGCCACGAGATCCGCCTCGGCCTCGGCCTCGACCGCCTTGACGACACCCAGCACATCGAGCGCCTCCCTATCTCCATCCTCCGCGCCGACGGCACCCTCTACAGCCGCATCGTCTTCTCCGGCCCGCCCGCCTTCTCGCAGGACAACGTCGAACTCGGCGCCTACCTGCAGGACCGCTGGTCACCTTCCAATCGCCTGCTCCTCCAGCCCGGCATCCGCTTCGACCACGACCATTTCGTGGGGCGCACCGTAGCCTCACCGCGCCTCGGCCTTACCTACCTGCTCTCCAGCAGCGGCGATACCAAGCTCAGCGCAGGTGTCGGCATCTTCCACGACGCCACCAACCTGGGAATCGTGACCCAGCCCCTTCAGGGCGAGCGCTTGCAGTACGTTTACGACCCGACCGGGACCACGGTCGTCGGCCCGCCGCTTCCTACGACGTTTTCCCTGATCCGCGGCACGCTCCAGGTCCCGCGATTTCTGAACTGGAGCATCGGCCTCGAGCGCCGCATGCCCGCCGCCATCCTCGTCAACGCGCAATACATGCAGCGCGACGGCGCGCGCGGCTTCGCCTACACGAACCTGTCCACCGTTCCGCTCGTCGGCCAGTACCTGCTCACCAACACCCGCCGCGACCGCTACCGCGCCTTCCAGATCTCCGCCCGCCGTCACTTCCGCGAAAACCACGAGGTCCTCATCGCTTACACGCGTTCGCGGGCCCGCTCCAACCAGGTCGTGGATTTCACCCTCGATAATCCTGTCTTCAGCCCGCAAGCCGCCGGCGTTCTTCCCTGGGACTCGCCCAACAAGCTCATTTCCTGGGGATTTCTGCCGTTCCCCTTCACCAAGAAATGGGACATCGCCTACTCCGCCGACTGGCATACCGGCTTCCCGTTCAGCGTCGTTAATCAGAACCAGGAAATCGTCGGCCCGCCCAACTCGCGCCGCTTTCCCGACTACTTCGCGCTCAACCTCTTCCTCGAGCGCCGCTTCACCTTGCGCGGCCTCAACCTCGCCCTGCGCGGCGGCTTCGAGGACATCACCGGCCACCGCAATCTTTTCGCCGTCAACAACAACATTGATTCCCCCGACTTCCTCCAGTTCGAAGCCGCCACCGGCCGCGCCTTCACCGCCCGCATCCGCTTCCTCGGAAGGAAGAAATAAGAACGATATGGATTCCAAAGTAGTTACAGTTGCCCTCTAATTGCGCGCTTTAGTCAGGGCAGAGTGAAGAATAGGTCGGTCACAGGGGCTGACCACTAACAAGGAAAATTTCTGAGACGCTATGAATCAAAGCATTGCGGGTTCGTCAATGCCGCGAGTGAGGAGGTCCTGCATCAGGCCCGTCTTGATGCGCTGATGTTTTGCAATCAGCGCCTCGGTCTCCTGAATCGCCGTATCAACGGTTTCTAAGAATTCAGCCCCAACCTCCTGCGGAGCAGTCTTCCCCTTCCTCCGCAACGTGCTGCCGGTAGCAGGTCGAGCAGAACGTCTGCCCACACCCATCGCAATCCTCAGCGTGATCGCTGCAGATTCCTCCCCGGCACTTCGCGCAGCGGGTGAACGTCGGACGGGCACATGGCTGTATCGTGCAGGGCATCTCAGTGAATTTGTACATCACGGTCCGACTTTCCGCAGTGACGGCCACGGGGAGGGCGGTGCAGGTTCCCACTCTGGGAAGCAATGTCAAAAGTTTCCCGCGCGACCGCCGCAGAGGCCGATAATTCACGGCAGGACGACTTGTTCCTTCCAGAGCCGGGCCGATACTTCATTCCGGGAGGGCCGACGTGTCACAGATGCGCAAAGATGTCTTTTCCGGCGGTTGGGTCATCATGGCCGAAACCGATACTGTACGGCCCTCGGAGTTTCGCTTTAAGAAGTTCGTTAGGGACAGTACTTTCTGCCCGTTCTGCGAAACCAACGAAGCTTCCACGCCGCCGGAGGTGTTTGCCATCCGGCGGCCGGGCTCGCCGCCCAATGGCCCCGGATGGTCGGTGCGGGTTGTACCCAACGCTCACCCACGCTTGCGGATCGAAGGCGAACTGGGGCGGCGCCCGGAGGGCTTTCACGACCTCATGAATGGTGTGGGCGCAGACGAGGTGATTGCCGAAACGCCGCGGCACGACCGCAGCCTTCATGAACTGGAAGCTCACGAAGTCGCCGACGTCATCCGGGCCTGGGTAGCCCGCACGGTTGACCTGGAGCGAGATCAGCGGATGCGCTACGTGCTGATCTTCAAGAACCACGGCGAAGAGGCGGGCGCGCGCACCATTTCCCATTCGATCTCGCAACTGATGGCCCTGCCGGTGACTCCGCGCGCCATCAAGACCAAGCTGATGGTGGCTCGCGACTACTACCGCATGAAGGAACGGTGCATCTACTGCGACGTCCTGCAACAGGAGATTACCGATCGCCGCCGCCTGGTCGCGGAAAACGAAGCGTTTGTCGCGTTCGCGCCCTTTGCGTCACGTACTCCGTTCGCCGTAAGCGTCTTCCCACAATTCCACAGCAGCGCGTTCAGCCGGATCGACCCGTCGCAGGTTGAAAAGCTGGCGAGTATCCTGCGAGATGTTCTGCGGAAACTGGACCAGACAATAGGCAGCGCCCCCTACAACCTTTCCCTCCAGGACAGGCCGTTCCTGCGCCCGAGAAAGGGATACTGGGAGACCATCGAAGAGGACTTCCACTGGCATCTCGAGATTCTGCCGCAAATCATCCCCACGACCGGCTTCGAACGGGCTTCGTGGTTTTTTTATAACCCTGTACCTCCCGAAATCGCTGCCCGTTGCCTTACGCCTTGCCAGGAGCGTTGAGGCGACAAGCAGCGTGTTTCGTTGCTTGCGGAGATCATCAGCACCCTACATCTTCGTGCGCCACGCCATGGGCGGCGAGCCGTCTCCAGCAGCTGAGTGGAAGGCTGCCGCCGGCCGGCATCTGGAAAGCGCGTGGCCCGGCTATACGCTTGAAAATCTTCGCCAGGAGATGATCGGATACGCCGACAACGCCCTCGCCAAACGATTACACGCCATCGGGATAGAAATGGCTGCTTAAATCACTGTCGCCCACCCTTTGCTCCGGCGAAGGGTGGGATTTTTCCGCGGCGTCGGAACGACGGCCCATGAAGGGCGATACCAGGGTCTTTCCGTCGGCGATCAATTGCAGGAGTTGCCGGTCGCGGATGTAGAGCGTGGACCCATCCAACTCCGCGAGCTTTCTCTTCTTGAACTCGACGAAGAGCCGGCTGACCGTTTCGCGCGAAATCCCGATCATCTGTGCCACCTCTTCGTGCCGGAATGCAAACTTGATGCGAGACGCTGTGTCACCGTTGCTCATCGGCCAATCCAACAGTAACAGGGCCAATTTTTCACCGGAAGATTGCGACAGGCCCAGACAACGGATCTCGTGACAGGCGCTGATGTAACTGGAGGTGAGCTGCCGGGCAACTCCGATGCAGATCTCCTGGCAATTGTTCATCAAACGCAAAAAGGAATCCCGCTTGATGAAAGCCAGTTGGCAAGGACCCATGGTCTCGGCCGTCACTTCGTACTGTCTTCCGGAAAGTGTTGCGGGAAGACCGAGCACGTCGCCAGCCTTGGCCATTCGTAAAATCAGGGTCCTGCCGTCAACCGAGGTGAGGCAGAGCTTGACCCGGCCGCCCTGGAGAATGAATATGCCGCGCGCCGGCTCCCCTTCGTGAAACAGCTTGGCGGCATCCGGGTAATGGATGGGAAAACTGATCGCCTCCAGTTCATTGGCAATGCTTTGAGCCAAGACGCCGAAGACCGTAGCTGTCGTGGACTCAGCAGTGCGAGCACGCCGGCTGGCTGCATGGTCGCGCGAGGAAGCCATAGACACCCCCCATTGGGTTGCGCCGCACAACCTCGAAGTCATGCTGGCTCAACCCAATATCATTGATTGTTTCGGCACAGGTCCGACGCAGGGCAAGATCGAGCGTCGGATCGTGCCGGGGTTTGAGTGGCCAAGACTACTCCGAATGGAGGGGAAAAACGAGGGGAATGTTACAGAAATTAGTGATGCACGTCACATTGAGCAGTGCGCTCATCGGCACTGCAATCCCGGCCCCATCACCCCACCCGCCGCGGGGAAACGCCAGGCGGCGAGGGTGCGGGCAGGCGGCGCGCCTGGGCGCACGTTTTATGCCGCTTTTGCTCGCGTCACCGCCGCGCCGATCAGGTTGGAAGCTCGCAGGAAAGCCGCCAGGGTCACGCCCGCGAATTTTTTTCGTCCCACGCCCGCCAGGGCCATGGAAGCCACGCAGCCGCACTGCGAACAATCCGGGTCGCCGCCGAACTGGCAGGGCGTGATTCGCGTCTTCAGGTCGGCGGAAATCGTTGCCGTCGTCTGCGCGAAAATACACTGCTCCGGCGACGCCGGCGGGTTGGCATACTCGCGAATCGTTTCCTCCTTCATGTCCAGCTTGGAATACAGCGGGCGCAAGCGAAGCATCTCGCTCACCACCAACCGCCGTTGCTCCTGGGTCAGCACCTCCGGCATCTCCTCGCCCTTTTGCGGGGTGAAGGTGCTGAACCACACGCGCTCGATCTCCGGCCGCGGAGTCCAGAAATCCAGGAACTGCTGCAAGTAATCCGGCGTCGTCAGCATCCGGCCGGTGAAGGTGCAATGCACCGTGATGCGCTGCCCTTCGATGTTGCTCAGGATGCGTTCGTAGGTTGCCGGAGTGCGCCGTGGGTCGTGCTCCGGCGGCAGGCCATCAATGGACACCACCACCTGCACCTGTTTCATCGACGCCCATGCCGGCGGAATCTGCCGGAAGGCGCTGGTCACCACCTGGACAAAAATTCCTCGCGCCAGCAATTGCGGCAGCAGTTCCTCCAATTCGCGGTAGCGAACCAGCGGATCGCCGCCGACAATCGAGAGGTGCAGCGGCTTCAGCCGATCCACCACGTCGAGCACGCCGCGCACCAGTTGCGGCCCGCGCAGGTCATTCAACTGGCGCAGGGTGGTGGCGCCGCCCAGGTGCTGGTCGCCGTAGGCGTAGCAACCGGGGCACCGCAGCGGGCATTCGCGCGTGATTTCAATCGATAGTAGCGGGTGCTTTCCGGAGAGAATGTGGCCCCAGGCGTGGATCACGTCGTTGCGATTCATGGCTCCTCACGGTCGGCGGCCCGGGCGGCCGCGTTGGTGTCGTGGAATTTGAACAGCACAATGGGTGAGGGACTGCGCTAGCAGAGGAGTACGCAGGCCAGTCCCAGCGGGTGTCTGTCACGAAGGCCTCGCAAATCGAGTTCCTGGGACGAGACGCGTTCAGAGCGCCGTCTTTCATGCCGACCCGCAACTGCGGCCCAGCACAGGGCCAGCACCCCCAGAATACGAATCGCCGCTTGCCGCGCGCGCAGAGTGGTCTGCGGGAGATCAACGTAGGGAGAAACTACGATGACCACGATCAGGCATGCCAGCAGGATTCCGAATGTCGCTCGCAGCGCTACCCACATCAGGTGATTAGACGTGGGCCGCTGCCCAATTGGTTGTTTTATTGTTTGCCGGCACATGTTCGGGAGCGCTTTACCTCCGCAGCCTGGGGCCTAAAGCTTGCTCACGGTTTCCGCCGGTGTTGCCGCCGGCTCGCCCGCCACCTCGCGGTACACGTTCAGGATGCGCTGCACCGAAGTTTCCCACGAGAAGCGCTCGACCTGCTCGTAGCCTCTCTGCTTCAGCTTCTCCCGCAGCGGCTGGTCCACCAGGACCTTGTGCAGCGAATGCATGATTTCGAAGACATTTTCCGGGTTCACCAGCACGGCCGCGTTGCCGACCACCTCGGGCAGCGACGAAGTATTGGAGGTCACCACCGGCGTGCCGTGCGCCATGGCCTCCAGCGGCGGCAGCCCGAACCCTTCGTAGAGCGATGGAAAAACAAACACCTTGGCCACGTCGTAGAAAATCCGCAGCACCTCGATGGGCACGAACCCGAGGAAGCGCACGTCATTCTGCACGCCGCCCTTGATCACCGTCCGCCGCAGGTCGGGATGGCGGGACACCTCGTCGCCGATGATGATCAGCTTCAGGTCAGGATATTTTCCTTCCTTCTCCAGCTCCGCCTTGAGCGCCGAAAACGCCTCGATGATTCGCACCACGTTCTTGTGCGGGCTGATCCGGCCCGCGTACAGGATGAACGGGTAATTGCACTGGTAGCGTTCGGCGATCAGCTCGCGGTCGGCGCCGGTGGCGTGGCCCACCCGGAAGCGCTCGTCAATCGCGTTGTACACCACCTCGATGTGGCTCGCGGGGATCTTGAACAGCCGCTGGATATCCATCTTGGTGAACTGGGAGACGGCCAGGATGCGCGCGGCGCGGCTGAGCACGCGATGCGTCAGGTAACGATGCGCCGCCCGGCGCATTCCCGAGCCGTTGTGCGTCCGGTACATGAAATCCAGCAGGTCGTGCACGGTGATCACGTACGGGCAGGGCAGGTACAGCGGCGTCCAGAACAGGTGCGGGATGTGCACCAGGTCGCACTGGTAATGCCGCAACACCTGGGCGAATGCGATATAACTGCGCGGCGAATGTTCGTCCGCCGAAAACGGAACGATGTGGAAGTTCGGCGGGAGCTTGCCGATTTCGCGCACCCGGTCGCGCCCACCGATCAGGAAGTAATCGCTCACCTGGTCGAGGCGGCCCAGCGTCCGCACCACATTGCGGACGTAGGTGCCGACGCCGAAGTCGCGAATCGGCCGAATATCAATTCCCACGCGCACGCCGATAGTGTAGCGCGGAGTTCTGAAACTGAAACTGAAACTCGAAACTAGTGTGTGCCCGCCATGGCCCGCGCCCTCCGTTCGGGATACAGCGGAAACGTCTCGCACATCGCCAGCACTTCGCGCTTGATCTTGCCTAGCAGTTGCGCGTCGGTGCGGTTGTTGAGCGCTTGGGCGATCCAATGCCCGATCTGCCGCATCTCGGTTTCCTTCATGCCGCGCGTGGTCAGCGCCGGCGTGCCGATGCGGATGCCGCTCGGCTTCATCGGCGGGTTGGTGTCGAACGGGATGGCATTCTTGTTCACCGTGATGCCGGCCTCGCCCAGCGCTTTTTCCGCCTCGCTGCCCAGCATGCCCTTGCTGAAGACATCCACCAGCATCAGGTGGGTGTCGGTGCCGCCGGAGATGATGCGGAAGCCTTCGGCGGCCAGCGTTTCCGCCAGCACCTTGGCGTTGGCCACGATCTGGCGCGCGTAGTCCTTGAAGTCCGGCTGCATGGCCTCGTGGAAGCACACCGCTTTGGCGGCCACCATGTGCACCAGCGGACCACCCTGGTCGCCGGGGAAGACGGTCTTATCAATGGCCGCGGCCAGGTCCACCTGCTTGTCGCCAATCTGCGCCATCTTCTGGCACAGGATCATGCCCGCGCGCGGCCCGCGCAGCGTCTTGTGGGTGGTGGAGGTGACGATCTGCGCGTGCGGCACCGGCGACGGGTGCACCCCGCCCGCCACCAGTCCGGCGAAGTGCGCCATGTCCACCAGGTAAAGCGCTCCGACTTTGTCCGCGATCTGGCGCATGCGCGCGAAATCAATGATCCGCGGATACGCCGAGCCGCCGCCGATGATCAGCTTCGGGCGCTCGCGCTCCGCCATCTTTTCCAGGTCGTCGTAGTCAATCGTCTCCGTTTCCCTGGTCACGCCGTAGGGCACGATCTTGTAGGTCTTGCCGGAAAAATTCAGGTGATGCCCGTGCGTGAGGTGGCCGCCGTGCGCCAGGTTCAGCCCGAAGACGACGTCTCCCGGCTGTACGACCGCGGTGTAGGCCTCCATGTTCGCCGACGAGCCGGAGTGCGGCTGCACGTTGGCATGCTCGGCGCCGAACAACTGCTTGGCGCGCTCGCGGGCGAGGGTCTCGACCACGTCGGTGAACTCGCACCCGCCGTAGTAGCGCTTGCCGGGATAGCCTTCGGCGTATTTGTTGGTGAACACCGAGCCCATGGCTTCGAGCACGGCCTCGCTGACGAAGTTCTCGCTGGCGATCAGCTCCAGGCCTTCGTGCTGGCGGCGCTCTTCGTTGGAAATGGCATTGGCGACATCCGGGTCAACTTCAAAAAGAGGGCGGGACATGCGGTTGTTGTTCATAGCAGACTCTCAGCTATCAGCCGCCAGCTCTCAGCCGCGCGGCGAATCGAAGAATGCTAAAGAATACTCCCCGCCGCGAGGCGCTCCAAGCGGCATGAGCAGACTTTTAGAATCAGTCCCCAGCGGGACTCCGATATTCGCAGGTCTTGGAACGCCGCGCCGGGACCGCTCCGAGCCGGGCCGGGGGCAGGTTCCAATTCGCCGTTGCTTCTCGGGGGTTTCCCTGATGGTTGATCAGGTTCCCGTTTGCTACCATCGGCCTGCAAATCCACAAGGAGTCTCCAACCGAAAGATGAAGAAGGCATTAGCGATTTTGGTTTGTCTGCCGCTGCTGGCGCTTTCGAGCGATGCTAGAACCAAGAACCAAATGGTGCTGGTGCCGCACGCCCGGGCGAATCAAGAGAGACTCGACGCCTCCGATAAGAATCGCGAAAGCAAGTTTTCCGTCCGGGAAGCGGGTAACGCCTTCGACATATCCGCCGGCATGATCGCGTGGAACGGCGATACCGTCGGTCTGGCCCTGAAAGTCACCAATGCATCGGGAATGGCGCGTGTTTTTTCTCCCGACGAGATTGTCGTGATTTTGCCCAATGGACATTCCTATCGGCCGTTTAGCCGGGTGGATGTGCTGGCGCAGGCTTACGAGGTCAAGGCCGATCCCAAGGGGAGGAGGGCACCTGCGGCGCATCCTGCGCTGTCACAGACGAGCTACGGCACCGGCTGCTCCGTAGATGGCGACAGCGCCGCCTGCCCCACCACTCCGGATCTGTCGACCGAAGGATGGTTCGCGAGACGTGTGGCGCTGGATTCCATGATCAGAAGTGTCCTGCAAAATCGCAAGTCCAAGAAGTACATCCAAGAGGTGAAAAAAACCTACCTGGTGTCGCAGCAGATTGCTCCCGGAGATACAGTAACCGGCTATGTCGACCTCTACCTTGAGGACATCCATAACGGCCCGTTCACGGTGCGCGTTCCTGCCGGAAACACCACTTGGTTCGCTCCCGCACCGGGTCAATTGGCCATACCAACAACGACCTACGACTTTCGTTTCGGTCCAGAACTGGTTGCCGTTCCCCGGTAATGGCCGCGAGGCGACGCCGAGCAGGAGGCTCGGGTCCGACTGCGAAATAGTCAGCACGGATTCATGCGCGCGGGCCTATCCACGCCGGTACATTCCCGGATCGAAGATCTCCATGTAGGTGGCGGGATCGGCGAGCGCTTGGAAGCCGACCTTGGCATAGATGCGCTGGTCGTGGGTATACAGCATCCAGCGCCGCAGCCCCTGTAAAGGAGGGTGCTGCTGGATGGTCTGCATCAGCCATTTGCCCAAACCGCGGCCGCGATGGCTCTCCTCGATGTAGTCGTCGAGAATGAATGCGAACGTCGCGTAGTCGGTGACCACGCGCGCGAAGCCGATCTGCCGCTCGCCCTCGTACACGCCGAAACACAGGGAATTTGCGAGGGCGCGCTCCAGCGTCGGGCGCGGGATGCCGTCCGTCTCCCACCCCGGCCAGTTCGCGAGGAATTTGTGGATGGCGTTGAAGTCCAGGCGGCGCGGATCGGTGCTGATCACGTACGCGCCGTTACGATACTCCTGGAATTGCGGTGTCACTCGTGACGTTGCCATAACACCTCACTTACCGGGCGGCTTAGCGATGGGCAGGTCGCGGATGGGAGCGGGTGGTGGCACACCGTGGGTTTGGATCAGCCGCAGCGGTACGTCGCTCAACGTCTTCAGCGGCGGGTCGGAGTAGGGATCGTGTCCGACGGTGATCCACCAGGTCACGGGCTTGCCGGCTATGCCGCTCTGGTATGTGCCCACGGCAATGCTGACGACAATCACGCGCTTGTCGCGCATGTGCGCCTCGGCTTCCACGCAGAGCGGGAAATCGCTGCCACGATCCTCGGCCGTGCCCGTCTGCTCGCCGCAATCGTTCACTTCCCAACTGATCTCGGCGCCTTCGCCGGCCTCTTTGATCAACCAGCGCTCGAACGGAATGGCCGGCAGCTTCGGGTCGAGTTGTGAGACCAGGATCGCTTTGGTGTGTGCAATGGCCTTGCGATCCCGCGGCGTCTGCCCGGCGGCTCCAACGGCGATCAGCACGATCAACCACGCGGCGGTGCGCACGAAATGCAACCTGGACGCTCCGTAACTCGGTACTAGGTACTCGGTACTCTTTCCTCTTTCTCGATCTGCGCAATCTTTTCCACCCGCCGCTGATGCCGGCCGCCGGCGAACTTGGTGCGCAACCACATGTCGAGAATGCTGTGCGCCTCGTCGTCGGTGAGCACGCGCGCGCCCAGCGTGAGCACATTGGCGTCGTTGTGCTCGCGGCTCATCTGCGCCTCATATACGGTATGCGCGTTGGCCGCCCTGACCCCCGGCACCTTGTTGGCCGCGATGGACATTCCGATCCCGCTGCCGCACACCAGCACGCCGCGGTCCGCCTTCTTGGCCGCGACCGCTTCGCCGACCTTGCGGGCGTAGTCCGGGTAGTCCACCGAATCGAGAGACAGCGTGCCCTTGTCGTCCACCTGGAGGCCCTGTTCGGTGAGCCACCGCCTGATTTTTTCCTTGAGCGGAAAGCCCGCGTGATCGGCGCCGAGTGCGATTTTCATAGGAGCAATTGTACCTCTAGCCGACGCGTGACTCAGGCTCAAGGCTCAAGGCCCAAGGCTCAAGGCTTTCATGCCTGTTCACTGTTCTGCCTTGCGCCTTGAGCCTAGCGCCTTGTTCCGCTTTATCCGGCAGTTGTCAACCGCACTGGTCCGCGACATAATGCGCGGCTTAGGGACCATGGGAGGCAATTATGGCTATCGCGCCGAGTGCCGCGCAGGAATTCAAATTCATCAAGTTTGACCACAGCACCTTCGCCGCGCGCATCACGCTGAACTACCCGCCCTACAACGTGCTCACCGTGCCGATGATGGCGGAACTGGCGGTTGCGATCGAAAGCCTGAACAGCCGCCCCGACGTGAAGTGCATCGTGCTGGATTCGTCGCAGAAGACCTTCTCCGCCGGGATCTCCGTCGAAGACTCGCGCCCGGAGCGGGTTTTCCAGACCCTCGATGCCTTCAACCGCGTCTTCCAGGCGATCGGGGAAATTTCCAAGCCGCTCATCGTGGTGGTGAATGGCCCCGCCATCGGCGCCGGCTCCGAGCTGGTCGCGTTCGGCGACATGGTCATCGCCACCACCAACGCTCGTTTCGCGCAGCCCGAGGTGAAAATGGGCGTCTTCCCGCCCTTCGCGGCCATCATGCTCCCCGCCCTGATCGGGCCGAAGAAGACCTACGAGCTGATCCTCACCGGCAATCCGCTGACCGCCGAAGAGGCACTGGCCTTCGGCTTCGTGAATAAGGTGGTGGCCGAGGCGGAACTTTCCAGAACGGTTAACGAGGTGCTGGCGCGCATTGGCGAGTTCAGCGGGCCGGTGCTGGAAATGACCAAGCGCGTGATCGGCAGCTCCATCGGCCTGCCCCTGGCCGAGGCGATGAAAAAATCGCAGGACATTTACCTCAACCAACTGTATGCGTTGGAGGACGTTGCCGAAGGCCTGCGCGCGGTGGTGGAGAAGCGCAAGCCGGTGTGGAAGAACAAGTGACGGCGTTGGCGCGGGGTTGAGCACAAACGACATCCTGAGCGACCGCGGATCCTTTTCGTTCTGGTTTCCCGCACTGGCAAAAGCGCGCGGGATCCCTCGCTCGCTCGGAATGACAGTAAGGCATGTCAGCTATGGAACTGCTCTAAAGCGGTCAGTTATTGAGCTGCGATTCGCCGGGCTCCCTCGCGGCGCTTCGGGACAAGTTCCGCCCGGCGCTTCCACCAGCGCTGTCGCTCTAGAGGGCGCCGTTGATGAAGCGCACCAGGTGCCAGGCGTCGAGAAATTTGTACGGCGTCTCGCCGGTGGTGTAGTGGCCGCAGGGCAGCACGGCGATGCGATGGTCAAGCCGGCGGCGGCGGAACTCGGCGACGATCTGCCGCGAGAACTCGGGCAGAAACGTCAGGTCGTAGGTGGCGTAAACCACCAGCGACTTCTTGGGGAAGCGGCTGAACTGGTCGAAGTACGACATCGGACTGATGGCCCGCCAGCAATCGCGCAGGCTCTCCAGGGTGATCTCGCGCTCGACGCCGGCGCGGACGTGGCGGGTGGATTGGCCGGTCCACACGACGTCGGCAAAATAGGTGGAGGCGTGATTGAAGGCGTTTACGCGCAGGCGGGGGTCATGGGCGCTGGCGATGAAGGCATAGCAGGAGCCCAGGCTGGTCCCGAGAATGCCGAACTCGCGGTAGCCCTGCGACTCCAGCCAGTCGAGGCAGCAGCGGACGTCGAGGATGGCCTGGCGCGCGGCGGCGATGGTGCGTCCAATGTTGGCGGAGACGGCATAGTCGGCGCGCTCCAGTTCGGCGGGCCGGCGCACGTCGTGATAGGGCATGCTGAGCCGAAGTCCGGCGATGCCGCAGAAGTTCATCATGCGGCAGAGCGCGTTGTGGCTGAGCGCGTCGGCGTTCCACTGCGGCAGCACGATCACGGCGCGGCGCCCGCGAGCCGGGAACCAGCGCGCGTTGGCGGTGTTGTTCTCGACATAGGGTGTCTCGACGGCCGAGGTGAATCGCAGGAAATCGCCCGTGCCGCGCTCTGGATCGTCGCCGTTGTTGCCGCCGGAAGCATGCAGCTTCACCGGATGCCGCTCGATGCGGAAGTCGGTGGGAGTACGGTAGGAGAAAAACTGGTCGCTGTGGGCGACGATGTGGCGGTTGAGCTGGTGAAAAAAATGTTCCAGCGTCTCATGTTCCGGAGTGCGTCCATTGACGCCCGGCCAGCCGCGGGTCCATTCCACGCCCCAATCGAAGGGGCGCACGACGCGGTTGGTGTCGCGCGTAGTGAGACGGGTCTCCCAGTGGTGCATCCAGTTTTGGTAGCGCCGGCGCATGGATGGAAAAAGGATAACAAAGGCCACGGGCCTGGGCCATCGCCGTCGATGAGCCCTGCGGCGACGTCACTGCGGCAGTCCGGCGCGTTGCAGCAGCTCACGATAGCGCACGTCGGACCGCAAGCTGTCCCAGTACGGATAGGCTTTTAGCATATAGATAGTTCCGGTGTGCGCTTCGAATTCCTTTTCCAGCCACGCGAATGCCTGGTCCTTATCGCCGAGACCGGTGTACCCCAAAGCCACGCACACGGCGCCGGTGTGCTTCTGATTCCAGCGGAGCAGGCATTGAGCGAGTTCTTGCTTAGCTTCCTCATGCCGGCCGGCGCGCGCATAGGCGTAGGCCAGCCAAATACTTTGCCCGTTGGGCACCAGAGCCCTACCCTTTTCGATTTCGGCTATGCCGCCTTGATAATCCTTTTTCTCGAGCAGGGCCAAACCGAGCAGGCTGTGGGCCGCCGAGAAGTTCGGGTCCAATTGAATGACCTTCTGATACTGCTGAATGGCACGGTCATACTGGCGCGCAAAATAATAGGCGCGGCCCAGATCCACCGCCGTTCCCAACGACGCCGGACTCAGTTCCGATGTCCGCTGCATCTCCGCGATACCTTCATCGAAGCGTCCCATCGCCCACAGGTACGCCGCGTACCATTGGTGTGCCAGAGCACAGTTCGGATTGTCCTGCAGCGCGCGCCGAAACTCCCCTTCGCCGGTAGCGAAATTCCATTCAAACTCCGCGTGGATCTCCGCCAGCACCGTACGCGCCTCCGCCAGCGCGGGATCCAACTCCAGCGCTTTCAGCGCTGCCACCTTCGCTTTAGGTACGGCATCCGCGGGAAGGAGCAGTTGATACTGTGGCAGCAGCGTGTAGACGACAGCGAGCGCCGAATGTCCCGCCGGGAAGCTGGGCTCCAACTCGATCGCCTTCTGCAGCCAGTCACGTGCTTCGAGATAGGCATTTCCGGTGCGCCGCGACAGCAGGAAACGTCCTCGCAGGTAGGCTTCCTGAGCGTCCCGGTTCAGAGGCGTGCTAACCGCAAGTCGTCGTCGCACTTCGGGCAGCAGCTCAATGGAAAGCGCCTGGGCCGTCTGCTGCGCCACGCTGCGTTCGACGGCCAGCACATCTTCCAATCTTCGTTCGTAGCCTTCGGCCCAGACATGCGTTTGATCGCTGACGCGAATAAGTTGCACCATCACGCGAAAGCGGTGGTCGACCATTTGCGCGCCACCCTCTACCACGTAGTCCACCCCGAGTTCCTTCCCAATTTGTGCGACTGTTTTTTGGGTCCCGCGGTATTGCACGACGGAGGAACGCGCGATGATGCCGAGGCGTTTGGGATTGAGCCGGCCTAGTTCGGTGATGATCTCCTCGGTCAGGCCGGCTGCCAGGAATTCCTGCTCGGGGACACCGCTCAGGTTTTCCAATGGCAACACCGCCATCATGATTCGTCCTCTACCGCCGGGATGGGCGCGGTAACTACGCCACACCAGATACCCGGTTACGGCGATGAGAACCACTGCGGCGGCGCCGACCCAAGTCAGGTACCGCCGAAGGACGTCCGGCCGCGGACGAGCTTCCTCCGTGTCGGTTGGAGTATCTCGTTCGACAGCAGCAATGAAGCGGTAACCGCGTTTTGGCAGGGTCTCGATGTAGCGCGGATGCTCGGCGGAATCGCACAGCGCCTCGCGCAAGCGGGCGATGGCGGTGTTCAGGTTGTTGTCGAAGTCGACGAAGACGTCGTCCCGCCAGAGCCGCCGGTGCAATTCCTCGCGGGGGACAACTTTGCCCGGGTGTTCGAGCAACGAGGCAAGCACCTGGAAAGACTTGTCGCGGAGGTTGATCCTCACGCCGTGTTTGTGGAGCTGGCCTGAAGGCAGGTCAACTTCGAAGCAGCCGAAGCGGACGATGTTGGGCATTGTCCTGCTCCTCGCGTGAGGGTCGAGCCAAGATGCTCGTTGCGGTCGAGCAGTCAATCGCAGTCAAAGGGCGCAACTCCAGAGAGTTGCGCGGTAAGCAAAATTTAAGAAGGAATCAAGTCCGCGTCTATTGGCCTGTGATGCCCGTACGCCGATGATAGCCACGCGGAACGAGCTTAGTTTAGCGCGTTTGCGGTGGTGTTCCCGGTAACTTTCGCCCCTGGCAATCCCACGCTTATGACCATTTCGGGAACCGCTGTTCCAAGGCAGCGAGCAGACCGATTGCAGGGCGGAGATTGATTGTGCTCGCGGCGCGGACGCCTGGCCTCGACGCAGCGCCCACGCTCCTCTATCTCGTCGACTTGGACCGAGCCCGATCAGGAGGTGACTATGAAACCACGGGTCAAACTGCTGGCGTCAGCAGTTGCAACATTTCTCGCTATCATCCTGCTGGGCTGCGGCGGCAGTTCTCAGCCGGTCGTCGCACCTGCGACTATCTCTGCCAACCCGTCGATCGCGGTAGCGGTTTCGCCGAGCAGCGTTAACCTGGGCGCCTCCGAAACCCAGCAGTTCACGGCAAATGTCACCAACACATCCAACACGGCTGTGACCTGGACAGTGAGCTGCTCATCGGCCCCATGCGGCACCATCAACGCCAGCGGGCTGTATACCGCGCCGTCTGCGATTCCCAGCGCAGTCACGGCAACGGTAACTGCAACATCGCAGGCCGACTCGACGAAAAACGGCGTCGCCATTGCGAACCATGTGCCGCTTTCCGTCCGGGTCTCGCCGTCATTGGCGATGACGATGGCTGCGGGTGCGACCCAGACGTTCACCGCGTCCATCGACAAACACTCGAATCAGGATGTGACTTGGAGCCTCTCTGGGTTGGGATGCACCGGCGGCGCCTGCGGAACGCTGACAAATGTTACCCCCGGCTCGGCCATGTACACTGCGCCCGCGACGCTTGCCAACGCGGCAACGGCGATGGTGACCGCGACCTCGGTCGCCGACGCCACGAAGTCGCAGGTGGTCAAGATCAACTTGATGCCGATGTCCGAACCCCTGAACGGCCGTTATGCCTTCCTCTTCCGAGCCGCCGACAGTTCCACGGTGTTTGCTGCCAGCCTGGTGGCCGACGGGAAGGGCAATCTCAGCGGCATCGGCGACCTCGTCAACGCATCGGGTACGCAGGCCAACAAGTCGTTCACCGGAACCTACACTCTCGGGGCCGACGAGCGCGGCACCATGCAGATCACCGGTGCGGGCGCAACCCTGACGCTGCGGATGGTGATGCTAGCAGGCAACTCTGGACGTCTGCTGGACTTCTCCGGCACCAGCGACGGCAATGGCTGGTTCGAGAAGCAGAATGAGTCCGCCTTCAATGTCGCGGCAATCGCGGGCTCACATGTCTCCATGCTGGCGGGAACCACGGGAAGCACTTTCATGTCGCGCGTCGGCACTGTGGGTTTCGATTCCGCTTGTGTAGTAAGCGGCGAGGAGGAAGTGAACGATTCCACGATGAAAGTGTTCCCTGGTGGCTACGGATGGACCGTCTTCTCGGGAAGTTGCACCGTCGATACCACGACCGGACGCGGCAAGCTGGTGGCTGACGACTGGATGGGGCTAGCGGTGCCGAAGATGGCGTTCTACATCGTGGATGCTACTCACGCATTGTTGCTGGCCGACATCGGCAACAACTCCATGCGCCTGAGCGGGACCATGGACGCGTTTGCCGCCGACGCCTTGGGCGGGGACTACAGCTATTACGTCGTCACACCCACCAGCCTGGCTGCGGGGCGGTTCACCGCCGCTCCCGGAACAGCCGCCAACACGACTGTCATCACGGGTGCGCAAGATGAAGTCTCTGATGCCGGGGTGAAACTCGATGTTCCCATCAGCGGGCAGATCTCGACGCAGCCCATGACCCTGACCATTGGGGGTGTATCCGTGGTTGAACCCAGCTTGCGCGCGATATCGCCCGGCAGGTTGATCCTCACCGGCAACGGGTTTTACGGCGAGGCGTACTTGCAGCAGGGCGGGCCGTTCTCCAGCACCATGTTTGCCGGCGACTTCGGCCTGCAGTTCTTCGGACGCGACGCGCACGCCATCGGCATGGCAACCCTGGCGCCGCCCAGCCTGACGGGCAAGGTTGACGTGTCGAACAGCGGGCTAACCCCCGCCGCCAGCATGAACGGCACCATCTCGTTTGTTAGTGGCGACCGCGCCAACGTGAGTCTGAGCACGGGCGCTACGGGAACCCTGCCGTTCCGCGGGTATGTGATTTCACCCAAGAAACTGCTGCTGGTTTCGACCATGCCCGGCCAGATCACGATGGGCTGGGCGGAGAAACTTGAGTAACGAAGCGTGTCAAGAATTCTGGGGCCAAGAGGGGGGCGGCGCCAACCGCCCCTTTCAGTTTCAGGGCGGTGTCGCGCGTAGTGAGGCGGTTTCCCATTTCTGCATCCACTTTTGGTAACGCCGGCGCATGCGATGACAAAATATAGCAAACTCCGACTGGCGGCCGGGTTAGAACAAGGTGGCAGGGTGTAGGCCGCGTATGGGCCTGACTGAAGCGCAGGATTATTGGGGGCGAGCGATGAAATGGACGGCATGGATCGTTCTCGGAATGTTTCTGGCGAGTGCGGCTGGCGCAGAAGAGAAATCGCTTCCAGCGCCGATTGCCCACGACATCCTGGAGGCGAGATGGGTGGCAGTGGTCATCTACCCCGGTTCGCAAGTGCCATTGGCAAACCCGGCAGAAAACCAGCGCGCAGTACAGGACGTACAGACCGCGATGCTGAAGTGGGGGCGGTACCTCGTCACGCCCGACCCGACGCAGGCTGACCTGATCATCGCGGTGCGCAAGGGGCGAGCGGGGACCGCGACCATCAATGGCAGGAAAGACCCCACCCCGGTGATCCTCGATCCGAGCGGTACCGGCGTCTACATCGGAATCCATCATGGGCAAACCCCGCCGCTGACCCGCACCGAAACCTCGCCCGACGGCGTTCAGCATGGTTCGGTCGGCATGCAAGTCGGGCCGGCGGAGGACTTATTCGAGGTGTACCGGGGCCATACGCAGTATCCGTTGGACGAGGCGCCCGTGTGGCGATACCTGGGCAAAGATGGGCTGAAAGCGCCGAAGGTGGAGGCGGTGGCAAAGTTCCGCAAGGTGGTGGAAGACGCCGCCAAGAAAGAGCCGTGACAGTGGTTGGGGATAAGAGCTAACAGCTATTCTTTGTAGGTGCGCCGCACGCGTCCGCCGACGCGGCAAAGGACTTCGTAGGGAATGGTGGCTTCCAGGCGGGCGTGCTCCCAGGCGTCAATCATGCAATCGCCGTCGGCGCCGAGGATGGTGACCTCATCGCCAAGCGCGGCGCCGTTCACATCGGTGACGTCCACGACCGTAATGTCCATGGAAATGATTCCCACCATCGGCGCGTAGGTTCCGCGCACGATCACGCGGCCGCGCGAGGAGAGATGACGCGACAGTCCATCGGCATAGCCGACCGGCAGCACCGCGAGCTTGGTGGGGCGATTGGTGACGTAGGCAGCCTTGTAGCCGACGGTCTGGCCGGCGCCGACGTCCTTCATGGAGATGATCTTGGTTTTCCAGGAAAGCACGCGCTCGACCGCCAAGGGGTGCGGAATTTCGGGATCGTTTTCGGTCCGCATCAGCGGCAGGCCGTAGCCGTAGAGCAACATTCCCGGCCGCACCATGTTGCGCCAAAGCGAGCGGCGTCCGCCGACGGCGGCGCTGTTGGCGATGTGTCGGAAGCGGGGCGAGAAACCGTGCTGGCAGATGAACTGCTCGAACTCGGCGAAGCGCTGCGCCTGGTGCTTGGCGTCTTCGGCATCGAGCACCTCGGCCGAGGCGAGGTGGCTGAACACGCCTTCGAGTTCGATGGGTTCGGCGGCCTGGATGCGCTTCAGGAACAGGTTCATGAAGTAGTCGGGCACGCCGAGGCGCGCCATGCCGGTGTCGACTTTGATGTGCACGGGAAAGGAGCGCGGCGCAGCGTTGATTTTGCCGAGCGCCGCTTCCAGCGCGCCGATCTGCCACCACTCCCAGACGGTCGGTGTCAGGTGGTGGCGAACCACGTCCTCCTGCTCGCCGCGCCAGAAGCCGGTCATCAACAGCACACGCCCGGTGACGCCGGCTTCGCGGATCTTGATGCCCTCTTCGGTCGAGGTGACGCCGTACCAGGTGGCGCCGGCCTCCTGCAGGGCGCGCGCGCACTCGGCGGCGCCGTGGCCGTAGGCGTCGGCCTTGATGACGGCGCAGACGGTGACCTCGGGGCCGACGTGCTGATGGATCAGGCGGAAATTATGGCGCAGCGCGCTGAGCGATACTTCCGCCCATGTGGGTCTCATGACATTTAGCGATTTCTGATTTGTGATTGCCGAGGGTGATTGTAAACGACGGAGCGCGAATAAGACCGAGAACGATTGGCGAAAAGACCCACATCTGCCAAAACCGGGCAGATGTGGGGCACCCTCGGTGCCCTCGGTTCGAGATCAGGCGGGGTTGGGACGGGGCTGCGGGAACAGCGACCGCCATTGCTCCAGATCGGCCCGAGGATGCGAGATGACGGCGAGGTCCGCCTTGACGTGCTCGGACCTGCCCATGCCGACCAGGGCAGTGACCAATCCCGGGCTGGATCGCGCAAACTGGATGGCGTTCTCCGCCGAGGATTTCATTCCCAGGCGCTTGCTGACGAAGTCCGGCAGTTCGCCCGCGAGGTTGCCTTGCGCCAGCGTGCCGCTGCCCACGGCGGCAATGCCAAGGCGATGGGCAAACTCCAGCGCCGACACCCCTTCCTCTGCCTCGTCGAGCCGGTGGTTGTTGGCCGACCAGGCTTCGGTCATGGCGAGATTGAACGGCAACTGGATGAAGCGGAAGTGATGTTCTTCTCCACCCGCGTTAAACGCGCAATGCAGGACCGCTTCCAGGGGCATATAACCGCGGTCGCCGGGATCCACGCGAAACGCGTTCCAGCTAGCCACGCCGTAGCAGCGGATCTTGCCCGCCTGGACGGCGTTTTCCAGCTCGGCAAAGGCGGCGGTGAGGCGTAGGACGAATTGGGATGGCGGGATCTCGGCGAGCTGTGCCTCGGGATTGTGAACGTAGAAGACGTCAATGGTTTCCAGGCCAAGGTTGCGGCGCGAGCGCTCGAGCTGGTCGGCCAGGAAACGGGGCGCCATGCAGTGCATTCCGCCGGCGATTTCGGCCGGGTCGAGGATGCCGGGCTCGACGTATTCCTTCATGAAGTAGGCGCGCGGATCGGAGGGCATATCGCAATCGAAGGCCAGGTACCCGGCTTTGCTGCAGACCAGTACCTCGTCGCGGCGCAGTTGGCCGGCGCCGATCACTTCCGCCAGCGCGGCGCCGATGTTGCGTTCCGAGCGCTGGTGGCGGTAGTTGATGGCGGTGTCCACGACATTGATTCCGGAGCGGAGCGCCTCGGAAACGGCGGCGGTGTAGGCGCGGTCGGCGGCATCGTCGGTCTCGCCGAGATAGGTGCCGATGCCGATGGAGGAGAGGGTAAGCTCGCCGACGTCTTTCACCCACTCGGGACGGCGGAAGTGGCCGGCGCCCCCCGCCTGTGGAAAACGTTGTGCATAGCGTGCGGTGCCTTCAGCGGTAGCAAAGCCTGCGTTCATGACCGCCTAGTCTATCAGTGCGTTAGGCAGGAGTCTTTTTTTGGAATCGTTTGGCGAGTTGCACCACAATCGCAGCAGCAAACTTTCTCGGCGGTTTTGCATCCGTACAACGGAGAGAAGAGGTGTGTCTAGCGTGGCCGGGCGCAGGCCCGGGGAAGGGTTCAACCGGCGGACCGCACAATTGATAAGGAGAACAATCATGAAAGCGTTTCTGTTTGGCTTGGGGCTGGGAGTCGGCCTGGGCGTTCTGTTTGCGCCCACGAGCGGGGAAAAAACACGGAACTCGTTGCAAGAGCGGGCGCAGGGCCTGGCCAACTCGGCGCGCGAGACCTACAAACAGGGCCGCGACCGCGTGCAGCGCACGGTGAGCAGCATCCGCAGCGAAGCCACGCGTCCCACCGGCACGGAGACCGGAGCGTAAGGACAAGTCAGAAGGAAGAAGAAGTCAGAAGATAAGAAGCAGAAGTCAGTACTGAATCAGGGTGAACGGGTCTGTCAGTCTATCGGTCAGTCGGTCATTGAACGACTGAGAGACCGATAGACTGAGCGACCGTGCGACCGTTTCACAATTTTCAGTTCTGACTTCTTACTTCTTAGCTGCCCGCATTCCCGCTTGAAATCCGCAGCCTATTTACATATCGTTGGCAGGCCCGCAGAGGAGGAATATGCGCCGCCAACGGGGGTTCTCGCTTATCGAGCTGCTGATTGTGGTGGCCATTATCCTGGCCTTGGCGGCGATGGCCATTCCCAACCTGCTGCGCTCCAAGATGTCGGCCAACGAGGCGTCGGCGGTCTCTTCGCTGCACGCCATTGCCAATGCGCAGACGACCTACCAGGTCACCTATCCCAGCCTCGGCTATGCCGACGAGCTTACCAAGCTGGCCTACCCTCCGCCGGGCCAGCCGATTGACGCCAACCATGCCGGCATCATTGATTGGGTGTTGGGCTGTACGACGCAGCCGTGCCCCAAGGCGGGATACCAGTTTTCGATCGGAAACACCATAGGAACGCCGATCAGCGGGTTCACGGCGGTGGCCACGCCTTTACTCCAGGGCCAAACCGGGCGGCGCGGCTTTTGCCTCGACCAGATCGCGCGCATCACCCAGGATCCGACTGGCGGCGCAAATTGCACCCAGCCGCTGGAATAGTCCCAAGTCGCGAGACCCGAGTCGCGAGCACGTAGCTTCCGGTTTTGCTCACGACTCGGGTCTCGCGACTTACATTGACACCCCTCGCTCCGGCCTTTATTCTTGAGTTTTGCCCCAGGGAGAATTCTGCCGTCTGTGCTGCCCCCGGGTAATTGCCTGAGGGGGTTGCGCTTACGGCAGTACCGAGATGTTCATCAGCCTGCAAGTTCTGGTCCAGAAGGAGATCAATTTTCGGGAGGAATATCCCCCGGAGACGATCGATCTCGGTCCAGACATGCGCCAGTCGGCGCCACTGCTAACCAGCGGCCGGGCGACACTGATCGAAGAACGTCACGGCAACAAGGGCGTCATCCTGGACATTCGCGTCCAGGGCGAGCTGGCGACCTCGGTGGAAACGGCGTGCGCCCGCTGCCTGGAGCCGGTGACCCGCGAGGTGGCGCGAGAATTCGAGTTGCTGTACCGGCCGCGGGGCGTGGATGCGGGGCGCGAAGAGATCTCGGTGACGCAGGCCGAGGCGGAAATCGGCTATTACGTGGGCGACGGCGTCGAGTTGAAGGACATCCTGGGGGAGCAAATCCTGCTGGAAGTGCCGATGAAAGTGGTTTGCCGCGAGGAATGCAAGGGCCTGTGCCTGAGCTGCGGACACAACCTCAACGAAAGCGATTGCCACTGCCCGCCGCCGGTCGCCGACCCACGCTGGCAAGCGCTGAAGGGCCTCGGGGACAAGCTGGAACAGTAAAGATTTGAAATTGGAGAATTTAGAATCTGAAATTTGCGAATGCGGTGAAGCAGCGACAGCCGCAGCCAAGTTAAATCGGAATAAGTATGGCAAACCCAAAAAGACGACACTCCAAGGCGCGGACCTCGACACGGCGCGCACACGACTTCCTGACGGCGCTCTCGCTTTCCGAGTGCCCCAACTGCCACGAGAAGAAATTGCCTCATCGAGCCTGTTTGAAATGCGGCTACTATAAGGGCCGCGAAGTTCTGGCCATCAAGGAAAAGGAATAGGCCGTCGGGCTCAGCGCTCCATCGTTGTTGAAGCCGGGCGCCTGAAGCCTGAAGCCTGATTCATGCCCACGGTCATTGCCGTCGACGCCATGGGCTCGGATCGCGCGCCAAGACCGGAAGTCGAAGGCGCGATCCTGGCCGCGCGTCACCACGACATCCACGTTTTGCTGGTCGGGCCGGAAGATGAGGTCCGCGCCGAACTGCGTCACCACCCCTCCGCGCCGTTGGAGCAGATGCAGGTGGTCCATGCCAGCGAAGTGATCGGCCCGAACGAGAAGGCGGCGCAGGCGGTGCGGGCCAAGCGCGATTCCACGCTGCGGGTCGGGCTGCGCCTGGTGCGCGACGGCAAGGCGGCGGGGTTCATTACCGCCGGCAATACCGGTGCGGCCATGGCCACGGCGAAGATGGTGCTGGGCGCGCTGCCCGGCGTGGACCGTCCCGCGCTGGCCGCGGTTTTTCCCACCGCGCAGGGGACGGCGAGCATCATGCTCGACGTCGGGGCCAACGTCGATTCCAAGCCGCACAACCTGGAGCAATGGGCGGTGATGGGGGAGATTTACTCGCGCGCCATCTTCGGCGCCGAGCATCCGCGCGTAGGCCTGCTCTCGATCGGCGAGGAAGAGTCCAAGGGCAACGAGTTGACGCGCGCCGCGCACCAGCTCTTGAAACAACTGCCGCTGCAGTTCGTGGGCAACGTCGAGGGCCGCGATTTATACAACGGCGAAGTGGACGTGATCGTCTGCGATGGCTTCATCGGCAACGTCGCGCTGAAGATTTCCGAGGGACTGGTGGAGACCGTCGGCTACATCCTGAAGGAAACGCTGCGCGCCACCATCACGCGGCAGGTTGGATTCCTGCTGTCGCGCCGCGCCTTCGAAGAATTCAAGAAGCGCCTCGATTACTCCGAATACGGCGGCGCTCCGCTGCTGGGCATCAAGGGAGTGTGCATCGTCAGCCATGGGTCGTCGAACGCGAACGCCATCAAGAACGCGATTCGCGTGGCCTCCGAGTTTGCCAATGCGAATATCAATGCGGCGATTGCGCGCGGGCTGACGAAGGCGCGCGGCCAGAGCGCCAGCGCCGGCTCGAAGTAGTTTGTCAGTTGTTCAGTATGTCAGTTTGTCGGCGGCCGACCTCAACTTCGTACTCGTGCTGCCGTTCTGACGAACTGACAAACTGACGAGCGGAAATACTGTTGAACGTACGCATCAACCATAACGTCGCTTTCATCTTCCCCGGCCAGGGCTCGCAAACGGTGGGCATGGGCCGCGAGCTGGCGCAAATGTACCCGGTGGCGCAGGAGACTTTCCAGGAAGCTGACGCCGCGCTCGGGTTCAAGCTTTCCCAAGTGTGCTGGGAAGGTCCCGAAGACAAGCTGCGGCTGACGGAGATCACGCAGCCAGCGATCCTGACGGTGGCCGTGGCGGCGTTCCGCGTTCTGCGGGAGAAGGGAATCGAGCCGGCCATCGCCGCCGGGCACAGTTTGGGCGAATACTCGGCGCAGGTTGCCGCCGGGACGCTGGAATTCCGGGACGCGGTGCGCACCGTGCACCATCGCGGGCGCTACATGCAGGAAGCGGTGCCGGTGGGCGAAGGAGCGATGGCGGCGGTGCTGGGCATGGCCATCGAGCAACTGCAAGAAGTCTGCGACGAGGCTGCGCACGGCGGCGTCTGCCAGCCGGCAAACATCAACTCGCCGGACCAAATCGTGATTTCAGGCAGCAAAGCGGCGGTGGAACGCGCGGCGGAACTGGCGAAACACCGCGGCGCCAAGCGTGCGATCATGCTGCCGGTCAGCGCGCCCTTTCATTCCGCGCTCATGCAGCCGGCGCAGGACCGGCTCGCACCCGACCTGCAGGCGCTCAAGTTCCACCGCATGAGGGTGCCGGTGGTCACCAACGTCGACGCCGAAGTGGTTTCCGACCCGGACCAAGCCCGCGACGCGCTCATTCGCCAGGTTACCGGCGCGGTCCGATGGGAGCCGTGCATGCGCGTTCTCATCGGGCGCGGCATATCGACTTTCATCGAGGTCGGGCCGGGCAAGGTCCTGTGCGGCCTGATGCGCCAGATTGACCGTTCGCAAAGCTGCCTGAACGTGGAAGATGAAGCGTCACTGCAGAAGGTGGTCAATCACTTCGCCGGCGTCGCCGGCGCGAGATTAAAATAGCCTCTCATTCCCTTATGGCAGTTCTTACCAGGGAGGACAAACCCATGGAAACTGCCGATTCGCAGGTCCTCGTCAAGACCATACGCAATGCCTTATCGGGAAAGGGAGCGCATGTCGAGACAGCGAGCGCGTTTGCGGGACTAGATTGGAGACTCGCTGCGGCCCGGCCGGAGAAAGCTTCGCACTCGGTTTTTCAGCTATTGCGCCACATGATTTATTGGCAGGATTGGGTTGTGGAATGGCTCGACGGCCAGAGCCCTGCCGCTCCCGGCATGCTTCTGCCAGCTGGCCCACCGAGACGGGGCCGGCCAATGCGAGAGATTGGGACCGAGCAGTGCGGCATTTTCGCGCCGGGCTTCGCGAACTGAATCGTCGGATGGGCAAACCCAGTCTCCTGGAGAGGCCGGGGAGCAAAACGCGGCTGGAAATGCTGCATGCCATCGCCTCGCACAACAGCTACCACGTCGGGCAGGCTGTGATCCTGAGGCGCATGCTCGGTGCCTGGCCGCCACCTTCTGGCGGGTTGACCTGGTAGCTGGCGCGCGTCCGGTTTCTTCAGTCGCTGACTTTCTTGAGCCCGGCGCGCTTCACCGGCGGCGTCGGTCCCACCATGCGCACATATTCCTGCATGGTCACCAAGCGATATCCCCGCGCCTTCAGCTCTGGTATCAGCGTCTGCAATGCAATCACCGTGGTTGACAGCTCGTGGAAGGCGAGGATATGCGTGGTCACGCCTTTCTTCTCGCGCTGCTCGATTTGCTGCAGCACGAAGGCATTCAGCGAAGGCTTGGGGCACTTCACCGGGTGCGCGCCGGCGCAGAGATAATCGGCGCTGTTCACGTCGCGCATGGGCAGCGGATTTTCCGACGAAATGCCGAGCACGCGATAGCCGCGGCCTTCGAGTTGGCGGTTGAGCGCGTCCCAGGTGATCCAGTCGGGCGGGCGCACAAATTCGGCGCGATGTCCGGTGACGCCCTTGATCAGCTCCGAGGCGCGGTCCACGTCGCCGAGAACGCTGCCTGCGCCGTGCTGCTTTTCGAACAGCTTGAACTGCACATGGCTGAAGGTGTGGTCCTCGATTTCGTGCCCGCGGCGGAACAGGTCGCGCGCCGCCTCGAGGCAGGTCTTATCGGTCTTGAATTCACGGCGATCGCCATAGGTGCCGGGCGTGAGCCGCCATCCCATGACGAAGAACGTGGCCTTTACGCGCTCGCGGTCGAGCAGGTCGAGCAATCCCGGCGTGGGCGCGTGCCCGGGCTGCGTGTAGCCGTAAAGAATGTAGGGGCGCGGGCCGTCGTCGAAGGTGAGCGCAATCAGCTTTTGGTCGGCAGCCACGGCCGCCGTCGCGAAAGAGAGAAAGAGAGCGATCCACCGCTTCATCGGATCCCCTGTTGCTCAGAAACTCAGCATCCGATGTTACTGCGGAACGGTGGGGGAGGTAAGCAAGGTTAAGTACTCGGGGCGTTACTTTCGTTGCGCCTCACCGGTGGTCTATGGCCACGGAAAATCCCCACCCTGTCGCTCCAAACCCGGGAGCGACAAGGGTGGGGCAACCGCACCGAAAATTGAAACTAAATCTGAAACTGAAACTGAAACTGAAACTACTTCGAGTATTGGTCCCGCAGCTCCATCTGGCGGTCCCAGAGGGGAATTTCCTGGCCATTGATGAAGACGTGCTTGACGTCGGTCTTCACATCCAGCGGATCGCCGTTGGCCACCACCACGTTGGCGATCTTGCCGGCGTCGAGCGATCCCAGCTTGTCGGCCAGGCCCCAGATTTCGGCGGCGTTGATGGTCAGCGCCTTCATCGCCTCGTCGTAGGGCAGCCCGTAGGCGACCGCGTATCCCGCCGCGTAGGGCAGGTTGCGCACCTGGTGCGATTCATAGGAGGCGAATGCGATCTTCACGCCGCGTTTCACCAGCTCGCCGGGCAGGCTGTACACCGCGTCGTAGCGCTCGTTGTCCTTGGGGAAATCGTAGATGGGCCCCACGATGACGGGCGCCTTCAGCCGCGCGATGTAGTCCAGCACCGGCCGCGAGTGGGTGACGTGGTTGAGAATGAATTTCAGGTGAAATTCGTTGGCGAGTTTGACGGCGGTTTCCAGATCGCTGGGCTCGCTGGCGGCGAGCACCACCGGTTTCTTGCCTTCCAGGTAGGGAAGCAGCGCCTCCAGCTTCAGGTCGCGCTTCACCGGTTGCACGCCCTTTTCGCCCTTGTGCTTTTCGGAATCGGCAACCTTCTGCTGGTAATCGAGCGCGTCGAGAAATGCCTGGCGGAGTTGTGCGGCCATGCCCATGCGGGTGGTCGGATAGGCGCCGCGTCCGGTTTGCCAATCCATTTTGCGGCGCTGCGCGCCACTGAAGTTGAGCGGCATGGCGATGTCGCGCACCACCAGCATCTCGTCGGCGGACGGCCCGGCGAGTTGGATGAACGAGTCCTGGCCGGGCAGGGTGTCCTGCGAGGCGGGCGCGACGATGGCGTTGGTGACGCCGTTGACGCGCGCGGTCGGGATCAGCTCGCTCTCGGCATGGAACGCGTCGGCGACGTGCATGTGCGGCATGATCTCGTCGCTGGTCTCGACCAGGTCGTTGGTGGAGGGGACGGCGGAAATTTCGGTGAGGCCGAGATGCGATTCCGAATCGATCAGGCCGGGATAGACGGTCATCCCGGTGGCGTCTAGCGACGCGCGCGTTGGCGGGAATTTGCGTCGAGGCCGAAGGACCGACCGCGGTGATTTTCCCGTTCTCCATGACGACCACCCCGTTTTCAATCGTTCCATGGGTGATGGTCAGCAGCTTTCCGCCCTTGATCGCGGTGGCTCGCGTTTCCTGCGCGCGTGAGGGTTGCTGGGCAAAAGCACTGGCGGCGAAGAAAAGCACAACCGCAAAGGACGCAAAGATACGCAAAGGATTTTTCATTAGCGCACCTCCGCTTCCGGCTCGGCGCCGGAACTTGGCGGGGAAGGCAGACTGTCGGGGGTACCGGCGAAATGCGTCAGCCCATATCCGGCAAGCGTTCGGTCGAAAAACAGCTCGCCGTCAATGAACACTTTTTCGGGCACGCCGTAGCTGGACAGCGGGTAGCCGTTCCAGATGACGAGGTCGGCGTCCTTGCCGACGTCAATTGAACCGACGCGGTCGTCGACGCCGATGATCCACGCCGGGTTGAGCGTGATCATCTTCACCACTTCATCCTCGGTGGCGCCGCCGTAGCGCATGGTCTTGGCGGCTTCCACGTTCAGGCGGCGGATCTGGTCGTCGGAATCGCTCTTGATGGCAACGCGCACGCCCTTGCGCATCAGCAGGACGGCGTTCCATGGCGTCGCGTCCCAGGCTTCTTCCTTAAAGCCCCACCAATCGGCCCAGGTGGCGACGCCGACGTTGTTGGCCGCGATCTTGTCGGCGACTTTATAGGCCTCGAGCGCGTGATGGAAGGCGCGCAGCTTGTAGCCGAACTCTTTCGCCATCGCCATCTCGGTGAGGAACTCGTCGGCGCGATAGCAGTGGATCTGAACGTAGAGCTTGCCCTTGAGCACGTCCACCAGCGCGTCGAGCTTGAGGTCGCGCTTGGGCGCCTTCGCGTCCTTGTCGCCCTTCTGCTTTCGGGCTTCGTATTCGTCCCACTGGCGCATGTAATCCTGCGCGTCAACCAGGGCCTGGCGCTGCACCGCGAAGTTGCCCATGCGGGTGGAGGGCAATTGGTGGCGCTGGCCGAAGACACGCTTGGGATTTTCGCCGCTGGCGAACTTGATGGAACGGGGAGCGTTGGGGAAGAGCAACTGGTCGCGGCCGAGCCCGTACTTGGTTTTGATGATGACGGCCTGGCCGCCGATCATGTCGGCCGAACCGTGCAGCAGCATGGCGGAGGTGACGCCACCGGCAAGGGCGCGATAGATCTCCTTGCTGGTGTACTGAAAGGCGTCGACCATCATCATCTGCGGGACAATGGGGCTGGTGGCCTCGTTGACATCGTCATCGAGCGCCATGTGCGAGTGCGCATCGATCAGCCCGGGCGTGACGTACTTCCCGCCGGCATCGATCACCATGGCGCCCGCGGGAGCGGCGACGTTAGCGCCGAAAGCCGCGATCTTGCCGCCGTGCACCACCACGCTGCCGTTCGGAATGCGGCCGTGAGTGGCGGTCAGCAGGGTGGCGTTCTCGATCACCAGGTCGCGAGGCGGCGCTGGCGCGGGCGATGATTGCGCCGGCGCGGCGGCACTGAAGAGCACGATCGCGAACAGAAAAGTCGGGACACGATGAAACATCGGCACACTCCAAAGTGATATGGACGAAGCGGCGATTCTAGGCCGCGGGTTCCGAGTAGGTCAATGAGCGAGTGCACCACGGAGGCACGGAGACACGGAGGAATTTGGTAATTGGGTAATTTGGTGATTTGGTAATTTCGAAACGGCAACGGTGCTGCGCGCTGTGGCCCGAAAATTACCAAATTACAAATTTACGAAATTACCAATTCTATTTTCCTCCGTGTCTCCGTGGTGGCCGATCTCCGTGGTAGGTTGAAGCCATGCGAGCGGTGGTGCAGCGCGTGAGCCGGGCGTCGGTGAAGGTCGGCAAGGAGCTTGTCGGCGAAATCGGGCTTGGCCTGCTGGTGCTGCTCGCGGTGGCGCAGGACGACACAGAAAGCGACGCCGACTACCTGGCGGACAAGATTGCCGGGCTGCGCATCTTCGAGGACGCGGACGGAAAGATGAATCGCTCCGTCGCGGATGCCGGTGGCGCGGTGCTCGCCGTTTCCCAGTTCACGTTGTATGGCGACGTGCGCCGGGGGAAACGCCCGTCGTTCGATGCTGCCGCGCGGCCGGAACAGGCGATGCGCCTCTATGAATATTTCGTCGGCAAGATTCGCGCCGCCGGGCTGCGCTGCGAAACGGGAAAATTTCAGGAGATGATGGAAGTCGAGATGGTGAACGACGGCCCGGTAACGATTCTGTTGGATTCGAAGAAGCTGTTCTAGCGAAGGGCTGTCGGCCATCGGCTATCGGCGCTCGGGGCTGGACACCCGACAGCCGATCGCCGAGAGCCGATTGCCAACCCCATGCTCACTCGGGCGCGCAGTTCAACACTGCGTCCGCCATGGCCGCCGCTTCCACCGTTTCCTTCACGTCGTGCACGCGCACGATATGCGCGCCTTTCATGATGCAGATCACCGCCGCGGCCAGGCTTCCGACCAGGCGCTCGCCGGCCGGCGTGGCGCTTCCCGCGCGCGAGGTCGCCCGGCCGATAAACGATTTTCGCGACGGTCCTGCCAGCAGCGGAAACCCGAGCGCGGCAAACTCCTCGAAGCGGGCGAGCAGCGGATAGTTTTCTTCGAGGCGCTTGCCGAAGCCAAAGCCGGGATCGAGCACCAGCCGGTCACGCGACACACCCGCGCTCAGGGCGCGTTCACTCGACCGGCGCAACTCGTCGCAGACCAGCGCGACCATATCGTCCACCGCCGGCAGCGTGCGCCACTGGTCCGGTCGGCCGCGCGTATGCATGAGCACGGCGCCGCAACCCAGTTCGGCCAAGGTCGCCGCCATCGCCGGGTCCCAGAGAAGGCCGCTGACATCGTTCACGATCTCGGCGCCCGCTTCCACCACCGCGCGCGCCACTCCCGACTTGTAGGTATCAATGGAAAGCACGGCGCCGGGCCGGCGGCGCTTCAGTTCACGCACCACGGGCAACACGCGGCGCAGTTCTTCCTCTTCGGCGACGAATTCTGGGTTGGCGCCGGCGGTGGTGGCGCCGGGACGGGTGGATTCGCCGCCCACATCCACGATGTCGGCGCCGTGGTCGAGCAGGCGCAGACCGTGCTCGACGGCGGCAATGGTGTCGAAGTAGCGCCCGCCGTCGGAAAAGGAATCGGGCGTGACGTTGAGCACGCCCATGACGAGCGTGCGTCCGCCGAGCGGCAGGACGCGAGAGCCGAGATTCCATGTGAAGCGTGGGCGCATGGTCCGCCGCTGATTAAACAGGCTCCAGGCCCCGGGGCGCAAGGCTTAACGAGTCGCGAGTCGCGAGTCCCGAGTGTGTTGCTCGCGACTCGCGACTCGGGACTGTCGAAAAGTGCTACACTCGACTTCCCACTTCCATGTTCCGAGCCCGCCACGCCGTTGCCCGCATTTGCATTCTCTTTCTGCTGGCGCAAATCGCTGTTGCAGCGCCAAAACCCAAGGACAAGAAACCGGCGCACGAATCAACGGCGCTCGCCAACCGCATCGAAAAGATCCTCTTGCAGCCGGAGGTGGCGCGCGCTTTCTGGGGCATCGAGGTGGTGGATGTCGCCAGCGGTGAGACGCTCTACACGCAGAACGCCGACAAGCTGTTCACGCCGGCTTCCAATACCAAGCTGTTCACCACCTCGGCGGTGCTGGCGCTGATCGGGGCGGACTACAAGTTCCGCACCACGATCGAGACCACCGGGTCTCTGGACAAGTACGGGCGGCTGAGCGGCGATGTTGTGGTGGTGGGTCGTGGAGATCCCAACCTGACCGGCGGCACGCTGGCGTACAACCTGCGCTCGGAGCGGAATTCGCCGCGGGCGCACGTGCTGGAACAGTTGGCCGATCAACTGGTGCAGCGCGGGGTCAAGTTTGTTGACGGCGACGTGGTCGGCGACGATTCCTACTTCGCTTTCGAGCGCTACGGCGAGGGCTGGTCGCAGGAAGACATGCGCTACGAGTGGGGCGCGCCGGTTTCGGCGCTGACCATCAACGACAATCTGATCCTGGTGAGCGTCATGCCGGGCGACCACTCCGGCGACAAGGCGTTCATCAACGTCACGCCTTTTCCGGACTACTACCACTTCGACAACCGCATCATGACCACGCCGGCAGGCACCGGGCCGCGGAGCGTGACGATCGGGCGCGAGCCGGGATCCAACACGCTCACGCTGTGGGGCAACATCCCGGTGGACGATCCCGGCTTCCATGAGTCGCTGGCCATTGAAGACCCGGCCGATTTCACCGCCCAGTTGTTCCGCACCATGCTGGAGCAGCGCGGGATTGTGGTGTACGGACGGACGCGCGCCAAGCACCTGGAACTGGCGAGCCTGTCCACGTTCAGCGTTACGGCAACGGCCTCCGCGGGCGGCGGCGATATTCCGCGGACGACGCGGCCAACCATCGGGGGGCTGGTGCTGGGCGAATTTCAGTCGCAATCGCTGGTTTCCGATCTCCGGGTGATCAACAAGGCCAGCCAGAACCTCCACGCCGAGTTAATGCTCCGCCTGTTGGGTCGCGAGAAGGGTGCGGCGGGCACGATTGAAGCGGGGTCGGAGGTGGTGCGCGGATTCCTCTCGCAGGCCGACATTCGCTCCGACGAGTATGCCTTCTACGATGGCTCGGGGCTTTCGCGGCAGAACCTGGTTACGCCCCACGCCATCGTCAAGCTGCTGCTGTACGACAGCCGCCAGCCGTGGGCGGCGCAGTTCGACGACACGCTGCCGGTGGCGGGCGTGGATGGTTCGCTCACGGAGCGCTTCCGCGGGACGCCGGCGCAGGGGCGCGTCCACGGTAAAACCGGCTCGTTGAAGAACGTGAATGCTCTGTCCGGTTACGCCACCACGCGGCGCGGCGAGCGCATTGCGTTTTCCATCATGGTCAACAATCACAACCTGACCAGCCGGGTGGCGCTGCAGACCATTGACCAGATCGCGAACGCGGTGGTCGAGGAAGCGAAGTAGCTCTCAGCTATCAGCTTTCAGTTTCTAGAGCGCTTCCAGAGTCGCTGTGCCCGCCAACACAAACCCGAGATCCCTTGTATCTTCCCTGACACTGCTCGCCAGCGGCGGATTGCGGTAGCAAAGCCGCAGCGGGCTTCGGCGGGAGGCCGTCAGATCCCGAGGCGCGACAGCAGCCTGCAGTCGAGAATGGCCCCCGCCCTTCCTTTCTCACGCCGTGGAGAATCCGAGGCCTTCGAGCCTGCATTCACAAGGCTGGCGGGAGAGGTTGCACAGGGTCGGGAGCCGAAGCCCAGCTTAAACCGGAGGCGAACCATGAACAAGTCGAAAGCTGGGGAGCAAGTATGGGTGGGCATTGACGTCA
>CAVXCR010000024.1:0-75448 GCA_963760265.1 Terriglobia bacterium
CGAGACCTGCTCAAAACTCGGGTGAAAATCACAACCTATAATCAACATCGCGTTGGCTCCTTCGCCCGAGCCTTGGTCTTGTTGGTCGCAAACCAATGTACCCGGTGCGACCGAGCCAACGTCGTTATGAAATCAAGCGAGGACGCGGCAAGCAACCAGCAGGCGCGTTTTGGGCCTGCGGGTTGCCGCGTCCGAGTCGAAGGACCCCTACATTCGCCCGCTGATTACGACGGACGCGGAGCAGAGTCGGCGCAGCGGACGACAGTTCATAGCCCGGCACGTAAGTCCCGGGAACGCTCGCACCACAATCATCCGAGTCCCGCAGGGACAGCACGACCAAAAGCGCCATCGCGACGGGCCACCAGCCACTATTCGCCGAGAGCTTCCGCGAGCCAGATTGGCATCTGCTGGCTCTCCTCCACGAGTTTCGCGCTATTTGCCTTAGCACGTTTCTTGCGATTATGTCTTTTGTGCAGGTCCACGGCTTCGGACAGCAGATGTATCAATGCAGCACGTTGGGCTGGGCTGAACAAACCCGAAATTATGGTGGCGCAGCCGTAGTACAGCTGGCGCTCTTTCCTGGGCAGGAGTTGGCAGCTGATGTATCTAAGAAGATCCTCAATGGCCATCGAGCTGTGCTCTGGGGATCTGTCCTCCGCAATGCTTTGACCCTCGGCTTTCACCATGTCTTCCATCCTCCCTGCCACGTGGCAATCGATCCGCAACTGCAATTCCAGACCCCGCCAGGGCTGCCCGCCGCCCATTCTTTCTCTCACCTCTCGGGCGAGCCGCCTTTTTTCAGATCTGATTTCGTAGCAGTGGCAACAAAGGCCGGAGCGATAGATCTCGTGGTGGGGACTTCGACACCAATCGCACCGGTCCGCCTGCGGGGTTGCGAAAAGGCGTGCGGCCTCGTCGAATCGCTCCAGGGATGGTACCGCGCCTGACATGCGCTTTATGGGTGCCCCGCCTCCAAGGTAACGTGCTCAAATTGCCAGAATAATCGCGGGTGGCCCACCCTTTCGCCCGCTTTTGGCGAAGGGTGGGTGGTCCTCCACCCCTTCAACATACGTGACGCCCTGCGACTTGCAGCGCAGTGCATTGCGATCTAAGTCCCCCAGAGGTCGCTGGTGTTTACGTCCTTCCCTATCAGTTTAAGGTAGTAAAAGAGCTGGCCCTTGTGCTGGCTGAGATGCGCGATCATGTGCAGCAGGTGCTGGAACAGCGACGCCTCGTGACCACCCCAGGGTGCAGCGAGTACTTTGGTCAGCAGGTCGGCCTCCTTAGCTTCCGCAATGCAGCCCAGCGCTATGTCCCGGTCCCTCGCCAAGAGTTGGAGCGCCTGCTCGACGCTTTCAACACTGGGCAGTGCCGCTACCGGCGGCACATGCTGTTCGGCACCCAGGTCCTCAAGTCGGCTGCCCGCGGGCAGCCCCCAGTCTCCCTTGACAAAGCCCTGAATGGCCTTACCGCACCCGAAGCTGGCGCAATGCATCAGCAGCTGTCCAACGGTCATCCAGTTTTTGCCCGTTGCCGGCCGCCAAGAGAGATCCCCGTCGACGACACGGCGGAACAACTTCTCTGTGATGACGTACGTCTCTTCCGCTTCATGCAGGAGCACATCGGTGAGTGTCATCTCAGTTCTCTTCGTATGGGATTGTGCGCCGAGTTGCGGCAAACGTGCAAGGCAAGGGCGAGGCTGCCCAACGACCGGTAGCAGTAGATTCACTCCTTATTGTCGTCCTCGGGAGGATTGGGTCTTTTGCGCATGGATTCTCCGCGCATTTCGATGCGGTGGGCATTGTGAACCAAACGGTGGGTGGCCACCCTTTCGCCCGCTGGAGCTTGCCCTGAGCGGAGTCGAAGGGGCGAAGGGTGGGGTGGTCCTCTGCGTCCTCTGCGACAAAATACCTGTCAGGCGAGGAGCATGCGCATCGGTTCCAGCGTGCGTTTGAATGGATGGAGAACCAGCCCTAAGATCTCCAGCGTCACCGCTCCCAGCAGCGCCTGGTCACCCGGCTCTCCCAAGATGACCGGCGTGTGTCCCTCGCCTTCGGGCAGCCTGAGGTGCACCTCCGAGACGGCGCGCTCAACCGTGGTGCCATCGGCCAGCGTGAACGTGACCTGACGCTTGGGCGCAAGCTCCAGCTCTTTCCAGACATCGTGCGGCAGGAGGGTGTAGGTTGCGCCGCTGTCAACCAGGAAACGTACGGTGGCCTGTTTGCCCGTAGGGCCCGTAACCGCCCCTTCAACATACGTGACGCCCATGTCCGCCACGTCCTTTCTGCGTCTGCCATGCGCCTCGGTAGTATGACACACCGTTTTCGCCGGTGGCCCACCCTTTCGCCCGCCGGAGCTTGCCCTGAGCGGAGTCGAAGGGGCGAAGGGTGGGGCGATTTTCGCCTTCTGCGTCCTCCGCGTCCGGAGCTTGCCCCGAGCGCAGCCGAGGGGCGACAAACCCCGGCATTCCCACTCCGGAAATCCAAGCCTCCACCCGAAGCACTGCCGCGCCGGGCTGTGCGTTACCCTTGCTTACAGCCCGGCGTCGTCGTGCTTACCGCTAGTGATGCCCAAACCCACCGTGGAAGCCAGCGGAACCGCCGGCATGAAGTTCGCCGCCTCGGAATCCGCCCCTGAATCCGCCTCGGAATCCGCTCTGCGCCGGGCGAGTGAATCCACCATGGAGTTCGCCGCCTCGGAATCCGCCTCGGAATCCGCTCTGCGCCGGGCGAGTGAATCCTCCATGGAGTTCGCCGCCCCGGAATCCGCTCTGCGCCTGGCGATTGAATCCACCACGGAGTCCGCCACGCGGTTCGCCTCCGCGAAACGCAGGGTGGTAACCAACACCACGGTCCCACGGGCGGTATTCCCGGCCGAAGGTATGGCCGACGTGCCCGTAGTAATAAGCCGGCGCCCGGTAGGCCCACAGCGGTGAGTAGAATCCCCAGCCGAACGGGCTATAGAAGGCTCCGTCCGCAGGGATGAACGTGTAACAACTAAACCCAGAGTCCCAGTACCATCCCGCGCCCACCCAGCCAGGACCGTACCAGCCGTTGACGAGGTACACACGCGCCTGATCCGCGTTCGCTTCCGCCAGGTACTCCGAGCGCAGGCTGCTCCAGCGATACAGCCCGTTGTCCGCTTTGAAGTTGTCCTTGTCGAATTTGCGGGCTTTCAAGTCGGGAGCGCCGAGCACCACTTCGTGGCTTCCCTTGATCTTGATGGTTGCGTCCCCATCGTGCAACATGGCCTGGCCGTCCAGGACGCGCACGACACGCGAATCGGCGTTGAAATCGTAAACGCCTCGCTTCTGAAGTTGGGTGGTCGTGCCGTCTTCCGAGACCAGCAGGTCATTCTGCTTGAAGATTTGGCCCACTTCCACTTGCGCTTCTCCGCGCTGAACTTCGACTTCCGTGTTGGTGATGCTCGGTGAGATCATTTTCACTGAGCTGTTGCTGCCCACGCGAAGATAGACGCCGGGCGTCAGCAGGATTTCCGCCTTGCCCGCTCGGCTGCTCAACGTCTGGCCCGGTTGCAGTTCGGCCGAGCCCACGGATTTTGAACTCAGCGATTCGGAGCCGATGGATGCCTGGCCTTCCACGTAATTCAATGTTCCCGGAACTGGCGATGCGGTTCGCGAAGCCACGTCGGCCGTGGCAGGCAGCGCCAGGATGCCGGCGACAAGCATCGCCCCTATTACTGTTGCGAATGTTCGCCTTCTCATGACTCACTCATCCTTTCCCCTACCGATATTGGATGATGGCGCCCCAAGGAGCGATGCGGCTCCGCGTGCTTGCCAGAGGAGTTTCGTGTGCCCGCCACAGGCAACTGAAAGGGTGTAATGATTCATCTAAGACAGCGGAGTTACCAATGCCAAGAGCTGCTTTGAGACTTTTCCTGATCTTAGCCGTGATGTCAGCCGCGGTGCCTGCGCTGGCTGTGCAGCATGCCACCGAGGGCGTCATCACCCGCGTGGATTCGGCTGCCAGGACGATCGCCGTGAAGACGGCCGACGGCGCCGTTGAGGTGTTCAAGTTCACCGGCAAGACCGCCGTGCATGCGGCCCAAGGTGTCAAGACGGGTGCGGTGGCCAGCTATCTGGCGGGCAAAAAGGGAACCCATGTCGTGGTTCATTACACCGAAGAAGGTACCGACAAGACCGCCGTGGGTTTTGATGACTTCGGCAAGGATAGCGTGAAGGTCGGCAAGGGCACGATCACGGATCTCGACAAGGCCGGCCACACCGTGACCGTAAAGACCGAAGACGGCTCGCAGCAGACCTACCACGTCGCCAAGGATGCCGCCGTCGATACGGAACATGGAGTCGTCAAGGGCGCCGAGTACGAAGCCAAGAAGGGCGAGAAGGTTTCCGTACATTACACCGAAGAAGGCGGACACAAGATCGCGCACTTCATCAAACGCATGTAAGCAACGGCGGGTGACCGCATCCGAGTCGAAGCACCGGCATTTCTCCTGGCGCGTCCTGAGCGCGCCGCACACCCTCCCAAATCGGAACCGTGGCTTCCACCAGCGCCACTTCTGCCTTCCCGCGCCCGCAAGCGCGTGGCAAGCTCTTCCCGGCCGCCATGGATCGCGCACAATACATGCTCAGGCTCGGAGCGATCTGCAACTTCGCCATTGCGCTTGCCCACCTGCTGTTCTATTTCGCCGGCGAGAAGGTACTTCGGTTCTTCGGCGCGCCACGCTCGGTAATCGCCATGCAGCGGCGGGGAGACATCAAGTTCTTGCTGCTTCTGGTGGCCATGGCGGCCATGTTCAGCCTGTTTGCGCTTTACGGGTTGTCGGGGGCGGGCTCGCTGCGCCGCCTGCCGTTGCTGCGCACCGTGTTAATCGCCATCGGCGTGCTGTTTGTGCTGCGCGGCGCCGAAGTCGGGCTCGACGTCATCATCATCGCGCGCTACGCCGGACGCTACACCCAGTTCCTCGGCTTTTCGCTGATCTCGCTCTGCGTCGGAGTGCTGTACCTGAAGGGTACGGCAGGTGTCTGGCGCCAGCTCGCGCAACGCGCCTGAACAACCTGTTGGGTGCGGTACTCGGCATTGTCAGAGCCTGCCCTGAGCGCAAGGCTACCGCGCGTCGTCCATGGCAAGGGATTGCTTACCCGGCCGCTTTCCGGCGCCGGGATTCTCGACCTCGAGGTCTCTCGTTGGCCCGACCTGGGCTGCGAAGCGGCACACCAACTCGTGCTCTTGTACGCTGGCCCTGGCGCGTTCCATATCAACCTGTTTCATCGCGGCAAATTCAGTGCTGACTCGATAGAACGCTGCCGAACGAGCCTCGATGTACTTAGCGAGCGCCGCTTTGAGGGTTCGGTCCAGAGCCGCGCACTCCAGGCAGTTCATAAATCCCTCCCGCGCTTGATGTAGCAGCATGGGTGGAGGTGGATCGCTTCTCTAGCGCTGATGAGTGCGGATTTCCTGCTCGGCTCTGAGCCAGTCCTGCGCGTCCTTGCCATGCTCACGACCGCGGCTTTCATACAGCTCATAAGCGCGCTCTTTTATCCGATCGTGTAAGGGGACCGGGTCGGGCAAAATTGTCACTTTTGGAGGAGTGCTTTTCGGACTAGCGACTGTTGTCGGCTTCTGTTTTGTGGGCGCCCTGAAATCGTACACGTCAACCTCCCGGCTGGGGTGGACTAAGAGGAACTACTTCAGATGGGCTGACTTAGTTCAGAAAATCTGAAAGGGGATGGAAACTCCTCACCTAAGTTCAATCCTACGCCTTACTCCACTGCATGTAAAGCTGGTCCTCCTGCGCCATTCTGTGCGCCTGGTGCTCCACCTTCGCGGTTTTCGAAAGGCGGGATTGCCTCCGTGTTTTCCGTGCCCCACCCAAGACTGGGACAGGACGCCCGCGGGCCCACACATCGGATAGAGCCGGAATTGTACGCCCAAAACGGAACCGCGTGCCAGCGCCAGCGTTACCTCCCGCCAGCGCCTTTCGTGACGCGACAAGATGAACCGCTCGCCCTACAATCATAGGTCCCGACACTCAAGACTGAGAGGTAATGTACCGTGCAATCCCGCCGGTTTCCCCGCTATTCCATCGACCGGCCCCTGAGAGCCATCATCTACTGGGACGACCAACCCATCCGCAAAGTCCACGGGCGCGCCGTGGTGGTGGGAGAGGGCGGACTGGGCGCATCGCTCCCCGACCAACTCTACCTCGGCGAGGTGGTGCGCCTGGAGATGCCGCCGGTGCCCGCGCTCTATGCCATGGTGCGCAACACGCGCGGGACGGAGCATGGGTTCGAGTTTCTCTACTCGCGCGATGGACAGCGTCGGGCGGTCAACGAGCTGTGCGCGGCGGTGGCGGAGGAGCGGAAGTAGTTCCGACCCAGAAACTTCCGTCCCGGGTCTGCCAGCGTCTCGTCCCTGCCTGACTCAGGGGGCGCTAACCACTCGAAAAGAGTTTTTCAGTATTTCAGTTTGTCAGTATCTGTGGTTCGGCTCGAAGATGCTCTACCGGTTTCGAACTGACATACTGAAAAACTGACGTACTGACATACTTTGTCCGTGGGTTACTGATCGGTCAGCGGGTACTTCTTCTCGCGCCACTCGCGGATGCCGCCATCCATGGAAACCACGTTGGTGTAGCCCATCTTCTGGAGATTGTCGGCGGCAAGGGCGGAGCGGAAGCCGCCGCCGCAGTAGAGCACGACCTCGGCGGAGGTGTCCGGAACTTTCACCTCGATGTCGCGCTCGATGATTCCCTTGCCCAGATGGATGGCGCCGGGCAGGTGGTCCTTGGCGTACTCGCTCTCTTCGCGCACGTCGACCAGGGTGAAGCGGTCGCCGCGATCGTGGCGGCGCTTGATTTCGTCCACCGTGGTTTCACGGACGCGCTTCTTGGCGTCGTTGACGATCTGGAGGAACTGCGGTGAATGGTGCATACCGGAATTGTAAATTTGAAATTTGAAATGGAAAAGTAGCTCAGTTCATCCGGAGGTCAGTACGTCGGTTTTTCAGTCGTGTCGATGCCCGGCTGTTCGTCGCTATCCCCGTATTGAGGTACTGACTGACTGACATACTGAGGAACTGAAAAACTGGCCAATTCCCCGCTAGAATATGCGCATGAGCACCGCAGCGACCCCCAACCTGAGCTATCCCATCGGCAAATTCAACTACGAAGGCCCGTACACGGACGACCAGCGACGGCACTTCATCGACGAGATCGCGGCTGCGCCCGGAGCGGCTGCGCGCCGCGGTGCACAATCTGCGCGAATCGCAGCTCGATACGCCCTATCGTCCCGGCGGCTGGACCGTGCGCCAGGTGGTGCATCATGTGCCCGACAGTCACATGAATGCCTTCATCCGTTTCAAGCTCGCGCTCACCGAGCCGAACCCAATCGTCAAGCCCTACGACGAAAAGCTGTGGGCGGAACTGGCGGACGTGCAGGTGCCGATCGAGACCTCGCTGGTGCTGCTGGAGGCGCTGCATCATCGCTGGGTGGCGGTACTGCGGGCGATGACCCCGGACCAGTTCGAGTTCAAGCTGAAGCATCCGGAACTGGGCGAACTGAACCTGGACCGCTATCTCGGGATGTACGCCTGGCACGGCAAGCACCACGTGGCGCACATCATGACCTTGCGGAAGAGGATGGGATGGTAGAGAAGCAGGCTGCAGGCTTTAGGCTTCACGCTTCAGGTTTTTGGTTTTAGGTTTTGGGTTTTAGCCTTTGCCTAAGACCTAACGCCTAAAACCTAAGACCTGTTTTTCCCGCCTAAAACCTAGAACCTGCTTTTCACATCGCGGCCTTTCCCTTGCGGATGTGCAGGCTGCCGTTGACGGTGGAGACGTCGAGTTCCCGGCCGCCGTTGCCGATGGTGCCATGCAGGTTCTTCGGCCCGAATGACATGCCGCGCACGTTCAGCGGAAAGTCGGAATCCAGATTGCCGTTGACGGAACTGAAGTGCACCTCGGCATTGGTGTCGGTGGGCATGTCGAGCGTGATCGAGCCGTTGACGGAGGAGATCTTCAGCTTCCCGTCCCAATCGGCGCTGCCCATCGCGACCTTCACACTGCCGTTGACCGAGCTTGCCGAGACCCAGGCCGCGCTGCTGACGTCAATCCCGCCGTTGACGGTGGTGACCTTGGCAGGACGTCCCAAGTCTTCGGCCTTGATGTGGCCGTTGACGTTGCTGGCGTTGAAGCGCAGATTTCGCGGCACCTTCACGGTGAAATCCACATTGGCCTTGATGTCGCCGTGGGAGTGCGAGCTGCCGTCTCCGGTGCAACTGCCGCCGGGATAGACGGCGCAGATGGTAACGCCTTCGCCGCTCTGCACCACCTCGACGCGGACCTGGTCGCGGTCGCGACCGCTTTTGACGGCGGATACGTCAATGGTGTCGCCAGTGGTGCCATCGGCGTCAATGCCACCATTGATGTTCTTGATTTGCAAAACCTGGTTGGCGGCCAGCTTTCCGCTCCAGTGGAAGGTATCGCCCTGTTGCTGAGCGCGGCTGAGGGAACCAAGGCCGAGCACAATGGCGAAGAATGAGAAGCAGGCGGGAACGGCGGTTGGCGGTCATGGCACACTCTTTCGGCTGTCAGACGTGCTGGGAGGAGATACGTAACCACGGGGATGAATGTTTCCGGGACGAGTGGGGATGCCAGGGGCTAGCCCCCGCCTAATGGCTACTGACGGACGACTGCTGTAGGCGTTCGAGGCGGGCGCGGGCGGTGGCGTTGTTGGGATTGATAGCCAGAGTTTTCTTCAACTCCTTCACCGCGTCCGGGAGTTTGCCTTCCTGCTCGAGGATGAGGGCCAATGCAAAGCGGAATTGCTCGCGATTCGGCTAGTGCCGCACCGCCTGTCGCACCGCCCACTCCGCCTTGGGCAGATCGCCGAGCTTCGATTCCACCAGGCCAAGATAGGCATACTGGTCGGGATCGGCGCGCCAGGGATTGATGGCAACGGCGCGGGCGATCAGCGGCTCGGCTTCCGCGTAGCGGCCGAGAATGAAATAGGTGTAGCCAAGGGAGAAGTTGGGATGCCAGTCGTCGGAATCAATGGCGAGGGCGCGCTGAAACAGGTTGATGGCTTCGGGGTAGCGTCCGCGTTTGCCGAGCTCGATGCCCAGGCCGGTGAGGGCGGTGGGATTGTCGGGAGCGACCGCGACGCTGCGGGAAAACAGCGTCATGTCGTTGGTCCAGTAGAGCTGCTGAGCGGCGGTGCCGGCGGCCAGCAGGATGACGATGGCGCCGCCGGCGGCGGCCTGCATCGCGGGTACCCGCAGGCGCCGAATCGCGGCTGCGACGATGATCCCGAAACCGATGCACGAAAGATAAAGATAGCGGGCGTGGGCGAAGTCGTGCGGGCCCTGCGGCGCCAGATAGAACGCAGGCAGGAGTGGAAGCAGGATCCAGGCGCAGGCGAAGGCGGTCAGGCGGGAGCGATCACGATCACCACGCGCCGACAGGTACAGCAGAACGGAGGCGGCGATCAGAACCAGGCACGGCGCCAGCACCCGCGTCCCGGAGAAGGCGGTGACAAGTTTGAAGTTGTAATGCGGGCTGATGACCGCGGGAAAGACCAGCGTGCGCAGGTAAAACAACAGCAGCGAAGGCGCGGTAAGCAGAGTGCGCACCGGCGTCGCCAGCGTCCGGGAATAGCTAACGCGCTCCAGCACGAGCAGGTGAATGGCGAGGTAAATGATGGTTACCGGGATGTAAGGGACAACGGCGGCGAAGGCGTCGCGGATGCGGCCGGTGAGCCGGTGGTCGGAGTAGATCCACGCGTAAACGAAAATCAGCGGCCCCAGCACGATCGCGGGTTCCTTGGACATCAGGGCGAGCGCGTAAAGAACCAGGGACGCAGCCAGCCAGCGTGGTGAGCGGCTTTCGCGCCAGTTCAGGAATGCCAGAAATGCCGGGACCAGACAGACAGCCAGCAGAGGATCGGTGACGCCGGAAATCCAGGCGACGCTTTCAATCAGGGCCGGATGAAGTCCGAAGATGAGCGCGGCAATGAGGCCGGCGGTGCGGTCGCGGGTGAGGCGGCGGACGAGCAGGTAAACAAAACCGGTGGCGGCGACGTGCAGCAGAACGCTGTCGAGGTGCCACATCGCCGGATGCGTGCCGAACAGAATGCGGTGCAGGAGCAGCCAGATGAGGAACAGGGGCCGCCAGTAGGCGCCGGCAATGTGGGCAAACGCCCAGACGTGCAAGGTGAAGTAGCGCGGCAGGTAAGAGAACGAGGTCAGCCAGGGGTTTTGCAGGATCTGGGTTGTGTCGTCGTAAACGAAATCGAAGCGCACCGCGCCGGCGTAAACCAGGAACACCAGACCGCAGGCCAGCGCCGGCGGCGCCCAGGGCTTTTCGAACCAGGAGACTTCCGGCGTGTCAGCGCGGGAGAGCAGGGAACTCATGGAGTGTGAACCATTATAAGAGGAGTTAGTAGTTAGGGGTTGGGAGTTAGCAGGCTCCTGAAAAAATCCGGGTGATTCTCGTTTTGAAAGGGCGCGGCGGGACCGTCCCGACCCTGAGCGAAGTCGAAGGGGAGGGAGCCGCGCCGCAGAAGTCTTTTATTATTGTCATTCCGAGGGGCTTCAGCCCCGAGGAATCTCGGTTTTGTTCCATCTACGCGAGTTTTTCAGCAGCCTCTTAGCGGCATAGAATTAAAGTGATGACGGAACTCGGCAAGATCCTGATCTTCCTCGGCGTGCTGCTGGCGGTGTTCGGGGTGATTCTCGTCTTCGGGAGCCGCCTGCACCTGCCCATCGGCCGGCTGCCGGGCGACATCGTTTATCGCGGAAAAAATACGACGGTGTATTTTCCCATCGTGACGTCAATCTTGATCAGCATTGTGCTCTCGCTGGTGTTGTATCTGATCGGCAGGTCTAGCCGGTAGGTGGGAAGCTTTTCGGTTTTCGGTTTTCGGTTTTGGGGTTTAGGTTTTAGGTTTTAGGTTTTCAGGTTTTGGGTTTTAGGTTTTAGGTTTTGGGTCTCGGTCTTCGGTCTTCGGTCTTCGGGATTCGGTTTTCGGTTTTGGTCGGAAATCGCCCGTCTTCGATGGCCAGCGGCGGAGCCGCGGAATTCGTTAGCCCACCGCGGCAGCGGTGGGTAAGCTGGGAAAAGTGGCGGAGCGCCAGCGGCGCGGCACCTAGCCGAACACATATTTCGGGTCGTACGCCACACCGCATTTCTGCAATAACGAGATGAACTCCTCTTCGAACGTGTGTTTCGCGTGATGTTCCGCCTGGTTGCGAATGTAATCCTTGACGGCCGGCACCTGCGATGGGCTGACGCTAAACGCGCCATACCCCTTCTGCCATTCGAAGTTCTTCCCGTGTTCACGCAACCATCGCGACGAATTCGCCTTAAACCGATTGATGGCCGAAGCTACCGTTGTCGTACTGGGGATCGAGACCAGAAGATGCACGTGGTTAGCAATTCCGCCAACCGCCAGCAACGGCATGTGATGGTTGTTCGCAATTCCCTCCAGGTAGGCCCACAGTTGCTCCTGGAATTCCGCGGGAATGATCGCGGCACGGTTCTTGGTGCTGAACACGCAATGGACAAGATTCGTGCAGTAGGAATGGCTCATGTGCGGCCCCTCCGGGGCTCGCATTATAGGGGAACGACTACCCACCGCTGCCGCGGTGGGCTAACGAATTCCGGCCCTCTGGGCCTGTTTTGGGAATCGGCCTGAAGTCCGGTGGCTGAGTTAAACTCGCTTCCATGTCACTTCCCGACCAACTGGGGTTCGCCTTCCAGGCGCCGGCGCGGCGCATCTGGACGGTGAAGGACCTGATGAGCGCGGTGCGCTCGGCAGTGGAGCGCGAGTACTCCGACGTGTTTGTCGAAGGCGAGATTTCCAATTACCGGCCGGCGGAGTCTGGACACCTGTACTTCACGCTGAAAGAAGATGGCGCGCAGATGCGGGTGGTGATGTTCCGCTCGCAGGCGCGTCTGCTGAGGTTCAAGCCCGCCGACGGCATGGCGGTGATCGCGCGCGGCCGGGTGACGGTGTACGAAGCGCGCGGCGAACTGCAACTCTCGGCCCAGTACCTGGAGCCCAGGGGCGCGGGCGCGTTGCAGATCGCCTTCGAGCAACTGAAGCAGAAGCTGGCGGCGGAGGGGCTGTTCGACCCGGCGCGCAAGCGGCCGATCCCGGCGCTGCCGCGGAGGATCGGCGTGGTGACCTCGCCCCGGGGCGCGGCCATCCGCGACATCGTCAACATCGTGCGGCGGCGGCACCGCGGGCTCAACCTGCTCATCTATCCGGCGCAGGTGCAGGGCGAGGCGGCGGCGGGCGAGGTCAGCGCCGGCATCCAGTATTTCAATCGCGCCGGCAACGTGGACGTCATCGTGGTGGCGCGCGGCGGCGGGTCCATGGAAGACCTGGCGGCGTTCAACCATGAAGGATTGGCGCGCGTGGCGGCGGCGTCGGAGTTGCCGCTGATCTCCGCGATCGGGCACGAAACCGATTTCACGATCTTGGATTTCGTCGCTGACCTGCGGGCGCCCACCCCCTCGGCGGCGGCGGAACTGGTGATCGAGTCGCAGCACCAGCTCGAGCAGCGCGTGGAAACGTTTCGGCAGCGGCTGGCTCGGGCGGCGCGGTACCAGTTGCTGATGGCACGGCAGACGCTCACGCAATTGGCGCAGCACAGCGCGTTCGCCCGCATGCACGATCTGATCGGGCGCCGCCAGCAGCGCTTGGATGAGCTGGTGTTTCGGCTGGCATCGGCGGAGCGGCGGCATCTGCAGGAGTACCGGACGCGGCTGGATACGGCGTCGGCCCGAGTGCGGGCGCGCGACCTGCGGCGGACCCTGGAGGCGATGCGGCGCGACCTCGAGGCCCACACGTCGGCGCTGGCCTCGGCGGCGCGGTCGGACTTGGCCCGCCGGCGGGCGCGCTTCGAGGGACTGCGCGGAACCCTGGATGCGCTTTCGCCGTTGCGCATCCTGGAACGCGGGTACGCGCTGGTGTTCGATGCCCAGGGAAATCTGGTCAAGGATGCGCGACAGGTGCGGCCGGGGAATGAAATCCGCGCCCGCGTGAGCCGGGGCACGATTGCTGCCACCGTGAAGAAGACGACGGAGTAGAACCGAAAGCGGCGCGGTCATCGCCGAGGTGCAGAAGGTGTTGCACGTGCGCAAGAAGAACTCCTAAGTCGTCTCCCAGCTCGGCCATTCATCGGGCCGCGGGTATCGCTCGGATTGCATTACAATTAACCTGTCGATGTTCCGGGCGCATAGCACGGAAAGGAGCGCGTAGGTGACGCCAGCCTGGCTGCAGTGGCCGCACGTGTCGGCGGTGTCGGTGATCGACATCGTGCTCGTGGCCCTGCTCATTTACGAATTCCTGGTGCTGATCAAGGGCACGCGCGCGGTGCCCATCCTGGTGGGCGTCGGCGGCCTGGCACTGGCGTTTTACCTGGCGCACGCCCTCGAACTGAAGACGGTGAACTGGCTGGTCGGCACGCTGCTGCCGTACGCGATTTTCGCGCTTATTGTCGTGTTCCAGGCGGAGATTCGCTTCGCGCTGGCGAAGCTGGGAAGAAAATTGACGCTTTCGCGCATGTCGGCAGCGGTGGCGGAATCCTATGACGACATCGTGCTGGCGGCCAACCTGTTCGCGCAGAACCAGACCGGCTCGCTGGTGGTGATCGAGCGCGAAATCGGGCTGCGCACCTATATCGAAAGCGGCGTGCCCATGGACGCGCAGCTCTCCTACGACCTGCTGGCCACCATCTTCCGGCCGAGCGCGCCGCTGCACGACGGCGCGGTGATTATCCAGAAAGACCGCATCGCCGCCGCCGCCTGCTTCCTGCCGCTCTCCATGAACCCGGTGTTGTCCACGCAAATGGGAACGCGCCATCGCGCCGGCATCGGGATCACCGAGGAAACGGACGCGATCGCGGTCATCGTGTCGGAGGAAACCGGGGCGATCAGCATCGCCGTGGCCGGCAATATCGAGCGCGACATCACGGTGGAGACGCTGCGCGAGCGGCTGAGCGAGTTGCTGCGCCGCTACGTGCCCCCGACCACCCTGCCGACTCCGGTTGCGACCACGGCGGAGCAGGCGGAACGTCGCCTGGCGCCGCCCAAGCTGGAGAGGGCAGACCACGACTAGTCCCGGGTCCCGAGTCGCGAGTGGATTGGTAATTTAGTGATTTAGCGATTGAGTGATTGAGGACCGGTGATTGGGGGTAAAGGTTATTGACAAATCGTGAAGCACAAATCACTAAATCACAAATGACCTGATGGATTTTCTCCGCAAATACGTGTTCCACAACTTCGCGCTGAAGGTGCTGTCGCTCGGCGTGGCGGTGCTGCTGTGGATGGCGGTGACGCGCGATCCGGTGGCGGAGGTCGCGCTCAACGTGCCCATCGAATTCCACAACGCGCCGGAGCATTTGGAAATCAGTTCGGAGACCATTCCGCAGGTGCAGGTACGGGTACGCGGGCCGGTGCGCGAGGTGCGCGACCTCTCGGCCACGGCGGTGCACGCCGTGATCGACCTGGCCAACGTGCAGCCGGGCGAGCGCACCTACGATCTTTCACCGGCACTGATTCACGTTCCCGACGGCGTGCAGGTGGTGCAGGCGGTGCCGTCGCAGATCCGCATCAGCTTCGAACCTCGCGAGAGCCGGCTGGTGGAAGTGAAGCCGCGGGTGATGGGGACCTTCGCCTCCGGCTATCACATCGAGCAGGTCACGGCGCTTCCGCAATCGGTGACCATCGTGGGCCCGGCAACCAACGTCCGCGGCGTGGAGGCAGCGATTACCGATCCGGTGGATGCCTCCGGCGTGGTGGGCACCGCGACGTTCTCGACCCATGCCTACGTTTCCGACCCGCTGGTGCGGCTGGCCGACCCGAGCCCGATCCGGGTGACGGTGACCACGGGAAAATCGAAGGAATAGTCTTCGGTCGTCAGTCTTCAGTCGTCAGGAGCGAGGACTGACGTGTCACCTCTGCGCTCTGTTGGCGAGGGGCCCGACGGCCGATAGCCGACAGCCGAATGTCCAAAACCTTTCGTGTAACTTTGCCACACAAAGTACTTGACATGGACGAATCTTGGAGGTATTCCTACCCCCATGGCAGAGGCAAGGCGATGCCGGGCAACCCGCCTGCGGCCGGCGGTCACCACCAGCAACGCGCTCGATGACCTGCATTTCATCCGCCAGACGCTGGAGAACTCGGCCTCCTTCACCGCCGTTCCCGGATGGGGCATGGTGGGAATGGCGGCGACGGCGCTCGTGGCGGCGGGCGTGGCCTGGCGGCAGGCGCAGTTCGAGCGCTGGATGATCGTGTGGCTGGCCGAAGGCGTGGTGGCGCTGGCGCTGGCGATGGTTGCCATGCGGCACAAGGCGCGGCGGGCGCAGGTTCCGCTCTTCTCCGGGCCGGGCCGGCGTTTTCTGCTGAATTTCATGCCGCCGATGCTGGTGGGCGCGGTGCTCACCGCGGCCATGTACCGCGGCGGTTCGCTGCACGCCATTCCCGGCATGTGGCTGCTGCTGTACGGCACGGCGGTGGTCAGCGGCGGCGCGTTTTCGGTGCGCATCGTGCCCGTGATGGGCAGTTGCTTCATGCTCCTGGGCGGGCTGGCGCTGCTGGCCCCGGGCGCATGGGAGAACTGGTTCATGCTGAGCGGCTTCTGCGGGCTGCACGCGGTGTTCGGAACGCTGATCGCAAGGAGGCACGGTGGCTAAGGCACAACCAGGACGGCAGGGAAACAGCGAACAACGAGGGCGCCGGCGGGAGACGGTGGCGCGTCCGCGCGCCGAACTTGCCGTTCCCGAACTCGATCCCATGATCCACGAGCGCATCCGGCTGGGCATCGTCAGCGCGCTGGCGGTGAACGACCGCCTGAGTTTTAACGAGCTGAAGCGGCTGCTCAACACCACCGACGGCAACCTCAGCGTGCACGCGCGCAAGCTGGAGGAAGCCGGCTACCTCGGCTGCGACAAGTACTTCGATGGCCGCGTCCCCAAGACCGAGTTCTGGCTGACCGCCACGGGGCGCAAGTCGTTGCAGCGCTACCTGGACCGCATGGAAGAGATTATCCGGGCTGCCCGCCAAGGGTGATTTTTTTTACGTCATAACTTTGTATGACAAAGTATTTTGCGTTTAGTGGAGATCGGCGGTCGGCTCTCGGGTTGTTTGACCCGACAGCCGAGGGCCGATGGCCGACAGCCCACCGGGACGGAAGCAGATGACGAGGAAGGACGAACTGATGAACGCTGCGGGAGACAAGGGCAAGGCGAAGCTGCACGTCGCCATCATCATGGATGGGAACGGGCGCTGGGCGCGCGCGCGCGGGCTGCCGCGGGTGGCCGGACATCGCGAAGGCGCCAAGGCGGTGCGGCGGGTGATCGAGGCGGCGCCCGACCTGGACATTGGCACGCTCACGCTCTACGCCTTCTCCAGCGACAACTGGCGCCGTCCGCGTCCCGAAGTGGAGGCGCTGATGCGGCTGTTCCTGCGCTACCTGCGGTCGGAGGCCGAGGAATGCGCCCAGAAAGGCGTGCGCATCAGCGTCATCGGCCGCCGCGACCGCTTGCCCGACCTGCTGCAAGTTGCGATCGAGGCCACCGAGAACGCAACCTGCCATGGCCAAAGGCTGCTGGTGCGGCTGGCGGTGGATTATTCCGGGCGCGAGGTCATCCTGGAAGCGGCGCGGCGCATGGCGATGGAAGCGGCGCTGGCCATGCGCGATGGCGAGCGGCCCAAGCAGCTCACCCCCGAGGCCTTCGCGCAGGCGATGGCCGATGCCATGTACGCCGATGCCGCCTGTGACGTGGATTTGCTGGTCCGCACCGGAGGCGAGCAGCGGATCAGCGACTTCCTCCTGTGGGAAGCGGCATACGCCGAGTTTGTCTTCACCCAGCGCAAGTGGCCGGACTTCGACGGCGACGATCTCGCCTTGGCGGTGGAAGAGTTTCACCGGCGCGAGCGGCGGTTCGGCGGCGTGCCGGAGTCGGCGGCCGGCGCGCCCTTGCCAGTGGTGAATCAACCCGCGGTTAACGTCGGTTAGAACAGCCCGCGCGGTTGCCCGGAACTCCCTTATTGGTGGGAAGCCGCCGCCAGTTGGTGCACCACGTCATACATCACCCGGAAGCCGCGCCGGAGTTCCCCGATGCGGATGCGTTCGTTGTCGCCGTGCTCGCTGTCGCCCTCCTCCGGCGTCGCGGTGTAGGGCGAGAAGCCGTAGCTGACCACGCCCAACTGCCGGAAGCGCTCGTTCTCGGTGTAACCGCCGGTCAGGCGCGGCGCCACCGGCGTGCCGGGAAAGTAGCGCGCGCAGACGCTGCGGATTGCCGCCATCAGTGGCGTGTCGATGGCAGAGGCATTGGATTTCTTGAACGGCTTCAGGGGCTCGATGCTGACGTTGTCATCGGCCACCACGCTGCGCACCAACTCAAGAAATTGTTGCGGGTCCTCTCCCGGAAGCAGCCGGACATCCAGGTTTGCCCACGCCTCGCCGGGTATGACGTTGGTCTGCTGCGAACCTCCCAGCATGGTGAGCGAAATGGTGTTGCGCAGCATGTAATTCAGCGACTCATCCTGCTCCACTTCCTGCTGGAATTGCTTGTCGCGCACCGCCTGGCGCAGATGGCGGAACTGCCGCGCGCGCGCCGGCGGTTCGTAGGCCGCCATTGCCGCCAGGAATTGCTCGCTGACCGGCAGCACCTTGAGTTCGGTCTTGTATTCGATCAGCCGCTCGAGCGCGCGCACCAGGCGGTCGGGTGCGGAAGCGGCGATCGGACGCGATCCGTGCCCCGGCCTGCCATGCGCGACCATGTGCAGCCAGAACGGCGCTTTTTCCGCCACGTCCACGCCGATAAACTTGACGCGCCCGTCTTCCAGCGGATTTTCCCCGCCCTCGGTAATCAGAAATTCCGCGTTGCCCAGCAGGCCGCGCTCATGGGCGATCATCCAGTCGGTTCCGGTGTCGTCCACTTCTTCGTCGGCGGTGGCAAGGAAAATCACGTCGCGATCCAGCGCCACCTTTTCCCGCTTCAGCATGACCATGACCACCAGGTGAGCCAGGCCTTCGCTCTTCATGTCCTGCGCGCCGCGGCCGTACATCTCGCCGCCGGCCACCGCACCGCTGAAGGGGGCAAACTTCCACCGCGAAGCATCGCTGGTGACCACGTCTTCGTGGCTCAGCAGAATCAGCGGCCGTTTCTTCTCCCCTCCGGTCGCTGGAATTCGCGCCCAGACGTTGCCGCGCCCCGGAGCGTATTCGAACACCCGATTCTCGATCCCTTCCTCGTCGAGGATCTTCTTGAACCAGGCGGCCGCGCGCATCTCGTTGCCGGGAGGATTGCTGGTGTCAATCTGCAGGTACTGGCGCATCCAGTTGACCGCCAGATCGGCGTACCCCTGAATCCGCTGCGGAGCAATGGAGTCCGACGGCAGCTTGGTTTGCCCCGCCGCCGTTACCGCCAACGTGAATAGAAGAACAACAGCCAGATTTTTTTTTCGCTTCATGCTTTCCTCGGCTCCCATTCGTCACTCCCGACTCGGATCTGGCAACCCAAACTCGTCGCCACGACAAAATTACCTTACTCCACCCTTTCCTACGCACCGCGGGACATGGCCGCGAACGCCACGTCTTTACTCTTCAGTAACTTACAGGCGGAAAACCAGAGAGAGCTTTGGCAACAAATCTGATTATGAAGGCAGTGGAGCGCGCAGACGGCCTGTCGAGGCCGCAGATGGTTTGCCCTGGCGCAGGCTGCCGGGATGTGCCGCTCACGTTTTCTCGGAGGATTTTCCCAATGAAGACTCGTTTCTGGATCGCTCTGCCGCTGGCCGCCACCCTCATCCTTCCGGCCGCCGCGCAGACCTCCCCCAGCTCCAGCAATCAGGACAACCCACCCCCGATGCCGCAGATGGCCCCGGTTAACTCGGCCCAGCAGCTCCCGGCTTCGCAGCCGGACCAGCCCTCGACCACCCAACAGACGCCCGACCAGAAGGCCGCCGACCAGGACCTGCAGGCGCGCCAGCCGCTGACCGCCGAGCGGCATGGAGGCTTCTGGGGCAAGCTTAACCCCTTCGCGCGCAAGAAGTATGTCCAGCGCCAGCTCAGCCCGGTGCGCGACCGCGTCAACGAGCTCGACGAGCTGACCGCCGCCAACGCCAAGAACATCAAGGACGTGGACTCCCGCGCGCAGCAGGGCATCCAGTTGGCGTCCAACAAGGCCAATGAGGCCGATATGCACGCCGTGGACGCCGGCAACCGTGCCCAGGCGGCGCAACAGACCGCAACCCAGGCCACCACGCGCCTGCAGACCGTCGAGCAGGTGGTCACCAACATTGACCAGTACAAGCCGGTCACCCAGACCGAAATCCGCTTCCGTCCCGGCCAGACCATGCTCAGCAAGAAAGCCAAGGACGCGCTCGACGACATGGCGAATGGAGTGAAGGACCAGAAGGGCTATATCGTGGAAATCCAGGGCTTCTCCGCCGGCCGCGGTGAGTCGGCAATCGAGAGTTCGCAACGCATGGCCGACGCCGTCCGCCGCTACCTGGTCATCAACAACGACATCCCCGTGTACCGCGTGCATGTACTCGGGCTGGGCAATGCTCCCATGCAGTCGAGCGACGGCACGACTGCGAAGCGCGTGCGCGGCGCCCGCGTCGAAGTCAGCCTGCTGAAGAACGACCTGGAGCAGCTCAGCGCGGCGCCGCCGATGTCGAACCGCCCGGCTTCGAACATGAACGCTCCGGCAACCAGCATTTCTCCCGCTACCGCTGAGCTGGTTTCGCCTGCGCAGCAGAGCGCTTCCCCCAGCACTCCGCCGCCGCAGTCGAATCCGCCACGGCCGTAGCAACCCCGAAAGCCCGGTACGTGCTCCCCCGCGCGTACCGGGCGCCCCCCGACAAAGCCTCTCGACAGCGAAGGGCTTTTTCATTGCTGATTTCCGATTTCGGAGCGGGGCGGCACGGTTATGGCGACTTAACCTCCAGGTGGGCGGTGGAATTGCTTCCGAGTCGCCGACCATCCATCCAAAATGTTTCAGGCCGTCGTTTCCGGCGGCCTGAAATGATTAGCCCGCGCGCAGCTACTTACCTCGGTACGGCACCCGAAAAGAGCACGCGATGCGACTACTGGCCGATACGCTCGCCTTGGCAGAAGGAATACTTAATATTCTGCTGATCCGCAGGCTTACTCGGGTTGAGGATCCCCAGGCCATAGAACTCGTTGCCTTCGTCGAAAAAGACACCCTTTAGGATTACGGTGCTGGGAAGACTCGGGATGTTGAGGGTATCGGTAAACGAGCAATCATCGTTGACGGTCATCGTTCCGAATACCGGCAGTTCAATAGCCGCCATCCCGAATTTCTCGTACAGCACACCTGTGTAATCGCCCGCCATGGAAATGTCCATGGGCAGCAGGAAGGTGTCGGCGACAGCCTTGGTCGGAAATAGCCCGGACCGAATGATGTTTTCACAACTCATCAGGTATCTGCCATGAGCGGTATGCGGGCCACACATCGCCCGATGGCATCTGCTTTCTTGTCCGTGCTGGTAGCCGGCATGAGCGTCATGCGGGCCGCAGTCATCCGGTGCCCTGCCCTTGCTGATGCGGTGGCCGGTACCGATCCACGCCAACGTGGGGATGCCGGGAGGCAATAGGGTAGTGGGAACGCTGCGGTACTGATTACCGTTATCAAAGATGATGAAGCGTTCCTCTATAGTCGCCCCGTTGGGCAAGGTGTACTTGAACTTGCCCGTGCAGTCTTCATTCATTTCGGTAACCGTGATGTGCACCGGAATAGGATCAAGCGTGGCGCTCACGGAGCCGGCCCACATCCAGAAAAAGCCGTCGCCGACTCCGTCGGGCGTATAGGTGACTTCCGCAACATTGACAAAAGGCACTATCCCCAGGGCAGCCCAGGCCGGCGGACTGGGCTGTGCCGCGGCTGGACCGAGCACGCCCACCGAAGATGGATCGATTGTCAAACTGGATCCCCTGTCATACGATGCATAAGTGCCTGCAAAGGTCTGCAAGCTGCACTTTTCGTGCGCGTAAACTGCCGGAACAGCCACGCACAAGCAGAGAAGTAATGCGGTGAGTTTCAGCGTGCGATTCACGATTCCTCCTCTCTCCAAGTCGGCGCCTGAGCTGGCGGCATGCGGGCGCTTCCCGAATTGGTCGCAGAGTTTCTCGTGGCCAATTTGAAAGTAGCCGCGTGTGACAGCACTGGCGCTAGACTTGGAATACACCTGCTCGATATGGTTGCCGAGTCTCGGGTAGGAGTAAATAGACGCGCTCTTGACTCGTTCTTGAATCTTTCCTTGCCACGCAGCACTATGCAGCGGCAGTACTTGGTCGCAACTGCGCGGCGGCGCCACTGCCCGGAGCACAGGGTTAGTTCACAACCAGGGTGACCGCCTGGGTGTGCGAGAGGCTTCCCGAAGTTGCGGTCACCGTGATGCTGTAGGTGCCCGCTGGCGTTCCGGTTGTGGAGGGAGGAGGAGAGGTCCCGCCCGCGCTGCCTCCACACCCAATCAGCGCCGCTAGCAACAGCAGGAGCAGCAGCAAGCCAACTCCGACATGCCACCGTCGAGCTAGCTTTTTCCTACCGGCAACCGGCGCCAGGACGAGCCCGATCACGGGCAGGCACAACGCCAGCAACGGGCGGTAGTCGCGCCGTGACGGAGCCTGCAGTAACGCCATGCTGCGCGCGGTGGTGGTAATGGTCAAGGTGGTGCTCACCGGGTTAGCGCCTGCCGTTACCGTCGGTGGCGAGAACGAGCAGGAAGCCCGCGGCGGTACGCCGGAAGTGCAAGCGAAGGAAACGGTTCCTGCGAAGCCGTTGTTGCCGCTGATGGTGATGGTGAAGTGGGCGGGCTGGCCGGCGGCAACGGTCTGGGGCGGGGGCGGCGCGGTGAAGGAGAAATCGGGAGGAGCTGGGGCGGGAACGAAGTCGGCGGCCACGACGATGTCTTTCGTCATCGTGATCACGCAAGGCCCCGTCCCAGTGCATGGGCCGTCCCAACCGTTGAACTGGTTTCCAGGATCTGGCGTAGCGGTGAGCGTCAGGGTCATTCCTGCCGCGAACGGCACGTGACAGACTTCATGGCACTGGATGCCTGGGGGTGTCGAGGTGACGGTTCCCGTTCCCCAGTAGCCTGGCCAGACTTCGAGCACATACAAGTTGTCGATGATGAAGCTGCTGACGCTGGTGTGGGTGATGCTGGAATCGGCGTTGCTGACCAGGCGGATCTTGTAGTCGTTGCCCCGGACCTTATCGAGCGGCATCGTCCAGGCAAAGCTACCCGACGCTGCCGGGACCAACGTCGTTACGACCGAATCGATCGCATCCGCTTTCAGCAGTTCGATACGAAAGTCGGTTGCCGCCGGTCCAGTGGCGTTCCATGCGATGTAGTGCTTCTCTCCCGGGCGCCAAACCTCTCCGCCATTCGGCCACAGGATCTCGATACTGGTCGGCACACTATCCGAGGTACTCCAGCGCACCGCCAGCTCCGGGGAGAGCACGGGGGCAAAGCAGACTGAACTGCATGCCCACTTCGTGCGAAACCTGGATACCTACGCTGGCTCCCCGGCCATAGTCGTACCATTCATTATCGAACGTGGTGTCGGCGTAATTGAAAACGATGTCATCGCTGCTCTCCGAGAGCACCACTTGGAAAGTGACGGTGCCAGGGGCACCAGGATAGCTATACTCCGTGTAGTGATGGAACCCGCGCCACTCAATGACCAGTTCCCGGTTGGGCACCTCGCCGAGAACATCCCAGTACACGCCTTGGGCAGGGTCCAGATCATGTCTGTCGAAGATGTCATCCCACAAGGGCGCCACGAGGGTGTCGGCGAAAACAGTGGGGATAGGGAATGCCCATTCGGGAACCCCCCAATCTACGTCTTCTTGCACCCCAAGCATCTCAATGGTTCCGTAGGCGTCGATTGCGAGCGAATCGAATGTCAGCCCGCCGAAGCGGACGGGAAACGGCGGCACGATCGCACTCGGCGTGCCGTAAAACCAGTCCAGAGGCACAAAGGTTCCGGTAATCGTTCGCCAGCTGTAGTCTGTCTTCGAGAAGGTGTAGGGTTTGAGGACATTGACTGTGACCGCTTCTCCGTTGGAGAACGTCGCAGTGTAGCGGCCGGCCGCCAGAGGTATCCAGCGGGCGGTGTACACGCCGTCACCAGCGGCTTCATCGCCATTCTGGCCGTCGTCGTGGAGCGTGAGGGGAGGACCATTGCCCATGGACAACGTCAGTTCTCCCGCCGGTTGCGCGCAGACAACGTGGAGCATGCTGAAAGTGACCGTTTCACCGATCGCCACATAGACATTGTTCCGCTGGGGCTGGAGGCGCGCGAGGACTTCCTGGCCGCCACAGGTCATCGCGCCGTACGCGTTCAAGCGCCGGCCGCTGATGGTCGCGGTCATCGAGGCTAGGGGATCGCCGCCTGCCAGTATGCGGTTCTTGATCGCCGCCCAGTCCAGCGCGGGATCGTAGGCCTTCAGCAGAGCCGCGGCGCCGACGACATGAGGCGTGGCCACCGAGGTGCCGTCCCAGGTCTCGTACCCGCCGCTCGGTACTGTGCTCGTGATCGCGACCCCGGGCGCGCCCAGGTGCACGGTGTGACGGCCATAATCGGAGAAAGAGGCAAGGCCGTCGGTGTAGTCAGTTGCCGCCACCGTCAAGACGTTGGGGAGACCGGTATTAGCGGGATAAACCGAGATAGTGTCATTGTCCAATCCGTAGTTGCCGGCTGCCGTCACGAATAGGATGCCGCGCTTCATCTGCTCCCGGATGGCATCTGTGACCGCCTTGCTTTCAAACACCCCTCCGTAACTGTTATTGGTCGCGACAATGTTCACGCCACGGTCCTTCATCGTTGCCATGTAATCCAGGCACAGGAGGATGGCGGAGTCGTACAAATTCCCGTTCTCATCGTCGGTCTTGCAGGCCAGTATCTTCACCTTCCAGTTCACCCCGACCAGCCCTAGGCCGTTGTTTCCGACCGCACCGATCGTGCCGGCAACATGCGTGCCGTGCTTGTACGTGTCGATCGGATCGCCGCGGCCAGCGACAGCGTTAAAGCCGTGGCAATCATCGACAAATCCATTGCCGTCATCATCGATCCCGTTGTCGAAGCAGTCGCCGTCGTTACGATAGATGTTTGCGGCCAAGTCCGGATGGTTCCAATCCACACCTGTGTCGATCGTGCCCACCACCACGTCGCTGCTGCCGGTCGAGAGCTCCCACGCCTTCACCGCGTCGATGTCGGCGCCCGCCAGACCACCGCTTTGCCCGGTATTACGCAGCCCCCATAGCACCGCGAACATGGGATCGTTGGGGACAAGGTCGAACAGGGTGCGACGGTAATCGGGTTCGGCATAGAGCACGTCAGCCCGACTTCGATAGCGGCGGAGCGCCTCAGCGAGAGTGAGACCTGATTCGAGTTGCACGACCTCGATGTCGCGGAGTGTGCTGAAGCGGCGCTTGGTCCGGCCGCGGGCGAACGCGTGGACTGCGGCGCGCGCCGAGGGGCTCGTGCCCGCGCGGAAGCGCACGATCAAGCGGTCCGCCGCGAAGTATGGCCGTGAAGGAGTCGCGTGGCTGGGTTTGTTCGGGGCGAGGTTGGGAAGCTCCGGATTCCCCCCTTGCCTCTGCGCAGCAGCGATCGTGGCCGCCAGCAGCGTCAGGAGACACATCAGCCCACGGAAGGTGAGCAGTTTCATATTATCTCCTCTCTCCAAGTCGGCGCTGAGCTGGCGGCATTCAGGCAGTTCCCGAATTGGTTTCAGAGTCGTTCACGGCCAATTTGAAATAGCCGCAGGCGACAGCACTGGCGCTAGACTTGGAACGCATCGTCACACCTCGGTCGACATGATTGTCGGCTTTCGGGTACGAGGCAATAGACGCGGGCTTGACTCGTTCTTGAATCTTTCCTTGACGCGCAGCCCTATGCAGGCGCGGCAGTTCGCCGCAATTACGCGACGATCTGCGAGGCCTGGGCTTGGGTCGAGAAGCGCTGCCAGGAGCAGGACAATGTCCGGCATCGTCCGCTTCGAATCCTACGAAGTCGATCTATCCGCCGGTCAACTGCGTAAACGCGGAATCAAGATTAACCTCCGCGATCAATCTTTCCAGGTGCTGGCCGCGCTGCTCGAGCACGCCGGAAAAGTCGTCACCCGGGAGGAATTGCAACGGCGGCTCTGGCATGGCGACGTGTTCGTTGATTTCGACAACAACCTGAACACCGCCGTCGCCCGCCTGCGCGGGGCGCTGTGCGATTCCTCCGATCATCCCCGCTTCATCGAGACCCTGCCCAGGCGCGGCTATCGTTTTATGGCGCGGGTTTCCGAAGCGCCGGCGCTCCCGCATCCAACCCCGGCCTCGCGAGCCAGGCTCGTCGTGCTTCCGTTCGTGAATCTCAGCGGCGATCCGGCACAGGACTACTTCAGTGACGCCATGACCGATGAGATCATCACCGCGCTGGCGAGCCTGGCGCCGGAGCAGCTCGCCGTCATCGCCCGCACCACCGCCATGCACTACAAGGGCAGCCACAAGGATGTCGCCCACATCGCCCGCGAGTTGAACGTGGACTACGTGGTAGAAGGCGGTGTGCGCCGAACGGAAGGCCAGGTCGCCATCAACGTGCAGCTCATCCAAACCGGCGACCAGGCGCACCTGTTCGCCAAAAAGTACGACCCCGAGATGCGTGATGTATTCGCTGTCCAGAGTTCCATTGCGCACGACATCGCCACGCACATCGACGCCCCCGGGGTCGCCGACGAAGTCCACGCGCGTTTGACTTGGGCTCACAGCAGGAGGCAGCCCACCGAGAACCTCGTGGCGTATAACGAGTACATTCAAGGACGGTACCTCGCGGAGAGACTGATTCCCGAAGAGATGGCAAAAGCCAAGCAGCACTTCGAGGACGCGATTGGACGCGACCCCGAGTTCGCGCTGGCTCACATGGCCCTGGCCGACCTCTACACGTGGCTGGGGTACAAGGGTTACATGCGCCCCAGAGATGCGTATGCGATTGGCGTCACCTACGCGCTACGGGCGGTCCAAATCGACGACACGCTGGCCGAAGCGCACGCGGTGCTCGCCGAATACCACAAGCAGCTCGACTACGACTGGCCGGCGGCCGAGCGTGAGATGGCGAGGGCGCTCGAACTCAATCGCACGTCGCCGTTCGTGAGGTTCTGTCATGCCCTTGTGATTCTGATGCCGCATAATCGGGTCGACGAAGCCGTTGCCGAACTCGAAGGCGCCCTCGAATCGGATCCCCTGGCCGTCGGCACGCGCTGCTGGCTCGGAATCATGCTGCTCCTCGCACGAGAGTACGACCGCGCCATCGACGAAGCCCGGGTCATGCTCGAACTAGAGCCGAACTCGTGCTGGCCGCCCTTCATCACCGGGATCGCATACCGACAGATGTACTTCGAGGAGTCTGTCCGTGGGAACGTGAGGCCGGACTTCGCTGAGAAAGCCATCGCTGGCCACCGGAGGGCAGTCGAACTGGCTGCGGGAGCGGACCACCTTCTAGCATGGCTCGGCTTTGCCTTGGGGGTGTGCGGGAGGAAAGCCGAAGCGCGGGCCGTGCTGGAGCAATTTCAACGATCCGAACATTACATTCTTCCAACGAACTTCGCCCATGTACATCTCGGCCTCGGGGAAATCGACGCCGCCTTCGAATGGTTCGATCACGCCGTCGAAGAGCGCGACCAGAACATGATGCCGATCCTGAGTTACGCGCACTTCGATCCCCTCCGGGCGGATCCGCGGTTTGCTGCGCTTCTGCGCAAGATGAACCTGGAAACCTGAACGAGCCGACCGTCAAACAAAGAAGGTGGAGCATGCGGGAGCTGGCGAATCCAATCCTTTATCCGCAGTGACCTTCCCCAACCCACGCACATCCACGCGGCCAGTTTTCGGCTACAAGTACAGGTGGCCTCGATCGCAACCGTGCCTCGTCGAGGTTGCGGCCGAGTCACGGGCAACCCGGAAGTAATCCTCCGGTGAGCTTCAGTTAGTCGGCTGAACGATTGCGATTCGCGTCTCCGAGCCGGTCGTGCCGATGGCAAACACCTTGGTGGCCCCCGGCCGGCTGACCGCAATGATCTCCTGGCCGTTGATTTCCGTCACTTCGGCGTCGGGGTAGCGGCGCCGGTAGTAGCTGATGACGGTTGCGACGGAGTCGGAAGTGGTATAGACCTCGCTGGCAACGGGGATGCCGATGTCGGGGAGGTTGGCGTCCTTGACCTCGACCGGCTGCGAGCCCGGATAACGGTCGGAGTCGGACGAACCCACCGCTGGCGCCGGCGGTTGTTGCAGGGATGGGTCGCTCTGCTTGCCCTGCTGAACCAGGGTGCTCAACGCGCTCTGCACCGCCTGCGGATCGATGCTGCCCGCCGACGAGTGGCTCGCTGGGTTGTTGGCGTCCGGGACGATTACGGGTTGCTGCTGCGGCTGCGAAGTGGATGTGTCGGGAGTGATTGCCTGACCGGGCGGAGTTTGCGCGGCGGTAGCTTTTTGGGTGGGAAGCGGTGGCTGTAGCGCGGCAGCGGAGGTCTCGCCGCCGAAGCGTGAACCACCGGCTGCCCGTTTTACGTACATCACCCGGATGACGAATAGCCCCGCGGTTCCTAAGACTAGGCCAAGCACCACAATGAGGCGCATCTGTTTGTAGTGGCGATGGAGTTCGGCGGTGATTGCCGCGACCGCGTCCGGCGCGATCGGTCCCCCGCAGGCGGTACAAAAACGCCCGCCTTCCGCCAGTTTTCCGCAGTGGCTACAAAACGCCATTTCTGCCCGCCATTTCTGCCCAAGGATACGCCATCAGCGCGAGGACTGCGCAACCGTCCGTACAGCAACCTCCGGAGAGCGGCGCCAAGGGCTCGGCGCTCTTTTTCATTTCCGATTGGTGATTTTCGATTTCGGAGGGGAGCGGCACGGTTATGCCCATCTGCAGCCGTAATCCCGGTCAGCTGCGCAGAGGGCGGTGAAGGCACGTCACCTTATCCGAGTGACGTGCCTTTTGCCCTCTACTTTTTTGTCGTGCCGACTGCGTAAGCCGGCGGCAATGGGCTGCTATCTTTTGTCATCGTCCCTATCCACCGAGGCAGCGGTAAATGCCAGCGCAAATCCTTGGTCGGTGTTTATGACGCCAATCTGCTTGGCATGTTCCATAATCAGCACCTCTACATTGGTGGGGACTTGAGTGATGCTGTCCACCAGTGCCGACGTCGCAGTGCAATCGGGGCTCACCTTGTACCAGCCGGTATATGTTCTAGGGACGATATCCCCGTTGAGGCTGACCGTATCCCACCCTTCGAGATAGGCACTGCCGGCCGGGACATCGCCGGGAAACCCGCTGGGAACCCGGTCAGGGTCGAAACTGATTGCGCCACTGAAGGCGAAGGGCAGGAACGGGTTTAGTAGCTGTCCAAAGTTGTTTGAAGGGAAGGGCGGAAACGTTATCCAACCCTTTGCGCTGTATGAATAGACAGAGCGCAGGGTGTGGTTGCTGCACTTACCCGCATGCATGGGAATAAGTGTAAGGTCCAGAGTCAGTCCGGGATTGGTGTGGATCATCTCGACCCGCTTGCCGTCGCTGCTGACAACAAGTTGAAAGTTGTCGGTGCCTGTTACTTCGCTGCTGATTTCGGCTGTCCCAGTACACACGGCCGGCTGCTTGCTGGTATCCCAGGCTAACTGGTAGGTGCCATCTTGGGGAACGGGAGCGTGCTCAAACTGGGGATAGAGGAACAATCCCACTGTGAGGGTAATTGTGCCTGTTACCCTGCCGTGAGGATGAAAGGTCAGGGTTCCTCCCCCGGCATTCGGAAGCACCCCGGCCAGGTTAATGTAACCATCGAACAGCTGTGCATATGTCCGTCCCTTGATTAGACCGCTGCAGTCCGCTCCATGCTCTTTCGCGAAACACACTGGCGCGGTCATGGCGATTGCGAAAACTGCGATCAATAAGAACGCAGTACGAATTGAACGAGCCATCAGGTTCTTCATTGTCATTCTCCTTTGCATCTTGGACCGCGAAGGTAGCTGGTGTTTGGTAGGAAAGTCCTTACAGAATTCTTAAATCACTACATCAAGGGCCGGGCAGCCTTCCCAGATTGGGAGACACGCCCGTTAATCGCGAACCAACGCGCCAAGGCGGTGCTTCACTAGGAACCCAGGAAACCGCATGGGATAAAAAGGCGGGGAGCACACAGGGATGAAAGGGCCCTGCCCACGCCTGGGACCTAGCGACTGCCGTTAGGAGATGGAGCGTGGACCGCTAGCCGCCAGGTTCCGTCAGGCTGGCGTCTCCAAACGTTCACAATTTTTCCTGGCTGCTCGCTCGTGGCGCCCTTGCCGTTCGGCATGATCATCGTCAAGTCAGCCAACTCGACCGCCAGATCGCCGCTGGACTCGACTCTCCTGGTTCGGACACGGACCTTTGCACCCGCAGCAATCATCTGTGCCATGAAGGCCCGGACGGACTGTATCCCTTCGACGGCCGCCTGCCCCGGGAGGTAGAAAACGACATCGGAGGTGTACAGCTTGGCTAAGCTTTCGAGGTCGCCTGCATTGACAGCGTCTGCGGTTTGTTGATCGATCTGGCGGATTGATTCTTCGACATTTCGTTGCGGGGGCTGTTGACCAAGCAGCGGCGTTGTCAACAAGGCGGCGATCAGGCCAACAGCAGCGAAGCCGCTCTTCATAACGGGAATCCTTAGCAACGGCCGCTTGCGCGAATACCGCCCGCTGGTTCCAGGCCAATCCGCCCAAGCAGCTCTCGAAATCTGGGGTCGGAGCGTATTGCGTCCATTCTCGGGTCAACGTTGGTGACGCACAAATAAGTCGAGCGCTCTTCCACGGCTCGGAAGAGACATTCGAAAGCACGGTCTGCATCGCCCAGGCCCGCGTATCCCGCCACCATTTCAGCGGCCGATATGTAGCGCGACTTGGAGGCGCTCTCCAAGTCCTCCATGATTCTGGCAGCCTCGCGCTTCCTGCCGGAGACCGCGTAGGCGTGCGCCAACGATGCCAATGCTTCCGGACTGCCGTTGGAGACCTTGGCTGCCTTCTGGAACTGCTGCGTGGCCGCCGCATACTTCCCGCGCTGTTCGTAGATCAGTCCCAAAGTCCAAAGCCCCCGAAAACAATTGGGATCCAAACCCAGCGCCCGGCGGCATGGCGCAACGGCTTGGTCATATCGCCGCGCGAGGTACAGAGTCATTCCCGCACTTGCTTGCACAATCGGCGACGTAGGATCGAGTTCGACCGACTGTCTCGCCTCGGCAATCGCTTCCTCAAATCGTCCGAGTTCGGCCAGCAGCATCGCGCAGCGCAAGTGGGTCCGGGAGTCGTTGGGAAAGAGTTCAACCAACTTTCTGAGTTCGCTCTCGGCATCCGTCCAGGCAAATTCGTAATGCCAGCGAACGAAGGCCAATGCCTCCCGCGCTTCCTGTAGAGTCGGCTCGAGGCGTAAAGCTTGCACCGCGGCCTCTTTGGCTTTGGGCATGACCTCGTCGGGGCGGGTCGATCCGAAGATCGCGAGCAAGACATAACAAACGGCGAGGCCAGCGTACGGCAGCGCAAATTGGGGGTCCTTTTGAATTGCGCGCCTATAAAGGGCAATGGCGGACTGCAACTGCTCCCTGCTTGGCCCCCGAAGGCAGGACCTCGCCTTCAGATACGAGTGGTAGGCTTCAGGCACCTCGGAGTAACGCCTCTTCAGAAGCCGCCGCTCCCCAGCCGTCACTTTCAGCATCAACGCGGCCGAGACCTGCTCCGCCACAGAGTCTTCGAGCTTGAACACGTCGGTAGCGGCTTCGTCCAGCTTTGTACTCCACAACGACTCGCCACCGGGGATGGCCACGAGCTGCAGCGTTAAACGGACTTGGCCGCCACTCTTCCGCAGCACCCCTTCCAAGACACTGGAAACGGCGAGTTGCTTTCCCGCAGCGACCGCATCATATTCCAAATCCGCGAACCGGGAGACCGCACTGGTCGGACGGAGATTCAAGCTTCGGACGTTGCTCAAACGGGTTATGACAGCGTCGGCAAGACCCAACCCGAGATACCGATCTTCAGGCTCAACGCCGATTGGCCGGAAGGGAAGTACCGCGATGCTCTTAGCCCCACTGTCTTCGGTGTGGAGTTCTGCTGGCGGCAGGAATCTGTAGCCTCGTTTCGGAATGGTCTCGATGTAGGCGTTCGGACGCACGACGTCCCCCAGCACTTTACGAAGGTCGTAAATATTGCGAGAGAGAATGCCCTCCTCGACGAATGTTCCCTGCCAGACTTCCTCTAATAATTGATCCTTGTGCACTACTTTCCCCTGGTTACGAATGAGCACGAGCAGCGTCTGGAGCGCTTTGGGCGTAAGCCGCACCGGTTCGTCGGCGCGGAAAAGGAGGAGGTTCGGGATATGGAGGCGAAAAGGGCCGAATTGGTAGAACTGCCTGGTTGGCGCGGCCACAGAACCCTCAGACCCGAAAGAATTTCGCATGAAATCTCGCTTAGGTTTTTGCTATCCGCAGACTGTAGTTCGCTCCCACTATTGTGACCCCCGGCAGGGATGAATCCTGAGCATAGGCCAGTCCTGGCCGTCACAACCGAGAAGCAAGCGTTTTGTTCCGGAATCAGAACAGCCGCAGATCGACCGCATGGGTTTTCAAATATGGATCGCGCCTGAGTCACGGGCCAACTGGACAAGAAACGGGCAGGTCATAAACTGGCGCAATACTTAAACGGCCCATTCGCGTTGAAAACACGGAGGGAAGGGGAATTCCCCTGCTAAACCCCCAAGCCAATCGTGCGCGGTGTTACGATTTCACCGCATGGAAACGCTCTACTCTTCCACCTGGCAATCTCCCATCGGCCCGCTGAAGCTGGTCGCGTCCGACCGCGGGCTGGTGCGGCTGGAATTCGGTGTGGCCCGGGTCAAAGACCCGCGCCACGCGGTCTTGGTCAAGTCCGACGACAAGCTCGCCCCTTATCGCCGCGAACTGGAGAAATATTTTGCGGGAAAACTGCGGGACTTCACCGTTCCCCTGGATCTTCGCGGAACCGATTTCCAGATGCGCTGCTGGCACGCGCTGTTGAAAATTCCCTACGGCCAGACCCGCACCTACGCCGACCAGGCGCGCGCCATCGGCCGGCCGAAAGCCTTCCGCGCCGTCGGCCTGGCCAACCACGACAATCCCATCGCCATCATCGTGCCCTGCCATCGCGTGATTGCCTCCGATGGCACGCTCGGCGGCTACGGCGGCGGACTCGCGTTGAAACAGAAGCTCCTCGACCTGGAGTGCGGCCAAGCCGTTCTCCTGCCGGCCTCCGCCGCGAGTTAGGCCTCCGCCGGAGGGTTGCGATTCTCGGCATGCGCGTCCCGAGTAATATTTCTTGCTCGCCGTCTGCTGCTGGAGCATCTGTTACCTGAGCCGGATTGCCAGACTGCCATGCGCGAAACCATCGACTTCCTCATCCAGCACGGTTACACGCTGCTGTTCGCCTGGGTCTTGGTGGAGCAGTTGGGTCTGCCCATCCCATCGCTTCCGCTGCTGCTGGCGGCCGGCGCGCTGGCCGGCGCAGGCAAATTCAGTTTTCCGTTACCCATTGCACTCGCAGTGCTCGCTTCGATCATTGCCGACCTGCTGTGGTACGAGCTGGGGCGCCGTCGTGGCGGAAAAATCCTCGGTCTGCTGTGCCGCATTTCGCTGGAACCGGAGTCGTGCGTCCGCCGCACCGAAGACGCGTTCCAGAATCATGCCTCGCGCTCGCTGCTGCTTGCCAAGTTCGTTCCCGGCTTGAATACGGCGGCGCCGCCCATGGCCGGCATGACCGGCATGCGCTGGCCGCGCTTTCTGCTCCTGGATTCTCTCGGGGCGCTGTTTTACGCCGGTGGCGCGGTGCTGGTCGGATATCTCTTCAGCGAGAAACTGGAGCGCCTGGCGTTTTACTTCTCGCGGCTGGGGCATGCCGCGGTCGTTCTGCTGGTGCTGTTGCTGGCCGCCTATATCGTCAGAAAATATCTGGCGCGCCGCCGCTTCCAGCGCGAGCTGTGGATGGCCCGCATCAGCCCCGAAGACTTGAAGTCCAAACTGGACGCCGGCGAGCCCGTGGCCATCGTCGACCTCCGCCATCCGCTCGATTTTCTCCCCTACCCGCAGGTGCTTCCGGGAGCGATTCGGCTTGCGCCCAGCGACATTGAACAGCGCCACACCGAGATCCCGCGCGATCGCGAGGTTATCCTCTATTGCACTTGACCGAACGAAGCGACCAGCGCCCGGGTGGCGCAGCAATTGAAGCGCTTGGGAGTAACCCGGGTTCGTCCGCTGGCCGGCGGATTTCATGGCTGGCGCGAACTCGGCTTCCCGCTGCAGGAGTTCTATGTCGAACTGGCCGCCTCGGGCCAGTGATCTCACTCATCCGCGCGATGATAAAAGGTGAGCAGCACGAGAAAAGGCCTTCGGTGCGCGCCCGGTCCTTGCCCGGCGGCGCGGCTCAGGTAAGATAGTTCGCAGGAAGCAGGAACACAGGGGGGAAGTTATGGCTGCATCCGTGGAGCGCCGTCAGGGTAACCGTCGAAAAGCGCCGATCCGTAAAGGAAAAGACCGGCGCGACCTCGCTATCCCAGCGCCGCCGGGTAGTACTCGCTCCGGCAAGGAGCGCCGCCAGCGCGAGCGCCGCAAGGGTGACCGCCGCAGCGCGCGCTAGGCCGGGCCCACATTTCGCTTCGGCTTGGAAAGAATTGCGCCTACAATAGTTCTGCCTGCATCTTGGTAGGTAACTGCCCGGTTCTTCCGGGTACAGGCGGTATCCGCTGCGGCGGAACTGCACTGGAGGTTGAAGTGAGCGTCGTTCCCATCGGCGATTCCCGCCAGAAAATCACCACCATTTCTCTTTTGGACAAGAAACTGCGGCGCGAGCCCATTACCGCTCTCACCGCCTATGATTACGCCACCGCGCGCCTGGTGGACGAAGCCGGGATTGACGTTATCCTGGTCGGCGATTCGCTCGCCCAGGTCGTGCTCGGCTACGACAACACGCTGGCGGTCAGCATGGAAGAGATGTTGCACCACACGCGCGCCGCCCGCCGGGGCATCAAGCGTGCGCTGCTGGTTGCCGACATGCCCTTTGCGTCCTATCACCTCGGCGCCGACGAGGCCTTGCGCAATGCTTCGCGGTTCGTGAAAGAAGCGGGCGCGGAGGCGGTGAAGATCGAAGGCGGCGAAAAGCGCTCCGACATCGTTCGCCGCATCATTGACGCCGAAATTCCCGTCATGGGGCACATCGGCCTGACGCCGCAGTCGGTGCACGCCATGGGTGGATACAAAGTCCAGGGCAAAACGCTGACTGCGATCGAGCAACTCATGCGCGACGCGGTGGCGCTGGACCGCGCCGGCGTGTTTGCCATGGTGCTGGAAGGCATTCCGCGCGAGGTGGCAGCGATGATCACCGCCGAAGTGCACACCCCGACCATCGGCATCGGCGCCGGGCCGGAGTGCGATGGGCAGATTCTGGTCATTCACGACATACTCGGCCTGAATTTCGGTACGCCGGCAAAATTCGTGCGCCAGTACGCCGACGTCGGCGCTGTCGTGCGCGGCGCCGTTGAAAGCTACAAGAATGACGTGATCGCGGGCGGCTATCCCAACGACGCAGAGTCCTACCACCTGCCCAAGGACACGCGCGCGGCGCTGGAAACCATCCTGGAGCGCAAGCACAGCATGCGGTCAGGAGATTGAGGAATTTGTAATCTGGTAATTTCGCAGCTCGTAGTTTCGTGATGGCGCGGCGGTTGCCCCACCCTTATCTCGCCCGGGTTTGGCGAGATAGGGTGGGGAATTTCCAGCAGCAATTACCAAATACAAATAATTGCAAATTACAAATCCTCCACAATGAAAATCCTCAACACTCCCGACGACATGCACTTTGCCTGCGCGCAGCGCCACCGCGACGGCCGCCGCATCGGACTGGTGCCTACCATGGGCGCGCTGCATGAAGGACACCTCTCGCTGATCCGCGCGGCACGGGCGCAGTCGGACGTGGTCGCGGTTTCCATCTTCGTCAATCCGCTGCAATTCGGACCGAAGGAAGATCTCGCCAAATATCCGCGGACGTTCGAGCGCGACTGCCAGTTGCTGGAAGCGGAGAACGTTGACCTGCTCTTCGCGCCCTCAAACGACGCCATGTATCCGCCGGGCGCGACCACGTTCGTGACCGTCGAGGGCTTAAGCGACAAGCTCTGCGGGCGATCGCGGCCGGGGCACTTCCGCGGCGTGACCACCGTCGTCGCCAAGCTGTTCCATATCGTCGAACCGGATCTCGCGTTCTTCGGCCAGAAAGACGCAGCCCAGGTGGCGATCATCCGCCGCATGGTGCGCGACCTGAATCTTCCCGTGCGCATCATGGTCTGCCCGATCGTGCGCGAGCGAGACGGCCTGGCGCTGTCCTCGCGCAACGCTTACCTGGACCCGCAGCAGCGCAAGCAGGCTCTTGTGTTGCACCGCGCGCTGATGCGCGTGCGAGGCTCTGGCCGATACCGGCGAGCACAGTGCCGCAAAACTAATCGAAGCGGGCAGTCAGGTGATGGCCGAAGAACCCGGCGCGCGCCTGGACTATTTTGAGGTCGTCGACCCGGAGACGCTCGATCCCGTCAGCGACATTTCCCACGGCGCGCTGGTGGCGGTGGCGGCATTCATCGGCAACACGCGGCTCATTGACAACGTCGTCCTTTGAAATGACTCACCACCGAGGCACAGAGGACACCGAGGATCACCGAGGAATCAATCTGAAAAACTTTCTCGGTGAATCTCGGTGAACTCGGTGTCTCGGTGGTGTCTACGCCCTCCTTCCCGACACAAACGGATTCTGCGCGATCACGTAGCGCAGCTTCTCCTCAACCGCTTTCTTAATCCCTATGCGCGGCGTGGTCACAACGCGGCCGGCGCGAGAGCCGTCGTCCAGGATGGTGAGGTCGGAAAACGTGGTCAGGTCCTTGCCGTTGTCGCGCGCGCGCGTGATGCCCAGCGCCTGCGTCAGCCGACCGGGGCCGGTGGTCAACAACCGCAAGTCCGTTACGCGCGGCTCACGTTCCGGCATCGAAAGCCCGCGCGCGGCAAACATCTGCGTCAATCCAACAACCGGTTCCAGCGCGCGAAACAGCACGCACCCCGCTTTGCCTTCCGCCATGCAGGAAACGTTCAAGCAATAGTGATTGCCGTAGATCTGGTACACGTAGGCGAAGCCGGGCGCGCCGAACAGCACCAGGTTGCGCGCGGTGGGCCCGGCGGCGGCGTGGGCGGCGGGATCGTTCGCGCCCATGTAGGCCTCGACTTCCACGATGCGTCCCGCCAGCAGCTTGCGTCCATGTTTGCGGACCAGGACTTTGCCCAGCAGTTCGCGCGCGACGCGGCGCGGGTCGCGGTCGTAAAACCGGTGCGACAGGGTGCGCGCGCGCGTGATGTCGAATCCCGGATCGCGCATGAAATCAGCCGCAGATCAACGCTGATGAACGCAGATGAAGCGCCTTTCGGCAAATCAGCGTGCATCTGCGTTAATCAGCGGCAAAATTACTTCAAGGCGGCGAGCACTTCCGCGGCGTGACCGGCAGCCTTCACGCCCCGGAACTCGTGCTTCAGCTTGCCGTCGGGCCCGATCACGAACGTGCTGCGCTCGATGCCCATCACCTTTTTCCCATACATATTTTTTTCTTTCAGCACGCCGTAGGCCTGGGCGAGTTTCTTCTCCGAGTCGGAGAGCAGCGTGAACGGCAGGTTGAATTGCTCCTGGAATTTCTTCAGCGCGCGCGGCGAGTCGGGCGAGGTGGCCACCACCTCAACGCCGGCTTTCTTAAACTTGGCGTATTCGTCACGAAACTCGGACGCTTCCACGTTTCAACCGGGAGTGTTGGCTTTGGGGAAGAAATAGAGGACAACCGTCTTGCCGCGAAAGTCCTTCAGGGACGTGCTCTTTTCGTCCTGATCGGGCAAACTGAACTCGGGGGCTTTATCATTGACTTGCATGCAAGTTCTCCGGCGAAAAAGTATCTTACACCGCTCGCCGATCGTGGCGTTATGCCTGGTCCTGTCGTTGGGCGCGGCGGCACAGCGCACCGCGCGCAAGACCAAGGGTCCGCGCGCGCTGGCCCTGGTGGAATGGCCGGCGAGCGGCGGCAGCCCGCGCGTGATCCCGGTGACCATCCTGGTGGACGGCCGCTACTACGATGCGTCCATTTACAAGGCGGACCCGGTGCCGATGGCGCTGGAACCCGGAAACGTGTACGAGGTGGAGCAGAGCGGCGCCTCCATCGGCATGGTGACGCTCACCGGTGCGCGTCAGGCGAAAAATGGCGCGTGGCTCGCCGATGCGCGCTTCCAGACCAACGAACAGTTGGCGGCGGCGCACAGGCCGCGCGATGTTGCTCCGAAATCGGCGACCGTATCTGAAGGCCCACCGACGTTGCGCCGCGGCGGGCGTCGTTCCGGACGCGACCGGACGCCCCAGCCGACCACGACGCCTGAACCAAAGTCGGAGCCGCAGCCTACCGGAGGTGATGAACCTCCCGTGCTGCGCAGGCCCGCAAGCGAAAATCCGCCGCCGGACGCCACTAAGCCAAGCGATACGGGGAGCACGCCGACCGATACGGCGAATGCGCCACCAGCTCCGCCATCGCCCTCGAGCCCGTCGAGTTCGCAGCGTTCGGAGGATTCCGACCATCCGGTGCTGCGCCGGGGGCGTCCCACCGCCGAGCAGGCGGAGAATCTTCCCGGCGCGGTGGACGCAAAGGCAGCGCCGAAGTCGCCCGCGGCGCCCGCAGGTCCCAGTACAGCCGCGACCAAGGCCGCTGCGGCGCGCCCCGGACGCGTGCTGCCGGCGATCTCCGATGCCGCAGGTCCGGAACCACACACCTACCTCCTGCCCTGGAACGTGGACGAGCAGGAGCGGCTGAAGAATTCCATGAACCAGTTAGCGAGCGCCGCGTTGCAGGACTTCGCGCGCACCCACGGCGGCACGCATCCCGGCCCATTGCAGGACGTGCAGGTGCGCGCTTTCGACCTCACCACCCGCAACGAACCGCAAATCATTCTGATGGCGCGCGCCGTGGAAGTGCCGGCCGCACCGGTGCGCCGCGCCGGCTCGCGGCCGGGAACCAAGCCAGGCGCGGCAACGCAGCCACCGCCGGCGGCGGGCGCGGAATTGACCTACTGGGTCACCGTGGCGGCGCGCCAGGATTACAACGGCGAGCTACGCAAGCTGAAAGTGTGGGCCACCGACAGCAAGCACCTCGACGCCTATCCGCGCGCCGAGCTGATTGACGCCGTGGACGCCGATGGCGATGGCCGCGGCGAGTTGCTGTTCCGCGAAATTTCCGATAATGGCCAGAGTTTTGCGCTCTATCGCGCCACCCCCGACTCCCTCACGCAGCTCTTCAACAGCGCGGAATTGGAGCGCTAGCGGGGTATTCACATCCGTTCACGCGCGTGTACAATGCTCCGCGTTTCTAACGTGAGGAGCGTGCATGCGGAAACTTTTGTGGTGCCTGATTCTGCTCGTGGGCGTGGCCGCCGCGCAGCAGACCGATTTCAGCAAAGTCCAGATCAAGGTCACCAAGGTCGCGGGATCGGTGTACATGCTGGAAGGCGCGGGCGGAAACATCGGCGTTTCCGTGGGCGAGGACGGCATTGTCATCGTGGACGATCAGTACGCCCCCCTGGCGGAAAAGATCCAGGCGGCGCTGCGGCGGATCACCGACAAGCCGGTACGCTTCGTGATCAACACCCACTGGCACTTCGACCACACCGGCGGCAACGCGTATTTCCAGAAGCAGGGTCCGATCATCGCGCAGGAAAACGTGCGCGAGCGCATGAAGAAGGGCGCCAACCTGCTCGGCACCGAGGTGAAACCCGCGGCCAAGGAAGCGCTGCCCATCATCACCTTCAACGACCGCGCGACGGTGCACCTGAACGGCGAGGACATTCGCGCCATCCACTTTCCCCACGGGCACACCGACGGCGATGCGGTCATCTTCTTTCCGCAGTCCAATGTGGTGCACATGGGCGACGACTTCGTCACCTACGGTTTTCCGTTCATTGACCTGGAGAGCGGCGGCAGCGCGCGCGGCATGATCGCGGCGGTCGAAAAGGTGATAGCCATGGTTCCGGCGGATGCGAAGGTGATTCCGGGACACGGCGCGCTCTCGACGGTTGCCGACATGAAGCCCTACGTGGCCATGCTGAAGGACACGATGGCGCGCGTGCAGAATGGCATCGAGCGGGGGAAGACGCTGGAGCAACTCAAGCAGGAAAGGGTTCTCGCGGGTTACGAGAGCTGGGGCGGCGAAGGCAAATTCATCACCACCGACAAGTTCATCGAGACCCTGTACAACGATCTGAAGGGCAACAAGACGGGCGAGTTCGTAAAACATAATTAGCCGCAGATTTACGCAGATGAACGCGGATTTCAAAATTCTGATCCGTGTTCATCTGTGGGGATCAGCGGCTAAGTTAGTTTTTTCTCCAGCAACTCATTCACCAGCGCCGGATTCGCCTGGCCTTTCGACGCTTTCATCACCTGGCCGACAAAGAAGCCCTTCATTGTCGTTTTGCCGGCGCGATACTGCTCCACCTGTTTGGGATTGGCGGCGAGCACGTCGTCGATCATCTTTTCGATGGCGGCGGTGTCGGTGATCTGCTGCGGTTTTTCCTGCTCGTAGATGGCGGAGAAATCCTGCTTGCGCTCGAACGCCTTGTCGTAAAGGTCCTTCAGGATTTTGCCGGAGATGGCGCCGGATTCCACCAGGTCGGCTCGGTTTTTCCTGCTCGTAGATGGCGGGGAAATCCTGCTTGCGCTCGAACGCCTTGTCGTAAAGGTCCTTCAGGATTTTGCCGGAGATGGCGCCGGATTCCACCAGGTCGGCGGACATGGCGACGCCCTGCATCGAAATCGGCGACTGCTCGATTTCCAGCCCCTGCGCCTTCAGGCGGCCGAGCAGGTCGCTGATCACCAGGTTGGCGACGCGCTTGGGATTCTTGGCGGCGCGGGCGGCGGATTCGAACTGGTCGGCCATGCTCTGCGTCCGGGTCAGCGTGGCGGCGTCGTCCTCGGTGAGCCCGTACTCGCGCATCATGCGCGCGCTGCGGGCCTCGGGCAATTCCGGCAACGTGGCGCGAATCTGCTGCTGCCAGTCATTGTCCACGATCAGCGGCAGCAGGTCGGGCTCGGGAAAATAGCGGTAATCGTGTGCCTCTTCCTTGGAGCGCATACTGTACGTCTTGCCTTCGTGCGAGTTGAACAGGCGCGTCTCCTGCGCAATGCGTCCGCCGGACTCGATCACGGTGATGTGGCGCCCGATTTCGTATTCCAGCGCCTGGCGGATGAAGCGAAATGAATTCACGTTCTTGATCTCGGTCTTGGTGCCGAATTTTTCCTGGCCGGCAGGACGCACGCTGATGTTGGCATCGCAGCGCAGCGAGCCTTCCTCCATGTTCACGTCGCTGACGCCGGTGTAAAGGATGATCTCCTTCAGGCGCGTGAGGTATTCGTGCGCCTCCTCGGGCGAGCGGATGTCCGGTTCGCTGACGATCTCAAGCAGCGGCACGCCGCAGCGGTTCAGGTCCAGATAGGTGCGCTCGTAGGAATCGGGAAAACCTTCGTGCAGGCTCTTGCCCGCGTCTTCTTCCAGGTGGACGCGGGTGATGCCGATCTTCTTCGTGCCACCGCCGCTTGCCGGCACTTCAATCCACCCGAACTCCGCCAGCGGCTTGTCGTACTGCGAAACCTGGAAACCTTTGGGCAGGTCGGGATAAAAGTAATTCTTGCGTGCGAAGATGGAGCGCTCGTTAATGCGGCAGTTCAGCGCCATCGCGGCCAGCGTCGCGAATTCCACCGCTTTCTTGTTCAGCACCGGCAGCGCCCCGGGCAGGCCGAGACATACGGGACAAGCATTGGTGTTCGGCGGGTCGCCAAAACGAGTCGAGCACGAACAAAAAATCTTGCTGGCGGTCAGCAGTTGGACGTGGACCTCCAGGCCGATGACCGGCTCGTACTTCGCCCGCGTTGCGCGCGTAATTTCCGCCGATGAGGCCATGCCTACTTCCCCGCCAACTCCTTTTTCACCGCATCGCTCACCACTTTGCCGTCCACGCGGGCGCCGGCGAACTTGGCCATGACGTTCTTCATCACCGCGCCCATGTCCTTCATCGTGGGCGATCCCATTTCGGCGATCGCTGCCCGAACCGTGGCGGCGATCTCGTCCTCGCCCACCGCCTTGGGCATGTAGGTTTCGATGAGCACGATCTCGGCGGCTTCCTTGTCGGCCAGGTCCTGCCGCCCGCCCTTGGTGAACTGCTCGATGGAGTCCTTGCGCTGCTTGATCAGCGTGCTCAGCACCTGGAGCGCTTCGCGGTCGTCGAGGGGGGCGCGCTTGTCGATTTCTTTGTTCTTGAGCGCGCTCTTGACCATGCGCAGGGTGGAGAGGCGGCGCTCGTCACGCGCCTTCATCGCCCCGACCATGTCTTTCTGAACTTGCTCGCTGATGCTCATGGTGGCTCCTGCGGACGGTTCATCGTGCCGAGCGAAAAATTTCCACGCTACCCGGCCGAAATCGGTGTCGCCATCGCCCGAGCGCCCATTATAGTGTTGCGTGGGGTTGCGACGGGGTCTTATGATTCGCGTCCAAAGTCATTTTTCCGCGTTGCCGCCGCGGCAAATACCGCAGGGACGCGGTTCGCCGTGCCACTACATCATCCCCTCGGATGAGCATTTCTATGGGATCTTTCTCGCCACTGCAGATCGCACTGCTGATCGTGGCCGCGCTGTCGATCGTGGGCGTGGTCATCGTTTTTATCAGCTCCCGCATGACCTACTCCGGATACTCGCACCTCGTCAATGACGTGCGCCGTCTCGCGCTGGCGATGCACGGGGAAATCTTCCGCGACGGCGCCGACGTGGTGATTTCCGGCGCCTATGAGCGGCTGCCGGCGGTGGTGCGATTTTCCAACGAGGAGAACACGCCCGGGCTGAACATCCGCATCCAGGCGCCTGCGACCTTCCTCATGTCGGTGGTTCCGGCGAGAGCGCAGGTCAGCGAAGGCGGCCGTAATCTGGTGAAGACCGCCGACGAGTTGTTTGACTCGCGGTTCAACACCCGCACCGACCAGCCGACGCAGGCGAACATGTTCATCAACCAGCAGGTCACCGGCCTGCTGCAACAACTTGCCTGCTCCAGGAATACTTACCTGAGCGTGGGCAATGGCGCTATCGAGCTGAGCGAGCTGGTCATCCCGGATCCCAACCCCGGCGAGCACGCCATCGATCACCTGAAGAGTATGGCGAAGCTGAGCCAGGCTTTGCACCGCATGCCGGGCTCGGACCGCGTCAAGCTGGTGACCTTCGAGCGCGAGCGTCACGTCGCCGCGCGCGCGGCGATGGTGGTAGGCGCAGCGGTAGCTCTGATCAGCATTTTCGCGGCAACCCGGGTGCCGAGCCGCGAGCCGGTCAGCGGCGTGAACCAGGCGCTGTCGTCGGGCATCCTGCCCCTGGACGCCGCTCGTATTCCCAATGCCAAGGATTGGCGTGCGGCGACCGCCGACGATTTCGACCCCGCGGCCGTGGCCTGGCTGCGCGCAAACCGGAAGCAGCCGGCGGGAAGGATCGAGGGCAATTTCAGCGGGAAAGGAACCGGCCGCGACGTCGCCTACCTGCTGGTCGACCGTGAGGGCGCCCGGCGCGTGGTGCTGCTGGCGAACAACGAAAATCGCTACGACACCAAGTTCCCCTACATCGGGCTGGCAGTACGCGTGCCCAAGGAATCCGTGAATTCCATCAAATGGGCCGGCAGCAAGGCGCCCGAGGGCGTGGATGGAGACGGTCTTCTGCTGTTGCGCAAGCAGGACGACCCTTCCTCGGCGATCATGCTGTTCCTCAGCGGGCGCGGCATCGTTTCCGCTTCGCCGGCCAATTACCAGGACATCAGCCTGGAACCGTAGCTCATCAGCAATCAGCCGACGGAATTATTCCGTCACGACACGAGGACGGCAATCATGTTACGCAAGAATCGGCTCTTCACCCCGGGGCCGACGCCTCTTCTCCCGGCCGCGCAGATGGCCATGGCGGCGGCCAACATTCATCACCGGACCGCGGACTTTCGCGCGCTCTATACGCGCCTCCTGGCGGACCTGAAAACTTTTGTCGGCACGCACCATGACGTGGTGCTGATGGCGTCGTCGGGCAGCGGGGCGATGGAAGCCTCGGTGGCCAACCTCACTTCGCCCGGCGACAAGGTGCTGGTCGTCACCGCGGGAAAATTTGGCGAGCGCTGGACCGAGCTGGCCAAGGCCTACGGCCTTGCCGCGGAGGTTGTCAGCGCACCGTATGGCCAGACTTTCGCGCTCGATGCCGTGCGCGCGCGGCTCACCCCCGACACGCGCGCCGTGTACATGCAGGCGACGGAGAGCTCGACCGGCGTGCGTCACGACGTCGAAGGCGTGGCGGGTCTGGTGCGGGAGTCCGGCCACGACACGCTGCTGGTGGTGGACGCGATCACCGGCCTGGGCACCACGCGGTTCGACGTGGATGGCTGGGGCATTGACGTCATCATCGGCGGCTCGCAGAAGGCAGTGATGGTGCCGCCGGGGCTGGCCTACTGCGCCGTGAGCCCGCGCGCGTGGTCGCGCATGGAAAGCGCCAGGTCGCCACGGTATTACTTTGACCTGCGCAAGGAACGCAAGGCCGGCGCCAAGGGCGAATCGGCGTTCACGCCGGCGATCGCGCTGGTGGCGGCGCTGGCCGCGGCCATGGATTACATCCGGGAAGCCGGCGCGGGCGATCTGGCCGCCGGGCGCGAAGCGCTGATCGCCAACGCAGAGCTCTGCGCCGAGATGACCCGGGCCGGCGCGCGGGCGCTGGGATTGAAGCTGTACGCCAGCGTGCCGTCCAACGCGTTGACCGCGATTGCGGCGCCGGACGGGCTTGAGTCCGGCGTAATCGTCAAGGCGTTCCGCGACAATTTTGGCGCGGTGGTGGCCGCCGGGCAGGGCGAAATGAAATCCGCCCTCTTTCGCATTGCCCACCTCGGGTACTACGATTATCTGGACACCATCGGCATCATCGCGGCGCTGGAGCAGGTGATGGCGCGCATTCGCCCGGTGGAATTCGGCGCGGCCGTGGCGGCGGCGCAGAAGGTGTACGCCGACAAGACTTCGTCGAAGCGGGCCAATATCGCCGGCTGAAGAGCCTTTTCTCATTTTGCTTTCATCTATGTCAGTTAGCGGGCTGCTGAAAAACTCCGAGGGCAACTCGTTTGGGAAGGGCACGGCTTCAGCCGTGCCGCAGAAGTCCTTTATGATTGTCATTCCGAGGGGCTTCAGCCCCGAGGAATCTCGGTTTTGTTCCACCCACGCGAGTTTTTCAGCAGCCTCTTAGCGGCAAATTTTATGAAAATCGTTGTAGCGGAAAAAATCTCTTCTTCTGCCATCGATATCCTGCGGGAGGAAAAACGATGGAATATCGTCACTCCGGACCAGCTTGACGGCCGGCTAGCCAGTGAGGTCGCCGATGCCGACGCGCTGATCGTGCGCTCCGCCGTGCAGGCGGACGCCGCCCTGCTGGAGCACGCGCAAAAGCTGCGCGTCATCGGGCGCGCCGGCGTCGGCGTGGACAACGTGGACCTGGAGGCCGCGACGCGCCTCGGCATCGCGGTCATGAACACGCCGGGCGCCAACGCCGTGGCGGTCGCCGAGCACACCATGACGATGGCGCTGGCCATGGCGCGTCACCTCTGCCGCGCCGACGCGCTGATGCACGCCGGCAAGTGGGAAAAGAAATCGCTGCAAGGCACCGAGCTGCGCGGCAAAACCCTCGGGATCGTGGGCCTCGGCCGCATCGGCATCGAGGTATCGCGCCGGGCACGCGCCTTCGGCATGAAGCTGGTGGCGCACGATCCGTTCGTGTCGCCGGAAGTGGCGCGCCAGGCGGAGATCGAGCTGACCACGCTGGAAAATGTTCTCGCCGCAGCCGATTACGTCACCTTGCACCTGGCGCTCACGCCGCAAAGCGCAGGCCTGATCAACGCCGGAGACCCTGCGCAAGATGAAAAAAGGCGCGCGGCTCATCAATTGCGCGCGCGGCGAACTGGTGGACGAAGCGGCCGTAGCGGCTGCATTGTCGCATGGACATCTCGCCGGGGCAGCGCTCGACGTCTTTGCCGAAGAGCCGCTGAAGAATTCGCCGCTGCTGACCGCGCCCAACCTCATCCTCACCCCGCATATCGGCGGTTCCACGCATGAGGCGCAGGAGGCGGTCGGGGTGCAGATCGCCATCCAGGTACGCGAATTCCTGCGCCGCGGCGTGATGCAGAACGCGGTCAACGTTCCGTCGGTGTCGGACGAGGAATACGCCGAGCTGCAACCCTACATGACGCTGGCCGAGCGGCTGGGGGCGTTCATCGCCCAGGCGGCCGAGGACGGGCTGGAAGAAATCGGGCTGCAATTCAGCGGTCCCATCGCCGGCGGAAAAACGCAACTGGTGCGCAACGCGGCCCTGGTCGGCGTCCTGAATTCCGTGCTCGCGGAAAAGGCGAACCTGGTGAACGCGTCGGCGATGGCGGAGGAGCGCGGCATCCGCGTGCGCGAGACCGTCAAGCCCAAGGTGTCGGGCGGAAGCGCGGGCAGCGTCATTACGGTCCATCTGAAGACGCACCAGGGCGAGCACGCGGTGAAGGGGACGGTGCTGCATGGTGCTTCGCCGCGGCTGCTGTCGGTGGACGGAATTGATGTCGAGGCCCCGCTGGAGCGCAACCTGGTTTACCTGCGCAACCGCGACGTGCCGGGCGTGATCGGAAAAATCGGGACGATCCTGGGCGAGGCGAAAATCAATATCGCCAACTTTTCACTCGGTCGCGCCGAGCAGGCAGCGCGCGCGGCTGTGGCGCCGGCAAGCGGTGGACATGGCTCCGGCGGCGAGGCGGTGTGCGTGGTGCACGTGGATTCGCGGGTGCCGGACGCGGTGCTGCACAAGCTGCGCGGCATCGCGGCCATCACCCTGGCAAGGGCCATCCGCCTGGGATGAGTCTTCAGTCGTCGGTCTTCAGTCGTCAGGACAACCGGCTAAGTCAAACCGCTGTCATCCTGAGCGAGGTCCAACGCGCCCCGGTTTTGGGCGCGTTGCGACCGAGTCGAAGGACCCCTATGTCCTCGACGTAACTTGCGCTGCATTCAGGCGCTTCCACGACAGCTGAAACAACACTGAAGACTATTCTCCGGCCTGGCGACTGGCGACTGAAGACTATTCTTCTTGTTCTTTGTCGTGCTTGAGGCGCTTGGTTTCGGCGAGCAGCGACATGCTGTGCATCAGGTTCTGCAGCGTGATGATCCCGACCAGGCGGCCGCTGTTCACCACCGGCAACACGGTCACACCGTGCGACGTCAACTTGCGGAAGGCCGAGGCCAGCGTGTCGCCCGACTGGCAGACCGAGAAGACACGGTTCATCACCGACTGCACATAGCCGTTGCCGCTGGCGCGGAGGGCAGCGAGAACCTTCTGCCGCGAGATTACGCCCACCATATCGCAGCCGCGAACCACCGGGAAATCGTCCTGCAGCGTGTGCACTGCCTTGTGCAGCGCGTCTTCCAGCGTGTCGGCGGGCGACAGGGTGGAAAAGTCGGTGAGCATGACGTCTTCCAGCCGCACCTGCTCGAGGACGGACTGAAAAACGGCGGAGCGGTCTTCCAGTTGCGCGGCCACGAAAAGGAAAAATCCCACCAGCATCAGCCAGGTATTCCAGATGCCGCCCAGAATGAACGCCATGGCGAATCCCTGGCCGATCGACACCGCCCGGCGTGTGGCCCGCACCTGGTCCATCCGGCGGGCGAGCATGGCGCGTACCATGCGGCCGCCATCGGCGGGATAGGCAGGCAGCAGATTAAAGACGCCGAGAAAAAGATTGATCCAGAACAAGCTGCGCGGCAGGTTGCCGGAATAGACGAATGGCTGCTTCCACAGGGCGGCTTCCGGGGCGACGCTCAGCACCACTGCGGCCGAGAGGAACGCCATCAGCAGATTGATCAGCGGGCCGGCGAGGGCAATGCGGAGTTCGTGGTTGGTATCCAGCTTTTGCCGCGAGGGCTCCTGCAGCAGGTTGACGCCGCCGATCGGCAGCAGCACCACCGAGCTCGCCGGCAGTCGCTGTTGCAAGGCGGCCAGCATGTGCGCCATCTCGTGCAGCAGCACCGACGCCAGCACTAGGCCGACCAGCGCCAGCCCGCGTCCTACCCCGGCGGCGCCCAGGCCGCTGGCATCCGTCATCCACACGTAGACCAGCAGAAAGACGAACGTAAGGTGGACGCGAACGTCGATGCCGAAAACGCGACCCGCGGAAACCGACCAACTCCTCATCAGTAGCACACCTGCTCGATAGTCATTGTAAATGGTGGAGGGGAGTTGCTGGAGGTCTTTCGGTCATTCGGTCGTTCGGTCTTTCGTCATTCGCTATTTCGATCCGACGTTCAGACTCCCTTACGGCTGATAGACCGACAGACCGATAGACCGATAGACTCGCAGGATGCGCGTCATCGCCGGACAATATCGCAGCCGCCCGCTGCGCTCGCTGCGCGGCATGGACATCCGGCCTACGTCGGATCGATTGCGCGAGACGTTGTTCGACGTGCTCACCGCCGGGCGTCCCCAGGCGCTGGCCGGAAGCGTGTGGCTCGACCTGTTCGCCGGCACCGGGGCGGTGGGAATCGAAGCGCTCAGCCGGGGCGCGCACGCGGTGTACTTTGTCGAGTCCTCGGCGCGCGCCGTCGCGGTCATCCGGGAAAACTTGCGCGCCCTCGGCATCGGCGAAGGATTTGAGATCCACGAGCGCGAGGTGCAGCGAGCGTTGCGTCTGCTCGACAGCCAGGCGGTCGAGCCCGACTACGTTTTCCTCGACCCACCTTATCGCCGGCAGGAAACCTACGACCAGACGCTCCGGTTCCTTTCGCAATCGCGGCTGCTGCGGCCGGCGAGCACGGTGATCGCCGAGCACGAGAAGAAATTCGATCCTGGCGAGCGCTTCGCAGCGCTCCAGCGCTATCGCCTGCTGCAGCAGGGAGACGCGGCCCTGAGCTTTTACCGGCTGAGCGCGTGAGGAAGCAGTTGGTAGTTGGTGGTTGGCAGTTCTGTTTTCAAAAGTCGTTCTTGGGAAGGGCATGGCTTCAGCCGTGCCGTAAGAAGCCTCAATCTTGGCGGCTTTAGCCGCTGAGGGATTCCGTCCTCAGAGAGTTTGCGCGCGCGATGTGCACTGCGCAGCCGTACAGCTACATCAACAACTCGTCGCTGCGGCGCACGATGGGATGCTGGCGCTCCGCCAGTTCGTTTTTCACCTGGTTCAGCCCGAAGACGCACTCCTCGAAGCGCGCCGAGAGCTTGGCGAACAGGGGCGCCGCCTTGGCGTACTCGAACCACTCGAACTTGGAGACGATGTAATAACTCTCCTTGCCGGCGCGAATCAGGTCCACAAAATTTTCCAGCCGCTGGCGGCGCAGGCGCCGGCGATTGATCGCCTCCGGAAACATGCCGGTGAAAAACAGGGTGTAGTCGCCGATGTGCTTGCGCACGGCGCGCTCGCGGTCAAACGAGGGCGCTTCGCCGAATACCGGATCGGCCTCCAGCAGCATTGCGCCCACATCGTCGAGCGGGCGCCCGCCGGCGTCGCGAATGCGGTGCAACTGCTCGATCTCGGTAAATTCGGTGAGCATGTTGGCGATGTACCCGCTCACCTGCGGATCGCGCAAGCCGATGGTGTTGTGAAAATGTTCGCTGACCAGCTCGAGAAAAAACTGCTGCAGTGGATGCGATTCGGGAATCAAGGTTCGGCTCTTCCCGGTGCCTGCTGCGGTAAATACCGCATCTAGCTCACAGAAGCAAGTGACTTTCGGCACGCCCTCGGGTGACTCCGTTCCCCACGCGCTTTCTGGCAGCCAACCCCGTCCGGGAGTGCCAGGGAGGTTGTTCACCGCGGCAGGTCTCCGGTAATCTTTCCGGATGCAACGATGCTGGGGACGCTCGCTGGTTCTCCTCTTTTTCGCGGCCACGTGGTGCGCCGCGGCGCCGGCCATGGCGCAGAAGAGCGCGGCTGACGCAGTCATGGACCAGGCTTTCGCGGTGCGGCGATTCCGCCAGGCGGCCATCTCGCCGGATGGCAAGCGCGTCGCCTGGGTGGAGTCGCTCAAAGCAGCGGATGGAACGCCGACCGCCGACGCGGCCATCTACGTTGCGGCTCTGAGCGATCCGGCGGCCCGGAAACAGATCAGCGCGGCCGCCGGCGCACCGCACCGCGAGCACGACATTGCGTGGTCGCCCGATGGCAGCGAACTGGCGTTTCTTTCCGATGCGGAAAGCTCCGGGCAATTGCAGCTTTGGGTTGCCGGCGTCGCCTCCGGTTCGGCGCGCCAGTTGACGCATTTCGCCGGGTATCTGGCCGATCCCCAGTGGTCGCCGGACGGAAAGACGCTGGCGTTGTTGTTGATCGAGAACGCGGCGCGGGCGGCCGGGCCGCTGGTGGCGATGGAGCCGGCGGTAGGCGTCATCGAGGAAACGGCTTACGAACAGCGGCTGGCCACGGTGAGCGCGGCGGGCGGCGCGGCGCAATTAATATCGCCTCCCGATATGTACGTCTACGAGTACGACTGGTCGCCCGACGGGAAGACATTCGCGGCGACGGCGGCGCGCGGCTCCGGCGATAACAACTGGTGGATCGCCCAGCTCTACACCCTGCCGGCGTCGGGCGGCGAGATGAAATCCATCCTCCAGCCGCCGCTGCAGATCAATATGCCGCGCTGGTCGCCCGACGGCCGCAGCATCGCCTACATCGGCGGATTGATGAGCGACTTCGGCGCGATCGGCGGCGACGTCTACACCGTCCCGGCCGGTGGCGGCGCGGCGCGCAATCTGACTCCCGGCATGAAGGCCTCCGCGTCGTGGATCGCGTGGCTGGCCTCGGGAAAAATTCTTGCGGTGGAGATCGCCGACGGGCAATCCGCCATCGCCACCGTGGATCCCGCCAGCGGCGCGGCCAGCACTTTGTGGACGGCGGCGGAGTCGGTGCACGCGCAGGGATGGAGCCTGGCGGCGTCGGTGGCGCGCGATGGCGCCACCTCGGCGGTGATCCGCAGCTCGTTCGCGCGTCCCGTCGAAGTGTGGGCCGGACCCCTGGGCGCATGGAAGCAGGTGACCCACGCCAACCAGTCGCTGCATCCGATGTGGGGCGAGGCCAGGAGCCTGCACTGGTCCAGCGACGGCATGCGCGTGCAGGGCTGGCTGCTATATCCGCGGAATTTCGATCGCGCCCGCAAATATCCGCTGGTCGTGCTGGTGCACGGCGGGCCCGCAAGCGCCTGCCTGCCCAACTGGCCGGGTTGGCCGTTTGAAGCGCCGCTGGCCAGCCAGGGCTACTTCGTGCTGTGCCCGAATCCGCGCGGCAGCTACGGTCAGGGCGAAGCCTTCACCCAGGGCAACGTGAAGGATTTCGGCTACGGCGATTTTCGCGACATCATGGCCGGCGCCGATGAGGTTCTGAAGGAAGCCCCGGTGGACCCGCAGCGCATCGGCCTGACCGGCTGGAGCTACGGCGGGTACATGACCATGTGGGGGGTGACGCAGACGCACCGTTTTCGCGCCGCGATGGCCGCCGCCGGGCTTTCCGACTGGCTGAGTTACTACGGCCAGAACGACATTGACCAGTGGATGATCCCGTACTTCGGCGCCTCCGTGTACGACAATCCCAAGGTCTATGAGCGGAGCGCGCCCATCACCTTCGTCAAGCAGGCGAAAACCCCGACGCTGGTGGTGGTGGGCGAGCGCGATGGCGAGTGTCCGGCGCCGCAATCGTTCGAGTTCTGGCACGCGTTAAAGACCTTCGGAGTGCCCACCGAACTGGTGGTCTATCCCGGCGAGGGCCACAGTTTCAGCCAGACCAATCACCAGCGCGATGTCGTGCGCCGCATGCTGGACTGGTTCGCCAAGTACATGCCGGAGGAGAAGTCGGAGCTAAGAAGTAAGAATTAAGGAGTCTGTTAGGCAAGCGGTTGCCCACCCTTCGAAAAACGCCCTTCGGCTTCCCTCAGGACAGGCTCCGGGTGGGGCACCCACATTTTGCTTACCGTCGAAAGGGTTCGCCACCCGCCCGAAACTCAATAAGGCAACGCAGCAAGCATTTTGTGGAAACATACAGCCGCTTGTTCTAGGTCTCCCATACTGACTTGCCTATCAAATCTGGGAAAATGCTGGTGGTAGACTCCCTCTCGTTGAAATGCTCTTTGCAGTTCCTTGGCGCGAACCACAAGAGATTCGTCTATTTGGTTCGCTTCGCTAAGGTCACAGATGAAATCGTTTACTGTTCTGCGAAGCGGATGTGGCTTGGGTACTCTTTGCGTTCGCATCTCCATCCAAAGCGCGACAAGGGATGCGATTGCCATTATCCCAATCGCAACTTGCCACCACGGTTGAGAGGAGGATGATCGGAAAAACTGTGCAACCACAGTAAGCAATATCGTAAACACTCCCGAAGCGACTCCCCACCGGCGCGAATACACAGTCCGTCTCCTTGGTTGCGAGGACTTACTTCTCTGTTTGCGGCTAGCCTCATGGATTATGTCCTAATTTTTGTAATGCGAGAACATGGTGTTTTTACCGAAGGAGATGGGGGCGGTAGGTTGCTATTTCCCTATTTCCCCGGAGCACAATAAAATGGCTACCCCACAAGCGCCGACGACAGTTGGTAACGGAGAGGCACCTATGTCCACTGGGCCGACACAAGGGGGCTGGCCCACCCTTTCCTCCCCAACTACTTTTGAGGTTGCCCCACCCTTGTCGCTCCCGGGTTTGGAGCGACAGGGTGGGGTTGTTCCTGACGGCGCACCACCCGTAAGGCATTCCCCATGCGCTCTCGCTGGCGCGCCGTCCACTGCGATTCGATTTCCACCGTTCCCTCGGCCCCAGTCGCGATATGAAGAAAGCTGCTCCACTTCCAGTCATCGGGCCGTTCTACCAGGTCGCGTTTGACCGGGTTCAGGTGCATGTAGTGTAGTTTCTCAACGCGTTTCTTCTCGCTGGAAACGGGAAAATCATAGTAGCGAGTCTGCCAGAACTGACGCTCACCGGGGCGGCGCAGCTTGCGCGACACGATCTGCTTCAACATCTGAATGGCAACCGAAAGCTGCTTCCGCTCCGGCTCGCTGACCAGCAGGTGCACGTGCTCGGGCATGACGACATAGCCGCTTACGAAAAAGCCGTACCAACACCGCACCCGCTCCAGTTCCGCCTCGAAGGTGTCCCGAGCCTGCGCTGTTGCCAGCAGCGGCTCGCGCCGGTAACAACTGAAGGTGATGAAGTGGAGGCAGCGCGCCTGCTGGTAACGCTTCAGTCCCCAAGGCATGCCACAAGGGTAAGGCTCGAATAGGGCAGGTGTCTGTGATGCTGGACGGAAAATCCCCACCCTGTCGCTCCAAACCCGGGAGCGACAAGGGTGGGGCAACCTCAAAGTAGTTGTAGAGGAAAGGGTGGGCCACCCGCCAACCGAACTTAACAACGCACTGCACCCGACTTTGCTCCGCTGCGCCACCCGCCCACCCACATTTGAGTAGCGCGGAAAGGGTGGGCCACCCGCCGATGGTTACGGCTGTAGTAGTACGTCACGAAGACGGAGATTATAGCCAAATCCGCTCGAAAGACCATCAACGGATAGCTGAATCACGGTGCCGGGTCCATAGCGGTTGGCGCCGGCGAGTAACTCCCACTCCGTACCATCTTTGAAATGGATCGAGAGAGTCTGCGCCCCTACAATCGCGGACCTCCGAGTGGAATACCATTGCGTCTGGTTCAACGCTTCTACAATACTGCGAATACGATTCGAATCTCGATAGGTCGTCCGCTCATAAGAAACGGACGAGACCCCCGCCGGGTTGAGGTGCTGAAGGTCGCGAATCTTGAGCCCTTGACGAAGGAAGATCAAGAAGAAAAAACAAAATACGACCGTGAACACAAACGGAACAACGAACGGAACGCGCGAAGGCTTCCGGATCCGCGCCCATACGGTCAGACCCGCTATGGCTCCCGGAATAGCGACAGTAACGAGTTGAACCAGAAATCCTAAGTTACCTGTCATCAGAATGGCGGGTGGCCCACCCTTTCGCCCGGGTTTGGCGAAGGGTGGGGATGTCGATTTGCGCTGACTCTCCGCACTACATTCCCGGCCCGGCGGGATACGCTGGCAGGTCGGGTGGACGCGGCGGCAGCTTCTTGGGGTGCTGGTTCATCTCCTCGGTCACCATCTTGATGGCGGTTTCCAATTGCGGGTCTTGTCCGGCCATGACCAGGTCGGGGCGATTATCCACCTTGACGTCGGGCGCCACGCCGCGGTTCTCGATCAGCCACTTGCTGTCGAGCCCATAGAGCGCGAACTCCGGGCGCGTGATATAGCCGCCATCGATCAGCCCGATCTCGCCGCGGATGCCGCGCACGCCGCCCCAGGTGCGTTCCCCGATCAGCGGCCCCAGCTTGTACACCTTGAAGAAGTAGCTGAAGAAATCGCCGTCGCTGGCGGCGTAGCGATTGGTGACGCAGGCCATGGCGCCGTGGAACACGAGCGGAGGTACGGTGTCACTCTTCCAATTGCGCGCCGACTCCATGCCGGCGAGCACGCGCCGCAGGCGTTCGAAGATGATCTGATCCACGAAGCCGCCGCCGTTGTAGCGCACGTCGAAGATCATGCCCTCCTTCCGAATCTGCGGGAAGTACTGCTTGACGAATTCGTTCAGCCCGTGGTCCCCCATGTCCGGCAGATAGACGTATCCGATGCGCCCGCCGCTGGCCTGCTCCACCTTGCGCCGGTTGGTTTCGATCCAATTCAGCTCATGCAGGCCGAATTCGCTGGGGATGGGGCGCACCAGCACGTTGCGCGCACCCTCGAACGCGGGCTTCGCGTTCACCGTGATGGTGACCGCCTGGTTGACGGTGTTGATGAACAGCTCGTCCGGATTCTGCGGCGCCTTCAGCGCTCGTCCATTTACCGCCAGCAGGAATTCGCCTTGCTTGACGTTCACCCCGGGTTCGGTGAGCGGCGAGCGCAGGTTGGGGTTCCAGTTTTCGCCGGGATAGATTTTGGCAATGCGGTAGAAGCCGCTGCTGGCGTCGGGTTCCAAGTCGGCGCCCAGCAGGCCGAGATTGACCGGGTCGAGGTTGGGATAGTCGCCGCCGCCGACGTAGGTGTGCGAGTTGGAGAGCTCGCCGATCATCTCGCCCAAAACGTAGGTGAGGCTGAGGCGGTCGGCGACATAGGGCAGCAACTGCGCGTACTTGTCACGTTCGGCGGGCCAGTTGACGCCATTCATGGATGGTTCGTAGAAGTAATCCCGCTGCTGGCGCCAGACCTCGTTGAAGATCTGCGTCCATTCCGCGCGCGGGTCCACTTCCATGCTCATGCCGTCCAGCTTGAGCGCGCCGTCACCCACAGTGTTTAGCGACTTGGGCGCCGGACCTTTGGCTTCTTCGCCCGGCACCTTGGGATCGATGATTCCGTAGGCATTAGCCCCGCCGCCTTCTCCCGCCGGTGCGGAGGGAGCCCGGTACAGCATCTTGCGGCCGTCGAAGGAGAGCGCGAAGAGATCGGCGCCTTCCAGCACGACGTAGTCCTTGCGCGATTTCAGATCGAATCCGTGAATCGCCGGAGTCTCGCCGGGCAGCGGGCCCGACAAGCCTGTGACCGGCATGGTCACGTAATAAATCACGCCTTTGGCCGCCGCCAGGTTCTGTAGATTGCCGGGCGGAATGGGCAGCGCGACGATACGGTTCTGGATGCCGTCAAGGTCAATGCGGAAGTCCTTCGGCAACGGGCGGGTGCCCGGCGGCTGTTCTGCTTCTTCCCTTTTTTCCTGGGCAGTCTTTTCCGCGCCGGGCTGCTTCTCAGCCTGCGATGGCGGCGTCTTTTTCGCCTTGGTTCCTGCCGGTTGCGGCGCCGGTTCCGGTGGCTGCTTCTGACCGGCGGGCGTGGGCACCAGCAGGACATCCGGCGGGCGGCGGGTGGTGACTTCGTCGCTCAGCACCGGCAGCGGCGAAGGCTCATCGGCCCGCAACGTGGTGATGTACACCCGCCCGGCCTTGGGATTGGCGAACTCGAAGTCGTACACGCCGAGCACTTCGTTGTAGTCGCGATTGGACAGGAAGTAGAGATACTTGCCTTCGGGATCGAAGTAAGGCGCCGAGCTGTCGCTGGCGCTGGTGGTCACCGGCGTGATCTTGCTGCCGGCAAGGTCGTAGAGGTAGACGACGTTGTTGCGGTTGTCGGCGGCCTTGGCGTACGCCACCCACTTGCTGTCGGGCGAGAAGTTGTAATCGGTCAGATCGGCGTACTTGCCCTGGTCAATCAGCACCGGTTTTTTCTGATCGATGTCCACGTAGAAGAGGCGGGCTTCCTTGTCGGCGAAGAGCAGCTTGCGGCTGTCGGGCGACCAGGTGGGCGGCAGGCGAAACATTTTGCCGTCGGTGGTGATGCGCACTTCCTCTCCCAACCCGTCTTGCGGCATCAGGTAAAGCTCGTCTTCCCCGGTGCGGTCCGACAGGTAGGCGATCCAGCGCCCGTCGGGCGACCAGGCGGCGTACTTCTCGCGGATGCCCGAGGTGCGCGTCAGGTCGCGGATGCTGCCTTCCTTGGCCGGCGCGGTGAAGATGTCGCCGCGGGCGGTAAAGACGGCGCGCTTGCCGTCGGGGGAGATGTCGAAGTCGGTGATCAGCTTGCTCACCGTGGCCCAGTGGCGGCGCGCCCAGTCGCGGTCGCCGGGCAGGTAGAGGGCCAGCTTGCGCGGCTGCTGCGTGTTGAGGTCGAACCGGTACAGGAAGCCGCCGTTCTCGAAAATGATCGCTTCCGGGCCGAGGCTGGGCCACATGACGTCGAAATCGGTGAAGTGCGTGAGCTGTTGAACTTCCTTGCTGGCGATGCTGTAGCTGTACAGGTTCAGGCGGTGCTCGGGACCGCGATCGGAGCTGAAGTAGATGGTGTCGCCGTGCCACATGGGGAAGGTGTCGGTCCACTCCGTGTGCGGCAGGGTCTCGATGTGGTGCGATTTCAGGTCGTAGATGGAAATGTCCTGCGCCATGCCGCCGGTGTAGCGCTTCCAGGTGCGGAAATTGCGGAAGATGCGGTTGTAGGCGATCTTGGTGCCATCGGGCGAAAACGAGGTCAGGCCGCCCTTGTCGAGGGGGAGAGCCCGCGGCAGCCCGCCCTCAATGCCGATCTCGTACAGCCGGCCGAACCAGGTATTGAATGTATCGCGACGCGATAGAAATACGATGTTCTTGCTGTCGGGCGTCCAGGTGATGACCTGGTTTTGAATTCCCATGCGCTCGCTCAGGTGCCCGCCGCCGGGATGAAAGGTCAACTGGCGGGGGTCGCCGCCATCGGAGGGCATCACGTAGACGTTGTAGTTGCCGTCATACTGCGCCGTGAAGGCGATCCACTTGCCATCGGGCGAGAATTTGGGGAACAGCTCCTGGCCGGCGTGTGACGTGATGCGGCGCGCAACCCCGCCGTCGCGCGCGGCGAGCCACAGGTCGCCGCCGTAGCTGAAGGCGATCTTGTCCCCGGAAATGTCGGGGAACCTCATCAGCCGGCCTTCCGGCATCTCCTGCGACAAAGCAACCGAGGCGATGATGGCCAACAGCAGGACTACGATTTGCTTGCGTACACGCGACATACAGTTTCCTCCCGCACGGCCCGAGCAGGGCAACCGAGCATTGTAATGGGAAGGACGCAAGTCGCGGCGGTGCGGAACAAAGCAAGAAAGGTGCGAGTGCCAATTCGGCATAAATCCCGCCGCTCCGCTATAATCCAATTCGGTAAGCTCCGCCCTCCGGAGAGGTGGCAGAGTGGCTGAATGCGGCGGTTTGCTAAACCGTTGTACGGGCTAAAACCTGTACCGGGGGTTCGAATCCCCCCCTCTCCGCCAGTTTCTTGCAATCCCTATCACTTAAGCCTCGGTGCAGCGGCGAGTTCTGATTTGAAAGCCAACCCGTTCCGGCACTGATGGCTTAACAAAACACTCCCTACCGCTGTTGCTCCCCTCACTCCTGCGGTACGCTCCGAGAATAGGCAGCTCGTGCGAACCATGGAGAGAAGAGACCAACCTGCCCCCTGTCTTCCCGACCGCCCGGCGGGCCGGCGGACTCTGATCCTGATTCCCATCATTCACACGCAAGCCGACATGGGAGCGCTCAGCGAACCAATCCAGCGCATGAAAGCGGCGAAGCTGGGCAAAAAAAGCTTGGAGCGCAACTTCGAGATGGTCAACCGGCTGTGGACACAAATCGAGCAGACCCTCGATGGTCTGGCAATTCCCTACGAGCGGGTCCGTGTCTACCAGGATGGGTTGCCGGTGTGCGGCCACGAGTTGGAGATCGTGAGCGAGCTGGCCAAGGCGGGGAGCCGCAACCATCAACTGCTGCTGAAACTGAAGGAAAAGGGCGCCACCATCATGGGCACGGAATCCCCCGAGTTGCTGGTCGAGGAGTATTCGCTCCTGCAGCAGGCTTTCTCCGCACCGCGGTCGAAAGTCCCGGCGCGGGCCGCGTCCCAGGGCAGGATTTTGGATTCCTTGCTCGAGCGGCGCGACCAGTACCTCGGAGCCAGGATCAACGCCACCCTGCAGAAGGGCGAAACCGGCCTGCTCTTGCTGGGGATGCTGCACTCGGTGGAGTTTTGGCTGGCCAAGGACATCCGAGTAGTCCGCCCCATTCGCCATCGTTGAAGTGGGAGACAGAACGCTACATGGCTACGGGAAACAAGATTCTGATCGTGGACGAGCAAGCGGAGGCGTGCAGCCTCCTATCCGAGTACGTGGGGCACGAGGGCCTGACCGCGGTCATCGCCCACACCGGGGAAGCCGGCCTGGAGAAAATTCGCACCGAGGTTCCCGACACGCTGATCCTGGCTTCCCGATTGCCGGACATGGACGGCATCCAGGCCTTGAAGGCGGCCAAGGCGCTGGATGAGGACCTGCCGGTGATTCTGATGACGCACACGCCGGAGATTCGGGGAGCGGTGGCCGCCATGCGGGCGGGCGCCCACGACTACCTGGAGAAGCCGCTCAAGCACCACGAGGTGCTGCGGGTTGTGTTCCGCGCCTTGAACGAGCGTTCCCTCAAGCGCAAGGTGCGCTGCCTGGCCTCGCAGGTGGAAGACGAGGCCTCGCTGCGGGAGTCGATGGGCCCCAGCAGCGCCATCGACCGCCTGGCCTCGGAGGTCGCCCGCGTCGCCAAAACCAACTTCAGCGTGCTGATTCTGGGGGAGACCGGGACGGGCAAGGAGCTGGTGGCGCGCGCCACTCACGCCCTGAGCTTCCGCTCGCAAAATCCGCTGCTGACCGTAGACTGCGGCGCCATCCCGGAGACGCTGCTGGACAGCGAGCTGTTCGGATACGAGAAAGGAGCGTACACCGGGGCGGACCAGCGCCGGATCGGGAGGTTCGAAATGGCCTCGGGCGGAACCTTCTTCCTGGACGAAGTTTCCAATATGCCCCTGGGATCGCAGGCCAAGCTTCTGCGCGTGCTGCAGGAGAGATCCATTTGCCGCATTGGGGGTACGCAGCCCATCCGGGTGGATGTGCGGGTTCTGGCGGCCAGCAATCAGGATCTGCACCACCTGGCGGAGTGCAAGGAAGGTCTGTTTCGCCGCGATGTGTATTTCCGTCTAAACGAATTCACCATCATCGTTCCCCCCTTGCGGGAGCGGCGGGAGGACATTCCGTATCTGGCCCAGCGGTTTCTGAAGCTCACCAACGCCGAGCTGCATAAGAAGGTAGAGAGCTTCACCCAGGCGGCGGTCGATGCCCTGTTGGCCTACCACTGGCCGGGCAACGTCCGCGAGCTGCGGTCCATGATCCGGCGCGCGGTTCTACTGGCGGATGACACCATCAGCGAGCATCATCTGGCCATTCCCTGCGCCCTGCCACAGCGCGCGGCGAATGCGGAGAACGATGCGGGCGATGCGGCGACCGGGCAGAAGCCCTGGAACGGCTTGTCCCTGAGAGACATCGTGCAACAAAGGACCGCTGCCCTGGAGCGCGAGATTCTGCTGCGCGTGCTGCGGGAAACCGGCGGCAACAAAGCCAAGGCATCGCGCTTGCTGCACATCGACTACAAGACCATTCACCTGAAACTCAAAGAGTACGGCATTCTGTCCGAGAGAACGAGAAAAGGAGAGTCCTAAGTGGAAAAGAGGAGAGAGAAAGACACACGCGGCGGACTGGAAGGCGGCATCGGAGGAATCCTCCGCGGCCTGGGCGACCTGGTGGAGAAACTCTCCGACCTGGAACAGCAGGGCGAGGTCTCCAAGACCGGGACCATTCGCGGCTCGGGAGAACAAGTCCGGGGCATCTACGGATTCACCGTGAAAGTGGGCCTGGGAGATCAGGGGCCGCGCATCGAGCCGTTTGGCAACATTCGCCGGGACGCCAGCTCGGGGCGCACCGAGGTCCAGGAGGTGCGGGAGCCGATGGTGGATGTCTTCGACGAAGAGAAGTACTTGCTGGTACTGGCGGAGCTGCCCGGCACCAGCAAGGAAGATGTCCATATCGAACTGGAGGACGATGTTCTGACCATCGCCGCCGAGCGCGGCGACAAGAAGTACCGCAAGGAAGTTCTCCTGCCGCGCAGCGTCCCGAAAGAGAAGATGCAGGTCAACTGCAACAACGGGGTGCTGGAAATCCGGTGGGCGAAATAGTTCGAACGCCAAGGGAGCGGTATGGAAATGGGCGGCAAGCCACTGAAGCTGAAAGTCAGCGAGGCGCTCAGCAAGGACGTGGGCCGGGCCTACGCCCGCATGGGGCCGGAGGACCTGGCCCGGCTGGGGGTGGAGGTCGGAGACATCGTGGAAGTCGCCGGCAAGGCCCGGACCGTCTGCAAGGCCATGCCGGCGTACAAGGAGATGCGAGGCCAGTCCCAGGTGCAACTGGACGGGCTGACGCGGGAGAACGCGTCCATCGGGCTGGATGAACATGTCGTGGCGCGACCGATTGCCTGCCCGGCGGCGGAGCGGGTGGTTCTGGTCCCGACCAACGTCGTCCCCTCGGAGCGGGATATGGACTACATCGGCAGCCGTCTGGACGGGTTGCCGGTCCTGGCGGAAAACCGTATCCGGGCCACGTTGTTCGGATCGCGCTGGGCCGACTTCAAGGTGGAGAGCACGGTGCCCAAGGGCCCGGTGCTGATCGGGCCCGGCACCCAGTTGCTGATTTCCAAGGCGAAGCCGCAGCAAGCCGCCGAGCGCGCGATTTCCTACGAGGACATTGGCGGGCTGAAGCCCCACCTGGTGCGCATCCGGGAGATGATCGAGCTTCCCCTGCGCTACCCCGAGGTGTTCGAGCGTCTGGGGATCGATGCGCCCAAAGGGGTGCTGCTGTACGGGCCACCGGGCTGCGGCAAGACCCTGATCGCGCGCGCCATCGCCCACGAAACCCAGGCCAGCTTCTTCTCCGTCAGCGGCCCCGAGGTCATCCACAAGTTTTACGGCGAGAGCGAAGCGCATCTGCGGAAGATCTTCGAGGAGGCCGACCGCAAGGCCCCCAGCATTATCTTCCTCGACGAAATCGACGCCATTGCCCCCCGCCGCGAGCAGGTGGTGGGCGACGTGGAGAAGCGGGTGGTGGCGCAGTTGCTGGCGCTGATGGACGGGCTTGCCACCCGGCGCAAAGTGATCGTGATCGCGGCCACCAACCTGCCGCAAGTGCTGGACCCGGCGCTGCGCCGGCCGGGGCGGTTTGACCGGGAGATTTCCATCCCTATTCCCGACCGCCCAGGGCGCCTGCAGATCCTGGAGATCCACAGCCGCGGCATGCCGCTGGGGACAAAAGTCGACCTGCCTCACCTGGCGGCAATCACCCACGGTTTCGTGGGGGCTGATTTGGAAGCGCTGTGCCGGGAGTCGGCGATGATCTGCCTGCGCCGCATCCTGCCGGACGTGGACTTCGGCCTGGCCCGCATCCCGTACGACCAACTGGCCAAGCTGGAAGTGGAGATGGACGATTTCCTGGCCGCGCTGCAGACCATCGAGCCTTCCGCCATGCGCGAGGTGTTCGTCGATGTTCCCAACGTGAGCTGGGAGGATGTCGGCGGGCTGGCGGAGGTCAAGGCGCGCCTGGTCGAGGCGGTGGAGTGGCCGCTGCGCTACCCCGACCTGTTCAGCCAGGCCGGCGTCAAGCCACCCAAGGGAATCCTGCTGTCGGGGCCTCCGGGATGCGGCAAGACCCTGCTGGCCAAAGCCATGGCCACCGAGACCAAAGTGAATTTCATCTCGGTGAAAGGGCCGGAGCTGCTCTCCAAGTACGTGGGAGAGTCGGAGCGGGCGGTGCGCGACATCTTTCGCAAGGCGCGGCAGGCGGCCCCTTGCATTGTTTTCTTCGACGAGATCGACGCGCTGGTGCCCAGCCGCGGTAATGGCGGCTCCGACTCTCACGTCTCGGAGCGGGTGTTGAGCCAGTTCCTGGCCGAGCTGGATGGAGTGGAAGAATTGCGGGGGGTGCTGGTGCTGGGCGCCACCAACCGCGCCGACATGCTGGATCCGGCCATCGTGCGGCCCGGCCGCTTCGATGAGATTGTGGAGATCCCGCTTCCCGACGAAGACGGGCGCCGGGAAATTTTCCAGGTGCAGTTGCGCAACAAACCGCTGGCTGCCGAGGTGAGCGCGCAAGACCTGGCGTCGCGCAGCGAGGGCTATGGCGGCGCCGAGATCAGCTCGGTATGCCACCAGGCCGCCCTGCGCGCCATCCGGCGCGCCGTGCACGCCGCCGACAAGACCGCAGGCGCTCCGGCGCGGGTCGCCATTGAGCCGGCCGACCTGGAAGCGGCGATGGAGGAGGCCGGCCACCCGGCCGGAAAACTGACTTGATGGAGGAAAGCGAAGTCGTCCTCTACCTGTTTTGCTTTGCCCGCCCCGAGCGAGGCCCGGCAGGTGGCGGGCAGCGGCGTCGACGAGCGCAACCCGGTGCGTATCTTCCGCCACTCCGCGGAAGTGTGCGCGGTCATCGGCGAGGTGGCGCGGGAAGACTTCTGTGGCCCGGAGGCGGAACGGCGGATGGAGCAGTTGTCGTGGGTGGGGCCGCGCGCGCTGCGCCACGAGGCGGTGATCGAAGAAGTGATGGAACATTCTCCGGTATTGCCGGCGCGCTTCGGCACGCTGTTCTCGTCGTTGCCCGCCCTGACCGAATTCATGGATGCGCACCGGGAAGCCATCTGCGGGATTTCTCGAGCGGGTAGACGGGCCACCGGGAATGGTCGGTGCAAGGCCGGTTCCACCGAAATCGCGCCCAGCAGGCGCGGGCGACGGAACGGCTGGCGGCCGAACAGCGCCATCTGTCCGGCCTCCCCGAGGGGATACGCTACTTCAACGAGAAGCGCATCCGCCACCAGGCGGAGCGGGAACTGGGAGACTGGCTGGAGCGGACCCAGCGGCAAGTCGCGCACAATCTCGCCCAGCACGCCGCCGACTTCCGGGAATGCGCCCCGCTGGCCCGCCAGCGCTCCGACAACGAAGCCGAGGAGGTGCTGAATTGGGCGTTCCTGCTGCACGAATCGAAGGCGGCCTCGTTCCTGCAGGAAGTCGACCGCGCCAATCTGGAGCACGCGGCCGAAGGATTGCAGTTTGAGCGTTCCGGCCCCTGGCCGCCTTTCCGTTTCGTTCCCGCGCTGGCTGGGGCGGAAGCGCCATGAGTGACCTGCTGTACGCGATCTTCCGCGGCCCCTTGCCGCCGGGACTGACGCTGCCCGCCGGCGTGGCCGGGCAACCGGTGGGGGTGGTGGAGCACCAGGGCCTGGGCGCGGCGGTTTCCGAGCTGGCCCAAGCCGGGGCGCCGGCGGATGTGCCCAGCCTGGTCGCGCACGAGCAGGTGGTCGAGTTCTTCTTCCGCCACCGGACGGTGATTCCGCTGCGCTACGGCGCCGTGGTCGGCGAGCGATGCGAGGTCACGGCGCTATTAGAAATACACCAGGCGGAATACCGCGCCCTGCTACAAGCACTCGACGGGCTCGCCGAGATGGGGATCCAGCTCCTGATCGACGGCTCCCCTGGCCGCGCCCAGACGGACTCGGCGGCGGTTTCGCCGGCGCAGCTTGGCTCCGCCGAGCCGCCGGGCGCTTTTTATCTATTGGCCAAAAAGCTCTCTTACCGCAGCGCCGACCGGATGGTGGAGCGGGAGAGCGAACTGGTGGAGGAGATTTCGGCGTCCGTCGCCGGGCTGTTCGTCCGCCGCAAGGTGGAGCGGCCTTCTCGCGGCCGCCTTCTCCGTCTTTACTTCCTGGTGCCGCGCTCGGCGGTGGAATGCTTTCGCCGGACGAGCCGGCAGAGTTCCCGGAACCAGCCGGTCAAGCTGCTTTTGAGCGGGCCGTGGCCGCCGTACAACTTCGTCGATGGCAATCCTGGCGGCGCGATTCTGTAGCCAAGCGAGATCTTTCTCTCCGTCTGTGGACACCATGCCTCACTGTTGACGCTTGCGCTCCATGGTTTGCGCGCCCGTGCGGGCAGCAGCGGCGGCGGCCGTGGCGTGGCGGGTGTGCCCTCGTTTTCCTGCCGTGCCAATGCGGGACGAGTTCCCCAAAAACTCCACCCCGTCCGGGCCACCAGTATTCGCTATCTCGCGTCAGGCCGAAGTCCAGCGTTGCAGGGACTTACACGGCCAGCGAGGAAGAGCGCGCCCGGCGCAGCCGAGCCCAAGACCGGACCCGGCCCCCCACTCCGCTGCTGCGGCGCCGGTTCTGCGCCCAACGCGGCGAGGAATTTGTGGAGGCGTTCCGGACGTGGCGACCGGGTTGCTCTTGGTGTGCAAGACGGCTTCGCAACCGTCGGTTCTAGCTTGACTGCGACAAAAGGTAATTTGCTTACCGGAAAGGAGAACCAACATGGCGAAGGTCCAGAAATCCACCGATTCCTCCAGCCTGGCGGAAGTGGTCGATCGGATTCTTGATAAAGGCATCGTCATCGACGCGTGGGCGAAGGTATCGCTGGTCGGGATCGAGTTGCTGTCGATCGAGGCTCGGGTAGTGATCGCCTCTGTCGAGACCTACCTGAAGTACGCCGAGGCTATCGGCCTGACGGCAAATGCCGCCGCTCCGGCCTAGCCGTAGCTGAGGTGTGAAGCCGCTGCCAAAGTGGAGGGCCGCTTCCTGGCCCTCCCCTCTGGTCAAGGCGGGCGAGAGCAGCAGAACGGCAAGAAGAGGAAAGGAGAACGACCGTGGCTAAGTTGACCGAAGACATGACTCGGTTGTGCGAGGAGATCCAGACACTGCGGGCCAACCGCGAAGGGCTGAAGAAGGAGCTGGCGGAGACGAGCAAAGCGCGCCAGGTGGAGGTGGTGAAAAGCTGCGCCGCCTTTGCCGACGCGCTGGCGCGTAAAGCCAGGCTCGCCCACGACAACCGGATCAGCTTCCTGGGCCACCTCAAGCACCGGGTCAGCGAGCAAGCAAGGGAGATGCAGGACGATCTGACCATGGTGCGGCGGGTGTGGGGGAAACGAGAGGCCTAGGCGGCAGAGAAGGGCAGCAGCACCGCCCCGCAGCCAGTTGCGGGGCGGGCAGCGGTCCAGGAGGAGCACGATGGGGGACATGGTGGAAGGCTTGTTCCGAGTCCACGACGAAATCCTACGGTTGCGGCGGGAGCGCGAGTTGCTGCTGGCCAGCCGGGAGGAGGAAACCCGGGAGCGGCGAGCCGCGGTGTCTCGCATGCTGGCTCGCTTCTCCCGGGATCTGGCCGGGGCCGCCGACCGGGGCAGGATCCGGCGGATGGATTTTCTGGCGGATCTGCGGCGAGAAGTCTTGCGCCTGCTGGACGGTCTGGAGGCGGACTGCGGCGGAGCGCGGGAAGCTCTCGTACGCCTGACAGGCGCCCGGGGCGGCCCGGCACCCAGAATCCGGATGAGGCGGAACAGCGCGACTGATGGCGCCGCCGCGCCCGCACAGCGGCCGCCGAAGGTCAAGGTAACAGCCGAACGACAGGAAGCGAAAAGCCAGCAACACGAGACCGGGCGCCAGCGCGAGAAAGCCCGGCGCCGGCCTCGGCGTTGAAGCGCGAAAGGAGCAGCATGAGCATGGTCCCGTCAGTTTTTGAACCCGCAGAGGCCGCCGCCGCCCCCGCGCCGCCCACCAATGGCGAGGGGTTTCACCTCATCTCCCAGGACGAGCTGCAGAGCTTGGCCGAGGAGATCAACGTTGTTCCCGAGCCCAGCGACAGCTTTGTGGTGACTCCCTACGTCGACGCCCTTACCGCCCGCGCGCTCGCCTACCTGGAGGTCGGGTACGCGCTGCACTTCGCGGGCCCGGCGGGAACCGGCAAGACCACGCTGGCGCTGCACGTAGCCAGCCGGCGCGGCCGGCCGGTCATTCTCATCCACGGCGACGACGAGTACGCCAGTTCCGACCTGGTGGGGAAGGACTCCGGCTACCACAAGTCCAAGCTGGTGGACAATTACATCCACTCGGTGGTGAAGACGGAAGAGAGCCTGAGCACGGTGTGGGAAGACCGCCGTCTGACCACCGCCTGCCTCAAAGGCTTCACGCTGATCTACGACGAATTCAACCGCTCCCGGCCGGAGGCCAACAATGTCCTGCTCAGCGTGCTGGAGGGCAAGATCCTGAGTTTGCCCAACCTGCGGCGCTCGGGGGAGGGCAATCTGCACGTGCACCCGGAGTTTCGGGCGATTCTGACCTCGAACCCGGAAGAGTACGCCGGCGTCCACAAGACCCAGGACGCGCTGCTAGACCGGCTGATCACCATCAACCTGGGGCACTTCGACCGCGACACCGAAATCGCCATCGCCATCGCCAAGTCGGGGCTGGAGCGGAGTGACGCGGAGACCATCATCGACATCCTGCGCGAGCTGCGCGGCATTGGCGTCAACAACCATCGTCCGACCATCCGGGCGGGCATCGCCATCGCCCGCATCCTGGCGCACTGCCACGGCTCGGCCAAGGCGGGGGATGAGATCTTCCGGACCATCTGCCATGACGTGCTCAATACCGACACCGCCAAAGTCACCCACGAAGGCAAATCGCTGATGGCGGACAAGGTGGAGGAGACGATCGGCAAGGTGTGCGGCGAAACGCCGCGGCGGCCCGGCCGGGGGCGCCGGCGGGAACGAGAGAAGGAGTAAACCATGGCGATTCCACTGCGCGGGCTCAGAACGATTCGCACCCTGGCGGGCAAGGTGAACCGGACCGTGGTGCCGCACCGGGCGCACCTGCAGATCGCGTGCCTGGAGATCGAGAAAACCCGGCGGGCGACGGAGCGGACCAGCGTCCTGCGGCGGGCGGCGGAGCTGGATGCCCGGCTGCAGGAAATCGAGGCGGAGCAGGCCCGCCTGTTGCAGGCTCTGGTGGAGCGCAAAGAAAAAACCGCCGCCGGGGCGAAGCCGCTGTCGCAGGGGCGGGCTCGTCCGTTCCGCATCCGCTACTAGGCGGCGGGCGAAGGAGAACACTGTGCGCAGCCATAGTTTGACAGCTCGTGCCGCGACCCAATTCCCGGCCCCGGCGCCGGGCCCGGCGGTACGCCAAAAGGCGTACCTGTACGCCATCATCGCCGGCGCCCAGGACAAAGTGTACGGAGGATTCGGCATCGGCGGCCATGACGTGTACTCGGTCTCGACGGGAAACATCGCGGCCGTGATCAGCGACCTCCCGGGCGGGTCGGTGCGTCCGGAGCGCGCCCATCTCGCCGCCCACCACGAAGTTTTGAAGAGGCTGATGGCGGAGAGCACGCCCCTGCCCATGTCGTTTGGGATGGTGGCCGAGAGTCCGGCGGCGGTGCGGCGCATGCTGATGCGCAACCAAAAAGCCCTGGCCGGGCAACTGGAGCACCTGGCGGGCAAGGTGGAAATGGGCCTGCGGGTCACCTGGGACGTTCCCAACATTTTTGAGTATTTCGTGAACACGCATCCCGAGTTGCGGGTGGCGCGGGACCGGCTGCTGGGGGTCAATTGCGCGCCCACGCAGGAGCACAAGATTGAGGTGGGGAGCATGTTCGACCGCCTGCTCACCGAGGACCGGGAAGCGCACGAGGCCCAGGCGATGGGAATGTTGGAGGGCCGCGAATTTGAAATCCGGGCGTTGAAATGCCGCAGCGAGCGCGAAGTGATGAACCTGGCTTGCCTGATCCGGCGCGAGGCGATGCCCCGCTTTGAGGCCGCGGTTTTCGAGGTGGCGAAGCAGTTCGACAACAATTTTGCCCTCGACTACAACGGGCCGTGGGCGCCGCACAACTTCGTGGACGTGAAGCTGGACCTGTAGGCGGATCAAGAGGAGGGTGCCGGTGATCCTGGTGGACGATATCCTGCTGGCCCCCTTTCATGGCTTGCTATGGATTTTCGAGGAGATCCACCGCGCCGCCCAGGAGGAGATGGTCGGCGACGCCGAGTCCATCACGGCGGAGCTCAGCACTCTCTACATGAGGCTGGAGACGGGAAAGATCACCGAGCAGGAGTTCGCGGAGCAGGAGAAGGTGCTGCTGGATCGGCTGGACAAGATCCAGGGACCGGAGCGGACGATCGAATAGCGGAAAGGAAGCTTGGGGGAAGGCATGGAAGGCGCGGGGAAGGTGCCGGAGCCGGTCTTTCTGGAGCCTCGCGGCTTACAGTTGCTGATCTTCGGCGGAAAAGGCGGTGTGGGCAAAACCACCTGCGCCACCGCCTCGGCATTGCGCCTGGCGAGGCGCGCGCCCCAATCGTCGTTTCTGCTGGTCTCCACCGACCCGGCGCACTCCCTCGCCGACAGCCTGGCGGACCTGGTCCCGCCGCAAAACCTGAAAGTTCTGGAGCTGGACTCCGCGGAGTATCTGCTGAAGTTCAAGCAGAAGCACAACCACCACCTGCGCGAGATCGCCTCCCGCGGAACTTTCTTGGACGATGAGGAAATCAACCGCTTCCTGGACCTGTCTCTGCCCGGCCTGGACGAGTTGATGGCGTTTCTGGAGATCGCCGCCTGGGTGGAACAACGCGTGTACGACTGCATCCTGGTCGACACCGCTCCCAGCGGCCACACCCTGCGCCTGCTGACCATGCCGGAATTTCTGCGCAAGTGGCTGGCCATGCTGGAGACCCTGCTGGCCAAGCACCGCTACATGCGATGGGCCTTTGCCCGCTCCCGCGAGCGCGATGAACTGGATGCCTTCCTGGAAGAGCTGGCCGGCTCGGTGAAGCGCGTGGAGGAGGTCCTGGCCGATTCCCAGCGCTGCAGTTTCGTTCTGGTCATGCTGGCGGAGCCGATGAGCCTCACGGAAACGGTCTCGATTGTGAAGGAGGCGGACTATCTCAAGCTGCCGGTGCGCGACATCATCGTCAACAAGCTGTACCCGTTGAATGGCTGCCGGGTCTGCCGCCATGAATACTTTCTGCAGGCTCTCTCTCTCCGGGAGCTGTTCCTTCAGACTTGCCTGCCCAGGTTCGCGCTGTGGGGCATTCCCTTGCACGCCGAAGAAGTTCGAGGAGCAACCGCACTGGAGTCATTTTGGGATGCGGCCCGGCCCATCCGCCAGCCTGCGGCGGAGGTGGCCGAGGAGATGGCGCCGCCGGTAGTCCAGCTAGGAGCGGGGATGCAGGTTCCCCGGCCGGGAGTTGCGCTGCTGATTTTCGCGGGCAAAGGCGGCGTGGGCAAGACCACGCTGGCATGCGCCGCTGCCCTGCACTTGGCGGAAACTTCATCACGAAGAGTTCTCCTGGTTTCCACCGGACCCTCGCACTCGCTGTCGGGGTGCCTGGACGTGGCCATCGAGGCCGAGCCCAAACGCATTCTCCCGGGCTTAGCCGCCCTGGAAATTAACTCGCAGGCGGAATTCGAAACGCTGAAGCAGCAGTATGCAGGAGATATCGAGAAGTTTCTGGAGTCGGTTTCCAGCAACTTTGACTTGGCCTTCGACCGCGAGGTCCTGGAACGGACCCTGGACCTTTCTCCGCCGGGATTAGACGAGGTAATGGGCTTGACCAGCGTGATGGCGCTGCTGGCTTCGCGGGACTACGACGTGCTGGTGCTGGATTCGGCGGCTACCGGCCACCTGATCCGGCTGTTGGAGCTGCCCGAGATCATCGATCAATGGCTGAAGGCGTTCTTCGCCGTGCTGCTGAAGTACCGGCAGGTTTTCCGGCTCACCGAGTTTTCCCAGAGACTGGTGGGGATGTCCAAGAACCTGAAAAAGCTGCGGCAGTTGCTCAAGGACCCGGGCGGATCGGCCCTCTACGCGGTGAGCATTCCAACCCTGATGGCTTTTGAGGAGACTCGCGATCTGCTGGCAGCCTGTGGACGCTTGGAAATCGCGGTGCCGGGACTGTTCATCAACCTGGTCACGCCCGCCAGCGATTGCGGGTTGTGTTCCGCCCTGAACCGCCGGGAATCGCTGATCTGCGAGCGGTTCAAACGGAGCTTTCACGGCCGCATCACCCAGGTCTACCGCCACGGAGAGATTCGCGGGCTGCACGCGCTGCGCCAGCTGGGAGCAGCGCTGTATCAAACGGGGCGGTGGAAAGCGATGGCAGTCCATGCCGGTTGAGAACACAACCACGGCACGGCCGATCGCGGCGCCACGGCTGGCCTTGCAGGAGTCGCAGCAAATTTCCTTGTGCGAGGTGCTGGACCGGGTGCTGAACAAGGGGGTCGTGGTGGATGGGGAGGCGACCATTTCGGTAGCCGGAATTGACCTCATCTACCTGGGGCTGAAGCTGGTGCTGACCTCCATCGAAACGGCTCGCCTGGGCTGGCATGGCGCCGCGGCGGATTCGGGGGCGCCCCTCGGGGAGGAGACGGCCAATGCAACCTTGTGAGCCGGCGCGGGTGGAGTCCGACAACCTGAGCGATTTCGCCCAGGTGATGCAGGCCGACAGACTGCTCGGGCCTGAGTCGCGCCAGATACGGCGCTGCCGGACCCCGCGCCTGAACCTCGAGGGCAACCAGCAGAAGAACGGGCTGGGACAACTGGTGCTGACTCTGGTCAAGGTGCTGCACGAATTGCTGGAGCGGCAAGCCATCCGGCGGGTGGAGGCCGGGTCCCTGAGCGCGGAGCAGGTGGAAAGGCTGGGCCTGGCCCTGATGCAGCAAAGCCAGGAAATTGAACGGCTGCGCAAAGAATTCGGCCTGGAAGATGAAGATCTCAACCTCGACCTTGGCCCGCTGGGGAAGCTTCTGTAAGGAGAAATCATGACTCAAAAACACGGCCCGTCACACTCGCTCGAAAGTTCAACCCTGGCGGACGTGCTGGAGCGAGTTCTGGACAAAGGCATCGTCATTGCCGGCGATATCCGGGTCAAGCTGGTCGACATCGAACTGCTCTCCATCCAGATCCGCCTGGTCATCTGCTCGGTGGATAAAGCCAAGGAAATGGGCATGGACTGGTGGGTGAACAATCCCATCTTTCGTCCCGACAAGCAGGCGGAACTCGCGCCGGGCTCGCTGGCCGGCATCGAGGAAAGAATGTCCCGGCTGGAAGCTTCCTTGAGCAAAGTGCCTGTGCCGGCAAGCTGAGAACAGCGAGTGGTCCGTGGCCAGAGCGGCTTCCAGTATTCAGAGGGAGGATTTGATGGTTGACTTGCAGCGCGTATTCAAGCAGTTGAAGCAAGAGCGGAGGCGGGCTCAAAAGGAACTGCAACGGCTGGAGTATGCGATTGCAGTGTTCGGCAAACTGTCGGGCGTCGGAAGGCGGGCCGCCAAGCCCCAGCGAACTACTTTCTGCTGCCACCCGAAAGAAGATAGCCGGGGCTCGGCGAGCGCGCTGGGCAAAGCTCAAGGCAAAGTAGGGAAGCTGCCGGCCGGTTGCGGAGGCCGGCGCGACCTCAGAGATCAAAAGGTGCTGAGCTGGCCATGGCGTTTCTTCGAGTTGCGGGAGTACCCGTAAGCTGCCCCACCACGTGCCCCGGCATGCCGCATGGATCCTCGCCGTCTCGGATAAAAGCACCCTATTTTCAGTTCGACACGTGGCGGAGGAAGGATGAAATCAGATATGGCTGGCGACACATCTAACCGAAGGCGCACGATCTATATCGGATGCATCCTCCTGAGTGGGCTTGTCTGTGCATCCGTGAACCGGACAGCATGGAGGGGTACCGCCCAGCTTCATTTGCTGATGGAACTTGCGGCCACCCTCCTGGCTTTCTTCGTCGGGACCGTCGCTTTGGCGCGCCATTACAGCAAGAAAGACAACACCTTCCTTTGCATCGGCACTGCATTCATCGGCGCCGGATTTCTTGACGGCTATCATGCCATCGTCTCCGCTCCTGCATTTGTCCAGTATTTTCCCTCGCCCCCTCCATCACTGATTCCATGGAGCGGGTTTGCTTCGCGCTTTTTCTTGTCTGTGTTGTTGTTTCTTAGCTGGGCATTGTGGAAGCGGGAGGTCAACCGGGGAGATTCAGGCAGGGTACCTGAACTCGTAGTTTACGTCTTTGCCGGGACATTCACCCTTGCGTGCTTTCTGTTTTTTGCATTTGTGCCCCTTCCCCTCGGTTACACGACACTCCCATTATTCCATCGGCCTCAGGAGTCCGTGCCGGTGTTGTTATTTGTGTTGGCCTTAATTGGTTATCTTCGGAAAGGGAGCTGGAAAACCGATCCGTTCGAACACTGGTTGGTGCTTTCGATCATTTTGTGTGCCAGCCAAGGCATCTTTATTTCCATGTCCGATAGGCTTTATGACGCTGAGTACATCGCCGCACATGTTCTTAAAGACCTTTCCTATGTCAGCGCGCTCATCGGCCTCATCGTTGCCATGTACAACCTTTTTGTAGCCGAGGAGGCGGTGATCGCGGAGCGCACGGGGAAATTGCACGAGGAAATCGAGGAGCGCAAAAGGGCGCAAGCTGCGACAGCGGCCTTGTTAAGCTTTTCCGACTCGGTAATTCAGGCCTTACCGGTTGCGTTTGGTGTTTTTGACCAGCAGGGCAAATGGCTGACCTGGAATCACAAACTAGAAGAATTGTGCGGATACTCGGCTCAGGAACTGCCCCAAATTGGGGTGTTCGATACGATCGCCGAGGAATATAGGGAGTTGATGCGGCAAAAGAACCGGGAGGCCGTGGAGAGCGGCTTTGCAGCTGCGGAAGCGGTCTTGGTCACGAAGGATCGCAGAAACATTCCTTCTTACCTGACGGCCGCGCCCATCCTGGTTGAGGGGCAGATCTGCATTGCGGGCGTCGCGATGGATATCAGTGAGCGCAAACGCGCTGAAGAGGCGTTGCGCGTAAGTGAGGCCCGGTTTCGGGACCTGGTCGAAACCACCAATGACTGGATCTGGCAAGTTGACGCTGACGGTCGCTATAACTACAGCAGCCCGACCATTAAGCGTCACTTGGGGTATGAACCGGAGGAAATCATTGGCCGCCGGCCTCCGGACCTGCTGGTTCCGGAAGAACGCGAGTCACTGATCAAAACGATCCAAGAAGCCCAGGCTGTCCCTGCCCCGTGCGCATTTACTGACGAAAGAACCTACCTCGCCAAGGACGGCCGCCGAGTTGTACTTGAGGTCCGCGGCGTACCTATTGTGGATAGCGCGGGGCGGACTTGTGGCGCTCGAGGCATCGGTCGCGACACGAGTGAACGCAGGTGGGCCGAGGAGAGGCTTCGGCACAGCGAGGAAAAGTATCGTTCTTTGGTCACCCACATTCCAGAGGTTGTCTGGACCGGTGATGCCGACGGCACACTCGTTTATGTCAGCCCCAATACCTCCGAACTGGACGGCTATTCGATCGAGGAAACCTGCGTGCCCGGTGCTTGGTTGTCCAGAATTTATCCCGATGAGGTCGGAGAAGTCGCCGGGCAATATCGAGCCCTCTTTGCTTCCAATCAGCGATTTGACGTGGAATATCGCATGCGTAAGAAATCGGGGGAGTGGATGTGGGTCCATAACCGGGCCTATCGTACCTACGAAAAAAACCGCAAGCAGTATTGTGACGGCTTGGCATCCGACATCACGGCTAAGAAGCGTATTGAGGAAGAGCTGCGTAACGCAAAGGATGCATCGGAGGCGGCCAACCGTGCCAAGAGCGAGTTCCTGGCCAACATGAGCCATGAGATCCGCACCCCCATGAACGGAATCCTGGGCATGACCGAGCTTGCCCTGGACACCAATCTGACGCGGGAACAGCGCGAGCACCTGGCGGCTGTAAAGTCCTCGGGCGAGTCGCTGTTGCACGTGCTCAACGACATTCTCGATTTTTCCAAGGTGGAAGCCGGCAAACTGGACCTGGAGCTGATCGAATTCAGTTTGCAGGACTGTGTGGGTGAAACCGTCAAGGCCCTGGCGATGCGGGCCCATGAGAAAGGGCTCGAGTTGGCCTACCAGCTCGGACCGGAAGTGCCACAGCGAGTGGTCGGCGATCCGGTCCGCCTGCGCCAGATTCTGACCAACCTCGTCGGCAATGCGATCAAGTTCACGGTCCAGGGAGAGGTTGTGCTGACCTTGAGCACGGCCTCAGGCGACGAGGGCAAGACCAATCTGAATTTCACCATCCGGGATACCGGTATCGGCATCCCGCCGGAAAAGCAGGTAAGCATTTTCAGGCCATTCGCCCAGGCCGATGCCAGTACCACCCGGACCTACGGCGGCACTGGGTTGGGGCTGGCCATCTCGGCGCAGTTGGTCGATTTAATGGGCGGCCGAATATCGCTGGAAAGCGCGCCCGGAAAAGGAAGCTGTTTCCAGTTCGCAATTCCGGTGACCGCCGCCCTTCGAACCCGAAGACCTGGATTTGCCGGACCCGAGATCCTGCTGGGAGTACCGGTGCTGATTGTGGACGATAACCCAACCAATCGCGCGATTCTTGAGCACGCGACCCACGATTGGGGGATGGCGCCGTGTGCGGTCTGTGGCGGCGACGCGGCGCTGCGGGAGGTGGAAGCCTTTCTGCAGCAGGGAAAGCGCTACCGGGTTGCCCTGATTGACTCGCATATGCCCGGCATGGACGGCTTCACCCTGGCAGAGCGGCTGCAGCATGATCCGCGAATGGCGGGGGCAGTCATCATGATGCTGACATCCTCCGGACAGCGGGGCGATGCGGCGCGTTGCCGCCAGCTCGGCATTGCCGCCTACCTGGTCAAACCGATCGGGAGCAACGAGCTAAGGCAGGCCTTATTGGCGGTGCTGGGCCAAAGCGCGGAGGTGGTTCGTCCGCTGGTAACGCGGCACACCTTGCGCGAGGACCATCGCGGCCTGCGCATTCTCGTGGCCGAAGATAATCCCGTGAACCAGGCGCTGATTCTCCGAGTTCTGCAAAAACAGGGGCACGCTCCGGAACTGGCAAGCAACGGGCGGGAGGCGGTGGCGCTGGCTGCCTCCGGCCGCTTTGATCTGGCGTTTATGGATGTCCAAATGCCGGAAATGGACGGTTTCGCCGCCACCGCCGCTATCCGTGAACGCGAGAAAGTCAACCGTGCCCATCTTCCCATCTATGCCATGACTGCTCACGCCTTGAAAGGTGATGAGGAGCGTTGCCGGGCCGCGGGTATGGATGGATACATTTCCAAACCGGTGAACTTCAGCAAAATCCAGCAGGTGCTGGACGGGATGCGCGCACAACCGCCCCATCCCACCCCGGTCTGGGACCAACGTCAGGCGTTGTCCGGCGTCGGAGGGGACGGGCAGCTCCTGCGCGAGATTGCGGAAATGTTTCTGCAGCAGTATCCCCAGACAGTGTCGGATTTGCGCCAGGCTTTGGCCGGGCGTGACGCCGCGATGCTGGGGCAAATCGCACATCGCCTCAAAGGCGAAGTCGGATGTTTCGGCGCGGGACAATCCGTATCGGCGCTCGTCAAGCTCGAGGAGGACGTCACCCACCCAGACTTCGTGCCCATCAGCCGGGCCGTCGATGAAGTCGAGCGCGAGCTTGCTTGTCTCCGGCAAGCGCTTGAGGAATTCTGCAGGGTGCCACATGAAAGTCTTAGTCGCTGAGGATGATCCGCTGGTCCTTCATCTGCTGGAACGGCTGCTGGCCGCCGAATACGAGGTGGTCACGGCGCGCGACGGCAAGCAAGCATGGAAGATTCTCCGCCAGAAAGATGGGCCGCGGCTGGCGGTGCTGGACTGGCAGATGCCGGGGATGCATGGCAACGAAATTTGCCGAAAAGCCCGCGAATTGCCGGATACGCCGATGTACCTCCTGCTGGTGACGGCTACCCGCAAGAGTTCCGCGGATGTCCTGTCAGGATTCGACGCGGGTGCGGACGACTACATTGCCAAGCCCTTCGATGCCGATGAACTGCGTGCCCGTGTCGCCGTCGGGCGGCGAGTGCTGCAACTGCAGCAATCCCTGGCCGAGCGCGTCGCCGAACTTCAGCAGGCGCTGCTCTCCGTCCGCAAGCTCGAAGGGCTCCTGCCCATCTGTTCATGGTGTAAACGCATTCGTAACGACAAGAACTACTGGGAACAGTTGGAACAATATTTGAGCGACCACATGGGCGCGAACATCACCCACGGGATTTG
>CAVXCR010000025.1:0-27997 GCA_963760265.1 Terriglobia bacterium
GACTCGGGTTTCCCGCGCTGGAAAAAGCGCGCGGGAGCCCACCCTCGCTCGGGATGACAGTAGGGTATGTCAGCTATGGAACTGCTCTAGAACAGTCTTTCCTGGCGCCGCAGTGTACCGAAGGTCCCGACATTGGTGAGCGACAACGAAAACCGGAACTGGTTTTCATTGCGCACCGACCCCAGCGCGAACCGCCGGTATTCGAAGCTGACGCCGCAGCAATCCCAGTTGTAGCTGCTCTGGAACGCCGAGTACTGCAGGAACCCGGTGTTGATGTCGAACCCGACATTGGCGGCGGCGCTGATGCCGCGCTTGTTGGGATGGCCGTACCCGACCAGCCAGCGAAACTGGTTGAACTTGGCGGGCCCGGCGACGGTTGTGGAACCAAATATTTCTCCCGGCACGTTGAGATAGGCGTGGCTTCCGGCGACGAAGAAATCGGCGAAGCGATGCGTCACCAGGGTGGTGCTGGCGTTGATGAATCCCTTCTTGGTGTCGTAGTCGAGCTTCCACTCGACCTCGGTGGCGCGGCCGGGGTAGGCGCGCAGCCGCGAAATCACCGGCGAAAAGCGGCGCGGGTCGGTGAGAAAGGCGATCCCCGTGAATTCCGCCGTCGTGGTCAACACGTTGCGCCGGCCGGGGACGAGCGCGTCGTCGAAGGTCGGATCGAAGAAATATTTCTGCGCAATTTCCCAGCTCAACACCTCGCGCGACACCGGCGGGCCGGGCTGGCAGCCTCGCGCGGCGGCCACGGGTTTCCGCGGATTCACTTCCGGGGCGGCGGGCAGCGGCACCGCCAGCGGCGCCTGCTCGGGCTGCTGCTCCGCAGAGTTGGTGCATTCGGTGGACTTCGTCCCTTTGGCGTACAAGCGGTGAATGATGCCGTACTCGAGCTCGTTGGTATTGCTGAGGATGTCGCGCGCGTCGAAGCGGATGATGGCCGGCAGGTTGTCCACGCCGGCGACGTAGCGATAGACAATACGCGGCTCGATGGTGTGCTTGATGACGTGATCCTTCACCGTTTTCTGAAAGATGCGCGACAGCGAGGGCGGGCGTATCTCGAGCGAGGTTTCGACGGCGCGCCGGTTGACATCGGCGTCAAGGATGGCGCCGATGCCGCTGGTGGGCACGCCGGAGGTTGCCAGCCGCTGCGTGTAGTAGGTGTCGCGCAGCGCGATCTCGGGCCGGAAGCTCCACCCGCCGGCGACCAGCGGCATCGCCAGGCGTGGCTCGACGTCCACCCGCCCGACCAGCGGCGCGGTCACGAACTGCGGCTCGCGCCGCGACACGCCCTGCACCGCCGCATCGTAGGACCAGTAAAAAGGCGAGCGCCCAAGCTGATGGTCCACGCTCGACAGATCGAGTGCGGGCGCGTGCAGGATGGTCACCAGGTCGCCGCGCTGGGTGCTTTCGAAGTTCTGGTAGCGCGAGAAATCGAGATTGAAGAAGTACCCGTTGTACGCCTTGGAGAGAAACGCGTTGGAACGGACTTCGGAATTCACTGCCAGCGTGAAGGTCTCGGAAAAGGCCAGCCGGAAAACGAACGAACTGAGGTAATCAATGTCGGCGACGGCGCGGAAGCCGTGCGGCAACTGGATTTCTCCGTTGGCGCGAACTTCCTCGCCGCCCTGGTCCACCTTGGGCGTGCCAATACCGCGGTCGAGCACGCCGAAATAATTGACGTTGAAGTAGGAGTTGTCGGTGGGGCGGGCGCGGAAGCTGCCATGCTGCGACCACCCGCGGTGCGAGAAGTACTCGGCGCCGATGGTGGCGTCCATTTCGCGGTTGATCGCCCAATAGATCCCTTCGCCCAGAAGCGTGCCCTTGGTTGACGATTGCCCGATGGTGGGAATCAGGAACCCGGTTTGCCTGCCCAACTGGTCCACCGGGTGCTGGACGTAGGGAAAATAGAAAATCGGGATGCCGCCCAGGCGGAAGGTGCTGTGGTACATCCGGGCTTCCTCGCCCACATCCACCGTGATTTTCCGCGCCTCGAAAGTCCACTTGGGATGCGGAAGCTGGCACGATGTCACCACGCCATCGTGCACCACGAAGTGGTCGGGGCCGTCTTTCTCCACCAGCGACCCGGTGAAGAAGAAAGGGTTCGAGGAAGTCAGGACCACCTGTTTGCCACGAAAGCGGGCGCCGGTGGTGCCGCGGACATCGTGAAACTTCCCGCTGTCGGTGTGTACGTTGTAGGTGGCGCGGTCCGCTTCGAGATGCTCATCGTGAGGACCGCCATCGAAAACGACGTGCCCGGTGGCGGTGATTTCCCCCGTCGCGGTGTCGTAAGTCACGTCGTCGGCGCGCAGGACAAACCGGCGGAAGCGGATGTCAACGTCGCCCCTTAGGTGATAAATGTCGCCCGCTTTTTCCTGCTGCAGCGCCTGGATGGTGACCTCTTCGCCGGGTTGGTTGGGACCGGCGAAATGGGACTTTTGGGGCGATGGAGGACGGTCCTCTCGCTGCGCTCGGGGCAGGCTCTCGGTCGATGGCGGATTTGGTTGAGGCGCCTGGCTGGCAACTGGCGCCTGACGACTGGTAACTCCGCCCCGCGCCTCGCTGGTTACTAACCGAGGCAGCAGCAGAAGATGACAAACCAGCACTGCCGTGGTAAGGATTCGGGAGCGGAGTGTCATCAGCCGTCGGTCTCGGGTAAAGAGGCAAGGTACCACGCGAGCCGCGCGAAAGAAAGATTGTCGGGCGCGGAGGTTGGAACCGGCCAGTGGACTCCGCCGCTCTCGGCGCGGCTTCCTCTCTCATCGATCCCGAAGAATAGACTTGAGCGAGGGGCGGTTCTCCGCCAGCCTTGCCGAGGTCGCGGCCGAGCGTGGATCCGGGGGGACGGCACGCGACGTGGAAGCTGGTGGCGGCGGTGGCGAGTGCGCCTCCCACATCTGCCAAAGGCGGGCAGATGTGGGGCACCGGCGCAGGAGCGCAGGGCGGGTCGGAATCGCGGGAGGCGAATCGGGGCGTGGACGAAGGGGCATTCTGGCGAAACGAAGTGGCGTCGCGGGTGGAGAGTTACCGCGCGCGCCGGCGGCGTCCCATTCGCGAACGGTCGCTGCCGCTGGATTTCGAGCGCGCCGTCAACCGCGAGATCACCAGCGGACAGCTCGCCGACAGCAGGGAAGAAGAATTCGCAGCCGAAAGTCGCGACTCAGGTCGCGACGCGGCGGCGTACTCCCCAGCCGCTTCCGCTCGGGACTCGGGACTCGCGACTCGCGACGCGCAGGAGCGCCCGGAACCGGAGGATTTCCAGGAATCCAAGATCATCGAGTTTCCGCGCCAGGCGTTGCTGCCGGTGATGCCGCCCTCGATCGAGGAACTGGCGGAGCCGATGATGGACCGCCCTCGCATCCTGGAAGCACCGGAAGAGGTCGATACCGCTTCGCCGCTGTCCGATATCAGCGTCGCGCCGGAAGAGGAGCAACGGGCGGTCGAATTCGAATTGCCCCTGCAGGTCGCGCCCATGTCGCAGCGCGTCTTCGCCGGCCTGGTGGACGCCTTGATCGTGTTGGTGGGAGCGGCCGTGTTCGTCTTGATCGTCCTCAAGGCGGGGGTGCCGATGCCGCCGGCGAAAGCCGGGTTCCTGTTTGCCATGGCCGCCTCCTGCGTCTTCTGGGCGATCTACGAATACCTGTTCCTGGTCTATGCCGGTATCACGCCGGGCATGCAGATGGCGCGCCTGCGGTTGATCACGTTTGACGGTGGGCCGGCGCGCCGCCACGCCCGCCGCGGCCGCTCCGTCGCCATGGTGCTATCCACCCTGTCGCTCGGACTCGGACTGGTCTGGGCCCTGCTCGACGAGGACACACTCTGCTGGCACGACCGCATCACCAGAACCTACGTAGTGGCTGGTGGATAGAACTGGTTTCAAAAATACATTTTCGCCTCAGGAAAAATGTCCCTCAGGGGCTAAAGCCCACTATTCTTGCGGCCTCGAGCGGCACGGCTGAAGCCGTGCCCTACCCAAAAACCGATCTTTGAAACCAGTTCTAGTGGCTGGGGGGTGGAAAACCATTTCCGATTGCCGATTGCCGATTGCCGATTGAGCACGGTCACATTTGTGATTTGTGATTTAGAGCCCGGTCGATCACCATCTGCAAATCACATACCACCAATCACAAATTTGCGTCCACTCGCCCATGGCGCTTCGGAACCCGCAACCCCGTTTCCCTTATCCGCCATTTTGATTTCTAATGCATCCAAGGAATTCGTCAGGAAGCTGAAAGCGCAGGTTGTGAGCCTGGAGTTGTGAGCGGGAGCGCGGGTACAGGAATCCGAATCGCGGTACTGGTTGCTCACATCGAACTCACTTCAACCTGCATCGGCGCCGGTTCATGATAGTCACGACTCCATGTCGCTAGCCGAGAATTCGAAGATCAAACGCCCGGCGATTCCGGTGTTCATCGCTACAACCGTCATGCTGAGCTTCATCAGCTTCTGGCGAGTGGCGGCGGTGGTCCTGGCGGACCTCGGTTCGTCGGCGTATTACGCCGGCGGCGACGCGGAGAAGGTGATCGGCAAGAGCGCGCCCTGGTTCATCCTGGCGGTGATGCTGTTCAGCTACGCCGTGCGCGCCATCTATATCGAATCCAGCAGCATGTTCGTGCGTGGCGGCGTGTACCGCGTCGTCAAAGAAGCGCTCGGCCCCACGCTGGCCAAGTTCTCGGTTTCGGCTCTGCTCTTCGACTACATCCTGACCGGCCCGATCAGCGCCGTATCCGCCGGGCAGTACCTGGCGGGCTTTGTTGAGGACCTCGCCAAGTACGCCGGCCACTCGGTCAAGTTCAACGAGAACCACTTCGCCGCCGGCTTTGCCGTCATTGTCTGCGTGTATTTCTGGTGGAAGAACATCCAGGGCATGCACGAGTCCAGCGACAAGGCGATGCAGATCATGAAAATCACCACCGTCATGGTGGTGATCCTGATCGTGTGGTCGCTGATCACCATTATCAGCCGCGGCTCGCACCTGCCGCCGGCGCCGTCCCAGACCAACTTCCAGATGGACAAGGAAGCCTGGGGCTGGCTGAACGGCACCTGGGCGCAGCACATCACATTGATCATCCTGCTGGTTGGCTTCGGTCACTCCGTGCTCGCCATGAGCGGCGAGGAAACGCTTGCCCAGGTCAACCGCGAAATCGAGAGCCCCAAGCTCAAGAACCTGGAACGTGCCGGGCTGGTAATTTTCATTTACAGCCTGCTCTTCACTGGCCTGGTCTCCTTCTTCGCGGCGATGATCATCCCCGACGCCGTCCGTCCCCAGTATTTTGCCAACCTGATCGGTGGTATCGCCATTTACCTGGCGGGGCCTGAATTGCCCAAGCTGATCTTCCACGGCTTCGTGGTGTTGGTGGGCGTGCTGATTCTGGCGGGCGCGCTGAATACCTCGATTGTTGGCGCCAACGGCGTGCTCAACCGCTTGGCCGAAGACGGTGTCCTGATGCCCTGGTTCCAGCGCCCGCAAAAGCGCTACGGCACCAGCTTCCGCCTGATCAACATGGTGGTCGGCCTCCAGATCCTGACCATCATTATCAGCCGCGGCAACGTGTATCTGCTGGCTGCGCTCTACGCCTTTGGCGTGATCTGGAGCTTCGCCTTCAAGGCGCTGGCTGTCCTCGTACTGCGCTATACCGAGCCGGAAAACCGCGAGTGGAAGGTGCCCGGCAACCTGCACATTGGCGGACGCGAAGTTCCGCTCGGGCTGGTCGGCATTGCGCTCGTGCTCTTCGCCACCGCTGTGGTGAACCTGTTTACCAAGCAGGAGGCGACCATCGCCGGAGTCGCGTTCTCGCTGGTGTTTTTCGGCATTTTCACCTTCAGCGAGCGCTACACACTGCGCCAGCAGAAGGGCAGGCACGGGGCGCTCGAGCAGTTCCGCGTTTTTGCCGATCCCGAACTCGATAACCAGCAGGTCCGCGTCCGCCCCGGCAACGCGCTGGTCCCGGTTCGCGATCCCAGCCTCTATTACCTGCGCGACATCCTTCGCCGCACCGACACCACCAAACAGGACGTCGTGGTCATGACCGCGCGCCTCTCCCCGCGCGAACACTCCTTCAGCGGCAACCGTATGTACGAGGCCAAGGAGATCTTCGATACCTACGAGCAGGAGCTGTTCTCGCGGGTGGTCGCCGTCGCGGAAAAAGAGGGCAAGCCGGTGTCGCTGCTGGTGGTGCCCGGTACCGACGTCTTCGACACCATCATGCTGACGGCGCAGCGGCTGGAAGCATCGAAAATCGTTTGCGGCCTGTCCACCAGGCTCACCGCCGACCAGCAGGCCAAGCTGATCGGCGACGCCTGGGAGCGCTTGCCCGAGCCCAAGCCGCGCGCCACGGTGGAGATCATCGCGCCCGACGGCAGCCGCAAGGAGTACCTGCTCGGGCCGCACTCGCCGCGCCTGCGGGATGAGGACCAGGCGCTCATGCACCAGCTCTGGCTGCAGCTGACCGGCGATGCCGGCTATTCCGGCCTGCACCACTACGACGTGGTCGGCCTGGCCCTGAAGGAACTGGAGCGCGAGTTGACCGGCCCCGATCGCGACCGCCTGCTGGCCCTGCTCCGCCAGGAAATGGAGAAACGCTCAGGTGGACCACCGCCACCCAGCTAACCGCCAACCCTACCGCGGTTTCACCGATGCCTTCGGCTCTTGGAGCGGTGCGGGTTTGACCGGCGTCGCCACCGGTTTGATGTCGGCCACCGACGCGCGTGCAGGATGGCTGCGGCGAATGTCGGCCGCCAATTCCTTGATTTCGGTCAGATCCCGCTGCATTTCGCTCCACCCGTACCATAGCGCGTAATCGGGCGAGGCGTGGAACGTGCCCTGAAAAGTGCGCATGCGGTGTTCCAGGAACATAACGAACAATTTCTGTTCGATCACCGTGGGCGCGTCATGAAACGTCAGCAGGTCGGGGAAGGCGTAGGCGTAACTGGCCGGTTTAGGCAGCAGACCATCCTTGTACAGCGCGGCCACGGTGCGAATCGCCTCGGCCATGAGGTGATCGGCGTTCTTGATCATGTCATCGCCATACTGGAGCTGGGTGCGGGCAAAGTTCGCCGAGTGACATTGATTGCAGGTCTGGATCATCTTGTCGCGCTCGGCCTGCCATGAGGCCTGGTCAAGCCGCGCGATGTCGGCCGCTTTCACCGCGTCCAGGCGCTTCGTCGGCTGGCCGTTGGGATCGAGTACGCCCAGCGCTTGCAGGATGGTTGCCCGGTCGGCCGCCCATGGATTGTCCTCCGGCATCGGCAGGCGCACGGCGAGGAAGCCCCAAGCGGTCCGCACCTCGTGATTTCCGTTCTGCATGTGGCAGGTCTGGCAGGTGGGAGCCGCCGAAGTCTCGCCCTGGATCTTGAGCTGCTTCAGGGCGTAGCGCACTCCGTGCTTGGACGACGAGTACATCTCCCACTGTGGATGGTCGAAGCCCATGTGGCAGGTCTGGCAGGCCTGCGGCTGGCGCGCTTCCGCCACCGAGAACGTGTGCCGGGTGTGGCATGCGTCACAAGACGCCACCCCAAAGCGGTTGCCGGCCTTCTCCAGCGCGGAAATCTGCTCCGCCGTCTTGACGCCCAGTTTGTGGCAGCCGCCGCAGCCCTTCATGCCTTCGGTCTGCGCCATCGGCTGCCAGTGGATCGTGGGCATCGCTTCCATCGCAACCCACGCCATCGAGTGCTTGCCTTTCTTGAACTGCGCCACCTGCGTCTCATGGCACTGGGCGCAGGTTTCCGGCGTAGGCACCTTGGCCTTGATGACATCCTGGGCACTGGTGTGCTGGTCGCCGTGGCAGGCGTCGCAGGAGACGCCAACCGCGCTGTGCCGGCTCTGCTTCCAGTCGGCGACGATGTTGGGCGTCTTTTGCGCGTGACAATTCACGCAAGCCTCGCCCCCAGCGGCCGGCTTCTGGGCCGATGAAGAAATGATGACGGTGGTCGCAAACAGCGCAGCAAAGAAAACGGTGCGGAATTTCATGGCGGACTCCGGTCTCTTGAGACTGCGATCGCTGAGTTGAGCAATACGAAGCGCGAACGATAACCGGCCAAGGTACACGCCCGGTGGTTGGTTGGCTATGATTTTAGTCACGCGTGCCGTGTGATTTTTTCCGGCTCCATCTCCAGCCCCAGCGGATCGGTAACCTGGAAAGAACTGGCACCGACAAACTGATAGCTGACAGGTTCGTATAATACCCAAATGCTTTCCATTCGCCCGGCCACTCCGGAGGACATTCCTCTGATCCTGGCGTTGATTCGCGAACTGGCCGAATACGAGCGCGCGCCCGAGCAGGCCGTCGCGCGTCCCGAGGACCTGCTCCGCGACGGCTGGGGCGAGGCGCCGAAATTTCGCGTCCTTATCGCCGACTGGGAACGTCAGCCCGCCGGCTTTGCGCTCTTTTTCTACAACTACTCCACCTGGCAGGGACGCCCGGGGCTGTACCTGGAGGACCTGTTCGTGCGGCCGGCGTTTCGCGGACGGGGCATCGGCAAGGCTCTGCTGGTGCATCTAGCGAAGATTGCAATCAACGAAAACTGCGGCCGCTTCCAATGGCAGGTGCTCGACTGGAACCAGCCGTCCATTGATTTCTACGAGGCTCTCGGCGCCAAGAAGCTTTCCGAATGGCTCACCATGCGCGTGGATGGTGAAGCGCTGGAGAAACTCGCGGAAACCGATCTAACCACGAAGGACACGAAGGAACACCAAGGGAAAGCGGTTACTTCGTGATCCTTGGTGTCCTTCGTGGTTGAGCTCTTATGCCCGAACAGCGAGTAAGGATCATCGGCGCCGGTCTCGCCGGATGCGAGGCGGCGTGGCAGTGTGCCCGCCGCGGCATCGAGGTGGAGCTTTACGAGATGCGCCCGCGACGGACCACGCCCGCGCACCGGACCGCCGATTTCGCGGAGTTGGTCTGCTCCAACTCACTCAAGTCGGATTCGGAATTCACCGCGCCCTGGCTGCTGAAGGAGGAAATGCGGCGCGCCGATTCGCTGCTCATGGACATCGCGCGGCACGCCGCCGTCCCCGCCGGTCACGCGCTCGCGGTGGACCGCGCCATCTTCGCCGCGCAGGTCACCGAGGCCGTCTCGCATCACCCGCGCATCAAGGTCATCCGCGAAGAAGTCACTGCGGTTGAGGAGAACGCCGGCGTGACCATTGTTGCCACCGGCCCACTGACTTCCGATTCCTTAGCCAACGACATCGCGCGCCTGAGCGCGGATGCGGGCGGGCGCGTGGCACACCTGTTCTTTTATGACTCGATCAGCCCCATCGTTGACGCCGACTCGGTGGACCGGTCGCGCGTGTACCTCGCCGCCCGCTACGGCAAGGGCTCCGCCGACTACATCAATTGCCCCATGTCGCGCGAGGAGTACGACCGCTTCTACGACGCGCTCCTCGCCGCCGAGTCCGTCGAGGGCCATGACTGGGAGAAGCTGAACTATTTCGAAGCCTGCCTGCCGATCGAGGAGATTGCGCGCCGCGGCCGCGACACGCTGCGCTTCGGCCCCATGAAACCGGTCGGCCTGGTCGACCCGCGCACCGGACAACGCTCCTACGCCGTGGTGCAGTTGCGCCAGGAAAACCTGCGCGCCGACTCCTACAACATCGTCGGGTTTCAGAACCACCTGCGCTTTCCCGAGCAAGACCGCGTCTTCCGCCTGATCCCCGGCCTGGAAAACGCCCGCTTCCTGCGGTACGGGCAAATCCACCGGAATACCTACCTCAACGCACCCGCGCTGCTTACCCCGGCGCTGCAGATGAAGGCGCACCCGAGGGTGCTGTTCGCCGGACAGATTTCAGGAGTGGAAGGCTACGTCGAATCCATTGCCATGGGATTACTCGCCGGCTTGCACGCTGCCGCCCTGGCGCGCGGCGCCGTTCCGCTGCCCCCGCCGCGCTCGACTGCGTTTGGCTCGCTGGTGAACTACATTACGCAAAGCGACGCGCACGACTTCCAGCCCGCCAATATCACTTTTGATTTATTGCCGTCTCTGGAGAAGAAAGTCCGCGACCGCGCCGTCCGTCACCGCCTGCAATGCGAACGCGCCCTGGCGGAGCTGGAAACCTGGCTGCGCGAATTCGAAAAGCGCTTTCTGCCGCTACGCGCCGAATCTCCCACCCGCTTGGGCCCGACCCTCGCCGGGATGAAGCCCCAACGATGATTCGATAATCGGGAATTAAGAATTAAGCCCGCCTTTCCTTTTTGAACTCGGACCGGTTGCGCTCGCTTCCGACCGGCTAGCGATTGGCCAAGGTGTCCGAAATCGACTCGATTCGATGATGAGGAGGAGGGAGAATTGTGCGAGAGATCGATCAGTAACGATCTCAATCATGCGGTGCAGCCCAAAATGGCACGGCATCGCTCCGCTTTTCGTTCGGAGATGCAGTTCTGGCCTTGCACGACCCCGCGCGGCAGTACAATTCGAGCGGTTCAGAGCTGAAAAAGAAGATTCCTACTCATACCCTTTCATAACCGGCGATGGTTCACACCGCCAGACAGAAAAAAGAGGAACTCATGAAGAAACGGAGTTGGCTGATCGCCCTGATGGTACTTGGTCTTTTTGACCGCAATCACCGCAATGGCAGCCGACAACTTTGCCAAAGTTACTGCCACCGCGCTGAAGACGATGGAGAATGACGGGAAGGAAATCGCGATCGTAGATCCGCGCGAGGAAGGAATATTCGGAGAAGCGCATCTCCTGCACGCCGTCAACCTTCCTTTGAGCAAGCTGGAGCTCAACATTTTCAGAATGGTGCCTCGCAAATCTACCCGCATCGTTCTGACCGACGGCGGGGAGGGCATGTCCCAGCGAGCTGCCGCCAAACTGAGGGAATGGGGATACACCGATGTCGCCATTCTCGACGGCGGATACCCGGCGTGGGAGAAGGCCGGGTACGTGGTCTTCTCCGGCATGAGCGTGGCCGGCAAAGCGTTCGGCGAGTGGATCACCGTCACATATAAAACGCCGACGATGACGCCGGAAGAAGTACACCAACACATCGCCGCGGGCGAGAACGTGGTGGTGCTGGATACCCGGCCGGCCAGCGAGTACTTCAACATGAACGTACCGGGTTCGATCAATGTGCCGGTTTCCGAACTGGTGTATCGGTTCTATCAGCTTGGGGTCAGTCCCGACGCCATGATCGTGATCAATTGCGCCGGGCGCACCCGCAGCCTGATCGGCGCGCAGACGTTGCGGAACGCGGGCATCCCGAACAAAGTCGTAGCCATGCGCGGCGGCACGATGGCGTGGCAGATGGCCGGGTTCGAACTCGAACACGGTTCGACCAGGCACGCGCCGGAGCCGTGGGGAGTAAATTTTGACAAGGCGCTGCAAACCGCACAAAAGGTTGCGAACCGGTTCGGCGTGAAGACGATTGATGCCAAGCAGCTTGAGGCATTCCAAGCGGATAAGGATCGCAGCCTGTACATCATCGACCTGCGCACGCCCGATGAGTACCGGGCCGGACATCGTCCCGACTCCATGTACGGCTGGGGCGTACAGCTTGTCCAGGGCATGGACAAATACGCCGCGACGCGTCATGCGAGGGTGGTGCTGATTGATAACTACATGGTCCGGGCGCTGATGACGGCTTCCTGGATGGTGCAGGCAGACTGGCCGGAAACCTATGTGCTGGCGAATCCGTTCGAGAGCACAGGCCTGGTCACGGGTGACTACAAGCCCGTCGTGCCGGGAGTCGAGCAAGTGAAGCTGCCGCGCATCGAGCCTGCCGAGTTGAATGGGGAGCTGCCAGCGAAGAAGACGACGGTCATCGACGTCGCCGACAATCTCGCTTACAAGAGAGGGCACATCCCGGGCGCGTGGTTCGCCATCCGCTCGCGGTTGGACGAATGCCTGAAGAAGATTCCGCCGTCGTCCAGCTTTGTGGTGACCGGCGACAGTGCCGCGCTGGTTGCGCTCACGGCGCGCGACTTGGCGGCGGTCTCCGGCAAGCCCGTGAGCATTCTGAATGGCGGCAATGCGGCGTGGCGAAAGGCGAATCTGCCGATGACGCCGGGGTTTGAAAACCTGGCGACCAAGACAGACGACATCTTCCGGCAGCCGTTCCTGTGGGGTCAGTTCGAGCCCATGAGCCCGGAATTTAAGCAGGCGGCGAACGCCTACTTCGAATGGGAGTTGCAGCTTCCGGAGCAACTTGAGCGCGCCCAGGAGACCTCCTTCAAACGCGCTGAATGAGGCCAAGGGATAGCGGCTGAATGCTGTTGCCGGATCGCGTGCTCGCCTCCACGTCCGGCACAAGCAGACAGATGCACTGAATCCTGAGCTCGCGCGAGAGCCGCGCGGGCTCAGATCTTTTTCATTGCAGTTATTGTGACCGGTCCTAATCGCGAAGTTTGCCGCCGAAGATGATGATCCCCTTTAAGAAGTCAGAATGAAGAATAGCGGCGGTCATGGGCATTCTTAATTCTGACTTCTTAATTCTGCATTTTTCCGTGCCTCCGTGCCCCCGTGTCTCGGTGGTGAGTTTTACTGCGTCTGGATGCGCACAAACCGCAGCTCCGGATATCCCTGGTCCCAGTCCGCCGAGATGTGTTCGAAGGTCAGCCGAAAATCGCGGGTCTGGTTGGGCGTGAGCGGGGCGGCGGCGAGCGGGGCGACGTCGGGAAAGCCGGCCAACCCGGTGTGGTAGAGCACGAGCGGCAGGGTCTCGCGCTGGACGATCTGTCCCAGGGAGTTGCGGAAAATCGTTTCGACGGTCACTCCGGTCACGGTCTTATTGCCGACATTGGTAATGTTCCCGTCGAGGTAGCTGACGCTGACGCCGACAAAGTTTGTCGCCGCGCTTAGTTTCAAGTCCGAAATGCGCAGGTACTCGGCGTAGGGATCAATCGCCAGCGCCGCGGGCTGCTTGGCCGGCCGGCCGAAAATCAAAATCGCCGCCACCGCGACGACAATAATCACCGCTCCAATCGCCAGCGGCAGCCAGCGCCGTCCCTCTTCCTCCACGTGCGGCTGCGAGAAAACGCCCCCTGTGCCCATACGCGAAGGATTGTCGCTTGCGCGCGGCACCAAATGCAAACCGCGCGGCAAAGAGCCTCGCCCTAAGCGCAGTCGCAAGGCCCTCGGGTGTGAGTCTTTTCGGGCTGTCTCAGTCCGGCGCGGGCACAAACCGGTAGCCCAGCCCGCGAACGGTGACCAGATGACGGGGCTTGGCGGGCTCTTTTTCGATGTAGCGGCGAAGGCGGACGATAAAATTGTCGATGGCGCGCGTTTCCGTCTCTTCGCTCAGATTCCAGACGTTCTCCAACATCGCCTTGCGCGAAACGGGGCGGCCGCTGTTCTGGATCAGGTAGCGCAAGAGGTCGCCTTCCATCATGGTCAACTGGAACACGCGCTTGCCGGAAATAATCTGAAGTTTGCCAAAATCAACCACGATGTCGCCGAAGCTGAACACATCCGGCTCGCGGGGCTTCGCGGTTTCCCCATTGTCGGCGGCTTGCAGCCACGCTTTGCGACGCAGCAGGCTTCGAATGCGAGCCTGCAGGATGTCAAGATTGAACGGCTTCGGCAAGTAATCGTCGGCGCCCGCTTCGAAACCTTTGAGCACGTCTTCGGGGCGCCCCCGGGCGGTGAGCATCAGCACAGGAACGAACTGCTCCGCATCGCGCAGCTCGCGTGCCACGATGAACCCATCCTTGCCGGGTAACATGATGTCGAGGATGACGGCGTCGAAGGTCTTCTTGTCCTCCAGCAGGAGCTGGAGCGCGCCTTCGCCGCTCTCGACGACTTCCACCGCGTGCCCTTCGGCTTCCAGGTTGAAGCGCAGCCCCTGGGCCAGGTGGGGTTCGTCTTCGACGATGAGGATCCGGCTCATGTGCGATATACCCTGGGGAGGCGGATACTGAACGTGCTGCCGCGCCCCTCGCCTGCACTTTCGGCGATCACCTCTCCACCGTGTCGTTGCACGATGGAACGCACGATGAACAACCCCAATCCGGTTCCCCTGACGGCGCTGGTCACCTGCATGGGGATGCGGTAGAAACGCTTGAAAATCCGCTTCAGCTCGGAACGCGGGATGCCGACGCCGTTGTCGCGCACGCGCAGCACGGCGGTGTCGATGTCGGGGGTCAGCACGTCTACGACGATATCCTTTTCCGCGCCCGTGTACTTCACCGCGTTATCCAAAAGATTGGCCAGCACGGTGCGCAGTTCCTCGCGGTTGGCGATCACCTCGATGCTGCCGGCGGGCACGTTGCCCAGCCGCAGCGCACCGGGCGGGAGTTGATGGCGCAGGTGGGCCACTTCGACCGAGTCCCTGACAACGCCACAGAAATCCAGTGGTTCGCGATGGCTCTCGCCGGCCCTGTGACGCGCCTCCCCCGCCTTGAGCACCTGCTCGACGGTGCCGAGGAGGCGGTCGGTATCCTCCAGCATGATGCGGTAAAAATCCCGGCGTTCATGGTCGCCCAACTCTCGCCGCTGCAGGGTCTGCAGGTACAGGCGGATGGAGGTGACCGGAGTCTTCAACTCGTGCGTCACGGCGTTCAGGAAACTGTCCTGCTGCTCGTTGCGCCGGATCTCGCGGACCAGGAAGACGGTGTTCAGGACGACGCCGGCGATGATGAAAGCGAATAAGATGATTCCCAGGACGAGGCCGCCGACTTCGCGCCATTTCAGGAGAATCCAACTGACGTTGAGCGCGATCGCCACGCCGATGAGGCAGGCGCCCAGGGTGATGAAGAATACGATCGTCTTGGTGCGGCTCGCGACGCGCATCATCGCCGATTATTGTAGTGGATGAAGGCGGCGCAGAAGAAAGGCGGAAGGGCCCCACATTTGCCAAACCCGGGCAAATGTGGGGCACCCTCGAGTTCTAGTCTCCGGACGCGGCTTGCACCAGGGCGGCGGAAGCCGGGGCCTCCGCCGGTTCTTGGACAGATGTAACGCTTGCGGCAGGGCGTCGCTCTTCAGCCGGGGTAGTTTGACATCCCACGCCAGGCCGAGCATGCGCAGCACGGCGATTCCGTACCAGTTCAAGTCGAACTCATACCAGGCAAGGCCGTGGCGCGCCGATTGCGGGTGGGCGTGATGGTTGTTGTGCCAGCCTTCACCCCAGGTGATCATGGCGATCCAGAAGTTGTTGGTGGAACGATCGCCGGTCTGGAAACGCTGCGAGCCCCACATGTGGGTCGCTGAATTGACGAAGTAAGTGGCGTGCGAGCCGACGACAATGCGCAGGAAAGTCCCCCAGAGCAGGCACGACCATCCGCCGAGGGCGAAAATGACCAGCGACAGCGCCACCAGCGGAACCCAATGCCACTTGCTGATCCAGAGGTGAAATTTGTCTTTGCGAAGGTCCGGAACATAACGCAGCAGCTCGGTGGTCCGGTTGTGGTTTGCCTCGCCCGTAATCACCCATCCCATGTGCGCCCAGAAGCCGCCGTCGCGGGGAGAATGGGGGTCGCCTTCCTGGTCGGAGGTCTGGTGGTGCAGGCGATGCGTCGCCACCCAGCCGATCGGCCCGCCTTGCAGGCTCAGGGTCGCGCAGACCGTCAGGAAGTACTCCACCCACTTCGGACATTTGTAGCCGCGGTGCGTCAGCAGGCGGTGGTAGCCCATGCCGATGCCGAGACTCCCCGTCAGCCACCACAGAAACAAGAACAGCGCCAGCCCCTTCCAGGTGAAGAAGAAGAACGCGGCCACCGCGCCGACGTGACAAAGGCCGAGAAAGAATGCGATCGTCCAGTTCAGCGGCTGCGTAAATGTGCGGTCACGCGCGACCATTCTCATGAAAGTGGAATTCTCCTAGTCGCCGGATGTGACCGGCAGCAATTCTTTCTCGACCGCCGGAGTCTGGTTGGGCATGTGCTTGGCGGTCGTGGGCGCGTCGGTCATAAACCGCGGCAGCTTGATGTCCCACGCCAACCCAAGCATGCGCAGGGCGCAAATCCCGTACCAGTTGATGTCGAACTCATACCAGGCCAGCCCGTGACGCGCGGATTGCGCGTGCGCGTGGTGATTGTTGTGCCAGCCTTCGCCCCAGGTCAGCATGGCCACCCAGAAGCTGTTCTTCGACGTGTCGCCGGTTAGAAAACGCTGGCGTCCCCACATGTGCGTCGCTGAGTTCACCAGCCAGGTGGCGTGCAGGCCCATGGTGGTGCGGAAGAAAATTCCCCACATCAGGCAGCTCACGCCGCCCACGGCGAGAAGGATCACTCCAAGCACCACCATCGGAACCCAGTGCCACTTGCTGATCCAGACATGGAATTTGTCCTTCCGGAGGTCGGGGACGTAGGGCAGGTTGGCGTCGGAGTTGTTATGGATGGCTCGGCCGGTGAGGATCCAGCCCATGTGCGACCAGAAGCCGCCGTCGCGGGGCGAGTGCGGATCGCCTTCCTGGTCCGAGTTCTGGTGATGGACGCGGTGGGTCGCCACCCAGAACATCGGTCCGCCTTCCAGCGCCAGCACCCCGCAGGTGGTCAGAAAGTACTCCACCCATTTCGGGCACTTGTAGCCGCGATGGGTCAGCAGACGGTGGTAGCCCATCCCGATGCCCAGGCTTCCCGTCATCCACCACAACACCGCCGCCACCGCCAGCCCTTTCCAGGTGAACATGAACAGCGCAGCAATTGCGCCAACGTGGAATGCAGCCATGAAAAAGGTGGTCAGGAAACTAATGGGCTCACGAAACGTGCGGTCACGCACACCAATGCTCATCTATGCCATCCCCCAAGAACCGTGCAGATCATTGCCCTGCATTGAAGGTACCAAGCGGTGCGGCGCGGGTTTGTAATACTTGTGTAATACCTCGATTCGGGGGCTGGCGCTGCCGATGCGCTTCAGCAATTGCACAAGTTTTCAATTGTTACTGCCATGTTAAAAGATGCGGCGCAGGTTCCGTGTGAGCTTGATTTGTAAGATAATTGGTTGTTTCAAGTTCCCCCCGGGGAGGATTCTGTGACCGCCAATGCCGAGCAACGGATCTGGTTTCATCCGCCGAAATTCTGGGCAGCCACGAATCACATGCGCAAGGAAGAGGCCGACGAACTTCTCAACCGCGTAATCCGGATGGCGGAGAATTCAGAATTGGACCGCCTCCGCCAGTACACGTTTATCTCTGTAGGCGTGCCTAAGGACTCCAGAGAACAGTGATCGCAGTAGCGAACCAGGCGATTACATAACCAACCAACAGCGAGCCTTGGTGGCGGTTCCAAGCCGCTCACCGGGGTGGTGTGCCTGCGCCCCGGCCGGCAGTGTGGCGGTCTTCTGGTTGACAGCCCGCGTGGTTTTTGGGACTATTTGAGCGCTGCCGAGCGGGTGTGGGGGAATTTTCGTTCGGCTTTCGTTCGCTTCATACCAGCGTTCATTCTGTTTACTAGACAGCAACTTTTCGGATCCAAACGGTCCCAATCGGATCGTAAGAGCGGGATCACTGTCTTTCATCGTGCGTTTCCAGCACGGTGGATTTCAGGGCTCGCTGGGGTGTGGCGTGAATAATCTGGGCAAATACGAGCTGCTGGGGGAACTCGGCCGGGGCGCCTTCGGGATCGTGTACCGCGCCCGGGATCCGGTCATCAGCCGCATGGTGGCCCTGAAAACGATGACCACCAGCGTGGCCGGCAATCCTGCCCTGCTGCAGCGCTTCTATCGCGAGGCACAGTCAGCCGGTTCTCTGCAACATCCCAACATCGTCACCATCTTCGACATGGGCGATGAAGATGGCACCCCATTCATCGCCATGGAATTGGTGGACGGGCAAAACCTCGACGACGTCATCGCCAGCCGCGTTCCCGTTCCCCTGTCGCTGAAGCTGGTGTACGCCGTACAGGCATGCCGCGCCTTCGACTACGCCCACAAGCGCGGCATCATCCACCGCGACATCAAGCCCGGCAACGTGATGGTCAACAAAGAAGGGATTGTCAAGGTGGTGGATTTCGGCATCGCCCGCGTCCTGGAAAGCTCCAAAACCCAGACCGGCATGTTGATCGGCACGTTTTCCTATATGGCGCCCGAGCTGTTTCACGGCGAGCACGCCAACGAGCGGTCCGATATCTGGTCGTTTGGCGTGCTGCTGTACGAGCTGATAGCGTCCCGGCGTCCCTTTTGCGAGGAAACTCCCGCCGCGCTCATGAGGAGCATTTGCCATCAGGAACATCCTTCACTGCGCGAGGCGGCGCCGAATTGTCCCGCGGATCTTGAGGCGGTTGTGCACAAGACCTTGCGGAAATCGGACGCGGAGCGCTTCTTGTCCATGGAAGACCTGCTCCTTGAGTTGGACCCGATCTGCCGGCGGCTGCAGGCGGAGACCGTGGCCGAGTTGCTCGCGCAAGGCCGGCAACTCGTCGAACAGGGAGAATTCGTGCAAGCACGAGACCTGTTGCGCCAAGCCCTGCGGGTCGACCCAACCAACCTGCAGGTCAGGGTGCTGTCCGAGAAAGTCAATGTGGAGCTCCGGCGGATGTCGGTTCGCCCGCAGGTGCAGGAGCGTGTCGAAAAGGCCCGCGCGCTCCTGGTGGAGGGCAGGCTTCAGGAAGCCGATACCGAAGCCGGCAATGCCCTGGCGATGGATTCTTCCTTCGAAGTCGCGCAGGCACTCCAGCGCGAAGTGCAGGACCAGATTCGACGCGCCCAAACGATCAACGAGTGGATGGACCTGGCCAAACAACATCTCGCGGAGGGGCTGCCGGACGAAGCGGACGCACTGCTGGCCAAGGTGGCGGAAGCCGATCCTTCGAATCGCGAGCTGCCCGGGCTGCGGCAGCAGGTCTTGGACGAAAAGGAGCGCCGGCAGAGGCAAGCCCGGCTGCTGGAAGGTATGCAGCAGGCGCGCGCTTACTGGACGCAGCAGAATTACCAGGAGTGCATTGCCGTGCTCTCCGAGCTGCAGAAAGATTTTGCCGGCGAGGAAGAGATCGAGAGACTGCTGGAGACGGCGCGTGAGGAACAAGCCGAGCAGAACAAGCAGGACAGGTTGGCGCAGGGGCGCAACTTGCTGGCGTTGCAGCAGTATGAGGAATGCGCCACGGCACTGGCGCAGCTCCAGGCGGAATTTCCCGGTGATGAAGAAATCCGGAGGTTGTTGGACGCGGCGCGCGCCGAAGAGGCCGAACAGCAAAAAGAGCGCCGGCTGGCGGACGCACGGAGACTGCTGGCCGCCCAGCAGTACGAGGAATGCATCGCGCTCCTGGTGTCGCTCCAACAGCAGTTTGTCGACGACGACGAGATTACCCGCTTGCTGGCGGCGGCGCGCGAGGATCAGACCGAGCACGACAAGAAGGACAAGGTTGCCGCGGCGCGGAGACTGCTGGCCGCGCAGCGCTTTGCCGATGCCCTGGCGCTCCTGGACGCCGTGCTGGCAACGATCCCAAGGACTCGGCAGTGCTGAAGCTCCGCACCCTGGTGCAGCGTGAACAGGAAAAGCAGGCCTCGTCCGAGATTCTTCGGCGCGAATGGGAGGTTCTGAAGAAACTTGTCGGCGAAAGGGCCTACCCCGACGTGGTCACCCGGGCCGAGAACCTTCTGCAACAGTTTCCGGGGGATGCCGCCCTGATCCGGGTGGTGGAGTTTGCCCGCAAACAGCAGGCGCAAATCGAAAGTGGGTTGCGCTTCCGGGCCGCCCTGGATGAAATACAGGCACACCTGAACGCCAATCGTTTTCCAGAAGCCGCCGCGGCCGCTCAAAGCGCGCTCGAATCCTTTCCGGGCAATCCCCAATTCACGGTTTTACTGGAACAAGCGCAGGCCCGCGAAAAGAAGGAAGTCGTCCGAAAACTGATCGAGAGGCGCGTCCGGGACATCAAGGTCAAGATCAACCGTGGAGAGCTGAGCGAAGCCAAAGAAATGGCCCGCGAGGCGCTGACCACGCTCGGTCCGGATACCGACGTGAACCAGTTACTGGCGTCCGCCGAGGTCGAGTACGAGGCGCGCGAAAAAAAGAGGCGCCAACAAGAACAGCTGGAAACCATCCGAAGTCTGATTCAAAGCGGAAAAATCGACAAAGCCGCGACCACCCTGGACGAAGTGGCCAGGAGTGGCGATTTCCATGCTCTCGATCCTCGTCTGTACCAGGTCGCCGATGCGGTTGAGGCCGCCCGGAAAGCGGCCGCCGCCCCGGCCTTCACCAAGGTTGCAGCGGAACCGGCAGCCCCCGCCCGGGAATACGCCGTCCTCGAGGGTCCCCCCTTGGCCGGCGAGGGGGATGCTTCCAGGGCAGGCGCTCCGCCGGCAATGCAACCGCCCGCAGGAGTGGCCCCGGCAAGCGCTCCGGTCGGTGAGGGTGTCGCCGGGCAAGACGAACCAATTCTGGACGTCGTCGAGAAGCAACTGGCTGCCTTTCTGGGACCCGTCGCTAAGATCGTCGTCAGGAAGGCTGCATTACGGGCGAGAGATACCGAAGAGCTGTACGCGCTGCTGGCCGAAAATCTGGAACGAGAAGAAGACCGGAAGACATTTCTCGCGGGAAGAGTGGAAAGCCGGACTCAGTTCAAGAGCGAATCGCCCGCCGCACCGGGCGCGGCAACCGCGCCGGCAACGCCCGCCCCTCGGACTGCGCTTCCGCGCGAGGTCATCGACCGTGCCGCCGCCATCCTGGCGCGTTACGTGGGCCCCATCGCGGGTGTTTTGGCCAAAAGGACGGCACCGCGCGCCGACAGCGCGCGCGCGCTGTACCTGCTCCTCGCCCAACATGTGGAGACGGAAGCCGATCGTGCGCGCTTCCTGCGCGATGCCGGCGCGCCCGAGCGTTCGTAGCCGCCGCCCAGGTCCCCGCCATCCCTGCTTCGGACCGTTATGGGGTCTCCAACATCTTGAGCGCCTCGGCCATGCTCTTGCGCATGCGGCCGAATGATTGCGACAACTTTGCGATTTCGTCGTTGCCGGACAACTGGAACTTCGGCGCATTCATGTTGCCCAGTGCTGACCTCGTCGGCGATGTTGGACAAGCGTTGTACCGGGCGCGTTACCAGCAGGACGAGCATGGCGTTGAGCGCCAGGAAGATGGCCGCGAAGACTGCCGCTACCGAAACCATGAACCCGGTGAAGGCAGTCCGTGCGCGCTGCACCGGCAATTGCATGGGCGCCGATACGATCTGCGCGGTGATCACGTCATTCAATTTCCAGCCGAAGCCGTTGGCGCTGCCATAGCGCTCGATCAGCGTCCGAGGGGCCATCTCGGGCGTGTCGTGACAGGCCAGGCATCTCGGATCCTTGATCCGCATGGCACGCGCCATGTAAAGCACCCTGCCGTTCGGGGTGTCGCGCTCGCCGATGTCTTCCGTCTGGTTGGGCGTCTGGCGGAAATAGCGAATGATGTCGGCTTCCCAGTCGGTCGCCCGGTTGATCGGATTGGTGGGATTCAGGGTCGCCTCTTTGTAGGAGTAATCAGGAAACGTCTTGCGCAACTGATTGAAGTACTCGTTGGCCGAGTAGGCGGGCACGGATTGCGGCAGGAACGAGTACTTGAGCTGCGTTTCCAGAAGCGGCTTGATCTGGGTGTTGGTGTAGGCACGAACCGCCAGCGCGGCTTCCATCATGATGCGCGCGTTCTCCAGGATTTCCTGTTTGGCGTTGCGCTGCAGCAAGCGGTTGCTGAAGTAACCCACCACCACGAAGCCGATGGCGAAAACAAGCAGCAGGACGAGGTTGAATTTGATGATCAGTTTCATGTTCATTCCCTACCAGGTTGCGACTTGGGGTTGTCAGCCGGCGGCGGCGTTTTTGGCTGGTACTTCTCGGGGTGCAGAATGCGGTCCCACTCGGGATGTTCGCCAAGGTGGGCTTCAATGCCCTTGCGGAATTCGGCGTCGTTCAGGCGCGGCTCAAAGCGCTGGACAAACCCCCGGCGCCAGGCATGTCCGGTCGTGAGCCACGGTTGGATTTCGGGATAGGTGACCTCATGGTCTCGCCGGGGCTCCGGCGGCCGCTTGCCGGCGAAACGGGGCAGACGCGAAGGCAGCGTGTCTCGAAACGGGCGTGGCATGGAATTGACGAAGCTGGGGTCGGGGCGCGGGCTGGTGATCACACTCTTGCCGGCGCGCCGGGAGAAAAACTGTCCCGCCTTGGTGCTGCTCGAATTGCCCAAGTTGCCGTCCGGGTTTACCACGCCGATGGCGGCCGATCCGGACTCGACGTAGATTTCGGTGACGGCCGCGGCATGCAGCACGACCGCGCCGTCCCTGGAGGTAGCTGCCAGCGCTGGCGTGGCATAACGGTACGCCCCGGCATTGGGGTTGATTTCGCCTTTCAACCAACCGCTGAGCAATACCAGTTCCACCGCCGGGGTGGCCCCTCCCGTCTTCTCCACGCCCCGCCCTGCCCGGTCGCTCAACAGAAAGAGGCGGGTCGATGAGCCGAGCGCCACGACGGCGCCCCCGGGGAACTCCAATTGCGCAAATCCGGGATCGGCGCTTTCAAAGATGTCGCCCGGGCGAAGTCGCATGCCTTCCACTGCCTGCAGGACAGTCGTGCCTCGGATCACCCGCAGCGCACCTTCCACGAAGGTAAGGGCGCCGGCCTCTTGTGTGCGGGCGGAAAGCGGGAACGACAAAAACAGCGCCAACAATGCGAGCACACGCTTCATTTGGGACCCCATTACGTGGGAAGGGCAACCGCATCACCGCACCCAAACTGGCCTAACACCGAACGCTAGGATGGATTGTAGGTGTGCGTACTGAGGAGACTTGCCGCGCATTTTCCACGGGGCGGGTGCGGCGTGTCAAGCGTCATTTTGCTACAGCGCCTGCCATGGATGTGAGTGCAAATCGTTTCACTCCGCGATGCGACCGTGCTGGCACATCCCCCGAATGAGTTGATCGAACGGCTCGATTTCTCGTACTCTCCCATGGAAACTGCAAGGTTTGCGACCCAGGCTCGTAGTACGCTGCTTCCGTTGCCGGTGGCTTGTCAGTGAATTCATGAGAATCGTAACCTGCTATCGCGATACCGAGAAAACCTGGGAAACTCGGGAGCCGGACGTCGTGTTCGGACGAACCGAGGAAAAGTCGGAAGCCGTCCTTAACCTTTTCCCCGACAAGAAGGTCTCCCGGGCGCACGGTCGAATCTGGGAAGAGGGCGGCTTCTACTGGATCGAAGACCTCAACAGCAAGTGGGGTACTCGCCTCAATGGTCTGGAGATCAAGGGCGGAGGGAAACACCAACTCCGCATCGGCGATGTGATCGTCGCCGGCAGCACCACACTGCGGGTAGGACTCTCTGGGCTGCCGGACGCGCCCTCGCGAACCCGATACCTGGAAGAGGGTTCCATCCTTCTCCCCGACACCCGGCAGGCCGATGTGGCGATTGCCCGCGACGTGGCCGCGACCTTGCTCAATGCGGTGCCGGTCGAGGTGGTCGGCGAGGAGGCGGCGCGGCGTCTGAAGGTGATCTGCGACGTTCCCTTGCAATTGGCGGGCAAGACGGATCGGGAAGCTCTGCTGCGCGTCATCGTCGACCGCCTGGTCGAGTTGCTTCCCAACGCCACCAGCGTTGGGCTGGTGCTGCGCGATTCGAATACGGATGCCTTGTTGCTCAAGGCGTTTCACTCGGACGGGTACTGCTCGGTGAGCGAGACGCTGGCTCGCCGCGCCGTGAAGAGCCGCAAGGCCTTCATCTGGAAACGAAGTGCGGCGGGCGACATCAGCGGGACGCTGCTGGAAGGGCCGATCGCAGTCGGGATGTATGCTCCGCTGCTGTGGCAGGAGGAAGCGCTGGGAGTGATCTGTGCGGATAGTCACAAGCTGGACGCGGTGTTTACCGAGGACGACCTGCGCTTGATGGTGATGATGGCACAGTATGCTGCCATGACGGTGGCCAACCACGACCTGCAGGAAACGCTGCGCCGCGAATCCGCTGTCAAGGCCAATCTGTTGCGCCAGTTCCCGCCCGCCCTTGCCGAGCGGCTGCTGGCGCATCGCGGCCAGTTGCAACTCGGCGGCGAACGCCGCGAAGTGACCCTGCTTTGCTCCGATATCCGCGGTTTCACCGTCATGTCCGCGCAGATGCCGCCGGACGAAATCCTGGGGACCTTGAACGAGTACTTCGGCTACCTCGTTCCGGTGATCTTCGCCAACCATGGAATGATCGACAAGTTCATGGGAGACGCGATCCTGGCCGTGTTTGGAAGCCCGGAGCCGGATCCGGCGCATCATGAACACGCGGTAAGAGCCGCCCTGGAGATGCAGGCCGTACTGGCGTGGTTGAATGCCACCCGCGGCGCCCGGGGCGCGCGCATCTGCCAGGTCGGCATCGGCGTCCACTGCGGAGAAGTGGTCCAGGGATTTGTTGGTACCGCCGACCGAATGGAATTTACCGTCATTGGAGACGTCGTGAACCGAACTGCGCGTTATACCGCCGGCGCCTCGGGCGAGCAGATCCTGATCAGTCCCGATTTGCATGAGCGCGTCTGGCGGCTGGTCGAAGCGGAAGCCACCAAGATTGCCACCAAACACGAAGGCGATTTGGCCGCCTATCGCGTTCTTGGCCTGAAGGCCCGGCGGCGCGACCCGAGTGGCGCCACTTCAGCCGCCGGACGCTGATCGCCGCGCGCAACATCCCGGCTGGCGCACCTCGACTAAGTAGCCGGGCGTCGGGAACGCCATAGGAGTCCGAGGCGCATATACATCGTGGTCATGACGTCATACTGTTCCAGGATCGGTTTGCATCGCGCTGTCGTTTGGGGAAATGCGATACCGATAGAAAGTCTTGCCAGCGCCAGCAGCGCCAACACGCGCGTGATCACCGCGACGGAAGCCAGATTGCGCCCCGCCGAAGCTACTTGAGCGTTGGCGGCCGTTCTCGCGCACCGACCCGCCCTAACCAGGATTCCGGCGTTTTGCGCCAGGCGCCAGAGGTATTCGGCTGCCGCGACTCGCCGGGCACGCTGGACGGTCCGAAACGCTCTTCCCCTCAGGTGCCGGCGCAAATACATGTCTTGTGCAGGATCGATGAGATTCTGAAACGACTGCAGGTCGATGGGCTGAAGCAGCTTGCGCACCTCTTCGAGGTCGTGGACCGGTTGCATGTTTCCGCGAACCGCCCACCAGACGATCAACAGTGAACCAATCGAAGCAAGAACTATGCTGATTACAAACATCATCTTCGCTTACTCAGCAGCTTAATAAGAGCTGTATTCCACTCCTGCAAGCGGAGGTCGTCGCCGTAAACGGTGAAGGGGACGGGAACCTCGCGGCGCAGGAAATGAATCGTCCAGATGAGTACGCCACACAAGTATGCAACACTTTTGACCCAGTCATAGGTGTTGGCGAAGATAAATCCATACCGGGTGGTAAGTGCCAACGCAACCACTTCGATACTGATGATAATCGCCAGGCCGGTTGCAATACCGAACAGGTGCCGCTGCCATACCAGCCACAAGGTCGATGTCGCGACAAAGAGCAGAGTAATCAGGCCGAGTTGAACAATGGTCGCGCTTCGATCCAGGGTCAAGATACCGGCAGCGAGGCGACTAAGATCGGAACCCGACGCGGAGGCTGCCGTGACCGCGCCGACCAAAACCAGAACCGCCGCGGACCACTTGAAAAGAATGGAGGCAAACATCGTCAGGCCCTCGTAAGCGCCCAACCCAAGAATGTAAATCTCGTGAATCACCAACAGAACAAACATGGCATCGATCAGTGCGAGCGACCAGTACACATCAAAATACGCGACCGACCTCCCGCCCATCAGGTGGTATACGAGGAATCGAATGAGAAACTTGGCGATCGAAAAGAGAAGATAAGCGAAGAACACCGGCGTCATTGCCGCAATTCGATTGCGCACCATGCGCGTTGCCAGCATTGCCAGCAACGCTTGCGGGGCCATCCACAGCAAATACCTCAGCAGTGTCTGCGCGTTCATATACCGATGGCGGGGTAGCATATCTCCCGCGCCGTCGGTGCTCAAGACATTTCTGGTCATCGTACCGGTGGTGGCTGGATGGGCGGCTTGCAGATCTGGGTGTTCGGGTCACAAATCGGAACCGGGTCCGAATCCTTGAGAATTGGTGGGTTGATTAGAGAAGTTGTTGACACAAGGAGCACAGCGGCGACAAACTTGATCCAGCATTTCACGGTGCAGCCTCCATTGCGCTGTTCGCACCGTGGAAGTTGCCGTAGTTATCGCCATCGGCCTGTTCTTAGTGGAATTTGATCTATGTTCCGAACTTAGAACACGTATGACTCTTTTGTCGGCTTACGAAGATTTTGTGGGTAGGACGCTGGCGTCGTTGCCAAGCTTACTCGCCAGGCTGGTTTATCTCGGAAGCCTGCGCAACGATGCCGGCGATTACTGCCACTGGGGAATGTCGAGGACATTCGGCCAAGGCAGCACGTCGGAAGCACTCGCCCAGGCACATTCCGAGGCCTGGCTCGAAGTGCTGCGCACACCCATCCCGGTCCTGCTCGCCGAGACGCAAGATTCTGAGATGGGAAGTGAAACTTGGCGGGGACAAAGGGAGAAACTGACGCCGCCCGAGGTAAGCGGCGGAACGAAGCGCCACTTCAATTCAGTTCTTTTGGCGCTTTCCCTGCTTTCGCAGGCGGCGAAGGAACCCAATCAGAGAGCCGCATAGCTACGCCCACCACTTGCCCGAGCACTTCTGCCTCCTGCTGATCCTTGAAGATGCGCGGTGGCACCGGGGACAGCGGATGCGGTTGCAGCACAAGCTGGTTTTGTTTCAGGGCGCACCAGCAGCACGTAAAACCATCCCTGGTTTCGACAAAGTAAATGGGGCGTTCATATTCAGAGCGCCACATCCCTTCCGCGATTTTGTTCCTGGTTTCATCGATCTGAACAAACGATCCCGGCAGCAACAGCGGATACATGGTGAAATCCTCCATCCCGATGTACCCGTACGTGTAAGCGGTTTCCGCGAGTTGCTGTAAATAGAGGAACGGGATGGCGCCCCACTTGTCGATCATGCGGCCGAGGTTGGTGGTACGCCGAATGTCGAATCCCGGGTCCATTCGAACCGGGACCTCGACTTTGGCGGCACCGATGGTGGCGCGCAGGAGGTGGGTTTTCGGCGGGTCGAAAACGCTCAGATCATTGGCGGTTTGGGCCAGGTTAACTCCGTACCATGACAGCAGCTCCTCGAAACTGACGCGGTAAATGACGGATAAGGTGTACAGCCTGAAGATGCTGGGGATGATGCCCTTGGTCTCGATATCCGAGAGCCGGCTCAAAGGAATGTTGTAATCCTCGCTCTTATGCTTGGCAGCCAGGCGAACGCTTGCGGCCTCCACGTCTCGAATGGTCAAGCCGAGTTTGTCGCGAGCGGCTTTGAGTCTCTGACCGGCGTTCATCGACATCTCCGAGCGGCTTATTAGACGATAGTATGCATGGTTCTACAAGGGAATTGCCACACCGCACAATTCCTTTTAAAACTCGCCCGTTCGTATTAAGCTGTCACGCCACTCGGGAACATTCAAAGGAGCCTACTTTGGACCTTAGCAAGATTCTGGATCAATTGAAAAGCGAACGCGCGCGACTCGATGAAGCCATCATGGCACTTGAGCAAATCCATGGGAAACCAGGCCGGCGCGGGCGCCCTCGCCGGGCGCCCGGAAGACCGCGGCGGAGGAGACTCTCGCCTGAGGGCAGAAGGCGGCTGTCGGAAATGATGAAAAAGCGCTGGGCGGAACGTAAGCGGCGCGCCAAGGCTGCCTAGGACAGTTGTTCCAAAATCAGAACAACTTCTGGTTTTGTCTACCAGTGTCCGGCAACTGGCCATAATCTCCTGCGAGGTTGCAGGGCTAGATCGTGGCCAAGAACGCACTGGCAATTCTCCGCAAGCAACGGGCCTCACTCGACCGCGCCATTCGGGCTTTGGAACAATTACAAGAGCTCGGGTTCGCCGTCCCTCAGGACAGCAAGGATGCTGCCGTTGGACAGGCTGGGGCGAGGGTGCTGCGTCTGTGCAAGGAACTTGATCGAGAAGAACTCGATCGACCATCGCCTTTCCCACCGGGCAGCGATCCCGGCAACGAGTGAGGCGCTTTTTGACCCCAGTGCGCTGACGCAGCGGAGTGCAACGGGGAATCGCCTGAAC
>CAVXCR010000026.1:0-118816 GCA_963760265.1 Terriglobia bacterium
CAGCAAGGGGTAACTTGCCCTTGGAAACTGGAAGGGGAAAGCTGGAACCAGAAAGCTGAACGCTGAACGCTGACGGCTGGTTTACGTGGCGTAGGCGCGGAAACTCCTGGGCTGGGGGCCGCCGTAAGAGGTGGTGTACTCCAGGCGCGCCCGGCCGATGGTCAGCGTGACGCGGTTGGAGACCACCCGTTCCCCTTCCAGGCAGCGCGTGCACAAGCAGCCGAACTCGGCGATGGTCCCGTCGGTGTGCTCGGCCGTGACGGGTAACACGTGACGGACCGAGGCGCGGCACATGGAACAGCGCCCGCCGCCGTGCAACTGGTATTGCAGTTCCGCGTAGGACAACAGGATCTTCTGTTGCCTGTCGCTGGGACCCTCAGCAGCGACGCCGTCGGCCAGCGCCTGCAGGTACTCCTGCAGCACGTTGTGCGGCAACGGCCTGTGGTGCGAGGTGGTCATCTGGGGCGCATATTGCACGAAAGCGCCGCTTTTTGCAAATCCCCAAAGGTCACCGTTTCGGGATCACCACAAGAGGAATGCGAGTGTGGTGGTGGCAGTGGTGGCGGAGGGAAACCGACGGGCTTTCACGCCCAGGCTGACCTCGGGGTCCGAGTCGCAGCCGCGGAATGGCGAAGGTTGCAGCACGAGGGCCTGGTTTTCGCGACGGATGCGGACCTTGCCGGGCGCGAATTGCTGCGGGAATTCGACCGCGTCGCCGGCGCCGCAACACAGGTACAGCGACAACAGGTCGCAGAACTGGAGCACCAGCAGCAGCGCTTCGAGTTCGGCGGGGCTGCGAGCACCCTGAGGCTGCAGGCGCTGGCGCCGCTCCGCTTCGCGCGCCAGGAAGGCGCGCAAACGCGAGGAGTTCTCGGGACCGTCGATGGCCGAGGCCAGGCGGCCCTCGCCGAGGGCGCAGAAATGTCGCGAGACAATGTAGCCGCCGGCGGGACAGACCGACTCGGCACGGTCGATGGAAGCCGTCCAGGCACGCAGGAACTGCGGCGGGTCAATCTCCAGGAATGAAATTGGTTTCCCGCGGCCATCCACGCCGGGAGGGGCGGTGACGCGAGCCTCGGAATCGAAAATTGCCCATCCCGCATCGTGCACTTCGATGGCGCGAGCGAGCAGCGGGTCCACGCGGGGAAACCCGGGCGCAACCATGTTGGCGGCCAGCGCTCCCGCCAGAGCGGCATGGTCCGGTTGTGTAACCAGCCAGTATTTTTCGGCAAGCTGTTTTTGGGCGCGCTCGATCACCGGCCAGACGGGCTGATAGTCGTTGGCGGGCGGCGGGGCGTCGGGCACAAGCGGGTAGAGGACCACGTTACTTCACGCCTCGGCGGGCGCGCACCGCGCCCCCGGCAGCCTTCTCCGGACCGGAGCTGCGGGGCGGTTTCCGCATGCCGTCCAGAAGCTCCTTGAGCACGACGGCGTTGTTGTGCTCTTTATTCCTGGAGGCGAACACGAGCGTCATCCGCTTGCGCTTGCGGGCGAGGTCGTAAAGCTGCGCCAGAGCTCGCGCGGCCTCGGGCTCGCCGAGTTCCACGAGGTATTTCTTGCGGAACTGCTGCCATTGCGCCGGGCGCGTGTGGAACCAGCGGCGAAGCTGCGTGGAAGGCGCCAGGTCGCGCAGCCAGGCGTCAATCCGCGCGCGTGCTTTGGTCACGCCGCGCGGCCACAAGCGATCGACAAGGATGCGGGCACCGTCGCCCGGCGCTGGTTTCTCGTAGGCGCGCTTGAGGGCGATGGGCATGGCTCTGGTATTGTAACGCTCAGCAAAACAGCACAGCTGTCAACTGTCAGCTTTCTGCTTGAGGCGGACGAAATCATTTGCCTAGACACTCATTCATCCTGATATTGGCAGCCGCCACGATGTTGCTATGGGGCTGCGACACGCAAGTTCGCAAGAGCGATGCCGAGCTGGGATTGAATCCGCAGCAGGCGAGCGGGCGGCACGTCTTCGACCGGTACTGCGCCATGTGTCACGAGGCGTACAGTTCGCGTTCGCTGCGCGGGCCCAGCCTGGAGGGCGTTTTCAAGAAGCAGTTCATGCCCAGCGGCACTCCGGCCAACGACGACCGCGTGGGCGAGGTGATCAGCCTGGGACGCAGCAAGATGCCCTCGTTCGGGCGCGTGCTCAACCAGCAGCAGATGGATGACCTGCTGGCCTACCTGCATACCCTTTAATTTTCAATAGCTTACGGTATTCAGAATAAAGAGTCCTCGCCAGTTGGGGAGAATCTATATACACTGTAAGAGCGCGTGGATTTGAATTGATCTAAGCACGTTCTGCCGAAGCTCTGCTGAAGCACTACCTGCCTTTAGTTCCGATTTACTTCACCGCATAATTCAACACAGAAGAGAGCAACACGAAAATGGAACAAGGAACAGTGAAGTGGTTCAACGACGCCAAGGGTTTCGGTTTTATCAGCCGCCAGAACGGTGAGGACGTATTTGTCCATCACACCGCCATTCAGGCGCAGGGCTTCCGCAGCCTCCAAGAAGGCCAAGCGGTTCAGTTCGACGTGAAGAAGGGTCCCAAGGGCTGGCAGGCTGAGAACGTTCAGGTTCTGTAATCCGGCGTTCGCAGAATCATTTCGGGGTGGCTTCGGCCACCCCGATTTTGTTGGTGCGGAAGCCGCCGGATTGTCCCGGCGGTGTTAAAATGTGTTCATGGCGAACACAAGAAGCGCAACCCTCAGTATCCGCCTGAAGCCAGAAATGAAGAAACGGCTGGCAAAGCTCGCCAAAGCTTCCGGCCGGAGCTCGAATTTTCTGATTTCCGACGCCGTAGAGTCCTACGTCGCCGACCAGGAACGCATGCTGGCGGACGTCCGCCAGGCCGACCGGCAGGTCAACTCAGGACACTACATCCGGCATGAGGACATGAAGGCGTGGCTATTGTCCTGGGGTACGGAGCGCGAACTGCCGCTGCCGAAATGCGTTTGCGGCAAGGAGCATGACGACGAGGCGCTGTGCCGGTAGAGGTCGTCTGGTCGCCACTGGCGCGGGCGCGACTGCGGGATATTCGGACATTCATCGCCCAAGACAAGCCTGAGGCTGCCGCGAGATTGGCGACAAGAATTGTGGCGGTCGTCGAAACGCTCAAGCAGCATCCGCATTTAGGGCGGGCGGGCGCCGAACCCGGAATCCGGGAGTTGGTCATAGGTGGCACTCCCTACCTTGTGCTCTACCGCGTGCAGGGCAAGTGCGTGACCATCACCACGATCTGGCACGGAGCACAGCGCCGCAAGGGTTGAGTCGCTGCCTTTTGGCGGCGCATCGTACAATGGATCGTTCCATGTCCACCACACTGGTCCAGATCGACACGGCGCCGCGGCGTCCCGGGCCCAAGCCGGAGTGGCTGAAGGCGCGCGCGCCGATGGGCGAGAACTATCACTCGCTCAAGAAGCTGGCGCGCGGGCTCGGCCTGCACACGGTGTGCGAGTCGGCGCAGTGCCCCAACATCGGCGAGTGCTGGAACCATCACACTGCCACCTTCATGCTGCTGGGCGACATCTGCACCCGGCGCTGCGGCTTCTGCGCCGTTCCCAAGGGACATCCCGGGCCGATTGATTTTGACGAGCCGCGCCGCGTCGCCGATGCGGTGGCGCAGTTGGGACTGAAGTACACGGTGGTGACCAGCGTCAATCGCGACGACGACAACCTGGGCGGGGCGCGCGTGTTCGCCATGACCATCGAGGAGATCCGCCGCGTGGCGCCCGACTGCCGCGTCGAAGTGCTCATCCCCGACTTCCAGGGGCACGACGACTGTCTCCAGGTCGTGCTCGACGCCCGGCCCGACATCCTCAATCACAACACCGAGACGGTGCCGCGGCTGTACCGCGTGGCGCGATCCGGGGCGCGCTACGAACGCACCCTGCGCCTGCTGAAGCGCTCGAAAGAAATCGCGCCGCAGACGGTGACGCAAGTCCGGGCTGATGGTCGGACTGGGCGAAACCACCGAGGAACTGCTGCAGGTGTTTCGCGATCTTGCCGAACGAAACGTGGACATTCTCACCGTGGGGCAGTACCTGCGGCCCTCGCGCGACCACCTGCCGATCGCGCGTCTGGCGCCGCCGGAGGAATTCCGTTTCCTGAAACAAGAGGCGCTGAAGATGGGATTCCGGCACGTGGAAAGCGGGCCGCTGGTGCGGTCGTCGTATCACGCGCACGAGCAGGCGGAGTCGACGGGGATTTCTTAGCGGTTCGCGGTTCAATCAAACACAGAGACACAGAGGCACAGAGGATTTGCCGGGAATGGTTTTCCTCGGTGCCTCAGTGCCGGCAGGATACGAAAAACGGGGCGAGATCATTCGCGTCGTGCACACATTGCGCGGCGGAGATCGTCCTAAGAACGCCCATAGCGAATTCCCAGACGTTTCGGTCATGCCGAAGTCATGCTGGGAGCCGTGGGGATTGTTCCGGAAGCCGTGCCAAGGGCGCGTGCAGGATAATCTGCGGAAGTGGAAGACCGGAGGTCTGCGACGAATTTCGGCGGAAGAACCATTCAAGGACCTCATCTATTCGTCCCCTGCTCGAGGAGTTGAACGTGAAATCGCTCCGCATCCATCTTTGAAGCCGCAGGGTTTTTTGCGCCAGATTGTGCGAGCGGCGTTGCCGATGCAACAAGGGACGATCTTGGACCCGTTCATGGGATCGGGGTCAACCATTGCTGCTGCCGCGGCATGCGGTTATTCCAGCATAGGGATAGAAAGCAACCCCGAATACTTTCTGCTCGCCGTCAAGGCCATTCCACTCCTGGCCAAATTTGAGCCCGGCGAGTGTAACGGCAATGGCAAGAAAGCGTGAACGAGAGGATTGCTTCGACGCCAGCGTAGATCTACCTGTCGGGTGTGGTGGAATCCGGCAATTCGGCGGGCAATCGAGTACATGAAGCGCGAACTCGCTAGTTTGGTCGAAATCTATTTCGAACAAGCGAACGTGTTCAGCGCCCTGGTAGGCATATTTGGTACGAGGGCACTCGATTCCGTCAGTAACTGGGAGAAGAGCCGTCACGTGTACACCGCTCAGACCCGCTTCCCCGATCTTTGTCGGCGCGGCTGCGCGCATCCACCTTGTCCCGAGGACTGCCTCGAGAGCAAAGCGAGTAAGCGAGCTTGGGCCATCCAATCCCACTACGACCACCCCGGCTGGTGCATCGTTTGGCGATATCTAGTGGATCCCACCGAATCGATCGAACGGCACAAGCCTGTCATCATCTGGCGCGTCAACGTCGTCTATCTTGAAAAATCCGACTGGAAGTATGAGGGCAGCACCGCCGGTGCAGGCGGAGGCGGCCGAACGCACACGTTTGGAGTTAAAAAGCCCGCAGAGAGACTGAAAGGCAAAGCTGTTTACAGGCGCCAGGACATTATCATTCGAGACGGCAAGCCGATTCCCGCAAACGGCGAGAAGCGCCGGTAAGTAGGTCCCTGAACTTCAGCGCGCCGTTCTGGGTTACGATACGTTTTCCCAGCCGGAAACACGAGGGCCCATGAAGGATTTCTACGTCCGCGACGCCGCGCAGTGCGAGAACAAAGTCATCACCACCACCCTGGTGGTGGCCGCGAAGCAGGTAAAGCCGAAAAAGACCGGCGAGCCGTACCTGGCGCTCACCCTGGCCGATCGCACCGGGCACATTGACGCCAAGGTGTGGGACAACGTCGCCGAGATCATGGGGACGTTCGAGCAGGACGACTTCGTCAAGGTGCGCGGCCTGATCAACAAGTACAACGGCCGCCTGCAATTGACCGTGCACAAGCTGAAGCGGCTGGAGGAGTCGGAGGTCGATTACTCCGACTATCTGCCCAAAACCACCAAGGACGTGGACGAGTTGTGGCGCACGCTGGGCGAATTCGTGGCCGGATTCAAGAATCCGCACCTGAAGGCGCTGGTGGAAAATTTCATGAGCGATCCCGAGATCGCCACCGCCTACCGCAACGCGCCCGCGGCCAAAACGCTGCATCACGCCTATATCGGCGGGCTGCTCGACCACGTGGTATCGCTGTGCAAGCTGTGCGACCTGGCCTGCCGCAACTACCCGCAGGTTGACCGCGACCTGCTGCTGACGGGCGTGTTCCTGCACGACATCGGGAAGGTGCACGAGCTTTCGTACGCGCGCTCGATCGCCTACACCACGCGCGGGCAACTGCTGGGGCACATGATCATCGAGCTGGAGATGCTGCAGGCCAAGCTGCCGCCGGAGTTTCCGCCGGAGCTGAAGACCCTGCTCGAACACCTCATCATCAGCCATCACGGGCACTACGAATTCGGCTCGCCCAAGCTGCCCATGTTTCCCGAAGCGCTGATGCTGCACTACCTCGACGATCTCGACTCGAAGATGGAGAGCATGCGGGCTCATTTCGAGCGCGAAGCGGCGTTGGAGAGCCCGTGGACGAGCTACAACGCGTCATTGTCGCGTCCGCTGCTGGACACCGGCAAATTCCTGCGGCCGAAACCGCAGGCAGCGCAGGCGGAGGAAGTCACGGCGGCGCCGGCGCAAGCGGTGGCGGAACCGGCGGCGGTAGCGGCGACCTCCGCCGAGGTCGCCGTGCCACTGGAGAAACACATTGAGGCGCTGCAAAACAAATTCAAGCCTGCCGGCGGCGCCAAGAAGGACGGCAAGTGAGATCGGGCGCGCCGGCGTCGCTGGAGATGGATTGCCTCCGGGTGTTGTGGAACCGTCCCGAGGCGAGCGTCGCCGAGGTGCGCGCCGGCCTGCCACGGCCGCTGGCCTACACCACCGTCATGACCGTGCTCGATCGCATGTGCGGCAAGAGCCTGGTGAAGCGACGCAAGCGCGGGCGGGCCTGGTCGTATTCCGCCTGCCTCGACCTGGAAACGGCGCGCGCCGAAGCCGTGGGCAGGCTGGTCGCAAACCTGTTCGAGTCCGATAGCCGGGCGCTGGTCCGGTACCTGCTGGGCGATGGCGCCGCCCGTCCGCGGCGGCGAGTGACGGCGGCGTCCAGCATCGATGATGAACTGCTGTGAGAAATTTACTGATTTGCCGATTGGGTGATCGGAACAAACACGGCAAACTGAAGCATCAATCTGCACAAGTCAAGAAATCAGCAAATCACCCAATTCCCAAATTGACTTGCCCGATCGGCCCTTGCCTTCCTGTCGCATTGCCATCCGGTGCTCGTTTTGGTAGAAAGTTGCCGACGGTGGAGGTCTTTATGCGCCGAACACTATTACTGTGCAGTCTTTTGATTTTGGTAATTGCATTGATGATGGCGTGCACCAAGAAGCCGGCAGAACCGGCGACGGCAGAGGGCGGGGCGTCGTCAACCACATCCCCAGCTACCACTGGAACCGCACCCGGAACGGCCGCTCCGGCTGCCAAACCGGCCGCTTCGGCTGCCAAGTCTGCCGTGAAGGCTACCGAACCCGCCACGAAGGCTGCCGAGGCTAAGGTTGTGCCCGCCGGGCAGCACATTGTGGTGCGGCTCGGGCAGGCGGTGGGATCGAAGATCAGCTCGCCGGGCCAAGCGTTTACGGCGACAGTGGCGCAGGCCGTAGAGGTTGACGGCAAAGTGTTGATCCCCTCCGGCGCCGAGGCGAGCGGAACGGTGGCGGAAGCGGTGCCGCTGGGACGCTTCAAGGGCGGCGCAAAACTGCGGCTGGCGCTCGACTCCGTGAAGGTCGGGGGCAACACATACAAAGTTGAGACGGCAGCCATCACCGAATCCGCCAAGGGCAAGGGCAAGCGAACCGCCGTGGCGGTGGGCGGAGGCGCCGGACTGGGCGCGATCGTCGGCGGGCTGGCCGGCGGCGGCAAGGGCGCGGCCATCGGCGTACTAGCGGGCGCGGGCGCGGGCACTGCCGGTGCGGCGTTCACCGGCAACAAGGACATCGTGCTGCCGGCGGAGGCGACGCTCAGCTTCAAGCTGCTCCAGCCGCTGGAAGTGAAATAGGCTTTAAGGCTTTGGGCTTTAGGCTTTGGGCATTTAGGATTTAGTTGACTCGCGGTCCTGGTACCGAACGCCCAACGCCAAACGCCTAAAGCCTTCCTATGCCCGATTTCGATTTTTCGCCGTTCTCCTGGCTCACCTTCGACTGCTACGGAACGCTGATCGATTGGGACCGGGGAATCCTGTCCACGTTGCGTCCCGTGCTGGCCGCGCACGGCCGCAACTTCAGCGACGCCGGAATCCTGGAGCTATTTGCCGCCATCGAGCGCATCGAGGAGGCCGGCGAATACCGCACCTATCGCCAGATTCTGGAAGCGGTGATGACGAAGATCGCGGCGCGGCTGGTGTTTCGCATTAGCAGCGAGGAGGTGCGCTCGCTCCCGGATTCCCTCGGCGACTGGGCGCCGTTTCCCGACACCGTCGCCGCTCTGCGCCGGTTGAAGAAACGCTACAAGCTGGCGGTGATCTCCAACACCGACGACGACCTGTTTGCGCGCACCGCAGCGCACCTGGAAGTGCCGTTCGATGCCGTGATCACCGCCCAGCAGGCGCGCAGCTACAAGCCTTCTTTGAACAATTTCCGGCTCGCGCTGCAACGCCTGGGAGCCGGGCGAGAGCAGGTGCTGCACGTGGCCCAGAGCCTCTATCACGATGTCGCTCCCGCCAAGGAACTGGGAATCGCGAGCGTGTGGGTCAACCGGCAGGGAAGGCCGGGAGCTTCCGGCGGAGCTGCCGGCACTGCCAAGCCGGACTTGGTGGTTCCGGATATGGCGACACTGGCGGCGATGGCGGTGAGTTAATCGGCAGCGCTCTTTGGTGCCCGGCAAGGTTGTAGAATGTGGAAGATATGATCAGCCAGGAGCTGCTCGATATCCTCGCCTGCCCGGTTTGCAAGACGCCGTTGAAGTTAACTGCTGTCGGACAGAGTTGCAGTGCGTCAAATGCCACCGGCTTTACCCCATCCGCGACGGTATTCCCATCTTGCTGGAAAGTGAGGCCCAAGAGGCCTGAGTTGCACCATATTAGGTGCAGTAGTTGTGCCACAAGCGTCCGAGTTTCCCCAAATGAGAACAAGATTCGTCATTGCGGAGCCATTTTCGAGCACAAACAACAAGGCCATTCCAGCGTAAATAATCTCAGTAAGTCATTTATACACAGCCAATTAGATCGTAAAACAGGAAACGGCCGGGGAGCGATCCATGCATTGGGCTGAAAATTGCTTGCAACATAGACAGGGTATGCGGAGTCTAACCGGGTAGAGAAGGGTTAGTAGTAATAGGCTAGGGTGAGGAACCTAAGTCTTCAGGGTCGGAGGTGATCCATGATGGCTGAAAAGTTTTCAAGCGGTGAATTAACCGCCCTCCGCAGCGAACTGCTGCAAAGCGGGGTGGATTCCTGGGATGCCGCCCGCGTGCTCCAGATCTTTCTCGCCGGGCGCGGCTATGGAGTGTCGCCCGAGGCGGCGCTGGATGCGGCCAGCCGCGTGGAAGGCGCCGGCTGTGCACTGGATGTGATCCAGAAGGAGCTCGAGGGCATTGCCATGGTGATGTAAGGTCGGGCGCGGAAGGTGACGCCGCGCCGACCACAAGTTTCGCCGGAACTCAGGCGAATTAGGAAAGAGCAGGCCGGACCAACCAGTCCGGCCTTTTCGTTTGCCCAACATCCGGCAGCCATCGCTGCGCGTAAAGGCAACTTTCGACGCCTGCTGCAACTCGGATACCGCGGCGGAGAAGCGCGGGAAGGTTGAACCGCGCGCGCGCCGAATTTACACTGCATGGATGCACGCGCACGCCCACGATCCGCAGGGACATACCTCGCGCGTGCTGCGAGTTTCGCTGGTGGTGACGATGGCCTACATCGTCCTGCTGGTGATCTCCGGTGTCCGTGCGCACAGCCTGGCCCTGCTTTCCGAGGCCGGCCACAACGTCTCCGATTTCCTTGCCCTGCTGCTCTCCCTCGCCGCGGTGTACCTGGAGCAGCGCCCGCCCAGCGCGACCAAGACCTACGGCTACAGCCGCGCCGGCGTGCTGGCGGCGTTCATCAACGCCATGACGCTGGTGGCGATCGCCTTCTACATTTTTTACGAGGCAGGCCACCGGCTGATGGCCCCGGTGCCGGTGCATCCCGGGCTGATGATCGGCGTCGCCGCAGCGGGCGTGGTGGTCAACGGCGTCATCTCCATCATGCTCTGGCGCAGCAGCAAGGACCTGAACATCCGCAGCGCCTTCCTCCACATGCTGGGCGACACGCTGTCCACCGCGGCCGTCATCGGCGGCGGCTGGGCGATCCTGGTGACCGGGCAAAACTGGATTGACCCGGCGCTTTCCTTCGGCATCGGCGCCATGATCCTGTGGTCATCGCATGGGATCATCCGCGAGACCCTCAACATCCTGCTGGAAGGCACGCCGCGCGGCATGGATCTCGCGCTGGTGGCGCAGGACATCGCTGCCGTCGCGGGTGTGAATGACGTGCACGACCTGCACGTGTGGAGCATCGGCAGCCAGTCGCACGCGCTCTCCTGCCACATCAGCATCGCCGACATTCCCCCGTCGGCCAGCGAGGCCATCCTGCGTGACGTCCAGGAGCGGCTGCGCGGGAAGTTCCACATCCATCACACCACCATCCAGTTCGAGCACGTGGTGTGCGACATCGCCCACGGCTGCGTCGTCATCCCGGCGCAGACACCCGAAGGCCACGGCCACGCGCACTAGAACTCATCTGGGCTCTGCCTACCCCCAAATCGTCTTCCCGTTATGGAATTTCAGCCGACGTCGGTTGTGCATTTGCCTTCCTGGCGGCGAACGCGGCGGAGCATCCTTGCGTAACTCCTCAGTGGAGGCTCCTATGACAGTTCTACGGCGAATCAATCCAGCTTCGGCCTTTAAAGTGGGACTTATGGTAAACGGCTTTCTTGGCTTGATCCTCGGCGCCTTCTGCACGGTGATCAGCATTGCCGGAGTTGCCGTGGCGCGTCAGGCACACATTTCCCTGTTTGGTGTCTCGGGTGCATATGTTGGATTCTTCGCGGTGATTCTGTGCCCGGTGCTTTATGGACTCATCGGTGGCGTGGGCGCGGCCGTGGGCGCGGCCATCTACAATCTCGCCTCCGGCTGGATCGGCGGCCTTGAGATAGAAATCACCTGACCAGCTCGGCACAGATTGGGCATCACGCAGAAGCCCTGCCCTCGCGTTAGCGCTCAGCACGCTGGCAACGCGAATCTGCCACCCAACACGCCTCAACGGGTTGGGTGGCAATTGGCGAATCGTCCCTCATATGCAATTTGTTTCCACTGTGAACCTACCCGGAGGTGGAGTGAAAAGGTTTGCGCCTTGCGGACCCCGCGCCACTGATGCCCCGTGCGCCACACTCTCAAGTCATTGCGTCAAAAGGGACAGACGATTGCATTTCAGCCCGTATTGTGGCCCGGTAATTGCTCTCTCTATCTCGAATACGATTTCACGCTCCGTTACGGAAAAGGGGATAGCCCAACTGTATGAAGAAACTGATTGTCCTGATCGCCGTCCTGGCCTTCGTTCCGTTGGCATTTGCCGACAATTTCACGCTGCAGAGCTACACCATTACAGCAAACAGCACCGACCCTGGACTCGTGCTTAACACCGCAGGAGTTGCGAGCACGCCAAGCAACTTTGTGCTCAATCCAGGTGGTTCTTCTACCTTCGACTTATTCCAAATCTGGACTTCAGAGAGTGCTGTCAATCCCGACGACACCATCCCGAAGAGCATCGGAGTGTCGTTCGCGTTTAACCCTCCAGCGTCTTCTGGTGACGTGACCGGTTCCACCTATGGCGTCTCGCAGGTTTTTGGTCTGATCCAGTACGGACAAGTCTCCTGGAGCGGCCCGGCGGTAGTGAACTTTGGCGGCGGGCAATACACCTTTACGCTGTCGAACGAGACCTTTAATTTGGGATTGTTCGGATTAGATGGGGGACAGCATGATGGCGCGACCGTGCAGGCGACGCTGACTTACAGCCAAGCCACGCCGACGTCGGTTCCCGAACCGGCCAGCATGTTGCTCCTCGGCACCGGACTCGCCGGGCTTGCCGGGATGGCCCGTCGCCGCAAGGCGTAAGTACAGGCGTTTTTCCTGGCCGGCTGCGGAACTGCCCCATGCGGGTGTTCGCAGCCGGTTCTTTTTTCCCAGTGCCCGTCTCTGCCTTTTTCCTAATCGCTAGTCGCTAACTGCTGCTTCAGCCTCTCCCACGTGGTCCCGAGATCTTCCGGCACAAGGCGCGTCTCGCCAACCACCGTCATGAAGTTGCTGTCGGCGATCCAGCGAGGCAGCACGTGCATGTGGATGTGGCCGGCCACGCCTGCCCCGGCGGCCGCGCCGACATTCATCCCCAGGTTGATCCCGCCAGGCTGGTAGGCCGCGCGCAACGCCCGCTCCATCCGCTGCGACAGCGCCATCATCTCGGTCGCGGCCGCGGGCGACAGCTTCTGCAATTCGTCAATGTGCTCATAGGGAACGATCATGACGTGGCCGCTGGTGTAGGGAAATGCGTTGAGGATGATGAAGCAGTGCTCGCCGCGGTGGATGATCAGCGCCTCGCGGTCCTCGAGTTTGAGTTGCTCGCAAAAAACGCAACCCGGCGTCTTCCCGAGGCTGCTGAGATAGGTGAAACGCCACGGCGTGAAGAGGTAGTCCATGCCAAAAGTTCAGCAGTCAGAAGCAAGAAGTCAGAAGTGCAGACACGTTATACATCATTTGCGAGCGCTGTTTCGGCCACTTCTTACTTCTTCATTCTGACTTCTTAATTCTGACTCCTTACTTCTGACTTTCTTCGCGCGCCGCGTCACACGTCCCTGTGCGGCCCGACCTTGCCCGGCGGCCTGGCGCCTGCCACAATTTACGGCAGTTGGTCGCGGAATTTTGTCTGTCGGCTGTGAAGAATTCCGCGGGGCGTTTGACCAATTTGTGAGCGGTTGCTATAGTCGGAAAGGCCTCCAGTTCGCCAGCCGCGCTGGAGGGAGCGACCGCTGGATTGTCCAAGCCCGATTGCGGGCAAATCACCCCGACGACCCACGCCAGCAGTCCGTACAAAATCGTGGTCCCCATGCGCGCGCTGCGGTGTGCGATGGGTGGAAGAATTATGGTCTTAGACGAGCGTACAGCCCACAGCGACGAATCCCCATCGGACTCGCAGCCGGCTGCGGAACAGAGCGCAGAACATTCGCCTACCGGGCAAACCGAACTTTCGCCTACCGGGCAAACCGAACTTTCGCCTACCGAGCAAGCCGCCACGCCCCAACCAGCCAACGCTGTGAATCCTGTTGAGACTCCCGCTGTTACTCCACCTCGGCCCGCCTCGGGTCCGACGAATCGAAACGAAAAAGAGATGACGGACGATTTCGCAACCGCACTGGAAAACTTCACCGCCGAACAGGCGGCCGAGCAGGCCACCCACGAGGACCGCGTCATCAAGGGTACGGTCCTGAAGATCACCCCCACCCACGTCGTCGTCGACGTCGGCTTCAAGTCCGAGGGACTGGTCCCGATTGCCGAGGTCCAGGACCAGGCGGGCAACGTCAAGTTCGAGCCCGGCCAGGAAATCGACGTCATGATCGAGAAGGGCGAGACCGAGGAGGGCTACACCAAGCTCTCCCACCAGAAGGCCTCGCGCCTGCGCGCCTGGGACGAGATCGAACGGGCCTACAACGACAAGACCCCCATCCGGGGCATCGTGGTGGAGCGCATCAAGGGCGGTCTGACGGTGGACATCCAGGGCGCGCGTGCCTTCCTCCCCGGCTCCCAGGTGGACCTGCGGCCGGTGCGCAACCTGGACGGCATGAAGGGCCAGGAGCTGGAAGTCCGCGTCATCAAGCTGAACAAGAAGCGCGGCAACATCGTGGTCTCGCGCAAGCAGCTCCTCGAAGAGGACCTCACGGAAAAGCGCGGCCACACGCTGGAGCAGTTGCACGAGGGCGCGGTGATGACCGGCACGGTCAAGAACCTCACCGACTACGGAGCCTTCGTGGATCTGGGCGGCATTGACGGCCTGCTGCACATTACGGACATGAGCTGGGGCCGGCTGACGCATCCCCGCGACCTGGTCAACGTCGGCGACCAGATCCAGGTGAAAATTCTCAAGTTCGACAAGGACAAACAGCGCGTCTCGCTGGGATTCAAGCAGCTCACGCCCGACCCGTGGCTCGATGCCGCGCATCGGTATCCCATCGGCGCCCACGTCAAGGGGCGCGTCATCAGCATCACCGATTACGGAGCCTTCATCGAGCTGGAGCAGGGCATCGAGGGACTGGTGCACGTCAGCGAAATGACGTGGTCGAAGCGCATGAAGCACCCGTCGAAGATGCTGAACGTCAGCCAGGAAGTGGAGGCGGTGGTGCTGAACGTGAACCCCGGCGAGCGCCGTATTTCGCTGGGCCTGAAGCAGCTCGAGTCCAACCCCTGGGAGACCTTGCACGAGAAATACCCGGTCGGCTCCACCGTCGAAGGCCGCGTCCGCAACCTCACCGATTTCGGCGCCTTCATCGAGATCGAGGACGGCATTGACGGCCTGGTGCACGTCAGCAACCTGAGCTGGACCAAGCGCGTCAAGCATCCTTCGGAAGTCCTGAAGAAGGGCGACAAGGTCAAGGCCGCGGTGCTGGCCATCGAACCCGAAAACCGGCGTCTCTCCCTCGGGATCAAGCAGCTTCAGCCCGATGTGTGGGAGACCTTCTTCAACGAGCACCGCATCGGCGACGTGGTGCACGGCAAGGTGCTGCGCGTGGCCACCTTCGGATCCTTCGTCGAGATCGCCGATGGAGTCGAAGGCCTCTGCCACAATTCCGAAGCGGTGGACGAGCACGGCGCCCAGGCGAAGCTGGAGCCCGGACAGGAATTCGATTTCAAGATCCTCAAGATGAACCCGGGCGAGAAGAAAGTCGGCTTGAGCCTGCGCGCGGTGGGCGCGGAAGCCACTCGCGCCGACGTCGAGGCCTACAAACACCCGGCTTCCAGCGCGACCACCACCTTGGAAGAGCTGATGTCGTGGAAACGAGCGGGCAACGATAATCAGTAGCTGGGAGTTGGTAGTTAGGAGTTAGTGAGCCCGGCGGAAACGCCGGGCTTTTTGCTGAAATCAAGAATTGAAGATTGAAGATTTCAGATTGCAGAATGAACATCAGAAATGGCTAAAGTTCCAACGAACAACGCCCCCGACCAATCTTCAATCTGAAATCTGCAATCTTCAATGCTTTAGACCGCTTCCACCGCCCACTTGTACGTCACGCGCCCGGTCTCTTCGCTCCTCTTCACCTTGAGGTCCACAACTAGCATTTCCAGGATGTGCAGAATCTTGGTTTCCGCGTAGCGCGGCTTCCCGGCCGCCGTGATCTTGCTGGAGATATCGAATACCGACATGCCGCCGCCCGCATTTCTCAGTGCCCAGATCACGTCGGCCTTGACGTTGCCTGGCTGTTGCGCGGGCGAGGGCTGCTGCTTCTTGTCTTCAGCGGGCGGCTGGCCGTAGCCAGGCCGCTGTCCCGGCTGCTGTCCATAGCCGGGCCGGTTTTGACCCTGTCCCGGTTGCTGTCCCGGACGTCGGTAGGGGTCTTTCGAGGTGGGCCGCATTCAGGTTGTCCTCACGCGCATTGTATGGCATGAAAGTGGCGGTCCGGCATTACTTTCGCCGGTAACCAACCGTTGGGGGCCGGCGTCACTCTTTGATCTTCAGGTTGATGTACGCGGTCTTTCGCGAGTCGAAGGAACTCAAGGTCTTGGCGTCGCTCTTCTTGCCGTTGTGCTCGGCATGCACTTCATAATCCACATTGGGCGAGAGCGCGTTAAAGCGATAGCCGCCGTCCTGCCCGGCAATGAACGTCTTCACCGCCATGGTCTTGCTGTTCTTCAGGTACACAATCGCACCCGGCAGCGGCTTTTCCTGCTGGTTCACCACCGCGCCCGTCAGGATGCGCATCTGGGGCTCTTTGTCAGACATCGCGGCGCTACCCATGGCGCGCGATGGCGCCGCACAAGCCCCGGCCAGCAACCCAGCCAGCGCGGCGGTAAGCCATAATTTTTTCACGTGCGACTCCTGATTGTGAGATCTCCTACTGTGTTGGATGCAAGCCGATGCCGGCCCGCTCATCATATTCCAACCGCTTTGTCCGCTTCCAGTTGCGGCCGGACCCGCTGATTTCCAGCCCCGGCCCGCCGCATGCGATAATGTGGATTACGACCCTGAATCCCGCAATGCGGGCCGTGCTAAGGCGGCTGTCTGTGCAATTGTTCCGACGTTTTCTTATCGCCGTTCTCTTCCTCTGTCTGGGCTGCGCCGCGCAGGCAAACTCTCCGGAAGTCAACCAGCGCATCGAGCGCCGGGTACGCGTCTATTTGGGCGACAAAATTCCTCCCTCGGTGAATGTCACCGTCGGCCCACGCACGGCCAGCAGCGAGTTCCCCGGCTACGAAAAGGTCGCGGTGACCCTCTCCCAGGGCGACCGCAAGCAGGACATGGATTTTCTGGTTTCCAAGGATGGCGCCAGCCTGGTTCGCGTCCTCAAGTTCGATATCAGCAAGGACCCCTACGCCGAGATCATGAAGAAGATCAACGTCAAGGGCCGCCCGGTGCGCGGCAACAAGGACGCCAAAGTCACCATCGTCAACTTCGACGATTTCGAGTGTCCGTTCTGCTCGCACATGCACGCCCAGCTCATGCAGGACGTGCTCAAGATGTACGGCGACCGGGTGCGCATCATCTACAAGGATTTCCCGCTCGCCGAAATTCATCCCTGGGCCATCCACGCCGCCGTGGACGCGAATTGCCTGGCCGCGCAAAGCTCCGACGCCTACTGGCAGTTCGCCGACTACGCGCACGCCAACCAGAGACAGATTTCAGGCGGGGAGCAGAAGCCGCCGTTCACACAACAGTTCGCCGCGCTCGACAAATCGGCGGCCGACATTGCCCAGCGGCTGAATTTGCGAGCCGCGCTGCTGCAAGCTTGCATCAAGGCGCAGTCGCCGACGGCGGTTTTGGCCTCCATGCAGGAGGGGCTTGTCCTGGGAATTTCGGCAACGCCGAGCCTGTTCGTCAACGGCGAGAGGGTGGATGGCGCCGTGCCCATGACGGAACTGCAGGCGATGATCAATCGCGCGCTGCGTGACGCCGGCCAGCCCATTCCGATGGCGGCCATGGTGACGCCACCGCCCGACTCGTCGCCCATGGGAAGCGCCCCGGCGAACGCGCCGCCCACGGCGAATGCGGCCCCAGCCGCCAACGCCGCGCCGGCCACGACCGCGCCGGCAACGAATGCGCCATCGGCCCCCAAGTAGATGTCATTGCGGAGGAAAACTTGATTCGCACTCTTAACGGGCTTCGCCCGACCGGCCCCGCAGTCCTCGTCATTCTCCTTGCGCTGCTGGTTCCCCTTGCCGCCTGCAACCGCGGCCAGACCGCTGCCGACGTCATGGCCAAAGTCAACGGCCGTAAAATCCTGCGCTCGGAAGTGGACAAGTACTACGCCAATCAGACCGCCTCGTCGCCGCAGCAGCCCACCGACGAGCAGTCCACCAGCCTCAAGCTCGGCATCCTGAAGGAGCTGATTGACAACGAGATTCTCATGCAGCGCGCCGAAAAGCTCGGCCTGCTCGCCACCAACGAAGAAGTGGACCAGAAGCTGAACGAGATCAAGGCGCCGTACACGCAGGAGGAGTTCGACAAGCGGCTCAAGGAGCGCAAGATCAGCTCTGGACGACTTCAAGCGCGACCTGCGCCGCTCGATCACCATTGATAAAGTCTTGAACCGCGAGATCACTTCCAAGATCGCCATCTCCGACTCCGACATCTCCTCCTACTACAACGCGCACAAGGGCGAGTTCAACCTGATCGAGCCGCAGTATCACCTGGCGCACATCTTCGTCAGCACGCAGCCCAACCCGCAGGTGCGCAACCTGAAGGGCGACAAGGCGCAGAACGAGGCCGAGGCGCGCAAGAAAATCCAGATGATCATGAACCGGCTCGACAGCGGCGAGGACTTTGCCACCGTCGCCATGAATTATTCCGAGGACCCGGAGAGCGCCGGCAATGGCGGCGATCTCGGCTTCACCCCGCAATCGGCGCTGGCCAAGACCGATCCGGCCACGCGCGACGCGGTCAGCAAACTCAAGCCGGGCCAGTACAGCAACGTCGTCACCATCTCCAACCCGGAAAACCGGCAGGTCTACGGCTTCCGCATCGTCAAGGTGCTGGCCAAGGAACCGGCGGGCCAGCGCGAGCTCAACGACCCGCGGGTGCAGCAGGCCATCCGCGACCAATTGCGCGACCGCCGCGAGCAACTGCTCAAGGCCGCCTATTACGACGTCGTCCGCGACCAGGCCAAGGTCGAGAACTACTACGCCGAGCAGATCCTGAAGAGTACGGGACAAAAGTGACGGCGCAGTCCGCGGCGTCTGAGCGGGGTCCCCGGCAAGCCCGCATTTGGCTTGCTGGGGTGCCTCTGAGCCCGCTGCCGAAATCCTGAGCGCAGCGAAGGAGCTCCCAAAGGGGACGCCAGTTCATAGCCCGGCACAGCCTACCCCGAGTCGAATTGCAGCGTCGGGGCGCGCCTCAACCTCGTGACGACGTTGGCAGTAGGGGCGCCACTCATGTCGAGCATGTAGGGTTCCCTGCTTGATACTCCACCGTTTCACGAAGCTCGTCTACTCTGCGCCTTAATCGCTAAGGTTTCTGACAGAAATGGCAAAGCCTTCACTCGGCCAGATCCACGAGCGCATACTCGCCCTTCTCAAAGCGCACCCGGAGGGTATTTCGGAAGGAGAAATGCGCGCCACACTCCGTATTCGGCCAGAAGAGCAGGTTCAGTTTGGCAGAAGGCGCAGAGAACTCCACTACCACTACCGCATCGACAAGAAACGAATCGGAAGCAAGACGGTATACATATTCCGTGGTCCGCTTGCGGCGCCACGCGATGCTACCCCGATCGACGCCAAGCTGCGAGCTCTGGTACTGCATGCGGCACACGGTAGGTGCGGAATGTGCGGTCGAACCATAGAAACTCACGGCATCACCTTGGTTGTCGACCACAAGATTCCGCGTGAATGGGGCGGGAAAACAGAACCAGAGAATCTTTGGGCAATTTGCGAACAGTGCAATCAAGGCAAGAAGAATCTATTCGCATCCGTTGACTCAGCCGATGTGCGGAACGCCATGCAATTGCCAAGCGTTCATATGCGAATTGGAGAAATTCTTAAAGCGCGCGGCATAGACAAGCCAGTTCCTAGCTACATTATCGAGTTCGTGGCTAACCAAGACGATTGGCAAAAACGGCTTCGCGAATTGCGCTATCTGGGATGGAAGATCATTCCGTCCAAGAAACGCATTCCCGGCGGCAGAGTCCAATCTGCTTATAGGCTTGAAACCTTTACAGAGTGGCCTGCAGACCCGACAGGTTGGATCCGGAACTACGAACAGGAGCGAGCCGAGCGGAACAGAAGTCGCCAAAAAATAAAATAGGACTTGCGGCTCATTTTGTTTCTGCGCAGGTAAGATTCATAGCAGTTCTAAGTTTTGCTAACACCCTTGCTTGTCCTCGCTCTGTTTCTAGTGCATGTTCCCAACAACGGACAACGGTCCACCCAGCCGACCGCAGTTTCCTGTTAACTCGTTTGTCGCGGCATCGATTCGCCAGCAACTTTGTCTTCCAGTAATCCCGGTTGTCCTCAGGCAGGCGGTAGCAGCGCGGGCACCCGTGCCAGAAGCAGCCATCCACGAAAATAGCAAGGCGATGCGACTTAAAAACAAAATCGGGTTTCCCGGGAAGCGCCTCGTGTCTGCGCCACCCTGATAGCCCCCCGGCTCTAAGTAGCTTCGCAAGCTTCCGTTCGGTCGTCAGATTGCCGGCGGACCGAATGCTAGACATGTTGCGAGAACGTTGCTCGCGTGAGAGCCAGTCAGTCATGAACAGACAGTCTCGAACAACCCAGTCTGTTTATAACGACTGGTCCCGTTTCTCTTGTTATCCAATGCGTCCTGGATTGCAGATGCCACACTGTGCGCAACCGGTGGCGGGAAAGCATTCCCGACCTGACGATACGCCGTGGTTTTCCCCCCCGTGATCGCCCACGAGTCGGGGAAACCTTGGATTCGTGCAACCATCCTCACCGTGAGTCGCGGTTTCATGTTTATGGGAAAATCCCGGTCCGGCGGTTCATTTGCTATACCAAGTCCATCGACACCCAGCGCAGCCCACTGCTTTCTCGCGCGTGTTGGACCAAGATCCGGGCCGCCATGCTTCTTTGACCCGCCAACAATGGTTGGCGCAATTCCGTATGCGAGTTTTCGCCACTGATCAAAACCTCTCCATCCCCGCGAAGCCATGAGATCCCCAATTGCCTCTGCAACACTCGTAAGAATCGCCGTCGGAGTGGGCCAGCGGAAATGTGCAGCAAACTTGGGCCGGAGTGCGACAAGAACAAACCTTGGCCTTAGTTGCGGAACCCCGAAAGAACACGCGTTCAAAATGTCCCAATCGGGCTCATAACCGAGACGGACGAGTCTTCCCAGAAGTTTTCGTCGGTACGCCTCGAACCGAGACGAAGCAAATCCCGGGACATTCTCCAACATGACGGCCGCAGGTTCGGCCTCTTCAATCAAACGCAAAGCCTCTGGAAACAAGTCACGCTCGTCAGTGCTTCCAAGCTGCTTTCCGGCAATGGAGAATGGGGGACATGGTACCCCGCCTGCGAACACGTCTATCCCGCGGAAATCTTTCCCGTTGATCTCGCGCACGTCGCCGCAGATGACGCGCCAATGCGGTCTGTTCTGCCTCAGCGTTGCGCAAGCATGAGCGTCAATCTCGACGGTCGCAACTGGCTCCAATCCTGCTCGTTCCAGGCCAATCGCCTGCCCGCCAGCTCCTGCGCAAATCTCGAAAACGGTACGCTTTGACATGCGTGTGGTGGATTCAGCGCCAATATAGCAGGAACGAGCCACTAGAATCTGGACAGTTCGCTTGTGGAAAAATTCGCATTCCATTTTTGGGGAGCGGTCAATTTCAGGATTAAGCCCGCCCACAACCGCGTGCTTCGCAGTCCAATCTAAACAACTGCCGGGTGTCCCACCCGAGCCTCCCCTGAGCGAAGTCGAAGGGCGGTTTTCCTTGAGTGGGCGCGTTCGATACCGACTACCGCCTGCCGCGTACCAGCCCGCAGCCGATCCGCCGCCTTTCTTGTCAAGCCCCCAAAACCCGACGTTTTCCCGCAAGCTATTGAAAATGCAAAAGAAATATCGCCGCCGTATGTGGTGGGTTTACCCCTCCAATTTGCTACGCTTAAAGTAGGGATTACTATGCCCGACTCTTCGACAACGTGGCTTCCACCGCAGGTCGGTCGCGCATCCATCGCTGGCCACCAGCCACTAGCCACTGACCACCCGCTCCCCCACGGTTACCGTCAGAATTCCACGGTATACCGTGCGCAACTCATTGATTCCACTACGCACACCCCCCGGAGGGGTATACATGAACTCCGATCGCACTGCTAACGCCAACCTCGCTCCCCGCTGCCAGCACACCAAACTGAACGGCTCGCCCTGCGCCGCCCCTGCCCGCCGCGGACGCAACTATTGCGTCTTCCACGACGCCGCCCACGCCAAGCAGCCCGACGGCGCTCTCCGGATGATCGAGGACGCCATGAGCCTGCAGTACGCGCTCTTCCAGGTGATGCGCCTCCTCACCGACAAGGCCGTGGACACCAAGCGCGCCGCCCTCATGCTCTACGCCTTGCAGATCGCCAGCTCCAACCTCAAGCGCCTGCATGAAGAAACGCAGGACATCGCCAAATCCGGCGACATCGCGCAGGAAAAATCGCTGATGAAGGAATTGCTTGAGGTCTTGCAACTGCCGGAAACGGAAGCCGAACGCATGGCGGAAGAGATGGCCGCTGAGCAGGAGCGCCAAGGCCCGCCCCCAAGGACCTTCACCATCAAGGCCTGCGCCGAATTGCCGGCTGAACGCATCACTGAAACTGAAACTGAAACTTGGACTTGTTCTACAATTTCGCCAATCCTCCATGGGCAACGTCCTCGAGTGGTTCCGCGATTTTCGCGACTACATCCGCCGGGTGTGGCAGGCGGAATGGCTGCCGCTGTCGCGGGCGGAAGCCATCGGATGGATGCTCTTCTTCCTCTTCTTCCTCTGGTACGCGATCGGCAAGGAAGGCGGCGACTTCGCGCTGCTGGACTCCGGCAATCTGGTAATCCACGAGGGCGGACACGCGCTGTTCGGCCACTTCGGCAATTTCCTGGGCGTCGCCGGTGGAACGATTCTGCAACTGCTGGCGCCGCTGCTGCTGGCGCTGGCCTTCCACGTGCGGCGGCAGGCGGCGGGATACGCGCTGTTCCTGCTGCTCGTGTTTGAAAACCTGCTCTACGTGGCCAAGTACATGAGCGACGCGCGCGCCCAGGCGATGAGCTACGTCGCTATCGGCGTGGGCGCCATGGAAGGGCTGGAAGACCCCATGATGCACGACTGGTACAACCTGTTCTCGCGTTTCGGCGTGCTGCCGTACGACACGCGCATCGCGGCCGCGGTGTTCAAGATCGGGTGGGCGGGAATGATCGGCACGGTGCTGTGGTTTGGGTGGCGGTGCTATACGAGTTGGAAGCAGGGATGGGAGTAGACAGTCGAGTCGAGGTCGATTGCCGTTGGCCCAAGAAATGGAAACTAGCCATCGCGACAGAATTGCGAAAGCTGTCGTTAGTCGTTCGCAAATCTGATATCTGGCCCACCGCTGACGCTAATCGCCTACGGCCAACGACCATCGACGCTTTGACTAGACTCTCGCGGCGGCGCGTTCCAGTTCCTGCCGGGCGAGATTGGGTTCGAAGCAGCGGCGGCAGCGGGCTTCGTACATGCCGGCGGCGCCGACCACGATCAGGTCTTCGCTGGCGACCAGGCGCTGAGTGTGCTTGGCGGGATTGCCGCACTGCATGCAGATGGCGAGGGTCTTGGTGATCTCGTCGGCGACGGCGAGCAATTCCGGCAAGGGATGGAAGGGGCGGCCGAGGTAGTCGGTGTCGAGGCCGGCGATGACGATGCGCTTGCCCATGTCGGCGAGGCGCACGACCAGGTCCACCATGCCGGCGCCGAGGAACTGGGCCTCGTCAATGCCGATGACCTCGGTGCGGAGGTCGAGGCGGGATTCCAGGTCGGCGGCGTCCTTCACCGGCACGGAGCGGATTTTCAGTTCGCTGTGGGAGACGATGTGGTCGTCGGCGTAACGGTCGTCGAGCGCGGGTTTGAAAATCTGCACCCGCTGGCGCGCGATTTCGGCGCGGCGGAGACGGCGGATCAGCTCCTCGCTCTTGCCGCTGAACATCGGCCCGCACACCACTTCAATCCAGCCCAGACTGCCCTTGGCGAAATTCATGTTCTCGGTTATCGGTCGTCGGTTTTCGGTTATCGGTCTGTCGGTCGATCGGTCTGTCGGTCGCTAAACTGTCAGCTTGCAGCTTTCCGCTAAGCCATGCGAACGAATGCAAAACCCAAAATTCGAAACTCGCAACTCAATCCCTGACCGGCAAGTGGCGCGCGGCGATGGCCTGGACTTCCTTGGCGATGTTGGCGGCGTAACGCTGCGCGTAAGTGCGCGTCAGGAACGACTGCAATTCGGCGAAATTGTCGAAAATCCTGGTGGCGCAGCCCAGGATCCATCCGCTTACCACGCGCGACGGCATGCCCAGCACCAGGTACACAGGAATGCCGGAACGATGGGCGAAGGTGAGTTCGCCCTGAGTGCCGGCGCCGCGCGCTGCGGCCGCGTCCCAGTAGCAGACGACGTAGTCGGCGCGCGACTCGATCCAGTCCAGGTCCCAGGCGATGATTTTGCGCACCGCCGCCTGGTAGCGCACCAGGTCGGCGGTTTTCCAGCCGCGGAATTCGCGGACTTCCTCGTCGGTGAGATTTTTCTTTTCGTCGGCGGCGGGATCGTAAACATCGTGGCCGAGGGCGCGCAGGAAAGGAGTGACATGCGCACGCCACCCCTTGCCGAGGTCCGGCGAGTACTCGATGGAACCTGAAAGATAGGCGCGCATGAGGGAAAGGCCATTGTCGGACGTGTGAGGCGCGAGGTCAATGCGAATGAATGTGAATGACTGTGGATAGCGGTGGAAAAACAGGCTTCAGGCTTCGGGCTCCAGGAAAGCGGCGCTGGCGGAGCTGCCGAACCTGGACGGAAACTATCCGGTGATTGGAAGCTGGATGATTGACCAGGAAGCGGGCGGGATGGGATTCGCGAGTCCGACGGGCCGATTACGACGAACTTAAGCAGGTTTGTGCCGCATGTGTTCGAGTAGTCGGTGGTCGGTTCACGGTTGTCGGTTTTCGGAGTGAAGTGCGTTTGAGCAGTCGGGTAGAAGTCGACCGAGTAGGGGTCCTTCGACTCGGTGTCGCTTGCAAAAAGCAGCAAGCGACACCTCGCTCAGGATGACATTCTCTTAATTTAGGCACGGAATTTAGGCACGGACCATTGGATTTTGGAGAATTTAATTTCGCCTACTCCACGATGGCGAGGACTTCGCCGGCGGTGACCGAGGCGCCTTCGGCGACCATCACCTGCTTCACCGTACCCTTCTTCGGCGACTTGAGTTCGTTCTGCATTTTCATCGCTTCCACCACCAGCACGCCCTGGCCGGCTTCGACTTCGCTGCCGGCGGCAAGGATGATGCGCACCACTTTGCCGGGCATCGGCGCCAGCAGTTTCTGCGGGCCTTCGCCGGTGGCCGCGGCCCCCTTGCGGCCGCGCAGCGAGCGCGGGTCGCGGACTTCGACGGCAAAGCGCGAATTCTTGACCCAGTAGTGGACGTCGGTGGCGGTGCGCTCGCGCTTCACCTCGTACTGCGTGCCGCCGATGATGATGGAGATGACGTCGTGCTTGGTCATGACGGCGTCGGTCTGGATGGGCTCGCCGTCGAGCCGACAGGACCAGGCATTGCCGTCGCGCTCGAGTTCGAGCTTGTGAGGCGTGCCGTCGATGGAAATCTCGTACGTCATCGAGAAAAACTAACTAGCCGCAGATTAACGCTGATGAACGCTGATCTTCTTTCTTTCATTTGAAAACACCAAGCGCCGGAGAGTAGGACGTTGGCCGAAGTTAAGCAAAAGACCGACTTCGATGCGAGTTGCGCGTAGGTAATTCAGTAGCTGCGCGATGTGAGCGGCGTCGAGCGCGTGTGCCGCTTTCAACTCAAGAATGACGGCATCGTCTACAACCATGTCGGCGACAAAATTACCGACCTGCTCACCACGAAACCAAACCGGAACGGCAACTTGCCGTTTGACATCGAGCCCCTTTTCACGCAGCGCCTTGTACATCGCAGCCTCATAAACAGATTCAATGAAGCCGTACCCAAGCTCGTTGTACACCTCATAAAAGACGCCGATGATTTTCTCCGTCAGTTCTGAATGAGCATATCTGCGTTCATCTGCGTTAATCAGCGGCGAATTCATTTGTCCTCATCCGTTGCGCAGCGCTTCCACCCGAGCGGCCTGTTTCCAGGCTGATGGTCTGCCCGGTGCGCCTGCGCCATTCGCGGCGGCGCCGTTGACGGATTTGGGAGCGGCGCTTTCCAGCGTGGCGAAGATTCCGGCGGCGAGGGCGGCGACGCGCTCGCGCTCGGCGGTGCGGTCCATACCGTCGTCGAGGCCCGGCGGCGGAGCGGGCTTGCTCAGCAAACGCTCCAGGTAGCCGGTGTCGAGCTTGCCGGCGTGGAAGTCCGCGTCCTGCAAGATGCGCTGGAAGAGGCTGATGTTGGTCTTGATGCCGGCGACCACGTATTCGTAGAGCGCGCGTTGCAGGCGGCGGATGGCCTGGTCGCGGTCGCTGCCATAGCCGATCAGCTTGGCGAGCAGCGGGTCGTAGTCAATGGGAACGGTCCAGCCCTCGTAGATGCCGGTGTCGCGGCGGATGCCGGGGCCGGCGGGAATTTCGAGCAGGGAAATGCGGCCGGGGCTGGGAAAATAATTGTTGTCGGGATCCTCGGCGTAGATGCGGCACTCGATGGCGTGGCCGCGCAGCGCGATATCCTGCTGCTGGAACGGGAGCGGCTCGCCGGCGGCGATGCGGATTTGCAGGTGCACCAGGTCGAGTCCGGTGACCAGCTCGGTGACCGGATGTTCCACCTGCAGGCGCGTGTTCATCTCGAGGAAATAGAAGTTGCGCTGCTGATCCACCAGGAATTCGACCGTGCCGGCGTTGGTGTAGCCGGCGGTCTGGGCGACGCGGACCGCGACCTCGCCCATCTGCCGCCGCATTTCGGGCGGAACGATCGGCGACGGACACTCTTCCAGCACTTTCTGGTGGCGGCGCTGCACGGAACACTCGCGCTCGCCGAGGTAAACGGTTTGGCCGTGCTCGTCGGCGAGGATTTGCATCTCGATGTGGCGCGGGTTCTCGATGTACTTCTCGACGTAGACCTCGTCGTCGCCAAAGGAGCGCTTGGCCTCGCTGGAGGCGGCATCGAAGGCGGAGCGCAGTTCAGCGGCGGAGCGCACCAGACGCATGCCCTTGCCGCCGCCGCCGGCCGCCGCTTTCAGCATCACGGGATAGCCGATTTTTTCCGCCACCTTGTGGGTCTCGCCGAAATCGTGGCCGCGCGAGGAGCCGGGGACGAAGGGCACGCCGGCTTTCTCCATCGCCTGGCGGGCGCGCGTTTTCGAGCCCATGGCTTCCATGGCGGCGGCGGTCGGGCCGATAAATTTGATGCCGGCATCCACGCAGGCCTGGGCGAAGGAGGCATTTTCGGAAAGGAAGCCGTAACCGGGGTGGATGGCCTCGGCGCCGCTGCGGCGGACGACGTCCAGAATCTTGTCCTTGTTCAGGTAAGACTCACTGGCGGTCGCCGGGCCGATGGGGTAGGCCTCGTCGGCCTTGCGGACGTGCAGGGAGGCGCGGTCCACGTCGGAGAAGACGGCGACGGAGCGGATGCCCATCTCGCGGCAGGCGCGAATGACGCGCACCGCGATTTCACCGCGATTGGCGATCAGGATCTTTTTGAACATACGGGCGACCCGGAGATTGTAATGCAGGGGAGGGTACGCTGCCGGGTGATTTAGGTCACAGGAGTGTGTGCGGAGGAGTTGCCGGTTTTCGGTGATCGGGAGGCCAGCGGCGGGCGAGGGCGCCCGCCGTCTGCATCTTTACACGAAAAAGCAAAGCGCGCTCGAGGGTGAGTGCGCTGCAGCACTGGCGTCACAAATTCGCGTTCCGGAGATTAGGAGAGCATCTCCCTAAGCGGCTAAAACCGCCAAAGGTGCGGCTCCTTGCGGCGCGGCTGAAGCCGCCCCCTCTAAAGATTCGGGGAATAATATACCTGACTGACTTACGCGCTGAATTTGGCCAGAAATTGTGAGAGGCTATCGAAACATGCACTGTCGATTGGGACGGGATTGTTCTTGTCGTGCCACAGGGTATTGGATGAACACCATGGATTATCTTCACAAAACGCCGCCGCAAGAGCGGACATCCTCATCTTAGCCTGCGCGTTCGGCTTTGTTGAACTGAGTCCACCAGTGCATGTAGAAAAGTCAGCTAGACACTTTTCGAGATGGGGGGACTTCGCAAGCGCAGCTCTCAAAAGGACGTGTTCAAGTGTACCCGTTTCGCCTTCTCCTGGTACTAAGTACACGGCAACCCTGAAACCCGCCTCTTCAGTGACTTCAAAGGCTCGGGACGGTTTCGGAAATGCTGACCTTTCCAACGCGTTTGCGACTTCTTTGAAACTTTCGTCCGCATTCCCGTCTGCATCAGTCAACACCAAAAGTCCACACAGCGGCGCTGACTTTGTCCTCGTTCGCGCCGTTTGAATCGCTAAAAAATACTCTGGAAAGGCGCTTTTGCCCGTACCTTTGGCGCTGTCCCTACTCGGGCATCCGACGCTGCAGTTCGTAATTTTCGTGAACTGGAGCAGTTGGTCCACGAAGGTAGCGTCTCCCATCCCTTCCGTTACGACAAAAAATGGACGGGGAAGCAGATCAAGCGTGCGTGGCTCAATAAAAGTCACCGCACTTCTACCCCTTGGTCTATTGCTGCCTCCAAGAACCTTCCTTGTACCAGGGTTATCCCCGATGATCCGTTTTCTCGTTCGGCCCTCAGAAGGCAAAAATCGCTCTCGTGTCCTTCCATCGCTGGCAGCAAAGCTCGAACACATTCTGAGCTGTGCGTCGAAGCGAAGATTTGCGTGTCGTTATCTGCGGCAGATTTCAGAAGGTATTTCCATAAGGCCGGGAAAATCTTATAAGAGAGCCCGTTCTCGATCTCATCAATTAGCACGATCCCCTTTCCCCGAATAAGCACCGCTGACATCATCGTAATGAATCGACTTATTCCAGACGATAGATAGCCGATTGGCAATTTCTCTTTGAGGTAACGCAAACCTGCGTAGATGCCAGGTTGTCCCCCACTCGGCGCTAGAATCGTCAGATTTTCTAACGATGGTTCAAACTCCCCCCTGACAGCATCTACTATCGCCCCTTCACGCCGTTGAAGACTCAATTGCGAAAACATCTGAGCAGGGAGCATCGGATTGACGTTCCAAGGGGAAGAAGGGAAGAATTCAGTGACGGGGCCAAGTTCCGGGCCTTGATCAAAGTTCAGGGCGCCCTGCATTTGAACCGACGCATAGAGCGTTGACTTTACTCCCAAAAAATTAGTGCGCTCAAACGCAAGTCGTGGAATGAAGGAACTCGGCAATACTGGAGGCGGCTGCTGCTGTTGCGGTGACTGCGGAGGCACCGCTGTCACGGATTGTTGCACATCAAAAGAAATTCGAGTGGTGGCGTGATGATTCTCGCTGTCGCAGCAGTCCGTACAAATCGGGTTTGACGTGTCAAAGTTGAAGAAATAAGGATTCCACAAAGACTCAAAGCTGTCGCGGGTTATTGGTTGTGAAATACCTCCGATAAAGCCTCTGCTCGGATTCATTGCCCAGAGGACAGTTGGCGTTCCGCCAAGAGCCAAGCGGATAGCCTCCAATAGAGCCGTTTTGCCAGTAGCGTTCTTTCCGACGATGACATTAATGCGTTGCAAATCAGAGAGGTCTATCTCTTTGAAGCATCGAAAGTTTTCAGTGCGCAAGGACTTAATCATGTAGAATCCAGCGGATGCCTCAGCCCCCCGCTGCCCCAAAGCGCGCTCGAGGGTGAGCGCGCTACAACGTCGGTTGCGATAACAGCTAGTCTTTTTTCTCCAGGGTGATGCCGCCGGGGCCCGCCTGTTTTTCCGCCTTGGCAGCCTTGGTGGCCATCGTCTTCTTGACCCACTCGTCGGCCTTCTTCAGGTCTTCTTCGCGGGCCTTGGGGTCGCCACATTCGATGTCGGCCTGCTCGCGCCACATCAGGTTGAGGTAGGCCATGGCGTCGTCGTAATCGGGCCGCAGCGAGATGGCCTTCTCCAACATGGTCATGCCGTCCTTGACCACGTCCTGGTTCTTGCTCCGGAGCTCCTCGCAGGCTTTCTTGTCCTTGATGGCCTCGTCGGGCTTGAGTCCGAGCTTGGCCTTCTGCTCCATGCGCGGCTGGTAGGTTTCGGTCCAGTCAATCACGGCGACCGAGTAATAGGCCTCGGGATCGTTGGGATCCACGGTGATGACCTTGTTGTAATACTCCTTGGCCTGGCCGAACTTCTTCATCTGCAGGTAAAGGTAGGCGATACCCTTGATGGCGTTGAGATCGTTGGCCTTCATCTTGAGTACGTCCTGGTACTGATTGATCGCCTGTTCGGCCATGCGGTTGTTGTCCGGTGTGTCCGCCCCCGGGATGTATTGTTGCGCGTACGCGGTAGCCAGATAAAGCCGGGCATTAATCAGGGACGGGTCAAGCGCCACCGCGTTTTTGAACTTCTCGATGGCATCTTCATATTTGGCGTTCTTGTAGGCCTGCACGCCCTTGTTGAGCTGGTCGCGAGCGCGGAGCTTGTTGCATCCGGCAAGCGAGAACAGCGCCAGGACGACGGAGGCAAGCGCCAGCAGTCGTGCGCTTCTGTTCATTAGTTTGTCTCTCCGTAGTGTCGATGGTCGATGGTCGATGGCCAAAGACCTCAGCGGCTAAAGCCGCTTTTCAGTTCCGAGCTGGGATGGCACGGCTCCTTCCGCTTCGCTTCGCTCGGCGTCAGGACAAGTTCCGCCGTGCCCCTCCGAAAGAACTAGCCGCCGGCCTCGATCTTGGCGGTAATCAGGCCGACCTTGTCCACGCCGGCCGAGTGCGCGATGTCAATCACCTGCGCCACGTCGGCGAAGGGAAGATCGGTATCGGCCTTGACGAAAACCACCTTCTCGGCACGCGTTTTGTAGATCTCTTCCAGGCGGCCCTGGAGCTTGTCCCAGGTGACGTCTTCCTGGTTGATTTTGAGCGCGGGCTGGCCCCCGGTCTTGATCACCTGCACCACGACGGTGCGGTCGGTTGAAGGCGGCTGCGCCTTCTGGTCCTTGGGGGGCTGCGGGACGAGGGCGTCCAGGCCCTTGGGCGTGAGCGGGGTGATGACCATGAAGATGATCAGCAACACCAGCAGCACGTCGATCAGCGGCGTAACGTTCATGTCGGAACAAGGACCGGCTCCCGGTGCGCCGATTGTCATTGCCATAACGAAAATCCTCTCTCGAACAGTTTCAGTTTCGAGTTTCAGTTTCAGCCGGCCTCAACTCCAGACTGAAACGGCTCGCAAACACGCGGACCTATTGCCCGCCAGCAGGCGCCGGCTTAGCTGCGCCCGGCGCGGTGGGCGGTGGAGCGGGAGCGCCCGCCTTGCGCTGTTCGGTCAGCAGACCCAACTGGTCCACCCCGGCGGCACGGACGTTGTCCACCACTTCGACCACGTTGCCGTACTTGGTGCGCGCGTCGGCACGGATGAAGACCCGCTTGTCCACGCGGGCGGCGAGCTTGTCCTTGATCTTGTTGGTGAGCTGATCGGGTGAAATCCGCTCCGAGCCGAAGAACACGGCACCGTCGCGCTGGACTGCGACAAGCAGCGCGTCTTCCTTGTCGGCGTCGGGCATCTGCACCGGGTTGTTGGTCTTGGCCAGGTCAACGCTGACGCCCTTCTGCAACATGGGCGTGATCACCATGAAGATGATCAGCAGCACCAGCATGACGTCCACCATGGGAGTGACGTTGATGGTGGAGTTGACCGGCAATGGTCTTTTTCCGAGTGGCATAACTATGAGTCTCCTGCGCGAATCCTGAAGCTGATGATGTTGTCTGTCCCTCCCCGCAGGGCGGGGAGGGACAAGCAACTATGCTCGTTCACTGCCTGCTTCCCACCTTCCGCCAAAACCGGGCGGAAGGGTGGGCCACCCACCGGTTTACCGTCGGACGGCGTTGCGGCGCTTCAGGAAGTAATCCACCAGCTCGCTGGAGGAGTTATCCATCTCGACGTCGAACGCTTCGACGCGGCCGGACAGGTAGTTGTACATCATCACGGCCGGGATGGCGACGAACAGACCGACGGCGGTGGTGACCAGCGCTTCGGCGATGCCGCCGGCGACCGCGCCCAGACCGGTGGCCTTGGCCTCGGAGATGCCGCGGAAGGCGTTGAGAATGCCGACTACGGTGCCGAACAGCCCGACGAAGGGGGCGGTGGCGCCGATGGTGGCCAGGCCGCCCAAGCCGCGCTTCAACTCGGCGTGAACGATGGCTTCGGCCCTCTCCAAGGCGCGGCGGCTAGCTTCGATCTGCTCGCCCGGAATTTCCGACGACTCGCCATGCGCCTTGAATTCCTGCAACCCGGCGGTGACGACCTTGGCCAGGTGGCTCTTCTTGTTGCGCTCGGCGACGCGGATGGCCTCGTCAATTTTGCCTTCGCGCAGGGCGCCGGCGACGGCGGGAGCAAACGCACGCGATTGCTTGCGGGCGGCGCTGAACGCCATCCAGCGGTCGATCATCACGCCGATAGACCAGCCGGACATGATGAACAGGATGATGACCACGATTTTGGCGAGGACACCCATCTGCTTCCACAGCGAGATCGGGTCCCAGGTAATCGCGCCCTCCTGGAAAATCGCCAAGGCGACGGCGGGCACGTGTGCGTAAAAGAGAGTTGCCAGTGCTACGAGCATGAGTTGCTTGTTCCTCCTCAGAACTTCTGATCAGGCGTGATTACGAACCAACCCGGCGCGTGGGCCTGGGACGAACAGTTTCAGTTTCAGTTTCGAGTTTCAGCAGGCCGGATCGAAACCGGAACCTCGATTACCAGAAACCGAAACTCGAACCGCAACACGTCCCGCCGCCTTGGCCTCGCCGTCGCCTGCCGGCGAAGCTGGGGGCGGCCACGAATCCCCGCGCATGGGGGGCCGGAACGCTGCGTGCCAGCCCCGAATTCGTTGCTCTTCCAGAGAGAAAACCGGATCAACCGGCCAGGGTGAAATTGACCGTCACCACGGTTTCCACTTCCACCGGCTCGCCGTTCAGGAAGTAGGGCTTGTAGCGCCACAGCTTCACCGCTTCCACGGCAGCCCCAGTCAGCATCGGGTGGCCGCTCACGACGTGCAAGCCCTGAATGCTGCCGTCCTTGGCGATGACCGCCTGCAGCACCACCGTGCCCTGGATCCTGGCTTGGCGAGCCAGCGGCGGATAGAGCGGCTTTACCTGGTGGATGAGCAGACCTTGGGAAACGCCCTGGGAGACGCGCACGCGCTGCGGCGTCGCCACTTTCGGGACCGCGACCGGCGTCGAACTGATGATGCCGCCGATCACGCCGCCCATAGTCCCTCCCGGAATGCCGCCAGGTACGCCACCGACCACACCCCCGATGCCTGCAACCGGAGGCGCTTCCTCTTCCTTGATCATTTGAACTTTTTCGGGAATCTTGGTCGGCGTGCGCAACTGACCGTTGTTAATCTCACTGATGATTTGCTTCACCACCTTGATCTGCTGTGCAGCCGGCGGGGGCGGCGGCGGCGGTGGTGGTGGCGGCGCTACCAGAAACGTCATCAACTGCTGCTTTGGCAGCGCTTCCGTATAGATCAGCGGAATCAGGATCAGGATGCCCAGCAGAATTGCCTGGAGCACAAACGACAGCAACGTGGTGGCGCCGCGCTTGCCACCGCGCCTGCCTCCCGACTCGATAAGGCTATCTTCAAACATGCCCTTGTTCTCCGGTTGCGGTTCTTCCCGCACGTAATTTAGACACCGGGCCCCCGAGTTTTGCTCCCTGGGGCGTTCATTTTTTGCAGCTTGGGGCGAACGCCTTAGAAAGCGGCCGAACCACAACTAGCCCTTGGCGCGTACTTTTTCGCGCCGTTGCGAGGGCACCACCGGTACCGTGGCCGCCACCCCGCGGGCCTTGCGCAAACGCCAATCCTGGTATGCAACCAGCATGGGCGAAGCGATGAAGATCGACGAATAAGTCCCGATGATGATGCCGATGACCAGTGCCAGGCTGAATCCGTGCAGCACCTCTCCCCCGAAGAGGTAGAGCGAAAGCACGGTCAGGAAAGTCAAACCGGATGTCAAGACCGTTCGGCTCAGCGTCTGGTTGATGCTGCGATCCACGATCTCGGCCAGCGATTCGCGGCGGAGCAGTTTAACATTCTCCCGGATACGGTCAAATACCACGATCGTATCGTTCATCGAATACCCCACCAAGGTGAGGATGGCGGCGATGACGGTGAGGGAGATTTCCTTGTTCAACAAGGAGAAGGCGCCGACCGTAATCAGGGTGTCGTGGAAGCAGGCGACGACGGCGGCCAGGCCGTAAATCAGCTCGAAACGGAACCACAGGTACACCAGCATGCCCGCCAGCGAGTACAGGACGGCCAGCTTGGCCTGCGTCTGGAGCTGCCTGCCAACTTGCGGGCCGACAATCTCGACATTGCGCACGCCAAAGTCAGAGGTGTAGAAGCCGTCGTTCAACGCCGTGAGCACGGGCGCGGCAGTGCCGGCGGACTTGAGCTCGTCAACCGAGGCGATGGCCCCGCCGCGGGTTTTGTCGCGGAAATTGGCGATCTGGCGGGCGATGTCAGCGTAGCGCTGCGCCGCGTCGCTACCCAGGTGCAGCGGGTCCCTGGAGAGCAGGAAATCCCGGATGCTCTCCACGCTGGCGTTGTTCAAATCCTGCTTGCCGGCGGGAGCATTGGACGGCTCCAACGCCTTGATGATCTGGTTCTTGCCCTGATCGAGCGCGGCTTCGCTGGTTTCCTTAATATCGAGCGCGACCAGCACTTCATTGGTAGCGGGATCACCAAAGCGCTGGATACGGGCATTGTGCAGCCCGGCGCGGTCTAGCTCGGCGCGAATCTGGTTGTTGTCGGGCGGGTGGGTGAATTTCAGGTACACCAGGGTGCCGCCGCGGAAATCCACGCCCAGCGGGAGGCCGTGCCAGAACGCCATGCTGAGCACGCCGGCCACGCTGAAGACCAAGGACATTGCCAGGAAGTACCACTTGTACTTCAGGAACGGGATGTTCGGGTTCCGAAAGAACTCCATTGTTTACCTTGTCGATGGTCGATGGCCTATGGTCGATGGCGACCGGCTTCCGACCTGATGTTTGGCTTGCCACGAACCGCAGGTGAATCGGGCAAAACCCAGATTCCTCGTCGGGCTGAAGCCCTCCTCGGAATGACAAACTTTAAAAGAGCCGCAATCGGCACGGCTAAAGCCGTGCCCTTCCCTAAATACTCAGCGCTTCGCCGCGCTTCAGGTTGTTCAGGTGCGCGTCGAAAATGACGCGCGACACGAACACGGCGGTGAACAGGTTGGCCAGCAGACCGAAGGTCAGCGTGACCGCGAAACCCTTCACCGGGCCGGTCCCGAAGATAAACAGGATGAAGGCGGAGACGATGGTGGTGACGTGCGTATCCACAATCGTGATCCAGGCGCGGGCGAAGCCTTGCTCCACCGCCGAGGGCGCGGTCTTGCCGTTGCGCAGCTCCTCGCGAATGCGTTCGAAGATCAGCACGTTGGAATCCACGCCCATGCCGACGGTCAAAATCACGCCGGCGATGCCCGGCAAAGTGAGCGTCGCTCCGCTGAAGCCGAGGAATCCGAGCAGGATCACCAGGTTGAACAGGAGCGCGAGATCGGCATTGATGCCGGCGCCGTGGTAGTACACCAGCATGAAGATCATGACCGCCAACATGCCGATGACCGCGGCGAGCACGCCGTGTTTGATGGAATCCGCTCCCAGCGACGGCCCGACGGTGCGCTCTTCGAGATAGCGGATACCGGCCGGCAGCGCGCCGGAGCGCAGCACCATGGCGAGATCCTTCGACTGCTGCTCGGTGAAGGCGCCGGTGATGCGGCCTTCATCGTGAATCTGTTCCTGGATAGTGGCGACTTCCTGGACCTTGTTGTCGAGCACCACGGCCAACTGCTCGCCGACGTGGCTGCCGGTGAAGGAGGCGAAGCGGCGCCCGCCCTCGCCGGTCAGCAGGAAGCGGACGGCGGGACGGTTGTTCTCGTCACGGGTGGGCTCGGCGGTGCGCAGGTCGCGTCCGGTCACGGCCGAAGCGCGGGAAATGATGTACCAGGCGGTCTGGGTGGCGTCGCTGCCGCGCGCGCCGATGGAGCGGCCCTGCATCAGCACGGAATCGGGAGGCAGCACGCCGTTCTTGGAGGCCAGCGCGTCCTGCTCGCTGGGGTAGGGCCCGCCCAGCGCCTGGCGGATTTCCAGCATGGCGGTGGACTGCATGATCTGCTTGACGCGCGCGGGATCGTCCACGCCCGGCAACTGCACCAGGATCTGGTACTGGCCGAGGCCGTGCTCCTCGATCACCGGCTCGCTGACGCCGAGCTGGTCAATGCGGTTGCGGATGGTCTCGATGGCCTGCGCCACCGAGCGGTTCTTCAGCTCGGCCAGCGACTGCTGCTTCATGGCCAGCGTCCAGGAGTTATCCGCGCCCGAGGTGAGGACGTACTCCGGCAACTGATTGCTGACGATGTCGCGCAGGTCCGCGGCCGATTCCGGCGGCACGCCCTTGATGGCGATGTGGTCGGGATTGTTCTGCGGATCGGGCTTGGTGATGTCGGTGTAGGCGATGCCCTTGGACTTGAGGCTTTCCTTCAGGCGCTCGATGCCGCGGTCGCTGTCGGCGTTGACCGCGTCGTTGACCATGACCTGGAGGATGAGGTGGGTTCCGCCCTTGAGATCGAGCCCGAGTTTGACGCGCTCGAGGACGGCCGATTTCAGGGCACTGCCGCTCAGGCCGCTCGGCAGCCCGATGATGCCGAACACAAAGACCAGCAGCACGGCAACGATAAACAGGGATTTCCAGAGTAACGTCTTATTCATTTGAGTCGATGGTCGGCGGTCGACGGTCGACGGCCAAAAACCTCAGCGGCTAAAGCCCCCGATTTTTCTTCGCCCAGTTCGGCACGGCTAAAGCCGTGCCCTTCCCGAGCCGTGCCCTTCCCGAAATGCTAGCCACCAGTTTTGACTTCCTCGCCCGAGCTGACGGTGACAATCGAGCTCCGGGTCACTTCCAGCCGCAAATTGTCGGGCGGAACGCGCAGGTGAATGTAATCTTCACGCAGGGCGATGACCGTCCCGCGCAGGCCGCCGCTGGTGACGACGCGATCGCCGGTCTTCAGCTCGGCCAACATCGCCTGCCATTTCTTCTGTCGCCTCTGTTGCGGCATGATCAGCAGGAAATAGAAGATGACGAAGATGAAAACCAGCGGCAGCCAAACCAGCGCGCCTCCGCCGCCCTGCCCTTGCACCAGGGCTAATGCCATGAAGAGTGTCAAGACTTGCCTATCTCCTCCCGCGCAACCTTCGTAGCCGGATGCGGCGGGGATTTCCCGATTTGCGGCTCCGCCGAACAGGTTTTCGACCTGCGGGAGCTGATTACCACCGGGGATAATCTTGAACCGACGGGTCCCGGGAGCCCCAGTCGCCTATTCTCGCGATGGGGCGATGGTCGGATCTTCCCTTTGGGCACGAGCAGGGGAGTTCAAATTCTGCGACCGGAGACCGGAAAGAAAACTACTGAATTCCCCAAGTTCTATAGAATGCCGCACTCGTTGCATGGTGTCAAGGTAGTAAGCCAGATTGTGGATGGAGTTTAGGACTTGTCCCAGCACCTCGTGGGCGGCAAACAGGTGTCGCAGATAGGCACGCGAGTAGCGGGCGCAGACCCGGCAGCCGCAATTGGGGTCGAGCGGGCCCTGGTCGGCGGCATAGCGGGCGCCCTTGATGTTGATCTTACCTTCGGAGGTAAACAACAAGCCGTGGCGGGCGGCGCGCGTGGGATGGACGCAATCCATCATGTCCACGCCCAGGGCGGCGTATTCCACGATCTCCTCCGGGGTACCCACCCCCATCAGGTAGCGCGGCTTGTCGGGCGGAAGATGCTCCAGGGTCGACTCGACGATCTCGCGGGTCAGGGCGCGCGGTTCGCCTACGCTCAGGCCGCCGATGGCATAGCCGGGAAAATCCATGTCAACCAGGCGCTGGGCACATTCACGGCGGAGGTCGGGGTGCATCCCGCCCTGGATGATGGCGAAGAGGGCGGGGGAGTCGATGGTCGATGGTCGATTGCCGATGGGACCCGGGTCGTTGGTCGACGGTCGATGGTCGATGGCAACAACATTGCCGATTGTCGATTGTCGATTGCCGATTGCCGATCGGTCGCGTTGCCACGGCACCTCATGCCTATGCTCGTCCCAGTACTGCTTGCACCGCGCGGCCCAGCGCACCGTCAGTTCCATGGATTGGCGGGCGCGATCGCGTTCGGCGGGAAGTTCGGTGCACTCGTCGAAGGCCATGATGATGTCGGCACCGAGCGCGATCTGCGACGCGGTAGCGGATTCCGGCGTGAAGAAGTGCGTCGAGCCGTCCAGATGCGAGCGGAATTGCACGCCCTCGTCGGAGACTTTGCGCATCTCGCTCAGGCTCCACACCTGGAAGCCGCCGGAATCGGTGAGGATGGCTCGGTCCCAGCTCATGAAGCGGTGCAGGCCGCCGAGGGCACGGATGGCCTCGGCGCCGGGCCGCAGGTAGAGGTGATAGTTGTTGCCGAGAATGATCTGCGCGCCCAGCTCTTCCAGCACGTCCTGGGGTACGGCCTTGACCGTCGCCTGCGTGCCCACGGGCATGAACACGGGGGTCTCGACCGGCCCGTGGGCGGTGGCCATGCGCGCGCGGCGGGCGGCGCCGGAGCGGGTCGTTACTTCAAAGGAGAAGGGCATGCAAGAGAGGATTGTAAATCGCCGCTGATGAACGCAGAAGAACGCAGATTCACCTTCATCATCTGCGTCAATCAGCGCTTATCTGCGGCCATTTTGTCAGGCACCTTTCGATTTCACCCGCGCCATGAATTTGCCGACGCTGACGAAAGCGCGGTTCACCGTGCCGCTGCCGATCTCGCTGGTCTCGTCCCAGGCACGAACGCGCATGGTGTAGAAGCGGCCGTCGAAGGACTCCATGACCGCCTCGGCCTTCACCTTGATGCCGACGCCGGTGGCGGCCTTGTGCGAGACGTTGATGTGCGTGCCGACGGTGGTCTCGTCGCCTTCCTCGTAGGGCTTGAGCGCCCAGTAACACGCCTCTTCCATGAGCTGGATCATCCGAGGTGTGGAGTACACCGGGGGGAAGGAGGGGTGGATGCCGGCCAGGGTTTGTTCCAGCTTGACGACGTTTTCAACTTCGGCGCGGGCGCCAACGGGGACGGGTTTGGACATGCGGGTTCCTCTGTTGCGAGAGATGAAAGATCAACGCAGAGGTCGCAAAGGATTCGCAGGGGACCCGGCCGTCGGCGATCGGCAATCGGCTGTCGGGTCAGATCTTCCCCACCCTATCTCGCCCCTTCGATTGCTCTCAGGGCAGGTTTCCCCGGGCGAGATAAGGGTGGGGCAACCGCCCGCTAGTATGAAATCCAAATCGGATGATATTTTGTAAGCCTTGGAACCGCTGACCCACTTTCTGACCGGGGCGTGCATCTCGCGCGCCGCGGGGCTGAACCGCAAGACGCTGCTGGCGACCACCACGTGCGTGCTGGCCGCGGAAGCCGCCGACCTCGACGTCCTGTGGTTCTTCAAGAGCCCGATTGAGGGCTTCGCGCACCACCGGGGCATCACGCATACATTCGTGGGCGCGCCATTTGTGGCGGCGTTCGTCTCGGATTCATTTACCTGCTGTGGCTGTGGAAGCGGCGGCGAAGGCCGGAGCCGGCAGGCGCTTCGAAGGGTCCGGTACTGCCGAAAACGCCACGCTGGGGGCTGCTGTACGGCTTCGCGCTGATCGCCGCCTTCAGCCACATCCTGCTCGACTTCACCAACAACTACGGGGTGCGGCCGTTCGAGCCGTTTTCTTACCGGTGGTATTCCTGGGACATCGTCTTCATCTTCGAGCCGCTGCTGTACGTGTTTTTCCTGGCCGGCCTGGCGATGCCGGCGCTGTTTGGGATGATCAATGAAGAGATCGGAGCGCGCCGCAAGGGGCCGCGCGGGCAGGGCGGCGCCGTGGTTGCGCTGGTGCTGATGGTCGCGCTCTGGGGCCTGCGGGATTACCAGCACCGGCGGGCGGTGGCGGCGCTGGATGCACGCATCTATCACGGGGCCGAGCCGATCCGGGCATCGGCGTTTCCGTATTTCGTAAACCCGTTCAAGTGGTACGGCGTGGTGGAGACGGAAAAGTTTTACGAGCGCGTGACGGTGGATTCGCTGACGCCGGAAGTGGATCCGGCGGCGCGCAGCGAGACCCGCTACAAGCCCGAGGAGACGCCGGTCCGGGAAGCCGCCAGGGACACGCGCCTGGGGCGGGTGTATCTGGACTGGGCGCAGTACCCGATGCTCGAGGTCCAAGCGGTGAGCGGGCCGGTGCCGGGCTTCGAGGGGCCGATTCATGGCGGCTACATCGTGCGCTTTTACGATCTGCGCTTCGAGTATCCCGACCAGGAACGGCGGGGCGGACACACGCTGGGCGCGCGTGTCCTGCTCGACCAGAACCTGCACGAGGTGGCGGAGTGGTTTGGGACACGCTCGCAGCGGCCGGATCTGATAGCACCGCCCCGGGAAAATGGGAAGTGACGCAAGGATTTGTAATTTGTAATTGGTAATTTGCAATTTTCGGACGTGAACAAACGTTGTGCCTATCGGGCAGAGACTTCGCGGTTTTCCAACTTGCAGATTACCAATTACAAATTACAAATGCCGTCTTGACGATCCATCCTCCGCAGCCGCAGAATCATGCGGTGACCTCGGGGAGGAATTCATGCTGGCTTACCTGTTCGTAGTCTTTGCCATTGCCGCCCGCTTTCTGGTTCTGCTGTTTCCGCAAATGTGGCTGAACTTCACCCCCGTGGGCGCGGCGCTGCTGTTCTTCGGCGCGCGCGGTCCGCGCAAGCATGCCTGGGCCGCGGTGCTGCTGCTGGCCGGTTCCGATGTCTTGCTGACGAAATTTGTCTATGGATATCCGTACACGCTGGACCATTTCGTGACCATCGGGTGGTACGCCGCCATCGTCGCGATGGGCACGCTGCTGCGCAACCATGCCGGCCCGGCGCGGATTTTGGGCGCGGCGCTGGCGACCTCGGTGTCGTTCTTCGCCATCAGCAACTTCACCTTCTGGCTGTCGTGGGACATGTACCCGCACAACCTTGGCGGCCTGGCCGCCTGCTACGCCGCCGCCGTGCCTTTCTTCCGCAACGATGTGGTGTCGAATCTGCTGTTCACCACGGTCATGTTCAGCGTGCCGGCGCTGATCGAACTGCTAAGACCCGCGACCGTGAAAGCGTAGCCAGGGATTTAAAGAGGAAAAATCAGCCGCTGATTTACGCGGATGAACGCAGATCAGAAAAAAAAGAAGAGGCACGGATTGGTTCCGTGCCTTTATTTCTTGCGATCTCTTCCCATCTTTGGGCTGGAAACTCCGAAAAGCAGATTCCTCGCGGGCTTCGGCGCTTCGCGCCTCGGTCACGGCTCCCTCGACAGGCTCGGGACAGGTTCCGCCCGGCGCTTCCACCCTGCTAAGCGGTCTTGTTGTTTCTGCTCCTCCACCAGAAGGCCAGGGCGAAGATCACAGCCAGCAGCAGCGCGACCAGCAGCCCGGTCAGGTGGGTACGGACCAGGTCGGCGGCCAGCGTCACCGCCCGCGGCCCGAACTTGATGACCAGCACGGAGAGGATCAGGAATCGCGCCACGCGCCCGGCGAAGATGGCCAGCAGGAAGTGGCTGAAGTGCATTTCGAAGACGGCGGCGGAGAGCGCGAAGAGTTTGAAAGGAAACGGCGGCGGCATCATGGCGGGCAGGATGAGCGCGAGATACTTGTGCTGCTCGAAGCGCTCGCGCATGCGGGCAAATTTCAGCGGCCCCATGCGCTTCTCCAACACCAATTCGCCCATCTCGTAGCCGATGGCGTAAATGATCAGGCTGCCCAGGGCGGAGCCGGCGGCCGCCATCAGTATGTAGAGCCAGAACCGCTCGGGATGCTTGTAGACATAGCCGGCAACCAGCGGATCGAGCGGCAAGCCGAACAGCGCTGCGTCGATTCCAGCGATGGCAAAGACGCCCCACGCCCCGAGGGGTTTCAACAGCGCCCAGAGAAATGCCGACCAGCGGGCCAGGAGATCGCCTAGTGTGTGCAAGGATGGAATTCTATCAGCCGGGCAAGGCGGAAATTAGCCACAGAGGACACAAGAGGAAGAGGAGCAAGAACATAGTCAGTTGCCGATTGTTGATTGCCGATTGCGATTGAGAGATGCGGCTCGACCCGGCAAGCGGCACGACTTTCATTGGCCTTGCCTTAACCGCGATCAGCAGTGAATTTCCACATCTGCCAAACTCAGGCGTCTGGTGCGTCCAGTGCACCAGTGCTTTGGTTCTTCCTCTGTGTACTCCGTGGCTAATGTTCTGTTTTTCCGACCAGCAACTCGAGGGCGTGCGGCAGGATGTCAATCACCGCCGCCAGCGATTCGGTGGCGGCGGAGGGGCTGCCGGGCAGATTGAGGATCAGCGACTTGCCGCGCACGGCGCATACGCCGCGGCTGAGCGCGGCCAGCGGCGTTTTCTTGACGCCTTCGGAGCGCATGCGCTCTCCGATTCCGTCCACAATCTTGTCGGCCACGGAGTGCGTGGCCTCCGGCGTTAGGTCGCGCTCGGCGATGCCGGTGCCGCCGGTGGTGACCACCAGTTGGGCCAGGTGGCACATGTCCATAAGCGCGACTTCGATGTTGGTCTGATCGTCCTTGCTCACGCTGCTGGCGACCACGTTGAAACCCTTGGCTTCCAGCGCGGCGCGAACGGCCGGGCCGGAGAGGTCGTCGCGGTGGCCGGCGGCGGAGGAATCGCTGATGGTGAGGACGGCAGCAGTGAATTGCATCGGTCTTTCAGTCTATCGGTCAATCGGTCTGTCGGTCTATCGGTCCTTCGGTCTATCAGACCGTGGCCGTGCCTGTTTCAATTTCACTTTCCGAAATCAGTTTAATCGGTTGCATGACCGATAGACCGATAGACTGAAAGACCGATCGACTGATGAGTGCCTTGGCACCCGAGGGACTCACGCTTCCAGCACGTTGTCTTCGGCTTCCTTGCCGGCTTCATCGAGCAGGCGCAGGCCTTCCATGAGCAGGCCCTGGGTGGAGCGCGCGATGGACTTCTGATCGCTGTGGCCGTTGAAGTCAATCTGGAAATTGCCGCCGGTCCAGCTCAGGACCTTGAACACGGCCTCGTCACCTTTCAGGCCGCCGTAGACGGCGTGGTTGATCTGGCCGTCGTGGAAGTAGATTTCGCAGCGGTCGCCGTTGTTGGTGAGGGTGAGCAGGCAGCTCTTATGACCGAGATCGAGCGACTGCAGCAGGTCAATGACGTTCATCTGCGCCAGGCTGCCGCGCAGTTTGCCGTCGGCGGTGGGCGCTTCCCGGGCCAGTTTCTCGAGCGCGATCTTGTCGATGATGCGCTTGATCTTGCCCGCCGCTTCCTTGACGAAGAAGGGCTTCTCGATGAAGTCCTCGACCTTGTCCTGGAGCACCTTGAGCTTTTCGTCGATGTCGCCCTTGGTAGCAATGATGATGAAGGGAATGCGCGCGGTGGAGGCGCGGGCCTTGATCTTGTCGAACAGGGCGCGGCCATCCATGCCGGGCATCTGGTAATCGCTGATGATCAGGTCGAAGGGCTCGTCAATGATCTTCAGCAGGGCATCGGCGCCATCCCCGGCGGTGCTGAGGTTGGCCATCGGGGCGAGCGCCTGCCGCAGCATCCCCAGCACCATGGGGTTGTCGTCGACCAGCAGGACTTTGACGTTGGATGGCATGAAGTAGTCTGTCGGTCTATCGGTCTTTCAGTCGATCAGCTCTTGCCTGATGCCTTGCGCCTTGAGCCTTGCGCCTGTACTCCCCGCTCTTTCCGCCTGACTTCTTCTGCAACACGATCTCGCGGATCGCGATGCCTTTGTCGAGCGCCTTGCACATGTCGTACACCGTCAGAGCAGCGACACTGGCGGCCACCAGCGCTTCCATTTCGACGCCGGTGACGGCGGTCGTCGTTACTCGGGAGGCAATGGCGACGCCATTCTGCCGCACGTGCGCCTGCACGTCAACCACGCTCAGCGGCAGCGGATGGCACATCGGAATCAGTTCCGCGGTGCGCTTGGCGGCCATGATTCCCGCTACCCGCGCCACTTCCAGGGGATCGCCCTTGGGATTTTTCGCCAGCGCCTTCACCACCGCGGGCGACATGGCGACGAAGGCGGTGGCCTCGGCTTCGCGTTGGGTGGCGGCCTTCTGCGAGACGTCCACCATGCGGGCGCGGCCGGTGCTGTCGTAGTGGGAGAGGCTCTTGGTCATCGGTCGTCAGTCTTCAGTCGTCAGGCTTCAGTCGTCAGTCTTCAGGCTTGTGTGGCACACGCGCCCTCGCGTGTGCTCAACCAGACTGGTCATGAAATCCAGCCGCTACGGTACACCACCCACCAACTGAAAAACAGGATAGGGATGGTGGCTACCACGCCCCACAACAGCGGCAGCACGAAATCGGCGATCAGGCTCAGGATGACGAAAATGATCCAGAACTGCTTTTTCTCGTCCACCGCACCATGGTAGTCCTAAAACAGTTTCAGTTTCGAGTTTCAGTTTCAGTTGGAGCGGCAATGAAGGAAAGGTCCTACCCAAACGGCTGAATCCCTACACAAAACGAATGAAGTTCCGACCCAAGAGCGGTCGGAGCCACCTACCCGCGGATGTTGAAGCGGCTTCAGACCAGGAGCAGGGAAACCATGTCGCCGGCGGCCAGCATTTCGCGGTCGGGCGGAACGACCAGGTAGCAGTTGGCGCGCGCGGTGGCGGCCATATCGCCCGAGCCCTGCCATTTCACCAGTTCAACTTCGCTACGCTCATATTCACCGCTCAGCAGGGCGGGGAGAAAGCGCGTGAGCCCGGTCTTGACCTTGACGTCGGACTTCAAGCGCGCCTGCGTAAACGTCATCCTTCGTGGGGTTGCGCCGGCGAGCGCTTCCACCATCAGGCGCGCGAATAAATCGAAGCAGACCATGGTCGAGACGGGATTCCCCGGCAGTCCGAAGAAATACGTGGGCAAAGCGCCTGGGTGCGCGGGCGCGCGACCGAAGACGACCGGCCGCCCCGGCTGGATGTGCGCGCCGGTAAAGAAGAATTCCGCGCCCAGGCCGGCTCAGGACCTGCTCGACCAGGTCGTATTTGCCCACGCTGACGCCGCCGGAGAGCAGCAGCAGGTCGCTGGCGAGTCCCTGCTGCACCAGATGGCGCAAGCGCTCGATTTCGTCGGGTGCGATCGGCAGTACGACCGGCACGCCGCCGGCGGCTTGCACCTGCGCGGCCAGCGAGTAGCTGTTGGAATTGCGGATCTGGTTGGCGGCGGGCTCGGCGGCGATGTCCACGAGTTCGTCGCCGGTAGAAAGGATCGCCACCCGCGGACGCTGGTAGACAAGCAACTGGTGGCGGCCGCATGAACCGGCGACGGCGATGGCGGCGGGGGTGAGGCGCGTGCGCGGGCACAGCAGGACTTCTCCGCGCTTCGCTTCGGCGCCCGCGGGAACGATGTTCTCTCCCGCGGCAACGCTGCGTTGGATCTCGACCGTGTCGCCGGTGCGCAAGCTGTATTCAACCATGACGACGGAATCGGCGCCGGCGGGGACGGGCGCTCCGGTCATGATCTCGACCGCCTGGCCCGGTTCGACATCCAGCGCTTGCGGCGGCCCACCGGCGCGGATTTCTCCGACCAGCTTCAGGCGAGCCGGAGTAGACATCCGCGGAGCGGACCGCGTAACCGTCGCGGGTGGCGCGCGCAAAGGGGGGGAAGTCGCGGTCGGCGAGCACGGATTCGGCGAGCACGCGGCCGCCGGCGAGGAGCAGTTCGCACCGCTCAGCTTCGGGCGGAGGGACTTGCGCCGCGGCTTGCTCGACCCCGCGGCGTGCGGCTTCGAAGGAGAGAATCGTGGGCGGCATCAGGGCGGTGATTTTATAGCAAATGAGTTGCGAGTTCTGAGTTGTGAGTTGCGAGTGTATGTCGCCGAGGGCGCCGGGGCCTACAATTCAATGGTTGAAGGTTTAGGGCTGAGAGCTGAAAGCTGACCGCGTGCATCGAAATCGGACAGTGCTTGCTAATTTACTTAGGTCCCTGGTCGCGGTGGTGGTCGGGAACGCGATTTATTTCCTGGTGATCACGCCGTTGCTGCCGGCCGCGGGACGGCATGGGATTGCGCGGATCGACCTCGGGCTGGTGGTCGACTTCTGGGTATGCCTGGTGGTGTTCGGCCTAATCGAGCTGGTGCGGCGCAGAAAAAGGGCAGGTGCGGGCACGAAGTGATGCTGATAAACTAACCCCTCTTCCCGGCTGGCATTTTTCCCTCAACGTCGCCCGGGCACCGTCGCATGCAGAAGATTGCCATCCTCTACGACGCCAGCCAGGCGGTGATCTCGACCTTCGACCTGGACGAGGTGCTGAGCCAGATTCTCTCCATCCTGGGGGATTATTTTCATCTGCACCGGGTTGCGGTCGTGCTGCTGGACGCGGACACGAACATGCTCCGCGTCCGGTCGCATACCGGGTGGAACCGCGAAAGCGTGGAGATGAACATCCCGCTGGGCAGGGGGCTGATCGGGACCGCGGCCAAGCTGAAGCGCCCGATCTACGCGCCCAAGGTCAGCAGCGACCCGCGCTACATTATGTCAATGCCCAGCACCCAGTCGGAGCTGGCGGTGCCGCTGATCGTGCGCGACGAGGTGGTCGGAGTGCTCGACTGCCAGAGCGACCAGGAAGAATTCTTCGACACGGAAACTATCGACCTGCTGACGCTGTTCTCCACGCAGGCGTCGATCGCGCTGCAGAACGCCAAGCTGTACTCGAACGAGCAGCGCAAGGCGGCGCAACTGGAGGCGATCAACGCCATCGCGCGGCAGACCACCGCGGTGCTCGACATCGACGAGCTGCTGCAGAAATCGTGCCGCTTCATCCAGCAATCGTTCGCCGTGGACCACGTTGCCATGCTGCTGCTGGAGGACGGCATGCTGGTGGTGCGGGCGCATGAAGGCCGCCTGACACCGCGCATCCACACCGGCACCGAGGTGCCGCTGGCGGGGTTGTGCGCGCGCGCCATCGCCTCGGGAAAGCTGGTGACGGAAAACGATGTCAGCGGCGTCGAGGGCTATGTCCCGGGCTTCGAGGAGACGCGCTCGGAAATGTGCCTGCCGCTCATCTCCCTGGGAGAGACGCTGGGCGTCCTGACGGTGGAAAGCGCGCAGACGAACGCGTTTTCGCCGGCGGACGCGCAGCCTCTGGAGTCGGTGGCGGACATTTGCGCCGCCGCCATCCAGAACGCGCGCTACTTCGAGAAAGTCCGCCAATTGGCCTATGTTGACGGGCTCACCGGCATCTTCAACCGGCGCTACTTCGAGATGAGAATGGCCGAGGAGATCGAGCGCGCCCAGCGCTATGAGAACCAGCTCTCGGTGATCATGATCGACATTGATAATTTCAAGAAGCTGAACGACGAATTCGGCCACCTGCTGGGCGACGAAACGCTGCGCCAGGTGTCCACCATCTTCGCGCAAAACCTGCGCAAGGTGGACATCGCCTGCCGCTACGGTGGGGAAGAGTTCGTCATCCTGGCGCCGCAGACATCGGGCGATCACGCCCACGCGGTCGCGGAAAAGCTGCGGAAGGTGGTGGAAGGCTGGTCATTTCCCGGCGTGCCCCGCCCGGTGACCATCACGGCCGGCGTAAGCAGCTTCCCGGCGAATGGCAGAACCCGCGACGAGTTGGTGAAAGCCGCCGACGACGCGCTCTACTTCGCCAAGCAGGACGGGCGCAACCGCGTACAGCTTGCCGGATCCGGGCTGGCGACGAAAGCCTGAAGCAGCTATCAGCTTTCAGCTATCAGCTTTTCAGCTTAATGGGGAGAGGGTGACGTTGCGAGCTTCCGCAATTCTTCCGCCGACCCGTTCAGCAGGTTCCGCAGCACGGCAACTTCCGCCGTAATGCCAGTTTCCAGGGCCGGCTCCACGTCGGGTGCGAACAGGGCAGAGTGGTTGGACGGCAGCGAGGTTCCCGCTGCCTTGGCCTGCGCCAGCTTCTCCGGATCCGCGCCACCCAGGTTGAAGTAGAAGCCCGGAATCCCCTGCTTGACGAAATACGAGAAGTCCTCCGACGCGGTTTGCGGCTCCTCGCTGACGACATTGTCTTTGCCCAGCGTGGATTCAAGCGCAGACCTGAGCCGCTGCGCCAGCGCGGGGTCGTTATAGACCGCGTCGGTGAATTCGATCCGCTCGATCAACGGCTCGCGCGGCGCGCCGGCGGCCTGCGCCTCCGCCTTGGTGATCCTGGCAATCGCCGCCAGCACCTGCTTACGGATATCAGCTTTGTAGGTGCGCACCGTCAGCCCAAGTTCGGCCTGGTCGGGAATGATGTTGTTCTTCGTGCCCGCGCGAATGTAGCCGACGGTAATCACCGTCATCTCGCCGGGTTTCACCTCGCGAGAGGGAATGGTCTGCAGGGCGAGAATGGTGCGGGCCGCGATCACGATCGGATCGATGGCCGTGTGCGGCGCAGCTCCGTGTCCGCCTTTGCCGTAGATGGTGATGCGCAGAGAGTCGGAGTTGGTGTCGTAGATGCCGGGCACGACTCCCACTTTGCCGGCCGGAAGCTCATTGCCGACGTGCAGCGCCACGGCCACATCCGGCCGCGGAAAACGTGTCAGCAAGCCGTCCTTGATCATGCCTTCGGCGCCGCCGATGGTTTCCTCGGCCGGCTGCCCGATCAGCATCAGAGTGCCGTGCCAGGTGGTCCTGCTCTGTGCCATGATCGCGCCCGTGCCCGCGATGGAAGCCATGTGCAGGTCGTGCCCGCAGGCGTGCATGACCGCGACATCTTGTCCGCGGTCATCCTTGGTGCGGACCTTGCTGGCGTAGGCGAGGCCGGTTTTTTCTTCCACCGGAAGAGCATCGAGTTCGGTGCGAAGCATGACCGTGGGCCCGGGACCGTTCTTGAGAATGGCGACGATGCCGGCGCCGCCGACGTGCTCCGTGACTTCGTAACCCAGGCTGCGCAAGCGGCCGGCGAGCTTGGCTGCCGTTTGGGTCTCATGCGAGGACAACTCCGGGTGCTGGTGCAGATCGACATAGAGAGCGTGTGCGTCGGGATAGACGGTTTGGACTTCCTTGGGTACCGCCGCAGATTGCGCGCACGCGGATGCCGTCACGCCGACCAGGAGCACGAATGCCGTCCATTTCATTGCCAATGACCCCTTCCGATTGATGGTTCATGGATTATATGACTGCGCAGCGCACCACCGCGGAAGGCAGGGGAAAAAGAAAAGGCCGCGACGGCTCGCGGCCTGAAGAATGACGGCGAACGATCATTGCGGAGGCGAGGGCGGTTGCGCGGGCGGCGCGGGAGGATTGGTGGGCGCCTCCGGCGGCGCTTTCTGGTCGCGCTGGGCCTGCTCCTGGGCGCGTTCGGCCTCGCGCTGGGCCTTCTCTTGCGCGCGCTGGGCTTTCTCCTGCGCGCGCAGGGCCTGCTCTTGAGCCCGCTCGGCCTCGCGCTGTGCGCGTTCCGCCGAGCGCTCCCAGTCGCGCCGGCTGCGCTCCAGTTCACGCTGGATCTTTTCCTGCGCCTCGCGCATGGAGCGCTCGATCTCCGGCTGCAGCCTTTGCAGATCCATCATCTCGCGCTTGTAATCCTCCATGTCGCGCCCGAAGTCTTCCACGTTGACGTGGAATTCTTCCATGCCCGGCAAGGCGTCCGATGGCTCGCGGCTGCGTTCGGGGACGGTCAGCGAGAGCGTCTGCTGCCGCTTGTCGCGCATGATGCCGAGCTGCACCGGTCCCGGCTTCTGTTCGCGCAAGAGCCGGTTCCAGTCGGAGGTGCCCGCCACCTTCTGATTGCCGACGCGGACAATCACGTCGCCGGCGCGCAGGCCCGCTTTTTCACCGGGGCTGCCTTTTTCGACGGAGCGGATCAGCACGCCTTCGCCGTCCTTCACCCCGAAAACTTCGCCCAACTGCGGCGTCAGGTTCTCCACCAGGACGCCATTGCGGCGCGACAAAGTGGTGATGATCGGAACCCCGATGCGCGGGATCCGGATTCTGGAGATCTCGACGCGAGGAGCCACGACCACCACGCGGCGCCGGTCGGCCAATTGCGTCTTGATGGTCATCGGCTTGCCGTCGCGGCTGATGCCCAGTTCCACCGTCTGCCCCGGCGGCGTGTCGCGAATCAGCTTGCGGAGATCCTCGCTGCCCTGGAGGTTGCGCCCATTGAACGACAGGATGACATCGTGCTCCTTCAGCCCGGCTTTCCCCGCGGGCGCGTCGCCGTCCACCATGGTGATTTCCACGCCGCGCGCGTCCTTCAACTTCAGCGCCGCCATGCGATCGTGAGTCACGTCACGGATATCCACCCCAAGATAAGAGCTTGGCTTGGCCGATTTGGCCGCCGCCGCCCATGTTGCCGTTGCCGCCGGGGCGGGTGAGGGGCGCGCCTTGACCGCCGGCGCGGGCGGCGCCGGGGGGGCGGCGGGCGCCGGCGTTTCCTGGGCCGCGGCCAGCGCACCCAGAACCACCGAAATGATGGCGAACTGCGTGAACCTGCTCATGGTTTTCCTCGGTGCTCCCTTGCCCCCCAGCGTGTCCATCAATAGGTTTTAGGCGTTAGGTTTTAGGCGTTAGGCGAATACCGAAAGCCTGTGGCCTAAGATCAAACGCAAAACCCGAAACTTAAAGCTTGAGAATTTCAAGCTCGTTCAGCATTGCCGCACATCACTTGGCGCGCCGGAATTCGATGTTGCCCGACATGGTGTGCACGCGCAATACCGCGCCGCCGCCGTTCAACGACCCCTGTGCGTAATAGTTTTTCGGTCCGTAGTTACCGTCGTCGGTGGTGATTTTCAGGTCGGGAAAATCGGAGCGGATATGGTGGCCATTGGCCATGTCCAGCTCTGCCTTGACGGTCAACTTGGCCTGCGGGCCGATGTACACGATCACGTCGCCCACGGAAGTTTGCAGGATCGAATCGGTGCCCATGCCAAGAAACTCCGCGGTGATGGATCCGGCGCCGGTCTCGGCCCGCGCGCCCTGCATCAGCTTGTACAGCTCGATGCCGCCGCCACCGGTGTTGGCGACCACCGGCCCGCTGGCGGAGGTCAGCTTGATGCTGCCGCCGCCGGTGATCAGCTTGGCCTTGCCGCTGACGTCGCCGACGTTAATGCTGCCGCCGCCGGTCGAGACGTACAGCTCCGACCCGCACTGCTGCACTTGCACGCTGCCGCCGCCGGTGGATACCGTCACCGCTTGCGATGCTCCGCCGACGCTGATGCTGCCGCCGCCGGTGCTGGCGTTGACTTTGCCCTTCGAACCCGTGATCTTGATGCTGCCGCCGCCGGTGCGCAGGCTCAGCATATTGGTGGAGTTGGCCACTTCGATGCTGCCGCCGCCAGTGTCGGCGGTAATCTCCCCGGCGATATCGCCCAGCGAGACGCTTCCGCCCCCCGAATGTGCCGTTACCCGTCCCGACAGGTTATGCAGGCTCAGGCTGCCGCCTTCGGTGTCGGCGCGCACCTGCTGCAGGTCGCGGGGAACCTGGACGTGGAACTCCACCGACAAGCGACCGTGGCGCCGTTCCGTGGCGCCTTCGATCACGGCCGCGTCGCCGCGTTTGGCGGCGCTGACGCTGAAACCCGCCAGGTCGCGCCGGGCGGCCTCTTCCGAGCCGCCGTGGACGCGCTTGCGGATGGTATAGGTCACGTCATTCTGCGTCCCGCCCTGCACCGTGATCGCGCCCATGTCGGTGTTCACCCGCAATGAGGCCGGAGCCGGCATGCTGCCGGTGATCTCCTCCACCCAGGCATTGCCGTCACGAAAAATCCTGGAACCGGTAGTGATGGTCTGCGCAAACACCGGCAGCGCGGCGATGACGATCGTCGCAGCCAGCAGTGCGAATTTAGGAATGCGTTTCACTTCGTTTCTCCGATCTCCCCCAAAACCAGTCTTCGGTCGCCGATCTTCAGGCGTGAGCCTGAAATCGCATTAATCAATTTCCGGCAGGGAGGCCAACATGCGGCCCGCCTGCTCGCGGATAAAATCGCTGCGCTCGTCCGCGGCCAGCTTCTGCAACACCACCCGGACGGCGCCGTCGGCGCGCACCGGTTGCAGGAAACTAATGGCTTCGGCGCGGACGCCCGGATTGGTGTCGTTCTGCAACGCTTGCAGGATGGCGTCGCGCACGCCGGTGTCTTCCTTGATGTAGGGCGCCAGGGATTCCAGCGCCTTGAGGCGCACGCCGGGATTGGTGTCAAACAGCAACGACGCCTTCAACATCTCGCGGATGTTCGATTCGTCGGGCCGTTGCGACAGCAAGTCCACCGAGTTCTGACGCACCCCGGGGTTGTAGTTGTTGCGCGCGGCAAACAGCAGCAGTTGCTGGATGCGCTCGTCGTTCAGCGAGCCTTCCGCCTGCTGCGGCGTGACCGTGTCGTACTTGATTTCCACCTTGCCGCTGCCCGGGACCTGACTGATCTCGCGAATGCCGGCAATCGAGGCCTCAGCCGGGGCCGTCCCGGCTCCGGATCCTGCGAGTTGACCGCCGATGCGCGGCACCAGCCGCCACGCCGTCCCGATGCCGCCGGCGAATCCGAGGATCAGCAGCACCGCCGCCAGCGCCGGCGAAAATTTCATCTGCCGGAGCCAAACCATGGGATCGATCAGCCGCCACCCGCGCTGCGGTTCGGCGGTCTCCAGCGCTTCCTGCAAACGCATGCGCGAGGCGGCCAGCAAATTCGGCGTGGGCTCCACGGGCGGCGTCGCCGACATGGTGGTGCGGAAAGCGCGCACGGTGTCGAGCTCAGACGCGCAGGCGCCGCACCGGCTGACGTGCTGCTCCAGCTCGTAGCGGCCGTCGTCGGCCAGCTCGTCGTAAACGTACAGCGTGATATTGGCCTTCGCCCATTCGCAGTTCATGCCGTCATCTCATTTCCGCCAGGGACGCGCGCAGCTTCTGCGTGGCCCGGAACAACGTGTTCTTTGCCGTCTCCTCGGTGGTGTTCAGCATTTCACCGATGGTGCGCAGCTTCAGACCCTGGTAATGCTTCAATTCAAAAACCATGCGCTCGCGCCCGGAGAGCTTGCCCAGGGCGGAGTGGATGCGCGATCCCAGCTCGCGGCGCATCAGGTCGTGCTCCGGATTGCTGTTGGCGCGAGCGTCGGCCACCCGGTCGATCACGCTGTATTCCTCGCCCTCGGAGTCGGTGGCCACCGGAGCGTCTTCCTTGCGGACCTGTCTTTTCCGCAGGTGGTCGAGGCAGAGATTGGTCACGATGCGGTACAGCCAGGTGTAGAAGGAGCACTCGAAGCGGAATTTGCCGACCGAGCGGAAGGCCTTCAGGAATGCTTCCTGGTAGATGTCCTGCGCGTCGGATTCCGAGCCGGTCAGGTGCAACGCCAGGCGCAGCACCGCCTGATCGTACTGGCGGACCAGCTCCTCGAAAGCGCCGCGATTGCCCGCTTGCGCCTCGCGGATCAGGATCGTGTCGTCCACCCGCCGGATACCACCCGTTGCCATGCGCCCCCGACTGGACCAGGCGTCAGTGTTGCGGGCCTGCTCCATGCGTTTCAGCTCGCCACCCGGAAATGGGACTGCCGCCGCTTCGGCCGGCATGGGTTCGTCTCCACGTCTGCTCTGCTCTGAGTCTGGCACGCCAACCTCGGGATGAATTCCCTGTACGGCTTTTTACAATCGGAGCCAATCAACTCACTGCCAATGCTTTGGACGTGGCATGGGCCGAAGGGTAAGCAGAATCATCGCCACCGGGCATTTTCTGCCGCGAACGGCAAATTTAAGAGTTGCCGCACACCGGCGGATGACGGCTAAATTACTGGAAAGAATATATCTTATTGCCTACGCCTTGGGCAGCGACTGCGTCGGTGGGACATCCCGTACGGGACGTCGCATGGGCCGGGCAATGGCCGAGATCAGCGCCCAGAGAAAAACAAAGGCGGCTGCGACGAGCAAGGCAAGGGCGGCGACCACTCTGACGCCCTTCGCCGATCCGGAGACCTCAAATGAGCAGGAACTCAATGGCCAGGCGACGTTCAGGTTCATGTTGCCGGCGAAATTCGCCAGCAGCGTCCACAGGCCCGCGATCAACAACAGCAGCGCAATGATGAACCGCGAGATCGCTTTCATGGAAAGAATAATGCGCAGGGCCGAAGCCCCGCGCACTGAAACTGAAACTGAAACTCGAAACTACTGTTCCGGCTCCGCTTCCTTCTGCACTTCGACCTTGATCTGCGCCGTCACATCCTTGAACAGGCGCACCGGGACCTTGAACTCGCCCAAGGTCTTGAGCGGCTCGTCAAGCTGGATCTTGCGGCGGTCAATGTTGAAGCCCTTCTTTTCCAGCTCGGCGGCCAGGTCGCCTGATGTCACGGAGCCAAAGAGCTGCTCGTGCTCGCCCGAGCGGCGGTGGAAGGTGATGGTGACGCCCGCCAATTGAGCGGCCAGCGCTTCGGCGTCCGCCTTGTCCTTCTGCAGGCGGCGCACCGAGGCGGCCTTCATCTGCTCGATGACCGACTTGTTGGCCTGCGTCGCCTCGATGGCAAGCTTCTTGGGCAGCAGGAAATTGCGTCCGTATCCTTCGGCGACTTTGACCACGTCGCCGCGCGAGCCCAGCTTGGGCACGTCTTCTTTCAAGATTACTTCCATGGCAATCTCTCCAAAATCGGGTGATCCGGTGATCGGATGATCGGGTGATCTGATGCCCCGATGATCCCAGCACTACCGGCTACTGAACACTGGCCACTAGCCACTGACCACTAGGCGCGTGCCCGCAAACGGCAGCAGAGCGATGTTGCGCGCCTGCTTGATGGCGGTGGAAAGCCGCCGCTGGTGCGGGGTGCAAACGCCGGTCAGGCGCCGGGGCACGATCTTGCCGCTCTCGGCGACGAACTGCGCCAGCAGACGCACATCCTTGTAGTTGATGGCGTCGATTTTCTCGACACAAAACTTGCACACTTTCTTGCGGCGGAAATACTTGCGGCCGCCTTCGCGGGAGCCTCCGGGGCGCTGCGGGCGCGGTCCGCGCGGACCGAAGCCGGGCCCTGAGGACTGCGTGGGGGCGGCGGTCGCGGTCGCGGCTGGCTCGCCGCCATTGGCCGGAGCCGGAGTACGGGTCGTTTCGTCTGCCATGATTCCTCTCTAAAACAGTTTCAAGTTTCAGTTTCAGTTTCGAGTGACTTGCTCATCGTTTCACGTCAGCGCCAGGTCTCAGGTCGCGCCAACTGAAACTGAAACTCGAAACCGAAACTGCTGTTACGCCGTTGCCGGCGCTGCTTCACTGCCGGCGTCCGCGGCTTCGGGCGCGGGGGCGGGTTTCGCCTTGACGCGCGCGTCGCGCAGGGCCTTGATCTTGCTCAGCCGCTTTAGCTCTTCGTCCACCCGCACGGTGATGAACTTGATCACCGGCTCGGTGACGCGCAAGCGGCGTTCCAGCTCGCGGACGACCTCCCCGGAGCCTTCCATGGTGAACAGCACATACATGCCGTCCTGGAATCCGCGCACCATGTAGGCGAGGCGGCGCTTGCCCATGCGTTCCGCATTCTTCAGCGTGCCGCCGGCGGTGCTCACTTGCGCTTCCAGCGTCGAAATCAGCCGGTCCAGCTCTTCGTCCACGATATCGGGCCGGACGATAAACATCAGTTCATAGGTACGTTGCATTCGCCTTCTCCGTGATAGCTCTCAGCTCTCAGCTTTCAGCTATCAGCAAAACCGTTTTGGAAGGGCACGGCTTCAGCCGTGCCGAAAATCGTTCTTAATTCTTGTCATTCCGAGGCGACTTTAGTCGCCGAGGAATCTGCTTTGCGCGGTTACTCGCCTTCTTCCGCAGCCGCGCCGCTCGCCTTGCGGTTGAAGCGGTTCATCGCCGCGGCCGGGCCTTCGGTGAAAATCACCTTCACCGCTTCGGCGGCGGCATCCAATTCCCGGTCCACCACCTCGAACTGCGACTTCTTCAACTGCGACAGCCCGTACCTGGCGCCGTCGCTGACCGCATACTCGGGCGCCGTGCCCAGCCGGATCCGCAGGATTTCCTGCGTCCCCAGCGCGCCGATGACCGACTCCATGCCCTTGTGGCCCGCCGAACTCCCCCGCTGCCGGACGCGAATCGCGCCCCAGGGCAGGTCGAGCTCGTCGTAAATCACCACCAGGTCGCGCGCCGGATCAATTTCCAATTCGCCGACCAGGTCACGCACCGACAGCCCGCTCAGGTTCATGTACGTCTCGGGCTTGGCCAGCACGACGTCTTCGTTGCCGATGCGCGCTTTGCCGGTGAGCGCGTGGCAGCGGCGGTTGCTCACTTCCGTTCCGCACTGCTCGGCGATGCGGTCCACCGCCAGGAACCCGAGATTGTGCGGCGTGAACTGGTACTCGATGCCGGGATTTCCAAGTCCGACGACCAGCTTCATGCCGTCAATCAGTTTCAGTTTCAGTTTCGAGCTTCAGCAATACTCCCGCTGAAACTGAAACTGAAACCCGAAACTATTTCTTCTCCTTCTTCTCGGCCTTTTCCGGCTTCTCGGCCTTCTCGGCAACCGCCTCGGCGCCTTCCTCGGCAGTCTCCTGCTTGCCCTTCTTGATGACCTCGGGCTCGGCGGGCGCGGCGGCAGCATCGGCGGCCACGGCTTCCGGCGTCGGCGCAACTTCTTCCTTCACCGAGGTGACGTGCGCCACCACCTGGTCGGCCGGGGTAAGAATCTTCACTTTGCTCCGGTCCAGCGGCAGGTCGGAGACGCGCAGCGACTGGCCAAACACCAGGTTGCTGACGTCGGCGTCAATGTGGCTGGGAATATCGCCGGGCAGGCACTCGACCTCGACCTCGCGCAACACCTGGTCGAGAATGCCGCCCTGCTGCTTCACGCCGGCCGCTTCGCCCTTGAGAGAGATCGGCACCTGCACCTTCAGGCGCCGGTCCATGGCAATGCGCTGCAGGTCGAGGTGGAGCAGAGAGCCCTTGATGGGCTCGTACTGCCAATCGACGATCATCGCCTTGGCGCGCTCGCCGTCGACTTGCAGGTCGAAAATCGTGTTGTGCCCCGCCTCGGAATGCAGGATGCGCGCAATCTGCTTGGGATCCACGCTCACCGACAAGGGCGGCTTGCCGGCGCCGTACACCACGGCGGGCACCTTCCCACTCTTGCGCAGGCGGCGGGCGACGTTCTTGCCGTTGGCCTCGCGGGGCTGCGCTTCTACAACTGTTTCCATCTCTGTCGTTGCCATATTCAAAACCTTTTCATGAGGTCGATTGACCGTTGCTACGCGAACAACTTGCTCACCGAGGTCTCTTCGTGAATGGACTGGATCGCGCGCGCGACCAGCCCGGCGATGGAGAGCACCTTGATCTTGGGCTCGTTCCGTCCCGCCTCGGAGAGCGGAATCGTGTTGGTCACCACCACCTGCTCCAGCGGCGACTTGGAAATTCGTTCGATGGCCTGCCCGGACAGCACCGGGTGGGTGGCGCAGGCGACCACTTTGCTGGCGCCGCTTTCCAGCAGCGCGTTGGTTGTCTTCACCAGGGTTCCGGCGGTATCAATGATGTCGTCGAGGATGAGGCAGGGGCGGCCCTTGACGTCGCCGATCACGTGCATCACTTCGGTGATATCCATCTCCACGCGGCGCTTGTCCACGATGGCCAGCGCCGAATCCATTTTCTTGGCAAAAAACCGGGCGCGCTCCACGCCGCCCGCGTCCGGCGAAACCACGGTCAGGTCGGGGAATGCCTGCTCCCTGAAATAGCCCACCAGCACCGGCGAGGCGAACAGGTGGTCCACCGGGATGTTGAAGAAGCCCTGGATCTGCGGCGCGTGCAGGTCCACGATCAGGGCGCGATCGGCGCCGGCGGTGGTCAGCAGGTCGGCGACCAGCTTGGAGCTGATGGGAGAGCGCGGCTTGTCCTTGCGGTCCTGGCGCGCGTATCCGTAATACGGAATCACCGGCGTGATGCGGCGGGCGGAGGCGCGCTTGAGCGCGTCAATCATCAGCAGCAGCTCCATCAGGTGCGAATCCACCGGATGGCAGGTGGGCTGCAAAACGAAGACGTCAGCGCCGCGCACGTTCTCCAGAATTTGCACGTAGTGCTCGCCGTCGGAAAAGCGCGTGATCTGCGTCTGCCCGCGCGGAATACCGAGAAAGGCGCAGATCTCGTCGGCCAGCGCCGGGTTCGCCGTGCCGCAGAAAATTTTCAGCCGGTCGTCGCTGCGGCCTCGCATCGGCTTACGCTCCTTCGGCTGTGTGCCGGCGTCCTTCTTCTCGTGCGTCGTCGTAGCCACCGTGGTTGCCATAGCATTGCTCGCGGATGCGGTACGCATCTCAATAGGATCGACTGCCTGGCCCGGTTTTTGCGCGGTCTGCATGAATATCGTTCTCGGTTGCCGGTTGTCGGCTCTAAACATCGGCGATGACCGAGAACCGACAACCGATCACCGAAAACCTGTTTCTGGCTGGGCGGCCAGGATTCGAACCTGGACAAAGTGCTCCAAAGGCACTTGACCTACCATTAGTCGACCGCCCAATCCCATTTGGTAATTTCGTAATTGGGTAAATTGGTAATTTTGTCGGGAACCAGGCAAACGCGAGTGTCTTCGCCGGGCCTACAAATTACCAAATTGCCAAATCACGAAATTACCAAATTCTTCCAGTATTCCTGCCGCGTCAACGTCCTGGCCGCCCGCGCCTCAATACCCTTGGACTTCAGCGCGGCCGCTGCTCGCTCCGCCGCCTCCGGGCTGTCGAAAATTCCGTACAGCGCGGAGCCAGAACCCGACAAGGAGGCGTAGCCTGCGCCTTCGCGCTCCAGGACACGTTTTACCTCGCGCAGTTCGGGATACTGGGGAAAGACGACACGTTCGAAGTCGTTTTCGATCCCGGCTCGGACGAGGTCGAGAAGCGGTGTCTCGGCCCGGTCCCTGTCCTTGACAGGAACACCGGATAAGGAGCCCGCCAGCCACGCGAACATCGAGCGGCTGAACACGTCTATTCTACTGGCCACGCTTCCGGGCGTCAACGCGGCATTCTCCGACGCTGCCAGCCTGTCCCAATCGGCGAAAGCTTTGGGGGTGGAGACCCCTAGGTTGGGGGTGGCAAGGGTCACCGCCATGGGCGGCAAATCGGGCAGAGGCAGCACCTGCTCGCCGTGTCCGATGCCCAGCACCGTGCCCCCGACCAGGAACAGCGGGACATCGCTGCCGATCTCGGTCGCAATGGCCAGCTTGTCGTCCGCCGAAAGCGGCAGGCCCAGTTCGCGTTGCAATGCGAGCATGGTGGCCACCGCGTCGGACGACCCCGCTCCCAGGCCGCCCTGTACGGGCAGGTTTTTTTCGATCTGGATCACCACGCGCCGCCGCAGCTTGAGCGCCTTCATGACGCGTTCCGCGATCCGCCAGCAGGTGTTGGTTTCATCCCGCGGCACCTGCGGATTCTTGCAGCGGATCTCAATGCCGGTGCCCGGCCCGGCGCTCACGCGCACGCTGTCGTAAACATCCAGGGTCTGGTACACCGTGCGCAGTTCATGAAACCCGTCGGCGCGCCGCGGCCCGATGTACAGCCCGAGATTGATCTTGGCGAAGGCGCGGAGAGTGGTCGGCATGGGGGAGCGGCAATTGTAATGCAGCGCCGTGCGCCGGAAGCCTGGCTTTCTAAGCGCGAATGAATTTCCCCGGTAAGTACTTCCCCCGATATAACAATTGCCACTCTGCGGCGAAGATTTACACCGGCCAACGGGGTGCTGCGCAGTCCACCGGTGGAAAAAATGTGCTACAACGGTGGAGGCACCCAGCAACTCGCTTTGGTTGGAATACGAACCGAATCTCGTGCGGTCCGCCCCGCGGCATCCGGTTTGGCCAGCGAAGTGCACCGGAACAACGATCCCCCTTTGGAAAGGACTTAAATCGCGATGTGGAAGCCCACGAACCAACCCGCCACCGGCGGGCCGACCCCGAGCCCGGAACCGCAGCGCGCGAGCGCGTCCACCTTCACGTCTCCGGCGGAGCCAACTCCCGCCGCAGCCCCCAGGAATGCCTCCATGACTTCGCAAGACCAGGCGACCATCGGCAAATCGCTCGTCATCAAGGGCGAAGTGACTGGCTCGGAATCGCTTTACATCGACGGCCGCGTGGAAGGTTCCATCAACCTCTCCGGCAACCGTGTCACCATCGGGCGCAACGGCGTTGTCAATGCCAACATCAACGCCCGCGAGATCGTCGTCACCGGCAAGGTGCGCGGCAACCTCGTGGCCAGCGACCGGGTGGACATCCGCAACGAAGGCTCGCTGACCGGCGATGTTATCGCCCAGCGCATCTCCATCGAGGACGGCGCTTACTTCAAGGGTGGGATTGACATCCGCAAGCCCGGCCAGAAGGCCAATGGCGAGGCCAAGGATGCCGGCATGCCGGCCGAGACCGGCACCAGCACGTCCACAACCGGCGCCCGCGCCTAGGCGTAGTTTTGAGTTGTGAGTTTTGAGTTGTGAGTTCTGAGTGATCGTGGGTTCGAGTGTCCGCACTCGCAATTCACAACTCAGAACTCGCAACTCGGGTACTCCCCAATGTTTGAAAAACTTCTCCAGTTGCTCTCCATGAGCTGCCGCCACAAGCACACTTCGCAGCCCTTTGCGGCCGCGGTTTCCGCCGCGCCGGCAGCGGCCGCTGGGGAATGGGAATCGGTGGGCGCCGGCGCCGGCCACTACATCGTTTGCCTGGATTGCGGCAAGAAAATTGCCTACGACTGGGCGAACATGCGCCGCATCGGCTGAGTCAGTTTTTGGTTGCTACTGGTTAGTTCCTTGTCCTTCCGCTGTGGACGCCGTCGCTGACCACGAACCACTGTTCTTACGGCTCCACGCCCGCACTCGGATCGGAAACCTGTTTCTCTGCTTCCACCGCCGGCGGCACCTTGCGCCTTCGCAAGTCCTTGGGCAACTCCGACCTCAACATCCATAATCCCGCCGCTACCGCCGCTGCCCACGTCAATGTACCCAGCGCCAGCGAGACTACGTCGGCCCGGCGGCTCCCCACCACCCTCACCAAGGCAGCGACTCGCATGCCCACCGCTCCCGCTGCGACCGCCGTGAGCCCGGCTTTTCCTAACTCACTCCAGTTCAAACCCGACACCGGCACCAGCCCTCGCCGGTGCAGCAGCAGTGCCAGCGCGATGGTGTTCGCGGCAATGCCGATATCCGATGCGATCGCCAGCCCCACCACGCCCAGGGTGTGGAACAGCGCGTAGTACACGGGCAGCGACGCCGCCGTGATTGCGGTCGCCGCGACCATCGGCGTCAGCGTATTGCCGGCGGCGTAAAACGCGCGCGAGTACAGCGCCTGCGCCGACCAGAACGCCAGCGACAGCGCAAACCAGAAAAACAGCGCCGCCGTCTCCCGCGAATCCGCAAACGTGAACTTCCCGCGCCGGTACACCAGATCGATCACGGGCAGCGCCGTCGCCATCATCCACGCTGTCGCCAGGAAAGAGGCCGCTACCAGCCGATACACCGACCGGTTCACATTCTCCGCGAAATCCCGCAACCGCTTCTCGCCCCACAAGCGCGCGAAGAAGGGCAGCGATGCCTGCCCCGTTGCCTGGCCGAGGACGGCAATCGGGACGGCAAAGAGTCTCTTGGCGTAGTTCAGGCGGGTGATGTCGCCAATTCCTCCCGAGGCGAAATAGCGGAGGATCCAGTCGTCCGCCGTGGCCAGCGACACGCCCAGCATCAGCGGGATGGACAGCCACACCCAGTGGCGAAACGCCGGGTCGTGCAGGTCGAAGGACGGTCGGTAACGGATTCCCGTCCGCGCCGCGCCGATGGCGTTGATCAGGAACGGTCCCGCGATCGCGCCCGCCACCGCGCCCACGGCCAGCGACGCGATCCCGAACCGCCGCGCGCCCACCACGCCGCCAGCGATAATGGCAGCGTTGTAAAGGATCGGCGCCAGCGCCGGGATCAGAAACATCCGCCGCGACAGCAGCACCGCCGACACCACTCCGCCCACGTAGAAGAACAACTGCGCCGGCAGCAGGATGCGCGTCAGGTGAACGCATAGCTCCAATTGTGCGGCGGAAAATTCGGGGAAGATCAGCCGCTCGATCTGCGGCGTCAGCACCTCGGTGATCGCAATGCCAATCACCAGGACCGTGCTCATCACGGTGATGATCACGGAGAACGTCTTCTCCGCCTCGCGTTCCCGTCGTTCCGCCAGGTAGCGCGTGAAAATGGAAATGAAGGTGATGGACGCGGTTCCGCCGGCGACCAGGTAGTTGAGCCAGTCCGGCAGGGTGAAGGCAGCGACGTAGGCGTCGGTCTGCGCGCCCGCGCCGAAGGCGTAGGCGATGTAGGCCTCGCGGACATAACCGATGACGCGCGAGAGCATGACCGCCGTCATCAGCAGCAGCGTCGCGCTGAACGCGCTGTGCTGGTGCGAGGGCCGCAGCAGCCGCAGCGCGCGCGCCAGCCTTCCAGGCGCCGCTCCGGGCTGTGACTCGGCGGAAGAGGACATCGGTAGCGCGATTGTACCGTGCGAGTTGCCGGTTCCGAGTTGCGAGTTGTGAGTCGTGAGCGAGTACCGGGCATCTAGTACCAAGTCGGACCTACGAGCGTGTGGTGACGCACCTCGGTACCCGGGACCCGGTACTTAGGTACCAGGCACGATTCCGGTGATACGCTGTCCGTCGCGGAGGGTGGCTCGCGGATGCAATTCGAGCAGTTTTACCTGAACTGTCTGGCGCATGCTTCCTACCTGATCGGCTCCGGCGGAATCGCTGCCATTGTCGATCCGCAGCGCGACATCGAAATTTACCTCAAGGCCGCCGAAGAGCACGGCCTGAAGATCGCCCACATCTTCGAGACCCATCTGCACGCCGACTTCGTCTCCGGCCACAAAGAGCTGGCACAGCGCACGAGCGCGAAAATCTACATCGGGGAACGCGCCGGCGCCAAGTTCCCGCACGTAGCTCTGCGCGACGGCTTCTCGCTCCAGTTCGGCGAGGTCGAAATCCGGGCGCTGGAAACTCCCGGTCACACGCCGGAAAGCACCTGCCTGGTGGTTTTCGACCGCGAGAAGAGCGCCGACAAAGCCTGGGCCGTGCTCACCGGCGACACGCTATTCATCGGCGACGTGGGACGCCCCGACCTCGCCGAGGGCTACACGCCGCAGCAACTGGCCGGCGCCCTCTACGACAGCCTCCACCAGAAGCTGCTTACGCTGCCGGACGAGGTGCTGGTTTATCCGGCGCACGGCGCGGGCTCGCTGTGCGGCCGCAACATGCGCGCCGACCGCTTCTCCACCATCGGGTCCGAGCGCCTCGCCAACGCGGCGCTCCAGGTGGAGACCCGCGACGACTTCATCCGCGAGCTGACCACGCACCTTCCACCGCGCCCGCAATATTTTGCCGAGGACGCGGCCATCAACCGCGAAGGCGCAGAAGCGTTGCAGGACCTGCCGCCGCTGCCCGCGCTCTCGCCCGACGACGTGCGCGAGGCGCAGGCTCACGGCTTCGTCCTGCTGGACACGCGCGCCGGCGACGACTTCGCGCGCGGCCACGTCCCGGGTTCGGTGAACATCGGGCTGGGCGGCCAGTTCGCCTCGTGGGCTGGGAGCGTGCTCGGCCTTGGCGCCAGGATGATCGTCATCGCCGAATCGGACGAGAAAGCGGCGGAAGCGCGCCTGCGGCTGGCGCGCGTCGGCATCGAGCACGTCGTCGGCTACCTGAAAAACGGGGTGCGCGGCTGGGAAGAAGCGGGCAATTCCCTGGAAAAGATTCCGCAGATTACGGCTGCACAGTTGCGCGACCGTCTCGGGGGACTCACCGTGCTCGATGTCCGCCGCGAACCCGAGTGGCAGGCGGGCCACATCGAGGGCGCGCACTGGCACGCGCTCGACGACTTTCCCCGCGCCCTGCCCGCGCTCGACCGCGACGCGCCCATCGCCGTGCACTGCAAGGGCGGCTACCGCAGCGTCATCGCCGCCAGCTTGCTGCGCCGCGCCGGCTTTCGCAATGTCACCGACGTGCTCGGCGGATACGATGGGTGGCTGAAGGATGCTTCTTCCGCTGTGATTGCCAAGTAAAGCAGATCCACCACCGAGGCACCGAGTTCACCGAGATTCACCGAGGGAGTCTTTCAAATTGGTTCCTCGGTGATCCTCGGTGTCCTCTGTGTCTCGGTGGTGCGAAGTCCTCTCAGACGAAATCTACTGCCCGCCGTGATGGTGCTCCATCTGCCGCTCGACCGACCAGATGGCGTCCTGCGTCTTCTCGTTGGGATAGACGTGCACCATCCAGCCGAAAATCTGCGGACGGAACCTGCCGCCGGCGGCGGTACATTCCTGCTCGGTCGTGATCGAGCCCAACAACCCGAACTTCGCCTTCGGCCCGAAGTATTCGCTCTCGCGGCCGCGGGGCGCGGCGCAAAAGTTCACATGCTCGTGCCAGCGCGCGATGCTCAGCGGAACGCGCGAGTCCAGCTCGTCGGCATTGACTCGCGCGGGCGCGGTGTACATCACCCCGATCAGCTTGTAACCGCCGTCACTGGTTTTCTCGTACAGCAGCGACGTCGGATGATCCGGATTCAGCCGGAACGCCGCTTCCATCGCGTACCCGGCGTTGGTGAAGTGGTACATCTTCTGCTTCATGTTGGGCAGGAAGATGCGGAAACCATCGGCGAGCGCGTCGTGATAATCGGCGTAGCGCTGCAGGACGCCTTTGGCCGCCAGCACGATCTCGTCGGCGCGCTGCTGATCGCCGGGGCGCACGGGCCGCATCTCGGTCATCTTCATGTGCGGGCCCATGTCCATGTGGCGGCTGGACATGGCGTGCATGGCATGGTCCATGCCGTCTTCGGATTGCGATTGCGCCGGCTTGTCTTGCGCGGCGGCGAAGGTCGCCAGCAGAAACACGACGGCAAGAAGAAACAGCCTTTTCATGGCTTCACCCCACGTCCTGATAACCCCAATTGTAGTGGCTTGATGCGTGAAAATGGCGGCCGACCGTGTCGAAGGGCACGATTTCGCGAACTTGTCCGATCGCCTTAGCCGCGGAGCCGCGGCATGGGTTAGTCCACCGCGGCAGTGGTGGGAAAGCGGCAATGACCATGGCGAGCGCCCGGCGGCGCGAAACCATCGCGCCGCTTCAAAGCCGGTTGGTCAGCGCCAGCTCTTCCAGGTTCAGCTTGCTCACGCCAGGAATCGTTTCCACGAAGCCGCGGATTTTCTTCGCCTGCCCCGGCGTGTCAATGTCGCCCTTGATCGACACCGAGCCGCTGCGCGCCACCACCTCAAACTGCAGGTCGCAGGTGGCCGGATTCATCGCCAGGTTGGCCTTGACGCAGCTCGCCAGCGCCAGGTCCTCGATCGCCGCCTGCGTTTCGGCCGTGGGCTGGAAGCTCTTCGACTGCGCCAGTGCATAGATGGCCTCGCAGGCTTCCTCCAGGCTCATCTGCTCCAGGTTGAGCACCAGGTCGTAGAGCGACGCGTCGGCCCAATCCACGCCGTAGAGGAAGCGCGTCCACTTGCGCCGGTCGGCGTCGATGGTTTCGATGTACTCGAACGCTTCCTTGCGGTTCATGTTCAGGCGCTCCTGCACCTTGGCGACACGAAACTCCATCGGCGCAATGATCCGCGTGCGCAGCACGCGCAGTCCCTTGCCGAGGAGAAGATGGCCGGCGAGACCGTGGTAGATGGCGTCGCCGTGCCGGACGTCCTCGGCCAGCGCCGCCTGGATGAAGGCCAGGTAAACGTACTTGGTGTGCTGCGACTGGCCGAAAAAGCTGGGCGGCTTCTCGATGGCTGTCCGCAGATCGTCCTGCGACACGCCCCATTCCGCCGCCTTGCGGATCACCTCGTTGCGATCAATGTAGCGGTATCCGAGTCTGCGGGCCAAGGTCTCGGCGAGCATCTTGCCGCCGCTGAACGATCCTCTCGATATGGTGATGATTGCCACGGTCGCCTCCCCGTCGTTTGCGAGCTTGCCGCAGCTGTCCCGGCGGCAGGTTACAACCCCGACATTTACCACCTGGAGCCAATAAATACGGTGATGGGCCTCACCGTTGCGCGTGCGCCTTTTTGGGGTTAACCGGGGAGAAGAGTTGTGGCTCAGAGATCATCGTCCGCGGTATGCCGAAGGGCAGGGTCGGCGGGGATTTCCGGCCGGCTGCCCTCAAAGACCAGGGTTGGCGGTATGTAGTAGCGCTGGCCGCAACGGTCGCAGCGATAGGCTCGAATCAGGAGCAGCCGAAAGGCAACTGATTCGACCATGCCGCGTCGGTGGGAACGATGGAGCTCGCCGTCGCAGTTCGGGCATTTGTCGACTGGGTAGATGAGCTTCACTGAGATACAGACTACCCGCCGGGGTGGGCAGAAGTTGTGACGTGGATCACAACCAAGGCAGGCGAATCAGGGTTGTCTAGTGGCGCCAGGAATACAGTCGCAGCAGGCAGTCGTGGCAACTGTTCAAATGCAGCCCGAAAAACTTCAGCGCCTGCGCTGCCGGCTTTCCCGACGGCAGGCGATCGACCTTGTGGCTGCCGCAGCGCGGGCAACGCTTGATCGGCATGAACAGCGCAAACAGGCGATCTATGGTGATGGACTTCGACATCCGATGTGCTCAGTCAGTTGAGGAGCGCTTGCCAGATTATCGCAAGCCAGGAGAATCCGAAATTCGGCGGATCGGGTTCGAGTCCGCATTTCGGCCACGACCGCCGGCGATAAGGGCCTCGCTCGACAGCCGCGAATGTACCACCGTCTGGTTTGAATTGCACCGTGATTAGCGCTTGGAGTATCGTTTGCCTTATTCCGCTCCTGCGATATTTGATCTCGAAATCGCGCTGTCCGTCATGCGGCAGCACCGACGTTGGGCGTTCGCACCGCGCCAATCGAGGAGAAATCCTCTTGTCGTGGATTCGGTTATGGCCATTGCGGTGCAACGATTGCGGTACCAGGTGGATGGCGTTGAGCTGGAACGACCCCAAAGACTCACCCGACTAGGCCGCCACTATCAGGCTTTGCGATTGGGCAGCAACGCCGTAGCCGCCACCTGCCCCGACGCAATGCAGTCCGGAACCCCGATGCCGCGATAGGCGTTTCCCGCCAGCTCCAGCCCCGGAATCCCGCGCCGCAATTCTTCAATCCGGTGCACGCGCGCCAGGTGCCCGCGGACGTACTGCGCCATGGCGCCGCGCCAGCGGTACACGCGCGCGAAGCGGGGCGCGGCGGTAATGCCTACGATGTCACGCAGGTCCTTGGCGACGGCGGCGAACACTTCATCGTCGGGCGTGTCGAGCACCGCCTCGTTTCCCCATCCGCCGATAAAGCAGCGCACCAGGCCGCGGTCGGGCGGCGCGCGGTGCGGAAACTTCACGTGCACGAAGGTGCAGGCCAGGATGCTCCGGCCCTCGTTGCGCGGAACCAGAAAACCGAATCCCGGCGGCGCGGAGGCGAGATCGCGCTTGTCGTAGCCGCAGACCACGACCATCGAAGAGCTGTAAGGAACCTGCTGCAACTCCCCCGCCAGCGGCGCGCTGATCCTTTCCAGCAGGCGTCCCGCCTGGTTCGCCGGAAGCGCCATGATGACCGCGTCGAATTCTTCCATCGAGCCCTGCTCGGGCGCGACCATCCACTTCTCGCCCTGGCGGCCCAGCGCGACCACCTTGTTGCCGGTGCGCGCGGCGCCCTCGGCGAGCTGCGGCACGATGGTGTCCACCAGTTGCTGCATCCCGTTCTTCAGCGAGGTAAACAGCGGACGCGGCGACACACGTGCGCTGCTTGCGCCGGCGCGCACGGCTTGCTCGCGTTGCCGGCGCGCTTCGAGCATCCCGCGGCTGAGCGAGCCATAGCGCTTTTCCATCTCGACAAAGCGCGGCAACACGGCGGCGGCGCTGAGGTCGGCGGCCGCTCCGCCATACACGCCGGCGAGCAGCGGGTCAGCCAGGCGCTCCACCATCTCCGGGCCGAAGTGGCGCTCCACCAGCTCGGCGACGGTTTCGTCCGGAGAATCCCCACCCTGTCTCGCCCCTTCGACTGGGCTCAGGGCAGGCTCACCCGGGCGAGACAAGGGTGGGGCAACCTCATTTCTGTTGACGCCGCGCGGCTTTTGGAAATATTCGCGGGCGAAGCGCAGCTTGGCGCGGAAGGAGAACAGGGGCGTCGAAAGGATGGGCGCGATCTTGGTCGGCACCATGAACATCAGGCCGTCGGGGATCGGGACCAGCCGGCCTTTGACGAGGATGTAAGTGATGCGATCGGGATCGTTGGAGCCGATGAGCTGGTCGCCCAGCCCGAGAGAGCGCACGAAATCCAGGCCCCAGGATTTCTCGGTCAGGAAAGAATCAGGCCCGGCTTCGACCAGGCAATCGTCCACGCGCTCCGTGACCAGTACGCCGCCCAGCCGCGGCGCTGCCTCAAAGACAGCGTATTCAAGTTCCGCGCCCGCAGCCCGTGCGCGCTCCAGCGTAATCGCGGCGCTCAGTCCGCTGGTTCCGCCGCCGATGATGGCGATTCGCTTCATGAATGCCTTTGCCGCAGATTAACGCTGATCAACGCAGATAAGAAAAAGCAAAATCTGCGTTCATCTGCGTTAATCAGCGGCTACATTCCTTTGATGTTGACAATCTGCGGCTTCGGCTCGCCTGGCTGCTCCAGGCGCGAGCGCGCAACGTCGGCAATCGCGGCCAAGAACGTAGGCGAATCGTTCAGCGATTCGGCGCGCCACAACCGCATGCCCTGCTTCGCGGCGAACTGCCGGAAGCCGATGTCGATGTCGTACAGCACCTCGACGTGGTCGCAAACAAACCCAATCGGCTGGAGGAACACGCCGCGGTGTCCTTTGGCTTGGAGCGCGAGAATCGTGTCCTCGACCGTCGGCCCGAGCCACGCGCCACCTGACATGCCCTGGCTCTGGAATGCGAAGGCCCAGTCGTCGCCGTGGAGCGACGGCACTTCCATGGCGACCATCTCCGCGGTTTCTTGCGCCTGCTGCTCGTACGGATCGCCGGCCTCGATGGTGCGCGTTGGAACGCTGTGCGCGGTAAAGATGATGGGCAGGCGCGCGCCCATTTCGTCGCCGGCGCGCTTCCAGCCCGCTTGCAGCTTTTCGGCAAAGGCGCGGATGAGCAGCGGGTGATCGTGCCAGTTCTCAACAAAGTCGATGGCGAACGGCGGTTCGCCCAGCGCGCGCCGGTAAAGCCCGACGCTGGTCCGAGAATTCTGCGGCGCCAGGCAGATGACGACCGCGTGCGAGATTCCGTCGGCGGACATCTGCCGGACGACGTCCGCGACGAACGGTTTCCAATTGCGCATGCCGACGTAGACCCGCGTTCGAGGGCGAACGCGCTCCAACTCGCGTTGTACGCCATCGGCCTGCTTGAGCGTGATTTCCGTGAGCGGCGAGTGGCCGATGAGCCGGTAGCGGCGCTTGACCTCGGCGACGACCTGCGGCGGAAGAGGGCGTCCGGCGATGTTGCACAGGAACTCCGGGACCTCATCAGGCGTGTCGGGACTGCCGTGGGCGAGCAGGAGAACCCCCGTCGACGGTTCCCTCGACTTCGCTCGGGACAGGCTTTGGTCGATGGTCGACGGCCAATTCACTGCGATTCCCCGAACCACTCAACCCGGGCGGCCGTCGCGTACTTCGCCGAATAGTGGTGCACGAAGTCGCAGAGGTCCTTCACGTGGTCCACCGGTGTGTCGGGCAGAATGCCGTGGCCGAGGTTGAAAATGTGGCCGGGGCGTCCGCCGGCACGCTGCAGCACGTCTTCCGCCTGCGCGTGGATTTCCTTCTTGTTGGCGAACAGCACCACGGGATCGAGATTGCCCTGCACGGCGCCGCCGCCGATGTTCTTCCACGCGGCGTCGAGCGGGATGCGCCAGTCCACGCCGATCACGTCGGCGCCGGTTTCCTTCATCGCCGGCAGCAGCGTGGCCGTGTCGGTGCCGAAATAAATCACCGGCACGCCGGCGTGCTTGACGCGCTGCACCAGTTCCGCGGTACGCGGCAGCACGAACCGCCGGTAGTCGGCAGGGCTGAGGCAGCCGGCCCAGGAATCGAAGACCTGCACCACGTCGGCGCCGCCGCGCGCCTGCTCGATCACGTAATCGCCGAGCACGGAGATGAACTTGGCCATCATCTCGTCCCAGGCGTCGGGGGTGCGGTACATGAGCTTCTTGGTCTCGACGTAGTTGCGCGAGCCGCCGCCTTCGATCATGTAGCTGGCCAGCGTAAAGGGCGCACCGCAGAAGCCGATGACCGGCAGCTTCGACCCGAAGTGCCGCACCACCAGCCGCACCGATTCCGCGACGTAATTGAGATCGCCGGCCAGGTCCACGCGCAGCGCGTGCACATCCGCGGCGGTGCGCACCGGCTTCTCGATCACCGGCCCTTCGCCCGCCTGGAAGTGGAAGGGAATGCCCATCACTTCGAGGGGCAGCAGCAGGTCGGCAAAAATGATGGCCGCGTCCACGCCGAGGATCTCCGCTGCTTCGATGGTGACCTGCGCCGCCAGCTTGGGTGTCTTGCAGATTTCGACGATCGAGTGGTGCTTGCGCACCTCGCGGTACTCGGCCATGTAGCGGCCCGCCTGGCGCATGAACCACACCGGCGTTACCGGTGTTGGCTGGCCCTTGCAGGCACGGACAAAGTGGGATTCGGGGGCTGACATGAAGCTATCAATGTAGCATTTCGCGGGGGCATTAGTCGTTGAAGGGTCTATCGGTCAGTCAGTCTGTCGGTCTATCCGCCCCAGGGTTCCAGGCGATGCATCTAGACCGATCGACCGAGAGACCGATAGACCGAAGGACCGAAAGACCGACCGGCCAAGGAGTTTGACAGGGGTGGGCGACCGAACTACTGTTTCAGACTAGCTACGGTCGGGCCGGAAGCGCGTGCCAGGCAGCGCAACAATCGTCCAGCACGTGGGTTACCAATGTCAGCCACTTAGTCAACTGAAGTTTCCCCTGCGGGCCGGCAACCCCGTGCCCCACAGGTCGGAGGTGAATATGACATCCCGAATCACGAAGGTGGCCTTAGCAGTGGCGGTATTTTTCCTGATGACCACTGCCAGCTTCGCCCAGGCGCCCTGGTGGCAGGGCAACGGCAACGACCGCTGGGGTACCTGGGGATACCAGAACGGCCGGGACAACGCCTACGATCGCGGTGTGCGTGACGGCCGCGAAGACCGGGAGCGCAGGCGCTCCTGGCATCCTCGCAATCAAGGTCAGGCGTACCTGAACGGCTACCGCGCCGGTTATGGCACGAATGGCGGCGGCTGGCAGGGGCGGAATAACGGCAACTATGGCAACCCCGGCCCATATCGCTATCCCAACGGGACCTACGGCGGCAACAATCCTTACGGCGGCTACGGCGGCAACAACGCGCAGAGCTTCGCCTACAACAACGGGTATCAGACCGGTCTCAGTTACGGGGCAGCGGATCGCAACAACGGTCACAGCTACCGCCCAACTTACAGCAGCACCTATCAGAACGGCACCAGTGGCTACAACTCCTCCATGGGCAGCCAGACGGCGTACAAGAATTCGTTTCGGCAAGGCTACCAGGCCGGCTACCAACGCGGCTACGGCGGCGGCGGCGGGCGGAGGTACTAGTCGCGAGTCGCGCGTAAGTAAGAATTGCGGGCCAAACGGCCCGCAATTTTTATTAGCCAACGTAGGCGTCCGCTTCGATTTCAACCAGCATCTCCGGAGAAATCAGGCTCGCGACCGCGATCATGCTGGTGGCGGGGCGGATCTCGGCGAAGGCTTCGCCGTGCGCTCGCCCGACCTTTTCCCAGTCCTCCATGTGGACCAGGTAAATGCGGGTGCGGACCACGTTTTCCAGGCGCGCGCCGGCCTGCCCCAGCGCCCATTCGATATTGCGCAGCGTCTGCACCGCTTGCGCGTAGGCGTCGCCCGCGCCGACGATGCCGCCCCCCGGCGCGGTGGCGGTGGTTCCCGAGACATGCACGTACGGTCCCATACGCACCGCGCGCGAATAGCCGACAACGGGCTCCCACGGCGTGCCGCTGGCAATGTTGAGCCGAGTCATATTCAGACCTCAGGATTCTAGGTTGTCAGTATTTCAGCCTTTCAGTTTCTCCGTAGCCATCGCTGAATCGGACTCCTGCTGTACTGACAAACCGACAAACTGACATACTGACATACTGAAAAACTGACTTGCTGATGTGCCGGCAGCCTGTTGGATTGCAATAAAAAGGGCGGCCCGGTTTAATACGCAATAACCGAGGTTGCAAGATGCGAGTTCTGGTGACGGGCGGCGCCGGTTATATCGGCAGCCACGGCGCGCGGGCCCTGGCGCGGCGCGGACACGATGTCGCGATCTACGACAATCTCTCCACCGGCCATCGCGAACTGGCCCAGGGCTTCGAACTGGTGGAAGGCCACGTGGGCGACGCGGCCACGCTGGGGCGCGCCCTCCGCGGCGCGGATGCCGTCATGCACTTCGCGGCTCATTCGCTGGTGGGCGAATCGGTGCAGCATCCGCGCAAATATTTCGAGAACAACGTCCGCGACGGTCTGGTGCTGCTCAACACCTGCCTGGAAGCCGGCGTCCACCGCTTCATCTTCTCCTCCACCTCGTCGGTGTATGGCGCTCCGCGCGAAGTGCCCATCGTCGAAGACGCGCCCAAGGCGCCGGTGAACCCGTACGGCATGTCGAAGCTCGCCTTCGAATACGCCATGCAGTCCTACGATCCCGCCTACGGCCTGCGTTTCATGAGCCTGCGTTACTTCAACGCCGCCGGATGCCACGAGAGCGGCGAGATCGGCGAGCTTCACAACCCGGAAACGCACCTCATTCCCGCGGCGCTGCAATCGGCCACCGGGGCGCGCGCGGAGCTGCAAATTTTCGGCGACGACTACGACACGCCGGACGGCACCTGCGTCCGCGATTACATCCACGTCGAGGATCTTGCCGAAGCGCACGTGCTTGCCCTGGAACACCTGGCCGGCGGCGGCGCGTCTGCAATCCTTAACCTGGGCACCGGAAAGGGTCACACGGTGAAAGAGGTGGTGACCACGATTGAGCGCGTGATCGGGCGCGAACTGAAGAAACGCATCGTGGGCCGCAGGCCGGGCGATCCGCCCGCCTTGTTCGCGGATCCCTCCCGCGCCGAGAAGCTGCTGGGATGGAAAGCCACGCGCTCGCTGCAGGATATGGTCGCCAGCGCCTGGAAATTCCATCAACTGCACTCCCCGCGCGCCCACGCCGTCTCCGAGCGGTGACATCCGTGTGGCACACGCGCCCTCGCGTGTGCAGGCGGAAGCTGATCACCGACACCCGCTCAGCTCTTCCGCACTTGCAGCAGCGCCGAATCGAACTCCGGGATCTTGCCTGCTTCTCCCTCCCAGAACGATTGCGACTTCATGCTTTGCAGATACGCATCGGAATAGCCGAACTTGCTCCACGTCTCCTGCTTGTAGCGGAAGAGCCGCTCCTTCTCCTGGCGGGGCCGGACGTCGAGAATGTCGGCGGAAGAGCCGCCGCGGAAGATGGCCTCGAACGAATCATGAAGCGCCTTTTCGGCCGTCATCGGTTTGCGCTTCGCCAGCTCGGCGAGCACGGATGGATAGCGATCGAAACCATCGGTCGCGATGGTCACCACGTTGTCCCTGGGGCCGAGTTTGAGATACCGCGCCAGCCGGATGGAGCCCAGGATGTTGCACACGCCGGAAATGCCGAAGACGCCGTCGAATTCGCGCAGAAATCCCGCGCGCACCTGCAGCAGCTTCTCGAGGAACGCCTGCCGCCGCTGCAACAACTCGAGCCCGACGACGCAGTCGTCATCATGGATCAGCATCACGTAGTCGGTGGTCAGCACGTTGTGGATGAGCGTGACCATTTTGTCGCCGATGCCCTCGATGCGATGCGTTCCACGGCCGTTGTTGGACAGCGTGGAGCACTCGCGCGGCTCCAGCGCGCAAATGACGGCGTCGGGAAATTGCGCCTTGATCTCGTCGCCCGCGGCCAGCGTTCCCGCCGAGCCCGGAGCTGCGACGAACGCCGCCACCCGTCCGTTTCCGTGCGCGCGCGCCGCTTCCAGCGCGCTGCCGCCGGTCACGTGGCGATGGAAGCGGTAATTCGGCAGCAGTTCGAACTGCGCCAGCACCTTGTTGCGCGCGTCCTTCTTGTATTCCTCGGTGCGCTCCAGCACCAGGATGACATCGCTCTCCGACCCGGGCGTGAGATCGAGCTTGCCGCCGTATTGCCGGATTCGCTGGTAGCGCTCGGCGCTCATCTGTTCCGGCATGATGACGAGGGCGGGATAACCCATGAGCTTGGAGATATAGGCCACGCCGATGCCAAAGTTGCCGGTCGAGGGGCCGATGATGGTGTTCTCGCCCCGATGGATCTCGCCCGCCAGTTCACCTTCCATCAGCGTCGCGTAGGCCGGGCCGACCTTATGGCTGCCCGAGGGAAACTCGCGTCCCACCAGCACGACGATGTTCGCCTCCACGCCCGTCAGTTCCTTCGGAAGCACGATGTGGCGGATGGAATTGTCCGGCCCTCGCCAGGTGATGTTGTACAGGTTGATCGGGTCCAGCTCGTTGGCGCGCGCGGCCAGCGCCTTCTGCCGGATCGCCGGAGGCAGCGTCTCGGGATGAAGCATTTCCGTGTAGGTCGGTCCGAAGCCGGCTTCGGATTCCAGGCGGGGTGCTGGCATCAGAATCTTCTCCATAGTTGGCGTGCGCAGGCGGTGGCTTTTTCGGCGACGGCGCGCTCGTCCACGTGAACGAACTGCCGGTCGCGAATGACGAAGCGGCCGTTCACCACCAGCGAATCCACCGGCGCGTGCGCAATGCCGAACAGCGCGTGGCCGAAAATGTTGTCGCTGGTGAGCGGCGTGGGCGGAAAGTAGTCATAGAGCACCAGGTCGGCGCGCGCCCCTGCTTCGATGCGCCCGAGGTCCAGGTTCCAGATTTTCCGGGCGATGGTGCGATTGTTGAGCAGCGCCAGCGCGTAAGCCTCCGCGTAGGCGACGCGCGGATCGCCGGCGCGCAGTTTCTGGACGTGGAAGGCGGTCTTGAATTCATCCCACATGCGCGGGCTGTAACCGTCGGAGCCGAGGCCGACCAGCACGCCGGCTTTCACCATCTCCAGCACGCGTGCCGCACCCACCGCGTTGTTGCAATTCGATTGCGGGTTGTGAACCACGTTGATCTGGTGGCGCGCGAGCGCCGCGATGTCGGCGCCGCTTACGTGAATGCAGTGCGCGGCCAGCGCACGATCGTCGAGTACGCCGAGTTCATGCAGCCGGCGCACGGGAGACTTCCCATGCTTCTTGCGGGCATCCTGGTTGTCGCTGCGGTCTTCGGAAACGTGCACGTGGAATCCGGCTTGCAGCGATTCGTTGGCTTCCACCGAGCGGCGCAGCGTGCGATCGCTCAGGGTGAAGGAAGCGTGCAGGCCGAAGCTGGCGTTCACCAGCCCGTCTGACTTGCGCGCGCGCTCGATGAAGCGGACGTTTTCGTCGATTCCTTCCTGCGCGTTCCTGGGGCCGTTGCGGTCGGTGGTTTCGTAGCAGAGCACCCCGCGCAATCCGACCTCGCGAAAGGCACGCTCGATCACGTCGAGGCTGCCGCTGACCGCCGATGGACTGGAATGGTGGTCCACCAGCGTGCCCACGCCGCAGCGCGCCGAATCCATGACGCCGACCAGCGCGCTGCAGTAGATGTCCTGCTGGTTGAGCGCGCGGTCGAGCCGCCACCACAGCTTTTTCAGAATTTCGGGAAAATTCTTCGGCGGCGCGCCCGGCAGCGAGATACCGCGCGCCAGCGTGCTGTAGAGATGGGTGTGGCAGTTGATGAGCGCGGGCATGAGCAGGCGGCCGCGCGCGTCGATCTTCTCCCCATCTGTGTGGCGCGGGTCTCCGGCCCGCGTGCCCGGGTCATAGACGCGCGCCACAGAACCATCCTCGCGCACCTCGACGGTGCCGCAATCCAGCACGCGGTTGCGCGAGTCGAAGGTCAGGATGCGGGCATTTTCGATGATCATGGCGCGTTGAATGCCAGCGAACGGTTTCCCCAGGCTGCGATGAGGTGCGTGCCGGCGCTGCCTTCGACCGCTTCGGCAACCTTTTCGGTCGAGGTGATAATGCACTCCTCGCCACCGTTCTCGATGAAATCAATGGCGGCCTCGATCTTCGGTCCCATGGAACCGGGCGGAAACTCGCCGGCGGCCAGCAAGCGGCGCGCGTCGTCCACGCCAATGCTGCTGATCCACTTCTGTCCCGGCTTGCCGAAGGAGATGGCGACCTGGTCCACCGAGGTGACAATGATGAGCCGGTTGGCGCGCACCTGCTTGGCGAGAAGGCAGGAGGCGAGGTCCTTGTCAATCACGCCCTCGACGCCGACGAGTTTCGGGCCGTCCCATGCGACCGCAATTCCGCCGCCGCCGCAAGCGACGACGATGACCCCGGCTTCGAGCATGGCGGCGATGGATTCCTTTTCCAGGATGTCGAGCGGCCGCGGCGAGGGCACCACGCGCCGCCACCGGCCTGGCTCAATCTCCTTCATGCGCCAGTGCGGCTTCTCGACGCGCAGTTTTTCCAGCTCTTCCGGGGAATGAAACGAGCCGACCGGTTTGGAGGGGTGCGAGAAATCCGGATCGTTGCGGTCTACCACGACCTGGGTGATCACGGTGGCACACTCGCGGCGGATGCCTTCGCGGCGGAACATTTCGTCGGCGACGCGCTGGATCATGTAGCCCATGCCGCCCTGCGAGTCGGAGACGCAGGTGTCCAGCGGCAGCGGCGGGACGCGGCGCTCGCCTTCCTCGGAACGGATGAGGATATTGCCGATCTGCGGGCCGTTGCCGTGCGTGATGACGAGGCGGCGGTCACTGCGAAACAGCGGCACCAGGTGTTCCAGCGTTTCGGCAGTGTGCGCGAACTGCTGCGGAATGGTGCCGCGCTCACCGGGACGCGTGATGGCATTCCCACCGAGCGCAATAACCAGGGTTTCCGTCATGCGCGTGCGGCCGCGGCCGGCTCCTCTTCGTACTCGATCTCGTGGTCGGCCATGGTCAGCGCCATGATCGACTTGCAGGTGTGCAGGCGGTTCTCCGCTTCGTCGTAAACGACGGAGTGCGGGCCGTCAATCACTTCGTCGGTGACCTCGTTGCCGCGGTCGGCGGGCAGCGGATGCATATAGAGCACATCGGGCTTGGCAAGCTTGAGCCGGTTGGCGTCGCAGATCCAATGCTTGTACTGGGTGGCGATGCGCAGCGACTCCTGCGGGTTCTGGCCCATGGTGTCGAGGCAGCCCCAGCTCTTGGGAATGACGACATCGGCCTTGCGGAAGGCGTCGTCCATGTCGTTCACGACTTCGAATTTCGTGCCGCAGCGCCGGGCGTTGTCGCGCGCCGCCTGCATGGTCTCCGGCATGAGGAAATATTCCGGCGGATGGGCCAGCGTCACATCAATGCCGAAGCGCGGCAGCAGCATGATCAGCCCTTGCGGCACCGAGAGCGGCTTGGCGTAGCTGGGCGCGTACGCCCACGAGACCGCGACCTTCAGCCCGCGCAGGTTGCGGCCGCGCTGTTCGCGCATGGTCATCAGGTCGGCCAAAGTCTGGCAGGGATGGTCCACGTCGCACTGCATGTTGATGACCGGCACGTCGGCCCAGCGCGCAACTTCGCGCATGTAGGCGTTGCCCTCGCCGGGGATGAGGTCGTGGCGAATGGCGATGCCGTGACCGTAGCGCGAGAGGATGACGCCGGTGTCCTTCGGGCTTTCGCCGTGCGAGACCTGCATCACGTCGGCGGTCAGGAAATGGGCGTGGCCGCCGAGCTGCGTGATTCCGGCTTCGAACGAGTTGCGCGTGCGCGTGGACTTGTCGAAGAACATCAGGAAGATGGTCTGGTCGGGCAGGTAGCGGTGCGGAACGCGGTTCTTGAACTTGCGCTTCAGATCGGCCGAGACCGCGAGCAGGGTTTCGATCTGCTCCTCCGACCATTCCTCGGTGGTGATGTAGTCCTTACCTTTGAACAGCGCCTTATTGAGCAAGGTTGGCCCCCGTGAGTGCCGCGACATTGGCATAGTGCGCGCGCCGCGGATTGGAAACTGCGTCCATCAGGAACTTGAGCTGCAGGTACGGCAGCATGTCCACAGTATGCGGCGCGGCGCAGCCCGGTTTCAGTGACCAGGCTAAGACCGCGTGATCGGTAGTCCTGATTTGGATTTCCAGCGCTGCCGTCGCCGAAGACGGCGCGCTGCTGCTGGGCGTCCGACGTGAGCCGGTACGGCTTGCCGGCGATGGTGCCGTGAATCGTGTTGCCGCCGTTGGAAAAATCCAGGAAGAAGCCATTGCGGCCGGCAAACTTCTGGTACGACTCCAGGCTGCCGAAGAAGCGCGGCTTCTCGATTTGCGGGCCGCCGTCCTCGGGGCAGAAGACGTCGCAATTGCCGCAGTCGTTGCAGGCGTCGGCGTAATTGGCGAGCTGATGCGCGCGCGCCACCTTGAATGTGCCGCCGGGTACGGGGCGCGCTTCGCCGGTGGGAAGCAACTCGTAATTGCTGTAGGCAAAGTCGGCGGCGTCGGACTCGTACACGAAATTGGCGTCGTTGGGGCAGACCGGAACGCACTTGTCGCAACTGATGCAGTCGTAGAGCCACAGCTTGGAGCCGATCTTTCGCGGCACCGCCTTGTTCTTTTCCCAACCATAGCGCGGGTCGGCGGTGGTGCGGTCCACGATCGAGGGCGTGTTGAGCACGCCCGCGGCTTCCACCAGCGCGCGCTCCAGTCCGACGAGTTCGTCCTGCAGGGCGTCGGCGAGCGAATGCGGAAGCTGCGGCAGGCGGCCGGGAGTGAACTCGCGCTGGATGTTGGCGCAGACTTCATTCAGCGCCGCGCCCGGAGTCGCGAGCCAGGATTTCAGCCGCAAGCCGGCGAATTCGTTGATGTGCGATGCTGCGGCCGGGAAGCGCCTCGCAAGTGCCGCGACCACTAGGTTGATGGCCACCTCTCCCTGGCCGGCGTAGCGGACGACAAAGTCATGAATCCGAAGCGCGCCGAGCTCGCGCATTTTCGCGCCCAGGTTTTCCAGGTACTTGGGAAGCCGCGCGTAGCCGCCGGGGCGCAGCAGATCGGTACAGGTGGTGACGGGCACGAAATTCATGGCAACGGCGTTGCACACGTTGTGCTGGTCGAGGCCGGCGGAAAACGAAATGGGAAACGCGGCGCCCATGTGCTCACGGAATTTCTTCACCAGGTTGAGCGTGACCACATGCAGCGGCGGGCCGGACATATACATGACTTCGTCGCTGAACATCTGGCGGTGGTTCTTGACCACGAGCGTGTTGCTGAACTTCACTGCCAGGCGCTTGCCGCGGGAGCGCGCGACGTCCGCGAGGCGCGGCAGCATGGTGAGCGCATCGGCAAACTGAAGGTCGTGCTCGAAGGCGTCGGCGGCAACCTGGATGTCGCGATAGCCGAGCACGTCGTGCAGCACATGCTTCACCTGCTCGAAGCCGAGCAGCGTGGGGTTGAGCTTGATGCAGACGTGCACGTCCATCTCGGCTGAGCAGGAAGGTGACGATGCCCTCGATCTCGTGCGCCGGACAGCCGTGGAAAGTGGAGAGCGTGATGGTGTCGCTGAGGCGCGTGGGGAAGGGCAGGTCGCGATAACGCGCCCACGGGCCGGTGAGAGTGGCGCGCAGCTCGTCAATGGTGGCGCGCGCGTCCTTCATGCTCTCGATCCACTGGCGCACGCGCGGCGAGCGGATGCCCTCCAGGCTGTAGCCCACGCTCATGTCGTAAATCGTGTCGGTGAATGGGCCGGTGAATTCCTCGCCCAGGCAGGCGCGAGGCTTTGAGGATCTCGATGAACATCATCGCGCCGACGTACTCGCGCAACGACTGCTCCAGCTTCAGCTCCTGCGACCACTCGACGTTGTAGCCGACGTTGGTGGCGTCAATGCAGGGGCGCGGGATTTTGAGCTCGTCCATGATCTGCACGGTCTTGAGCTCGATGATGCGCGAGCCGGCGAGCCAGGAGAGAACGATGTTCTGCACCAGTTGATCGTGCGGGCCGGCGGCGGGTCCGACGGGATTGGCGGCGCGCCGGCCATGAAACGTGACGGAGGTATCCAGTCCGCTGAGGCCGCGATAGAACTTCGCCTTCGGCAGGTCGAAGATTTTCCCCTCGCGCTCATATTCGAGGAACGCGCGCGTGAGCTGCAGCGGGAGCGGGATGGGGATGAGCTCGGACATTGGGAATTGATAATTCACCACAGAGGCACGGAGTCACGGTCGAAACGCGTACACGCAGCGCGATTGCGAATTCCTCAGTGTCTCTGTGCCTCTGAGATTATCGAAATTCTTCCACGCGCCCGCCTTGGCCGTCTGCTCGCGCTCCAGCGTGTGCACATACACCAGCGGAAACGCGGCATAGAACTGCGCCGCCTGCACCAGGTGGTCAATGGCGACGCGTTCGGTGACGGCGTGCGCGTCCACTTCGTTGCCGGGACCAAAGCCGACCGTGGGCACGCCGCACATTCCCATCGAGCCCACGCCGTTGGTGCTGAAGACCCATTTGTCCACGACGGGCGCGCGGCCATGCAGCGCCTGGTACGTCTCCACCGCGGACTGCACCAGCGGGTGAGTTTCTTCGACCAGCCACGTCGGGTAGTACTTCTCCGTGGGATACACCAGTCCGGTGTAGCTCGGCACTTCGTATTTCAGGATTTCGATCTCCGCGTCGCGTGCGCCGGAGAGGGCGCGAACTTCGGCAACCGCGCTCTCTTTCGTGTCGCCGGTGGTCAAGCGGCGATCCAGGTGGATGGAGCACGAGCCCGGAACCGCGCACAGCGAGGGCGAAAGCGAGCGAATCTGCGTCACCGCGATCGTGCCCTTGCCCAGAAACTTATCGTCGCGCAGCCGGGTGTTGAGTTGCTCGACTTCGCGCAGCAGCGTGGTCATTTTGTAGATCGGGTTGTCGCCGCGCTCGGGCGCGCTGGCATGGCAGGAACGCCCGCGGATGTGGACTTCAATCTCCATGCGCCCGCGCTGGCCGCGATGCACCTGCAGGTTCGTGGGTTCGGTGATGAGGACGCAATCGGGCTGGATGCCGTCTTCGCGCAGGATGTAGAGCCACGCCAGGCCGTCGCAGTCCTCTTCCTGCACGCTGCCGACGCACCACAGGGTGTAATCGCCGGCCAGGCCGAGTTCCTTGATCAGCTTGGCGCCATACACCATGCTGGCCATGCCGCAACGCTGGTCGCAGGCGCCGCGGCCATACACGTAGCCGTCCTCCACCTTGCCCTGGTACGGATCCCACTTCCATTCCTTCAGGTCGCCGACGCCGACCGTGTCGGTGTGCGAGTCCATCATGATGACGTGCTTGCCGGACCCGATGCGGCCGAGGATGTTGCCCATTTTGTCGATGCGGATTTCGTCGAAGCCGACCTCTTCCATCTCCTGCCTGATCCGCTGGATGACGGGTCCTTCCTGCGAGCTCTCGGCGGGAATGGCGATCAGGTCGCGCAGGAAGCGGACCATGGGCTGCTCGTATTTCCTGGCGCCGCCGGCTATGGCCGCGCGCTGCTGGCGAATGTTGTCGAATGGGTTCATGTCCTAGTCCGAAGCTACAGCCTTGCGCACGCCGCGAGCCGGCGTGGTGCGCGGTTTCTGTTTTTCCTGCTCGTGCAGCGCCTTGAGCACCATCTCCGGCCGGATCGGCAACTGCCGGAAGCGGATTCCGATGGCGTGGTAAATCGCGTTGGCGATTGCCGGCGCCGGGCCGTTGATCGGCACCTCGGCGATGGACTTGGCGCCGTAGGGCCCGAGCGGCTCCTCGGTCTCCACCAGGATGGTCGTGAGCCTGGGCATGTCTTTCGCCGAAAAAACTTTGTAGTCGAGAAAATTCGGGTTGATCATGCGGCCGGTTTCATCGAGCAGCATTTCCTCGGTGAGCGCGTAGCCCAGGCCTTGCGCCACCGCGCCTTCCGCTCTGTCCTTCGGCCGCCATGGGATTGATGGCAACGCCGCAGTCCACCGCGGTGACCAGTTCCAGGACGCGCACCTTGCCGGTTTCCGTGTCCACCTCGACTTCGGCGAAGGTGGCGCAGAACGGCGGCGGGCTGTCGGTGTTCCAGTGCGAGGCGCCGTCCATGATCTGGACCTTGTCCTTGTACATGGCGTGGCGCGCGACGTCGGCCATGCTCACGGCCTTGCGGCACTCGCAGATGGTGAACGCTTCGTTGTTGCCGAGATTGACCTTGTCGGGCGTGACCTCGAGCAGGCGCGCGGCGACGTCGAGAATCTGCGCGCGAACTTTTTCCGCCGCTTTCTTCACCGCGCCGCCGGAAATGATGGTGGTGCTGGAGGCGTAGGCGCCGACGTCGAAGGGCGTGAAGTCGGTGTCGCCGGAGCAGACGATCATCTTGTCGAGCGTGACGCCCAGCGTTTCGGCGGCGATCTGCGCCAGCACGGTGTCGGCGCCGGTGCCAAGATCGGCCGCCCCGACCTGCAGGTTGAAGGAGCCGTCTTCGTTGATCTTCAGCAGCGCGGCGGCCCAGTCCACGCCGGCGATGCCGCTGCCCTGGATGGAACACGCCACGCCGACGCCACGGCGCAGGTGCGTCGCCTTGCCTGGCAGCGCAGTGCGTTTCCGCTCCCAGTCAATCGCCTTGGCGCCGCGCTCCAGGCACTCGGGCATGCCGCAACTCCGGATGTGTCGCGGCAGGCCCTTGCGCCCTTCGCCGAGTTGGGCGGAGAGCTCGTCAATGTCGCCCAGCCGGATCAGGTTCTTGCGCCGCAGCTCGATCGGGTCCATGCGCAGCTCGTGCGCGATCTCGTCAATCACGCTTTCCTGCGCGAAGAAGCCTTGCGGGCAGCCGTATCCGCGGAACGCGCCCGCGACCGGGCAGTTGGTGTACACCACGGTGCAGTCGAACTTCATGTTGGGCGCGCGGTAGAGCGGCAGCACCTTGCTGCCGGTGTTGCCCTGCACGGTGGCGGAATGGCCGCCGTAGGCACCGGTGGTAGCGAGCACCGACATCTGATTGGCCACGATGGTGCCGTCGCGCTTGGCGCCGATCTTGACGCGCAGAATTTGCGGATGCCGGCTGCGCGCCATGTAAAACTCTTCCTCGCGCGTGTACTCGATCTTGACCGGACGACGCGCCGCCAGCGCGAGCGCGCCGGTGATGTCCTCGAGCAGCATTTCCTGCTTGCCGCCGAAGCCGCCGCCGATGCGCGGCTTGATGACGTGCACTTTCTGCACCGGCAGTTGCAGGATCATCGCCACCTGCCGGCGCGAGTGGAACGGCACCTGCGTGCTGGTGCGGATGGTGAGGCGTCCGTTTTCGTCGAGCCAGGCGATGGAGACGTGTGGCTCCATCATGGCGTGCTGCTGGCGGTGGGTGCGGAATTCGCGCTCGACGACCACGTCAGCCTGGCGGAATGCCTGGTCAACGTTGCCCAGCTCTTTCTTGATGAACGCGGCGACGTTGTGCTTGGCGTCGTGGATGCCGGTGGAGTCGGGCTCGTCGTGGATGACCGGCGCGCCGGGCTTGGTGGCCCGCTCCATGTCGAGGATGGCGGGCAGAACTTCGTACTCCACCTTGATCAGGCGCAGCGCTTCCTCGGCGATGGCGCGCGATTCGGCGGCCACGGCCGCCACGCGGTCGCCGACGAAACGGACTTTGGAATCGAGCAGATAAGTATCGTAGGGCGATGGTTCCGGCCAGCTCTGGCCGGCGGTGGTATGCGGCACCCGCGGAACGTCCTTGTAGGTCAGGACTGCGTGCACGCCGGGCAGCGCGCGCGCCTTGCTGACGTCAATGCGCTTGATGCGCGCGTGCGCGTGCGGGCTGGGCAGGATTTTGCCGATCAGCATGCCGGGCATGTGGACGTCGTCGGTAAAGCACGGCCGCCCGGTGACCAGCTTCACGCCATCGGTCTTCTGCAAGGAGTGCCCGACCACCAGGTGACGGCCCGCGGCGGGAGTTTCCTCGCAATGCCGGGGGCCGTTCTGCGAGACGGCCAGGACGGCCTCCACCGGCTTCTTGAAACCGGTGCAGCGGCAGAAATTGCCGGCAAGCATGTCGCGAACTTCGTCTTCGCCGGCGTGCGGATGTTCCCGCAGCAGGGCCTTGGTGTTGAGGATCATGCCGGGCGTGCAGAAGCCGCACTGCGCCGCGCCGTGGTCGAGAAACGCCTGCTGCACGGGATCGAGCGTATCGCCGTGCGCGACGGCTTCGACGGTGGTGATCTCGCAGCCGTTCGCCTGGGCCGCAAAAACCATGCACGAGTTGACCGGCTTTTCATTCAGCAGCACGGTGCAGCAGCCGCACTCGCCGGTTTCGCAGCCGCGCTTCACGCCGAAATAACCTTCGCGACGGAGCACATCCAGCAGGAGGTCGCCCGGAGCGATGGTCCACTCGCGGGTTTCGCCGTTGATGCGAACCTTCAGTGCAATCGCGTTCTTGCCGTGTCCGTTGCGGACGCTCATAGGGTGTACTCCGCTTGCTGGGCGCACGCGAGGAGAGCGCGGCGGGCCAGCACCTGGCTGATCTCGCGGCGGTACTCCGCCGAGGCGCGCTGATCGGTAATCGGCTGGACTTCGCGCGCAACGGATTCGGCGGCGCGATCAATCAGATTGCGGGTGAGGGCTTTACCGACGAGCAGCGCTTCAGCCTGATCCGGGCGCATGGGGGCGGGGGCAACAGCGCCGAGCGCGATGCGCGCCCACGCGCACGTGCCATCGCGCGCAATGCCCAGGCCGGCGGCAACATTGACCACGGCGATGTCGGTTTCCGTGCGCCCGAACTTCTGGAACGACCACCCGGCCCGGCCTTTGTTCTTGGGGACGAAGATCTGCACCAGCAGTCCACCGTTGATGCGCCGCTTCAGCGGCAAGGCGAAAAATTCGCGCAGCGTCATGCGCCGCCGGCCGCTTTTGGTTTGCACGACGACCGATGCGTCCATGGCGAGCAGCGGTGTCGCGGTATCGGCCGCGGGGGAACCGTTGGCGAGATTTCCGCCGATGGTTGCCATGTTGCGAATCTGGATGGACCCGCAGGTGGCGGCGGCACGGGAAAGAATGCCGCCGGCGAGTCCACGTACGATCGGCGAATGTTCCAGCGCCGACATGGTGCAGGCGGCCCCGATGTCGCATCCATTGCCATCGCGGCGGATGTAGTCGAGGCCGAGATGCTTGACGTCAACCAGGAAGCGGACGGACCGGTCGCGCAGCAGCGCAAGATCGGTGCCCCCGGCAAGGACGCGGCCCGGGCCGCTGTGCAGCAGACGCACCGCCTCGCGGACGCTCCTCGGCTGATAGAAAGCTTGAACGTGGTCGAACACCGCGTTCTCCATTCTCCGCGTGGGGGGAGCACGGGCGAGAACTGCAAAATTGGTGAGCTAAGACAAACCGTGAATATATCAAAGCAGCGGAGGGTGGCCAACGATTTTTGCCGCGATGCGGCGGTGACGGTTCAGGATCGGGACAAGCGAAACACCTTGCAGAACGCCGCCTTCCACCACCACCCGGCCCTCGATGACCAGGGTACTGACGCGGGTCGGCGCGCACAGCAGCAGGGCGGAGAGAGCGTCCTCGGCGCCGCTGTAGCCGATGTCGCGCAAATCGAAAAGCGCGATGTCGGCGCGCTTGCCCACCGCGATGCTGCCGATGTCGTCGCGGCCGAGACAGCGCGCGCCCTCCCGGGTGGCCATGCGCAGAGCGTCCTGCACCGTGATGGCGGAAGCGCCGCGCGCCAGCCGGTTCAACAGCAATGCCTGGCGCGCCTCGGCCAGCAGGTTGGAGCTGTCGTTGGACGCGCTGCCGTCCACGCCCAGCCCGACCGGCGATCCGGCGCGCTGCAACTTTCCCACCGGACAGATCCCCGAGGCCAGGCGCATGTTCGAGGTCGGGCAGTGCGCCACGCCGACACCCGCGCGGCCCAGGCGGCCACATTCGCCGGTGTTGAAATAAATTCCGTGCGCCACCCAGGTATCTTCGTGCAGCCAGCCGCAGTCGCGGAAAAAGTCCAGCGGGCGCTGGCGGAAGCGCTTGCGGCAGTACTCTTCCTCGTCACGCGTCTCCGCCAGATGCGTGTGCAGGCGGACGCCATGCCGGCGAGCGAGCGCGGCGGTCTGGCGCATCAGTTCCGCGTCCACGGTGAAGGGAGAACAAGGCGCGAGCGCAATGCGCAGCATCGAGCCCGGGCGCGGGTCGTGATACTTGCGAATTACGCGTTCGGAGTCTTCCAGGATTTCGTCCGTGGTCTGCACCACAGAGTCGGGCGGCAGGCCTCCGCGGCTGACGCCCACGTTCATGCTGCCGCGCGTGGGATGAAAGCGGATGCCGAGGCGGCGCGCCGCCCCGATCTCGGCGTCAATCAGCTTCTTCTGCCCGCGCGGAAAAAGATAATGATGGTCGGTGGTCGTGGTGCAACCGCTGAGCATCAGTTCCGCCATGCCGACCAGCGCCGCCGTGTGCACCGCTTCCTCGTCCATGCGCGCCCAGCGCGGATACAGCGTGGTCAGCCAATCGAACAACTCGGCATTGGCGGCGGCCGTGCAGGCGCGCGTCAGCGTCTGAAACAAATGGTGATGAGTGTTGATGAGTCCGGGCACGGCGACGGCGTAGGGCGCGCGAATGGTCTTTTCAGCACGCAGGCCGGGCGGAACACGCGTGCCCACCTTCTTGATTTCGCCATTCTCGGCGTAGACGAACGCGCCGCGCAGCAACGTCCGGTTGCCCCACCCTTGTCTCGCCCGGGTTTGGCGAGACAGGGTGGGGATTTTCTCCGCCCCGCGATCTTCCATCGAAACCAGCGTGTGAATGTCGCGAATCAGCAGCGAATTGGGCGTGGGCTTCGGGCTCATGAGGTGGCGTCGGATTTTGCGGAGGGAATCAGGCCCTGGCGCGCCAGGATCTCCTCCAGACCGCTGCCGTCGGGCGGAACTTCGAATGGCTTGCCGACCGCCTGCTGTGCGGCGCGAATGTCCTTCAACCCGCTGCCGGTCACCACCGCCAGTGCGCGGGACTTGCCCGGCACCAGGCCTTCGCTCAGCGCGCGCTTCAATCCGGCGACGGCAGTGGCGGCCGCGGGTTCGGCAAAGACTCCGGTCAGATGGCCGGTGTAGCTCATTGCATCCAGGATTTCGTCGTCGGCGACATTGATCATGGCGCCGCCGGACTCCTCGATCGCCGTCACCGCTTTTTTCCAATTGCGCGGCACTCCGACGGCGATGCTATCGGCGATGGTGTTTGGCTCCATGGGCTTCATCGGCCCGTGACTGCGAAACGCTTCGGTGATGGGCGCCGCGCCCGCCGCCTGGACTCCGAGCATGCGCGGCGTGCGCGCGATCAAACCGATGGTTTTCAATTCGCGAAACGCTTTCCATGCGCCGGCGATGGTGCAACCGTCGCCCACCGACATGGCAATCCAGTCCGGCGGATTCCACGCGAGCTGTTCCGCGATTTCCAGCCCGACCGTCTTCTTGCCTTCCACCAGGTAGGGATTGATGGCGCAGTTTCGGTTGTACCAGCCCCAGCGCTCGCACGATTGCTGACACAGTTCGTACGCCTGCTCGTAGCTGCCGCCGACGCGCAGCACGGTGGCGCCGAAGATGAGCAGTTGCGTGACCTTGGGCTCGGGCGCGCGCTGCGGCACGAAAATCGCGCTGCGCAAACCCATGCTTGCGGCCATGCCCGCCAGCGACGACGCGGCATTGCCGGTGCTGGCGCAGGCGATGATCTTGCGGCGCTTCTCCACCGCCTTCACCACGCCCAGCGAACTGGCGCGGTCTTTCAGCGAGCCGGTGGGATTGCGTCCCTCGTCCTTGATGAGCAGTTCACGAACTCCCAAATGGCGCGCCAGCCGGCCGGCTGCGACGATCGGTGTCCATCCCACCGCCAGCGCTGGAAGCTGCGCGCGATCCGCGATGGGCAGCAGCTCGCGGTAACGCCAGTGGCTGTGATCGGTGCGCGCCGCGAGCTTGCGGCGGGTCAGCGCCTTCCGAATGGCGGGGTAATCGTATTGCACATCGAGAATGCCGGTGATGCCGCACCGCGGACAGGTGTATCCCACGCGGGGAGAAAATTGCGAGCGGCAAAAAACGCAGATCAGCCCTGTGACGAAGTTCGGCATGGGTGAGGATATTGTGCGCTGCCAATATACAGCGGATCGGCGGGAGTACCGAGTACCTAGTATCGAGGTAGTCTCGAGCTGCTAGAACTTTCGAAACAAAGGCGACAGGATGCTTCCTCGAAGAACCTCTGCCTCGGCGTTGACCCAGTCATCGAGCGAGCGTCCCTCAGCTCTGCCGCGCTGTACGTACAACTCGTAGGCGCGGAGCTGGATTTTCCGCTCCACGAATTGGTGCAACAGGAGCCGGAATTCTGCCCTGTCCCTATCGTGGCTGGGGCTCGTCATGGTGGATCATTTTACGCCCGTTCTGTTTGAGGCTGACCTGCGTCCACATTGATTTTGCCTTTTGGCGGTAGAGAAAGGCCCCGGGGAAGATGACGGGCGGAATTCGAGAGCGCTAGTGGGTCGATGCGCCCGCTTGCGCCGCCGCAGAGGCCGCCACCGGCATGAGCCGGCCGACGGCGTGGACCGTGATCTCAACCTTGTCGCTGACCCGCAGGAACAGCATGCTCGGGTTCTTCATGCCCCATTGCTCGTAGGGGACCACGAAGCGCAGGTCGGCGGAGACCTGGTCGCCATTGATCTGCACGGGACCGGTAGCGGTCATGGCGTGGGTCTGGCCGTGCATCGTCATCAGCCCCTGGATTTCCATCTGCGACGCGCCTGCGCCCGCAATTTTTCCGATCACGTGCTGCGGTTGGAAAGTGATGTCGGGATACGTGGCGCTCTCCAGCACCTGCTGGTGCATTTTGCGATCGCGGCCCTTGCTGCCGCTCTCCCCGGTGGTGGCGTCCACGGTCAACTGGCCGGAAGCGCCGCCGTTCTGCGCATCGAATCGCAGGAAACCATTCTTCAAATGAAAATCGCCGTGGACGGTGTGCACCACATCGGCAAGAATAAAATCCACCCGCGACTGCGCAGGATCAAGTTCGAACGCCAGCTCCTGGGCGACGCTTGTCGCCGCGAAGCCAGCGACCGCCATGATGCATGCGGCGACCACGATTTGGTAACGACGTAACATAGTTCCTGCTCCGATCCTTCAGGCCGTCAATATCTCCCACCCCAAGTCCAGGAATCCGGGAATCGCAAACTTCAGCAACGAGAGTTCCCCGACGTGAACCGCCAGAAGCTGCCGGAACAGGCCGGGTTTCGCGGCCAGCGCGCGCAACGCACGCCGGCGCACCCACGGCCGTTTGTCCATCAGCAACAGGGTGCGGCCCATGAAGTGGGGCAACCTGCCAATGTCGTCGTGCGCCGCCTGGTAGAGGGAAAGGTTGTCGGCGGCGAGCGCACGCGCCAGTGCGATGGCCTGGCGAAACGACATGGCGAGTCCCTCGCCGGTGATGGCGTCCGACGAACCGGAAGCTTCGCCGACCAGCGCGAACCGGCCGCGCGCCACCGACTTCAGCTTGCGGGTCACGGTGACCGCGCCCTTCACCTCGGTGGTGGTGTGCGCCGTTCCCAGCCGGCGGCGAAGAGCCGGAAATTCCTGCAGCGCGGATGCGAAGTCGCCTACCGGCTGCCTGGAGAGCAGCGCGACGCAAACTTCGCACTTCCCGATCGGGGTCACGTAAGCCTGGTTGTGCTCGCCCCAGTAGATCTCGACGTATTCGCTCCACGGCTCAATCGCGAAATGCAGCCGCACGCCGAGGCGGCGGTCGAATTCGCGTTCGCCGCTCAGCCCCGCCCAACGGCGCACCTGCGAGTTGTGACCGTCGGCGCCGATAATCCAGCCGCACCGAACGGTTCGGCCGTCCACCAGCACCGCGCCATCGCGCGCGGCCGCAACCCGCGCGCCCCACAACATGGTTACGCCGGCATCATATGCGCCTTGCACCAGGGCTTGATGCAGCAGAGTCCGGCGGATGCCGACGCCGCGGCCACGAGGGAAGTCGGCTTCGACAACGCCTTCGTCGCCGATAAAACGAATGCCGCGAAATGCGCCGGTGTCGAGATCGTCGAGATCGAGGCCAAGCTCGCGCAGGGCGGCGACGGAGTCGGGCATGAGGCCCTCGCCGCAGGCCTTGTCAATGGGCGGGCGAAACACGTCGGCAACGGTGACGCGGAAACCCTGCCGGCGGGCCGCGATGGCGGCGGCAAGTCCGGCGGGTCCGCCGCCGACGACGAATACATCGGTTCGCTGGGGTACGGCTGACATCATCACCACCGCAACAGCACCACCTCGGAGCTGAATCCCGGTCCCAGGGCGGCGAGCACGCTGTAGGAACCCGGCGCGCCGCGCCGTCGTGCCAGGAAGTCCTGCAGCACGCACAACACCGACGCCGAGGAGAGATTGCCGACGCGGCGCAAGCACTCCCACGACGCATCCAGCGCGCCCTCCGGCAATTCCAGCGTGTCCTGCACCGCCTCCAGGACCTTGGGGCCGCCGGTGTGAAGGATCCAGCTGGTGATGTCCTTGCGGCTGAGGCCGTGATCGGAGAGGAACGTATCAACGTCGGACCGCAAATGCTCTTTCACCACCTTGGGAACATCGGGCGACAGCACGATGCGGAAGCCGTTCTCGGAAATGTCCCACCCCATGACCTCCTCGGTATCGGGATAGAACACGGAACGGGTATCGACAATCTGCACGCCCGGCAGCCCGCTCTCGGCGCCCGCGATCACCGCGGCAGCGGCGCCATCGCCGAACAGGCCGGTGGCAACCAGGTTGGCGGCGGAAACATCGTCGCGGCGCCAGGTGAGCGAGCACAATTCCACGCACAGCACGACCGCAATCTGCTTGGGGAAGGCGCGCACGTAGTCGGCGGCGCGCGCGATGCCGGCCGCGCCGGCGACGCAGCCCAGGCCGAAGATGGGAACGCGCTTGATGTTGGGCGACAGCTCCATGCGATTGATCAGCTTGGCGTCCAGCGATGGGCTGGCGATGCCCGTCACCGACGCGACATAGAGCGCATGGATGTCGGAGGGAGCGATGCCCAGCGGCGTAATAGCGCGGCAAATTGCCTGGTACCCGAGCTCTTCCGCTTTTTCGATCCACAGCGAGTTCGCTTTTCCCCAGGTATCCACGCCGGCGTAGGCTTCGGTGGGCAGGACCAGGTGACGCCGCTCCACGCCGGAGCGCGCGTGCAGCCGCTCCAGGAGCTCAGGGCGTTCGAGCCGCTCGCCCCAGTAGTCCTTCAACGCGGCGACAATCGCCGGCTGGTCGTAGACATATTGTGGAAAGGCGCTGGCCGCGCCGGCTATTCTCATTGTCCACCTGAAGCGAGGAACTCACCCACACCCATTGCGAGAGTTGTTATTTGGTGTAAACGCGAGCCGCCGGCAAAAGTTGTCGTTGGTCCCAGGTTCCTCTGCATGATCAAAAGACGCTCGGCCCTCGCGCTGGTTACACCTTATTGCAGCTTCGCCAGCTCGTTCCGGTAGAGGCGATTCTGCGGGAAGTTGGCCGCCAGGTCCTGCAGCAATGCGCGCGCGCGAATGCGGTCGTTGTCGCGCAGCGCGGCGACGGCGAGCAGCAGGCGCGCATAGGGCAGCAGGTAATGTCCTTTATCGGCGGTGATGCGCAATTTCTCAATGCCGACCGCCTTGTCCGTCTCCGCGCCCGAGATGCGCAGGATCCAGCGCAGCGGCGCCGGTTTCAGGCTGAGCAGGTAATTCTCGACGCCCACCGCCAGGTACGCGTCATAACAGGCCGGATCGGCCGCCAACAAACGCTCCGCGATCGAGCGGCCCTCTTTCATCAATTTCAGCGCCTGGAAATCCCGCTTCTCGATCAGGGCCAGGTAGTCGCCTTCCAGGCCGTCGGCCAGCACGTCGGAGAACAACGCGTTGGCGTCGTGAGGATCGCGCGCCAGCGCTTGTTGCGCGAGCTGGCGTGCCTTGGCCAGTTGTGCTTCAAACGCCCGCTTCAATTCCGCATTGGGGGCCGGCCGCGAACGGCTCTCGAATTTCTGGTCGTCGACGAACAGTTCGCTTTCCAGGATGTGCAGGCGGTCGAATTCGGTAAACAGGTAAGCGGCGGCGTCGGAAACCGGGCCCAGGGGATCGTCCGGATGTTCCTGCTGCCAGTTCTGGAATGCCTTGTGCGCCTCGCCGAATTGCAGGTTGTACATGTGGCGATAGCCGGCATCCAGCGGCGTCGCAGTTATGGTATCGGCAGCAATGCACGGTATTGCGCCGAGACAGAGCAGCGCACACGCCGTAACCGCGATTTTGTGCCAGAGCTTCATACCCACATCGAAACCGCTTGGTGAATATAACCCCCGATAAGGAACTGAGTTGCGAAAAGGGCTGCCGTTACAAGGCAGCCCTTGGTTTAGCGCGAAATCAGGCAAGGTGCAAGGTGCCCCACATCTGCCCGGTTTTGGCAGATGTGGGTTTATGGCACAAACTGCGCTCTGATCAGTATTGCTTCTGGGCGATGCCCACCAGCACCCGGGTGCCGTCCGATTCCAGGAACAGCGCGTCGCCGCTATCGGCGATGTACATGTTAAAAGTAGCGTTCGAGAACGCGTTCGGCGTCGTTGTGAGTGAGGGAATCGCACCGTGCCCGGAAGCAGCGACGGAATAGGAAGCTGAGAGCGCGGCGGAGTGCGTCAGTACCCCGTTATCGCTGATGTCCACCGATCCCGTAATCGCGCTGCCGCCGTTCGGGAGCATTTGCCCCACCAGGTCCTCCTCGCCGGGATTCACCACAAAGTCATTCCCGGTGAAGTTCACAGCGTAGTTACCCAGGAACGACCCGCCGCTGAAGGGTCCGAGGCTTTGGGCCAACGCCCTGCCGGCGACGACATTCGAGGTATCGATCTCAACCATGCTCAAGGCGCCGTTGATTTGCGGATAAAAAGCGTACTGGTATGTCGAGCCGCCGACCGTCAGAGTGGCCGTGGTTCTTCCGGTGGTCGCGTCAGCCACGTTGTAGGTGCCGGACACGGCCAGCGAATTCTGCGGATTGCCATGCGCGTTGATGTCAATCGTGCTCGTGGCGCTGGTCACGTTCCCAACGCCGTCCAGCGTCAGCACTCCGCCCTCGCCGAACGCGCCGGCGCTGGTGGACCCGAGGAACGCGAATGCGAACCCGCCGCGAACGCTGGCATTGGTAAATGGGCCGACCGGCTGCTTGTACACGTCGCCGACCAGTTGCGCGCCCGCATCCGTCTCGACCACCTTAACGTGCGTGGCGTCCACCACGTAATACGCCAGGCTTTGCGTGCCGAATGTGCTGTTCAGCGTCATGGTGCCGCGGCCCGAAGCGTTCGGTGCGGTATAAGTGCCCGCCAGGCTCAGGCCGGCCGAAGGACTTCCGGCGTTGTTGACGTCCAGCGCACCGCCGCTGATGATGCCCGCTCCCGCGGACGTCATCGCGCCCGCCATCGCCAGCGATCCGGGTTTATTGCTGGCGTTTGCGCCCGACAGGTTGAACGCGTAGCTGCCGCTAAATCCGGCGACCGTGAATTGTGTGGCATCCTGCAGTTCCATCGTGCCGCTGGCGCTCTGCACTCCGGAGTCGAAGCGTTCCACGAAGGCGCGGGAGTGGTTCACCACCGCGAATTGCCAGGTCACCTGTCCTGCGGTCGTTTGTAGGGTTGCGTTGCCTCGTCCGTCGGTGCCGATGTGATAGGAACTGCCGGCGGCATTGATGGTCGCCGCCGACGCGACGCCGCCGGTGTTGATGTCGATCGTGCCGCCGGTGATGTTGCCGTTGCCGTCGAAGCTGATGCTGCCCGCCGCCACATAGGACGCGCCGGCATTCTGGCCGGAGAAGGTGAAGGCGTAGTTCCCGTTCAAAGTGCCGTTGGAGAATTGCACCGTGATCACGGCCCCGGCCGGCGGCACGCTGTTATCTTGTCGCCGCGGCGGTCACGCTCACATTGCCGCCCGGCGGCGGCGACGGCGGCGCGGTGTACACCCCGGCCGTAGTAATGGATCCGCAAGCGCCCGTCACCGAGGACTGGCAGTTCAGTGTCCAATTCACCGCAATGGGGATATTGCTTACCGTCGCTGAAAATGTCTGCTGTCCGCCGGCGGGCACGATGACCGGGTTGGGGCTCACCGTCAATGGCGCCGTCGCAGTCGCGGGCGCGGTGATCGTCACCTGTACGGATATCGTTACGGAGGTGTCTGCCTGCGAGGTTGCGGTGACGGTCACCGTGGCCGGAGTCGGAACATTGTTGGGCGCGGTGAACAACCCGGTGGAGGAGACGAACCCGACCGTCGAATTGCCACCGACGATGCCGTTCACCGACCACGACAAGGCCGTGTTCGTGGTGTTGGTGACCGTGACCGTGAACTGCTGCGTCGTCCCGGTGGTCACCGACGCCGATGCCGGCGAAATGGAGAGGGCTACCGTGCTTGTCGTCGATGTCGAACTACTACTGCCGCCACAAGCTGTCAGTACTGCGAGGATCAGGAACACTACCACCCCGGACAAGATGACCCGTTTCATCCATCACTCCTGACTAGTGCCGAAAAATGCCGATCTCGTTGTGAAAAGCTGGAAAGGCATTATCTGCGCCCGGCTCAGTTTAATTCAAGCGGCGTGCGCACTTCCTCGCCATGAGCGGATTCCTGAGCTTCATTCCCGGCCATCTCCTCATGGTCCTGCTGCACGGATGAAACAATTTCCACTCCGTGCTCATCGCAGGAAGCTCTATCCGCAGTAGCGGCCATGAGCAAACGCGCATGGCTCGCCGCCTTGCGCCCCGCGCCTTGCGCCTTGCGCCTTGAGCCTTGCGCCTTGAGCCTTGCGCTTGTCAACCGTGTCACCCCTGACACGCTCGTGTCCACCCGGACACATCCTGCACTGAAATCCTTCTCGTAACTATAACCTTATCCACAACTTACGTTATGGCCGCCGTTGTGCCCTATGCCTAAGCCGAGAGGCAAAGGCGATGAGCAAGATCAACGGCAACTCGAAGCGGATGGCGAAGGCGAAGTGGATCGTGGCGGTCCTGCTGATGGTCACCGCCGACGCCCTGGCGCAGAAACAGCAGCCCGCGCGCCAGGTGCTGGTCAGCATCCCCGACCGCAAGCTCGCGGTTCTGGAAGACGGCCGCGTCCTCAAGGTATTTCCGGTCGCGGTCGGCGCCGACGACAGCCCCAGCCCCGACGGCGAGTTCCAGATCATCAACCGCCTCAGCCACCCGACCTACTACCACCCGGGCAAGGTCATCCCCGCCGGGCCGGCCAATCCGCTGGGCTCGCGCTGGATTGGCCTGAGCCTCAAGGGATACGGCATTCATGGCACGAACGCGCCGCGCTCCATCGGCAAAGCCGCCTCGCATGGCTGCATCCGCATGGCGAAGCGCGACCTCGAGCAGTTTTTCGACATAGTTCGCGTGGGCGACACGGTGGTCATCCGCGCCGAAGCCGATGCCCAGACGGCGCAGATCTTCGGCTCGACCGAAACGGTTGTTGCCCAGACGCAAACCGCCTCGACGGTTGCGGCCAGCGGACAGTGAGGGGCCCCCGGACTACCGGCTACGGACTACGAGAGACAGGAGAACCCCAATGCAAGACGCAATGACAGCAACGGTGGCGGTAGCCGGGCTTTTCTTCTCGATCATGTGCGCGCTGCTGCTGGAGGAATTCATTTTCGGCGGACTGTTCCACCTGCTGCGTCCGATGCGGCGCAACCAGCCCCGGCCGCTTCCGCAAGACGATCTTTTCGGTAACTCGGAATTGAAGTAACGGAGGAGATATGCTCGCACTGAAGTATTTGCTGCTGGCCGGCGCGATTGGGATGTTCATCGCCGCGCTCGCTATCGTGGCGTACGATTTGTACGTCGAACTCCAACACCGCCGCGGCCTCACTCGCGGCGTCACCGGCTACCCTGAACCCGAACCTCTGCGCTGGCGCACCGCGGTCGCGCTGGTCGCCGTCGCCTGGGCGCCGCTGCTCATCGCCCTGAGCATCATCGTGGTCCCTAGCGGGATGGCTGGCGTGCGCGTCAGCCAGGTAATGGGGACGCGTCCCGGAACGCTCTACCCCGGCGTGCACCTGGTCAAGCCGTTCATCGATCGGGTGGAGATGTTCGACACCCGCGACCACCTCTACACCACCGGCGTAAGCAGCGAAGCCGCCAAATCCATGGACAAGAAGAAGCCCGAGCCTTTGAACGTGCAGGCGAAAGAAGGCCTGACGCTCGGACTCGCCATCACCGTCCGCTACAGCCTCGATCCCAGCCGCCTCGACTATATTCAGAGCCACTTGCCGCAGCCGGTGGACACCGAACTGGTGCCGCCGGTGGTGGCCAGCGCGTGGCGCGAACTGGTGCCCAACTACACCGTGCGCGACGTCTTCTCCGCCAAGCGCGAAGAAGTCCGCGAGCGCGCGGAAAAAATCATCACTACCAAACTCGGCGCCGACGGCATCCGCGTCAAGGAAGTCATGCTGCGCGACATCCAGCTTCCCCCGGAGTACGCCAAGGGTCTGGAAACCTTGCTGGTGCGCGAGCAGGAGAACGACCGCATGGGCGTGGAAACCGAAATCCAGCAGAAGCAGGTGCGCATCTCCGAACTCCAGGCGGAAGCGCAAAAGGTGCGCGAAGTGAAGGGCGCCGAAGGCCAGGCACAGGTCCGCGTGCTGCAGGCCAAGGGCGAATCCGACGCCATGCAGTACACCCTGCCGCTGAAGCAGAAGCAGATCGAGCAATCGCGGCTGGAAGCGGAAGCGCGCAAGGAAACCACCATCAAGAACGCCGAAGCCGCCGCGCAAGCCAAGGTGATTGACAGCAAGGCGGAACTGGAGCGCCGCAACCTGCTCGCCGACGCCGAGGCCAACCGCATCCGCGTCACCGCCGCCGCCGACGCCGAGCGCATGAAGTCGGAAGCGCTGGTGCTCAAGCAGAATCCGCTCCTCATCAACAAGATCGTGGCTGAGCGCCTCTCCGACAAGATCCAGGTGATGATGGTTCCGTCCGACGGAAAATTCTTCTTCGCCAACGACGTGTTCCGCAGCATGGGCGCGCCGCCGCAGTCCGGCGGGGAAGACGATCCTCCGCCGCGCGGGAAACAGGGCCAGCAGTGAAACGAGTCTACGATCTACGGTCGACGGCTGGCAGCAATCGGCCGTCGACCGTCGACCGTCAGCCGTCGACACGAGGAACCATGTTCATCCCGCGTTATAATCCGCGCAACTTCATGACCCGCAAAGCAACCCGGCTCTGCGCCCTGGCCGCGCTCGCACTCGCATTCTGCCTCCCTGCCGCGGCGCAATGGACGGAGCCCGCCGCCCAACTGGCGCGCGACATCGCCGCCATCACCGGGCCGGGCACGGTGACGCTCACCGTGCACAACGTTTCCTCGCTCACCGCCGACTACATTCCGGTCATCAAGCGCGATCTGCAGAACGACCTCCGCTCTGCCGGCGTGCGCGTCGTCGCTGCCAATGCCGCCGCCGACATCAAGCTCACGCTCTCGGAAAATGCCCAGGGCTACGTCTGGGTCGCCGAAGTGCACCAAGCGAACGAAACCAAGGTGGCGATGGTCACCGCGCCGCGCACGCAAGCCGCCGCGCCGGCGCTGAACGGGCCCTTGGTGGCCATTCGCAAAACGCCGCTGTGGTCGCAGGATTCGCCGATCCTCGATGTCGCGCAGGTGCAGGCGGGCGCCGAGCCGCACATGATCGTGCTCGATCCGGCCGCCATATCGCTCTACAAAATGACCGCCGGCCGCTGGACGCCCGAGCAGCAGTTTGCCATCCCGCACGCGCGCGCCTGGCCGCGCGACATGCGCGGACGCCTGGTCCTGGCGCGCGATCATCTCTTCGACGCCTATCTTCCCGGCGTGGTGTGCGCCAGCACAGCGCAGCCGCCGCTGACGGTGAACTGCCGCCCGGGCGACGATCCCTGGCCCATCGCCGGCGCGCAGACCGCTCTGTTCGGCGCCTCGCGCAATTTTTTCACCGGCGTGGTGACGCCCGCGATCGGCAAAGCGACCAGCGTGCCTGCGTTTTATTCCGCCGCCGGCATTCCGCGACCGACATACACGCTCTGGGTTTTCGCGCGCGCCGATGGTTCCGTGCACCTCGTGGACGGTGTCAATGATGTTGGAGTGCGCTCCGCGCGCGATTGGGGCAGCGACTTGGCCGCGGTCAAGAGTTCCTGCGGCGCACAGACGCAGTTGCTGGTCACCGGAACCGGAGATGGCGGCGCGCCGGACGTGGTGCGCGCCTTCGAGATTGCCGACCGCGAGCCGGTTGAGGTCAGTGCGCCGGTGGAGCTTGCTGGACCGGTGACCGCGTTATGGACTTCGTCAGACGCGCGCAGTGCAACCGCTGTGGTGCGCAATTTGAAAACGGGCAACTACGATGCCTTCGAACTTGCGATTACTTGCGGGCAGTAACAAAGCGCTTGGGAAGTCCCCACCCTGTGTCGCCAAACCCAGGCGACACAAGGGTGGGGCAACCTCACTCCTGATGATGTTGCCCCACCCTTGTCGCGGCCGCGTTTGCCGCGACAGGGTGGGGGTTTTTCTGATTGGCGCATTGCTCATTGCATCATTGGCTTCCGCGGAAACCCGCCCGCGCTATGGCGGCACGCTGCGGGTGGAAATGCGCGCCGCACCGCCCTCGCTCGATCCCGCGGTACCTGCCGCGGGCGACGACCCCGGCTTTGCCCAAATTGCGCCGCTGGTGTACGACACGCTCGTCCGGCTCGACCCCAGCGGCCACCCCATCCCGTCGCTGGCGTCGTCCTGGCAGCAGGAAAGCGAACAGCGATGGCGCTTCACGGTGCGTGCCGGCGTCCGTTTTCCCGACTCGACCGGGCTGACCTCCGCCGTCGTTGCGCAGTCCCTTCACGACTCCAATCCCGACTGGAATATACGGCCCCTCAGCGACTCCATCATCATCGACTCCGAGCAGCCTTTGCCCGACTTGCCCGCCGTGCTCGCCCTGCCGCGCAATTCCATCGTGCTGCGCGCCGACGGTAAAATCCTCGGCACCGGCCCGTTCCGCGTCAACGATTTCCAGCCTGGCCGCCGCCTCACGCTCGCTGCCCTGGAAGACGGCTGGCACGAGCGCCCATTCGTTGACGCCATCGACATCCAGTTCAACCGCGGCACGCGCGACCAGATGATGGACCTGGAACTCAACCGCGCCGACCTCGTCGAAGTCGCGCCCGACCAACTTGCCCGTCTCAACCAGTCCGGCCGGCGCGTCTTCAACAGCGATCCGGTTGACCTGCTCGCGCTTCGCTTCAGCCATTCCAACCTGCGCGACGCTCGCGTACGCGAGGCCATCGCTCTCACCGTCGATCGCGACTCGATTTACAACGTCCTTTTGCAGCGCCACGGCGAATCCACTGCCGGCCTGTTGCCCAACTGGATCACGGGGTATTCTTTCCTGTTCGCGACCACGCCGCAGGTGGCGCGCGCCCGCCAGTTGCGCGCCGAGGCCAAGCAGACCGCCGCGCTGACCCTGGTGTATGACGCCGCCGACCCGCTCGCGCGCCTGGTGGCGGAACGGGTCGCGCTTAACGCCAACGATGCGGGAATCACCTTGAAGACGCTGCCCAGCACGCAAAACGTCATCGTGCCCGACATCGAACTGGTGCGCGTGCGCCTTGCGTCCGCCGATCCCGTTGTCGCGCTGGCGGAAGTCTCGCGTACCGACCGCCTGGCGCTGCCCATGCCGGAAGCGGTTGCCCCACCCTTGTCCGCTCCTGGGTTTGGAGCGGATAGGGTGGGACTATCCGAGGTCTATCGCGCCACTGTCGCGGCGTTGCAGGATCATTGGGCCGTTCCCATCGCCTACTTGCCCGCCGCCAGCGCCGTCGGCCTGCGCGTCCGCAACTGGACACGCACTCGCGACGGAAGCTGGCAGCTCGAGAGCGTCTGGCTCGCTCCGGAGGCACGATGAGCTTTCGCCGCCGGCTGCTGATCGCGCTCGCGCTCATCGTGCTGGTCACCGTGGGCGCGGTCTCGACCGTCGTTTCCTGGCGCACCCGCAGCGCCTTCCAGCGCGCCGATGGCGAGCGCACCGACGCCCTGATCGCGCAATTCCGCCGCGAGTTCACCCGCCGCGGCGACGACGTTGTCCGCCGCGTTGAGGCCATCGCCGCCGGAGACACCGTCTCGCGCATGGCTCTCGACCTCAGCCACGGCGCCGATACGTCCGCCTACGTCACCGAAGCCAAGGCCGTCGCCGAAAGTCACCAGCTCGACCTGCTCGAATTCGTTAGCGCCGGCGGCAGTATCATTTCCTCGGCGCAGTGGCCGGCGCGCTTCGGCTATCAAGAAGACGTCGCGCCCGATTTGCCGTCCCAAGGCGCTGTGCTCCGTCTTGTCCCGCTGCCTGACGGCGCCACTCTCGGCCTGCTCGCCGCCCGCGCGGTCAACATTGGTGACAAGCCGCTCTTCATTCTCGGCGGCCAGCGGCTCGACCGCGACTTCATTTCATCGCTCACCCTGCCGGCGGGCATGCGCGCTCTGCTCTATCGCAACCTGCAACCAGGCTTTTCCGCGCCATCGCTCATCGGCCCCGCCGGAGCGGTGGACAATGCCGAACGTCTCGCGCCGCTCATCGTGCGCGTGCAACAGCAGGGAAGCGACGCCGACGAAACCGTGCAGTGGTCCGCCGACACCGCCGACAGCGAGAGCTTCCACGCCATTCCACTCAAGGGCGCGAACGGCGCGCTCCTGGGCGTGTTGCTGGTCGGCAGTTCACGCCGCAGCCTGATCGAGCTGCAGCGGCATATCGGCGCCTTCGCACTCATCGTCGGCGGCGTTGGCATCCTGCTCGCGATTCTGCTCAGCGGCTGGGTGGCGGCGCGCGTCACGCAACCCATCGAGCGTCTGGCCGAAGCCGCGCGGGAAGTCGCAGCCGGCAATTGGGACGCGCAAGTCGAAGTTACCTCGCGCGACGAAATCGGCCAGCTCGCCGCATCGTTCAATTCCATGACCCATCAACTGGTCGAGCAGCGCGACCGCGCCGTGCAGGCGGAGCGCGTTGCCGCCTGGCGCGAACTTGCCCGCCGTCTGGCGCACGAGCTCAAGAATCCGCTCTTCCCGCTGCAAATCACGGTGGAGAACCTGCTGCGCGCGCGCAGTTCCGCCGAATTCGACGAGGTCTTCCGCGAGAGCACTGCCACGCTGCTGGCTGAACTCGGCAACCTGAAGGCCATCGTCGGGCGCTTCAGCGACTTCTCCAAAATGCCGCAGCCGCAGCTCCAGCCGGTGAACGTCAACGACATCGCGCGCCAGGTGCTTAAGCTGCACGAAGCGCAATTGCGTGCAGCCTCGGGTGGCCCACCCTTATCCGCTCCCGGGTTTGGAGCGGATAGGGTGGGGCCTAGCACCTCGGCCGCGGGGAAAACCACGCCGCCTTCGCCGCGCATCGAAACGCTTCTTGCACTGGACGATTCGCTCGCGCCGGTTGACGCCGATCCCGACCTCCTGCACCGCGCCTTGTCGAACCTTGTGCTCAACGCGCTCGACGCCATGCCCGAGGGCGGCACGATCACCGTACGCACCAGCGCCACGCCCGAGCACGTGCGCATCGAGGTCTCCGACAGCGGCAGCGGCCTGACGCGCGAAGAATGTGAGCGCCTGTTCACGCCCTACTACACCACCAAGCGCCACGGCACCGGGCTGGGCCTGGCGATCGTGCAGTCGGTGGTGAGCGATCACGGCGGCAGCATCACGGTGGACAGCACGCCCGGCAAGGGAACAACATTTCGCATTGACTTGCCGCGGACAAGTTCCGCGCCCGCGAACCCAGAGATGTTTAAATCAGCGATGATTACTTAGGTTAGCCACAGAGGACACAGAGGAAATAAAGAATTTAGCCACAGAGGAAACAGAGGAAACAAAGAATTAATGATCGACGCGTTGCAGATCGAGTCTTCCTCTGTGACCTCTGTGGCTAAGCCATAACCGAGGAACCGTGCCCACGAAAGCCCAACTCCTGATCGTTGACGACGAGGCGAACACGCTGGCTTCGCTCGCGCGCGCCTTCCGCCTCGCCGGCCACGAGGCCACGGTCTGCGACAATGCCGCGAAAGCGCTGGAGCTGGCCCGCTCGCGCGAGTTCGACCTCATCCTCTCCGACGTGGTCATGCCCGGACGCGACGGCCTGGCGCTGCTCGAGGATTTGAAAGCAAACGGCGTCACTGCGCCGGTGGTGATGATGTCCGGGCAGGCGCACATCGAGATGGCGGTGCGCGCCACCCGGCTGGGCGCGCTCGACTTCCTGGAGAAGCCGATTTCCACCGACAAGCTCCTGCTCACCGTCGACAACGCGCTCAAGCTCAAGCGCCTGGAGCGGGAAAATCAGCAGCTCAAGGCGCGGCTGGGCAAGCACGAAATCGTCTGCTCGGGCGAGGCGATGCGCCGCGTCATGGCGCAGATCGAGCGCGTCGCCGCCAGCGTCACGCGCGTCTGCATCTGCGGCGAGACCGGCACCGGCAAGGAACTCGCCGCGCGCACGCTGCACGACAAGAGCCCGCGCCACAGCGGACCCTTCGTCACCTTGAATTGCGCCGCCGTGCCCGCCGAGCTGATTGAATCCGAGCTCTTCGGCCACGAAAAAGGTTCCTTCACCGGCGCCGCCTCGCGCCATATCGGCAAATTCGAGCAGGCCAACGGCGGCACGCTCTTCCTCGACGAGATCGGCGACATGCCGCTCGCCATGCAAGCCAAGCTGCTGCGCGTGCTGGAGGAGAGCGAGGTGGAACGCATCGGCGGCGGCGGCCCGGTCGTGGTGGACGTCCGGGTCGTGGTCGCCACGCACCGCAATCTGGAAGAGCTGGTGCGCGAAGGAAAATTCCGCCAGGACCTGTTTCACCGCGTCTATGTTTTTCCGCTGGCGCTTCCGCCGCTGCGCGCCCGCAGCGAGGACATCCCCGCGCTCGTCGAACACTTTTCGCGGCAGGTGTGCGCCCAGAACGGCTGGAAGCCCATGCGCTTCGCTCCCGAGGCCGTCGCCGCACTCCTGCACTATGGGTGGCCGGGCAACATCCGCGAGCTGAGAAATGTCGTGGAACGACTTATGTTGCTGGCCGTGAACGGCGAGGTGGACGCCGCCACCGTCGAGCTGGCATTGCCGCAAACGCCGGCCTCCGGTTCATCCACAACGGCCACCGGCACACTCTCCGAGCGCGCCGCCGCCTTCGAGCGCGAGACCATCCTCGCCGAGCTCAAGGCGCACCATCACCACATCACCAACACCGCCCGCGCCCTCGGCCTGGAGCGCAGCCACCTGTACAAGAAGTGCCAGCAGCTTGGCATTGACCTGCGCTCCGCCCGCGGCGGTTCGGCCTAGAACTGGTTTCAAAACTAGGTTTTCGCCTCGGGAAAAATGTTCCTCAGGGGCTAAAGCCCAATAATTTTGCGGCCTCGAGCGGCACGGCTCCCTCGGCTTCGCTCGGGACAGGTTCCGCCGTGCCCTTCCCAAAAACCGATTTTTGAAACCAGCGAAATTGTGTGGCACACGCGCCCTCGCGTGTGCAGCCGCATAGCGGCGACACACCAGTTCTAGGCTCTCTTTTTCTTCTTTGTCATTCCGGGCCGGTTGTTGCCCCGAAGAGGAATCTGCTTTTCCTCGAGCTTCGCCTGCACGCTCCGCGGCAGCTTGCTCCGGATATTCTGGTACGACTCCGCAATCAGCTCGCGCATCTCTGCGTCGCGCAGCAGATCCATGCGCTCCAGTTCCACCCAATCGTGCTTGCCGATATAGGGCGCGCGCCGGATGCCCTCGATCTCCAGCAGTTCGGCGCAGCGCCCCGGGGTGCACTTCACCCAGACCCGCGGCGGCGTGTCGGCAAGAGTGACATTGACGAAGAACTTGTTGGCCACGCGAAACAGCAGGCACTCGCCCCATTGCAGCCCTTCGCTGGCGCCGGGAAAGGACAGGCAGAATGCGCGCAGAGAATCCAAATCCATAGGCTCAGGGCTCTAGGCTCAAGGCGCAAGGCAAGAATCATCGTAAGGCGCTCCGGCCCAGTGCCTTGAGCCTTGTGCCTTGCGCCTTGCGCCTACGCCTGCTCCCGCGCTTCCCCCAAGGTCACTTTGACATCCATCTTCTGCTGCCCGCGGAAGATGGTGACGGTCACGGTGTCTCCGGCGCGGTGATTGTTCATGACGTGCGACAAGTCCTGCGGGTCTTCCACCTGCTGGCCGTCAATGGCGACGATCAAGTCCCCGCCCAGCATGATGGGCGTGTTCCCCAGGAAGGCGCGCTTGGTGCCGCCGCGCAGGCCCGCTCGCTCCGCCCCGCTTCCGGCAATGACGTCGTTGATCAGCAATCCATAGTCGGCGGGCAGGCCGAGTTGCGCCGCCAGCTCCGGCCCGATGGGGATGGTATGCACGCCCAGCGCCGGCCGCCGCACCCGGCCCAGCGACACCAGGTCGTTAAGCACCGCCTTCGCCGTGTTGATGGGGATGGCGAAACCGATGCCCGCGCTTTGCCCCACGCTGGAGGCGATCAGGGTGTTGATGCCGATCACCTCGCCCCGGGAATTCAGCAGCGGACCGCCGGAATTGCCCGGGTTGATGGCGGCGTCGGTCTGGATGGCTTCGTCAATGTCGGCGCCGCCCGGCTCCTGCACCGAACGGATGGAGCTGACGATGCCGCGCGTCATCGTGCCACTGAGACCGAACGGATTCCCAATGGCGAAGACTTTCTGTCCTACCAGCAGCCCGCGCGAGTCGCCCAGGGTTGCCGGCGTGAACCCGCTGCCATGAATCTGGATGACCGCCAGGTCGTGCGCGCGATCCACGCCGACCACGTCGGCCTTGTAGGTCTTGCGGTTGTAAAGCGTGGCTTCGATCTGGCGCGCGGCGCCGGTGCCGGCGGCGTTGGCGATCACGTGGTAGTTGGTGAGAACGTGGCCTTCCTTGTCGAGGATGAACCCCGATCCCTGGCCTTCCTCGGGCACGATGCCGTAGAAAAAGTTAAACGACACCGAGCGCGACTTGATGTTCACCACCGAGGGCACGCCCTTCTTGTAGACGGCGACGTTGACCTGTTCCTCGGGGTCGAGCGCCTCCGGCCCGGCCGCTTCGGTCAACTCCAGCTTGCCCGCTTCGCGCCCGAACCAGTGCGTGGGCGCTAGCCCCGCGCGCTGCGAGGTGGTGTAGAAATAGAATGCGCCCGCAACCACGAGCGCGAGAAGCAGTACGCGTATTCCTCTCATATTCAAACCTGCCATTCCGAAATGCGGTGTTCGTCAGTATGTCAGTATTTCAGTTTGTCAGTAGACTGGATTTCGCGGGAGCATGGAACTGAAGAACTGACTTACTGAAAGACTGACAAACCCTTTAACGTTCATCTGCGGCTAGTTGCCTTAATTCCTTCCAGACTGCATCCACCTGCCGCTCCGTCTCCGCCCGCGAACCCGAATTGTCGATCACGTAATCCGCCGCGCGAATCTTTTCTTCATCCGAACGCTGCGCCGCCTGTCGCCGCTCAACCTCCCGCCGCGCCGCTTCCTCCGTGACGCCCTGGCGCTCCGCAAAGCGCGCCGCCTTCTGCTCCGGCCGGCAGGTCACCATGATGATCTTGTCGAAGCGCTTTTGCACGCCCGCTTCCAGGATCAGCGCCGCCTCCACGATGACCACCGCGTCGCGATGGCGCGCCGCCTCCTCTTCCATCCAGCGCTCCTGGTGCGCGATCACCGCCGGATGGACCAGCCGGTTCAGTTCCTCGACGCGCCCGCCGCCGAAGGCCGCCCGCGCCAGCTTCTGCCGGTCGATCGTCCCATCCTGATGGACGATGCCGCGGCCGAAATGTCGCACGACTTCCTGGTACACCGGCTGCCCCGGCCGCATGAGCTGGTGCGCGATCTCGTCGGCCTTGATCAGCTTGGCCCCGCGGGCCACGAACATTTCGCCGACCGTGGACTTGCCGCATGCCACGCCGCCGGTCAACCCCACTTTGAGCAAACACTGCCTCGCTCGATAAAAGTCGTATTACGACATTGTTGAATTACCGTGCCTCCGCCATCGCCGGAAGCTTCGCGCCGCGGCGCATCTTGCACGCCCGGAGCGTGTTCACCATCAGCATGGCGATGGTCAGCGGGCCGACGCCGCCGGGCACGGGCGTGATGGCGCCGGCGATTTCCGCCACGTGCGGGTCCACGTCGCCGATCAAGGTCGAGCCCCTCTCCGCGAACGATTTCTCCCGCTTCTCGTTGCCCTTGAAAAATTTGTCGAACTCGGCGCGGTCGGTGATCTTGTTCATGCCCACGTCAATCACGGTCGCGCCCGGCCGCACGTAGTCCTGGTTGATCATGCCGGTGCGGCCCATGGCACACACCAGAATGTCGGCGCGGCGGCAGACGCCCGGCAGGTCGCGCGTCTTGGAGTGGCAGATCGTAACCGTGGCGTGATTGTTGGTGAGCAGCATCGCCGTGGGCTTGCCGACGATGTCGCTGCGGCCCACCACCACCGCTTCCGCGCCGGCGATCGGGATGTCGCTGCGGCGCAGGATTTCGATGATGCCCTCGGGCGTGCACGGCACCAGTCCCGGGCGCTGCGTCGAAAGGAACCCGACGTTGACCGGGTGGAACCCGTCCACGTCCTTGGCCGGGTCCACGGCCATCAGCACGCGCTTGGAATCCACCTGCTTGGGCAGCGGAAGCTGGACCAGGATGCCGTCAATTTCGTCGCGCGAGTTCAGGTCGTGCACCAGCGCGAGCAGTTCGTCGGTGGTGGAGGTGTCGGGCGGGGTGTGCTTCTCGCTGTAGATGCCCAGCGCCTCGCAGCTCTTCACCTTGCCGCGCACGTAGATTTCCGACGCGGGATTGTTGCCCACCAGGATGACCGCCAGCCCCGGCCGGATGCCGGCGGCGGTTATGCCCTTCACCTCGTCGGTGACCTCGGCCTTGATGACGGCGGCGATTTTTTCGCCGTCCAAAATTCTGGCAGCCATGATTCCTCACACAGTAGGAAGATAAATACAGCAGGACATTGTACTTTAGGCGCGAGGCAGGTGGCTCTCCCGGCCTTCGACTGAGTTACGAAAAATGAAGAGAACAGAGCGTCGTGTCGGATTAGCGCGGGCGATGTCGAAGCGCGGGAGCTGCTCGCGTTCGCAGGCGAGCGAGATGATCCGCGCCGGGCGGGTGCGGCTGAACGGCAAAGTGCGGCGCGATCCGGAATCGCCGGTGCGGCTGGAACAGGATCGGATCACGCTCGACGGACAGCCGCTGCAGGCACAAGAGAAGGTCTACCTGATGTTGAACAAGCCGCGCACGGTGGTTACGACGGCATCGGACGAAGCGGGGCGGAAGACGGTGTACGCATGCCTGCCACCGGGGCTGCCGTGGGTGGCGCCGGTGGGCCGTCTGGACATGGCGAGCGAGGGCCTGCTGCTGCTGACCAACGATTCGGAGTGGGCGGCGCGGATCACGGCGCCGGAGTCGCATGTGGAAAAAACGTATCACGTGCGGGTGGGCGCGAGGGCGGAAGAGGAATTACTTCAAAAGATGATGGCGGGGGTGGAGAGCGAGGGCGAGTGTTGCGGGTGAAGCGGGTTGAGGTGCTGCGCCAAGGACGGCGCAATTGCTGGCTCGAGGTGGTGCTCGACGAGGGCAGGAACCGGCAGATTCGCAGAATCATGGAGGCACTGGGAGTGGAGGTGTTGAGGCTGGTGCGGGTAGCGATCGGGCCGGTGGAGCTAGGCGAGCTGAAAAAAGGGCAGGCACGACGGTTGAGCGCGAAAGAGAAGAAGGCGCTGGATGATTTGTGATTTAGTGCTTTAGCGATTTGTGATTTGCGGGGATGTCGTCAGTCTTCGGCCATCAGCGCCAGTGACTGAGGACCGAAGACTGAAGCGCAAAAGCTCTAGTGCCAGAAGGGATCGCCGATGCCGGTTGGCTTGAGGGCGGAGTCGGTCACGTCTGCCGTGCTGCTGAATTTTCCGGGCTCGGAATCGCGCTGCGGTAGCGGCGGAAAATCGGCTTCGGTACAGCCGCAAGGATTCAACGACGTGGTTTCGGAATGGCAGCTGGGGCAAACCATAGGATCGCCTCCCGTGACAGATACGAGCTTAGGGAAATCATGGCAGGCAGGGAAATTCAAAATTTGGTTAGGCGCGATTAAGAAAAAGAATAGGAAAGTCTGCCAAATGCGGGGAGATGTCGGGCATTCCGGCACACGCGAGGGCACCCTTCGACTTCGCTCAGGGCAAGGCCGTGTGCCACACCATCTTACAGGTTCACGGGAATCTTGATGATCTTTTTCTGGATCGCGTAGGTCACGAGCTGAGTTTTATTGTGGATATCGAGCTTGCGCATCAGGTTGAACTTGTGCGCTTCCACGGTCTTGACGCTCAGGCCCAGCAGCACGGCGATCTCCTTGACCGAGTTGCCCTCGGCGAGCAGCTTAAGGATTTCGCGCTCGCGGGGCGTCAGGGTGGAGAAGCGCGGACGCATCCGGGCGTCACGCGCGCGGGCACGGAAGTCCTCGACCAGCTTGCCCAGCACTTGGGAGCTGAGGTACTTGCCGCCTTTGTGGACGTCGCGCACAGCGGTGAACAGTTGCGGCGCGGGGGTGTCCTTCAGGACGTAACCGGCGGCGCCGGCCTCCAGGCCCTGCACGAGGTAATCCTCGTCGTCGTGCATGGTGAGGAACAGGAGCCTGGTTTCGGGCCGGTTCTTGCGGATCTGGCGCGCCGCCTCAAACGACGAGAGGCCGGGCATGCCGATGTCCATGAGCACGACGTCGGGGCGAAGGTCGCGCGCTTTCTCGACGGCGTCGCCGGCATCGGGCGATTCGCCCACCACTTCAAAGTCCGGTTCGCCCTCCAGCAGTCGACGGACGCCTTGCCGGAGGAGAGTGTGATCGTCCACGAGCAAACATTTGATCTTAGCCATTGGTCACTACCTGCAACCCTCCCCCACAGGCTTGGATGCAAGTCAGCGCAGCCTGCGCAGCCGGGTATGCAGGAAAACTCCTAGCGACGAAGAAGTTGGTGGGGTAAGGGGCGGCTACCTGGCGCCGATAACTACCTAGTAACCCTCAAACGACTAAATTATTCATATTTTACCCTGTTCCACGGCGAATGGCATCCAAGGCGAGGGAAAAAGTTATTAGAACGTACATGGGTATTTCGGCTGGGACTTAGTCGCTAGACCCGAGAGGCGAGTCGCGAGTCCCGAGCCGAACAGGGGGCAACCAAACCTCGCATTGCGTGCTTGACCCCGGCGGTTTCGATTCGGCACTCGGGTCTGGCGACACGGTTGTGGTTTAATCCTGTATCTCTTAAATCTGTCCATGTTCCGATTTATCACTGCCGGAGAATCGCACGGAGAGGCGCTGGTGGCGGTGGTGTCGGGAATGCCGGCCGGGGTGGCGGTGGAGCAAAGTTTTGTTGATCGCGAATTGTGGCGGCGCCAGCAGGGATACGGACGCGGCGGGCGGATGAAGATCGAGCGCGACACGGCGCACATCGTCTCGGGCGTGCGGCAAGGGAAGACGATTGGGTCGCCGATCGCGATCCTGCTGGAGAACAAGGATTGGAAGAACTGGCAGGAGTCGCTGCCGGTGGGCGAAGGCGATCCGGCGAAACATAAAAGGGTGGCGTCGCCACGGCCGGGACACGCGGATTTGGCGGGCGCGCTGAAGTACAACTTTCCCGAGGCGCGGTACGTGCTGGAACGCTCGTCGGCACGGGAAACGGCGGCCCGCGTGGCGGCAGGGGCGGTGGCGAAATTGTTGTTGCGCGAGATCGGCATGGAAGTTCTGAGCCATGTGGTCGCGGTGGGAGCGGTATCGGTGGAACGCGAGGTGACGTGGGAAGAAATCGCGCGGCTGCACGGGCGCGACGAGGTCGTGCTCAATTGCGCCGACGCGGAGGTCGAGCAGCGCATGAAGGCGGAGGTGGAGAAGGCGATCGAGGTGCGCGACACCGTCGGGGGCGTTTTCGAGGTGCGGGCGCACCACGTCCCGCCGGGACTGGGCACGTACGCGAACTGGGACGAGCGTCTGGACGGGCTGCTGGCGCAGGCGGTGATGTCGCTGCAGGCGGTGAAGGCGGTGGAGATCGGCAGCGGGATCACGGCGGCGGGCGCGCCGGGATCGAGCGTGCACGACGAAATCGGGTATGAGAAAGATGGCGGCGGATTCACTGGATTTACCCGCAAGTCGAACCGCGCCGGCGGCCTGGAAGGCGGCGTGTCGAACGGGCAGGACATCGTGGTGCGCGGGTATTTGAAACCGATCTCGACGCTGCGGCGTCCACTGGAGTCGGTGGATTTCGCCACGCGCGAGCCGGTGAAGGCGGCGTATGAGCGCTCGGATGTGTGCGTGGCGCCGGCGGCGGGCGTGGCGGCGGAGGCGATGGTCGCGCTCACACTGGCGCGCTGCGCGCTGGAGAAATTCGGCGGAGACAGCATTGGGGAGACGAAGCGAAACTACGAAGGTTATCTTCGCCAATTGAAGGAGTTTTAGGCAGCCGAGGAGAATTTCGTAATTTGGTAATTTAGTAATTTGGTAATTTGCGGTCGGCTCGCGAACCGGTCTGGCCTTCCAATTACCAAATCACCAAATTACCCAATTACCAAATGGCAAGATGATCTATCCCATCGTGAAATTCGGCAACCCGGTGCTGGACAAGCCGGCGGAAAAGGTGACGAAGTTCGACGACGAGCTGCACCAACTGCTCGACGACATGTTCGAGTCCATGTACGCGGCGCATGGCGTGGGCCTGGCGGCGCCGCAGATCGGCATTTCCCGGCGCATCGCGGTGATCGATATCAGCTTCAAGGAAGACTCGGACGCCAAGCTGGTGCTGATCAATCCGGAGATCATCCACAGCGAAGGGCGGCACACGCAGCAGGAAGGCTGCCTGAGCCTGCCGGAGTTCCGCGAGAACGTGACGCGGCCGCGCGTGGTGACCGTGCGCGCGCAGGACGCGCAAGGAAACTGGTTCGAGAAAAGCGGCGAGGACCTGCTGGCGCGCGCGCTGCTGCACGAGACCGATCACCTCAGCGGGAAGCTGTACATCGCGCACATTTCGGCGCTGAAGCGCGACCTGATCAAGCGCAAGGTGAAGAAACTGATTAAGCAGGGAGAATGGAAGTGATTTGGTAATTTCGTAATTTGGTAAGTTGGTAATTTAAACAAGCTCAAGCGGTGCGGCAGACCTCTCCAAATTACCCAATTACCCAATTACCCAATTACCAAATGGACGTAATCTTCTGTGGCACCCCGCAATTCGCCGTGCCCGCGCTGCAGGCGCTAACGAACGACGCCGCCGGGCATCGCGTGCGTCTGGTGGTGACCCAGCCCGATCGCCCCAGCGGACGCGGCATGGAACTCAGCGCGCCGCCGGTGAAGCAACTGGCGCAAAGGCTAGGCCTCGAGGTGACGCAGCCGGAAAAGATCAAAAACAATTTGGAGTTTCGCGCGCGGCTGGAGGAGATCCGGCCGGAGGCGATCGTGGTGGTCGGCTACGGGCGCATCATTCCGCAGTGGATGATCGACCTGCCGCCGCTGGGGAACATCAACCTGCATGGATCGCTGCTGCCGAAGTATCGCGGCGCGGCGCCGGTGCAGTGGGCGATCGCCATGGGCGAGACCGTCACCGGCGTGACCACCATGCGGATTGACGCCGGGCTGGACACGGGCGACATCCTGCTGCAGCGCGAGACGCCCATTGCGGCGGAGGACACGGCGGTCACGCTGGCGCCTCGGCTGGCGGAGATGGGCGCGCCGCTGATGGTGGAAACACTCGCGGGATTGCAGGCGGGTACAATCACGCCGCGCAAGCAGGATGATGCGCAAGCGACCCTGGCGCCGATTCTCAAGAAAGAAGACGGGCTCATTGATTTTCGGCGCAGCGCGCGCCAGATCTGCAACCGCCTGCGCGGATTTCAGCCCTGGCCGGGCGCGTACACCACGTTCCGCGGGAGGAACCTGAACGTGTGGGCGGCAATGCCGGTGGAGGAGTCGGGAGCCAGGAGTCAGGAAACAGCGGTGGCGCCCGGCGAGCTGAGCGTGGACAAGGACCGGCTATTCGTCTGGTGCGGCGAGCGGACTGTGCTGGAGGTGTTGACCGTGCAGCCGGAAGGGAAGAAAAGGATGGCGGCGCGGGATTTTGTGCACGGGTATCATCCAAAATCGGGCGAGCACCTCGGCACTGAAGAACACAGAGACACAGAGGCACAGAAGTAGCTGGTCTTTGTCTTTGCACCTCTGTGTCTCTGTGACTCTGTGTTCATCATTTTCTTTGGGTCACCATGCCCTCTCCTGCGCGCGAAGCCGCGTTCGACATCCTGCTCCGCGTCGAGCAGCAGCAGGCGTACGCCTCTGAGCTGCTGCACTCCGATCGTCTGGAAAAACTCTCACAACATGACCGCGCACTGTGCACTGAACTGGTGATGGGCACGCTGCGCTGGCGGTCGCGGCTGGACCTGGGCATTGGCGCGGTCTCGTCGCAGCCGCTGGAAAAGCTCGATCCGGAAGTGCTGACGGCGCTGCGGCTGGGCGCGTACCAGATCGGATTTCTGCGGCTGCCGGCGCGCGCGGCGGTGAATGAGAGCGTCGACCTGGTGAGGCGGGCGCGGCGGCGGTACTCGGTGCCGTTCGCCAACGCCGTGCTGCGCAAGCTGGCAGACAAGCCCAAGCTGCTGGAACCGGCGCCGGCGCCGGGGCCGAAGACGGCGTTGGACGTCGCCGCGCTGCATGCCCATCCGCTGTGGCTGGTGGAGCGATGGGCGGAGCAGTACGGCATCGAAATGGCAGACAAGATCTGCGCGTTCGACCAGCAGGTGCCCGAAACCGCGCTACGGCTGCGGAGTTCCCACCCTGTCCCGCGAAACCCGCGCGGGACAAGGGTGGGGCAACCGTATGGTGAGTTGGAAGAAGAATTGCGGCGCGAGGGCATTGAATTGAAACCCGGCGCGCTGCTCGCTTCCGCGCGGCGGGTGGTCAAGGGCGACGTGACCCACACGGCGGCGTTTCGCGACGGGCGTGTTGCCATCCAGGACGAGGCGTCGCAACTGGTAGCGCTGCTGGTGGGAAGCGGCGAGCGCTTGCTGGATTGTTGCGCGGCGCCGGGCGGGAAAACCGCGATCATGGCGGAGCGCAATCCCGAGGCGGAGATCATCGCCGCCGACATTCATCCGCACCGGGCGGCGCTGTTGCAGGAGCGGCTGGCATCGCTGCCGAACGTCACCGTCATGATGGCGGATGCGACCGAGCTGCCGGTATGCGGGCTGTTCGACTGGGTGCTGGCGGACGTGCCCTGCTCCGGCACCGGGACGCTGGCGCGCAATCCGGAGAGCAAGTGGCGGCTGACGGCCGCGGACCTCGCCGATCTGCACGCGCGGCAGGCGGCCATCCTGAAGGCGACCATGCAACACGTGCGCAGCGGCGGATGCCTGGTCTATTCCACCTGCTCGCTGGAGGCGGAAGAAAATGTGCAGGTGGTGGAAGAGGCGTTGCAGTCGCGCGCGGACTTCGAAATCGTGGATTGCCGTGCCGAGCTGGAGCGGCTGAAGGAATCGGGCGAACTGGCGTGGGAGGACATTGACGCGTTGCTCGACGGGCCATATCTGCGGACGTCCCGGGCGTGCCGCCGGGGGATGGGTTTTTCGCGGCGATGCTGGAGAAAATAAGCCGCGGATAAACGCAGATGAACGCTGATAAGGAAATTGCCTTCGCCAGATCAGCGTTGATCCGCGTTAATCCGCGGCAAAATCATTTCGCGACTTCCAGCTCGACGCTGCTGCCGGCGGCGACTTTTTGTCCCGCGGTTGGAGATTGCTTGCTCACGACCGTCGGTGCGCCGGCGTTGGTGGCTGTGAGGTCAACCGCGGCGGTGCGCACGTTGCCGAGCTTCAAGCCGGCGTCCTGGATGGCACGAGCCGCATCGGAGAGATGCCGGCCGACCAGGTTCGGCATGACGAAGGCGAGCGGCCCCGGCGGCACGGCAAACAGCATATTGACCTTGGGCGATGCCACGCCGACCGCAGCGGGCGGCGGGCTCTGCGCGATCACCTGGTCTTCGAGCCGGCCGGGGAGGTGAGCGTAGGCGAGGGTGCCGGGCTCAAGGCCGCGGCGTCGAAGATTGATCTCGGCGGCGCGGCTGCTTTGGCCGACGACGTCGGGAATGACCACGTGCTGCGGGCCGAGGCTTTCGGCGAGCCGCACATGCCAGCCACGGCGGACCTTCTCCCCGGCAAACGGCACCTGCGACAGGATGCGCCCTTGCGGGATGTCGGTGCTGTAGAAGCGGTTCTCGAGTTCAACCAGCAACCCATTCTGCAGGGCGAGGCGCTCCGCTTGTGCGGGCGTGAGGCCAACCAGTTTGGGCACGACGACTTCGCGCCCGTGAATGGCGACGCGCATGGCGGTCAAGGCCGACGTCATGGCGACGATCAGCAACACCAGTCCGAGGAGGAGGAATCGGAAAAATCCGCGCATGGCTGAGTGTCACGATTGTAGCGCGGAGCGGGGTGAGTGGGGCGGTTGGCGGCGGCCGGCGCCCCAAACATCAGTGCCAAGACTTTAGTCAGCCCCGGCGAGGGCGGCGGGGCCTGCAGGTGGCGCGACGAGACTGGGTCAGTGGCTTACGGCGTCGCTGGGGCGGAAGTCGGGCGTATCCACCCTGGCGGCGTTGTTGCGCGGCAGGTCGGGAGGCGGAGTGAAGTCTTCCTTGTCGCGGCCCTTGAGCGCGACCTTCATGAAGTCAATCCAGACGGGCAGGGCGGCAAAGGCCCCGGTTTCCTTTTTCCCCAGCGTCTTTTTCTCGTCGTAGCCGATCCAGACGCCGCAGGCGATGGAGGGCGAGAAGCCGACAAACCAGGCGTCGGTGAAATCGTTGGTGGTGCCGGTTTTCCCGGCGAGCGGATGCTTGAGCTTGCTGGCCTGGAAGCCGGTGCCGTGCAGCACCACCTCGCGCAGCAGGGAAGTCATGATGCGCGCGGTGCGCGGGCTGATGACGTCTTTCACGTCGGGATAGTTCTCTTCCAGGGTGCGGCCGTCGTAACCCACGACCTTGCGAATGTATCGTGGCACGACACGTACGCCGTCGTTGGGGAAGGTGGTGAAGGCGGAGGTCTGCTCCATCAGCGTCATGTCGGCGGCGCCGAGGGCAAGGGGCAGCACCGCAGGGAGCGGCGAGGTGACGCCGAACTTGCGCGCGTACTCGATGACGGTGCCGATGCCGACGCGGGCCGCGGTCTTGAGCGCCGGGATATTGCGCGACTGCGCGATGGCGCGCCGCAGGGTGATGTTGCCCTCGAATTTTCCGTCGTAGTTGTGCGGCGAGTAGGGGCCGGAGGCGGTGGAGTAGGTCACGGGCGCGTCGAGGATGATGTCGTCGGGCGTGGCGCCGTTGTCAATCGCGGCGGTGTACACGTAGGGCTTGAACGAGGAGCCAACCTGGCGCATGGCCTGGGTGGCGCGGTTGAATTTCGATTCGTCGAAGTCGCGCCCGCCGACCATCGCCTTGATATCGCCGGTGGCGTTGTCAATGGCGAGCAGCGCGCCCTGCGCGCCCGAGTCCTGCTCGAGGGAAACCTTGGCGGCGCCGGACTCCGAAAGCGACAGGACTTTGACGTAGGCAATGTCGCCGCGGGCGAGGATTTCCTCCGGCGACTTGTGCGTGGTCCAGGCGATGTCCGCCGGCGCCAGGATCGCCGTGTGGCGGCCGAACTTCACCGTCGCCGCGGCCTGCCTGACGTCGAGGACGAGCGCGTGCACGTAGCTGCCCGGCGCCATGGGTTCGTCCCAATCGGGGTTCTGGTACTTGTCGATGTCGAGGCCGGCGGCGACCATGTTGGGCAAGTTGCCCTTCCAGCCGTGGCGGCGTTCGTAAGCGGCCAGGCCGTCGAGCAGGGCGCGATTGGCGGCTTCCTGCATTTCCTGGTTGAGCGTGGTGTACACGCGCAGGCCGCCCTGGTGGACCTCGTCGGTGCCGTACTTCTTCTCCAGATAGCGGCGGACTTCTTCGGCGAAGTAGGGCGCCAAATAGTTGGGGTCCTTCTGGAGGTGCAGCAGGATGGGCATGGACTTGGCGTGCGCGGCCTGGTCGGCGGTGATCTTGCCGTCCTCCAGCATGGCGTTGATGACCAGGTTGCGGCGGCGGGCGGCGCGCTCGGGATTGTTGAGCGGCGAATAGAAGTTCGGCGCCTTGGGCAGGCCGGCCAGCAGCGCGGCTTCCTCGAGCGTCAGGTCCTTGGCGTGCTTGCTGAAATAGAGCTGCGAGCCGGCTTCGAAGCCGTAAGCGCCGTGGCCGAGAAAAATCTGGTTGGCGTACAGGGTGAAGATTTGCGGCTTGGTGAAGCGCCGCTCAATCTGGATGGCCAGCATGATCTCCTGGATCTTGCGATGGAAGCGGCGCTCGGGCGTGAGGAACAGGTTGCGCGAAAGCTGCATGGTCAGCGTCGAGCCGCCCTGCGCCTTCTGGCCGAGCACGATGTCCTTGTAGGCGGCGCCGAGAATACGCCAGAAATTCACGCCCCAGTGTTTTTCAAAATCCTTGTCTTCGACGGAGATGATGGCGTCGCGCAGGACCTTGGGAAAATCGTCGTAACCGACCACCACGCGGCGCTGCAGCGCGAAGGAGCCGACCACGCGGCCCTGGTCGTCGTAAAGTTCGGTGATGGTGGAAGGACGATACCGCTGCAGTTCGCCGACCTCGGGCAGGTCGGTGGAATAGACCAGCAGCAGACCGCCGAAGGCGCCGATCAGCGCGGACGCCAACACCAGCAGGGCGAAGACCACGCGTCCCACCAGCTTGGTTCCCGCCACTTCCACGGGCGGCAGCTCGGCATAGATCGACTTCATGGAAATTCAACGGGGCGCGAAATCAGAATAGCACGGTACGACGACGGGGATGGTTACAAGGAGAACTCCAGGAGATTGGACCCGGCCAGCATGGCAGCAACCTTACTGGCGAGATCGCCGGGCCCTTCCCTGGGGAGAATCATCTTGCCGTTAAAAAAGACCGGGCACAGATTCAAAGATGTGCGGTGAAAAAATGCCAGACGCTGCAGCAGCTTGATGGCGGTGTTACATTCGCGCGGAACCCGCATCAAGCAGATTCCTGCCCGGCGGCCTCGGCCTGCCGGACCGCGTCGCCAAAGGAAAACGTGACCGGAACTTCCGGCAGCTCGGCGACGTGCTGAACTTCCGGCGTTGGCGGCCGCGGAACGGAGCTGGGCTTGACCGAGCGGGCGAGGGACATCTTCCAGGTCGCTTCCAGGAATCCGCCGCGCTGCGGCAAGGCTTCGCAAGCCGTGGCCATGAGCTGGCGCAACGTCTCCTCGTAGCGCTTGGGAGCTTCATCGCCGTCGAGCTCACCGTTCAAAGGCGCGTTGGCCAGATAGTTCGGCTTACCGACCAGGAAGGCGACGAGTTGGCCCGGCCGCTCGGCCTTGATGTCGCGGCAAAGCTCCGTCGCGGCGCCGTTTTCGTGGCGCAGGTCAAACAGAACCAGGTCATAGGTGTCCGGGTGCCACAGCATGCGCGCATCGCCGATGTGATTGGCGCACACCACCTCCAGCCCGTGCTTGCGCAAGACATTGGCGCGCAGGTTGTTCTTGGGGCTGCGGGTTACCACCATCAGAACGTGTTTCTTGACGGCAGAGAGGCTGGCTGCTCGCACCGGAGGCGGTCGTTTCATGCACTGCACTCTTTCTTTCTGGCTGACCGGTTGGCGGATTGACACCCTGGACGTGGGGCTCGAGTTGAAGGCCCTTGATCGCGAAGGCGCAAGGATGGGATCTGGTGCGTCTCAGCGCTGTTTTTGTAGTATACGCCAAGTGGCGCGGCCCCCGCGGGTAATTCGCGCGCTACGCGCCCGTCAGAAAGAAAAACCCGGCCGAGGGCGGCCGGGCTACACATTTCGCGAAACATGAACGCCAGCTACTTGCCGGCGCTGGCGACCTTGGCGTCGCGGTTCTTCAGCACCTCGATGGCGCGCTTGAGCTGCTCGTCGTTCTGCAGATTACGCTGCTTCTTAGGCTGGTCGGGCGCGCCGGAGTTGTCGTCGTCGTCCGGCAGCACGAAGTCGTCGTTGCTATCGGCGACCAGGATGTTGGGAGTAATCGCCGTGTCCTGGATCGCCTTGCCGGCGGGCGTGTAGTACTTGGCGATGGACAGGATCAGCGCCGAGCCGTCGGGGATCTCGATCACTTTCTGCACCGAGCCGACGCCAAAAGTCTTGTCGCCCAACACGTCGCCGCGCGCGTTCTCCAGGATGGCGGCGGCCACGATCTCGGCCGGGCCGGCGGTGCCGCGATTCACCATCACCACCAGCGGCAGGCCGGTGACCACCTTATTCAGGTCGGCGTTGAAGGTCTCGCGCGGGTAGCGCTGCCCCTGCAGATAGGCGATGATGCCGTGGTCCAGGAACAGGTTGGCGGTGGCGATGCCTTCCTGCTCGTCGCCCTCGGCGCAGTCGCGCAGGTCGAGAATGATCTTCTTCGCGCCCTTCAACTGGTCGGCCTTAAGCTTGTTGGCGATCTCCTGCGCCTTGCCCTTATTAAAGGCGTCCACCTTGATGTAGAGGATGCCGTCTTCGAGACTCTTCTCGCTGACCTCGGGAATCTTGACGATATTGCGGGTGATGGTGACCTTCTGCGGCTCGGCGCGCCGCGCGCGCACCACCGAGACGTTGACGTTCGATCCCGGATCGCCCGCCAGCAGCGACTGAATTTCCGCCAGCGACATCTCGCGCGTCGAGCGCCCTTCAATGGCTTCGAAGATGTCGCCATTCTCGATGCCCGCCTTGTCGGCCGGGCCGCCGGGGATCACCGAGATCACCGCGGCGTAGCCGAAGCGCTTGGAGATGGTGGCCCCGATCTGCGCTTTGCCGCCGCCCTTGTGCGCGCGATACTGCTTGTACTCGGCCGCGGTCAGGTAGCTGGAGTTGGGATCGAGCGATTCCAACAGGCCGTGCAGCGCGCCGTCGGTCACTTGCGGGATGTTGGGCTCCTCCACGTACTCGCTGCGGATGCGCGACAACACCTCGCTGTAAACGCCGAGCTGGCGATAGGCGCCGTCATTCGACGCCGCGCGCACGCCCAGCCCGCCGGCGATGGTGAACAGAACGATGGCGATGGAAACCGCCAGGATTACCGCTTTGACCTTTTTGGACATGAAACTCCGGCACCTGCTGATTCGAGGAGATTCACTGGTGAGCCAGTGCCTCACATTATACCTGTGTTTTGATGCGGGAACCCTGCCCGACGCTACGCTGCTTTTAATCCCAGGTACAGGGCCGGACGGCACAAGGCTCAAGGCGCAAGGCTTTAATGCTAGTTGGATGATCAGGTTTCTCGTTTTGCCTTACGCCCTGCGCCGTGCGCCTTGCGCCCCGCTTCAGGCTTGCGCCTTTTCCGCGCGGCCCATAAAATTGTAACTGGCCCCACCGCGCCGCCCGGCGCGGTTTCTCATGTGGCGGTGTAGCTCAGGTGGCTAGAGCGAGGGTCTCATAAT
>CAVXCR010000027.1:0-24497 GCA_963760265.1 Terriglobia bacterium
TCGGGATGACAGCCGGATATGATAATTGAGAATCCCGAAGAGTTCTGACTTGCAGGATCACCGTTGCCAGGGAAACTGCTTCTCCGGGACCACGACGACGTGGAAGACGCCGCCGATGTCGGCGGGATCGTCGCGGCCGTTGACGAAGGAGAACTCGCGCTGTTTGCCGGTGAGCAGCGGGTCCACCAGCTTGATTTCCTTGATCTGGAACATGCGCTGGCCGTTGGGGTAGATGTACTCGTCGTAGGTGGCGGCGCGGACCACCAGGGCGCGCGATTTCCAGAACAGCAGCACGGGGTGGCCGAGGCGCAGGGGGGCGATGAGGTCGTCGGGAACGGTGGGCGCGCCGGAAATGTAGCGCGATTCCAGGCGCACGTGGCGGCCGTCGTCGAGCACGTAGGCGCCGTCAATCACCTTGGCCAGCGCCTCCAACTTGGGTACGGTGTCGACGCAAACCTCGCCGTAGTTTGCCTTCTGCACCCAGGCGTTCTGCTTGATCGCCACCTGCTGGGCTTTCAGCATGGCCTCAACCGCGACTGCCCAGGCCCAGTTGGTGCACTTCTGAACCGGCGTGGGCAGCCAGAACGCGGTCAGCTCGACCGTCTGGTCCGGCAGGCGCATCAGGGACGCGCCTTTCGGCCTTTTTTCGGAGGCCAGCGGGAGCGCGAGCGCGGCAACCAGCGTCACGATGAGGTATCGGCGAAACACTAGCCGCAGATTAACGCTGATGAACGCAGATGGCGAGTGGCGATGTGAATTACTACGCTACGACTCATTCACCACCGAGACACCGAGGGCACCGAGGAACACCGAGAATAAATTGAGGAGTTTTCTCGGTGAGTCTCGGTGTGCTCGGTGTCTCGGTGGTAGGCGTTACTTGGACAACGCCGCCAGGGAATCGCGGAACAGGGCATCGAAGGTGGCACCGTTGCCGGCGTGCGCGGCGGCGGACACGGCGCGCTCGGCGGCGACGCGCTGGTATCCCAGGTTGACCAGCGCCGACAAAACATCTTCTTCGGCGGGGGTGGCCGCCGGCATGGTGGGCGCGGCGCCGAAGCCCTCCAGCTTGTCACGCAGCTCCAGCACCATGCGCTCCGCGGTCTTCTTGCCAATGCCGGGAATACGCGTCAGGCGCGCGACATCGTTGCTCCGGATGGCGCTCACCATGTCGGGCGCCGGCATGCCGCTGAGGATGGTAATCGCCAGTTTCGGACCGATGCCGCTGACCGAAATCAGTTTTTCGAAAAGCTGTTTCTCTTCTGCGCGCAGGAAGCCAAAGAGGGCGATCGCATCCTCGCGCACGTGGGTATGAATGAAGAGCGCGACCTCGCGCCCGGCAGCGGGCAATTCGGAAAACGTCGGGACGCTGATGGTGACATCGTAGCCGACACCAGCGGTGTCGACGATGGCCTGGTTGGGATGCTTGGCGATGAGCTTGCCGCGTAGGTGGGCGATCATGGGAGGCTCCAGGCTCCAGGCTTCAGGCGCCAGGAAGAAGAAATATTATCCGCGCGGCGGCGCGCATGCACGCTCATTCATCGTCGTCCCGACCCCAAGACCCACATCTGCCAACGGCGGGCAGATGTGGGGCACCAGCACACGGCACCAGCACACAGCGAGTGATGATCCCGGCATTTGACCATTGCCGCTCGCGCCTCGTAGCATGACTCAATCCTGTGGGGCGGAATTCCATGGAAGGGACACTGGTTTCGCATTACCGGGTTGGGTCGCGGCTGGGCAGCGGCGGCATGGGCGTGGTCTATGCCGCCGAGGACCTGACGCTGGCACGCCAGGTGGCGCTCAAGTTCCTGCCCGAGACGGTGGAGGCCAGTCCGCTCGCGCTGGAGCGTCTGCGGCGCGAAGCGCGGTCGGCGTCGGCGCTCAACCACGAATCCATCTGCACGATTTATGAAATCGGCGAGCACGAGGGCCGGCACTTCATCTCCATGGAGTTGCTCGAAGGCATGCCGCTGGACGCGCGGTTGAAATCCGGCGCGCTGGCGGTGTCGGAACTACTCGATATCGGCATCCAGGTGGCGGACGCGCTCGATGCCGCCCACCAGCGCGGCATCGTTCATCGCGACATCAAGCCGGCAAATATTTTCCTGACCCGCCGCGGGCGCGTGAAGGTGCTGGATTTCGGGCTGGCGACGGTGGTGGTGGACCGCGCGGCCGCGCTGACGGTGGGCAGCACCGCGCCCGACGCGCGCCTCACCAGCCCCGGCACCGCCATCGGCACGGTCGCCTACATGTCGCCGGAGCAGGCGCGCGGCGAAGAACTCGATCCGCGCAGCGATTTGTTTTCCTTCGGAACCGTGCTCTACGAGATGGCGACAGGAGTGCTTCCGTTCGACGGCAAAACTACGGCGGTGATGTTCGCGGCCATCCTGGAAAAAACGCAGGCGCCGGCATCGTCGGTGAATGCGGCCGTTCCGGCGCGCCTGGAAGAGATCATCGACAAGTCGCTGGAGAAGGACCGCGACCTCCGCTACCAGACCGCGGCCGAACTGCGCGGCGACCTCAAGCGCCTGAAGCGCGACACGGAGTCGGGCCGAACGGCGGCCGCGCGGCGCAGCAGCGAATCCGCATCGATCGCGGCCGCTCCCCGACGCAAGCCGGCGTGGATCTATGGCGGGATCGCCGCGGTGGCGCTGGCGGTGATCGCCTTGGCCGCATATTTCTACTCGTCGCGCGCTTCCCGAGTAGCGGTCACGCCGCAGAACCTGAGCATCGCGCGCCTCACCGACAGCGGGCACGTGCACGACGCCGCGATTTCGCCCGATGGTAAATGGCTGGCGTTGATGCGCCACGACGCCCACTCCGCCGCATTGTGGGTGAAACAGGTCGCCACCGGCAGCGAGACGCGCGTGGTCACGCCGCAGGAAGGGGAGTTTTCCGATCTAGCGTTCAGTCCGGACGGCAACTACCTGTATTACGCATTCCGTCCCGCGGGCAAAGCGCAGCAGGCGGTGTACGTGGTGCCCGCGCTGGGCGGGACGCCGCGCCTGGTGATCAACAACACCGCCACCGGGGTTGCGTTCTCGCCCGATGGCCGGCAAGTGGCGTTCATGCGCGAAGTGGGTGGGCGCGATCGCGTCCTGGTGGCGGATGCGAACGATAACGGCGAAAAAACGGTCACCGAGAGCACGCATTTGTACAAGACGCCGCCCTCGTGGTCGCCCGACGGAAAAACGCTGCTGCTGACCACCGACGTCTTTACCGAGAAAGGCCTGGGCGCACTGCTGCTGCAGCCGGTGGCGGGCGGAAACGCGCGCCAGGTTCCGGCCCGCGGCCAGGTGCCGGCGGCGCAGTGGCTGCCGGGCGGAATGGTATGGCTGGAAAAATCGCCGGAAACGCAGGGGCGCTCGCAAATCTACTTCCGCGCGGATGCCTCCAGCCCGCCGGTGCGCCTGACCAATGACCTGAACGACTACGGCGATGCACTGAGCGTGACCGCTGACGGGAAGGCAATCGTGGCGGTGCAGACCGAGGCGGCCACCAGCATATATGTCGCCGATATCGCCGGTCTCGCCGGTTTCGACAAGCTCACGGCGGTGACGGGAACGTCTTCGGAGCGCGACGTCACCGACTGGACGCCGGACGGCAAGATCGTGGTCGAGGATGCCTCGGGACATTCGGCGCTGTTGAACCCCGACGGCTCCGGCGACGTAAGGCTCCCGACGCAGGAGTACGGACTGACGCCCTCGATCTGCGGCGACGGGAAGTCATTCCTGTATTCGAGCCTGAAGCGCAGCAATGCCATCCACGTCACGCTGGCGTCCACCGGCGGGGGAAGGGAAACCGACCTGACCTCGGGGCGCATGGACTGGCAGCCGGTCTGCTCACCGGACGGCGCCTGGGCTGTCTATTTGAGCCACGACAGCGGCGTGTGGCAGTTGATGCGGATTTCGACTTCCGGCGGCAAGCCCACCTTGCTGTTCGGCGAAAGCGGCCCGTGGTGGCCGAGCATTTCCGGCGATGGCAAGTACGTGGGATTCCGCGCCGGCGTGGTGGACGAAAATCCCAAGTTCATCGTGATTCCGGCGGAGGGCGGCGCGCCGGTGCACCAGTTCAACGTGCCGCCGGACAGCGACATCTTCCGGCTGGCCCGCGACGGCGCCGGTTTCTACTACACCCAGCGCGAGGGCGACGTGGACAATCTCTGGTACCAGTCCATGGCCGGCACCCCGGCGCGTCAGGTGACGCACTTCACCAGCGACCACATCTACGCCTTTGCCTTCTCGCGCGACGGCCACCGCGTGGCCTTCACCCGCGGCAACGAAAAGCAGGATGCGGTGATGCTGAGCAATTTTCGGTAAATCGGGTGATCGGGCGATCCGGTGATCGGGGCCGAACGACATTGCCGATTGTTGATTGAAGATTGTCGATTTCATAGGGGTCCTTCGACTCGGATGCGGCAAAGCACCCCACAACGCGCAAAACCGGCGCGTTGCGGGGGCCCCGTCACCCGCGCCAAAAGCGGGCGCTGGTGGTTTGCCGCATCCTCGCTAGAATGACAGCAGTGAAATGTTGGAGTCGTGCTCGAGGGCGAGCGCGCTCCAACTGGGACGCACACGCGAGGGCGCCCGCTACGGCGGCGATCTCCTACGAGGGTGGCAGCAGCCCCGGCGAGGGCGCCGGGGCCTACAAGCCAATTCAAAGTCGACGGATGAGTCGGGTGGTCGCTGCAGACGCGCTCGAGGGCGAGCGCGCTCCAACTGGGACGCACCCGCGAGGGCGCCCGCTACGGCGGCGATTTCCTACGAGGGTGGCAGCAGCCCCGGCGAGGGCGCCGGGGCCTACAAATCTTGGAGGGCCTAGAACCCATAGAGTTGCGTGAAGAAGTAGGGGTCCTTCGACTCGGACGCGCAAAAGCACCGCGTCCTCGCTCAGGATGACAGCAGTGAAATGTTGCAGACGCGCTCGAGGGCGAGCGCGCTCCAACTGGGACGCACACGCGAGGGCGCCCTTCGGCTCCGCTCAGGGCAGGCTGTGTGCCACACGATTACTAACGAGCTAAAAGCTGAGAGCTGATGGCTGAGAGCTACCCCCGGCGCTTGTAATAAACGTTGAACTCGAAGCCGGGGTTGGGGGGGAACAGGGCGGCGACGGCGCGCAGCCGCTCCGCCAGCGCGTTGGGCACCAGCAGCGGATATTCACGCTCGCGCAGGTCGTAGTAATCCACGTCGAGAAAGATGGCCAGCATGTAAATGGCGATGGCGTCCGCGAAGGCTGCCGTCAGGTATTCGTTGCGCGCCTTTTCCGCCTGCGCGCCGGGCGTGGTCGCCGCCTTGCGCGATTCGAATGCATCGAGGGAGGTCTCGCCACGCACGCGGTCTTCCGCCTGCTTCCACACCAGGTCGTTGAACGCCTCGGCCACCCCAGCCTGCTCGACGAAGGCGTGCGCCACGTTGATATAAAACTCGAAGGCCACCGAGAAGCGGTCGTCCATCAGGCGGGTGGAGATAAACACGCACTGCGAGTCGCCGATGTTGAGGTTGCGGTGGCAAACCGCGTTGTCGCTGAGCGAGACGTCGTAGCGCTCGGCGATCAGCGTGTCTTCTCCCTGGCCCACCGCCAGCGGCACGAAGTAATACGCCTTGTGATGAAGCGCGGCGGCAATCGAGCGGGGCACGGCGGCCACCATGCGCTCCAGGTCGGCGGAGTTGATGGTGACCTCGCCCATGGAGGCGAAGCACACGCCGTTGGGGGCTTGCGAAACCGGCGCGCGGCGAATCGCTTCCGCCGGGGTCAGGGTTGCGGCTTGCGTGATGTCTGCCATGAGTGGTAGCTGGCCGCTGGTAGTTGGTAGCCGGGAAGAACCCAGCCGCCGAGCTACGCGCTGGCCGGCTACCAATTCTAGCTTATGTCCGGTTTGCAATCTGCGTTACTATCCGCCAATGTCGCTGTCGCCCATCGAGGTGATCGGATTCGTCACCGGCGTGGGCTGCGTCTGGCTGGCGGCGCGCGAGAACATTTGGAACTGGCCGGTGGCGATCGTCAATGCCATCAGCTTCATCATTGTCTTCTTCGGCGCCAAACTCTACGCCGATTGCGGCCTGCAACTGGTGTACGTCGCCATCTCCGTGTACGGCTGGTGGAGCTGGCTGCATGGCGGACGCAACCGCTCCGAGCTGCCGGTGACGCGGGTGCGTGCCAGCGCGATTCCGTGGTTGGGGCTGGCCACCATCGCCGCGGCTTCCCTACTCCTGTTGCTGCTGCGCCGCTACACCGACAGCACCGTGCCCTTCTGGGACGCGCTCACCACCGCCATGAGCCTGACCGCGCAATACATGCTGGCGCGCAAGATCATCGAAAACTGGTGGCTGTGGATGGCCGCCGACATCCTCTACGTCGCGCTGTATGTCTACAAGGGGCTGTACCTGACCGCCGTGCTCTACGGCGTGTTCTTCGCTCTCTGTGTCCTCGGACTGGTGCGCTGGCAGAAGCAGCTCGGTGCGCCTGAGGCCGAGGCCGAGGCGGCGGGGTGACAATCCCGGAGATGAGCAGCATGCAGTGAACCTGCCGTTCTCCCCTCCGGTTGCCCGCTTTACGAATTCTTTATGCACTCTTTATCCAAAGTTTATGGTCAGCGTTCTCTAATGGATTGGAGCTTGTGCAAGGGTGCGGCGGCAGGCCGCAGAGCACAGCCGGGAGATCCGCGCAGGTCGTAGTAATCCACGTCGAGAAAGATGGCCAGCATGTAAATGGCGATGGCGTCCGCGAAGGCTGCCGTCAGGTATTCGTTGCGCGCCTTTTCCGCCTGCGCACCGGGCGTGGTCGCCGCCTTGCGCGATTCGAAGGCATCGAGGGATGTCTCGCCGCGCACGCGGTCTTCCGCCTGCTTCCACACCAGGTCGGAGAACGGCTCGGCCACTCCGGCCTGCTCGACGAAGGCGTGCGCCACGTTGATATAAAACTCGAAGGCCACCGAGAAGCGGTCGTCCATCAGGCGAGTGGAGATGAATACGCACTGCGAGTCGCCGATGTTGAGGTTGCGGTGGCAAACCGCGTTGTCGCTGAGCGAGACGTCGTAGCGCTCGGCGATCAGCGTGTCTTCTCCCTGGCCCACCGCCAGCGGCACGAAGTAATACGCCTTGTGATGAAGCGCGGCGGCAATCGAGCGGGGCACGGCGGCCACCATGCGCTCCAGGTCGGCGGAGTTGATGGTGACCTCGCCCATGGAGGCGAAGCACACGCCGTTGGGGGCTTGCGAAACCGGCGCGCGGCGAATCGCTTCCGCCGGGGTCAGGGTTGCGGCTTGCGTGATGTCGGCCATGAGTGAAGGTACGGCTACGAGCTGCCGGCTACCAATTCTAGCTTATGTCCGGTTTGCAATCTGCGTTACTATCCGCCAATGTCGCTGTCGCCCATCGAGGTGATCGGATTCGTCACCGGCGTGGGCTGCGTCTGGCTGGCGGCGCGCGGGAACATTTGGAACTGGCCGGTGGCGATCGTCAATGCCATCAGCTTCATCATTGTCTTCTTCGGCGCCAAACTCTACGCCGATTGCGGCCTGCAACTGGTGTACGTCGCCATCTCCGTGTACGGCTGGTGGAGCTGGCTGCATGGCGGACGCAACCGCTCCGAGCTGCCGGTGACGCGGGTGCGTGCCAGCGCGATTCCGTGGTTGGGGCTGGCCACCATCGCCGCGGCTTCCCTACTCCTGTTGCTGCTGCGCCGCTACACCGACAGCACCGTGCCCTTCTGGGACGCGCTCACCACCGCCATGAGCCTGACCGCGCAATACATGCTGGCGCGCAAGATCATCGAAAACTGGTGGCTGTGGATGGCCGCCGACATCATCTACGTCGCGCTGTATGTCTACAAGGGGCTGTACCTGACCGCCGTGCTCTACGGCGTGTTCTTCGCTCTCTGTGTCCTCGGACTGGTGCGCTGGCAGAAGCAGCTCGGTGCGCCCGAGGCCGAGGCGGCGGGGTGACAATCCCGGAGATGAGCAGCATGCAGTGAACCTGCCGTTCTCCCCTCCGGTTGCCCACTTTACGAATTTTTTATGCACTCTTTATTCAAAGTTTACGGTCAGCGTTCTCTAATGGATTGAAGTTTGTGCAGGGTGCGGCGGCAGGCCGCACAGCTCAGCCGGGAGATCTGAGTGACTGTGCTGGCGATCATGACGGGCATCTGCGCGGCCGGAGTGCTGTTCTTGCTTCGCTTTCTGATCGCGCTGTGCCAGGAGCACGAACCGAGAGGTGCGGTCCATCGGCTGAACTTCACGCCGGTGCGGACTGACGGCGATGACCCCGATGCCGGGAGCGGGGAAGAGACGTTGAAGTCGGGCGATTCTCATACCCTCCGAAATCGACGGAGCAGGCACGCCCCAGCCGCCACGACGGCAAGGTGGAGCGAAATGGAAGTCGCGTCCAGTGCCAAGGCGAAGCGGTATTCGGCCAATCAAGGCCGGTACTCAGCATGATTCGTTTTGCAAGACGTCAGGAGATGACCCTATGCAGGACTTGATATTCATGGTTGCGACGATCGCGTTCTTCGCACTGTCGATCGGATACGTGCGGTTCTGCGATCGCGTGAAGTGAGGCGAAAACCTATGCATCTGGAATCAGCAATTATGCTTGCCGTCAGCGCGCTGATGACGGTGTACCTGGTCTACGCGCTGCTGCGGCCGGAGAAGTTCTGACATGACAGCCAACGGATGGCTACAGATTATCGTTTTCCTGCTGTTGATCCTGGCGGTGACCAAGCCGCTCGGGGTCTACATGGCACGCGTGTTCAGCCGCGAGCGGACATTCATGGATCCGGTGTTGCGTCCCATGGAGCGGCTGCTTTACCGCGTGACGGGCGTGGACGAGAACCACGAGATGCGCTGGACCGAATACGCGGTGGCGATGCTGCTGTTCAGCCTGGTGTCCATGGTTTTGCTCTACGTGATCGAGCGATTCCAGGGTCACCTGCCGTTCAACCCGCAGAAGCTGGGCGCTGTGGCTCCGGCCCTGGCGTTCAACACGGCGGCGTCGTTCACCACCAACACCAACTGGCAGAACTACTCGGGTGAAACGACGATGAGTTACTTCACCCAGATGGCCGGGCTTGCCTACCACAACTTTGCCTCGGCGGCGGTCGGTATAGCGCTGGCGATCGCTTTCATTCGCGGCATCGCGCGCCGGCAGATGGAGACGATCGGCAATTTCTGGGTGGACATGGTCCGCGGTTGCCTGTGGGTGCTGCTGCCGTTCTGCGTGGTGGGCGCGCTGGCGCTGGTGTCGCAGGGAGTGGTGCAGAACCTGAAGCCCTACGACACCGTCAAACTGGTCGAGCCACAGCAGGTGCAGAAGGTGGACGCGAATGGAAAGCCGGTGGTCGGCCCGGACGGCAAGCCGGTCATGGAGACGGCGACCGAGCAAACCATCGCGCAGGGTCCGGTGGCTTCCCAGGAGATCATCAAGGAATGGGGCACCAACGGCGGGGGATTTTTCAACGCCAACAGCGCCCATCCGTTCGAGAACCCAACGCCACTTTCCAATCTGATTGAGTTGTTCTCGATTTTCGCGGTTTCGGCCGGCCTGACCTACACGCTCGGGCGGATGACAGGATCGCAGCGTCATGGCTGGGCGGTGTGGGCGGCGATGGCGATTCTGTTTCTCGCCGGCGTCACGACCGCCTACTGGGCCGAGGCGCGTGGAAATCCGCTGCTTGCTGGAGTCGATCAACGCACGAGCGCGACGCAGTCAGGCGGGAACATGGAGGGGAAGGACGTGCGCTTCGGTATTGCCAACACCGCTCTGTGGGCGACGGTTACCACGGACGCGAGCTGCGGCGCGATCAATGGCTGGCACGATTCCTTCACCCCGCTGGGCGGGATGGTACCGCTGGTCAACATCATGTTGAGCGAAGTGATCTTCGGCGGTGTGGGCGCCGGCATGTACGGCATGCTCATCTACATTGTGCTCGCCGTGTTCATCGCCGGACTGATGGTCGGACGAACGCCGGAGTACCTGGGCAAGAAAATCGAAGGCTACGACGTCAAGATGGCGATGCTCGTGGTGCTGGTGTTCCCGCTGGTGATCCTGGTGTTCACGGCGATTTCGGCGGTGAAGCCGTTCGGCACCTCGAGCATCCTGAATGCCGGGCCGCACGGGCTAACGGAGATCCTCTACTCATTCACCTCGCAAGCCGGCAACAACGGCTCGGCCTTCGCGGGACTGACCACCAATACCCTTTGGTACAACGTCGCGGGCGCGTTCACCATGTTGATTGGGCGTTTCCTGATGATCATCCCCATGCTGGCGATCGCCGGCAACCTGGCGCGCAAGAAGTACGTGCCGCCGTCCCTGGGCACGTTCCCGGTGACGACGCCTCTGTTCACCGTGCTTCTGATCGGCGTGATTCTCATCGTCGGCGCGCTTACGTTTTTCCCGGCTCTGAGCCTGGGCCCGATCCTGGAGCACCTGCTGATGGGCGCCGGCAAGACCTTCTGAGGATTTATGGCGAGACAAAAAGCGATTTGGGAATGGAAGATCGTGCGCCGCGCGATCTGGGATGCAATCGTGAAGCTGAACCCACGCAAAATGATGGGCAATCCCGTCATGTTTGTGGTGGAAGTGGGCAGCGTGATCACCACCGTGCTGCTGTTCCGTGGCGGCACGGCTTTCAAGTTCAATCTGCAAATCACGCTGTGGCTATGGTTCACGGTTGTATTTGCCAATTTTGCCGAGGCCATGGCGGAAGGACGCGGCAAGGCGCAGGCGGACACGCTGCGTAAAGCCAGGGCGGAAACGGTAGCGAACCGTTTGCTCGCCAACGGGCAGATTGAAAAAGTACCCAGTTCCAAGCTGCGCGCTGGGGACATGGTCCTGGTTTCCGCCGGCGAGTTCATCCCGTCGGATGGAGAGATTGTCGAGGGAGTGGCTTCGGTGGACGAATCGGCGATCACGGGAGAATCGGCGCCCGTGATCCGTGAATCCGGCGGAGATCGCTCGGCCGTGACCGGTGGCACGCGCGTCCTGTCGGACCAGATCAAGGTCAAGATTACCTCGAACCCGGGCGAAACTTTCCTGGACCGCATGATCGCACTGGTGGAAGGGGCCGAGCGGCAGAAGACACCCAACGAGATTGCGCTGAACATTCTGCTGGCGGGCTTGACCATCATCTTCCTGCTCGCGGTGGTGACTCTACAGCCATTCGCGATTTACTCCGGCTCGCCGCAGACCGTGTTTGTGCTGGTATCGCTGCTGGTGTGCCTGATTCCGACCACGATCGGCGGGCTGCTGTCGGCGATCGGCATTGCCGGCATGGACCGGCTGATTCAGCACAACGTGCTTGCCATGTCCGGGCGCGCGGTGGAGGCGGCCGGCGACGTGAACACGCTGCTGCTCGACAAGACGGGGACGATCACACTCGGCAACCGCCAGGCGTCGCGCTTCATTCCCGCGCCCGGCGTGACCGAGCAGGAACTGGCGGATGCGGCGCAACTATCGTCTTTGGCCGATGAGACGCCGGAGGGCCGTTCGATCGTTGTCCTGGCCAAGGAAAAGTACGGGTTGCGCGGACGCGAGGTAGGAAAGCACGAAGCGGAGTTCGTGCCCTTCTCCGCGCAGACGCGCATGTCGGGCGTGAACATGAATGGCTTCGAAATCCGCAAAGGCGCGGTGGACGCGATTGCCAACTTTGTCAAGCAGGGCGGCCACGACTTTCCGGTTCAGGTGCAGGCCAGCGTGGAACAGATTGCCCGCGCCGGTGGCACGCCCCTGGTGGTTGCGGAGAAGAACCGCGGCGCGCTGGGAGTGATTGAGCTCAAGGACATTGTCAAAGGAGGCATGAAGGAGCGCTTTGACCAGCTTCGCGCGATCGGCATCCGCACCGTCATGATCACCGGCGACAATCCGCTCACTGCGGCCGCCATCGCGCGCGAGGCCGGTGTCGATGACTTCCTGGCGCAGGCGACTCCCAAGGACAAAATGGATCTCATCAAGAGCGAGCAGGCGGGCGGCAAACTGGTGGCGATGACCGGTGACGGCACCAACGACGCGCCGGCGCTGGCCCAGGCCGACGTGGGCGTCGCCATGAATACGGGCACGCAGGCCGCGAAAGAGGCTGGGAACATGGTGGACCTGGACTCCAATCCCACCAAGCTGATCGAGGTGGTGGAGATCGGCAAGCAACTGCTGATGACGCGCGGCGCCTTGACTACGTTCTCGATTGCGAACGACGTGGCCAAGTACTTTGCCATTATCCCGGCGATGTTTGCCGGCACGTTCCCAGTGCTGAACGCGCTCAACATCATGCACTTGCAAACGTCGCAGTCGGCGGTGCTCGCGGCCGTCATCTTCAACGCGCTGATCATCATCGCGCTGATTCCGCTGGCGCTGCGCGGGGTGAAGTACCGCCCGATGGCCGCCGCCGCGCTCTTGCGGCGCAACCTGTGGATCTATGGGGCGGGCGGAATCGTTATTCCGTTCATCGGGATCAAGCTGATTGACATGCTAATCACCAGCGTCGGCCTTGCTTAACGGAGTTCGCCATGAAGAAGAATTTGATTACTGCTGTTCTGATGACCGTTGCCACCACCGTTCTGCTGGGCATCATCTACCCGCTGGTTGTGACCGGCATCGCAAGCGTCGCGTTTCCGGACAAGGCCAGCGGACAACTGATTCAACGCGACGGCAAGACCATGGGCTCCAGGATCATCGGCCAGCCGTTCACCGGGCCGGGTTACTTTCACTCGCGTCCCTCGGCGGCCGGAACCAACGGCTACGATGCCGCCAACTCCGGCGGCTCCAATCTCGGGCCCACGAACAAAGCGCTGGTCGAGCGAGTCAAGCAGAGCGCTGATTCTCTTCGGACTGAGAATCCTGGCAGCCCTGTTCCCGTTGATCTGGTTACCACCTCAGCATCCGGCCTGGATCCTGACGTCACGCCCGCCGCCGCCGATTTCCAGGTGCGCCGGGTGGCGCGCGAGCGCGGCATGAGCGAAGACCAACTGCGCCAGTTGGTCGCGAAGCATACGGCGGGGCGGCAATGGCAGCTTCTGGGCGAGGCGCGAGTCAATGTCCTGGAGCTGAATCTCGATTTGGACGCGACTTACCCGCAGCAGAAGAGAGCGTCAAAGTGATCGGTGTTTCTTGGCCGCCGGCATAACTTCCGAGTGGCCCCGTGTCTCCGTGGTGAAAAGCCTCCGTCCGATTACAATGAATTCGTGACTGCAGTCCTCAAGAGCTTAGCCGCCGGCCTGGTGGGCGCGGCGCTGTTTTTCTGCTTCTTCATGATGTTTTCCATCCCGGTGCTGACCGTGATAGCGAAGCTGCACGATCCCAACGCCCCGCTCCAGGCGCCCGATGTCGTGGTGGCGCCGGCGGCGCTGTTCCGCAGCGTCGGCCTGCCGCTCAGCGGCCTGGTGTTCGCGGTCTGCTTTGTGCTGGCGATGAAAAAGTTCCGCGCTGAACATCGGGTGATCCGGCGATCTGGTGATCGGGTGATCTGAACTCGAGCGCTGCCTGCACATGCTCGTGTATTAGATCGCGGCCCGATCAGCCGATTCACAAGAGTTGCAAGTCGCGGGCGAGGGCGCCGGGCCACAAAGATTTTGGGTGTCATTGAGGGCAGCCCCATCAGTTGCGTACGAGAGTAGGGGTCCCTCGACTCGGGTTTCCCGCGCTGAAGACAGCGCGCGGGAGCCCTCCCTCGCTCGGGATGACAACCGGTGAAGTGTTGCAGTCGCTGGCGAGGGCGCCGGGGCCTACAAACCCATCAGTTGAGTGCGAGAGTAGGGGTCCCTCGACTCGGGTTTCCCGCGCTGAAGACAGCGCGCGGGAGCCCTCCCTCGCTCGGGATGACAACCGGTGAAGTGTTGCAGTCGCGGGCGAGGGCGCCGGGGCCACAAAGATTTTGGGTGTCATTGAGGGCAGCCCCATCAGTTGAGTGCGAGAGTAGGGGTCCCTCGACTCGGGTTTCCCGCGCTGAAGACAGCGCGCGGGAGCCCTCCCTCGCTCGGGATGACAACCGGCGAAGTGTTGCAGTCGCGGGCGAGGGCGCCCGGGGCCACAAAGATTTTGGGTGTCATTGAGGGCAGCTCCATCAGTTGAGTGCGAGAGTAGGGGTCCCTCGACTCGGGTTTCCCGCGCTGAAGACAGCGCGCGGGAGCCCTCCCTCGCTCGGGATGACAACCGGCGAAGTGTTGCAGTCGCGGGCGAGGGCACCGGGGCCACAAAGATTTTGGGTGTCATTGAGGGCAGCTCCATCAGTTGAGTGCGAGAGTAGGGGTCCCTCGACTCGGGTTTCCCGCGCACGACCACCCCAGCACGCAAAAGGCAGGCGTGCTGGGGACCCCGGTAAAGACAGCGCGCGGGAGCCCTCCCTCGCTCGGGATGACAACCGGTGAAGTGTTGCAGTCGCGGGCGAGGGCGCCGGGGCCTACAGCAACAAAAATTCAGTGGCGGCAAATCAGCTCTCAGCCGCCGGGGAGTCGAATGTGAGTCCTGCCCTCGAACCTTTCGTCACTTCTCCGTGTGACTGCAGTCCTGTCGTACTTGCTCGCCTGGGGCTTGAAAGGCTACGCGCTGCGCGACGTCGAGTTGCTGGATATCAATGCCGACCCGCTATTCGACGCCATCCGCGAGAACCCGCGATTCCAGCAGCTCACGCGGCGGCTGGGCTTCAGCGCGGCGGCGGACGCACACGTCCAACCCCACGGCGCCGAGAATTAGAACGGATTCACAGAAGCTGTATCCTGGATTTGCAGGCTCCGGCCTCCTCGCCCCAACTGCAGTCAATCATGCGTGCAGCCCAAAATGGCACGGCATCGCTCCGCTTTTCGTTCGGAGATGCAGTTCTGGCCTCGCACGACCTTTCACGGGCAGTACAATTCGAGCGGTTCAGAGTGGAAAAAGAGATCCCTACCTGTGCAGTTCATGAAGGGAATGAATATATGACATCTTACAGAAGATACTCGTCATTTTTCGGTGCCGCTGTTGTGGTGTTTGTATGTGTCACCTTGTTGGCGGCGCAATCCGCTCTGGCGCAGGATATTTCCTTTCGCAGTTTCAGTGGCTGGGCGGCAATCGGCCCTCCGGCAGATCAATATGCCGCCAAGCTACTAAGCATCTCGACTACCGCTCTCGGTAAGGACGGACAGGTTAAGTTCACCAAGTACGTGCCCACCCCAGCGGTTCCCCAAGAGTTCAAGAATATTGTGGACGCCGTCTCCGCAGGAGGGCCCCTGGCGGGGGGAACAGGATTCGACGCTGCCTATGTTTCCGGCGGGGACCTCAGCCCGGCATGGGGGTTTATTTACAATTCGGGAGTTCCCTTCGGCCCCAACTTCGATGAGTTCATGGGCTTTCTCTATGGGAAGTCTATCGACGACGGCGCGGCGACCGGACTCGACCTGCTCCAGCAAATCCTTGATAAAAGCGGCAAGAACGTGGTGGCGTTTCCCATTGTCGCGAGCAGCCAGCAGGGCTCCGGCTACTTCATGCTGCCGGTGGGCAATGCGGGATCGACGCCCGGCATCGGCATGGCTGGGTTATGCCAGCAGAACTGGACGTTCCGATACCTACCACCGGCTCAGTACGTGATCGATCGCGCGTGCGACAACCTGGTAGCCGGCGGCGTGATTCCAAAAAAGAACATCAAGTTTATCCAAGCCATCTCCGGGAACGCGTCTCTGGTCAAGGCGGTGGCCGACGGCCAGATTCAGGCGTACGAAATGGCCACCCCCATCGATGACTTCTCCCAGCTTTTTGGACTTCCCGAAGGAAATCCCGGTACGGTGCGGACTCGGTACATGCACTTCCCTGGCTGGCACCAGCCGTTCCTGATCACCTACATGATCGTTAATAAGAACGTGTGGAACAAGCTGAGCCCAGCCCAGCGGGCGCTTGCCGTGAGCGTTGCCCGCGACAACGTCGTATCGTCGTATGGCGAAAACTTCCGGCAGCAAGGCGCCAAGCTGAAGCAGATTCTGACGGCCAACGACCATGACACGAATCCCGAAAACGACATGGTGCTGGTGCAGTGGCCTGAGCGCGACCTGATGCTACTCAGGGATGCAACCATTCAGTTTCTGAACGCTCGGGTCTCCGATGCGAAACTCAGCGAACAAGACCGGAAGGACTACGCCAGGATCCTCGAGTCGCTTCGGATCTATATCAGCGCCAACAATGGATACTGGAAGGTGCGTGAGGTACCCAACGCCCTTCGTTTCCAAGGCTGGCACGATCCTGAGGGCAAGAAGAGCTGGGATGAGAACCTGAAGTAGGCCCCGTACGCGGCCGTCGGCAGGACGGACGACCCCGCGAATTGGGGGTGCCCCCCGCTCTAGCCCAATCCGAATCGGAGACAAGAATTTAGGGCGGCCTGAGCGCCGCCCTATATCTCTCCAGGGCTAAAGCCCTGGGATGTTGGTTGCCGTTTGTCGCCCGGCTAAAGCCCCTTCGACTTCGCTCAGGGCAGGCTGTGCGCTTCCACCTTAAGCCGGCGTTGGCCGCTCGCCCGGCAGAATTCCCGGCTGGGCGCCGCCCGGCGCCGGTTTCAGCACCTGCTGCACGCCGTCGTCGTGCGAAGTAGCCGGTTGCACCTTCGCTGGGAGCGCCTTGCCTTCGATGAGCAGCTTGACCTCGTTGGCGTCCAGCACTTCGCGCTCCAGCAGCGCCAAAGCGATGCGGTTCAGGACATCGCGGTGGTTGCCGAGGATGTCCACCGCGGACTTGTATCCAGCATCCACGAAGCGCCGCACTTCCTGGTCAATCTTGATGGCGGTGTCCTCGCTGTAGTCGCGATGCTGCGAGATCTCGCGTCCGAGGAAGATCTGCTCTTCTTTCTTTCCGAAGGACAGCGGGCCCAGGTCGCTCATGCCGAACTCACAGACCATCTTGCGCGCCAGTTCGGTGGCCTGCTCGATATCGTTGCCGGCGCCGGTGGTCATGGTATTGAGGAACAGCTCTTCGGCCACGCGTCCGCCCATCATGATGGCCAGGCGGGTCTCGAGATAGGTCTTGCGGTAGGTGTGCTTGTCGTCAATGGGCAACTGCATGGTGACGCCCAGCGCCATGCCGCGCGGGATGATGGTGACCTTGTGCAGCGGGTCGGAGTCGTCGCGCAGCGCGGCCACCAGGGCGTGGCCGGCCTCGTGGAAGGCGGTCACACGCTTATCCTCTTCCGAGAGCAACATGCTCTTGCGCTCGGCGCCCATCAGCACCTTGTCCTTGGCGATTTCCATGTCGTACATCATGACGGTCTTGCGGTTGGCGCGCGCCGCCAGCAGGGCCGCCTCATTGACCATGTTGGCCAGATCGGCGCCGCTGAAGCCGGGCGTGCCGCGGGCCAGCACGGACAAATCCACATCGTCGGCGATGGGAATCTTGCGGGTATGGACACGGAGGATTTCTTCGCGCCCACGCACGTCGGGACGCGGAACCACCACGCGCCGGTCAAAGCGGCCGGGACGCAGCAGGGCGGGATCGAGCACGTCGGGACGGTTGGTGGCGGCGATGAGGATGACGCCTTCGTTGGACTCGAAGCCGTCCATCTCGACCAGCAACTGGTTCAGGGTCTGCTCGCGCTCGTCGTGACCGCCGCCGAGGCCGGCGCCGCGATGGCGTCCGACGGCGTCAATTTCGTCAATGAAGATGATGCAGGGGGCGTTCTTCTTGCCCTGCTCGAACAGGTCGCGGACGCGGCTGGCGCCCACGCCGACGAACATCTCCACGAAGTCGGAACCGGAGATGGAAAAGAACGGAACGTTGGCCTCGCCGGCGACCGCGCGGGCGAGCAGCGTCTTGCCGGTTCCCGGAGGCCCGACCAGCAGCACGCCCTTGGGAATGCGTCCGCCGAGCTTTTGGAACTTCTGCGCCTCGCGCAGGAACTCGATGATTTCGCGCAGCTCTTCCTTGGCCTCATCCACGCCGGCCACGTCCTTGAACGTGACCTTCTTCTGCTGCATGGAAAGCAAGCGGGCGCGCGATTTGCCGAAGGACAGCGCCTTGTTTCCGCCGGTCTGCATCTGGCGGATCATGATGAACCAGAGCGCGCCTAACAGAATCAGCGGCGCCAGGTTCAGCAGCCACGTCGGCCAGCTTCCACTCGCGACATCCTTGACCGTGATATTGACGCCCTTGGCCTGAAGGGACTTGTACATATCCGGGTAGTTCGCGGGGACCGTGGTGTGGAACTGGGTCTTCTCGTTGCGGAACTTTCCCTGCACCTCGGTGCCCATGATGGTGACTTCCTGGATGTTGCCCTGGTCCACCTGGGACATGAATTCGGAGAAGATGATCTCCTTGGGTTTTTGCCCGGTGCCGCCGGCCTTGACCACCTGCCACAGCAAGACGCCGGACAATACGATCACCAGCCAGAACACCACCGTTTTGACCGTTGAGTTCACTCGCAAACTCCTCTACTCCTCTGGAGGGAACGCGCAAAATGGCGCACCCTAATCGTTAGATGCCCGCGCGCACAAAGGGTCTCGCCCTTTTTGTCAGCCCTCGAGAACCATTGTAACCTGCCGGAGGTGGGAATACCCCGCCGCGGGATAAGGAAATTAGCGGCGGTCGTAGCTCGTTGGGCACGCCACCTTAGTGTCGCGGCCGCCCCGCGTCCGAGGTGGGCAGGCTACTCGGTGGCCGCTGCGGCCACTCCGCTGGTGGCCACGTAAGGGAGGTTGCGCCGTAGCTGCGGCGCGCCCAGGCCGTAGCCAAAGACGAAGCGGTCGTCCACGGCGAAGCCGAAGTAGTCGGGAGCCAGGGAGATGCGCCGCGCCGACTGCCGGTCCAGCAGGGCCGCCACCTTGGCCGACGCCGCTCCCCGGGCCAGCAGGTTGCGCAACAGGAATTCGGTGGTGATGCCGGTCTCGAGCAGGCCCATGACCAGCAGCACGTGCGCGCTCTCTACTTGCACCTCGGGGCTGAAGAAGATTTCGGTGACGGTGCTGCCGGCCTGCGAGATTTCCTTGTGCTCCGGCTTGACGAACTGGCAGATTACCGGGATGTCGAGCTCGCGCACCAGGTCCGCCATGAAGATGAAGCCGTCCTCCAGCACGCCCACGGCATACAGGGTGCGGCCGCGGTAATCGTCGGAGATTTGGCGGGCGAGCTGGTGGATGCGGTCGCGGATCTGCCCGGCACTGATCACCACAGAGGCGGGTTGAGGTTGCGGCGCCTGGTTCACGGAAGTACCTCGCATGGTAGTCCGTAGCCGGTAGTCCGTAGTCCGGAATCTCCCGCCGGACTATCGACTACAGACTACCGATTACCGGGGTTAACTTGCCTGCTGGCTGCATTATGTCTCGTTTCCGCCAGTCTGCCCTAGCGGAACTTCTTCCAGCAATAGCGCGCCGGAGTCCGTGTCCCGGACGCGGAAACGCTCGGGAGCGGCGAAACCGGGAAGCCAGACGATTTCGCCGCCGCTCACAATCACCGGCCAGTACGGTTTGCGCTCCCGCGGAATGTGCCGCGCCTGCAGCAGCTCCTTCACTTTCTTCGGTTGGCGGGTGTGGGCCGGCCAGTAGCGATCGCCGGCGTGCCAGTTGCGCACCCGCAATTCGCCCTTCGCCAGCGCCGGATCGAGAAGAACACTTGTAGCGCGGAGGTCCTCGCTTCGCCTTGTTCCATGCAGGTTCTCACCATGCACGAGAGCGGCATAGATACATCTGCCCCCGATCTGGACCTGGCCCGGAACGCTCAGGGCCAAGTTGTATGCCTCTTCTGGTTTTTGACACTTGCGCTCGAAGCAAAGTTCCTGGCCTCGCCGCACCGCTTCCCAGTCGAGCGGGAGACTCACAGCTTTGCCTTCGAGGCCTTCCCCTGAAGCGAGTTCAGCCAATGCATCCGTTTGCCGCAGGTCAAGGGTTCTGCCGATGAACCCGGTGAGCAGTCGCATGAGTCTTCGTCTTAATGCCAGCGGCTGCTTTGCGAACAGTCCTACTTCAAGATTCACCGGTCCGCCGCGTAACGCCGCCTCGAATTTGTCGCGCACGGGCCGGATTAAGTCGAGGCAGGGCGGCATCGTCTGGAACGCCCAGTAGTCTTCCTCGGCCGCTGCAATTTCAGCCATGTCCGACAAAATTCCAACGATGTTGGGGTTGTAATCGCGCTTCAGTAGCGGCAAAAGCTCATGGCGAACTCGATTCCGCAGATAGCTCACATCGTCATTGGTGGCGTCTTCGCGCCAAAGCTGGTTCAATTTGTTCAGGTAATCGCGTGCGTCATCGCGAGAAGTCTCCAACAATGGACGAACGATCTGTGCCGGCAATGGCACGTCGGGTGAGAATCTGCCTCCAGTACTAATTGACGGCGCGATTCCCGACAATCCTTTCGTCCACCCGCCACGCAAGAATTTGAGGAGAACCGTTTCGGCTTGATCATCGCGGGTATGACCTGTTGCGAGGCGATCAAGAACACCAGTTTCCCTGTCCAGCAACTTCCAAAAGTAGCCATAGCGCAGCTCACGTCCCGCCGCTTCCAGTGAGAGCTTGTGAGCGCGGGCGTAAGCGGGCGTGTCACCGGAGCCGCAGTGGAATTCCAGGTCGAGGGCAAGCTCGCGCACGAACTGCTCGTCGGCATCGGCGTCGGCGCCGCGAATTTTGTGATTGAAGTGGACGACGGAGAGGACAATTCCGAGTTCAGCGCGCGCTTCCAGCAGCAGGCGCAGCAGCGCGACCGAATCGGCGCCGCCGGAAACCGCCACGCCGACGCGATCTCCGGGCCGCATCAGGCGGTGATGGCGGACGTAGCTGAGGACGCGGTCGAGCACGGAGTTATGGTACGGGAACGGGTAGTCCGTAGTCAGTAGTCGGTAGTCCGGCCGGCGAAAATTGGCTACGGACCACGTTGCCGATTGTCGACTGCCGAAAAGGGTCAACGCAGAGAGAACCGGCTCGCAAAGAGGACCCCCCACCCTATCCGATCCAAACCCGGGATCGGATAAGGGTGGGGCAACCACGTGTGCCACACGTGTCTCGCCATTGCCGATTGCCGAAAAGGGTCAACGCAGAGAGAACCGGCTCGCAAAGAGGAACCCCCCACCCTATCCGATCCAAACCCGGGATCGGATAAGAGTGGGGCAACCACGTGTGCCACACGTGTCTTGCCATTGCCGATTGCCGAAAAGGGTCAACGCAGAGAGAACTGGCTCGCAAAGAGGAACCCCCCACCCTATCCGATCCAAACCCGGGATCGGATAAGGGTGGGGCAACCACGTGTGCCACACGTGTCTTGCCATTGCCGATTGCCGAAAAGGGTCAACGCAGAGAGAACCGGCTCGCAAGGAGGAACCCCCCACCCTATCCGATCCAAACCCGGGATCGGATAAGAGTGGGGCAACCACGTGTGCCACACGTGTCTTGCCATTGCCGATTGCCGAAAAGGGTCAACGCAGAGAGAACCGGCTCGCAAGGAGGAACCCCCCACCCTATCCGATCCAAACCCGGGATCGGATAAGGGTGGGGCAACCACGTGTGCCACACGTGTCTCGCCGTTAAGCGGTCGAGAGACCCAGCGCCTGCATGGCTTCACCGACCACGTAAATCGAGCCGGTGATGACGACCACGGCGCCGGCGGGAGCGCGGCGGCGGGCGGCTTCGATGGCGTCACGGACTGAGGCCGCAATCTCGATTTCGGCGCCGGTGCGAGCGGCGGAGTCGCGAACCTCCTCGGCGGTGGCGGAGCGCGGATTTTCGGCGCGGGTGGCGATGACCAGTTCGGCGAGGGGGAAGAGGATTTCCGCCATCTCCGCAATCGCCTTGTCGCGCATGGCGCCAAAGACGAAGAGCAGGGGACGTCCTTCGAAGCACTGCGAGAGCGCCGCGCGGAGCGCCCACGCGCCAGCGGGATTGTGGGCGACGTCGAGGACGAATTCGAATCCTTCGCCCGCCCTAGCCAAACCCGGGCTAGGACGGGGCACCCAAACGCGCTGGAAGCGGCCGGGCCAGCGGGTTTCGCCAATGCCGCGCTCGATGTCCCGGGGCGTGATGCGCAGGCCGGCGTTGTTCAGCTCCACCGCGGTGGCGATGGCGAGGGCGAGGTTGCGCCACTGATGGCGTCCGAGGAGGGGAGATGCCACCGTGATCTCTTCGCCCATGACGGTGAGGGGGTAGGCGAGTTCCTAGTTTCTAGTTTCTGGTTTCTAGAAACAGCAGATTCCTCCCCTTCGACTCGCTGCGCTCGCTCAGGGTCGGAATGACATCAACGCGCTCCGAGCTCGGGATGACACTTCAGGCTCCGGGTGAGACGGGCGGAACGTAGGGAACGGCGCTGACGGCGCGCGCGTCGCGCTCGAGGATGGTAGTGCCGATGACGTCGTTGGCTTCGGGATGCTGCGGCAGGGTGACGACGGTTCCACCGGGACGGATGATGCCCGCCTTTTCGCCGGCGATCTCGCGCACCGTGTTGCCGAGGAATTTCTGGTGGTCGAGAGAAATGTCGGTGATGACGGATACGAGCGGCTCGACAACGTTGGTGGCATCGAGCCGCCCGCCCATGCCGACCTCGAGGACAGCGAGATCTACGGGATGCGGCGCAGTTTCCCCGGGCCGGACGCCACACCAGCCCGAAAAGTGCAGGAAGGCCATGGCGGTGAGCACTTCGAAGAAGCTGGGATGCCAGGGCAGCTTGCCTTGCTGGACGAGACCAACGGCAGCGGTTTCGACCTGGTCATGGGCGCGGGTGAAGTCGGCATCGGAGATGGGCTCGCCGTTGATGCGAATGCGCTCGTTGATACGCACCAGGTGCGGCGAAGTGTACAGGCCGGTGCGATGCCCGGCGGCGCGCACGATGGAAGCCAGGGTGGCGGCGGTGGAACCTTTGCCGTTGGTGCCGGCGATCAGCACCGAGCGGAACTGTCGCTCAGGCGAGCCGAGCGCTTCCAGCAGCACGCGCATGTGCGCCAGGTCGAACTTGTGCGACGGGGTGCGCGCCAGTTCGTGGCCCAGTTCGTAGAGTTGCGCAACTGCGGAAGCGTAGGACATCAGTCTTCAGTCGTCAGTCTTCAGTCGCCAGGCTTCAGGCGTGAACAGCGGAAGAAGATGGAAGATCACATCGGTTCACGCGGTCTTGTGTTGGGCGTCATGAAGTCGAGCGCGCGCGCGATGTAGTTCTTCAAGTGCTTGCGATGAACCACCGCGTCGAGCATGCCGTGCTCGAGCAGGAACTCGCTGCGCTGGAAGCCCTCGGGCAATTTCTGGCGGATGGTCTGCTCGATGACGCGCGGGCCGGCGAAACCGATGAGGGCGCCGGGTTCGGCGATATTCAGGTCGCCGAGCATGGCGAAGGACGCGGTGGTGCCGCCGGTGGTGGGGTCGGTGAGCACGGAGATGTAGGGCACGCGGGCATCGTCCATGCGGGCCAGCGCGGCGGAAATTTTGGCCAACTGCATCAGGCTGATGACGCCTTCCATCATGCGCGCGCCGCCGGAGGCGGAGACGATGATCAGCGGCATGCGCAGGCCGGTGGCGCGCTCGATGTTGCGGGTGATGGCTTCGCCAACCACGGAACCCATGCTGCCGCCGATGAAGGCGTATTCCATGGCGCTGACGAACACCGGGCGTCCGTTCAGCTTGCCGCGCGCGTTGAGGATGGCGTCCTTCAGGCCGGTTTCCTTCTGCATCTTGGTCAGGCGGTCGGAATATTTTTTCAGGTCGGTGAATTTCAGCGGATCGGTGGAGGCGAGCTGCAGATCGTCGGTGGTGTACTCGCCATCGTCGAGCAATTGCGCCAGCCGGGTGCGCGCGTCCACGCGGAAATGGCGCTGGCACTTGGGGCAGACATTGAGGTTGGCGTCGAGGTCCTTTTTCCAGATGATCTGGTGGCAGTCCTCGCACTTCACCCACAGGCCCTCGGTGCGGACCTTCCTCTCGCCCGAGGAGTCCAGATCGCCGGATTGTCGCTTGAACCAGGCCATGGTCGATTGGGTAATTTGGTAATTTCGTAATTTGGTAATTTGGTAATTTGGTAATTTGCAAGCGTCGCAAAGCTGAAGGCGCGACGTTACTCCTGCCAAATTACTAAATTACCAAATTACAAAATTACGAAATTCAGTACTCGATTCCCCGCTGCGCCTGGACGCCCTTTTCGTAGGCGTGCTTGACCTGACGCATTTCGGTAACGGTATCGGCCAAATCAACTATTGTCGGGTGCGCGTTGCGTCCCGTCAAGATGACATGCACCATCTCGGGCCGTTTCTGGAGCGCGTCGGCGACCTTATTGGGATCGAGCATGCCGTAGCTGATGGCGTAATTGATCTCGTCGAGGATGACCAGGTCCCACTCGCCGGACAGGATGGCCTTCTCGGCTTCCGCCCAGGCCTGCTCGACCATGCGGATGTCCTCGGGATCGGTTTCGGCGCCGCCGACCTTCACGAAGCCGCGCCCCATCTGCTTCATGACGAAGCGGTCGCCGAACGCCAGCACGGCGTCCAGCTCGCCGTAATGCCACGAGCCCTTGAGGAATTGCAGCATCAGCACCTTCATGCCCTGGCCGACGGCGCGCAAAGCGGTGCCCATGGCGGCGGTGGTCTTGCCCTTGCCGGGACCGGTG
>CAVXCR010000028.1:0-61278 GCA_963760265.1 Terriglobia bacterium
AGCGGCGCGGATCCAGCCAGGTGCAGGCGCGCGTGAAACCGCCGTTTTGCAGGATGGAGTCCACCATGGTGGCGGTGAACTTGTAGCTGTTTTCCGTGTGAATGGTTTCGCCGCGCGCAAATTCCACGCGCAAGCGCAGCGCCGGAATTCCGACCTCCTGCGTCCGCAGGCTTTCCAGGTACATTTCGATGCGCGACGCCACCGGGTTCCAGCGGGCAACGTGCGCGAATGACTCCGGATCGAAGTCTGCCCCCAACTCGCGGTTAATCCGCACCAGCAGGTTGCGGTTGAACGCCGCCGTCACGCCCGCGGCGTCGTCGTACGCGGGAAGCAGCACCGACGCGGGCTTCACCAGGTCGGTGCCGAGCAGCAGCGTGTCGCCTGGGGACAACCGCGCGCGCAGGCGCGCCATCAGCCGCGATGCGTGCAAGGGTTCGAAGTTGCCGATACTGGATCCTAAATAGAGGATGAGGCGCGGCGCGGGAACGTCAGCGATGAAGTCCATGCTGCTGGTGTAATCCGCGATCAGCGGCTCGACTTTGACCTCGCGCAGCGAGTGCAGGTTCTGTTCCGCTTCCGCCAGCGCCGCTTCCGACACATCCACGGGGCAGAAGCGCACCGGTCCGCGCTGCGCCTGCAGTGTTTCGAGGATCAGGCGAGTCTTGGTTGCCGTGCCTGCGCCCAGTTCGATGACGCTGGGCGGCAGACCCGCCGCCATCACCATGGATGGCGCCTGTGCCCGCAGAATGCAGGTTTCAGTCCTGGTCAGGTAATACTCGGCAAGGCGCGTGATCTGCTCGAACAGCTCCGAACCGGCGGCATCGTAGAACAGCTTGGGCGGCAGCGTTTTCGGCGTCGCACTCAGGCCGGCCAGCACGTCAGCCGCGATCGAAGACAATCGTTGTGGGTCAGTCGCAATCGCTCGCAAGCCGCACTCCTGAAAATTGCCACCGCGCCTGCGGCGGGAAGAAGTTTCGATAGGTCGCGCGGATGTGGCTCGACGGCGTCGCGCACGATCCGCCGCGCAGCACAAACTGGTTGCACATGAACTTGCCGTTGTACTCGCCGATGGCGCCAGCCGCCGCACGAAATCCGGGATAGGCCACGTAGGGGCTCGCCGTCCACTCCCAGACGTCGCCGAACACTTGCAACAATGTTGGAGCGCGCTCGCCACAATCACCCACAACTGATGTTGGAGCGCGGTTGCCGCGATCTCCCACGACTGATGTTGGAGCGCGCTCGCCCTCGAGCGCGTGGTTGCCGCATGCACGCCGCGGATGAAATACTTCATCTTCCAGCATGGTTCCGCGGCTTGGGTTCCTCTCCGCCGCGATCTCCCATTCTGCTTCCAGCGGCAGACGCGCTCCCGCCCAGCGCGCGTAGGCGTCGGCTTCGTAGTAGCTGACGTGACAAACGGGCTCGCTTTCACCGACGCGCCGCGTGCCGCTCATCGTGTACTGCCACCACCCGTCGTCGTGACGCTCCCAGTACAGCGGCGCCTCCCAGTGCTGCGCGCCAACCGCGTCCCAGCCGTCGGAGAGCCACAACTCGGGCCTGCGATATCCGCCGTCGGCCATGAATTCCAGCCACTCGCCGCTGGTGACCGCGTGCGATGCGCAGCGGAACGGCCGCAACAAAACCTCGTGCCGCGGCCCTTCGTTGTCGAATGCAAAACCTTCACCGCGATGCCCGATCTCGCAAATGCCGCCGTGGAACTCCTGCCACTTCAGATTCACCGCAGCGCCCGATTGGTCAATCGGCTGGGCGCGATACGCCGGCCGCAGCGGGCTCGACCACAGCGCGTGCTTAATGTCGGTCAGGATCAATTCCTGGTGCTGCTGCTCGTGATTCAAGCCCAGCTCGACCAGCGCAAGCACGGGATCGTCGGCGCGCTCGATCAGCGCCAGCATCGCCTCGTCAACGCCGCGGCGGTAGGCGTGTACCTCGTCCAGCGACGGGCGCGACATCAGCCCGCGCGAGCCGCGATACGGATGTCCGCCCACCTGCTTGTAATAGGAGTTGAAGAGCTGGCGGAAGCGGTCGTCAAACGGGCGGTAGTTCCGCGCGTGCGGTGTCAGGAGAAAAGTTTCGAAGAACCACGTGGTGTGCGCGAGGTGCCACTTGGCCGGGCTGGCCTCGGGCATGGACTGCAGCATCTGGTCTTCTGCCGAGAGTGGCGCCGCCAGCCGCACGGTGGTCGCGCGCACCTCGGAGTACTGGTGCGCCAGCGCTCGCGTGCTCTCCCCGGCTTCGATTCCGCGTGTCGCCATAGCTTCCCCGCACTCGGGGCACGACTGAATAAGATGCGCGGAACCGCCGAAAGCAGCATTTTTCTGATTGTGAGTTTCGAGTTGCGAGTTGAGTGCGCAATTCGTTTTCGGGTAGCAGGGACGGCAGCCCCGGCGAGGGCGCCGGGGCCCACAAGAGTGTCACTACTTTTTCCCCCACCCCCCGCCGCCGGGCGTCTCGATCCTCACCACATCCCCCGCTTTCGCCTCGCGGTTGCATTTGCCCGGAAGTTCTTCCGTTTGGCCGTTGTTGCGGATCAGCGAGGCTTTGCCGGTCGCGCCTGCTTCGCCGCCCGCCAGACCATAGGGCGCGAACTTCCTGCGGTCGGCCAGGATGGTGACCTGCGAATCGGTGAGCAACTCGATCTCGCGCACCAGGCCATCTCCACCGCGGTATTGGCCGCTTCCGCCGGAGCCGCGCCGATAGCCATATCTCCGCACGCGGAATGGATACGCATACTCCAGCGCCTCCACCGGCGTGTTCAGCGAGTTGGTCATGTGGGTGTGCACGCCCCCCACGCCGTCCAGCCCGGGCCGCGCACCCATCCCGCCGGCGGTGGTTTCGTAATACGCGAACGGCTGCCCGCTGCGATCCATGCCGCCAATGGTGACATTGGTCATGGTGCCCGCGCTCGCTGCCGGCACGCGGTCCGGCGCCGCCTGGGCGAGGGCGCGCAGCAGCACGTCCACCGTGCGTTGCGAGGTCTCGACGTTTCCGCCGGCCACCGCCGCCGGTGGCCGCGCATTCACAATCGTGCCTGGCGGCGCGATCAGTTCGATCGGCCGCATGATCCCCGCGGTCGCGGGTACGTCGTCGCCCAGCAGGCAGCGAAAGACGTAGTACGTCGCCGAATAGGTAATCGCCTCGACCGCGTTGATGCTCCCGGCGACTTGCGGGTCGGTGCCGGTGAAGTCCACCTGCGCCTGCTTCCGTCGCGGATCGATGCGCAGCGTGACGCGAATCCGGATGGGCCGTTCGCTCACCCCGTCATCGTCCATGAAATCTTCCGCGGCAAACTCGCCCGCGGGCAGTTCCGCGAGTTCCGCGCGTACCAGCCGCTCGGAATAATCCAGCAACTCGCGCATGTTGCTGTGCACGCGCGCCAGCCCGTACTTCGATGTCATCTCCTCCAGCCGCTGCGCGCCCACGCGGCACGCGCCGATTTGCGACGTCAGGTCGCCCTCGCGCTCCGCCGCCGTGCGCACGTTGCACAGCAGCAGCGCCATGACGTTGCGGTCAATCTTCCCCTGGTGCGCGATTTTCACCGGCGGAATCCGGATGCCCTCCTGGTAAATCTCGCGGCACAGCCCCATCGAGCCCGGGTACGTCCCCCCGACATCCGCATGGTGCGCGCGGCTTGCGACATAGAAGGCAGGAGACTTCGATTTCCGCACATACACCGGCAGCACCATCGTGATGTCCGGCAAGTGCGTTCCCCCGGCGTACGGATCGTTGAGGATCGCAATGTCCCCCGGATCGAACTCCAGCGCCTCCACCGCCGCCTTGACCGACATTGGCATGGATCCCAGATGCACCGGCATGTGGTCGCCCATCGCGATCACCTGTCCCGCGCCGTCGAACACGGCGCAGGAGTAATCGCGCCGTTCCTTGATGTTGGGCGAAAACGCGGTCCGCCGCAGCGTCGCGCCCATTTCTTCCGCGATGGAATGAAACGCGCTGCGGAAAATCGCCAGCTCGATGGGATCGACCTTGTTCGCCCGCGCCATCACCGCACCTCGATCACAATGTTCTCGCGCTCGTCCACTCGCGCACGGCATCGCGGCGGCAGCACCGTCGTGGCGCTATACTCCGCCACGATCGCCGGGCCCGCGAAGGTGTCGCCGGGCCGCAGACTCGCGCGGTCATACACCGGCGCTTTGGACGCGCGTCCGTCGAATACCACTCGCCCTTGCTTCACCACAGCCTGTTTGCCGTTGCCGGGCGCCACCTTCTTCTTGGGAATCGGCACCGGCTCGCTCGACGAGACCATCCGCACCCGCACGTTGACCACTTCCACGCGCCGCTGCTCGTCCGCGTATCCGTAGCGCCGCCGGTGCGCCTGGTGAAAGCGTTTCACGAAGTCGCGCCCGAATGGCACGCTCAATTCGAATCCCTGCCCCGCATAGCGCACGTCCGCATAGCGCATGGCCAGAGCCTTCAGTCCCTCGGCGCGCATCTCTTTTTCTCCGCGCTGTTGCAATGCGCGGAAATATCGCTCCAGCCGCGCTGCATCCGGCCCCAGCATGACGGTGCGCGAATAGTCTTTCACCGCGTCCGACATCAAGATTCCCAGTGCCGAGAGCGCTCCCGGCATTTGCGGCACCAGCACGCGCGGAATCCTCAGCGCCCGCGCCAGCGCGCAGGCGTGCAGCGGCCCTGCCCCGCCGAAGCTCACCAGCGTGAACTCCCGCGGATCGTGCCCGCGTTCCACGGAAATGACCCGGATCGCCTTTTCCATGGCGGCTTCGGAAAGCCGCACAATCCCGGCCGCGAATTCTTCCACCGATCCGAGCGGCCCCTTGGTTTGCTCCAGATACTGGCGCGCGCGAGGTTCGTCGAGCGACATCTCGCCGCCGAGAAAAAACTCCGGGTCCAGCCTCCCCAGCACCAGGTTCGCGTCGGTAACCGTTGGCTCCGTGCCGCGCCCGTAGCAGACCGGCCCGGGATCGGCGCCGGCCGATTGCGGCCCCACTCGCAGCGCGCCGCCGGCGTCAAACCGCGCCAGCGACCCTCCACCCGCTCCGACGCTGTGGATGTCCAGCGTCGGCACACTGATCGGCAGCCCGGAGATGAACGACTCGTTGGTCGTGCGCAGGCCTTCGGTCCGGGGCCCCCGGCGAGTGCTGGGGTGGTCACCGCCATCCACCAGCGCCACGTCGGTCGAGGTGCCGCCCATGTCGAAGCCGATGATCTTCTCGAAACCGGCCATGCGCGCCACCGCGTACGCGCCCACCACGCCGCCCGCCGGTCCCGACAGCACGGTGCGCACCGGTTCTTTCGCGGCCAACTGCGCGGAGACGATTCCGCCGGAGGACTGCATCACCTGCAACCGCCCGCCCGCGAACTCTTCGTCGAGCGCCCGCTGCAGCCCGCTGATGTAGCGCCCCATTTTCGGCGCCAGGTAGGCATTCACCACAACCGTGGAGGCGCGTTCGTACTCGCGAAATTCCGGCAGGATTTCGTGCGAGAGCGATATCGGCAAGCCCAGCTTTTGCAGTGCTTCGGCTACCGCCTGCTCATTTTTCGGATTGGCAAAGGAGAACAGCAGCGAAATCGCGACCGCCTCCGGCCGCGCCGCCGCAACCGCAGCGCACAGAGTTTGCAAATCTTCCGCGCTCGGCGACCTCAGAATTTCGCCGGTTGCCGACGTTCGTTCCGGAGCGCCGAACCGCAATTCCGGCGGCGCCAGCGGCGGATCGGGAACTACAAACCAGTCGTACAGCCGCGGCCGGGCCTGCCGCCCGATGGCGATCGTGTCCTCGAACCCTGCGGTGGTGACGAACGCCACCCGCGCGCCCTTGCGCTCCAGCACCGTGTTCGTTCCCACGGTGGTGCCGTGCCGGACCTCCAAAAAGTTCGCGGTTCCCCCACCCTTATCGCGCCCGGGGGAGCCTGCCCTGAGCGCAGTCGAAGGGGCGCGATAGGGTGGGAGTGTTCCGGAGACAATCTTGCGCAGCGCGCCAATGATTGCGTCCGCAGGATTTGACGGTGTCGAAAAAACTTTCAGGACGTGAACTTTCCCGTCGCGCAGGTACACGCAATCGGTGAACGTCCCGCCGGTATCAACTGCGATTCTCATATCGAAGAGGGGCTAGCCACTACAGAACCGCTGTTTCCTCCAGGAGTCTCCCCGTCGCGAACCGGTTCACGCTCAGCAACTCCGGATTCACCACACTGGTGCTCCCGGTCAAAATCACATCGCTCAGGATTTTCCCCGTCGACGGCGCGTGCATCACCCCGTGCCCGCTGAATCCATTGGCGAGGAAGAACCCGCGCACCTCGTCCACGGCGCCCAGGATACAGTGGTGGTCCGGGGTCACCTCGTACAGCCCGGCCCAGGCGCGCTTGGGATTGACCGCCACATTCTCGAATACAGGCACGCGGTCCGCCGCCCGCGTCAACACCTTCTCAATAAACGACGGCTCGAATTCCGTTTTGAATCCCGGGGTCTCTTCCGGGTCGTTCCACGCGAGCAGAAATCCCAGCGACTCGGGCCGGAAATGAAACCCATTGGTCATGTCAATGATCATCGGGGCGGTGTGCGGGAATTGATCGAACGGTTCGGTCGGGACCAGCATCCGCCGCAGCGGCACGACCGGCAGTTCGACTCCCACCATGCTCGCGATTTCGGCCGCCCACGCACCCGCGGCATTCACCACGGTGTTGGTCTGAACCGTGCCGCGCGTGGTTTCCACCGCCGTTACGCGCGTCCGCTCGACTTTGATTTCCGTCACGGCCGTGTTTTTCCATAGGCGCGCGCCGTGGTCCGCGGCCCAACTCATAAAACCATTCATCGCGCTGTAGGGATCGACAAAACCGTCGGTCGAGCAGAAACTCCCGCCCACAATATCGTCGCCGCGCAGCTGCGGGTACAACGACCTGATCTCGCCGGCCGAGACCAGCCGCGCCGTCTTCAATCCCAGCGCCATTTGCCGCTCCAGGTTCGCGCGCAAGTAATTCATATGCGATTCTCGCGTGGCCATGAACAGATAACCCTGCGCGCGGTAGCCGCATGGATATCCCAGCGTCTCCTCGAATGCGGCGTAGAAGGGAATCGAGTACAGCGACATCTGGATGTTGACCGGCGTGGCGAACTGCGCCCGCACGCCGCCCATGCTTTTGCCGGTCGAACCTTTGCCCAGCGACGTCTCGCGCTCGATCACCAGCACGTTGCGGCATCCCGCCGCCGTCAGGTGGTAGGCAATGCTCGACCCGACAATTCCTCCTCCGACGATGACTATGTCCGCGGTTTCCATGTTTCGCCTGCACTCTTCGCGAAATAAGGCTGTGATTCGGACCGTTATCCTAGCGCATCCGCTCAACGCCTCGCGTGTTCCCGTTTCGGGCCATGCCTGGGACGTGCCGCAAAAAAAGTTTAGACATGTGATTCAAATCACTTCCCAATTCCCGTAAAGTGTCTACCCTGTCTCCGGTTGGTGGCGTATTTTGACGCAGTCAATCGTCGCCAGACAGCCTGCAGATACTCAGGCCAGTTCCAAGAACAGCGCAGCACGGGCCCTCAACCAACCGCAGTATGACGAGGAAACTTGTGACCCCAAACAGGTTCTTCCCCGCGCAAGGCCGCATCACTCTGGTTCGGCGTCTTCCAGTCGTTGCGATCTGTACTCTAGCGGCCGTTTTTCTGGCGCCCCCCGCTGCTCTCTCCGACCCGCCACGAATTGCGGGGGCTAATTTATCCGCTGCCCAAGAAGGGCCGCGACCACAATACCTTCGTCCAAGCCTGACGACAGCAACGTCGGTATGGACACCTGCAGCACCTGTTACAACCGGATTTACCCACTGAATTTCACCTAAAGGGGGCAGGCGAAGCCGGCCATGAGATTTCGAACAGCAGCCCTTCTTGCTTTTGTTGCGGCTCTGGCGTTGAGCGCCAATGCCGCGCAGGACAAAGCTAAAGCCGCAATGGCATCCGCGCAGGGAACAGATTCGGGCCAATATGTTGGCGCGGCCACCTGCCAGGGGTGCCACGACGAACTGTACAAGGGATTCGAGACGTCGCCGCACTGGATTACCACGCAAGAAACCAAGACGACCCACGGCGCGCACGGTTGCGAATCGTGCCATGGTCCGGGGGCGGCGCACGTGGAAGGCGGCGGCGACAAATCCAAGATCTTCAGCTTCACTGGCGCCAAGAGCGACGACATCACCAAGCGTTGCCTGACCTGCCACGAAGGCAAGCCTGAACAGCGCGAATTCATGCGGTCAGTGCACAACGAGAACGGCGTCAGTTGCACGAGCTGCCACTCCATCCACCACACCAAGACGGAATATCTGCTGGTGAGCAAGCAGCCCGCGCTGTGTTACTCGTGCCACACGGAACAGAGGGCTGACTTCCAGAAGACGTTCCGCCATCGTGTGGACGAGGGCTTGATCAAGTGCACCGATTGCCACAATGCGCACGGCGCGCTGCGAGATCGCCAGGTCCGGTCGGCGCCCAATCAGGACCTCATCTGCGTGAAGTGCCACGCCGACAAACGTGGACCGTTCGTCTTCGAGCACGAACCGGTCAGGGTTGAGGGATGCATGGCCTGCCACACCCCGCACTCCTCGGTCTATCCGCGCATGTTGCTCACCGCACGCGTCGACACGCTGTGCCTCCAGTGCCATGACCAAATCCCGCAAGGCCCGCACACGAACCCGAGAGTGCAAACTTGCATCATGTGCCACGCGGCCATTCACGGCTCCAACGTCAGCACGACTCTTCGCAGGTGAAGGAAGGAGAACAACCATGGCAAAACGAAATCAAAATTCGCCGCGGCCTCTCCTTCTGGGAGAAGAGCCGTCGCATGGGAGCGGACCTATGAAACGGAAGCATGCAATTTTTGTTGCGATCCTGATGCTGGCGTTGCCGCTGTTCGCCCAGGCGCAGGACCAGGACGACAAGGGCCGCGACTGGGGCGGCTACACCGTGCGCCAGTCCATCGAACTCGGTGGCCACATCGTGGGCGCCGAAGGCAGTCCGCAGATGTACTCCACCTTCGTCAATCTGGGGAGCGGACCGCGGATTCTCGGCCAGGAACTGTCGATGCAATCGAAAAACCACGCGGGCGTGCTCTTCGACAACCTATACATGAGCAGCTTCGGATTCGGCGGCGACCCGGAAAACCTGGCCCGCCTGCGGATCTCGAAGAACAAGTGGTACAACTTTGTCGCCCTCTACCGGCGCGACAAGAATTACTTCGACTACAACCTGTTCGCCAATCCGCTGAACCTGAACGCGGGCGTCACCACCTGCGGCGTCGGTTGCACGAACAAGGTCACTTCGTCCACCCTGCCGTGGTACACCGACAGTCCGCACTTGCAGGCCACCACGCGCAACATGGGCGACTTCACGCTGACGCTGTTGCCCGAGTCGGCGATTAGCTTTCGCCTCGGTTACGCGCGCAACAACACCAGCGGGACGATGGACACCACTGCGGGCCAACCCTTTGTCACGATTCTGACGGAGGACTCCCAATGGCGTTCCGACCGTTATCAGTTCGGTGTGGACCTGAAGATGCTTCCGCGGACCACGTTCAGCGCCGACGTCTTCTTCGAGCACGACAAAAACGACCTCGCCTACCAGAACGATCCAAGTTTCGTGCTCGGCGCCAGTGGACTTCCGGTTGATATTGGCCTGAATTTCTTACCGTCTTCGGTCAACCCGGCGTGTATCACCAGCGCCGGTCCCCCGCCTGTGCTCGGCCTTACCTCGACCTGTACCGCTGCTGCCTTGGGCTTGTTTAAGAGTGGCAACGTCCGCACCGACATTCCGACCGGGCAGTTGTCGGTAGCGTCAAACTACTTCCGCAATCTGGATATCACCGCCAGTGCCATCTACAGTTCGTCGAGTTCCGATTTCCGGAACTTTCGGGAGTTCTACTACGGCTCATCCCCCACCTTGTTAACGGGTCCGGCGAGCATCAGCCGGGTTTCGACCAACGCCGACCTGGGCGTGACCTACCACCTCAGCAAGCATTGGAGTATTTCCGACAAGTTCCGTTGGGTGAATTGGCGCCAGCCGGGCGCTCTCAATCTGACAACGTTCACCTGCAGCCACGCTACCGGCAGCACTCTGCTGAGTGCATTCCTGAATCCTTGCAGCCAAGCGACCGACCTTCTCGCTCTTATTAAGGCGATTAATGCGGGCGCTACGGTTGCCGGTAACGCGACGAGCGGAAACTTCGAGACCATAACCACTTACGGGACGCTCATCGGTGAGCGCTCGTACTTCAACACGGTGAAGCTGAATTGGCAGCAGAGTCGTTGGTTCAGCGCCTACGCCGGGTATCGCTACGGACGTCGTGAACTGAACACGGGCACGGGCCTTACCGCCGCCGGCGCCAGCCTCACCCCCCCTCCCAACATCTCCATCACCAACACCACGACCTTTACTAATGTCTGCCAACTGACCGCCACCCCTGCTACCTGTGCCACTACCAGCCTGAGTACAGGCGCCGGCGTTGACACCGAAAAGATCAACCAGCACACGCTCCTGTTCGGCGCGGTTCTTCGTCCGACCGAAGGATGGCGGATCAATGGCGATCTGGAGTTGCTGAGTGCCGACAACTCCTTCACCGACATCAGTCCGCGTAACCAGCAACGGGCCCGGCTTTACAGCAGAATCAAGGTGAATCCTTGGATGAGCGTGAATGGCGGCGTGCATTTCGTCGAGTCGCGCAATAGCTTTGCCCCATCCGAGGTCGTGGAAAACACCACCACTCCGCTGTTTACGCCCGGGGGCGTGCTCGGGCCTTTCTACGGCCACAAAGACCATTGGCGCTACTACACCCTCGGACTGAGTCTGACCCCCAACTCGAAGTTCACCTTCGATCTGGGGTGGACTTTGCTGGACCAGGATATCAAGTCCTTAACCTGCATGCCCTTAGCATCCACCTCGTTCGCCCCCGCCGGGTCGACCCCCGCCGGTCTGACGGTTCCATCGGCGGCTTATGACTGTGCTACCGGCACCCAGTCTTGGGCGTTGCTTCTGAACTATCAGGAGAAAACGAACTCCGGCTACACCAACATTTCCTACCACCCGGTCAAGCGCGTTACTCTCAGCGTGGGCTATGAGGTCACTGGCGATAACGGGCGCACTAACTGGCTGCGTCCCGATACGGGAGCATCTCTGCAAGTGGTGGGCGACGCGTTCGGCAACGTACCGGCGATCGCTGGCAACTCCGTGACGTGTGCTTCAGGTGTAACGCAAGTGAAGTCGGCAGCGGGTGTCAACATTGGCTGCGCCTACGCCGGTCCGTTCGCCGACCAGCCTCTCGGTCCCCAGGCCATCAACTGGCACAAGGCTCATTTAGGGGTTGCCTTTGACGTTGCCAAGGGAGTCCAGTTCAAGGGCCTGTGGGACTACTACGACTACAACTCGAAGGACGAGGTCCCAACCTTGTCACTGCTCAGGGTAACTTCTCCTCGTGATTTCCACGCGAACGTTGGCACTGTTTCGTTGAAGTACACCTTCTGATTCCGCTTGCGAGAGCAAGGCGACGGGGGCGGTCGCAAGGCCGCCCCCGAATTTCTTTCATCCCCCTGCCGCAGAGAGTGCCCGCGCACATTTCCCGGCAAGGGCTTAACGCGGCGCCGACCGCGGCAAGTCAACCGGAATGTTGGTCAGAGCATAGCCCAGGACGCTCATCACGGCGGCGTTCTCCTGCAACTCGCGAGGGACAATCTTGTCCAGCGTGTCGGCGGCGGAGTGGTGGTAATCGAAATAGAAGCGTGCATCCTGGATGGGACTGAAGCTGGGCACGCCGGCGGCGGTGAGCGGCGAAATGTCGGACCCGACCTCCTCGGACGAGCGCAGCGTACCGGCGCCTGAACTTTGCAGCACCGCGGCCATGGGACGCAGCAGGGGTTCGAGCTTCGGCGGTCCGGCGAAGTTGATGCCCATGGCATGACCGGCGCCAAGATCGCTTTCCACGGCAGCGAAATGATTGGCGATGTCGGCGGCGTGCTGTTTGACGTAAGTGCGCGCGCCCAGCAGGCCGCCCTCTTCGTCCATCCAGGCGATGACGCGCAGGGTGCGCTTGGGCCGAAGCCCGAGTTGCTTCATGACCTGCGCTGCCTGCATGGCGACCCCGACGCCGGCGGCATCGTCAATCGCGCCCGTGCCCAGGTCCCAGGAATCGAGATGGCCGGAGACGATCACCACCTGCTCGGGATGTTCGCTGCCTTTCATGTCGCCGATGACGTTGTAGCTCTCCACCGGCGGCAGGTCCTGCGGGGTGAGCGTCAGGTGCAGGCGGACGCGGCCCTGGCGCGCGAGATGCTCGATGAGGTCGGCGTCTTCGGCGGTCACGGCCGCGGCAGGAATCTTGGGCGCGTTGGGCGCGTAGGACATGACGCCGGTGTGCGGCAGGCGGTAGTCGGCGCCACCGACCGACCGGATCAGAGATGCGGATGCGCCCAGACGGGCCGCGGCGGAGGCGCCACGCCCGCGATACACCACAGCCTGGCCGTACGCCGGCCCCGCCAACCCGGCGGCGGCGAGCTGTTTATCAAATTTGACGTTGAACAGCACGATCTTGCCCTGAACTTTTTCGCGGCCCAGGGAATTGAGCTCGTCGAAACTGCCGACGACCACCACCTCGGCGGTCACGCCTTGTGGCGGAGTCGCGACGCTGCCGCCCAGCGCCGTGAGCACGATCTTCTGGTTGGTGTCGGGCGCCTGGCCGGGAAATTCAACCAGTTCAGCCGATTCGGCGCCGCGCACCCAGTGCGGCACGGTGCACTTCTCCAACCTGACCTCGAGTCCGAGCTTGCGCATCTCGGCGGCGATGTACTCCACCGCCTGTTGCGCCTGCGGCGACCCGGCTAGGCGCGGCCCGATGTTGTCCGCGAGGTGGGCCGTAATCTGGTAGGCGTAGTCGCTGGCGAGCGCCGCCTGCTGCACTCGCTTCATCTCGTCCATCGCCTGCGGCGGAAATGGATTGGCGGTGGTCTCGCGCGGGCGCTGGGCAAACGACGGAATCAGGCACAGCAGGATGAAGAGGACCGAAAAGGATCGTGACATGGGGGACCTGGAGAATGGATTTGGCGACGATCAGTGTACAACCTGGTGCGTCTGGAAAGAAAGCATTGATCCTGAGCACGCCGCAAAACCGGCCCGCGCGGGTAGTGGTGCAGTTTGAATACAAGCAGGGCTGCTAAGACACAATAACACAATATTTATATCTCGACAACATAATGATTATGTATTAATATCTTATTGAAAATAGGAGAAAAGATGCTGTTTCAGAGTCCAGAGTTACTGCCGAGCACGTTAGAAGTGATCGAAAAGATCAACGCTATGCGGCAATCCTTGAAGTATTCCATCAGCACTCCAGGGCGTTGGTTTGGCGTGCTTCGTCGTGCCACATTGGCCCGCAATATCCGTCACTCTAACGGCATTGAGGGAATTAACGTCACCAAGGATGACGCGATGGCGGCTGTGGAAAATGATGAGCCGATGACCGCCGAACGGTCAACTTGGCAAGCGACAGTCGGCTATCGGAATGCCATGACATACGCACTGCAACTCGCGAATGACCCACACTTTTCTTATAGCGAAGGATTAATTCGTGGGCTGCACTTCATGATGATGCAGCATGAACTGGAGAAACACCCAGGGCGTTATCGCCCCGGCATCGTTTACGTCAGGGATGAAAAGAAACAACAGAACGTCTATGAAGGCCCAGACGCTGATCTCGTTCCAAAGCTGGTAAGCGAATTGGTCAATTCCTTGAATGAGAAATCCGATTTGCCGGTGATCATCAGAGCGGCCCTGGGGCACCTCAATTTGGTAATGATTCACCCGTTCTCAGACGGAAACGGAAGAATGGCACGATGTCTGCAAACGTTGATACTAGGCCGTGAGCAGATCATCGAACCGACATTCTGCAGTATTGAGGAATACTTGGGCAGGTACACTCAAGAGTACTACGATGTCCTAGGGGAAGTCGGCCAGGGGAAATTTCATCCGGAGAACGACTGCCGAAAGTGGATTCATTTTAACCTCGTTGCGCATTATCGGCAGGCGTACTGGTTGCTCCAGCGCAGCAGAATGACTCAACGTGTATGGAATGAGGTTGAGGAGCTTGTCAACCAACGTGGCATCAACGATAGAGCGACGCCTACCCTCGTAGACGCCGCGTTCGGTTATGTAATTCGCAGATCTCATTACATCACGTCCGCTGATGTTTCCGAACAAGTGGCAAGCCGCGATCTTAGAATCTTAGTCGAGAGTGGCTTCCTGATCCCAAAGGGCGAGACGAGGGGGAGAGCTTACGCAGCTTCTGAAATGCTCCGAGGAATCTACCTCAAGTATTACGAGCGTCGAAGCGACGTTGATCCGTTCACACAAGGGGCATTGCCATTTCCCAGGAACGGAGTTGCTGTCTGACGATACGTGCAGCAGCTCAGTCTCAATCGCTCGCCCAATGCCGTCGAACCACTACCTCCCGCGCGCTCAGGATGACTCCCCCCGAGTTTTGCGTTAGCCTAATCGGTTTGCAGCTCGATGGAATTTCCGCAGGAGCACACCATGACATCCACTTCATTCGCGAAGCACGCGTTCATCCTTGCATTGGCAACCCTGATTTGCGCCGGCGTTGCCATGGCGCAGGCCAACACCGCCGCCCCTGACAACAAGCCACACGACATTCTCGAGAACATGAAGTTTCGCAATCTGGGTCCCGCGGCCGGAGGCGGGCGCGTTGCCGCGGTGGCGGGAATTCCCGGCAATGCGAACGTGTACTACGTCGGCGCGGCGGCGGGCGGCGTGTGGAAGACCACGGACGCGGGTTTGACCTGGAAGGCGATTTTCGAGAAGCAGCCCACGGCGTCCATCGGGGCGATCGCGCTGGCGCCTTCCAATCCCAACCTGCTGTGGGTGGGGACGGGCGAATCGAATCCGCGCAATGACGTGGTCACGGGCAAGGGAGTGTACTTTTCGCCGGATGCGGGCGCGAGCTGGAAGTTCATGGGCCTGGAAAATGCCGGGCAGATTTCGCAGATCGTGGTGCACCCGACGAATTCCGACATTGTGTATGTCGGCGTGCTCGGGCACGTGTGGGGGCCGAATGCGGACCGCGGCGTCTTTCGCACCATGGATGGCGGCAAGACGTGGCAGAAGGTCCTGTACGTGGGCGACACGACGGGCGCAAGCGACCTGGTCATGGACCCGTCGAACCCGATGGTGCTGTTCGCCGGAATGTGGGAGTTCACGCGCCAACCCTGGATGTTGGTGAGCGGCGGCAGTAACACCGGAATCTATCGCTCCACCGACGCCGGCGCCACCTGGAAAAAATTGAGCGAGGGATTGCCGAAGGGCCCGCTGGGGCGGATTGGACTCTCGGTCGCCCCGGCCAACGGCAATCACGTCTACGCCCTGATCGAGGCGAAGAAGGGTACGCTGTGGGACTCGACCGACATGGGCGAGCATTGGAAGCTGGTCAGCTCCGATCCGCGTTACGTCAATCGCGGGTTCTACTTCACCACCCTGTATGTGTCGCCCGACAGCGAAAACCACATTTATTTTTTGTCGTACCAGATGTTGGAGTCGCACGACGGCGGCAAGTCGGCGCAGGTGATCGGGCGGACGGTGCACGTGGACCATCATGCGTTCTGGATTGATCCCAAGGATCCCAGCCGCATGATCAACGGCAACGATGGCGGCGCCTACGTCTCCACCGACGCCGGCAAGAGCTGGCGCTACCTGGACAACATTCCCATCGAGCAGTTCTACATGGTGGCCTTCGATGACAGCCGTCCGTACCTGCTGTGCGGCGGGCTGCAGGACAACAACGGGTGGTGCGGGCCGTCGAATAGCCTGTCGCGCGGCGGGATCGTGGGCGCGGACTGGTGGACCGCTGCCGGGGGCGATGGCGAGTACATCGTGCCGGCGGGGAACAAATCGAACATCATTTATGCCGACTCGCAGAATGGGTCCATCTCGCGCATGGATGCGGCGACGGGCGTGGCGGATTACATGCGGCCGTACCTGCAGGGCGTGACTGACCTGGCGCCCAAGGACCTGAAGTACCGGTTCAACTGGACGTCGCCAATCGCGGTGGCGCCGAACGACTGGAAAACCGTCTATCTCGGCGGGAACGTGCTGTTCAAATCCACCGACGCCGGCCAGACCTGGACGCCGATCAGCCCCGACCTGACGCGCAACGACAAATCCAAGCAACTGCCGAGCGGCGGGCCGGTGGAACTGGACATGAGCGGCGCGGAGACCTTCGACGCGATCCTGTCCATGGCGCTGTCGGCGAGCGATCCGAATGTGATCTGGGTCGGCACCGACGACGGCCTGGTGCAGGTGACGCGCGATGGCGGCAAGAGTTGGGCCAACGTCACCCCGGCCAAGGTGCCGGAGTGGGGCCGCCTGCAGCAGATCGAGGTGTCGCCGTTCGCGCCGGGGACGGCGTACGTGGCGCTGGATTATCACGAGGTCGAGAACAACAAGCCGTACGTTTTCAAGACGCACGATTACGGCAAGACGTGGACGTCGATCGCGAACGGTCTGCCGGGGAACGATCCGGCGCGCGTGGTGCGCGAAAACCCCAACCAGAAAGGCATGCTGGTGCTCGGCACCGATGCCGGCTTGTTCTATTCCCATGACGAAGGCGAGCACTGGACGCCGCTGAAGAGCAATTTCCCGACGGCGCCGATCTACGACCTCAAATTCCACAAGGCGAACCACGACCTGATCGTGGCGACCCACGGGCGCGGGCTGTTCGTGCTCGACGACATCACGCCGCTGGAGGAGACCTCGCGCAGGTGCTGGCGCAGGACTTCCACCTGTACTCGTCGCAACCGGGTGTGAAGTGGCGCTTTTGGCCGGGTGAGAAGCATGGGTTCAGCGCACGCGGGGATTTCTCCACCCCCAATCCTCCGAATGGCGTGGTGATTTCCTATTACCTGGCGAAGGCGCTGGAACCAGCCGCGGGGACGGAGCAGCAAGGACGCGGGACGGAAAACCCCCACCCTGTCTCGCCCCCGCGCTCCGCTTCGGGGCAGGCTCCACCGGGCGAGACAAGGGTGGGGCAACCGCAAGCACCCACGACGGCACGGGGAAGCGCCGAATCGGCGCGCGCGGAGGAGGCAGGGCCGGAGAAAGAGGAGCAGCCTGCCGGAGAACGCGCTGAGCCGGCGGGCGAGGGTCGCGAGCGTCGCGGGCCGGTGAAGATCGTGGTCACCGATGCCGGCGGGCAGGTGGTGCGCACGCTGTACGGGCCGGGGAAGCAGGGTCTGAATCGGGTCACGTGGAACATGCGCTACGACGACGCCAAGCGGCTCAACTCCGCGCGGCGTCCGGATGAAGAGAACGAGTTCTTCAATCAGGGCGGACCGGCGGCGCTGCCAGGCAAATACAAGGTCGCGGTCACGGCGGCAGGAAAAACGGAGAACACCGAGGCCGCGGTGGAGGCCGATCCGCGCATGCCGTTCGACATGGAGGCCGGGCGGGCGCAGTTGCGGCAGGCCCTGGAACTGCGCGGCTGGATGAATGCCATGAACGAATCGCTCAACCGGATTGACAGCCTGAAATCGCAAATCGCCGCCGTGCAGCGGCTGCTCGGGCCGGAGGCGGAGAACAGCGGCGTGGACAACGTCGCCTATCAGCCTGTACTGGCGCAGGCGCGGGCGTTGCGGCGCAAGCTGAACACGGTGGAGGAGACGGTGTTCAATGTGGCCGGGGTGGGCGATCCGCTCGCGCGCCTGCACAACCTGGCGCGCCCCCACGATCGCCTGCAGAGCGCCTACCGCGCAGTCTCCATGCCTTATAACAAGGCGCCGGCTCCCCTGGTTATGGAAGACGTGACGGAGGCCAAACGGGAACTCGATGCGTACCTCGCCGCTTTTAACGAGCTGTTGCGGACCGACGTGGCCGCCTTCAACAAGCTGGCGCTGGAGAAGGGAGCGAACACCCTGTTTGCCGGCGGTCCCATCGAGCTGAAGCCAGGGGCGGCGACGTCCTCGGGACAATAAAGCAGTCGTTGGTCGCCACTTGGTAGGTTGCCCCACCCTTGTCGCTCGCGGCGGGGCCTGTCCTGGCCCCGAAGGGAAGGGGAGGGGAGCGACAGGGTGGGATTTTCTTCAGGGGCGAACATCAATTTCCGTGGCCGGTGCGCCCCTCACACCTGCTCGTGACCTGTATCACTGACCCCTGTGCGCCGTTCGAACGAACATCTGTTCCCTGGTGGCAATGTGTGGCACGGGTCTCCGGCCCGTGATCCGCCGAATGAATCCATGCAGGAAAGCGAACACGGACGGCGATGGTTCTGGGCGACCCTGGTGCTCTCCAGCATCAGCATCATCGCGCTGGTGTTCGCGTTTTGGGAGTTGGTGGAGAACCACTATTTCCGCGACTTGAATTACGTCTCGCTGCACTACCTCTACATCAGCCGGGGGATCGCGTCGTCGCTGCTGCTGGCTTCGTGGGCGGCGTGGTTCGTGCTGCGGCAGCGGCGCATCGCGGAAGAGGAGCTGCGCCGGTCGCGCGAGCGCTATCGCGGCCTGCTGGAATCGTCGCCGGGCGCGGTGGCGTTGTATGACGGCTCGCTGCGGGTTTGGGAATGGAACGCGGCGGCGGAGCAGCTTTACGGGTTCACCAAGGCGGAGGTCATCGGGAACGCGCTGCCCACGGTGCCGCTGGACAAGGACCAAGAGCTGCACTCGTTCTTGCACTCGGTGGACGCCGGCGATGCGGTGCTCGACCAGGAGACGCAGCGGCGCAATCGCAGAGGCGATGCCATCGAGGTCCAGCTCAGCCTTTTGCCGTTCCGCGAGGGCGGCCGCCAGTACGTCATGGAAGTCACCTACGACAATCGTGAGCGGGTCCGGTTGCGCCAGACATTGCTCGAACTGGAAAAGCTCACGACCATGGGCAAGATGGCGGCGGGCACGGCGCATCACCTCAACACGCCCATGGCATCCATGCTGCTGCGGGTGCAGATGATGCGCGCCCGGGCGGAGCACAACAACGGGTGCGCCTCGGACTTGGAACAACTGGAGAACACCATCGGCTTCTGCCAGCAGTTTGTGAGACGGCTGCTCGATTTCTCGCGCAAGCCCGCTCCCCAGAAGCAGCCGGAAGAAGTGGGGCCGCTGGTCGAGGCGGTGCTCGGGTTCATGGCGCCGTCGTTCAGCGCCAAAAAGGTGCGGGCGAGCGCCGATCTGGCGGAGATCGTGGGCGCCAAGGTGCTGGCCGATCGCAACCAGATCGAAACCCTGCTGCTGACCCTGCTGAGCAACGCGCTGGACGCGGTTTCCACCGGCGGTGAAATCCGCATCACCTGCCGCCAGACGGACGGCAAACTCGCGATCGAGATTGCCGACAACGGCTGCGGCATTACCGACGCTGACATCGCGCGCGTCTTCGAGCCGTTCTTCACCACCAAGCCGCCGGGCAAGGGCACCGGGCTGGGACTGGCGATTGCGCGCAATATCGTGGCGGAACACGGCGGCACGATTCGCCTGCATGCCGCCCCGGCTGGAGGCGCCGTAGCCACGGTGCAGTTGCCGCTGTGGCTGGGCAGCAGGATGAATGCTGCGGCGTTCGCGCAGGAGGCGGGAGCATGAGCCCGGACCAGAACAGCGCGGAAATTCTGATCATTGACGACGATGCCGGCCTGGCGGGCACGCTGCGCGATTTCCTGGTGGAGCAGGGATACACCGCGGTGGTCGCGCTGTCGGGCGCGGAGGCGATGGCCGCGACCGAGGAGAATCCCGGGCTCGCGGTCGCGCTGGTCGACCTGGTCATGCCGCTCACCGATGGCTTGTCCCTGATGGAGCAGATTCACCAGCGCAATCCCGATCTGCCGGTCGTGATCATGACCGGATACGCGACGGTGGAGACGGCGGTGGAGGCGATCAAGCGCGGCGCCGAGGACTACCTGACCAAGCCTTTCGACCGGCAGGCGGTGAAAAAGAAAATCGGGCGTCTCATGGAAGTGCACCGGCTGCGGCAGCGGGTGGCGCAACTGGAAGCCAACCTGAAGGAAATCCACGACCCGTTCGAGAACCTGGTGTTTGTCTCGCCGCAAATGCAGCGCGTCGTGGAGCGCGCGCGGGCGGCGGCGGCCAGCGATGCGGCGGTGCTGATCGTCGGCGAAACCGGAACCGGCAAGGAAATGCTGGCCCGCGCCATTCACGGCGCCAGCCGGAGGGCGGGTGAGCCCTTCGTCGCCATCAATTGCGGGGCGTTGCCGCGCGATCTGGTGGAAAGCGAGCTGTTTGGCTTTCGTCGCGGCGCCTTTACCGGCGCCTACAACGACGCGCCCGGCGTCTTCGTCTCGGCGGGCCGCGGCACCGTGTTTCTCGACGAGATCGGCGAAATGCCCAAGGACGCGCAGGTCAAACTCTTGCGCGTGCTGCAGGAGAAAGAGCTGCGGCCGGTGGGAAGCACCCGCCCGGTACAGGTGGATGTGCGCATCGTCGCCGCTACCAACCGGCCGCTGGCGCAGTTGCGGTCGGAATTCCTGCGCGACGATTTGTACTTCCGGATCGCGACCGTGGTCATCGAAATCCCGCCCCTGCGCGCGCGCCGCGAGGACATCCTGGTACTGGCGCAGCATTTTGCCGCGCAGTTGTCGGACCGCTACGGGCGTCACATCACGCTGGCGCGCGCCGCCACCGAGCTGCTGCTGAACCACAGCTTTGCCGGCAATGTCCGCGAGTTGCAAAACGTGCTGGAGAGCGTGGCCGCGCTGTCGCAGGCGGACCCGCAGACGATTACCGACAAGGACCTGAAGACGCTAGTGGCCACGCCGGCTGCGACCGCGCGCTTCGAGGAACATCCGCTGGCGCTGGACGAAATGGAACGGATTGCCATCGAGCGCTCGTTGCGCATGTGCCAGGGCAACCGCACCAAGGCGGCGGCGCTGCTCGGCATTTCGCGCGACACGCTGTACCGCAAGATGCGCGATTTGAAAGTCCGCGATGAAGCGGAGCAGGCGAAATGATGCAGCCGCGGCGGGAATTCGTGCTCTGGATGGCGATCGCGACCGTAGCGCTGCTGGCCTTCGCGGTGATCCTCCGCGTTCAGTACAGCAACACCCAGAACCGCTGGGCGATCACGGTCACGCCCAAGCCCGACCAGGGCAGCGCAGTTTTCCGCGACAAAGGATGCGCCAACTGCCACGACGGACGGGCCGGTGGAGGACAGTTGGGGCCGCCGCTGCGGCAACGCGCCGCCACGCTGCCGCAGTTGGTCACGGCCATGTGGAACCATGCGCCCCGTATGTACGAGGCCATGCAACAGGCCAAGCTTCCCTATCCCACGCTCTCCTATGACGAGACGGGACAACTGGTTGCCTACCTCTACCTGACCGGTTTTTCCGACGAGCCGGGAGACCCCGCGCGCGGCCAGCAGTTGTTCGTCACCAAGAATTGTGCCCGGTGCCACGGCTCGGAGGGCAAGGCCGGAGCCGCGCCCACGGTGCAGGAGCTGGCGCGGGCCGATTCGCCGATCACCTGGACGCAGGTCTTGTGGAACCACGCCGCGGCGATGGAAAGCAGCATGCGCGGCCTGGGCATTGCGTGGCCTCATTTTCAGGCCAACGAACTGCGCGACCTGTTTGCCTACCTGCGGCAGCAAGGCGGGAACGCGGCCGCCGAACCGTCCGTCCCGGCGGCAGACCCCGACCGCGGATGGCAGGTCTTCCAGACGAAGTACTGCATCAACTGCCACGCGCTTCGCAACCCTCCCACGACGGCGGTGGTGCATGTCAGCGGTCCGCCCCAGCGGCCGGTCGGACCGGTGTTAGGGGCCGACGGCAAGCTGCCGCCCACGTATTCGCAATTCGGGGAGGCGATGCTGAATCATTTCCCCGACATGCATCGCGCCATGCGCTCCGTGGGGCAGGCGCCGCCAACGTTTGAGTCGCAGGAGATGGCCGACCTGGCGGTGTTTCTTTATAGCCTGCATTACCAGGAGCCATCCGGATCGCCGCAGGTCGGGGCCAGCATCTTCGCGTGGCGGGGATGCGCCGACTGCCACGGCACGCGGGCCGAAGGCGCCGCACGCGGCCCGGCATTGCGCGGACGCGGGCAGACCTACACCGCGGTTCGGCTGGCCAACAATCTCTGGCGGCACGGCGCAAAAATGTACGAGCAGAGCCGCAAGGCGGGGCAATCGTGGCCGGTCTTGCAGGAGAGCGATGTGGGGGACCTGCTGACGTTTCTGAATACGCCGATCGAATCGCGGAAATAGCCTATGGCATCGAGCTCACGGTGATCAGCAGCATTGCGGCGCCGGTTTCCACACGCACGTTCTTCTTTGATTCCAGAATGATCTCGCCCATCGGACTTGAATCCCCGGCGTGCGCAACGTCGAGGCGGCCATAGAAGCCGTAAGCGCCGCAAGCGGACGACGAAAACACCCACAGCGCCAGCCTGCGATCGCCGCTGGCAGTTTCGCACCCGGCACGTGGTACGGCCAGCAGCACGGCCATCACGCCATCCTTGACCGGATCGCCGACCACTTTGGCGTCGTGCATGACGTGTCCCCCTCCGCGATACACCACGTCATCGCCGACCTGAGTGGTTGTCCAGTTCGCCGCCGATTCGCCGAGGACGGGGCCGTGTTGCGGCAGTTGCGCATCCTGCACCTCCCGCGGTGACGCGACGGCGCGCAAGCTGGTGGTTATCGCAATGTCTCGACCATCGGCGCGGAGCTGATCAAAGCGCAGGCGGACATACGTCCTGCCGCCGACCTTCGTACCCGCCTGCAGAACTCGTCCGTTCACGCGCGAGCCGGCGCGAATCCTGCCTCCTGACGGCAAGGGCACGTCCTGCGCAATGCTGGCGGTAATCGGCTGGCCGGATACGACTTTCCTGACGTCGATTGTGGAATTCAGCGTCACCGGCAGTGCGGTCGCCGGTGGAATCTCCTGGGCACAGGCGCTGGCTGCCGAAATCAGGAGCACGGCCGTAGCGATTTTAAGTGCGCTCATAACACAGCACTCTAACCCATAAGCAATTTGATAAGTGAAGCCACGCGCAGTTACGTGGCGGCCAATCGGAAGCACACCCTGCCATCCCGCCGTGACACCGGCAATTCGAACGATCGTCCGATTTTCTGACGCTGCCTGATTCTCGGACAGACAAACCCCCCGGCCGGCCGCCCTCGACTGCTATGTCGAACTCTCCTAAGCGTCACTCTGCCAATCACATACGCGCTTTTGCACAGTGGAGCCCCGGACGGCCCCAGGCGTGCGAACGATCATTCGTATAGTGAGGGAATAGGAGGAAGGGAAGCGATGCCTGTTACCAGCCGTGAGCCTTGGTCGGCCTCTCCGGCGGAAAAAAATGCATTGGCCCTTTCTCCCTCCCCGATTAAAGGAGTCTTCGCCATGAGACGCGTGGACGTGCTTGCCTTCATAGGACTTTTCCTGCTGTTTGCCGGCGCCGGCACCTTTCTGGGCAAGTACAGCGCCCTGCCTCTGTGGGTAGTATGGCTGGTTGGTCCGCTGCTCTGGTACCTGGGTTTCGCCGTCCTGATCTCGTGGATGCTGTGGCGGCTGTTCGTGCCCGCTCCCGAGGCCGCGCGCCAGGAAGAAACCGAGATGCAGCCCGTCCGCGTGAGTAATTTCCTGGAACACGATTACGAAACACCCCTGGAGCCAAGAATGCGAAAGGTCCCCGTTTACAGCACGTTAGTAGTTCTCATACTGCTCTCATCGCTGTTTATTGCGCAGTCCTACGCGGCCGATACCGCCGCCGCAGTTTTCACCAGCAAGTGCGTCATGTGTCACGGCGCCGACGGGCAAGGCAAGACGCCGATGGGCACCAAGTTCAACATCAAGAGCCTGACCTCACCCGAAGTGCAGAAGCAGTCCGTCGCCGAGCTTTCCCAGACCATCACCAAGGGCAAGAACAAGATGCCGGCGTATGATGGCAAACTGACGAAGGACGAGATTGCGCAACTGGCCGCCTACGTCAAGGGCTTGGCCAAGAAGTAGCGCCGCGAGCTGCACATTTCGGGAGGCCATGATGCAAGTGTTTGAGGCTACAACTGCACCCCGCGGCGCGGGTGGACACGCCGGTCCGGACAGTCCCGCCCGCCGGCGTTTCGTGCAGGTTCTTCTGGGCGGAGGATTGCTCGCATCCGCCGCGTCCTTCATCTATCCCGTCCTGCGTTACCTGGTCCCGCCGGCCGCCACCGACATGGGCGGCGACACGGTGGTGGCCGCGCATGTCGGCGAGCTGAAACCGAACACCGGCAAAATCTTCCGCTTCGGCAGCCGGCCTGGGCTGCTAATTCTCGACAGCAGCGGTGAATACCGCGCCATGTCCGCCACCTGTACCCACCTGAGTTGCACCGTGCAATACCGCAGCGACCTGAAGCAGGTGTGGTGTGCGTGCCACAACGGCACCTACGATCTGGAGGGGCGCAACGTTTCGGGTCCGCCGCCGCGTCCGCTGGAGCTGTTCGACGTGCACGTGCAGGGTGAGGAGATCGTGGTGCGGCGGAAACGGGGGGCGTGAGATGAGCGCATTCGTTGTCGTCAAAAACTGGCTCGACGAGCGCTTCGGCTGGGCCGAACTCACCAAGCCCCTGCGCAAGAAGACCGTCCCCATGCACCGCCTCTCGTACTGGTATTTTCTGGGCGGGATCACGCTGTTCCTTTTTATGATTCAGGTTTGTACCGGCATTCTCCTCCTGCTGTATTACCGCGCCAGCGCCAACGAGGCCTTCGAAAGCGTGCAGTACATCAACACCCAGGTGCAGTTCGGCTGGCTGGTGCGGTCGATTCATTCCTGGTCGGCGAACCTGATGATCCTGACTGCGTTTGCCCACATGTTCAGCGTCCTGTTCCTGAAGTCGTACCGCAAGCCCCGCGAGCTGACCTGGATCACGGGTGCGGTGCTGCTGTTGCTGGCCATGGGCTTTGGGTTTAGCGGCTACCTGCTGCCGTGGAATACGCTGGCGTTCTTCGCTACCAAAGTCGGAACCGAAGTCGCCGGGCAAGTGCCGGTGATCGGAAAGTGGATCGTCGTCTTCCTGCGCGGCGGCGAGGACGTCACGGGCGCAACCCTGACGCGCTTCTTTGGCTTCCACGTTGCGGTGCTGCCGGGGATTACCACCCTGCTGCTCGCCATCCACATCCTGCTGGTGCAGAGGTTCGGCATCAGCGTGCCGCCCTCGGTGGAAGCGGAATGGCAACGCGATCCCTCGGCGGCGCGCGAAATGAAGTTCTTCCCGAACTTCGCCCTGCGCGAGATGTTCGCCTGGTACATCGCGCTGGGAGTTTTGGGCGCGCTGGCCGCGCTCTCGCCCTGGGGTCTGGGTGCGAAGGCCGATCCGTTCGCTCCCGCGCCCGCCGGCATCAAGCCCGAATGGTACTTCCTGTTCATGTTCCAGACGTTGAAGCTGCTGCCCTCGAAGATCTGGTTCATGGACGGCGAAATCGTCGGCGTGCTCGGTTTCGGACTGGCCGGCGCGGTCTGGGTGCTGCTCCCATTTGTCGAGGGATGCAAATGGAGGCTGGCGCGCGCGTTCATCACCGGATTCGGCGTGTTCGCGCTGGCCTACATCGTCACCATGACGATGTACGGATACGTGGCCAAGTGAGCCGGGCGGGAGAAGAATTCATGAGCGCCATTCATAGCGAAATCATGCCAGCGCGCGATGGGGGGCAGGTGGGGGGGACTGCCCCCGCGCGCGCGTCGCAGTGGATGTTCCTGCTGGCGGTGGCAATCTGGATCGTGGTCGCGCTGTTCGCCGCGTCGCGGGCGCATGCCGCCCCGCTGCCGCAAGCGGTGCAGAGCACGTGCGTGGACTGCCACTCGGCGCTGGACGCCAACCTGAAGGTCACCGGCGAGCAGTACGCGCAGGACATTCACGCGCAAAAGGGCCTCACCTGTGCCGGATGTCACGGCGGCGATCCCACCAGCATGGAGGCCATGGACAAGAAGAAGGGCTTTAAGGGGCATATTGACCGCAAGGCGATCCCGGAGCTGTGCGCCAAGTGCCACGCCGACGGCGCTTACATGCGGCAGTACAACCCGTCGCTGCGCACCGACCAGTTGGCGCAGTACAAGACCAGCGTGCACGGCAAGCGGCTGGCGGGCGGCGATACCAAGGTCGCGGTCTGCATTGATTGCCACGGCGTGCACGGCATCCGCGCGGTGAAGGATCCGCGGTCGAAGGTGTATCCGCTGAACGTGGCGGACACCTGTGCGCGCTGCCATGCCGACGGCAAGTACATGCAGGCGTATCCCATCAAGCACGATCAGTTCGCCGGCTACAGCAGCAGCGTGCATCACGACGCGCTGGCGGTGCGCGGCGACTTGAGCGCGCCCACCTGCAGCACGTGTCACGGCAATCACGGAGCGGCGCCGCCGGGCGTGGCGAGCGTGACCAATGTCTGCGCCACCTGCCACGTCTTCCAGGCGCAGTTGTTCGACTCCAGTCCGCACAAGGCGCCATTCGCGGCCGCCGGGCTGCCCGGCTGCGTCACCTGCCACAGCAACCACCGCATCATCCATCCGAGCGACTCCATGGTGGGCACCGGCCCGCAGGCGGTGTGCACCTCGTGTCACTCCCAGGGCGATGCCGGGTTCGCCGTTGCCGGCAAAATCCAGCAGCAGTTCGCCGCGTTACAAAATGCGATCGGGCGATCCGAAGAGGTTCTGACGCGCGCCGAGCGGTCGGGCATGGAGGTCAGCCAGGCGCAACTCGATTTGACTTCCGCGCGCGACCAGCTCACCAAAGCGCGCGTCACCCTGCACAGCTTCACCCTGGCGAAAATCGACGCCGACGTTCAGGTCGGCCAGCAGACGGCGGAGAAAACTCGCCAGGCGGGCGAGAAGGCCCTGCGCGAGCGCGACTACCGCCGCGCCGGACTCGGCATTTCGCTGCTCACCATCGTGGCGATGCTGATCGGATTGAAGCTGTACATCAGCGAAATCGAGTCACGGAAATAAATCTTTGGTCACCATGACCTCCTGAACCCGGCCCGGTCTGCGGGCCGGGATTTTTTTCTCCTCATCTGTCGTGCTACGATTCTTGGTTTTCACTGTAGGGAGGGTCGTAACAATGTTCAGGCGTGTTGCCGTCCTGCTGTTTGTGTGTCTCGCTTCCGTACTGTTTGCCCAAACCTACAACCAGGCGCTCTTCAGCGGGATGAAGTGGAGAGGCATCGGTCCCTATCGCGGCGGACGCGTCATTGCGGTCACCGGCGTGCCGGGCGAGCCCAATACGTTCTATTTCGGAGGCGTCGCCGGCGGCATATGGAAGACCACCGACGCCGGCGCCATTTGGCGGCCGTTGACGGATAAGCAGCCCTTCACCTCCATCGGTGCGCTGGCCGTGGCCGACTCCGATCACAACCTGCTTTATGCGGGCACCGGCGAGGCCTGCATCCGCGGCGACATTACCTACGGCGACGGCGTGTGGAAGTCCGTGGACGGCGGGAAGAACTGGACCCATGTTGGCCTGCCGGATTCGCGGCAGATCGGGGCCGTCATCGTTCACCCCACGAACCCGAACATCGTCTACGTCGCGGCCCTGGGACATGTGTACGCACCCAGCGCCGAGCGCGGCATATATCGCACCACCGACGGCGGCGCCACCTGGCAAAAAGTTCTGTTCGTCAATGATAAGACCGGCGGCATTGACGTCGTCTTCGACCCGCAGAACCCGAACACTTTGTTTGCCGCCATGTGGGAGGTGAATCGCACGCCGTGGAGTCTCAACAGCGGCGGGCCGGGCAGCGGCCTGTACCGCTCCACCGACGGCGGCAATACCTGGAAGCGGCTCGAAGGACACGGCCTTCCCGACGGCGTGCTCGGGCGCATCGGCGTATCCGTCTCCGGCGCGGATTCCAACCGCGTGTACGCGCTCATCGAGGCGAAAGAGGGCGGGCTATTCCGCTCCGACGATGGCGGCGACACCTGGACTCGCGTCAATGACGATGAACGCTACCGCCAGCGCGCCTGGTATTTCACCCACATCTTCGCCGACCCGAAGACGGTGGACACCGTGTACGTCGAGAACACCGGCCTGTTCCGCTCGGTGGACGGCGGCAAGACCTTCACCCTGCTCCCCGCGCCCCACGGCGATCATCACGGTCTGTGGATCGATCCCACCAACCCCAAAAGCATCATCAACGGCAACGATGGCGGCGCCACCGTCAGCCTGGATGGCGGCCAGACCTGGAGCACGCTGCTGAACCAGCCGACCGCGCAGTTCTACCACGTCATCACCGACCAGCGATTTCCGTACTACGTCTACGGCGCGCAGCAGGACAACAGCAGCGTGGGCATTGCCAGCTATGCGGACGAGGGCGTGATCACGATGCAGAACTGGTTCGAATTCGGCGGCGAGACCGGCTTCATCGCGCCCGATCCCCGCAATCCGAATGTCGTGTACGGCAACAACGAGGCCACCATTTTCCGCTTCAACAAGGCCGACCAGCAGACGCAGGACGTTTCCGTGTGGCCGCTGGACGTGGCCGGCCACGGCGCCGTCGATCTCGACGTGCTGCGCTTCAACTGGACGTCCCCGTTGTTTATATCGGCTCACGATAAAACGACCCTCTACACCGCCGGCGACAAGGTGTACAAGAGCGCCGACGCCGGCATGACTTGGACCGCCATCAGCAAGGACCTGACGCGCAACGACAAATCCAAGCAGATGCCCTCCGGCGGCCCGATCACGCTCGACATCACCAGCGTCGAGTACTACGACACCGTCTTCGCCCTCGCCGAGTCGCCCGTGCAGCAGGGCGAGCTTTGGGCGGGCACCGACGACGGCCTCGTCTGGGTCACGCGCGACGGCGGAACTACCTGGACCAACGTCACGCCCAAGGCGATGCCGGAGTGGAGCCTGGTCAGCATCATCGATCCGTCGCCGCACGACGCCGGCACGGCTTACATGGCGGTGGATCGTCACAAGCTCGACGATCAGAAGCCCTATATCTATAAGACTTCGGATTTTGGAAAGACCTGGACCTTGCTGGTCAATGGCATTCCGCAGAATTTCTACGTGCGCTCGGTGCGGGAAGACCCCGGACGCAAGGGCCTGCTGTTTGCCGGCACCGAGCGCGGCGTGTACGCATCCTTCGACGACGGAGCGCACTGGCAGTCGCTGCAACTCAACCTGCCCGTCTCGCCGATCCACGACCTCGCGGTGCACGACAACGATCTCGTGGTCGCAACCCACGGCCGCTCGTTCTGGATCCTGGACGACATCACGCCGTTGCGCCAGCTCACGGCGCCAAGCGCGTCCGCGCCCGCGATCCTCTACAAGCCGCAGTCCGCGGTGCGGTTCCACTATCCGGAGCAGGTGGACCGCCGTCGTCCGGTGGGCGAGAACCCGCCCAAGGGCGCGATGATTGACTATTACTTTGCAACCAAGCCGAAAGAAGAAGTGACGCTCGACATCCTCGACCCGCAGGGAAAACTCGTGCGCCACCTCTCCAGCAAGGAAAAGAAAACCTTCGAACAGCCGCCGGAGTGGCCCGACCAGGAAATTCCCAATCCTACGATTCCCGCCGAGGCCGGCATGAACCGATACGCCTGGGACTTGCGCTACGAATCGCCGGTGAAGATTCCGGGGGCGTTTTACGCGGGGTTGGGACCGGTGGGACCGCTCGCGCTGCCCGGCACATACCAGGTGAAGCTGACCGCCGGGTCCTTCACCCAAACCGTGCCGCTGGAGCTGCGCATCGATCCGCGGTTGAAGAACGTTACCCAGGCGGACTTGCAGAAGGAATTCGATCTTGCCGTGAAGATCGACCACAGCAACCAGGAACTGCACATCGCGGTGAATCAGATCCGCGAGTTACGCGCCGAGCTCAATACTCTGAAGAAGTGGGCGGGCGAGAGCGCCCCGGCGAAACAGGTAGTGGCCGCGGCCGACGAGCTCAACAAGAAAATGACTCCCATCGAAGAAAAATTGATGCAGGTGCAGATGAAGAGCTCGGAGGGGAACCTGCGTTATCCCAACCAGCTCAACGAGCAGTTCGACACCCTTAGCCACACCATTGAGTACGCCGATGCCGCGCCGACTCGGCCGCAGTACGCCGTGTTTGACGTTCTCAACGGCAAACTCCAGGAGCAACTCAAGGCCCTGCGCGAGCTGCTGGATCGCGATTTGCCGGCGCTGAACGATCTCATGCGCAAGACCGGTGTGCCGGTGCTGAATGTGCCCTCGGGCACGCCCGCCGGCTCATAAATAAACGGTTGTCATCCTGAGCGAGGACGCGCCAATGAACCCGCCGCGCCGGTTTTGCGCGGCGGGTTGGCGCGTCCGAGTCGAAGGACCCCTACCTGTGCGCAAAATCTCGACCCCGCCCAGTCGCCGGGTTTTTACCGCTCCGGCTGGAAGAGGTATCTCTGGCCGTCCGCCATGCCCTCGGCGACCTTCAGGAATGCGCGCGCCGCGTGCGACAGATTCGCATGCTTGCGGTACACCAGGCGGAGCCGGCGTTCCAGCTTCAGGTCGGCGATGGGCACGCGAACCAGGTCGCCACGATGCAATTCGTCTTCCACGCAGATCCCCGGCACCAGCGCCACGCCGTTCTCCATCATCACGAACTTCTTGATCGCCTCGATCGTAGGCAGCTCGGTGTCCATGTTGAGCGGCGTCTTGTGGCGCTTGAATGACTGGATGACCTTGGCGCGGTACGGCGACGGCACGTGGTGCGCCACGAACGATTCCACCCCAAGCTGCTTGATGCTCACCTGGCGGGCTTTGGCCAGCGTGTGCCGCGGGTACACGACAAACGCCAGCTCGTCCCGGTACACGACGATGCTGCGCAGCAACGGGTCCTCGGGATTGAAGGAGAGCACGCCGCACTCCACGTTGTGCTCCAGGATTTCCTGGGGAATTTGGCTGGCCAGGGAACGCTCGACCGTCGTCTTCACCAGCGGGTACAGCCGCCGGAATTCCGCCAGCACCGGCAGCAGGTAAAGGCAGGTGTACTCGTTGGCGGCGATGTTCAGCTTGCCTTTCCGCATCTCGCGCATTTCCACCAGCGCCTCGGTGGCTTCTCCGCGCAGGTTGAGCAACTTTTGCGCGTACTCGTGCAGGACGAGCCCGGCGTCGGTGAGGTGGCCGTCGCGCGACGAGCGGTCGAACAGCGCTTCGCTGAGTTCGTCTTCCAGCTTGCGGATCGCCTGACTCACCGCCGGCTGCGTGCGGTACAGTTTTTCCGCCGCCCGCGAGAAGCTGCCCTCGCGCGCCACCATGACGAACACTTCCAGTTGGAACAGGTCCATCCGTGCCCTCTATTCAAGGATGTTTGCCCGGGGGTCACCCGCGATTATGCCATCAAGAAACCTAATGATAACCCAAAGAATTATAACTTGGAGTATTGGGCCTCCGGCGGCTTAGGATTCTGGCAGCCACCGAGAATACCGGGACGCCTCACATTTGCCTGGGGCCCTCCGCACATAGTCGTGTGATCCACTTTAACGGGAGGCGCAGTGAGCGACAATCGCATTACGATCTTCGATACTACGCTGCGCGACGGCGAGCAGTCGCCCGGGTGCAGCATGAACCTGGACGAAAAGGTGCTGATAGCCGGTCATCTCGACCGGCTTGGGGTAGACGTCATCGAGGCCGGGTTCCCCATCGCCTCCGAGGGCGATTTCCGCGGCGTCCAAGCGGTCGCCGCCCGCATCCGGCGGCCCAAGATCGCCGCCCTGGCGCGCTGTACCCGCAAGGACATCGATCGCGCCTGGGAGGCCATTCGCGGCGCCGAACGCCCCCGCATCCACGTCTTCCTCGCCACCTCCGACATCCACCTCCAGTACAAACTCAAGATCTCGCGCCACGACGCCCTGGTGCAGTCACGCGACGCTGTGACCTATGCCCGTACCTTGTGTGACGACGTCGAGTTCTCCCCCGAGGACGCCACCCGCTCCGACCCGGAATTCCTCGGCTCGCTCCTGGAGGGTGTGATCGAGGCCGGCGCCACGACGCTCAACATCCCGGACACCGTCGGCTACACCGTCCCGTCGGAGTTCACGCGCCTGATCGCGACCCTTCGCGAGCGCGTGCGCGGCATCGAGAAGGCGGCCATCTCCGTGCACTGCCACAACGATCTCGGGCTCGCCGTCGCCAATAGCCTGGCCGCGATTGAGGCCGGCGCCCGGCAGGTGGAGTGCACCGTCAACGGCATCGGCGAACGCGCCGGCAACGCTGCGCTGGAGGAAATCGTGATGGCGCTGCGGGTCCGCGCCGACCGCCTCCCGTTCACCACCGGCATTCGCACCGAGCACATCTCGCCCGCCAGCCAGGCGCTCTCGGCCATTCTCGGGTTTCCGGTGCAGCCCAATAAGGCCATCGTCGGGTGCAACGCGTTCGCGCATGAAGCCGGCATTCACCAGCATGGCGTGCTCAGCAATCCGCTGTGTTACGAGATCATGACGCCCGAGTCCGTCGGCCTGCCGTCCAACCGCATCGTGCTCGGCAAACATTCCGGTCGCCACGCGCTCGCGCGCCGCTACGCCGAGCTCGGACATCCGCTCGCCGGCGACGAACTCAATTCGGTGTACCAGCGCTTCACCGAACTCGCGGACCGCAAGAAAAACATCTATGATCGGGATTTGATCGCGCTGCTGCCGCTACGCGGGGTGCGTCCCTCGCCGCCGATTGCGGGCGCCGCGCAGGCCTACGGAGACTGATGGGGACCGGGCTGAGCATTACCGTTCTTCCTGGCGACGGCATTGGCGTCGAAGTAACGCGCGAAGCGGTGCGCGTGCTGCGCGCCGTCGCCGAAATCCAGGGTTACGACTTCCGCTTCCGTTCCGAACCGATCGGCGGAGCCGCGATTCGCGAAACCGGCTATCCCCTCCCCCCTTCAACCCTCGACGCGTGCCTGGGCAGCGATGCGGTGCTGCTGGGCGCGGTCGGCGGGCCGGAATTCGATTCGCTTCCTCCCGACCGCAAGCCGGAATCCGGGCTGCTGGCGCTGCGCAGCCGGCTCGGCGCGTTCGCCAACCTGCGCCCCGCGTCCTCGCACCGCGCCATCGAGGACTGCTCGCCGCTCCGCTCCGAGGTGGTGCGCGGCGCCGATATCCTGGTCGTCCGCGAATTGCTCGGTGGGCTCTATTTCGGCCAGCCGCGCGGTTTCAGCTCCGATTCCGCCGCCTTCAACACCCTGCGCTACTCGCAAGATGAAATCGAACGCATCGCGCGCATCGCCTTCCAGCAGGCGCGTGCCCGCCGGCGCAAGGTGACCTCGGTGGACAAGGCGAACGTGCTGGAGACCTCGCAACTGTGGCGCAAGGTGGTCAGCGGTGTCGCGCGCGAATTCCCCGACGTCGCCCTCGATCACATGTACGTGGACGCCTGCGCCATGCACCTGGTCTCGAACCCGTGCCGTTTCGATGTCATCCTCACGGAAAACCTGTTTGGCGACATTCTTTCCGACGAATCGGCGGTGATCAGCGGCTCGCTCGGCATGCTGGCTTCGGCGAGCATCGGCGGAAAAGTCGGCTTGTTCGAGCCCGTGCACGGTTCCGCGCCGGACATTGCGGGCCGCGGCATTGCCAATCCGCTCGGCGCGATTGCCACCGCGGCGCTGCTGCTTCGCTTTGCCGGCGGGATGGAGCAGGAAGCGCGCGACGTCGAAACCGCCATTGCCGAGGTGCTGGACCGCGGTTATCGCACGGCGGATCTGATTCGCGACCGGCGCACGCCTCCCGCGACCACCGAACAGATGGGCGCTGCCGTCGAGGACGCGCTCGCCGGCATCGGCGACCGCCGCCACGCCTACCACGCGGTGTGATGATGCCGACGCCGCGGACCATGTTCGACAAACTCTGGACTGGGCATCTGGTCTGCGAACCACCCGGCGAGCCCGCGCTGCTCTACATTGACCTCCACCTGGTTCACGAGGTCACCACGCCGCAGGCATTCGACGGCCTGCGCGCTGCCGGACGCCGCGTCCGCTGTCCCGAACGCACCCTTGCCACCGTCGACCACAACGTCCCCACAACATCACCGCGGACCGTGATCTCCGATCCGGTGGCCGCGCGGCAGGTCGAAGCGCTGCGCAAGAACTGCGGCGAATTCGGCATTCGTCTCTTCGACATCGACTCCCCGGAGCAGGGCATCGTGCACGTCATCGGCCCGGAGCTTGGCGTCACGCAGCCCGGCATGACCATCGTGTGCGGCGACAGTCATACCAGCACGCACGGCGCCTTCGGCGCGCTCGCCTTCGGCATCGGAACTTCGGAAGTCGAGCACGTGCTCGCCACCCAAACCTTGCCGCAGCGCAAGCCGCGCACCATGCAGGTCCGGGTTCACGGCCGCCTGGGGCCGGGCGTCACGGCCAAGGACCTGGCGCTGGGCATCATTGGCCAGATCGGCACCAGCGGCGCCAGCGGGCACGTCATCGAGTACGCCGGTAAAGCCGTCGCCGCGCTCTCCATGCCGGAGCGCATGACGCTGTGCAATATGAGCATCGAGTCCGGCGCGCGCGCCGGCATGGTGGCCCCCGACAACACCACCTTTGCCTGGATTCGCGGCCGCCGCTTTGCCCCGCCGGGACCCGACCTGGCCCACGCCATTGACTACTGGCGCACCCTGCCCAGCGACGACGGCGCGGAGTTCGACACCGCCGCCGACATTGATGCCGCCTCGCTGGCGCCATGCGTCACCTGGGGCACCAACCCCGGCATGGTGACCTCCGTCACCGGCCGGGTGCCCGCTTTGTCGGCCGCCAGGAATGAGGCCGAACGCCGTGCCTGGGAGCGGGCGCTGGAGTACATGGCTCTCGAACCCGGTACGCTCATCCAGGACATCCTCATCGATCGCGTGTTCATCGGTTCCTGCACCAATTCGCGCCTGGAGGATCTACGCGCTGCTGCCCGCGTCATCCGCGGCTACCGCATTCACCCCAAGGTGCAGGCGCTGGTGGTGCCCGGTTCGCAAGCCGTGAAAGCCGCGGCCGAAGCCGAAGGACTCGACGCCGTTTTCCGCGCCGCCGGCTTCGAGTGGCGCGAAGCGGGCTGCTCCATGTGCCTCGGCATGAACCCCGACGTGCTCGAACCCGGCCAGCGCTGCGCCTCCACCAGCAATCGCAATTTTGAAGGGCGCCAGGGCCGCGGCGGGCGCACCCACCTGGTCAGCCCCGAAATGGCGGCAGCGGCGGCCATCGCCGGGCATTTTGTCGACGTCCGCGGATGGAAGTTCCGCAACTCGGCCAAGGGGGCGAAATAATCATGGAACCGTTCCGCAAACATACCGGGGTCGCGGCGCCGCTCGATCGCCTTAACGTTGACACCGACCAGATCATCCCCAAGCAATTCCTCAAGCGCATCGAGCGCACCGGCTTCGGCGAGTTTCTGTTTCATGACTGGCGCCTTCTTCCCGACGGCCGCCCCAATCCGGACTTCGTCCTCAACGACACCCGTTACCAGCGCGCCAGCATTCTGATCGCCGGCGCCAATTTCGGCTGCGGCTCCTCACGCGAGCACGCGCCTTGGGCGCTGATGGACCATGGTTTTCGCGCCATCGTCGCGCCGTCGTTCGCCGACATCTTTACCACCAATTGTTTTAAGAACGGCCTGCTCACGGTCGTTCTGCCGGACAACGCCGTCGCCCAGCTCATGCGGCGCGCGCAGAAGCACGCTCCCTACAGCCTTACCATCGATCTGGAATCGCGCACCGTCTCCGACGAGCGCGGTTTTTCCGCTGCGTTTCCCATCGACGATTTCCGCCGGCACTGTCTGCTGGAAGGTCTGGATGAGATTGGCCTCACGCTGCAGCGCGAAGCCGAAATCGCCGCCTACGAAGCGCGCCACTCCCAACCGCCCTGGTCCCGGCTCGCGGTATAGACCCCTCGCCAGCACCGGTTCTCTCGCCAACCCGTGTTCCCGCGCGCCTTGTGGCCCGCCCCCGGGCGGTTGCCCCACCCTTGTCGCTCCCGGGGGAGCGACAGGGTGGGAATCTGCCGGATCAGTTCCGTTCGGCGTGCCTTGTACTCCCACCGCGAAGTTTGCTATCGTTCCCGCCCATCGAGCGAAGCCCGCACCGGGGTCCCAGGAAGGCGCTGCCTTAGCGAGTTCTGGGGTGACGTCGCTCGAACCGCCCGTGGGGGGCCTCATGAAATCGGTCGAAATCGTTGTCAACGGCGTGGAGCGCCGTGCCCAGGTGGAGCCGCGCATGTTGCTGGTGCATTTCCTGCGCGACACGGCTGGGCTCACCGGCACCCACATCGGCTGCGAGACGTCTCTCTGCGGCGCTTGCACCGTGATGCTCGACGGTCGCGCGGTGAAATCGTGCACCGTGCTTGCCGTGCAGGCGGACGGCCACTCCGTCACCACCATCGAAGCGCTCGCCGGTCCGGAGAAGCTTCATCCTTTGCAGGAAAGTTTCTGGGAAGAACACGCCCTGCAGTGCGGCTTCTGCACACCCGGCATGATCATGTGCGCCACCGACCTGCTCGCCCACAACGCCGCCCCCAGTGACGCCGAAATCCGCCAGGGCATCAGCGGCAATCTATGCCGCTGCACCGGGTACCAGAACATCGTGAGCGCAGTGAAGTCTGCTTCCCGCAAGTTGACGCGCCGCGCGGCCGCCGGTGCGGGGAAGGAGTAATCCGCCAAGGATCATTTATGGCAAGCCAATCCAGGTCGAAGGGAAAGTCAGGCGCGAGCGGCGGAAGCGGTACTGCGGTCCCCAACCGCCGCTGGGTCGGCCAACGGCTCAAGCGCAAAGAAGACCCGCGCCTCATCCAGGGCATCAGCCATTATGTCGGCGACCTGCGCCTGCCCGACCTGCTGCACTGTGTCTTCGTGCGTTCCCCGCACGCCCATGCGCTGCTCCGCTCGGTGGACGTGGAAGCGGCGCGCACCGCACCCGGGGTGGTGATGGTAGTCACCCATGCCGAGGTCGCCGGCATCGGCTGCGTTCCCTGCGCCGGCAGCCTGCCGGGACTGAAAATCCCCCATCACTATGTGCTCGCCAAAGACCAGGTGCGCTACGTCGGCGAGCCCGTGGTCGCCATTGTCGCGGACAATCCCTACGCCGCCCGCGATGCCGCCGACCTGGTGGAGATCGATTACGAATCTCTGCCCGCCGTCGTGGACATGGAAAAGGCCGTGGCCCCCAGCAGTGCGCTGGTCCATGAGGAATTCAAAACCAATCTGGCCTTCACCCATGTCATCAAGAACGGCGATGTCGCAGCCGCCTTCAAGCGCGGCGACCGCGTCGTCAAGCAGCGGCTCGTCAACCAGCGGCTGGCGCCCATTGCCATGGAGACGCGCGGCGTCGTGGCGCAGTATCTCGCGGGCGAAAAGCAGCTCACCGTGTGGTCCTCCACCCAGATTCCCCACCTTCTGCGCACCCAGATTTCCATCATGCTCGGGTTGCCGGAAACGTCCGTGCGCGTCATCACCCCCGAAGTCGGCGGCGGTTTTGGCAGCAAGCTGAACGTGTACGGAGAAGAGGCCGTCGTGCCCTGGCTGGCCATGAAGCTCGGCCGTCCGGTGAAGTGGGTGGAAACGCGTCGCGAGAATATCTCCGCCACCATTCACGGCCGCGACCAGATCAACGACGTCGAACTTGCGCTCAAGAAAGACGGCGCCATCCTCGGCATGCGCACGCGCGTGTTCGCCGATCTCGGCGCCTACCACCAGTTGCTGACGCCGATCATCGCCACCCTCACGGGACTTATGAGCACCGGTTGCTACAAAGTTCCGGCGATCGAATTCGAAATTCTCGGCGTCTTCACCAACAAAATGTCCACCGACGCCTACCGCGGCGCCGGGCGCCCGGAAGCCACCTACCTCATCGAGCGCATCATTGACGTCGCGGCCCGCGATCTGAACATGGATACCGCGGAAATCCGCCGCCGCAATTTCCCCAAGCCCACGGAATTTCCCTACACCGCCGCCACCGGCGTGATCTACGACTCGGGCAACTACCAGCGCAGCCTCAAGCGCGCGCTCGATCTCGCCGGCTACGAGAAGCTGCGCGCCCGCCAGAAAGCCGGCTGGAAGCAGGGCAAGTACTACGGCATCGGGCTCTCCACGTACGTCGAAATTTGCGCCATGGGTCCTTCGGCCGCGATGCCGGGGGGCGGCTGGGAGAGCGGCACGGTCCGCATTGAGCCCACCGGCAAGGTGACCGCGCTCACCGGCGCGTCGCCGCACGGTCAAGGCCAGGAGACCACGTTCGCGCAGATGATTGCCGACCTCCTCGGCATCACTCCCGAAGATGTGAACGTCGTGCACGGCGACACCGCGGTGGTTCCCTACGGCATCGGCACCTTTGGCAGCCGCGGCACCGCCGTTGGCGGCAGCGCGCTGTACATTGCGACCGGCAAGCTGACAACCAAGATGGCGGCCATTGCGGCGCACCTGCTGGGCGCCAAGCCCGAGCAGATGGAATTCTATGACGGCCGCGTCGGCCAGAAAGGCAGCCGGAAATCGCTCGCCTTCGGCGAAGTCGTCGGCGCCGCCTACTCCGCCAAGTCGCTCCCCGCGGGAGTCGAGCCCGGCCTGGAGGCGACGCACTTCTTCGAGCCTTCGAATTTCACCTTTCCCTTCGGCGCGCACCTCGTCTCCTGCGAAGTGGACATCGAAACCGGCGAGATCAAGCTCGACAAGTACATCGCCGTGGACGACTGCGGCAACGTCATCAACCCGATGCTGGTGGAAGGCCAGGTGCACGGCGGCATCGTGCAGGGCATGGCGCAGGCGCTGTACGAGGAAGTCATCTACAACAGCGACGGCCAGCTCGTGACCGGCACCCTGATGGACTACGCCCTGCCGCGCGCGCCCGATATTCCGGAGCTTCAACTCGCGCGCACCTGCACACCCTCGCCGGTGAATCCCATGGGCGTGAAGGGCGTCGGCGAAGCCGGCACCATCGGTTGCACGCCCGCCGTGGTCAATGCCGTGTGCGACGCGCTCGCGCCCCTTGGTATTCGCCACATTGACATGCCGCTGAAGCCGGAGCGCGTCTGGCGGGCCGTACACGACGCCCACATCAAGCCCAGTCACAACGAGACCAAAGCGACCGCCGTGCTCACCGCCGCCGCCGCAAAAGGCGCCAGGAAACCCGGGAGGCGCGCATGATTCCCGCCCAGTTCGAATACGAATCGCCTCGCGAACTCAACGAAGTCCTGGCGCTGCTCGCCTCGCGCGAAGACGCCAAGCTGCTCGCCGGCGGCCACAGCCTGCTGCCCGCGATGAAGCTGCGCCTGGCCTCACCCGCCGTGCTGGTGGACCTCTCGCGCGTCGCCGGTCTCGACTACATTCGCGAAGCCGGCGGCACCATGCACATCGGCGCCATGACCACGCACGCCGAGGTTGCCGCTTCCTCGCTGCTCCACCAGGCGTCGCCGCTGCTGTCGCAGGCAGCGCGCGAAATCGGCGACGTGCAGGTGCGCAACCGCGGCACCATCGGTGGCAGCCTGGCGCACGCCGATCCTTCGGCGGATTATCCGGCAGCCGCCCTCGCTCTCGATGCCGACGTGGTCGCCATGAGCACGCGCGGCGAGCGCATCATTCCTGCTCGCGATTTTTTCACCGGCCTCTTCACCACCGCGCTCGCACCGGATGAGGTCATCACCGAGGTGCGGGCGCCGGTCACGGCGCCGGCGGCGACCGCGTACAAGAAGTTCGCCCACCCCGCATCCGGCATGGCCGTCGTCGGCGTTGCCGTGGTGGTGAAGATGCGCGCCGCCACCTTCGAGAGCGCCGCCATTGGCATTACCGGCGTGGCCCAGTTCGCCTACCGCGCCACCGCCGTGGAGAAGGCCCTTGCCGGCAAGTCAGCGAGTGGGATTGCTTCCGCTTGTGATTTCGCCGCCGACGGTGTCGAGGTGCTCGGCGATTACTTCGCGTCGGTTGAATATCGCAGCCATCTTGCGCGCGTTTACACGCGCCGGGCGTTGCAGGAGTGCGCTGCTCGCCCCAAGAAGGCGTGATTTCGATGTAGCCACGCCTTTAGGCGTGCGTACTACATCTAAGAAGGCGTCATCCTGAGCTCGCGCCCGGTGGAGCCTGCCCTGAGCGAAGTCGAAGGGGCGCGAGGTCAGGATCCATGCATTTGGATTCACGGTCGTCGACGGCACCTGACCGCTGACAACCGATAACCGACAACCGAAAACCGACGACTCATGAAGCTCGAAGGCACCTACACCATCGCCGCTCCGCTCGACGCCGTCTGGCGCAACCTGATGGATCCGGCCGTGCTGCAACGTGCCATGCCGGGCTGCCAAAAGCTGGAAGAGAAAGCGCCCAATCAATACCGCGCCGTGCTCAAGGCGGGCGTGGGCCCGGTCAAGGGCACGTTTCACGGCGACATTAACATCGGCGAAATCGTGCCGGAGAAAGGCTACACCCTGACCTCGCGCGCCAATTCCACCGCCGGCTTCGTCGAGGGCATCGGGCGCGTCGAACTGGAAGGAAACGGCGACGGCACCACCATGGTCCGCTTCAGCGGCGAGGCGAAAGTCGGCGGCATGCTCGCTTCCGTCGGCGGACGCCTGGTCGAGGCTGCCGCGCAGAAAAACATCCGCGACACCTTTGCCAACCTCGCGCGCGAGCTGCAGGCCGCTGCTGCCTCGGCGCGTCCTGCATAATGTTGTCCATTCCCGATCGCTTCAATGCCGCCGCTCATTTCATTGATCCACACGCGCGCTTACGCCCGGACAGAGTTGCCATCGAATGTGGCGATGAACGCGTCACCTACGGCGAGCTCGTCGCCCGCGTCAATCGCGTCGGCAATGCCTTGCGCGGCGCGCTCGGTGTCCGCATGGAAGAGCGCGTCCTGCTGCTCCTGCTCGACACGCCCGATTTTGCCGCGTGCTTTTTCGGCGCCATCAAAATCGGCGCCGTCCCCGTGCCCGTCAACACCCTGCTGCGGCCGAACGATTACCAGTACCTGCTCAACGACAGCCGCGCGCGCGTGGCCATCGTCAGCCAGGCGCTTCTGCCGCAGTTGGAAGCCATCCCGCGCGACGACTTTCCATTCCTCGAGCACGTTATCGTCATCGACAATGCAGATCAACCCTCTGTCATCCCGAGCGAGGGCGAATGCCCGAGTCGAGGGACCCCTACACCTCCAACCGATACCTCCCGTCCGCAGGCATTTCAATCCGTACTTTCATACGCGCAGCTGGTCAATGCCGCGCCGGCCGAGCTCGATCCCGCGCCCACTCACAACGACGACGCTGCCTTCTGGCTCTACTCCTCCGGCAGCACCGGCCCGCCGAAGGCCTGCGTGCATTTGCAGCACGACATGGTGGTCACCGCCGAGCTGTACGCCAAGCAAATTCTCCGCGCCGCCGAGAGCGACCGCTTCTTCAGTGTCGCGAAACTTTTCTTCGCCTACGGTCTCGGCAACGGGCTCTATTTTCCTCTCGCCGTCGGCGGCGCCAGCATCCTCTTGCCCGGACCGCCGCATCCCGCAAGTGTGTTCGACATCATCGAGCGTCACCGTCCCACGCTCTTTTTCTCCGTTCCTTCCAACTACGCCGCGCTGCTGGCGCACACGCGTCCCGGCGGCGACTTCGATCTCTCCAGCATCCGCCACGGCGTCTCGGCCGGCGAGTCCCTCCCGGCAGCCATCTTCGAGCGCTTCCAGTCGCGCTTCGGCGTCGAAATCCTCGACGCCATCGGGTCCACCGAAGCCCTGCACATGTTCATCGCCAACCGCCCGGGATTCGCCCGCCCCGGCTCCAGCGGCCAGATCATTCCCGGCATGGACGCCCGCATCGTTGACGACGACGGCCGTCCCGTTCCCGCCGGCGACATCGGCAACCTGTATGTAAAGAGCGACGCCGTCTGCGCCGGCTACTGGAACCAGCACGAGAAGACGAAAGACACGATTGACGGCCATTGGCTGCGCACTGGCGACAAGTATCGCCAGGATGCCGAGGGCTATTTCTGGTACGCCGGCCGCAGCGACGACATGCTGAAGGTCAGCGGCGTGTGGGTGAGTCCCATCGAGATCGAATGCACGTTGCTGGAACATCCCGCGGTGCTGGAAGCCGCGGTGGTCGGCCGCAAAGACAAAGACGCGCTCGTCAAACCCGTTGCCTACGTCGTCCTGCGCGAGGGCCACGTGCCCGCGCCTGACCTCGCCGGCCAACTCCAGGAATTTGTCGCCACTCGCCTGGCGTCCTACAAGCGCCCGCGCTGGGTGGAATTCCTTCCCGCATTGCCGAAAACCGCGACCGGCAAAATCCAGCGCTTCAAACTGCGGCATACCGCTGGCGTCTGATCCGCAAATTCCAAATCACTAAATCACAAATCACTAAATCACAAATGCTTCTGCTCTTCCGGCGGCTTGACCTTGCGAAACGCTCTATACAGCAGCGCGTCGTACAAAATCTTGATCGACCCGCCCGCGATCAGCGGCGCCGAGAACGCGACACTCTGCATGAACACGCCGGCCACCGACGATCCCGCCGCCCACGTCAAGTTCCGCGTCAAATTTGTGACACCGCTGGCAAAGGTGCGCTCCTGCGGCTCCACCACTGCGGCGACGTAGGATTGCCGCGTCGGCACATCCATCTCCACCAGCGCCTCGCGCAGGAAAAACAGCGCTGCCGCCAGGTGAAAATTCGGCGCCAACGGCACCAGGATCAGGAATACGCTCGACGGCAGATGGGTGAACACCATCGTATTCAGCAGCCCGATTCGTTGCGCCAGCCACGCCGCGCCCAGGTGCGACAGCGCGTTCAGCAGGTGCACCACCGCGAACACCACGCCCAGCGCCTGCACCGACACGCCGAAGCGCTGAAAAAACCAGTACGCCACCAGCGCGTCGGTCAGGAAGCCGCCGCCGAAAGCGTCAATCGCGAATAATGCGGCCAGGTTGCGCACGATCCGCCGCGTCCGCTCCGAAACCGGCGCTGTTTCCTCGCGTGGCCGCGCGGCTTCGACTCGCTCCGACAAGCACGCATACAGCACCGCCGCGGCCAGGTTGGCCACGGCAAACGCCGCGAACGCCAGGCGGTAAGCGTCTCCGATCGCGATGCCCAGCCGCGCATGAAACATCGCCGGAGCGCCCGCCGCCAGCGCGCCCATCGCGCCGCTGCCGTCGAGCACGACGTTGTACCAGGACAGCGACCACGTCCGCGACTTCGCCGTCGTCAACCCGGGAATCACCGCCTGCTCCAGCGCGAACGCGGCGCTGCGATCCGTGCCGGTGCCGTTGATCATCCCCAGCACCGCCAGGGGCAGCAGGATCGCGGCCCGCGTGGTCAGCGCCAGCGCCAGGCCGCCCACGGCGGTGAACAGCGCAAAGATGATCAGCGTTTTCCTTCGTCCCAGTCGGTCGCCCTTCCAACCGACCAGCGCCGTCGCCGCGCTGGTCCCGACCAATCCCGCCGCAATGACGATGCCAATGCTCGAGGTCGACAGGCCCGCGCGCGCCAGATAAACGCCGAGCAAGACGCCCGTCACGCCGACCCCGGAGGAGCGCAGGAATGCCGCGGCGTAGATCAGCAACAGGTCGCGCCGGTCCGTCATGTCAGAAGTCATTTCGGTGCATTTCGGTGCCCCACATCTGCGCGCTTTTCGCAGATGTGGGTCTTGCTTCGCCGCTATCGGTTCTCCCGTTGCTGCGCATACCGGTACAGCGCGTCATAGACGGGAAACTGCCGTGCCAGGCGCTCCTCATCGGAAATTCCCAGCGCGGCAAAGCCCTCCGCGATCGCGCGCAGCCCGAGTCCTTCCGCTGCGGCCTGCTCCTGCCCTTGAACGTCTGCCGCTCGCACGATCAGCGCCAGCCGCGCCAGTGCCGGATCGTTCAACTCATGATCCTCCAGGATTGCCTCGAACGAGCAGCGCTCGCCGCGATGATTGAGTTTCACCGCGGCAAGCCGTGGCGCATCGAAGGGTGTGGCGTGCTCGCGCGCCGCCGCTTCCAGCAACTGCGCTTCCTCGACAAACAGGAATTCCGCCGACTGATCCACGAACCGCCGGATCAGCCATGGGCAGGCGACCCGGTCTACTTTGACGTTGCTGCGGGTGATCCACTTCATCCGTGCCTCCCGGAATTCAGTGCAGCCAAGTCCGATCCCCATGCGCTCAAACTGAAACCGAAACTGAAACTTTCCTTTTGATCTGCCTTGGCGCGCCGCGGCTGCAACAATTACCATGCAAGCATGGTTGCTTTGGCCGCGATCTTGGGCACGGTGATCGTGGTCGGGGTTCTGGTTGAGGCCTTCGAAACCGTCGTTCTGCCTCGCCGCGTCACCCGCCGCTTCCGCCTCACCAGGGCGTTCTATCGCTACACGTGGGCGCCATTCTCCGCTATTGCACGCCGCATCCAGAAGGTAAAACGCCGCGAGGGCCTGCTTGCCCTCTACGGTCCCATGTCGCTGCTGCTGCTGATTGCACTCTGGGCCGTCGGCATGGTTTTCGGATTCGCGCTCTTGCAGTGGGCCGCGGGATCAGCCCTGGAAGGCTCAGGCTTGGGCCGCAGCTTCACCACCGACCTCTACTTCAGCGGCAGCACCTTTTTCACCCTCGGCATGGGCGACGTTACGCCGCACGCTGCCGTGTCACGCCTCCTCGCCGTGGTCGAAGCCGGCATGGGCTTCGGCTTTCTCGCCATGGTCATCAGCTATCTGCCCGTACTCTACCAGTCGTTCTCGCGCCGCGAGCTCAACGTGTCGCTGCTCGACGGGCGCGCGGGCACCCCGCCCACCGCGGCCGAGCTGCTCCGCCGCAACAGCGATCCGCAGGACGGGAACCTCCGCGAAATCCTGCACGAGTGGGAACACTCGGCGGCCGAGATGCTGGAGAGTCACATCTCCTATCCCGTGCTCGGATACTTCCGCTCGCAGCACGACAACCAGTCCTGGATCTCCGCGCTCACCGCCATCCTCGACGCCACCGCGCTCTGCCAGGCCGGCATTGACGGCGCTCCCGCCCGCCAGGCACAGCTCACCTTCGCCATGGCCCGCCACGCCGTCGTGGACCTGGCGCAGGTGTTCAACACGCCGCCGCACGATCCGCCGGAGCCGCGTTTGACCCGCGATTCGTTGGAGGTGTTGCGCTCCCAGTTGGCCGAGGCCGGCGTCCAGTTGTCATTGACGCCGGATTCGGAACAACGGCTCGCGAAACTGCGTAGCATGTATGAGCCCTATGTCACGGCCCTGGCGGAGTATTTGCTGGTTCCTTTGCCGCCATGGTTCCGGCCGTCGCAGGCGCGCGACAATTGGCGCACCAGCCGCTGGGGCGGTGCATTTACGGTGTGAGCAAACACGAGTTTTTCAGTTTGTCAGTAGTTCAGTTTTTCAGTATGTCAGTCGTTCCGTTTAGATCCGCGATGACCGCCGAACAACGGAGGCACTGACCAACTGACAAACTGAAAAACGGACAAACGGGATACCATCAGAACAATGTCTTCTTCCAACTCCATCGCCGTTTCCGCCCGCGATCTCACCCGCGAATACCGCATGGGCGAGACGCTCATCCGCGCCGTGAACGGCATCTCGCTGCACATCGAGAGCGGCGATTTTGTCGCGCTGCTCGGCGCCTCGGGCTCGGGAAAATCCACGCTGCTCAACCTGATTGCCGGCCTCGACCGTCCGACCTCCGGTTCCATGACCGTGAACGGCCGCGACGTCGCGCAAATGTCGGCCGAAGAACTGGCGCGATATCGCCGCTTCACCGTCGGCATGGTCTTCCAGGCTTTCAACCTCATTCCCAGCATGACGCTGCTGGAAAACGTCGAACTGCCCATGCGCTTCGCCGAAGTGGACCGCGCCGAGCGCGCCGTGCGCGCCCGGGAAGCCTTGGAACGGGTCGGACTTTCCGCCCGGGTCACGCACCGGCCGGTCGAGCTTTCCGGGGGCGAGCAACAGCGCGCCTCCATCGCGCGCGCGCTGGTCAACCGCCCGACGCTGTTGCTCGCCGACGAGCCCACGGGGAACCTCGACAGCCACACCGGCGAAGAGATCATGAATTACCTGCGCCAATGTCACGACTCGCAGCGGCTCACGGTGCTGCTGGTCACGCACGAGCGCGCGCTCGCCGACCGCTACGCGCAGCGCGTACTCACCCTCGCCGATGGACGGTTGGTGGATGACACTCGCGTCGAAACCATAGCCGCGCAGGCCCAGCGAGGTGAGCGATGAAAGCCCACGACGTCGTCGAACTCGCGGCGCGCAACCTGCGCGAATCGGTGCTGCGCAATTCCCTCACCACCGTCGGAATCGCCGTCGGCGTAGCGTCGCTGGTAGCCATGCTCTCGCTCGGCATCGGCTTGCAGCAACTCGCCAATCGCCGCCTCACCCGCTCCGGGCTGTTCAACACCATTTACGTCATGCCGCGCGACCTGGAGCGCGGGCCTGGGCGCCGCAACCAGCCCAATACGCCTGCGCGCCCGCTCGACGATGCCGCGGTTGCCGACATCGGCCGCGTGGCGCACGTCGCCGAAGTCAATCCCGAGATGCGCTTCATGGCCGAAGCCCGTTACGCCGACAAGTCCAGGTTCATCATGGTGGCCGCGTTGCCGCCGTCGGCGCGCGATCGCGAGGCGTTCGACGGAATGACCGGGAAGTTCTTCTCCGGGCCTGACGCCGAGGAAGTCATTCTCGAATCGGATTTTGCCAAGGAATTTGCGCCCGATCCCAAAGCGCTGGTCGGCAAGGAAATTGTCCTGCAATACGCGGAGCGCGGCGGATCGCCGCAGCAGAAGGGAAGCGCCGCGCCGCCCAGCAACAGCGACGAATCGAACACGGTCGGCGAACTGATCGCGTCTGGATTTTCTGTGAATCGCCGCGAGAAGACGCTGCGCGTGGTCGGCATCGTCGAGCACGAGCCGACTGTGGGTTTCGGCGGCATGGGGCGCTCGCGCGTGTTTGTGCCGACCGCGCTCGCCAACAAGATGAACGTCATGCTCGGCAGCGACCTGCGCGAGATGGTGCGCACCTCCTACCGCGGGCGCGCTTACATGGCGCTGGCCGTGCGCGTGGACAAGCCGTCGCAGGTGGAGCCCGCGGAAGACGCCATCAAGAAGATGGGCTTTTCCACCTTCTCGCTGCTGGACGCCACCCGCAGCCTGCGCCGCTTCTTCACCATCCTCGACATGTTCCTCGGCATCTTCGGCAGCCTGGCGCTGGCGGTCGCGCTGCTCGGCATCGTCAACACGCTGGTCATGGCCATCCTGGAACGGCGCCGCGAAATCGGCATCATGAAGGCGATCGGCGCGGGCGACGGCGATATCAAGGCGCTGTTCTTCGCCGAAGCCGGCGTCATGGGCTTTCTGGGCGGACTGGCCGGCGTCGGTCTAGGCTGGGCGATCGGCCGCGCCATCAATGCCGGCACCAACATCTATCTCAAGCGCATGGACATGACGCCGGAAACCTTCTGGTCGGTGCCGTGGTGGCTGGTCGCGGCCGCGCTGGCGTTTGCCGTGGTGGTGAGCCTCGGGTCGGGAATCTATCCCGCATCGCGGGCGGCGAAACTTGATCCGGTCCAGGCGCTGCGCTATGAATGATTCTTAGCCACGGATCGCCACCGATTCACACGGATCGCAACGTCGCACAAAAAACTGCGTCCGCGCGCTTCACCAGCCAATCTTATTGCGTGATGCGACTCTCACGACTGACCCTCTCGATCCTTGCCCTCTCGTTGCTCGCGTTCGCCCAGGAAAGCGAACACATGCACCATCACGACGCCATGAATGCGCGCGGCGAGAAGGCGATGGGCTTTTCCCAGACCGCCACCACGCACCATTTCACGCTGCTGCCCGACGGCGGATTCGTCCAGGTGCAGGCGAACTCGGCCGATGACACGATGGACCGCGATCACATCCGCATGCATTTGCAGGAGCAGGCTAAGAAATTTGCCGCCGGCGATTTCAGCGCGCCGGAACTGACTCACGATGTCGTTCCCCCCGGCGTCCCGGTGATGCAGGAAATGGTGTCTGCGATCAACTACAAGTACGAGGAGATCGAGCGCGGCGGACGAGTGCGCATCCGCAGCAAGGATCCGATTGCAATATCGGCGATCCACGACTTCCTGAGATTCCAGATTGAGGAACACAAGACGGGCGATCCGAAAGAGGTCAGTTCCGATCGCTAAGATTACTCTTCGGTAAACCTTAGCGGTACCCACCCCCCTCCCCCTGTCCTCACGGGGTGTCATATTAGAATCAGCAACTTGGTTTCCGGATACCGGGCCAGTAACTGAAGGATACCTGCAGGTAACTTGGGGAATTCCTTCGGCTGCGCTCAGAATTTCGCCATCCAGGCTAAGGGCTCAAGTTATCAAAGATCTAATGGGCGGCAATACACACACACCACGCAAGGCCGTAGCCCTCGCTCGCTGGCGGTCAGGGTGCGCTCCATCGCCGGCTCACGGTTGGGTTCTTACAGACCGGGCAGCGCTTTTCATCGCTACCGTAGTACGCACCGCAAGTACGGCAGGGCAGCCCGAGCAGAAATCGTCGGGATGCCACGCGGCGCCGGACCGGCACTCTCGTGCTCTTGTTGACCGCAGGTGACTGCGCTCCAGCAGGTTCCCCAGCTTCGTTCAGGCCAGCCTGGCGGCCCATGGTGAAGCCAGCTTCAAAACCAGCCTGGTAACCCATGCTGAATTCCTTGGTTGCTTCGGTGTCATCTTTGGCACGCAGGTGCGAGGGAATGATGCCAGAGCCGATCGTCGTGTGTTTTGTCGCCACCGTCTAGCTCCTGAGCCGTGTTGTTGTGGGGCGAGCGATTCGACGGCTCGCCCGTCTGGGATAAAAAGATCCCGATACTGCACCCCCGGCCGACATCATGCCGGAAGTTCTCGTGCGACTCGGCGACGCATTGGGCAATACGTTCGGCGCTGGAAGCGGTGGGTGCTGAGTGGGGTGGGGGATGTCAGCATTAAGGCGCGGCACACAATTGTTTCTGCGCAATTCATGAGCATGCCTCACAAGGAAATTGGGATTCGAGGGGGGCCTGATCCTACTTCGGGTCGGCTTGCATTGTTGACTTAACGTGCCGCGCCTGGAACGTCCCCACAAAAGTTTGAGCAGCATACCTCCTTCTTCACCAATCTTGTCAAGATGAAAGTTCTGCGTATTTCTTGGCGCCCCGAAGGACTCTCGGCGCGTCACCCTCGGCGGGGTGCCGTTTTCCGGACGCAACTTGTCTGAAGCGCTGTTCACGCCAGCGCCGGGAACACACAGAAAAGCGCCTTCGCGGCGGAGGGGCTTCTCTGCGCAACATCGCAAATTTCAGCCGCGCAAACTTCCTTATCTGGCGAGACCTGAGGTGAGCAGAGGTGAGCAGAAGAATAGGGGACTCGAAGGTCGGCCTAGAAGTAGAAAACCCTGTGTAGCAGACAAGGCTGCACAGGGCTTTGGGACTGACGACACCGCGATTGTAAGGATGTTGCAACAACTACTACTTCTTAAACACTTTGGATGCTGCGCTCGCGGCCTCGGCGTCCTCAATCACCGGATACATCTCCAGTTCCAACAGACTTCCCCATTCGGCCACGTGTTGCGCCAAGGCGGTAAGGTCGTTTCCTTCCACCAGGTGCCAACCCAGGGTTGAGCCCGGTGTGTGCCAACGGCCCACGGTCTTAATTCCCGGCGGTACCTTGCCGCCTCCACGGAGAAAACTCTCGATTGCAGGTTTATAGGCATCGGGCCGAGTTCTCCAGACAACCATTACTTTCATGTTTTTCCTTCTTTCGTCGGGTTTCGAACGAGGCCGGAGGATGAGTGAAACGGGGCCGGGGGCTGAGCGCGTCGTTGATGGAAGTTACGCTGAGATAGCAGATGTGTCAATCAGTCGTGAACTTAGCTGGCGTGAAATCGCCATATCACTACTAACCGGCAGTCCTGATGTTTTGGGAATTGTTTTGTGGCGCTCCGCCGCAGGCGGCTGCGCGCCGGCCTTCGGCAGAGAGGACGTGGAATCTGTATTGCCGCTTACCCCGGGCTCACGCCCGGGGCTACTTTCTTTCGCCGCTATGCGGCTGAGTTCGTCGCTGGCAACAAATCCCCCATGCCACCATCAAGGGCAGGACGCATTAGAGGAGTTCCAGGTTTAGTCGCCCGTTGCAGTCTGGGTACGCGCGGGTGCGGAAACGCGCGCGGGCGCGGCGGCCTTCTTCCGCTGCGCGGTTAGCAGGCGATAGCCGAGCAGCAGGATCAGCACGAGCGCGTAGTACTCCGGCTTGCGGACGTCGGCCTTCACCAGCCACCAGTAATGGATCACTCCGGCGATGGCGCTGACATAGATCAGGCGGTGTAGCGTCTGCCAGCGCTTCCCCAGGCGGCGGATCATGCCGGCGGTGGAGGTGGCAGCCAGCGGGATCAGCAACACGAAAGCAGTAAAGCCGATGGTGATGAATTTCCGCTTCGCTATATCCTTCACCATTTCGTGGACGTCGAAAAACTTGTCCAGGAAAATGTAGGTGGTGAAGTGGAGCGAGGCGTAAAAGAAGGCGAACAGGCCCAGCATGCGGCGGAAGCGAATGAGCCAGGGCTGGCGGGTGAGCTTGCGCAGCGGGGTGATGCCGAGCGTCAGCATCAGGAAGATGAGGGTCCAGTCGCCGGTCGAGTGGGTAATGACCTCGATGGGATTGGCGCCCAGCATCTGCTGGTAGCCTTTCCACGCCAGGCGCGCCAGCGGGATGAGAGCAGCGAAGAAAACAGCGACTTTGAGAAGTTTCAGTTTCAAGTTTCAGTTTCGGGTTGTGAGTATTGGATGAGGATTACAGGTCCCTCGACTCTCGTTGCTATAGGGGTCCTTCGACTCGCGCCGCCCTGCGACTTCGCTCGGGGCAAGATCCATCGCCCGGCGCTCGCTCAGGATGACATCGCTGCGGGGTCTTGCTTCAACCCAGCCCCGTGGGGTTTTTGTTTCAACTGACGGGTTCAGTAGTACTTCCTTAAGTCCATTCCCGCGTACAGCGACGCAACCTGGTCGTATCCGTTGAACATCAGCGTCGGGCGCTTGAAGAATTCGCCGATGCGGCGCTCTTTCGCCTGGCTCCAGCGCGGATGGTCCACGTGCGGATTCACATTCGAGTAGAAGCCGTACTCGTTGGGCGCGGCCTTGTTCCACGCGGTCGCGGGCTCCTTGTCGGTGAAGCGGATGCGCACGATGGACTTGCAGCTCTTGAATCCGTACTTCCACGGCAGCACGATGCGCACCGGAGCGCCGTCCTGGTTGGGCAGCACCTCGCCGTAGAGGCCGAAGGTGAGCAGCGCCAGCGGGTGATTGGCTTCGTCGAGCCGCAGACCTTCGGTGTAGGGCCAATCGAGCACGCGGTGGCGCACGCCCGGCATTTGCGCGGGATCGTCGAGCGTGGTGAACTCGACGTACTTGGCGCTGCCCAGCGGCTGCACCTGGCTGACGAGCTTGCTGAAGGAATAGCCGACCCAGGGAATCACCATGGACCAGCCTTCAACGCAACGATGGCGATAGACGCGGTCTTCCAGCGTGGCCAGTTTGAGCAGGGAATCGATATCGAAGGTCTTGGGCTTCTGCACCATGCCTTCGACCTTCACCGTCCACGGACGCGTGCGGAAGTTCTTGGCCAGGTCCGCCGGACTGTACTTGTCGGTGGCGAACTCGTAGAAGTTGTTGTAGTTGGTGATGTCCTTGTAGGGAGTCTGCTTCTCGTCGGTGCTGAACGGCCCTTTCACGACTCCGGGAAGCTTCTGGCCACCCTGCGTGGGTCCAGGCGCCGCGGCGCTGACGCAACCGACTCCGCCGACGGCGACCGCGCCGGCCAGCGTAGCCGCGCCTGCCAGGAACTTGCGGCGATCGAAATAGAGTTTCTGACCGGTAATTTCCGAGGAACGGATCTCTTCCGCCTTCTTGATCAGCATGACTGCCCCACACCTTTCATTAATGCTAGCACCTTCATGCCATGGGATGTAGTGCGGAGGGGGAAGTTACAGGCACGCAGAACGGAAGGGGTTTGCGGATGGATGGAAAAACCCCACCCTATCTCGCCTAAAACCGGGCGAGATAAGGGTGGGGCAGCCGGTCAGAACGGGGCCAACTGCCCCGTCGTAGGCTCGGCTCAACAGTACCAGGGCTCGGTGAGATAAGGCACCGTGGCGCGTGACGCGATGGGAGGGAGATTCGGGAGCCGCGACGCCTCGCTGATCGCGCTCGAGGGCGAGCGCGCTCCAACCATGTGGCTAACGCTTTCGAAGATGCCGCGACGGCCGTGACCGGCGGCAATGAGCGCCTGCACGCGGCGTTCGATGTCGCGCTGCAGCGCGTCAACCCGCGGATCAGGATGGTCCCAGCGGTAGCTGAGCGCGACCGGGTCGAATGGACCCACCATGCCGCGAACCTCGGGCAGTTCCAGCAAGCGCGAACCGGCGGGAATCAGCAGGCGGATGGCAAGTTGCACCGGGCTGACGTTCTCAACCAAGCCGAGGTCGGCGATGGTGTCGAGCAGATCCGCGTAGCCCTCCAGCGTGATCCACGGGGTGAAGGCAACAAACGTCGGGGCGAGGGCAAGGCCGATGTCGCCAAACAGCGAGACGAGCCGGACGAAGTCGGCGCGCGTGTGCCCTTTGTCGAGGAGGGCGAGCGCGCGGTCGTCGAGCGACTCGACGGCGGTGGTCACGAAGGCGCAGCCGGTGTCGCGCAACACGGGAAGATGTTCGGCGTGCTTGAGCAGGTGCTCCACCTTGATGGTCACGTCGTAGCTGACGCGCGGAAATTCACGATGCAGCGCGCGCACCAGTTCCAGCGCGTGGGTGACGCCGTTGAAGAAGTCGGGATCGCCGAAGGTGATGTGCTCGGCGCCGGAGGCGATCTGATGGCGAATGTCCTCGAGAACGATATCTCGTTGCACGATACGAAATTTACCTTCGTACACGGGCACGATGGGGCAGTGGCGGCACAGGTGCTTGCAGCCGCGGCTCGCCTCGGTGTAGCCGACGGTGCGGAGAGCGCCGTTGGGCATGGCCAGCCGGGCGTAATCCTGGAGCGGGGGCAAGCCGGTGCGGTCGGGGACGCGGAATTGCAGGCGATCGAGCGAGACGTCGGGTTGCGCCTGCGGAGGAAGCCGGCGGCCATTGCCGGCGATGGCGCGTGCGGCAGCCGCGAGGCCGGGCTCAAATTCGCCGCCGAAAATCGCGCCGACCCCCGCCGCGCGCAGGTGCGCGGCATTGAGCGGCGCGTAGAGGCCGTAAGCGCAGAGCTGCGCCGACGGGTTGAGGGCGCTCACTTTCCTGATTGCGTTGAGCGCGATGCGGGTCGCGGTGTGCATGGGGAGATAGAAGGCGACCAGGTCGGCGGAGCGGACTTGCTCCTCATCGAGGTCCTGTTGCGAGAGGTCGAGGCAGAAGACCTCGTCGCCCTCGGCGCGCAGCCAGGCGGCCGGGGAGGCAAGGCCGAAGGGCTGGCGGCCGAGTTCGTAGGTCGAGATGAGGAGGACTTTCGCCATTGCCTGAGGTGATTCCATGGTATCGCAAAGCGGGCACAGTCCCGAGTCGCGAGTCCCGAGTCGCGAGTAGAACGGCGAAGTACCTCAGCGGCTGAAGCCGTTCTTGTTCGGCATAGAGAATCGCGGGGCTGAAGCCCTGCGCCACCCATCTGCTTGCGTCGGAGCCGATTCGATACAATGCAGCGGTGAGCCGCCTGCTCCCATTGTTCCCGCTCGACATCGTGTTGTTCCCCAGCGTGGCGATGCCGCTGCATATTTTCGAGCCGCGCTACAAGGAAATGATCGGCGAGGTGCTGCAGTCGAAAGAGAAGTTCGGGGTGGTGCGCGCCACCGAGCAGGGCGTGGCCAGCGTGGGCTGCACGGCGGACATTGTCGCCGTCACCAAGCAGTATGAGGACGGGCGCATGGATATCGTCACCGAAGGGCGCGATCGCTTCGAGGTGAGGGACATCAACACCGAGCGGAATTTCTATCGCGGGGAAGTGCTGTACTTCGTCGATGAGCCGGAGCTACCGGCCAAGGACAAGAACGCCCGGCTCATCGAGGTTCACGCTGAAGCTCTTACCCTGCTGGGGGCGACAGCCGAAGCGCCGCCGGCGGACGCAAAAGAACTTTCGTTCATGATCGCAGGCGCCATGCCGTTCGATCTGGATTTCAAGCAGACGCTGCTGGCGATGCGCTCGGAAGCGAAGCGCGTCGAGGCGGTGCTGGAATACTACGAAACCCTCCTGCCCAGCCTGCGTCGCGCGGTGAAAGCGCGGCGGAAGTCCGGCGGCAACGGGCATGTGTGAAAAACAGTTTCCAGTTTACGGTCGCTAGTTCCTAGACGAGCTTGTCGATTTTGGCGGCCAGGATGAAGTCGCTCTCCGTCAGGCCGTCAATCTTGTGCGTCCAGATGGTGATCTCGACCTTGCCCCAGGTGAGCAGGATGTCGGGATGATGGCCTTGCTGCTCGGCGAGGTCGCCGACGCGGTTCACAAAGGCGAGCGCTTTCACGAAATCGGGAAAGGTGAATGCCTTGTGCAGGTGGTGCTCGTTGACCACGTCCCAACCGGGCAGCTTGCGCTTGATCTCTTCCAGATCTTTTCCCTTCAGTGCGGGGACGCCGCCGCGGCAGGGCACGCAGGTAAGGCTCGCGAGTTCCGACATGGCTCTCCTCCTGACATCCGGTTTAGAGGGTATCGTGAGCGAAAAGTTGCAAGAAACATCCCCACCCTGTCGCTCGAAACCCACGAGCGACAAGGGTGGGGCAACCGCGCGCTTTGTCGACCCTATTCGGCGGCCTTGGCGAGGTGCAGGTCAAAGCCGGTTTTCGGCAGCAGCGAGGTCAGTTCGAAGACCTTGAATCCGTCGCCGGTAATTTCCGTCTGGCGAAAGACGCCGGGCTCGACTTCCGATACCTGCCGGCGGCCTTCGAGGTTATCGAGGAAGTCCTGCGCGGCGCGCGTGTCGGGCTTGGTGAATGACGCGGTGCGCACGATGTACGCTTCGGCGGCGTAGGAGCGCACCAGCTTGGGCCAATATTTTTCCAGCAGCGGAGTGCTGGCGAAGACGTCGGCCCAGATAATGCGTCCATTCACCGCCGCGACCACGCCAACTGCGTTGCGCGCGCGCAGTTCGCGGATGAGTCCCTGGTAATCGCGCTGCACCGGCGCGGCGATCTCGTCCACCTGCTTCTTGACCTCGGCATTGTCCATCACGCGGGCGTAGGAGGTGGTGCCGGCGATCCCGGCGGCAACGGGCCCTCCGGTCACGGCGACTGATTCCCGTGCGGAGCGGACGGAATCCCACACCGCCTGCTGGTTCTTGTCGGCCATGGCCTTACGGCGCACGCTGGGCTGCGCCATCTGCGACGACATTCCTTTGAAGTTGCTGCTCACCTCGGTCCAGCGGCCGTGCTCGACGCAAAAGACGCTGAGATCAATGGGATCGCTGTGCGCGGGCACGAGGCGGTCCTTGCCGATGACGCGGTCCTGCTTGCCGCCGGTGACGATCTCGCCGGCAAGCAACAGCAGCGGCCGATTCGAGTTGTTGACCAGCACGAGGCGATTGACTTCGCCACCGCCGACGGGAATCGGGCGCCCACCGCGGCGTACCAGAGGCTGAATGCGACCGGCTTCTGTGACGATGACCTCGCCGGAGCGGAGGCCTTCGTCGAGGGTCAGGAATTCCGAGGTGTCGTGCGTGCTGGAGGCGACGACGGGAAAGATGGTGAGGTTACCGTGGCTGATCGGCGCCAGGACCCTGTAGCCGGAGCGAACTTCGCCGGCAAAGGCGGTGGCCAGCGACACGACGGCGAAAATAAAGATCGCAAGTTTGCGAGCCATGACCGTTCTCCTTAGCTGGAGCGGCGCTAGTGAGCTTATCGCTCCTGCTCGAACGAAGAACGTCAGGGGTGGCGGGTCCTTGCAGAAAAAATGAGTACGCAGGCGCACAACGCGGCAGGCAATGATTTGCTACCATCAGCCATCCTGATGAGCGGGAGTGCCCAATCCGCCCCGGCGCGTGCGCGACTTGCAGGCCTGGAGCCGCTGATCGCGGAATTGTTTGAACGAAGCGGCGCCGCGCGCTACGGAATATCGCCGCCGGAATTCGAGTGCGTGCTGAACGCGATCGCCGCCAAGTACCTGCCGGCCGAGGCCGCGCTGGAAGAGACGCGCGAATTGTTGGTCACGCTGCGCGTGGAAGAACTGGCGCTGGCGCGAGCCTGTGCCGCGGGGGACGAGCGCGCGTGGCAGGACTTCCTGATTAAATTTCGCGAGAAGCTGTATGACGCGGCGCTGGCGATCACCAAGGATGACGCGACCGGCCGCGAGCTGGCCGACTCGCTCTATGCCGACCTTTATGGCACGACGGCGCGCGATGGCCGGCGCGTGTCGAAGCTGGAGTCGTACACCGGGCGCGGTTCCCTGGAAGGATGGCTGCGCACCGTGCTGGCACAGGAATTCGTGAACCGGTACCGCCGGCAGCGCCGCCTGGTCAGCCTGGAGGAGAAGGACGAAGCAGGCGTGCAGTTCGCGGCGGCGGAGCCGGTTGCGATCGTTGCTGTCGACGCGCGCGTGGAGGCGGCGACCGATGAGGCACTGGCGCTGTTGAGCGCGGAAGAGAGGTTTGTGTTGTCGGCGTATTTTCTCGACGGGCGGACGCTGGCCGAGATCGGACGCATGCTGGGCGTGCATGAGTCCACGGTGAGCCGAAAGCTGGAGAAAATCACGGCGGCGTTGCGCAAGCGGATCCGCAGCGGGTTGACGGCGCGCGGCCTGAGCAAGCGACAGGCGGAAGAGGCGCTGGAGGCGGACGTCCGCGATGTCCAGGTGGATGTGCGCGCGCGGCTGGCGCAAGAATCGCCGCCGCCGGCGTTCTCCGGTGGGGGCGAGCGCGCCGGGAGAAACGAATAGGATTGGAGTGAGATGAAGGACGTACCTAAATTCGTGCGGCAGAGGATGGTGGCGCCGGCGGGCGGAGATCATCCGGAAGCAAACCTGCTGGCCGCGTTTGCCGAGGGCGGGCTGACCAGGCGCGAGCGCGAACAGGTGTTGTCGCACCTGGGAAAATGCGCCACGTGTCGCGAAACGCTGGCGGTCGCGATGCCCGAGATCGCCGCTGAGCATCCGCATGCGGCTGCGGCGCCGTCGGGCACGCAATGGTTGCGCTGGCCGATGTTGCGCTGGGCCGGAGTCGGCGCTGCCGTGGTGGTGGTTGCGGCAGCGGTGGTAATCCAAAGTTCACGGCGCTCGGCGGAGATGCCGAAAATCAGCGTGGCAGCACCGGCAGCGAAATCAGAGCAGGCGAAGGAGTCCGCAAAACCCGCAGCGGTCAAGGAGGCTGCGCCGGTTTTGGCTGACCGTGTGTCGAGAAAAGAGGCCGCCACCGAGCGGGACTTGCGGGCAAAGGCAGAAAGCAGGTTAGACAAGAAGAAGGATGCGGCTGCCGGTCAGTTTGCGAACGCCCCTCCTGCACCGGCGCCGGCGAATAAGCTTGCGGAAAGCAATGAGCCGGCGCAATCGCAAGCGCAGACGGAGTCGTACGCCGCGGCGCAGGCGGCGAGAGTGCAGCAACCAAGCTCTACGGTGGCTGGTGCGGGGGTTGCCGGTGCGGTAGCGATGGAGCAGAAGCAGCAGCAGGCGGCTGCGCCCGCATCGCAGGCACAGAGCGCACGTGATTCGGTCGAAATCGCGACACAAGCCGACGTTGTCGAGACACAGAAAGCGGAAACAATGCACCGTGGGCAATCTGAGCTGGACGCCAAGCAAGGCGCACTTGCAGCTTCAGCGAGGAAGGCACGCGCAACGACGGCGGGCGGTTTAGCTACGGTAACTGGCGGCCCGATATCGGCCGATTCAACCGCTGTGACCGCAGCGCCGACGATGAGAGCCGCGATGGCAGTCGCGCCGCATTGGCGGCTTTCCACGGAAGGCGCTCTCGAGCGCTCTACCGATGCCGGGCGGACGTGGCAGTTGGTGCGCGTGGCCGCGACACCGACAATCTTGCGCTCGTTTTCCGCACTCGGCCGCGATATCTGGGCGGGCGGGACAGGCGGCGCGCTTTACCATTCCGCCGACAATGGGCGGACGTGGGCGCGAGTGACGGTGAAAGCCGGCGACGCCGTGCTCGACTCCGACATCGTTCGCGTCGAGTTCACGGACGCGCAGCACGGGGCGCTGATGACGGTCTCGGGCGAGACGTGGACGACCAGCGACGCCGGCCTGACCTGGTCGGTCCGCCGGTGACCCCAGGAATTGTGACGCCGATTACGCAACTTTGCCCGCCATTTCGGATTCTATTTGACAAGCCCGCTATGTCACGTATCATTGTGACGAATATGACTTCGCTGACCCATCGCCATCATCACCATCACCACGGCGACAACGTGTCAGCGGAGGTTTGCGCTTAAGCAGTAAGCAATCCTAAGAAGATCAAGCCCGCTGGCACAAAGCCCGCGGGCTTTTTGTTTTTGCGAGGGAGACCATGGTGGAAATCGATTTCGACAAGATGCAGGGCCTGGCGCCGGCGATCGTGCAGGATGAGGCCAGCGGCGAGGTCCTGATGCTCGGGTTCATGAACCGGGAGGCGCTGCGGCTGACGCTGGATTCCGGTTACGCGACCTTTTTCAGCCGCACGCGCGGCAAACTGTGGAGGAAGGGCGAAACCTCCGGCAACCGCCTGAAGGTGACCGCCCTCACCACCGACTGTGACCAGGACTCGGTGCTGGTGCGCGTGCAGGTGGAGGGTGAGGGAAACGTCTGCCACCAGGGAACGCGGTCGTGCTTTACGCGGCCCTTGGCGCTGGCGAGCGAAGGCGGCGCGCGATGAAAATCCAACTGGGAATCCCCAAAGGCAGCCTGCAGGAGGCGACCATCCAGTTGTTCGACCGCGCCGGCTTCAAGATTTACGCCAACGGGCGCTCGTATTGCGCCGGCACCGACGATCCGGAGATCGAATGCATGCTGATCCGCGCGCAAGAGATGGCGCGCTACGTCGAGCACGGCGCGCTGGATGCCGGGCTGACCGGCCGCGATTGGGTGATCGAAAGCGGCTTGGAAGTAATGACCGTCGCCGACCTGGTGTACGCCAAGCAGAGCCGCGGAAAGGTGCGCTGGGTGCTGGCCGCGCCGGAGGACTCGCCCTACCGGCGCGCCGAGGACCTGGCGAATTGCATCATCGCCACGGAACTGGTGAATGTGACGCGCGGCTATTTTGAGGCGCGCGGCATTCCGGTGAAGGTCGAGTTCTCCTGGGGCGCGACCGAGGTGAAGCCGCCGATGCTGGCCGACGCGATCGTCGAGGTGACCGAGACCGGCAGTTCGTTGCGGGCGAACCGCTTGAGGATCCTGGACACGGTGCTGGAATCGAATACGCAGCTCATCGCCAACACGCGCGCATGGCAGGACGATGCCAAGCGGCAGAAGATCCAGAACGTCGCGCTGATGCTGTGCGGCGCAATCGCGGCGCAAGGCCGCGTCGGATTGATGCTCAACGTGCAGAAGGCGGATCTTGCCGGCGTGCTCGCCGTGCTGCCCGCGCTCAAGCGCCCCACCATTTCCGCGCTCTCCGATGACGAATGGGTCGCGGTGAACACGATCATCGAAGAAGCGGTGGTGCGCGACGTGATTCCGAAGCTCAAAGCAGCCAACGCGCAGGGAATCGTCGAGTATCCGCTCAACAAGGTGGTGGTGTGATGCGGATGGTGCGTGGACGCGGTGTCAGGGCGGAAGTGGAGCGGCTTGCCGGACGCGCGGTTTCGGCGGATGCGTCGCTCGCACGGAAGGTACGGCGCATCGTGACCGAGGTCCGCCGGCGCGGTGACGCCGCCGTGCGTGGCTACGCCGAGCGTTGGGACAGCCTGAGCGAAGGTGCGGACCTGCAAGTGACAGGCGAAGAAATGCAGCGGGCGCTGCGTTCGGTGGCGCCGGAATTTCGCGCGGCCCTGGAGACAGCAGCGCGCAACATCCGCCGGTTTTGCCAGTGGCAGATGCCGCGGAATTTCATGCGCGAAATCCAGCCAGGAGTCTCGGTCGGACAACTGATCCGCCCGGTGGATTCGGTTGGGTGTTACGTCCCGGGCGGGCGGTACCCGCTGCCGTCCTCGCTGTTGATGACGGTGATTCCGGCGCAAGTCGCAGGCGTGCCGCGCATCGCAGTCGCATCGCCGCGGCCGGCACAGGAAACCTTGGCGGCGGCGGCGCTGCTGGGAGTCGAGAATTTCTTTCGCATCGGAGGGGCGCAGGCGATTGCGGCGCTGGCGTACGGAACCGAGAGCGTGCCGCGCGTCAGCAAGATTGTCGGGCCGGGAAACCGTTTCGTGACCGAGGCGAAAAAGCAGGTGGCATTCGATTGCGCCATCGACATGCTGGCGGGCCCGACCGAGGTCGTCATCGTCAGCGGCGACGGCAATCCGGAATTCATCGCCGCCGACCTGGTCGCGCAGGCGGAACACGATGCGGAGGCGGTCCCGATTTTCATTACCTCGTCTGCGACGCTGGCGCGCGCGGTGCAAAAAGAAACTCGTCGCGCGTCGCGCGGCAACCGCACCGCACAGGAGTCGTTGCGGCGGAATGGCCTGATTGTGGTCGCCGCGTCGAATGCGGAGGCGCTGGCGATCGCCAACCAGGTCGCTCCCGAGCACATTACGGTGTCACGCGAGGATGTGGCCGGGATCACCAACGCCGGTTCGGTGTTCGTCGGCGATTACTCGCCGCAGGCGTTCGGGGATTACGGCTGCGGCCCGAACCATGTGCTGCCGACCGGAGGCTCGGCCCGGTTTCGCGGCGGGCTGAGCGTCATGGATTTCGTGAAGCTCATCACCGTGCAGGAGGTATCGCGGCCCGGACTGGAGCGCGCCGCATCCGCCATTGAAAGGCTGGCGGCCGCCGAGGGCCTGGTCGCGCACGCGCAATCGGTGCGCACGAGGTGCGCCCATGCTTAAGCCGGCAGATTCCATCAGCCTCGTAAAGCAGTACCATCCGCCGCTCGGCGGACGCACCGGCCTGCGCCTGGATTTCAACGAGAACACCGAAGGCTGCTCGCCGCGCGTCGTGGAGCGGCTCCGCAACATCACGGCTGAGCAACTGACCCGTTATCCGGAGCGCGAGCCGGCGGAGCAGATCGTGGCCGAATGGCTGGGGCTGTCGCCGGCCGAGGTGTTGCTGACCAATGGCGTGGATGAAGCCATTCACCTGCTGTGCGAGACGTATTTGCAAGCGGGCGACGAAGCGATCGTTGCCGTACCGACGTTCGGCATGTACGAAGTGTACGCGTCTGCGACGGGAGCGACGGTCGCGACGGTGGCAGCAGGCGCAAGGTTCCGCTTTCCTACAGCCGGCGTGCTCGCGCGCATTGCGGCGCGCACGCGCCTGATCGCCATCGCCAATCCCAACAATCCCACGGGCGCGGTCGCGCAGGCGGAGGATCTGCTCG
>CAVXCR010000029.1:0-125912 GCA_963760265.1 Terriglobia bacterium
CGTCGCCGCCGGCGAGGGCACGTTGACCACGTGCACGGCGCGCTCGCTCGTAACGAAGTAAAAATCGTCCAGCAGTTTGCCGCCACGGTCCACGGCCTGGGCACGCACGCCGGCGCCGCCGGGCGCGAGATCGGCGGACTGAAGCTCCGGAACCAGCCGCTGTAAAGCCTTCACGAACGCCGCTTTGCTGAATGACCGGTAGTACTCGCCGGCGCCCACCTTCCAGAACTTGCGCGCCATGCGCCAGAAGCCGCCGAAGGCCATGGCCTGGCTTAACTCGCCGAGGCTGATATCGGTCTTGCGATAGCCCTCGCGGCGCAACGCCAGCACCGCGTTGGGGCCCGCTTCGATGCTGCCGTCCACGCGCCGGGTGAAGTGCACGCCAAGAAAGGGCAGGTCGGGGTCGGGCACGGGATAGATCAGGCCGCGCACCAGGCTCCGCCGCGCGGGCGCGATCTCGTAATACTCGCCGCGAAACGGAATGATCCTCACATCGGTCTCAGCGCCTGCCAAACGGCTGATCCGATCGCTGTACAGCCCCGCGCAGTTAATTAGAAATCCCGCTCGGTAATCCCCGCGCGTAGTCTGCACCACGACCTCTCCGCTGCCTCGCACGATCCCCACGACTTCGGTTCCAGTCAGCACCGTTCCATTCGCCGCCGCGACGATTTCCGCATACTTGCGGGTGACGGCGGCGTAGTCCGTGATGCCGGTGGTGGGCACGTGCAGCGCGCGGATTCCGGCGGCGTGCGGCTCCAGTTCGCGCAGGCGCTCCGGACCGATCTTGGCCAGGCCCAAGACACCGTTGGCATGGCCGCGGCGCTCCAACTCGTCCAAGCCGGGAAGTTCGCGCTCGTCGGTCGCGACAACCACTTTGCCGCAGATCTCATGCGCGATGCCGTGCTCGCGGCAGAAGGCGACCATGGCGGATGCGCCGGCGACGCACAACTTCGCCTTCAGCGAGCCGGGGCGGTAATAAAGGCCAGAGTGGATAACGCCGCTGTTGTGGCCGCTCTGGTGGGCGGCGAGGCCGGCTTCCTTCTCCAGGACGGCGAGGCGCAGGGCGGGGAAGCGGCGCGTGACTTCCATGGCGGTGGCGAGTCCGACAATTCCGCCGCCGATAATGATGAGGTGGAAGTGGTTATCAGTCATGTAACGTTGGTTTAAAAGTAAACCTTAGAGCGTCCCCGGCCCCCTCCCCCTTCATAATGGAATCAGAAACTTACACCCGAGATCACGGGGCCATCCTTACTGTAGCGCGAGCGCAAATGGTGAAGGTGGTGTCGGCGAGTCGAGAGTACCACCATAGTTAATGGAGATCTGAACTCCCTGCGGCACTCTGCACTAGTTTACCTGCAGGGTGATCTGTGTGAAGTGCGACAGCGAGGTGGCGCCGCTGCCGGAAGTGCCGGTCACGGTGATGTTATATGTGCCTGCGGGCGTGCCCGGCTTCGGGACCGGTGGCGTGGTGGTGCTGCCGCCGCCGCCTCCGCCACAACTCGCCAGCATGAGCAAGATTCCGAGCACTACAACCAGCCCAATGTAGCCGAGCAATTTTCCGCGGCGGTTCCTCGGCGCAACCCCGATTCCGATGATTCCAACCACGATGCCAGGGATGGTGAGCCACAAGGCATAGAGCGGCACGGTGCGGTGCGATGCCGGCAGGCGGAGTTGCGAAACGCTGGGGGCGGTGGTCTGAATGGTCAGCGTGCTGGTGCCGCCGGCGGCAACCGACGCCGGCGAGAAGGTGCAAGTGGTCAGCGATGGCAATCCGGAGGAGCAGGAAAGCGTTACGGCGCTGGTGAATCCGCCACCGCCGGTAATGCTGATGGTGTGTGCCGTCGGAGTTCCGCCGGCTTTGACCGTTTCCGTTGACGGGCTGCTGGCGATCTGGAAATCCTGCACGGCGATGTTGACGCTTTGGTTGTGAATCAGCGTGGTGAGCACGGCGTCATTGGTGTTCACGTTCACTGTGTACGTGCCCGCGGTCGTGTTGGCCGGAGCGGTGATGATTGCTGTCGCAACGGGGGTCGCTCCGGTGTTCGGAGTGTAAGGCCCGGCAGGATTCAAGGCACACGTCACAGGCGACGGCACATTGCAGGTCGCGGCAGCAGTGCCGGTATAACCGTTCAGCGCTGTCAGGGTGACGCTTACCGAAGCGGGAGCGCCGTTGGGGACGATGGCCCCCGGAGTACCCACGCCGATGGAATAATCCACCACAGAATATGGGACGGGGTTCGCAGCAATGCTGGCGTTGTTGGGGACGTCTTTCGCGGTGACGATCACGCGCGGGTTGGTTGGGAGGGCGCCCGTGGTGTTGACGGTGAGGATGGAAGGCAAGGTCTGTCCGGCGGCGAGGATCACGCTCGTCGGATTCATGCTGCAGGTGGAAGCGCCGGGGCTGCCGGCAGTCGAATCGAAGGTGCAGGACAACGTGAGCGTTCCGGTATAGCCGCTGCCAGCAGTGAGGTTGACTGTTGCAGTGGGCGTCTGTCCGGGCTTGGCGGGATTCGGCGAAAGCGTGCCCACGTTGACGCTGAATGACTGCGTGCCGGAATTGACAGTGAGAGTCAGCGCGAGCGGAGTGGAATGGGACTGCGTCGCGGAGCCCAAGGTCGCCATGCCGGTGATGGTCACGGTGTAGGGGCCGGGTGTCGTTGAAGATGTGGTCGGGATAGTGAGTCTTACGTTCGCCGTCGGCGTGCTTGGCGTGAGGCTGACAACCGTGGGCGAGAAAGTGCAGGAGGTACCTGCCGGAAGACCGGAGGGGCAAGTGAGGGTGACGTTGCCCGTGAACTGCCCCTGCCCGCTGACGATGAAGCTGACGTCGGCGGTGTCACCCTGGCCGACAGTTGACACGGGAACAGAGCCCAGGCTGAAATCAACCGCATGAAACGTGACTGCGGACTGCTGCGTAAGTGTCTTGGAATCGCTGCCCACGGCTGTGATGTTGAAGTCGAAATCGCCGGAAGTGGGGTTTCCCGCAATCACACTGAAGCTGCCGTACGGAGAGGAGACGACGACGGGACCGCCAGAATTCGGGCAGGTCGAAGGCGGAGCGCTAGCGCCCGAGGTACAGGTGACGTTGATGGGACTGGTGTAACTGTTGAAGGCGGCGATGTTGCCGTTGTAGGTGGCAGTCTGGCCGGCGAAGGCGAACAGACCCGGGTTGGAGATCGCCATGGTGTATCCCGCCCCTGGGCTGATGGGAATTTCCCAGATGCCGCGGCCGTAGGTGGAAGCGCGCAGGCGCAGCGGAATCGAGTCGCTGGGATTGTTGTAGATCTTCAACTGCGTGATGGCCACATTGGGCAGAGAACCGGCGCCGGAGGAAGGGCCAAGCTCGGTCCAGGTGCCGTCTCCGAATGACTGGAAGGCGCCGACGTCGGTGCCGATATAAACCAGGTTGGCGACGCTGGGATCGGCGACGACGGCGTCGGCGGGCGCGTCGGGCAGGCCGGTGGTGCTGGGACTGCCATCGAGCATTGCCCAGGTGGCGCCGGCGTCTTTGGTCTTGAAGATGTGGCCGACGCCGAAGCCCATCACGGTGACATACGCGGTGTTGCCGGTGGCATCCTTGGGATCCAGCGCGATGCCGGAAATCGGGTAGTGCTTGGGATTGATGTTGCAGGCCGACGGCGTGGAGGTGCAGACAGTGGAGGTGGGACTCGGGCATCCGGTAGGTGGCGTCGAGCCACTCCCAAGGCCGCTGACTTCACACCAACTACTCGTGCCGGTATCGGCCGCCAGCGTTCTCCAGACCTGCCCGCCGCAAGGCGTGCCATTTCCGTTTCCCGGCAGACATTGCACGGCGGCGCTGGTGGCATCGGCGATGCCTTCCATGCCCGCCCAGACGACCTGTGAGCCTCCACCGCTGCTTGTTCCAGGCGTGGCTCCCGGATCGCACGGGCCATTGCAAGGGCCGCCGGCGGCGATGGTGTTGACCATGAAGGTTGTGGGATTGACGGTGGGATCGCCGCAACTGGCGGTGGTGCCGGTGTCCAGGTTCAAGCTGAGCGGCGTGCCGTTGCTATTGTTTACCGACCAATTGCCGCCGAGAGAGTTGCTTTGACTTCCATCGCTGTTGCCGCGCCAGACGCGGCAGGAGCCCACCAGCATGCGGCCTGAGGCCTGCGGGTCGAGGGTGAAAAATGTGTAGAAGGACGAATTGTCGCCGCCGATCTGGTTTTGCGTGACGACGGACGTGAACGTGTTAAACCAGCAGGAAATCCCGTTCGTACAGCGCTGAATTCCGCCGCCTAGGACTAGGGGTGCGGGATTGGAGGTGAACCATTCATTGGCGTTGAGCGGGTTGATGGCGTTGAAACCGCCGTCACCTCTGTTGACCGACAGCCAATTGCCGCTGGAAGGAGAAGCGCTGCTCACCGCCGGCGATCCGTTGTCCTGGGTGCCGCCGACCAACGTCGTGGGATCGCTTGGGTGGTGTGAGAAGCCCACAAACTGGATCATTGACCCCATTGTCCCGCTGAGATTGTCGAACTCGATCTGTTGCTGGGAAATTCTGTTGCACGAAGCTGTGTTTGTTGTGAAGCCGTTCAGAGTCCGGTAGATTCCGCCATCGTTGCCGAAGTAAATGATCTTTGGGTTAGAAGCTGGGAAATCTATCCCGTGTTCGTCAGGGTGGACGTGAGCAAAGGCACCGAGCGCACCACCACTACTGCAGGAGGCGTATACGTGCGTGAGGTTAATGAACGGTTTTGCAATGCACGTAGAGTTGCTAATCGGGTCGATCGCGCACTTGTATTCATTGACGCCGCCAGCGTATAGGTCTGTCGCGGTAGTGCCATTCGGCACGGCAGCAAGCGCAATGTTGTATGTACCTTGGCCAGATGGGTCGTTGCCGCACCCGTTGTTTGCGCCGTCGCCGCAATTGTCAATTCCTGTGGTGGAGATCTGCGTCCAGGTTAGCCCGCCGTCCTTGGTCTGGAAGATTCCGATATCACTCTCGCTGGAGTTGTAAATCCAGACGTACATCTCGTCGCGTCCGGGAACGATGGCCATTTCCGCGCGGTAGAGCGGACAAGAGGAGTTGGTCGCGGCAGGACAGGCGCTGGCGCTCAGTATCCCGGTATTAGATTGGCACATGCCGGAGGTCACCGTATCTCCGGGTTGGCACGCAAGGCGACTCCAATTGACGCCGTCGGCGGAGGAATAAATGCCGTGGTAACGAAGATTGGCGAAGAACTTTTTCTCGACGGTGTTGGCGTTGTAAATCACTGCGTTGGCCGAGCCGGCATCGGGCGCGCAGGGACTGGTCCGGCCCACGCTGGTGCACGACGTGCCGCTATCCAGCACGGTGGGGCGCTGCCACGTGACGCCCGCGTCGGTTGAGTAGTAAATGCCGCGCGCGTTGGTGCCGCCGGTCTCGGCGCCTACGTTGATGCCGCCGCTGGCAGCGGCTGCGGTGGCAACAGCAATACTTGGCCGGTCGGTCGCGAAGGCCACATGCGTGAATCCCAAGCCATGGAACGAGATCGTCCCGGAAGGGCATGGCGTGGTCTGAGTCGAGCCCGTGCAACTGATTAAGTTCCAGGTGGCGCCGGCGTCGGTGGAGCGCAGGATGCCGAGGCCGTAGTACGAATCGGCGGAGTTGTTGGCCTCGCCGCTTCCGACCAGGATGAGGTTGCTGTTGCCGGGTTGGAGCGCTACAGAGCCAATAGTAAGTGTCGCCTGGTTATCTATTAGTGGCTTCCAGATCACGTTCGGGGCACAGTACGCGGCAGTTCCGGCGCATGGCGCGATACCAGGATCGGCAGCGTTGGTGGATTTCCACAAGCCACCTGACGCCCCACCAACGTAGACGGTGTTGCCGGTGGTGTCGGTCTGATCTACCACCACTGCAGTGACGCGGCCAACTGCGGGACCGTAGTCTTGCACGTTGCTGCCCACGGCTGCGGTCGCGGTTGGGGCTGGGCCGAGGAAATTCCACGGCGCACTGCCGGCCGGCGCCGGCACGAACAGCGGCCTGGGAGAAGCTGTGGTTTCGCCGGATCCGGCCCGGGCGAGTCCCTGCAAGCGGCGATTATTCAGCTTCTGGTCGTAGGCGCGATGGAGCTGCTCGGCGCCGGGCTTGCCGTCCACCATGCGCCCGCGCATGAACCAGTTGGCGCGCTCCTGGGGACGGTCGCGCTCGCTTTCGGCGGGATTTTCGGTGGACACTTTGGCGCCTTGCGCGAAGGCGGTCGAACAACCAAGCAAGAGAAGTAAGAAAAACGACAGGAATGGCCTGACACCTGATCTCATAATTCCTGGCTGCAGAAAGATTTTGGGGAAGCAGGTTAGTATGTTGCCGGCTAGGAACTCTGTCAATCGGGAAGGGAACCTACGAAGGCGCAAGGCGCAAGGCGCAAGGCTCAAGGCGCAATCGGAAAGCCATAGTCAAGAACGACCGGAAGTACGTTGCCTGTGGGCGAGGGCGCCTCGCAGGAACATGGTTCTTGGCGAGTCAAAAGGGCAGCCCCGGCGAGGGCGCCGGAGCCTACGGAATTGAGTGGCTGTGAAGCGCTGAGGTAAGTACAATTCCTTTGCCTTGCGCCTTGAGCCTTGAGCCTTGCGCCTCAATCTTCCAGCACCGGCATGTGTTGCAGAACTTCGATGGCGCGGGGGCGGTTGGAGAGAACTTCGTCGCGGCGGATTTTTCCATCGCGGAAGAAGAGATTGCGCTTGGCGAACTGCGCGATGTCAGGCTCGTGCGTAACCAGCACGATGGTCAGGGCGCGTTCCTCGTTGAGGCGCTGGAAGATGTCCATGATTTCGACGGCGGTGCGGCTGTCGAGATTGCCGGTGGGTTCGTCGGCGAGCAGGATGGTGGGCAGGTTGACCAGGGCGCGCGCAATCGCCACGCGCTGCTGCTGCCCGCCGGAAAGCTGGGAAGGGAAGTGCTCGGCACGGTCCGCGAGGCCGACCTGGGCGAGCGCGGCCACGGCGCGGCGCGTGGCTTCCTCACGCGGGATGCGGGCATAATGCGTCGGCAATTCGACATTCTCCATGGCGGTGGTGCGCGACAGCAGGTTGAATCCCTGGAAGACGAATCCGATTTTGCGGTTGCGGATGGCGGCCAGGTCGCGCTTGGTGAGGGTGGAGACGTCGGTGCCTTCCAGCATGTAGCGTCCGCTGCTGGGTCGGTCAAGGCAGCCGAGGATGTTCATGAAGGTGGACTTGCCGCCGCCGCTGGCGCCCATGACGGCGACGAACTCGCCGGCGGCGATGTCCACTGAAACACCGCGCAGGGCGTGCACGCGCGCTTCGCCCAGGTCGTAGTACTTGTGCACCTCTTCGACATGGATGACGGGGGCGGGAGCGGCGGTTTGTGATGTCGAGGATGTGGTCGTTTGTGAAGTGGTTCCCATGAAGAATTAAAGTGTCACTTAAAGTCTGCGACACGCTCTCTGATTTGTCATCAACTGACGATTAACAACTGCCTTACCGTCCCGGCGGGCGGCCACCCATCGGCCCTCCCGCGCTCGCACGCGATCCGCTCTTGCTGGCGCCGATGATGAGTTCGTCGCCTTCCTTCAGATCGCCGTGCAGCACCTGCACCAGCTCGGTGACAGTGTGGTCAGTAATGCCGGTGCGTACCTGAACGGGCTTCAGGGTCTTGTCGGGCAACTGCGTCCAGATAATGCCGAGATCGGTCGGCGCTGCTTCGTGCGGCTTCACGCCACCGCCGGGCTGCTCGCCGCCCTGACCGGCGCTGTGTCCACCGGTACTGGGGGCTGCGCCGCTTGCGACTTGAGCACCCGGGCCGCGCGCCCCACTCGCGCGTGACTGGCTTTGCCCTTGCGGCGGTCGTCCACTCGCTTGCGTTGCAGGTTGTGCGGGGGCTTGCGCCTGCGTTCCCGGCTGTCCCTGACCTTCACCTTGCGCCGCGCGACGGCGTCCACCAGCGGCTTCGATGCCGTTTTCCTTGAGCAATGCGCGGAGTTCGTCAGGCTTCAAGTCCGGCGTGTAGCGGAGGGCCCCGTTGGGAATTTTGATGACATCGCGCGCGCTCGCCACCGGGATGGTGACGTAAGCGGTCATTCCGGGGAAGAGCTTGAGCTCGGGATTGTCGAAATCAATGATGGTGTTGTACGTGACCACGTTCTGCACGGTCGTGGGATTCATGCGAATCTGCGACACGGTGCCGTTAAACGTCTCGCGCGGGAAGGCGTCCACCTTGAACGCAACCTTTTGTCCGACCCGGATCTGGCCCACGTCGCTTTCGTCAGTGGCGGTGTAGACCTGCATCTTGGTCAGGTCCTGCGCGATGGTGAACAGCGTAGGCGCCTGTAAGGAGGCGGCGACGGTCTGTCCGACGTCAATGGCGCGGTTGACCACGGTGCCGTCAATCGGGGCGTAGATGTAGGTGTGATCGAGATTGGTTTGCGCCACGGAAACCGCGGCCTTGCGCTGCTCGACCTGAGCCACGGCCTGCGTGACCTGCGCGTCAGCGGCGGAAACCCCGGCGACGGCGGAGTCGTAGTTGGCCTTGGCGAGATCGAGCTGCTGCTGGCTCATGACCGCGGCCTTGGTCAGGCCGAGGGTTCGGTCGTAATCGGCCTTGGTCTGCTCCTGCGCGGCCTTCGCTTTTTCCAGATTTGCCTTGGCGGAAGCGACATTCGCCTTGGCGTTTTCATTATCGGCCTTGGCCTGGAGCAGCGCGCCCTCGAACAGGGACGGCTCAATCTCGGCGATCAACTGACCGCGCTTGACCTTGGAATTGAAGTCGGCGTGGAGCCGGTAAATGTTTCCGGAAACCTGCGACCCGACCTGGACCGAGGTGACGGCGTTAATGGTGCCGGTAGCATCCACCACCGCGCGGATGTCGCCGCGCTCCGCCCGGGCGGTAAAGTATTGCGTTTTGTCCTTGCGATTGAGACCGAAGGCCGCAAACAGCACTACGGCGACCAGGATGACGGCCACAATCGTCCATTTGTTTTTCAGTATGTTCAACACGAGGAAAACGGCCTCTCTTATTACTTATGATTGCAGATGCGCAGGGTCCAATCTTTAAGTGTATCCTGCCCTGCCGGAGAGCACTGCGCGTTTTTACAAAACATTACAACCTGCATCTATTGTGGCGCGCGCGGAAAGGAACCGCAACTGGGTTCCAGATTCCGGCCGGCGAGACCGAGCGCTTACAATCGTTGGTCCACGATTCGAACCTGTTGCGCGGGAAACGTCTATGACGCGGGTCACAGGAGCACGGTTTCTCGGTCGATCGGTCCATCGGTCTGCCGGCGTTGTGTTGCTGGCGGTCATTTGCGCAAGCTGCGCGCTGCAGGCGCAGACCACTCTGACCGTGGCGGCCGCGGCCAATCTTGGTCCCGCCCTGCGCGAGATTGCCGCCAACTTCGAAAAAAGCAACGGAACGCGTGTCACGCTGGTGTACGGGGCTTCCGGTAATTTGGCGATGCAGATCGAGAACGGCGCCCCCTTCGACGTATTTCTTTCCGCCGACGAGGATTACCCGCGCAACCTGGAAACCAAAGGTGCGGCTGCCGCCGGGTCACTTGCCGTTTATGCGACGGGCAAGCTGGTCTTGTGGGTTACAAACGCGTCCGGCATTGATGTTGGCCGGCTCCAGCCGCCGATGTTGCTCCTGGATTCCGTGCACAAAATTGCCATTGCCAACCCGCGGCACGCGCCTTACGGCAAGGCCGCGGTCGCGTTTCTTCGCAAAGCCGGACTGTACGACCGTGTCACAGGAAAATTCGTCCTGGGGGAAGACGTCGCGCAGACGGCAGAATTCGTCCGCTCGGGTAACGCGGACGTTGGCATCATTCCGCTTTCACTGGCGCTCACGCCTGCCATGAAGGAGCGGGGAAAGTACCGCGAGATCGCGGCCGACTTGTATCCGCCGATCCGGCAAGCCGGCGTCATTCTCAAAGGAGCGAAGAATCCGTCCGTGGCAGCGAAGTTTCTTGCTTACATCAGGTCGGCGGAAGCGCTGACGGTGCTGGCGCGCTATGGATTCGATCCGCCGGCCGAGGAGCACAAGTGAACTGGCAAGCATTCGCCCTGACAGCGCGGCTGGCGGTGATCGTGGCCGGTGTGCTGGTGGTCATCGGGTTGCCGATCGCGTATTGGATCACCTATTCGCGCTGGCGCTGGAAGTTCTTGATCGAAGCCCTGGTGTCGGTTCCGCTGGTGTTGCCGCCGACGGTTCTCGGTTACTACCTGCTTGTTCTGTTCGGAAACGCGACGTGGTTCGGACGATGGTATCAATCACTGACCGGCCACTCGCTGGCGTTTACGTTTGCGGGCCTGGTGATCGGCTCGATTCTGTATAGCCTGCCCTTCGCGGTTCAGCCCTTCGCCGCTTCGTTTGCGGCCGTGGACACGCGCCTGCTGGCAGCTTCGGCGACCTTGGGGGCTTCGGGGTGGCGGACGTTCTGGCGCGTGGTCTTGCCGCTGTCCAAGCCAGGGCTGGTGACCGGGATCGCGCTGAGCTTCGCGCACACGGTCGGCGAATTTGGCGTCGTGCTGATGATCGGCGGAAATATCCCGGGGGTGACGCGAACCGTTTCCATTGATATTTACGACCGGGTGCAGGCGGCGGAGTTCGCGCAGGCGGGACAAACCGCGCTGGTGCTGCTGATTTTTTCCTTCGTCGTGCTCTCGCTGGTGTATGCGCTGAACCGCAAGGTGTGGGCGGTCTGGCCGTTTCGCTAGCAGTTCGGAACCTGCTGCTTGCCCTGCGCCTGCTGCTGGGCGCGCTCGATTTCCTGGCCGATGTGATGCCAGACCAATCCCGCCGCCACGGCCAGCAGCACCAGCGCGACGGTGATGGCGATCGTGACCACCGCGTACTGCTGGGGATGGCGGAAGACGCGGATGATGCGGCGGCTGTAGTGCGACGCGATCCAGGCCACCAGCGAATAACGAAACGCGCGCCCGGCGATGACCGCGATCAGGTACTTGCGAAGCGGAAATTTCAGCGCCCCCGCCGCCACGAGAAACGGCGAACTCGGAAACGGCGGCGGCGCGATCACCGCAATCACCACGGCAGCCACTCCATATTTTTCCAGCATGCGGTCAACGCGGGCGACCCGCGCCGCACCCATCCGCTTCTGCAGCCACCCGGTCCCGGCGCCGCTGGCCAAGCGGTACATCAGGTAGGCGCCGGCCACCGATCCGGCGGTGCTCATCATGGCGTAGTACCACCACAGGTCGTGATGGTGCGCGGCGAGCACGGCGTTGAAGATATCCAGGCTGCCGAGCGTCGGAATGAACGAGCTGTCAACGATTCCGATCAGAAACAAGCCAGGCCCGCCCCAGCGGCGCAGGGTGGTCCAGAGGGAGGCCGCCGTAAGAAGCTTTACCTGAGGCGCGACTTTGGCGTGCACGACTTTGGCCGGAACGATTTCCATCCCATAGCAAGCTTAGATGTGAATCGCCGTGCGCGGCGGGAAAAAGCGACGAGGCATCAATCGTGGCAGCAGCGACCGATTACAATGTCCCGCTACGACCTGCCCACCGCCATCCGCGCTCGACGTCTCTCTCCGCAAACGGCTGTCCGAGAGCTTCACGCTGGAAGTGTCGTTCACGGCTGCTGCGGGGATCACCATGCTGTTCGGGCCATCGGGCGCGGGCAAGACCACGCTGCTGGAGTGCATCTCCGGGCTGCTGGCGCCGGACTCGGGGCGCGTCGCCGTGGGCAGCATGGTTCTGTTCGACTCCGAGACGAAGGTGAATGTGCCGGTGGCGCGCCGGCGCGTCGCCTACGTCTTCCAGACGCTGGCGCTTTTTCCCCATATGAGCGTGGAAGCGAACATTGCTTATGGTCTTGAGCGCTTGCCGGAGGACCAGCGCCGCCAAGCCGTGGACGCGATTGTGGACGCATTCCGCATCCGGCATGCGCGGGGCCGCCGGCCAGGGGAAATCTCCGGTGGCGAACGGCAACGCACCGCGCTGGCGCGCGCGCTGGTCACCAATCCGCGCGTGCTGCTGCTGGATGAGCCGTTGTCGGCGCTCGACGTTTCGACCAAGGCAGCGATCATCCAGGACCTGCGTGCCTGGAATGACGCGCACCGCATTCCCGCGCTCTATGTCACCCACAGTCGTGACGAGTTGTTCGCGCTCGGCGAGGGCGTGATCGCGCTGGAGCAGGGAAGAGTGGTCGCGAAAGGATTGCCGCAGGAGGTGCTGCACGCCCCCCGCCTGGAGTCGCTGGCGCAGGCGGCGGGTTTCGAAAATATTTTCGAGGGCTCGGTGGCCGCGCTGCACGAGGACCTCGGGACCATGACTTGCCGCATCGCCGGCGGGGTGCAACTGGAAGCGCCGCTCGGGCATGGGCGCGCGGGCGACACGGTGCGCATCGGCATTCGCGCCGGCGACATCATGCTGGCCGCCGCCAAGCCCCAGGGGCTGAGCGCGCGCAACCTGCTGCCCGGGGCCATTGTTTCGCTGGTGCGCCGCGACGTGACGGTGGTAACGCGGGTGCGGTGCGGCGACGCAGCCACCGGTTTGGAAATGGAGGTCCACCTCACGCCCGCGGCACAACAATCCCTGGACCTGAAACCCGGACGCGAAGTGTGGCTGGTGATCAAGACCTATTCATGCCATCTGTTGCGGTAAGAACAGTGGCCAGTGGCCAGCGGAACCGACCTGAACTCCAACTGAGACCGAAACTGAAACTGAAACTGAACCTTTCAGTTCCGGGCACGCCGGGAAGCCAACAGAATCCCAGCACAGTGCAACGTGACGCCGGTCACGGGCGGGATTCGACCGATCGGTCCAGAATGGTTGGACTTGAAATTGAATTTCATTTTCAATACCGCGAGTCCCGAGGTCTGCCCTTGATCCGCCGTGTCTTCGTCCTTCTGAATGCCGTTCTCCTGCTTGCCCTCGCCGCCCGCGCGCAGGACAAGCCCTACTTCGTCACCTATGACCACCACCTGGAGGAGCCGGGGAACCTGGAAATCTCGTTGTCGAACCATCTCGGCATCCCGCGCGCCGGCCAGCCGGTATTTGCCGCGCCGTTGCTCGAACTGGAATACGGGGTGAAGGCGTGGTGGACGGCGGAGTTCTATCTGGAGGGCCAGTCGCGGGAGGGCGACAGCACCATCTTCACCGGCTGGCGGCTGGAGAACCGCTTCCGCCCACTGGCCCGCGAGCACCGCATCAACCCCGTGCTGTACTTCGAGTACGAGAACGTCAATGAAGCCTCGCGGGTCACCAAGGAAGTGGTGGGACACGCCGATTCGTTTGACGAACCCAACGCCGATCTCCGACGCGCGCATGCGCATGAACTCGAAACCAAGCTGATCCTTTCCAGCACAGTGCGCGATTGGAACATCTCGGAGAACTTCATCGTCGAGAAGAATCTCACGGAAAACGAAGGCTACGAATTCGGTTACGCGTTGGGCGTCTGGCGTCCGCTGGCGAAGATCGCGTCAGGGAAGCCATGCCGCTTCTGCCGCGAAAACTTTGTCGCCGGTCTGGAACTCTATGGAGGGCTGGGCAGCACGGAGCAGTTCGGCTTCCACGACACCGCGCATTACCTGGCGCCAACCATCCGCTGGCGCCTCACCGACGACAACTCGGTCAGCTTTTCTCCGGCGGTCGGATTGACCTCCGGCAGCACGCCGCTGCTGCTGCGCTTCGCCTACACCTACGAGGTAGAGGGATTCGGCAGGAAAGTGGCCTCGATGTTCCGGAGAAAGCCGTGAAGCGCGTGCTGGTTACCGTCCTGGTGTTGTGCGCAGGTCTGCTGGCGCAAAACTTCCGGTATCGGCCTGACCCATCGTGGCGGCCGCCGGATTCCGCGGCGGCTCGCGTGAACCCCCTGGCGGGATCGCCGGAGCTTGCCGCCGGCGGGCGCAAGCTCTTCCAGCGCCAGTGCGCGCAATGCCACGGCGCCCAGGGCCAGGGCCTGAAGAACGCCGCCGACCTCCAGCTACCGGTGGTTCAACAGCAGGGCGATGGCGCTCTGTTCTGGAAAATTACCAACGGCAATCCACGGCGAGCGATGCCATCGTTCAGCGGCTTGCCGGAGATGCAGCGCTGGCAGATTGTGCTCTACCTGCGGACGCTGCCGAGTACAGAAAAAGCCGACGCAAAATGACCGGGAGCGCTACTCGAAGCCGACGAACACCGGCTCGGGCGCCAGGGCTACGCCGACTTTCTCCTCTACGGCGCGGCGAATCTCGTCTTGCAAGGCGATGACTTCGGCTGCGGTCGCGCCGCCGCGGTTCACGATGGCCAATGCGTGCTTGCGCGAGAGCCCGACATGGCCGCGGGTGTACCCCTTGTGAAACCCGGCGTGCTCCACCAGCCAGGCGGCTGGAATTTTGAAACGCCCGCCGGGCGCGGGATAGCTCGGCAGGGTTCCGCCGGCGCAAGCGGCAACGCGCTCGTACTCCGCCGCATCGAGCACGGGATTCTTGAAAAATGAGCCGGCGCTGCGCGAATCCTCATCGCCTTCCACGATCAGCATGGCTTTCGACAGACGGATTTTTCTTACCGCCTCGCGCACATCAGCCAGTGTGGGCCGGGTGGTCGCGGGACAGTGAGGCAAAATGTGCCTGCAGGTCGCGGTAATGGATGGCCGGCTCTCCTCCCGCTTCCAGCGCGTACTTCACTTTCAGAATGATGTAGCGTCCGCGCTCGCCGGTGTTGAAGATGCTGCTGCGATATGCGAACCCGCACGCCTCATTGCAGAGGCTGCGCAACTGCCCGTCGCGGAGATCCAGCACCTGCACTTCCGCAATGGTTTCGGAAACTTCCTGCCCGTACGCGCCGACGTTCTGCACCGGCGTGCCGCCCACGGTGCCGGGAATGCCGCTCATGCATTCCAGGCCGGCGCAATTGGCCGCGACTGCCTGGGCGACGAGCGCGTCCCACGCGACTCCCGCGCCGGCTTCCAACACCTGCTTTCCGTTTTCCGAGAGACGCTCGACGCCGCCGATGCCGATGTGGAGCACCAGGCCGGGAAACCCGGAATCGGCGATCACCAGATTGCTGCCGCCTCCGAGTACGAATAGCGGAAGTTGGCGCGACTTTACCCAATCCACCGCCTGCCGCACGTCCGCGGCGTTGGCGGCGGCCACGAAATATCGCGCCGCGCCCCCGACCTTCAGCGTCGTCATCGGCGCCAGCGGCACATGTTCGAGGATTTGCATGCGCTTGTAGCGAAACTATACACGGAGTATTGCCAGCTACCCGGCCCCGCGCACGCAAAGAAAAAACCGGCGGCCGTGGAACCGCCGGTGATGATTTGAATTCCAAGCTGGCGCCGCAGCTTAGGGCGTCACGGCCTTGTGCTTGTACCTGTCGCCTGCGAATACGACCGACTGTAAGACATTTTCGCCGGCGTCGTTCTTGCCGGTGTCGTACTCCGTTTCGGCCGCCTTGCTGGCCAGTTGCTCGATGGTGCAGTTGACGCGCGCCCTTTCTTTGTTGCCCGCATCCTTGAAAACGAGCACGTGGTTGTCGCCGTCCACGAGGTGCTGGGCCTTATAGGTACCCTTGGGCAGCATTGTCGTTCCCACCTTGGTTGAGTCGAGGAAGGTGATGCTCCACGTCTTGCCGGCACGGAGGGAGGACGTGTCCGCTGCGAACACGCCCGCGGCAATCGTCACCAGCAGAACCAACACCAGGGTTTTCGCTACTCTGTTCATCGCAATTCCTTCCTGCGTTGAGCCGGCGTGGCTCCCGCAATCGGCGTCGTCAGAGTCCGGACTGCCCTCGTAAAGCACCGTCCGGAGCGGGCGACGCGCACTTTGTGGTGCGCGGCGGTGCTCGGCCGCACCATCGTCTAATTGGGGTTGATAGACGCTAACTTTCAAGCAAGGTGAGCAGAGTAGAAGACCTGAAGGGACGAAACCCCAAGATTAGGGGACGGGCGCTATCATTTTCACCGCGATTCCATTGGGCTGGATTCCGACCGGCACCATGGTAAAAAGCGCGCGCTGCCGGTTCGGATTCTGTCCCTTGAGGATGGCCTCGGGCAAACTGATCTTATCGCCGCGCGGCAGCTTGGTGAGCCGCACCACCGCCACGTCGCCGGGCTGCGTATCCAGCGCGAGCAGAAAATCTTCCGCCGGCGTGAGCGCCAGCTGGTCGGGATGATTGCCCACGGAAATGGAATCGATGACGCGCCCGATGTCAATGCCCAGCACCGACACCGCGTCCGAGCCGAAGTTGCTGACATAGAGCAGGGAATTATCGGCGCTGACCACGGCGTGCACCGGCTGGCTGCCGATCAGGTAGGTGCCGCCGACCTCGTTGGCCGCGGTCTCGATCACCGAGACCGATGCCGAATCGAAATTGCACACGAACAGCTCGCCGCCGTCGGGCTTAAGCGCAAGGTGGATGGGAGTCTTGCCGACATCGAGCAGGGCGAGCAGCTTGTCCGACTTCAAATCAACCGCCGCCACCTGCGCCGACCCGGTGCAGGCGACGAAGGCCTTGCCGGAGTCGCGGAGGATGGCAATGTCCTCGGGATGTTCGCAAATCGGCACGGTGGCGCGCACCTGCATCTTCGCGGTGTCCAGGATCGACACGGAATTGCCGCCGCGGTTGGACACCACCACGGTTTTTCCATCCGGCGAGACGCGCGCCAGTCCCGGCGTCGCGCCCACGCCCACGGTGGCCAGCACGAGCCGTTTCTCCAGATCGAGGATGCTGACGTTGGCGGAGCCGGAGTTCGCCACGTAGCCGCGGGTCCCGTCCGCCGACACGTCGATAAAATACGGCGCGCGATGCACCCCCACGGTCGCGACCACCACATTCTTGGTCCCGTCAATGAAGCTGATGTTGTTGGACTCGGTGTTGACCGCGTAAATCTCGTTCTTCTTGGGGTTCGCCGTGACGCCCGTGGGATTGCGTCCGACAGCGATCGTCTTCACGATCTTGAATTGGCCAAGATCGATCACCGAAACGCTATCGCTCTTTCCATTGCTGACGTAGGCGTTCAGGTCGCCGGGGTAATCGCGCTGCTTGCGGCAGCCCGAAAGCCCCGCCGCGAGCACCGCTACAGCGACAACGATGAAGAAGTTCTTTCTCAATGGAGAGCGATATTAACCAGAACAGCGCAGCCGCTTCGCGCCGTAAATCGACCGATCACCTGATCGCCCGATCACCCGATGTGTGTCGCCGCCACCGCCACGGGTTGCGGAACCGTGCGCTTCACGATCGGCGCGATCTGCCGCATTTCGGCGATCAATTCCTCGAACTGCTCCGGGTAGATGGACTGCGGGCCGTCGGACAAGGCGCGGTCAGGATCGTGGTGCACTTCCACGATCAGTCCATCGGCGCCGACCGCGATGGCGGCGCGCGACAGCGGAATCACCTTGTCGCGCTTGCCGGTACCGTGGCTGGGGTCCACCAGGATGGGCAGATGGCTGAGGCGATGCACGGCCGGCACGATGCTCAGGTCGAGCGTGTTTCTGGTGTGGTCGGCGAAGGTTCGCACGCCACGTTCGCAGAGCACGACCTGGTAGTTGCCTTCGCTCATCACGTATTCGGCCGCCATGAGGAATTCTTCCAGCGTGGCCGACATGCCGCGCTTCAGCAGGACCGGACGCCGGGCTCGGCCGGCGCGCTTCAGCAGCGAGAAATTCTGCATGTTGCGCGCGCCGATCTGGATCATGTCGGCATAGCGCTCCACCAGGTCGAGCGACTCGTAGTCCACCGCCTCGGTCACGATCAGCAGTCCGAAGCGGTCGCGGATCTCCGACAGAATGCGCAGGCCTTCTTCGCCCAGTCCCTGGAAGGCGTAGGGCGAAGTGCGCGGCTTGTACGCGCCGCCGCGGAAGAAGCGCGCGCCCGCCCTGGCAACACGCTCGGCGACGGCAAACGCCTGCTGCCGCGATTCCACGGCGCAGGGCCCGGCGATGACCGCCAGGTCCTGCCCGCCGATGGTGTTGTCGGCGCCGGCAAATGTGATGACCGTGTTTTCGCCCTTCACATCGCGGCTCACCAGCTTGTACGGCTTGCTGACACGGATGACATCCTGGACACCCGGCATGTCCTCCAGGCCGACTTCCACCATGCCCTGGTTGCCGGTGATGCCGATCGCGGTGCGTTGCGCGCCCGGAATGGCGTGCGGGCGCAGCCCCATCGACTCGATTTTTTCGCAAACTGCGCGCACCTGCTCCTCGCTGGCATGCGCATCCATGACGACCAACATAATGTCCTCTGTGCTCCTGAGACGAAACATCTAGTCTAATGCCAATGCTGCACGCGGGACAACGACTACCCGCCAATCGGGTGATCGGAGACCACACGCCAATGTGCGACCGTGCGACGTTAGACCGTTACTTCCTCTGCCTTCATCCGCTCGGCTTCCTCCCTTAGATTTGCGAACAGCACGCTGCTCAAGTAGCGCTCGCCGAAATCCGGCAAGATGACGACGATGAGTTTGCCCGCGTTCTCCTCCCGCCGCGCCACCTGCAACGCCGCAATCACGGCCGCGCCCGACGAGATCCCCACCAGCAAGCCTTCTTCGCGCGGCAGGCGCCGGGCCATGGCGACGGAATCGTCGGTGGGAACCGCAATCACTTCGTTGATGTAATCGGCGCGCAGCACGTCGGGGACAAAGCCCGCGCCGATGCCCTGCGAATTGTGCGGTCCCGGTTTCCCGCCCGAGAGCACCGGGCTCTCGGCCGGTTCCACCGCCACCACGCGGAAGGTAGGTTTCCTGGGCCGGATGTACTCGGTGACGCCGGTAATCGTGCCGCCGGTGCCGGCGCCCGCCACCATGATGTCCACCTTCCCGTCGGTGTCCTCCCAGATTTCCGGTCCCGTGGTCTCGAAGTGGATCTTGGGATTCGCGGGATTGGAAAACTGTTGCGGCATAAACGCATCCGGAGTCTTCGCCAGCAGTTCATTGGCCTTGGCGATGGCGCCCTTCATGCCCTTGATTCCGGGGGTGAGCACGACCTCGGCGCCAAAAGCGCGCAGCAGGACGCGCCGCTCCTGGCTCATGGTGTCCGGCATGGTGAAGACCATGCGGTATCCGCGAATGGCCGCCGCGAAAGCCAGGCCGATGCCGGTGTTGCCGCTGGTCGGCTCGATTAGCACCGTCTTGCCGGGATGAATGGCCCGCGCGCGCTCCGCCTCGCGGATCATGCTGACGCCGATGCGGTCCTTGACGCTGTTGCAGGGGTTGAAGCTCTCCAGTTTCGCGACCACCGTCGCGCGGCAGCCCTCGGCCACGCGGTTCAGCCGTACCAGCGGGGTGCGGCCAATGAGTTCCGTAACATCGTTAGCGATCTTCATAGTCACCTAAGGTCCTTTTAGGAAATCGCGATTCGCGGGTATCGAATTTCTGATGCGCGGGCCGCGACGAGCGATGACAAATCGTCAATCGTCGATCTTCAATCCGCAATCTAAGCTGGCGATGCCCCGCTCCATGGCGCAGGAACACGAAGACATTCTCAGGCTGCCGCCGCCCAAGACGCCGCCGCGCCGCACCTCGCGCCGTATCGGCATCCACACCTCCACCGCGGGCGGGGCCGAGAAAGCCGCCGAGCGCGCTTACCGCCTGGACTGCAGCGCCTTCCAGATTTTTTCGTCGAGCCCGCGGCAGTGGGCGCCGAACCGGCTCACCAGCTCACAATGCGATGCGATGAACCGCCTGCGCTCGAACTATGACCTGAAGCCGCTGGTAATCCACGCCAATTACCTGGTGAACCTGGCGGGCGGCAATCCCGAGTTCCACCGCAAATCAATCGCTGCCTTCCGCGGCGAGATCGAACGCGCCCTCGCCCTCTCCGCCGACTACCTGGTGGTTCATCCCGGCTCGTTTCGCGGCATGACCCGCGAAGCAGGCCTGGCGAAGGTCGCTGCCTCGATTACGGAAGCGGCCGGCGGTCACGATCTGCGCCGTGGCGGCCTCACCATTCTCATCGAAAATACCGCCGGCGCCGAGTTTTCCCTGGGCGGCAGCTTCGAGCAGGTGGCGGCGCTCGTCGACGTGCTGCGCGACGTTGTGCCGGCCGCCGCCTGCATTGACACCTGCCACACCCATGTTGCCGGCTACGACATCGTTACGGAAGAAGGATACGCGTTGACCCTGGAGCACCTGGACCGCACCGTCGGGCTCAAGAACGTTCCTGTGTGGCACTGCAACGATGCCAAGGCGGTGCGCGGCTCGCATCTGGACCGCCACCAGCACATCGGGCAGGGCACGATTGGCCTGGAGCCATTCCGGCGGCTGCTCAACGATCCGCGGCTGGCATCGTGCGCGTTCATTGCCGAAACGCCGATTGATAATCCCGGCGACGACTTGCGAAATGTCGAGGCGCTGAAATCGCTGGTGGAGGATGGCAAGCTGCGCGCGGCGCGGAAGCGGGAAAAAACACGCAGTTGAGGTGAGACGATGCGCACGACCGCAGCCTGGCCGCGCGCACAGAGATGCTTATTTTATTCCAAAGTTTTTCGGATCCAGCGATACGTTATTGACCACGTCGCTGACGGTGTTCGTATAGAGCTGGTGCGCCTGCCTCTGGCCTTCCAAGTCATAGCGGATCTGGAAAGCAGTGGGGAAGGTCATGCCGTCGAACTGGGCGAAATTGGAGAAGCGCTCTTCCACGCGATAGCGGATCTCCTGATTCCGCACGTTGGCGACATCCGGGGAGCCCCGGCCGAATAGGCCGCGGCTAGAGGTCAGACGCGGGTCGAGCGTGATCTTGGCCACCGTGAGTACGTGGCGAAAGTCGTCTTTGCTGAAATACAGCCGGATATCAAGATCGGTGCGCTTTTTCGGCTCGTAGCGCACCTCGTGCAATTGCTGTCCGTCAATCGTCTTCAGGCCGTTGTAAGTAAGCTTGGCGGAGTGCAGCTTGGGATCGAGCAGGGGCCAGGCGGTGGAAAGCGTACCCTCGAACAGGCCCTCGGTTAACAGGGCAGTGCCCTGGTTGTAGATGAAAAAGCCGAGGGCGGAGCGTTGCGGCCGGCCGTAGACATGGACCTTGTTGCCGTCGGTGAGCATGTCCTCGCCGGGATAATCCGGGTTGGGGTATTTCAGGACCAGCCGGCTGTTGCCGGCCTGCGAGACCACGGTGACCTTTCCCTCGAGATAACCGCCGGCATTGACGATCTCGAATTTCGATTTGCCTTCGGCCACCCGCGTCTTCGCCTTGGCCAGCGCTTCCGGCGTTCCGATGGAAGCCAAGTGCCTGGCGATCACCTGTTCCAAGGTGAGTTTATCGTCGGCAGCGACCGCTGCCACCGCCGCCGTCATGAGCATCACGGCGAGCGCTTGTCGCACCAATCGCATCATCCCGTCGCTCGAGGCCCCCCTTACTTGATTTCGAAGCTTTTCGGATCGAGCGACACGTTGTTAATCACGTCGTTGAAGGTGTTGGTGTAGCGCTCGTGCGCCTGTCGCTGGCCTTCCAGGTCGTAGCGGATCTGGAAACTGGTGGGGAAGGTCATGCCGTCGAACTGGGCGAAGTTGGAGAACCGCTCCTCGATCCGGTACCGGATTACCGACTGCGCAGCGTTCGCCGCCTCGGGGCCACTCGACATCGTCGCCGTGAGGGGACCGATGGTACCGCCTTGGAGAGCCGCATCGGGAGATACATTGCTGACCAGCCGCGGGCTGAGCGTGATGCTGGCGATGGTGAGCACGTGCCGGAAATCGTCTTTGCTGAAATACAGCCGGATGTCGAGATCGGTGCGCTTTTTCGGTTCGTAGCGCACTTCGTGCAATTGCTGTCCGTCAATCGTCTTCAGGCCGTTGTAGGTGAGCTTGGCGGAGCGCAGTTTGGGATCGAGCAGGGGCCAGGCGGTCGAGAGCGTGCCCTCGAGCAGGCCCTCGGTCAACAGGGCAGTGCTCTGGTTGTAGATGAAGAATCCCAGCGCGGAGCGCCGCGGGCGCCCGAAAACTTGAACCTTGTTGCCGTCGGTGATCATGTCTTCGCCGGGATAGTCCGGATTGGGGTATTTCATGACCAGCCGACTGTTCGCGGCCAGTGAGGCCACGGTGGCTTTGCCCTCGATGTAACCGCCGGCATTGACTTTCTCGAATTTCGACTTGCCTTCCGCCACGCGCGATTTTACCGCCGCGCGCGCCTCCGGCGTTCCGATGGAGGCCAGGTGCTTGGCAATCAACTGCTCCAACGTGAGCTGTTCCTGGGCAGCGACGGAAATGGCCGCCGTCATGAATACCATTACTGCGACAAACATGCGTACGACTCGCATCATCTTCTCCCATGCAGTTATGAATGTGAGGGCGTAATCAACTGTGCATCCGGAAGCCGGCAAAATCAACAGGTCTTTTTGCCGACCATGGTTGCCGTTCCGACAACGGGACTGCCGCGGCGAGTGAAACCGCTGTTGTAAAATCAAGGTTTATCGCTTCAGGAACAAGCATTCATGGCCGATACGCCGCGGATTACCGACCGTCGCGAAGAGCGCTACGATCCCCAGTTGATCGAGGAGAAGTGGTCCGCCCGCTTCGAAGCCGATCCCGGACTCTATCGCGCCGAGCCGCCCAGCACCGACAAGCCGAAGTATTACGTCCTGGAAATGCTGCCGTATCCCAGCGGCGCGCTGCACATGGGACACGTGCGCAACTACTCCATCGGCGACGCCCTTGCCCGTTACATGTGGATGAAGGGCTATAACGTACTCCATCCCATGGGCTGGGATTCGTTCGGTTTGCCGGCGGAAAATGCCGCCATCAAAGCCGGGGTGCAGCCGCGCGAGTGGACATTGCGCAACATCGCGCACATGAAGTCGCAGATGAAGCGGCTCGGCTTCGCCTACGACTGGCAGCGCGAGGTCACCACCTGCCTGCCCGATTACTATCGCTGGAACCAGTGGCTCTTCCTCCAGCTCTACAAACGCGGGCTCGCCTACCGCAAGAAGAGCAAGGTGAACTGGTGCCCGGAGTGCGCCACCGTGCTCGCCAATGAACAAGTAGTCAAAGGGTGCTGCTGGCGCCATGAGACCACGCCGGTGGAGCAGCGTGAGCTGGAACAGTGGTTTCTGCGCATCACCGATTACGCCGAACAACTCCTGCGCGACCTCGACCAGCTCAGCGGCTGGCCGGAAAAAGTCCGCATCATGCAGCAGAACTGGATCGGCCGCAGCGAAGGCGCGCTGGTGGATTTTCAGGCCGAGACCGACAAGATCACGGTATTCACGACGCGCATTGACACCATCTACGGCGCCACTTCCATCCAACTCGCGCCCGAACATCCGCTGGTGGATAAACTGGTAGCGGATAACGCGGACCTGCGCGCGCAAATTGACCAGTTGCTCGCCGAGCAGCGCAAAGCGAAGGAAGTCGGGGACGTGGGCGCCATCGAGAAGCACGGCGTGTTCATCGGCCGCTACGCCATCAACCCCTTCAACCAGGAAAAGCTGCCCATCTGGGTGGCGAATTACATTTTGATGGATTACGGCACGGGCGCCATCATGTCCGTCCCGGCGCACGACGAACGTGATTACGAGTTCGCGAAAAAGTACGGGCTCGAAGCCCGGGTGGTGGTTCTGCCGCGCCGTGAAGGCGATACCGACGAAGAAAAAGCTTCCGATGCCACCATCCCCTACAGCGGCACGGACTCGCTGGTCATTAACTCGGGCGAGTTCAGCGGCCTTGGTTGCGTGGAAGCGATGAAGAAGATGGCCGTCCATGCCCGGGAGCACGGCTTCGGCAAACCGACCGTTACCTATCGGCTGAAGGACTGGGGCATCTCGCGCCAGCGCTATTGGGGCACGCCCATCCCCATGCTCTATTGCGAGCGCTGCGGAATTGTGCCCGTACCGGAGAAGGAGCTTCCGGTCAGGTTGCCGGAAAATGTCGAAATCACGCTCACCGGCGGGTCTCCGCTCGGGCGGCTGCCGGAGTGGGTGAACACCGAGTGCCCGAAGTGCGGTGGCCGCGCGCGTCGCGAAACCGACACCATGGACACCTTCGTGGATTCGTCCTGGTACTTCTATCGCTACACCGACGCGCGCAACGACGGCGCGCCGTTTGACAGCCGCATTGCGAATTACTGGTTTCCGATCGAACAGTACATCGGCGGCGTCGAGCACGCCATCCTGCACCTGATCTACTCGCGCTTCTGGACCAAGTTCATGCGCGACATGGGACTGGTGGCGAATGCAGAGCCGGCACAGCGCCTGTTTACCCAGGGCATGGTGATCAAGGACGGCGCCAAGATGTCGAAGAACCTGGGGAACGTAGTCGCGCCCGACGACATGATTGCCCGCTACGGCGCCGATGCCACGCGCATGTACACGCTGTTCGCCGCGCCGCCCGACCGCGACCTCGACTGGCAGGACGCCGGCGTCGAAGGCATTGCACGCTTTCTCGCACGCGTGTACCGGTTTGTAGCGGCGCCTTATCCCACAGCCCCAGATGCTCAACCAGCCGATCGTGCCGTCATGCGCAAGCTGCACAACACGATTCGTCGAATTACAGACGACTTCAATGGCCGGTGGCACTTCAATACTTCCATCGCCGGCCTGATGGAATTGCTGAATTTGCTGTATGAGTTTCGGAGTGCGCCGGGCGTGGAAGAGGAGAAACGCGCTTGGATTAGCGAACCCGTGTTGCGTGAGGTTCAACGTACGTTTGTCCTGTTGCTGCATCCCTTCGCGCCCTTTTTGTCGCACGAACTCTGGGAGATGCTCGGGGAGAAGGGAAGCCTGCTGCGTCATCCCTGGCCGAAGTACGACCCGGCGCTCGCCCGCGAAGAGCAGATCGAAATAGTGGTTCAGGTGAACGGAAAAATTCGCGCCCGCCTGCTGGTCGCCGCCGACGCCGGCGAAGAAGACGTGCGCCAACTCGCGTTGAACGATCCCAAGGTGCTTTCGTCGCTTGACGGCAAGAAAATCCTGAAAGCGATCGTGGTGCCGCACAAGCTGGTGAACATCGTCGTGAAATGAGGTGGAGCGCGCTCGCCCTCGAGCGCGGCACTCTCCTCCCGGCCCCGCCGTTCTCGGATGCCCGCCCCCGTGGGACTACAATGTTCGGGAACTCCAATCGAGGTGACCCATGCGCAAATTGATCGCCGTCGCAGTCATGTTGGCCATCGCCGCTCCCGCGTTCGCTCAGAAGAAGGAACAGGAACGCCTGCAGGAAGCGGGCACGGTGATGAAGGAGATCCTCGACATCCCCGAGGGTATTCCACAGAACATTCTCAATAAGGCTTACTGCGTGGTCGTGTTCCCATCGGTGCTGAAGTTTGCCATCGGCATTGGCGGCAGTTACGGCCGCGGCGCCATCACCTGCCGGACAGGCAAGAACCACAGTGGCCCGTGGAGCGCACCGGCCATGATGGCGCTGGAAGGCGGGAACATCGGGATTCAGCTCGGAGGACAAGCCACCGACTTCGTGTTGCTGGTAATGAACGATCGTGGCGCCGACTCCGTTCTCTCCAGCAAAATCAAGCTGGGCGCTGATGCCGCCGCGGCCGCAGGTCCGAAAGGCCGCGATGCCGCTGCCGCGACCGACATCGTGATGCGCGCCGAGATCCTCAGCTACTCGCGCTCGCGCGGCCTGTTTGCCGGCGTGTCGCTGGAGGGGTCCACGCTCCGCTCCGACGGCGGCGCGAACAGCAATCTTTATGGCAAGAAGCTCGACGCGCGCGACATCGTGCAGGGGGGCAAGGTCGGAACGCCGTCAGCGGGCAGGGAACTGATCGGAGTGCTCAGCCATAAATCTCCCAAGCGCGCGAACTAGAAACCACGCCACGGATTTTCACGGATTCTCACGGACACGTCGGAAATGAATTGATCCGTGTTCATCCGTGGAATCCGTGGCCTATTCTTTTCCGCGCCCTCTGTTTCCTCTGTGGTTAAATCCTACCGTGCACATCCGCGCCGGATTTCGCGCCGTGGTTCGCCGGCCCGCGCTCGCGCTGGGCGAAATCGCCTGGCGATGGGCATTCGGGGCGGCAGCGTGGACGCTGGTCATCATCGCCGTACGACGCATCCTTGCGCACATGGATATCACCCAAGCCGAACTGCTGCTCGCCCGTCACAGCGATGTTTTTCTGATCGCCGATGCCGGTGCGCACATCGTTGTCCAGGTCCTGCCGCAGTTGGCGCGCGAGTGCCTGGTGCTGGCGCCTGCGATCGCCGTGCTGTGGATCGCCGCCGCCACCCTCGGCCGCGCCATCACCTTACAATCCCTTTTTTCAACCGATGTCATCCCGAGTGAGGACGCGCCGGCGGACCCGCATGCCCTGCGCTTGAGCGACGCGGGCGCGTCCGAGCCGAGAGACCTGCATTTCGGCCCTCTCCTGGCGCTACACTTCATCCGCGCCGTCTTCACGCTGGCTGCCCTGATCGCCTTCCTCGGCGCCCTGTTCCTCACCGGCCTCGCGATGCCGGCCCAGAATCCCACCGCCGGTGCGCTCGTCGGCATTCTCGTTGCCGCGGTGATTGGATTGTTCTGGTCGATGGTGAACTGGTTCCTGGCGCTCGCCCCCATCTGGATCGTGCGCGAGGGCCACCCGGCGCTCCGATCCATCGCCGATTCCGTGGACTTTTACCGCCGCGTTCCTGGTCCGTACGTCGGCATTGCATCCTGCTTCGGCTTCTTGCGCGCCGCCGCGTTTGTCGCGGCATTCGTTGCCGCCCTCCTCGCCAGCCAGGCCGCCCCGGCGACTTCGATCGCACTCTGCCTGGTCATCGCACTCATTTATTTCGCCGTCGCCGATTTCCTGTACATCGCGCGCCTGGCGGCATTCGTGGCACTCGACGAGAGCTCTCAGCTATCAGCGGTCAGCTCTCAGCCCATAGCCCCGGCACCCGAGGCGATCTCCTCGCCCGAAATGTAGCCCGGCCCACAGTTTCAACGGAATCGGCAATCGACAATCGGAAATGAAGTTGCCCTTCCGGGCTGATCGCGGGTAGTTGAGAGCTGAGAGCTGATAGCTGATAGCTGAATTTGCTACCCTGATCCTAACAAGGCGCTTTACTCCGCGTCGGACATCTGAGAGATTAAAAAGTGGAACATCAATCCATCGTCATCCTCGACTTCGGTTCGCAGTACACGCAGCTCATTGCGCGTCGTATCCGCGAGCAGAATGTTTTCTCCGTCGTGCTCCCCTGCACCGCTACTCTGCAAGAAATCAAGTCCTACGGTCCGGTGGGCATCATTCTCTCCGGCGGCCCCTCCTCGGTGTACGACAAGGATGCGCCGCCGGCGGACAAACGGGTCCTGGGGCTCGGCGTGCCCATGCTCGGCATCTGTTACGGGCTGCACTACATGGCGCACGCTCTCGGCGGCAAAGTCGTTCCCGGCGATAAGCGTGAATACGGCCACGCCGAAATCAACATCGAGCGCGAATCCCGCCTCTTCAAGGGCATTCCTCCGAACATCAAGGTCTGGATGTCGCACGGGGATCACGCCCGTGAGCTGCCCTCCGGCTTTCATCCGGTCGCGCGCAGCGCCACCGCGCTGGCTGCCATGGAAGACCCCGCCCGCCACTACTACGCCGTGCAGTTCCACCCCGAGGTGCACCACACCCCGCTGGGAACGGAAATCCTGAAGAATTTCGTCTTCGATATTTGCGGCGCCGAGCCCAACTGGACTCCGCAGCGCTTCATTGACGAGACCGTGGCGAACATCCGAAAGACGGTGGGCCCGCACGCGCACGCCATCTGCGCGCTCTCCGGCGGGGTGGACTCATCGGTGGCGGCCACGCTGGTCGCGCGCGCCATCGCCGAGCGTCTGACCTGCGTCTTCGTCAACAACGGCGTGCTGCGCAAGAACGAATTCAAGAAGGTGCAGCAGAACCTGCGCCGTCTCGGTCTCCAGGTCGTCGCCGTGGACGCTTCACGCCGCTTCCTCGCCAAGCTGGCCGGCGTGACCGACCCGGAGAAAAAGCGCCGCATCATCGGCAACGAGTTCATAGCGGTGTTCGAAGAGCAGGCACTCAAGATCGTCATCCGCGACCGGCGCAAAACCGCCCATCAAGAACCGGAATTCCTGGTCCAGGGAACGCTCTACCCCGACGTCATCGAATCGCGCTCCGTACGCGGCCCCTCGCAGACGATCAAGTCGCACCACAACGTCGGCGGGCTGCCGGAAAAAATGCGGCTCAAGCTGATCGAACCGCTGAAGGACTTGTTCAAAGACGAGGTCCGCCGTATTGGCCGCGATCTCGGCATGCCCGAGGAAATTCTTCAGCGCCAGCCGTTCCCCGGGCCCGGGCTGGCCGTGCGCATCCTGGGCGAGGTCACCCCCGAGCGCATTGCCATTCTCCAGGAAGCCGACGACGTCGTGGTCAGCGAGATCAAGGCCGCCGGCTTGTACACCAAAATCTGGCAGGCATTTGCCGTGCTGCTGCCGGTCATGTCGGTGGGCGTGATGGGCGACCAGCGCACCTACGCTTACACCTGCGCCGTCCGCGCCGTGCACTCCGAGGACGGCATGACCGCCGACGTCGTGGAACTCCCGTGGGAGGTCATCAAGCGCATTTCCACGCGCATGGTGAACGAAGTGAAGGGCATCAACAGGGTGGTTTATGACGTAACGTCGAAGCCTCCCGGAACAATTGAGTGGGAATAGCCGCTAACGCATAAGGGTTATCGGTTCACAGTTGTCGGTTCTCGGTCGTTGAACCGCGCGCCAGGCCGGATAACCGATAACCGAGAACCTTTCTCAGCCGATGGCGCGCTCGGCCTTCTCGCTCACCAGCCAGTCCATGGCTTCCTCGCGCGTCTTGAAGGCGGGGAACTCGCGCGCCGAAAACGAGACCAGGTTGTGATAGTAGACGTCCGGCAGGTCCTCCACCCCGACGATGGCCGACCGCAGCACGTGCGACCGATTGTAGGTTGCGGTGACCTTCATCTGATCGGCCACTTTCCTGTTGAATTGCGCGCCGGTGAAGTCGGTGAGCGTCAGCAGCGAATGCGGCGGCTCAGCGGCAATTGTCAATCTTGCCTGTTCGAAGACTTCAAGAAGTTCTTCGGGCCCGCAGCCCGTGCAATCCAGCAGCAGGATGCGGTGACCATCGTGATCGAAAAACCGGACGCGTTCCATCGCACACCTCCGGCGAAAAGGCTGGAATTTGCGTGAACCCCGCGCGCGGCCGCGCCCCACGCGCCCGCCGCAGCGTTCCCCGCTGTATACACCCGGACCGGCGGCGAGGCAAGTCACCGGGGACAAAAACATTTTTTAATCGGTGGTTTGCGATTTGCGATTGAAAACTCTTGCCAACCCTGCTCCGAATGACGGCAGAAACAGAAAGGCGCGGCAGCCACGCCGCGCCCAACCACTCACCACTCAGCATGGTTGCTACGCTTTCGCCATTTCCGCCTGCACTCCGTACATGTCGAACCACGGCGTCGCTGCCTTCAGCTTCTCATTGACGTTGTTGATGTTCTTCACGCCCTCGTCCTGCAGCCATTTGCGGAACGCCTCGGCGCCCTGCTTGGCGTAAATCGGAATGCCCTCTTTCCAGGTGGCGCGCCCGCAGAGCACGCCGTTGAACTTGACGCCCGCTTCCGCCGCCGTTTCCAACCCCTCGGTGAACTCGGCGTTGCTCACCCCCGCCGACAGGTAGATGAACGGCTTGGTGGCCGCCCGTGCCGCCTCGCGGAAGTGGTTGATCGCCTCCTGCTTGGAGTAGGCTTTCTGGCCCGCGTAGCAGCGTGCGCCCTCGACGTACTTCATATTGACCGGCACTTCGACCTTCATCACATCCACGCCGTAGCGGTCCTTGGTGAACTCGGCCATGGAGCCTTTCACGACCTCCGGCTTCCGCTTGGCGAACTCGAAACCCTTCTCGTCCATGTCTCCTTCGTAGCCCACGAATTCGAGGAAAAACGGGATGTCATTGGCGCGGCATTCGTCTCCGATGCGCTCCACCCAGGCATGCTTCTGATCGTTAATGACCTTGAGATCAAAGGGGGTGTAGTAGAGCAGGATCTTGCAGCAGTCGGCGCCATTTTCCTTCAGTCGGCGCACCGACCAGTGATCCAGCAGGTCGGGCAAGCGGCCTGGACCCGTCTTGTCGTACCCCGTCTTCTCGTAGGCCAGCAGGAGTCCCGCATTGCGGCTGCGGCGTTTCGACGCGGGCAGTCCCCACTCGGGATCCAGCAGGATGGCGCTGGCATGGGGCGTGAGAACTTCCGTCACCAAGGCCTTGAACTCTTCCATGTCGCGGTCGGTGATCTCGCCGCCTTTTTCCTTGGCCAGCGATTTCTTCAGCGAGCCGCGCTGGTCCATGGCCGCCGCGGCAATGATCCCGCGCTCGGTCGAAACTGCTTTCAGTCCGGACAACTTTCCAGGAGTCAACTTCACGCGACACCTCCTCAGGTGCTTCGTAACGATCGATGATTCAAGGTCTGGTACCGCAAACCGGACATTCTACCGCTGGACCTACTGCCGCAACAGCAGATTGCTGAGCACCGCCTGCTGTTTCGCGATCAGCGATTCCACGCCGCGCTTGGCCAACTCGATCATGCGCCTGAGTTGCGCGTCGTCGAAGGCGCGTTGTTCGGCCGTCGCCTGCACCTCGACCATCTTCTTGGCGCCGGTCATGACGAAGTTCATGTCCACCTCGGCGCGCGAGTCTTCTTCGTAGCTGAGGTCGAGCATGATCTCTCCATCCACCACGCCCACGCTGGTGGCGGCGACGAAGTCTCGAATCGGCGCATGGGTCAGCGTGCCGGCTTCCACCAGCTTTTGCATGGCCAGGCCGAGCGCCACAAACGCGCCGGTGATCGAGGCCGTCCGCGTGCCGCCGTCCGCCTGGATGACGTCGCAATCAATCCAGATGGTACGCTCACCGAGCCTGGCCAGGTCCACCACAGCCCGCAATGACCTGCCGATCAGGCGCTGGATCTCATGCGTCCGCCCGCCGACGCGCCCCCGCGCCGACTCGCGCGGCGAGCGCGTCAGCGTGGAGCGTGGCAGCATGCCGTACTCGCCGGTGACCCACCCCTTGCCGCCGTTGCGCATCCACGAGGGGACCGATTCCTCGACCGACGCGGTGCAGATCACGCGCGTGTTGCCCAGTTCGATCAGCGCTGAGCCTTCGGCGGTGGAGATGAAGTCGGGGACGATGTTGACAGGGCGCATCTGCTCCAGCGTGCGGTTATCGCTGCGGTAAACCATGGGCGGCAATTGTAAATCAGGCGTTGCGTTCGTCCGTAATTCAGTAGGTCAGTATGTCAGTCCGCATGATGGGCAATCTGCCGAATTGACACACTGACATACTGAAAAACTGACAAACCCAAAAAAGGCGCGCTGTGCAGCGCGCCGAAATCACTAAATCACAAATCGCTAAATTACTTCGCCGCCCGCTCCTGCCCGGGATAGTACCCGCTGCGGGTGCGCACCATCAGGTGCTTGTATCCGGGCGCGTGCGCGTCCACCTTGATGGTGCGATATCCGCCCTGCGCCTGCGAGCGGACCGGCTTGTACCCGATGGTGTATTGGTTGCGGATATCGTGGGCAACCGCCTGGGTGATGGAATCAACCTCGCCGAGGTTCTTGGGGAAGAAAGCGATCCCTCCGGTCTGCTCGGCCATCTCCGTCAGGGCGCGGCGGGCGCGGCGCTGTCGTTCTTCGCCGAGCAGGCCGACGGTGTAGACCGTCGGCCCATTTTCAGCCTGCAGCCGCCGGATGGCCTGCTCCAGCGACTCGCGGCTGGCGTTGTCCTCGCCGTCGGTCACCACCAGCAAAACCTTCTTGTCGAGGCGGGCGTTTTTCTTCAAATGTTCGGCGGAAGCGACCACCGCGTCATACAGCGCGGTGCCGCCGCGCGACTCGATGCGGGCCAGCGCTTCTTGCAACTGCGGAATCTGGTTGGTGAAGTCCTGGTCGAGGTAGTACTCGTCGTTGAAATTCACGACGCAAACTGCGTCCTGGGGATTGCTGGAACGCACCAGGTTGACGGCCGCCTGGTTGACCGCGGGGCGCTTATCGCGCATGGAGCCGGAATTGTCGATCACGATCCCCAGCGCCACCGGGATGTCTTCGCGGCGGAATGACGTGATCTGCTGCGGCGCTCCATCCTCGAATACCTTGAAATCGTTTTTCGTGAGACCGGTGACCAGGCGGTGCTTGTCGTCCAGCACGGTGGCGTGCAGGACGACTTCCTCCACCTGCTTCTTGAATACGAAAACGCCGTTGTCCTCGCGCGACGGCTCCTGTCCCTGCGGCCTGCCTGCGGGCGCCTGGACGGTGTTGCCCGGCTGATTGGGCGCATCCCCGGGCAGCGGCTCGGCGGCTCCCGGCGGCTGGCCGGAACCCTGCGCCGGTGGCCCGGCGGGCGCCTGAGGGGGATAAGACGAGGTTTGCGCCCCCAGCCACACACTCAGCGCAACCAGGGACACGAGCAGAAGCAGGACCCTATTCCGTGGGAGCATAGTAACCCGTTTTCGCATACACATGCAGAGGCGGCAGGCCTTTGGGTGGATTCAGTTTTACCTTCACTTTGCGCCATTTGCCATCGCGCGCTGGTTTCTTTGGACGGTACCCAAGCACATATTGGTTGCGTAGCTCGACACCTATCTTTGTCGCCACGTCGGCCAGCTCGTTCGGGTTATCAATGGTAAAGGTCCGCCCGCCGGTCACATCGGTAATCGACGCCAGCATGGTCGGGCCCATGCGCTCCTCTTCGGTCCGCGGGGTCGAGTCGAAGATGCCGATGGCGTAAATCTGAACATCGGCCTCCTTCACCAGGTTCTTGATCTCGCTTTCCGTGTAGCGGCTGTGGTTGTCGCCGCCGTCGGAAATGATGAGCAACGCCTTCTTCTGCTGGTGCGCGTGGCGCATCTTGCTCAGGCCCAGGTAAATCGCGTCCAACAAGGCGGTGCGGCCCTTGGGGATGGTGGAAACCAGCCTGCCCTGAATGTCTTCCACCGAGGAGGTGAAGTCGCTGAGCAGCTCGGGCCGTTCCGAGAAGGCGATCATGAAGAATTCGTCCTGCGGGTTGGCGGTTCGGAAGAACTCGACCACGGCCTCCCGGGCCTTCTCGATCTTGTTGCTCATGCTCCCGCTCATGTCGAAAATGACGCCCAGCGAAATGGGCGCGTCTTCGCTGGAAAAGTGCCGGATGTCCTGCTTTTGGCCGTTTTCGAAGAGCTCAAAATTGTCGCGTTCCAGGCCTGTCACCAGCCGGTTCATCGGGTCGGTGATGGTCGCGGGGATCAGCACCAGGTCCACGTCCACCCGCATGGGTTTGGTGTGAGTCTTCAGCGCCGGGTCGGATGACTTGGCCGCCAGCGCCGGGTCGGAGGGCTTGGCGCGTGGCTGCACGTGCACTTCGTCCTGTGCCAACCCGCCGGGGACCAAGATCAGCGCCGCGACCAGCAGGAACGCGAGCAGCCGTAAATATCTGGAGGGATGCGACGGATCTGCGGCCGATGGTGACTGAGTCAGGAGCACAGTCTGAAAAGGATGCGTCGCCATGCGGCGAGACCCGCATTGGCTGCTGCGGCGGGTCATAGTGCCTCGTGTGGTTCGATGGTACCACAGGCGGGCCAACGGTATTTTCAGTCGCGCGCCCCAGCCACGGCCTGCCCGGGACGAGTTGGGACGGATTACAATCGCCGGCATGGAGATCGCACCCTTTTCTGCTTTCCGGTATGACCCGATGAGAGTCTCCATCGGCGATGTGGTTACGCAGCCCTACGACAAGATTTCGCCGGAAATGCAGGCGCGCTACTACCAGGCCAGCCCCTTCAACCTGGTGCGGATCATCCTGGGGAATCCGGACGTGGAGCAGCCTGACGTCTATCAGGCTGCGGCGGCGCATTTTGAGTCGTGGCGCGAGCAGGGCATCCTGCGCGCCGATCCTGAACCGTCCTTGTACGCTTATTCCCAGCGCTTCATGGTTTCCGGGACCGGTGAGGAGACCGAGCGCCGCGGGTTCATTGCGCTCGGCCGCGTTCATGACTATTCCGAGGGCGTGGTCTTCCGCCACGAGCGAACCCTGGCCAAGCCCAAGCAGGACCGGCTGAATCTGTTGCGCGCCACCCGCGCGCAATTCGAGCAGCTCTTCATGGTCTACAGCGATCCGCGCGGCGAAGTGGACGAGCTCCTGCGTACGACCTCGCCGCCGGATATTGACGTGCGCGATGAATACAACGTCCAGCACCGGATGTGGCGCATCTCCAGCCGCGAGACGATCCGCCGCGTGGCGGCCCTGATGGCGGACAAGAAGACCATCATCGCCGATGGCCACCACCGCTACGAAACCGCCCAGGACTACCGCGACGAGCGCGCCGCGGCCGCTCGCGGCCAAGGCGATGCGCCCTACGATTACGTGGTGATGACCTTCGTCAACATGGACGCGCCCGGGCTGGTGATCCTGCCTACCCACCGCGTAGTGAGCGGCCTGCCCGGTTTCGATAAAGACCTCTTCCTGCGCAGTGCTTTTCCATACTTCGGCGTTGAACAGGCCGGCGCCACCGATCCGACCGGCCTGGTCGCTCTCCTCCATCATGCCGGGCAGGAGGGGACCGCTTTCATCGCGGCGATAGGACACGAGGCCTTTCTGCTGCGCGCTCGCCCGGGCGCCGCCGATTCGGTGCTGGCGGCAGCATCGGCACGCCAGCGCCAACTCGACCTGGTGCACCTCCACAAAGTCCTGCTCGAGCACGTCATGGGAATTTCGGAAGAAGCGATTCGCCAGCAGCAGAACATCAAGTACGTGCGTGAGGCAGGCGATGCCATCCGCCAGGCGCAGGCAGGAGCCAACGTTGCCTTTCTGGTAAATCCGGTACGCATTGACCAGGTGCGCGATATCGCTTTCGCCGGCGAAGTCCTGCCGCAAAAGTCCACCGACTTCTATCCCAAGCTCCTCAGCGGGCTGGCGATATACGCGATGGAGTAAAGCCGTCGCAAGTCCCGAGACCCGAGTCGCGAGCATCGGAGCACCGGGACTCGGGACTGCGTTAAGATTCTCAACACACGTGAAATCCTGGAACCATGTCGTCGCGATTGTGCTCACGATCGCAGCGCTCGCCGCCACCGCCGCCGACGACAAGCGCCTGAGCATCTACACGCCGCAGTCCTCCTACGCGGTCAACGTGCTGAACCGCGACGGCCACGAGTACGTGCCGCTGCTCGATGTCCTCGTATCGCTGGGGTCGGCCGGCGCCTACCAGGACGGCGACAAGTGGAAGCTGAAGTTCAGCGAGAGCGAATCGGAATTCAAGGCCGGGAAAACCAAGGCCAAAGTCAATCGCAAGAACGTGCAACTGTCGGCTCCGTTCGTCATCGAGAACGGGCGCGGCCTGGTGCCGCTGCATTCCCTTGGGCTCGTGCTTTCTCGCCTTATGGCGGCTACGGTGGACTTCAGGGAGCCGGCCAGGCGCGTGTTCATAGGCGGTGCGGCCACGCATTTCACTGCCGAATTGCAGCCGGCCGGGGCGAAGCTGGTTTTGCATTTTTCCGCCCCGGTGAACCCCGCCATTGCAACCGAACCCGGCAAGCTGCACATGATCTTTTCGCGCGAGCCCGTGGTTGCGCCCGCCGGCACGCAGGCCTTTGACGACAAGGTCATTCGCGCGGCGAACTTTTCCGAGCACGATGGCGTGGCGGAACTGCTGATTCACACCGGCGCGCCGGTCCTGGCCACCTTTAGCGACCAGAATCGCACCATCACCATTGCGCCCGTACCGCAAGTTCGCGCGCCGGCCGTTGCTGCTTCGCCGCCCTCGGCCGCGCCCTCGCCGCCGTCCCCAACTTCGCCCACTGTCCCTGCGCCCGCGCAGGTTGCTCCGGAAGCGGCGCAGGTCGCTCACCCCCGGGCCACCGTGGTCATTGACCCTGGCCACGGCGGCGACGATCGCGGCGCGGCGCTCTCGGCAACGCTGGCGGAAAAAGACGTCACGCTCGCCTGGGCACGGCGCCTGCGCGCGGCCCTTGACCAGAAGGGGATTCCGGCGACGCTTTTGCGCGATGCGGATAACGCGCTCACCTCCGACCAGCGCGCGGCGATCGCCAATGCGGCACGCCCGCTGCTTTTCATCACCTTGCACGCCGGGACCACTGGGTCGGGGGTGCGCGTTTATACCGCCCACCTCGGCGAGAGCGCACCGCGCGCCGGCAGCTTTCTTCCCTGGGACACGGCCCAAAGCGCCTTTCTCGACGGCAGCCGCGCGCTGGCGGGCAGCGTTGTGGCGGAAATCACCAAGCGTGCGATTCCGGTGGCCACGGCGCCAGTCATGCTGCGACCGCTGAACAACATTGCGGCGTCGGCCATCGCCATCGAAATCATGCCGCCGGCAACCGACGTCGCGGGGCTGACAAGCGTTGCCTACCAGCAGACGGTCTGCGCTGCCATCGCCGAAGGCGTTGCCGGGTCGACGAAGCCGGTGGTATCACGGGCAGGCGCGGCGGGAGGTTTGCGATGACCCCGCGTGCCAAGATCGCGCTGGCGGTCCTAGTCATCCTGGTAGCGGCGATGGGCTACTACGCGTTCCGGCTGAAGCGCCAGGCGGAAAGACTGCCCATCCGTGCCTTCGATACGCGACCCATCGCGCCGCCGATTTCCGGCCCCACCGAACGCGTCACGTTGTACATCGCCAGCGATCGCGACGGCATGCTGCACCGCCAGGACGCGGCCATCGCCGTGCCCGGCGACCCCAGCGAGCGTGCCCGCCAGATCCTGCGCACGCTCCTGTCGGTGTACCTGGAGAAAAACTCGCCCCATCCGCTGGGCAGCGGCGCCGACATCAAGTACGTGTTCCTGGTCAAGCCCAACATGGCGATCGTGGACGCCAACGCCGCCTTTGCCGACACGCACCGCTCCGGCATCCTGGTGGAGCAACTCACGGTCGCATCCATCGCGCAAACTCTGGCGGCGAATTTGCCCGGCACCATCCGAATCAAGATTCTGGTCGAAGGTAAGGAGCGCGAGACCCTCGCCGGCCATGCCGATCTTGCCGACTTTTACGACACGGCTGCGGGCGACCAGTTTCCGGTGGCGGAGTAGCTGTTAGCCATTAGCCATTGGCACTGCAATCGCAATTGACTCCTCTCCCCGCCTCTCTTACCCTGTCGAGTGCCTCCCATGACGCTCCAACAAGCCTCCCGCCTGCGTGTCGCCGAGGACATCACGGAGCTGGTCGGCGAAACGCCGCTGCTGCACTTGCGCAAACTTCCGCCGCCCGGTGTTGCCGACGTCTATGCCAAACTCGAATACCTGAATCCCGGCGGCAGCATTAAAGACCGCGCCGCCATCGGCATCATCAAGCGCGCCGAGGCTGAAGGACGCCTGCATCCCGGTTCGACCATCCTGGAAGCGACCGCGGGCAATACCGGCATCGGGCTGGCGCTGATCGGCGTCAATCGCGGATACCGCGTCATCGTCTGCATCCCGCAGAAATTCGCCAAGGAAAAAGTCGTGCTCATGCAGGCGCTGGGCGCGGAGGTGATTCGCACTCCCGACGACGAAGGCATGGCGGGCGCCATCCACCGCGCCGAGGAACTGGCGGCGAAGATCCCGGGGTCCTTCATGGCCGGCCAGTTTTCCAACCCGGCCAATCCCGATTACCACTACGAAACCACCGCCCGCGAAATGTGGGAGCAGATGCAGGAGAAGGTGGACGCGGTGGTGCTCGGCGCCGGAACCGGCGGGACCTTCACCGGCGTGGCGCGATTTGTGAAGGAGCGCAACCCGCGCGCTCAGGCCTACCTGGTTGAATCCCAGGGATCCATCTATGGCGGCGGCCAGCCCGGCGACCACAAGGTCGAGGGCATCGGGTCGAGCTTCATTCCGAAGACGGCCGACATGACCCTCGCCGACGGCGTCATCATGGCGAAAGATCCCGACGCGTTCGAGATGACTCGCCGCCTGGCACGCGAGGAGGGAGTCTTCGCCGGCTCCAGCGGCGGCGCCGCCATTTGGGCCTCCATCGAGGTGGCGAAAAAACTCGGCCCCGGCAAGCGCGTCGTCACCGTCATCCCCGATTCCGCCGAGCGATATCTGTCGAAGAACATCTTTGAGGGGCCGTAGGAAATTTGTAATTTGGTAATTTTGTAATTTGGTAATTTGAAAACCGCCGGGGCTGGCACGTGCACCAGCGCAAATTGCCAAATTACGAAATTACTAAATTACGAAATTACCAAATTACGAAATCGGTTCCGGCGCATCGCCACAATCTCATCCCGAAAGCAAATATGGCTAAGAAGATGAACCGCGGCTTTAGCACTCTCGCCATCCACGCCGGCCAGGAACCCGAGCCGCTTACCGGCGCCGTCTCCTTTCCCATCTTTGCAACCTCGACGTATGTGCAGGACGAGCTCGGAAAGCCGCGTCTCGGCTACGAATACGCGCGCGTCACCAATCCCACCCGCGACCGCCTGCAGGAAAGCCTGGCGGCGCTGGAGGGCGGCACCACCTCGCGCGTCTTCGCCAGCGGTATGGCAGCCATCAACGCCATCTGCACCATGATGAAAGCCGGCGACCACCTCGTCTGCTCCCACAACGTCTATGGCGGCGTGCCGCGCCTGTTCAACCAGATCCTCACCAACTATGGCCTGGAGTTTACCTACGTTGACAGCTCCGACCTGCGCGCGGTGGAACAAGCCATCCGCAAGAACACGCGCTACGTTTACGTCGAGACGCCGACAAACCCGCTGATGACGATCAGCGAAATCCCGGCGATTTGCGATCTTGCGCATCGCCGCCGCGTCGAAGTCATCGTGGACAACACCTTCATGTCGCCCTACTTCCAGCGCCCCATTGAACTTGGCGCCGACATGGTGGTGCACTCCACCACCAAGTTTCTCAACGGCCACAGCGATGGTCTCGGCGGCGTGGTTGTGTGCACCACCAACGAGCAGGCCGAGCAGCTTGCGTTTATTCAGAAGTCGGCGGGCGCGATTATGTCGCCGTTTGAGTGCTGGCTGGTTCTGCGGGGAGTGAAAACGCTGGGCGTGCGCATGCAGCGCCACGACGAAAACGGCCGCCGCATCGCCGAATACCTTGCCGGCCACAAGAAAGTGAAAGCGGTCTTCTATCCCGGACTGCCCAATCATCCGGGGCACGAGCTCGCAATGCGGCAGATGAGCGGCTTCGGCTCCATGATCACCCTCGAGACCGGCTCTCTCGGCAACGCCAAACGGCTGCTGAAGAAATCCAAGGGCACGCTGTCGTTGGGCGAGTCGCTGGGAGGGGTCGAAACCCTCATCTCGCACCCGGCGACCATGACCCACGCCGCGCTCGGCGAGAAGGGAAGACGCGCCATCGGCATTACCGACGGCATGGTGCGCATTTCGGTGGGCATCGAGGACGTGGAGGACATTATCTCCGATTTGGAAATCGCTCTTAGTGCAATCTGACCGTTGCCTCAGTCGTGCTGGAACTCAGTACTACAGTGGTCAGTGGCCAGTGGTCAGTCAAATCCGGGATTTTTGCTGGCCACTGACCACTAGCCACTGACCACTTGCTGAAACCGAAACTGAAACTGAAACTTACTTCCTGAAATGCTGCAAGATCGCTTCCGCCTGCGGTTTGCTCACTACTGCCGACAGAGCCGCCGCGTCCGCGTCTTTCACTGCCTGCACGCTCCCGAAATGCTGCAATAGTCGCCGCGTCGTTCTCTCTCCGACTCCCGGTATTTCCAGCAGTTCCGTGCTGCGGTCGCGCATTTCCCGCCGTTTGCGGTGGAAGGTCACGGCGAAGCGGTGCGCCTCGTCGCGAATGAGCTGTACCAGGTGCAGCACCGGCGAGTGGTGGTCCAGCACCACCGGCTCATCCTCCTGCCCGTGGACGAAGATGATCTCCTCGCGCTTGGCGATTGCGGCCAGCGGCTGGTTGGTGATCTCCAGCGACTCCAGCGCCTCGGCGGCGGCGTGCAGTTGCCCGACGCCGCCATCGATCAGCACCAAGCTCGGCAGCTTCGCCTTGTCCTCCAGGACGCGTTTGTAGCGGCGCGTCACCACCTCGCGCATCGAGGCGAAATCGTCCACCCCGTCCACCGAGCGAATGATGAACTTGCGGTAGTCGCTTTTCTTCATCCTGCCGTCTTCCCACACCACCATGGACGCGACCGTCTCTGCGCCCTGGATATGCGAGATGTCGAAACATTCGATCCGGCGCGGCAATTCCGGAAGCGTGAGCGCGTCCTGCAACGTTTCCTGGATGACCTTCGCGGCCGGCTTCATCACGCGGAAGCGCTGGTCGAACGACTGCTTCGCATTTTGTCCGGCCAGGTCAATGAGCGAGCGCTTCTCTCCGCGCTGGGGAACCGTGATGTGCACCTTGTGCCCGCAGTTGTCGGAGACCAGCTCTTCCAGGCTCAGGCGATCTTCAAAGTCCACCGGCACGAAAATCTCGCGCGGGACGTACTGCTGGTCAATGTAGACCTGCTTCAGCAGCGCGGAGAAAAACTCGCCCGGCGTGAATTCGCCACTTTCGCCCGCCAGCGTGGCCGGCAGGTCTTCCCAGAAGAATTCCCGGCGATCGAGCACCCGCCCGCCGCGCATGTGAAACAGGTTCACCGCCAGCATCTGGTTTTCCCAGTGGAAGCCGAACACGTCGGCGTCGCTGCCCTCGACGGCCGCGATGCGCTGCTTGTCCTGCAACTGTTCGACGGTGGAGATCAGGTCGCGGTACTTGCCCGCCAGCTCGTACTGCTGGTTCTCCGCGGCGGCTTCCATGCGGCCCCGCAGCGAGCGCGAGAGCTCCGTCTGCCGGCCTTCCAGGAACAACTTCACGTCGCGCACCGCCTCGTCGTACGCCGCCGGCGTGGTCAGCCCCTGCACGCACGGCCCCAGGCAGCGCCCGATGTAGTACTGCAGGCAGGCACGCGGATGAAACCGGTTCAGGTCCACCTTGCAGCTCGGAATCAGGAAGTGCCGGTGGATCAGGTCCACGATCCGGTAGGCCAGGTTGGCAGGGAAGTACGGGCCGTAATACGTGCTCCCGTCCTTCTTCAACCTTCGGGTGACATATACGCGCGGAAACCGTTCGCCCAGCGTGAGTTTCACGTACGGATAAGTCTTGTCGTCACGCAGCAAAATGTTGAAACGCGGCTTCTTTTGCTTGATTAAATTGTTCTCGAGCGCCAGCGCTTCCTTCTCGTTGTCCACGACGATGTAGTCGACGTCCACCGCCTCGCGCAGCAGGCTGCCCGTCTTGGCGTCCTCCGCCCGGCCCTCGACAAAGTAGCTGCGCACCCGGCTGCGCAGGTTCTTGGCCTTGCCGACGTAGATCACCTCGCCCGCGGCGTTCTTGTACAGGTACACGCCGGCCTGGAGGGGGAGGCTGCGGATTTTTGCGAGCAGATCCACGGGAGTGTTAAGGAGGGCAGGCCTTTCCCTGAATGTTAGCAGACCTGCGGCCCGGTAAAAATTCTACGGGCGCGCCAAGGATTGCCTGCCCGGGGTTCATGCCGGTATGAGCGCGATAATGCAAGTCAAAGAAAACTCACTATTTCCGAGATTTCTTGGCGGAAAAGTAAATGGCAGGACGCTTGCTCTTTCCCCAGCGTCGTCACATTGCGTGCGGCCCTGTGGATCGCAGCCTGATTGCGCGAATGCAGCCGAGCTGTTGCAAACATAAGGAGTTCTCCCCTATGAACAGAATTTCTGTTTTCGCCTTGGTGATGGCCGCCAGCCTGCCGTTCAGCGTCGGCTGCGCCACCAAGAAGTACGTGCGCAACGAAACCGCGCCTACCATCAACAAAGTCAACGAACTCGACGACCTGACGGCCAAGAACACGCGCGACATCAGGGACGTTGACTCGCGCGCCCAGCAGGGAATCCAGTCGGTGCAGGCCGCCGCCACCGCTGCCGATCAAAAGGCTTTGAGCGCCGGCCAGTCCGCCGACCAAGCCCAGAACCTGGCGAACCAGGCCGCCAATCGCGCCGACAGCCTCACCGGCGTCGTCGCCAACCTGGATAACTATCGTCCCGTGACCGAGACGGCCGTGCACTTCGGCTTCGACAAGTTCAACCTGACGCCCAAGGCGAAGCAGGCGCTGGATGAACTCGGCGCCGACCTGCCCAATGCCAAGCACTACATCGTGGTGGTGGACGGCAACACCGACTCGGTCGGGTCCGCCGATTACAACTACGTGCTCAGCAAGCGCCGCGCCGACTCGGTCATCCAGTACCTGGTGACCAAGTACCAGATCCCGGCGCACAAGATTTACATCATCGGCTTGGGCAAGGATAAGCCGGTGGCGGCGAACAGCAACACCGCCGGGCGCGCGAAGAATCGCCGTGTGGATGTCCGCCTGATGACCAACATCACCGACCAGGCGCCCACCACGGCTTCCAGCAGCGTTCCGCAGCAGCCGTAAGCGAATTTCCCCTCCCCCGAGCCTTGGCAATCGGCCGTCCGCCCCCCACGGACGGCCGCTTTTTTGGTCCCCCCCAGCTCTTCCGCCACTTGTTGTCGTCTCCGGGGTTAGAATTGCGGTAATGCTGCGTTCTCTCGCATTTCAGGTGTTGTGTGCAGTCGTGCTGTTCTGCGCAGCGGCGGTTGCGCAGCAGTCCGAATCCCAACTCCCCGACGCTCCCCAGCAGCAGCCCCAGGCGCAGCCGCCACAGGCTCCGCCGGCCCCGCCGCCTTCCGATGAGCAGCCAAAGGAAGAAAAGAAGCCCGAATCGAAGATTAAGCGGACCCTGAAGCGGGGCGCGCCAAACTGTATCCACCTTGGCGGCGCGGAAAAATGCAAGGCGCCCAGCACGGATGACGAAGAGGCCGGCAGCGAGCCACCGGCGCCGCAGCAGCCCAAGGTGCCGAACAGCCAACCGCTTCCGCGCTCTTCCAATCCGGAGGAAAGCTCCAGCAAGGATTCAGGTTCCGCTGACCCGCCTGCCGGCGAGGAAGGCAGCGCTCCCGCCTCCGACGTGCAGGAATTGCATCCCTACAATCCGCATAAGGCCGACAAGAACGTCGAGGTCGGCGACTTCTACTTCAAGCGCAACAACTATCGCGCCGCCGAATCGCGCTATGCGGAAGCGCTGGACTACATGCCGAACCACGCCGTCGCGACCTACAAGCTCGCCGAAGCGCAGGAAAAGCTGGGGAAGGCAGCGCTGGCGCGCGCCAATTACGAAAAGTATCTGAAGATTCTGCCCAGCGGTGAATCCGCGGGCCCGGCCAAGGCAGCGCTGGCCCGCCTGGATGCGCAGGCGAAAGAATCCCCGCCTACTTCTCCACCCGTTCAAAAACGCCGGTAGTAGCGTCAACCGCCACCCTGAGCTTTGCCTCCGCGGGACTGCTTCCGTAGATCACGTGCCAGGTCAGAAGGTTCTCCTGCGGATTCCAGTCGAGCAGGTAAATGACGGGCTGCTTCGGGTTCGCCTTCATCAGCTTTTCGCCGCCGTGCTGCTGGGCCACCTCGTACGCCTTGTCGGAGTCAACCTTGAGGAACGCGGAGTCGAACACCTGGGTGGAGCTGTTGCTCGGACTGTAGGTGTCTTCCACGCCGGAACTGACTCCGGGCGAAGGCGCGTCTGCGGAATGCACGCCGGACCAGAGGAAAGCCTTGAGGGACCGCCGCGCAGGCGAAGCGAAACCGGCGCGCCAGATCACCCCCTTGCCGTCCTTGCCGGTGGAGTCCTTGAACAGGTCGGATTGCAGGCGATACGGACGTGCGTCGGGCGCCCAGAGGTGCGCCGCCGTGTACATCTTCTGGAAGGCTTCGCGCCCGGTGTGGGCAACGGTTGCGGGTTCTTCTTTTTTGGCCGGCGCCGGCGCGGAGGAAGCGCCGGGTTTGCCGGTACCGCCTTCGCAGGCAGCCAGGATCATTAAGATTCCGAACGGCAGAATCAATCGGAACTTGCTCATGGTGCATCCTCAAGAGCCGCCACGGCGCACATAATCCGCAGCCGCCAGCCGGGCAAAACCATTATTGTAATAGACGTGAGGGAACGCTGAATGGATTTCTACCTGCAACGCGCGCTCGACGCCGTCGAACGGGAAACCTGCGGCATGCCGGCCGAGCAACTGACGTGGCATCGCGAGGGCAAATGGAGCGCGGCACAAGTCCTCGAACATTTGTCGCTGGCCTTTAGCAGCACCAGCCAGGCGATGGAGCGCGCGCTGGAGCAAGGCCGCCCGGCAAAGAAAAGAGCGACCGCGCGCCAATGGGTCGCCACCCTCGTGGTGGTGAAGCTCGGATATTTTCCTGCAGGACGGCAAGCGCCGGAATGGACGCTCCCTCGCGGCCTGGATGCGGCCCATGCGGTCGAGACCATCCGCACCGCGCTCATCGAAATGGACGCAAGCATTGGCGAGGCGCAGGCAAAACTCGGCCAGGGCGTGGTCGCGGTGCACCCGATTATCGGACCGCTGACCGCAAGCCAATGGCGCAAGTTTCACTGGGAGCACACGCGCCATCATATGAAGCAGATCGCGGCCTTGCGGGAGCAGTACCGCAGCGCTACGTGGTAATTGCGGCTGCGGGCAACTCCGCGATGCATCGTCTGCGCAGCACCGCAGCCGATTTTTCAACCTGAGCCGCAGATCAACGCAGATGATCGCTGATCTGTCTTGGATGAATCAGCGGCAATCTGCGTTACTCAGCGGCCGATTCCGTCTTAGTATTTCACAATCGCAGTGAAGGATTTCGGGTCGAGGCTGGCGCCGCCGACGAGCGCGCCGTCAATTTCAGATTGCGACATCAGCGCTTTGGCGTTGTCCGGCTTGACGCTGCCGCCGTAGAGAATGCGCAGGTTGTCGGCTGCGGTCTGGCCGAAGGCCTTGGCCGCCTCGGCACGGATCACGCGGTGCGCGTCGGCGGCGATGGCGGGAGTCGCGGTCTTTCCCGTGCCGATGGCCCACACCGGTTCGTAAGCAACGATGATGGGCCCGGCTTTGTCGCCGGAGACGGTGCGGAACGCGCCCGTGATCTGGCGGCGGAGAACTTCTTCGGTCAGGCCGGCCTCGCGCTCCTGCAAGACTTCGCCCACGCAGACGATGGGGACCAGTCCGGCGTCGAGCGCGGCCAGCAGCTTGCGATTCACCGTGTCGTCGGTCTCGCCAAAGTACTGGCGGCGCTCGGAGTGGCCGATGATGACGTGCGTGCATCCCGCGGCCTGGATCATGCGGGCGGAAATTTCGCCGGTGAAGGCGCCTTCCTTTTCCCAGTACATGTTTTGCGCGCCGATCTGAACATTGGAGTGGCGCGCCGCCTGCACGGCGGTCGGAATGTCCACGAACGGCGGGCAGAGGACGATCTCGTCGCGGTTGTGTCCGGAAACTTCGCGGAGGAAAGCCTGGATGAAGGCGAAGGTTTCGTCCGGGGTCTTGAACATCTTCCAGTTGGCGGCAATAACTTTTTTTCGCATAGAAGCTATCAGCTCTCAGCTATCAGCTTTCAGCACAGCGTTCTTGTCTGCCGCGTGCGATTGCAGTGTCGACGCGGCTTGGGAGTAAGTGTCATGAGTTCCCTGATCGAACAGCACGAAACGAACTTGTCGCACGTGAACGGCGCTGCGCAGCGATTCGGCGACGGCGTGCAGCGCGACCGGCGCAGCCAGTTCCACGGGATAGCCGAAAATTCCGGTAGAGATGGAAGGGAAGGCGATGCTCTGCAGCTTCAATTCGTCGGCGATGCGGATCGATTCGCGATACGAGCTGGCCAGTTTCTCCGCTTCACCACTGTGGCCGCCGTGCCACACCGGACCGACAGTATGAATGACATAGCGCGCCTTCATCTTGCCGCCGGTGGTGGCGACTGCCTGCCCGGTGGGCAGCGGACCGCGTTGCTGCACGATCTTCTCGCACTCCTCCCAGATGGCGGGCCCGCCGGCGCGGTGAATGGCGCCGCAGACGCCGCCTCCGGGCGCAAGCTGCTCATTGGCGGCGTTGACGATGGCGTCGGTGTCCTGCAGGGTGATGTCGCCCGTGAGGAGCGTAATAGTGCGGTCGTTAGCGATAGCGATACGCATCTGAGTCGTTGGTCGTTGGTCGTTAGTCGTTGGTCGTTCGCCGTTCGCGATCTGCTAACGACTAACGACGAACGACTAACGACTATTTCTTGTCCGACAGCGCTTCCACGCCCGGCAGCTTCTTGCCTTCCAGGAATTCCAGCGATGCGCCGCCGCCGGTGGAGATGTGCGTGATCTTGTCGGCGACGCCGGCCTCGTGGACGGCGGAAACGGTATCGCCGCCGCCGACGATCGAAATCGCTCCTGAATTTTCCGCCACGGCTGCGGCCACCTTGCGCGTTCCACGGGCAAACAGCGGCGTCTCAAAAACACCCATGGGGCCGTTCCACACGATGGTTTTGGCGCGCGAAATCTCTTCCGTAAACAGCTCGATGGTTTTCGGCCCGATGTCGAGGCCCATCTGGTCGGGGGGAATCGGCTGGCCCTCGCCGACGATATGGGTGGCCGCGTCTTCGGCGATTTTCGCGGCCGTGACATGGTCAACCGGGAGCACGAACTTCACTTTTTTCGCGCGCCCTTCGTTGAGCAGTTGTTTGGCGAGGTCGAGCTTGTCTTCCTCGACCAGCGATTTTCCGACCTCGTGCCCCTGCGCCTTCAGAAAGGTGTACGCCATGCCGCCACCGATGATGAGCGCGTCAACTTTGTGCATCAGGTTCTTGATCACACCGATCTTGTCGCTGACTTTGGCGCCGCCGAGGATGGCGACAAACGGCTTGGCCGGCGAGTGCAACGCCTTGCCGAGGTATTCGAGTTCTTTTTCCATCAGCAGGCCGGCGGCGGAGAGCTCGACAAACTTGGTCATGCCCACGGTCGAGGCGTGCGCGCGATGGGCGGCGCCGAAGGCGTCGTTGACGTAATAGTCGGCGAGCTTGGCCAATTCCTTGGAGAACTTCTCGTGGTTGGCCTCCTCGTCAGCGTGGAAGCGAAGGTTCTCCAGCAGCAGGGTCTGGCCTTTTTCCAGCTTGCCCGCCATCTCCTCGGCCTGGATGCCGACGCAATCGGTGCAGAAGCCGACGTTTTCGCCGCGTCCCAATACCTGGTCCAGCAGCATGCGCAGGCGCTCCGCCACGGGACGCAAACTCATCTTCGCGTTGGGCTTGCCCTTGGGACGGCCGAGATGCGAGGCCAGGATGAGGCGCGCGCCATGACGCAGGGCGTATTCGATGGTGGGCAGGGTCTCGCGAATGCGGGTGTCGTCGGTGATGCGGCCGCCGTCATCGAGCGGAACGTTGAAGTCCACGCGCATGAAGATACGATGATTGCTGAGCGGCAGATCGCGGATGGAGAGCTTGGTCATCGTTACCCCCTCGACGCGCGCTGCAAATTCGGCCTGCATTAAGAACAGTTTCAGTTTCAATTTCGAGCGGTTGCCCCACCCTTGTCTCGCCCGGGTTTGGCGAGACAGGGTGGGGTTTTTTCCGGAGAGACTACAAGCCCTTTTTCCCGATGAAGTTGATCAGGTCGCGGACGCGGCAGGAGTATCCCCACTCGTTGTCGTACCAGGAGATCACCTTCACGCAGTTGCCGGCCACCACGCGAGTGAGCGGCGCGTCCACGATGGAGGAGCGGTCATCGTGCTTGAAATCGGAGGAGACGAGTTCCTCCTCCTCGTAGCCGAGATAGCCCTTCAGCGGGCCGGACTGCGAGGCCTTCTTCATGGCCGCGTTCACTCCCTCGGCGCTCGTCTTATTTTCGACAAAGCAGACCAGGTCCACCACCGACACATTGGGCGTGGGCACGCGCATGGCGAAGCCGTCGAGCTTGCCCTTGAGTTCCGGAATCACCAGGTAAACCGCCTTGGCTGCGCCGGTGGTGGTCGGGATCATGTTAATCGCCGCCGCGCGCGCGCGCCGCAGGTCCTTGTGCGGGAAATCGAGGATCACCTGGTCGTTGGTGTAGGAGTGAATGGTGGTCATGGTGCCGCTGACGATCTTGAACTCATCGTTGACCACCTTCGCGATGGGCGCCAGGCAGTTCGTGGTACAGGAGGCATTGGAGATGATTCGGTGCCGGGCGGGGTCGTACTTGTCCTCGTTCACGCCCAGGACGATGGTGATGTCTTCGTTCTTGGCGGGCGCGGAGATGATGACCTTCTTCACCGGGCCGCGCAGGTGCTTGCGCGCGTCTTCGGCGTTGGTGAATCGGCCGGTGGATTCCACCACGACCTGCGCTCCGACGGATTCCCAGTTGATCTTCGCCGGGTCCTTCTCGAAGAAGACGCGCACGCTGCGGTTGTCTACCCGGATGGAGTCCTGCTCGGCACGCACCTCATGCGTCAGGTTGCCGAGAACCGAGTCGTACTTGAGCAGGTGGGCGAGGGTCTTGGGATCGGTGAGATCGTTGACGGCGACAAACTCCAGGTTCGATTCGCCGAGCGAGGCGCGAAGAATGTTGCGGCCGATGCGGCCAAAACCGTTGATGCCGACTTTGATTGCCATCTTGCCTCCAGAGATCGAGCTCGCGCTACAGAAGGATTCCGCGCTGTAAGGAAAGCAAAAAATCGTAACACCGAGGGCATAGGTGCGCAAACCACAGAATTCGCTGCCCGCGCCGAACCTTCGTCTGGCATGCGTTGCCTCGCACTACGCAGGTAACAAGGCTGAGGCGGCGCGTTGCCGAATGTCGGCCGGGTGTGTTCCAATCGCAGCATGCGCAAGTGGCAGCGCGACCGCATGAGGCGGCGCAAAGCGAAGCCGGAGGGGCCCTCGCAGCCGGCACAGCCGCAACCCGAACCGCTGCAGCCGGCGTATCCCGACATGGACCGTCCGCTGCAGATGTCGAAGCGCGAGCCGGAGGCGGCTCCCGAACCGCCGCCGGAGCCCGCGCCGGAATCAATTCCGGCCGAGGCCGGAGCAGTCCCGGCGTCCAGCGCGTGGCGGCCAGCGTCGCCGCAGCCGAGGAGGCCGGGGACGGCGTCGCACCGCCGCGCCAGCCAGGCCGCCGCTGCCTGCACCTGCACCGCCGGAAGCGCAGGAACCCGCGCCCAGTGAAGTTGCACCGGAATTGCCGGCGGCCCCCGCGCCGCTGGAGCGTCGTCCACCGCAGCCGGCGCACCGTCCGCCGCGCCCGCCCAAGGGCGCCGTCGTACTCTCCATCGGACTGCCGGGGTCGGGGAAGAGCAGTTGGTTCAAGCGCCGCGGCGTGACGCCGTTGTCGAGCGACCTGCTGCGCAAACTTTTGTTCGACGACACCACCGAGCAGCGCTACCAGGACCTGGTGTTCGGCACGCTGCGCTCGCTGTTGCGCGCCCGCTTGGTCGCCCGCATGCCGTGGAATTATGTGGATGCCACCAACCTGTCGCCGCGCGAGCGTCATGGGTGGATCAAGATGGCGCGCGAGTTCGGCTACGACGTGCACGCCGTATTCTTCGACGTGCCGCTGCATGTCTGCATGGAGCGTAACCAGCGCCGCCAGCGCATAGTGCCGGAAGACGTGATGCAGCGCATGGCGGCCAAGCTCCGCCCGCCAACCTTCGACGAGGGATTCGCCAAAATCGTTGTGGTGCGCGTGAAGAAGAAAGAGCAGGCCCCAGAACAGCAGGGCGAGCCATAGCACGCGCCCGCCAGCTTCGTCGTTGACTTCACCCGAACCCCTTCCTATGATGCTCGCTCCCTGAACGAAAATTTTCCGCGGAGGCGAGCCATGGCTTCGCCGCTCACATCCTTATTCCGTCCGTCTCGCATCGCCATGATCGGAGCGTCGGCCAACCCCGAGAAGCTCAGCTTCCAGATTTTCCGCAACCTGCGGGAAGCCGGGTTCGCCGGCGAGATCATCCCGGTCAATCCCAAGGGAGAAACGATCCTCGGGATTCCATCCCTGAAGTCAGCGACGGAGATCCCGGAGGGCACCGATCTCGCGGTCGTCATGATTCCCGCCAAGCTCGTGCCGGGCGCGATGCTGCAGCTTGGCGAGCGCAAGGTGAAGGCGGCGATCGTCATTACCGGGGGCTTTGCCGAGTCCGGCGAAGAGGGCGCCGCCCTGCAACGGGAACTGGCGGAGAACGCCGCCCAGTGCGGCATCCGGGTGGTGGGGCCAAACTGCCAGGGGGTGAACTATCCCGATCACGGATTGTGCGCGTCGTGGCCGCTGCTGACGCGCCGTGGCGACATGGCGATCGTGTCGCAGAGCGGCACCGTCGGCGCCGCGCTGATTGACTGGGCTTCGCAGGACCGGCTCGGGTTCTCGGCCTTCGTCAGCCTGGGAAATCGCGCCGACGTGGACGAGGCGGACCTGATCTCCTTCTTTTCCGACGATCCCAACACCAAGGTCATCGCGCTCTATATCGAAGGCGTGAAAGACGCCGCCAAGTTCCTGGCCGCGGTAAAGGCTTGCCGCAAACCGTTGGTGATTCTGAAAGCGGGCCGCACGCAGCAGGGACGCAAAGCGGCGGAGTCGCACACCCGCTCGCTGGCGGGGCGAGACGAGATTTATGAAGCCGTCTTCCGCCAGTACCGCGTGCACCGCGCCTACACGCTGGAAGAACTCTACGATTACGCCAAGGCCCTGGCGTATGTACCCGCGCCGCAGGGAGAGCGGGTGCTGATCGTCACCAGTTCGGGCGGGTCCGCCATCCTCGCCACCGACGCGCTGGAAGAGGAGGGCTTCCGGCTGGCGCCTGTCCCGCCGGAACTCGCCCGGCAACTGCGCGAGTTTCTCCCCTCGCATTGTCCGATCGGCAATCCCATTGACCTGACCGGCGATGCCACTGCGGCCTGGTATCGGAGAGTGCTGGAACTGGCTGACGGCCACTACGACCTGGTGGTGACGATATTCGGCGATCCCATCCCCGGCGCCAGCGAAGTGATACGGCCGGGGCGATGCGAGCTGGTCGCGTATCTCGGCGGCGCCGACGTCGAGCGCAAAGAGCGGGCGCGCATGGGCGAGAGGAAGATCGCCGTGTTTCCGACGCCGGAACGGGCGGTGAAAGCCATGGCGCGTCATACCTGCTTCCGCCGACAGAAGTTTGCCGGCGAAGCCGTACCGGCTACGGCCGCCGCTCAGGCGGCTGCGCCGGCGTCGCTCACTCCCGCCGACTCGATGGCTTTCCTAAAGCAAGCCGCGTTGCCGGTGACACCGTTCGCCGCCGCGGCGAATGAGGACGAGGCGGTGGCGGCGGCGCGCGACATCGGCTTTCCGGTCGCCGTCAAGATCAACTCACCGGACGTGACCCACAAGACCGATGTCGGCGGGGTCGTGCTCAACGTGCCCGACCAAGCCGGCGTGCGCGCCGCGTTTCGGCAGCTAGCGGCAGTGGAAACCGCCGGCGGCTTCCGTGCCGGCGGGGCGCTGGTTTGCGGCATGGCGGCCGCCGGGGTGGAAGTCATCATCGGGGTCACGCGCGACCTCCAGTTCGGCCATGCGGTCATGTTCGGCATGGGCGGGACCATGGTTGAGGTGCTGCAGGACATCTCCTTCCGCATCGTGCCATTTTCGGAGCTGGACGCGGCCGAGATGATCGGGGAGGTCCGGGGCGCGCGCATTCTTCATGGCGTTCGCGGCGCGAAACCGGCGGATGTTGCGGCCCTGAAAAAGCTGCTTGTCCAGGTGTCGGAACTGGTGACGCAGAATCCCGAGATCGAGGAGCTCGACCTCAATCCGATTTTCGTTTCTCCACGCGGGGTGCAGATCGCGGACGCGCGCATTGTGCTGGCGAGCGCCCGCGTGGCGGGCGCCGGAGGCGCTTCCGCCAAATAAGGCGTCATTTCAGGTGCTTCAGCATCTCCTTGAACGCCGCCGTTCCTGAGTTGTGCAGCAGCTCGTAGATGATCATCTCGGTGGACGAGATCACGGCCCCGGCCGCTTCCATGCGCCGCAGCCCGACTTTCCAGTTCCACTCGGCGCGCGAACTGACCGCGTCGGATGCGACGTGCACCAGGTAGCCGCGATTCAGTCCTTCCAGCGCCGTTTGCATCACGCAGATGTGGGTTTCCATGCCACACAGCAGCAGCGTGTTGCGGTTCTTGGGCATGGACTTGACCGCGTCGCAGAAGGCATCGGCGCCAAAGCAGTTGAACTCCATCTTGTCGTGGGGCTTGGAGGGCAGCAGGGAAGCGATCTCCGGCACCACCGGACCCAGGCCCTTGGTGTATTGCGTGGCCGCCATCACGGGCAGGTCGAGGATCTTCGCCAGCCGCAGCAGCAGTTGCGCGTTGCGCAGCAGGCGGTCTTTCTCAAAGATCGGGGGCAGCAGCTTTTCCTGGATGTCCACCACCACCAGGGCACATTGTTCCGCCTGCAAATGGCGGCGCGCGATTTCAGCACGATCCTGCAAGCTTTCCATCATGCCGGTTGGGGTTACCATGAGATTTTTCCTCTGCACAAATTGTAATCGCAGGATCGAGTATTTCAGTGGGTCAGTTCGTCAGTATTTCAATTCGCATCCTTCCAGTTCGGACCTGGGCCACACGTTACCGCAGACCCGGCGTAGAACGCTGCCACGCCGGCGAGATGCTGACGTCCTGAGAAATTTACCGTACTGACCCACTGACAAACTGATTTGACCGCAGTCCCGAACAGCCCCTAAAATCGAAGTGGGTCTGCAGTTCGGGACCTGCCAACCGCCGACGCTGCCCCCTCGTTCAATGGTAGGACAGCTGACTCTGGATCAGCATATCGGGGTTCGAATCCCTGGGGGGCAGCCAAAACAAGCTAAACCGTTTACCGCGCATTCCGCGAAACCCTCGCTGACGCCAGTGTGGTGGAAAATGTGGGTACCGATAACCCACGTGGAAGCGGCCAAATGGTGAAAAACAGGTCCAAACCGGCCACCCCGGGAGTTCAGTACTCAAACCGCACCGGCCAAACAGAGCGGCCAAACAGGACAAAAGGTGCGGCCAAACAGGACAATTCAGGTCACGTCCCCGTAGCACAGAATGACTCGCTTTCGGCCGGCGAAGCCGCACGGGAGCTTGGTATTTCCGTGCGCACTTTGCGGCGCCTCTGTTCCATCGAGGGACTCCCCAGCTTCAAAACTCCGGGTGGACAAATCCGTGTGCGGCGAAACGACGTTGACGCGTATCGCCAGGGAGCGGTTACTCAGACTGCGCCGATCGCGGGTGTTTCATCCGGTATCGTTGAGAGCAAGCGCGAGTCGGTGCAGGCGCTCAATCTGGAGGTGCAGGAGCGTCGCGTTAAGCGTGAACTGAAAAGGTTCGACGACGAGGATGCTGAAACTGAGCGCCGGCGCGAGACTTCGGACCGTATTGTTCTCGAACAGTTGCGCTTGCAACGCGAGCGCGAATCGCAATTGCGCGAGCAGGAACAGCAGAGAGCGGCGGCGGCCCGGCAGCGCAGGCAGTGGGTGGATGGGTGGATGCAATTTGCGCTTCAGTCGATTCCGCAGGACGCTCCACAGGACGTTGCCCTCGATGTACGGCAAGCTGTCGAGGAGACTCTCGAGGATCTTGTGCCGACGCAGCCACAAAGTGTTGTGCAGCGCCTGGTGCTCGCTGCAGTTGAAAGAGGGTTGAAGCCTTGGAGACGGCGCCAGGAAATCGAGCGCGCGTTTCGAGAAGCTCGGAAGCAATTGCCGGCACTTGCTCGGAGCATTATTCCTGAGATGGGCTCTGAGTTGACCGAATGGGAGACGCGCGCGACCCAGGCAGCGCGTCAGGCGATTAGCTGTTTATCGGCCGATGCTTCGTTCGAAGAGATACGCGCAGCCGCGGTCGAAGCGGGAAGGCGAATTGCGGCGGACTACCAGGCCGAGCAGGACCGAGCCCAAGCAGAACGCGCCCGGCAACAGCGCGAAAGCACCAAGAAATTCCTGATTGATTTTGGCGCGCGGGACGTATTTTTCTATTTGCAAAAACTGAGATTAGACGGGGAACTGTGGGACGAGGACCTGGAGCGGAAAACCGAACTAGAGCAGGCAGTCCGCAGCAAGCTGGAAGGAACGCTCGCAGGCACAGAGGGCTTTGAGGCTGTGCAGCGCATGGCTCGTGCAGTTGTGGATTCCGAGCTTGAGGAGGAGGTCTAACCGAAGTGTTGCAGAGCAGAAGTTTGTTGCACACGAAGATTCGCCAGGCGCGGCGGGAAGTGGCAAAGAGAATTGAACGTGAACTGTCTAAGCTCTTGCTCGACTCGGGACGCGGTTACGATGAGATGCGTGTGCGTCACCCTGATTTCTTGGTGTTCCTGATCGCTCAGAAACACGACCAGGACCGCGTGCCGTTGGGTGACTTGAACGAGTCCGAGATCATTCTGAAGGACGCGCTAAAGGAGTTGCCGGCGCACAGTCAACATCTTCGAGCTCTGGCAAGGGCATTTGTGGCGGCACAGTTTCACGTCTCACCGGGCGCCGTCGCTAAAGACCTGTCCGTCCGTAAGCCGCGCAAAACCGGCTGCTAAATAGTTCCTGTAATTTTCTCCCAAAATTCCATCAACGTTCCCATGGAGTACCGCGCTTCTCCGATCCACAATTGCGATATGTCACCGTTGATCAGAATCCACAATCCGTCACCACCGCGCGAGAGCAGACGGAAAAACTTCTTTGGGTTTTCGGCTGGCGAGCAGGCGATTGATGCTGCTATCGCTGGAAAGAAACCGAGCGCAAAAGCTCGCGAATGGATGCGGGAGCACGGTGCGACAACCAAGAAGTTAAAGAAGAGCCTGCGGCGCTCGATGCAGGCAAGGAATCCGCGTCGCCCAAAGGAACTGACGCGCGATGAAGTTGCGCAGCGCCAGGACCTAGCGGTTGCATTCACAGCCAACGTCTTGGGCGATGAAGAGTTAGCCGACGAGTTGGACGGGCTGACTGTGGACGAGTATGCGGATCGGCGCGGACTTCAATTGACGAATCCTGCCAAAAATCAAGGAGTGAAACGTATGGCGAAAAAGCAAGACGTTGTGAGCAAGCTCGACGAGCTGATTCAGACCATCAAGGAGCGCCGCCCGAACCCACCGGCACCGACCGCATCGCCGACTGTAGCGCCGGCAACCGGAGCGCCGCCGGCCGCGGTGATGTCGGCCAGAAAAAAGGCGTCGTCAGATGCTCCAGATGACGACGAGCGCGACGATCTGGTCAACACGATCGCTGAAATTCAAGAGGCCCTCGATGAAGGCCGAGTGGACCGCGCCCAGGAAATCGCCGATGACATCCTCGACGAGTACGAGGAAGAGGAAGAAGAAAGCGACGACTAGCCTTGGTTGCGGTGCGGCTCTTTGATCGGGTCGCACCGCAACGCCCAAGGACGCAGTCGGGCACTCCCGTGTTTTTCCGGGACAACCTGGCGCAGACGAAAGGCCCCGAAGAGAGGGTCCCAAGAATGACATCGAGAAGTGCAAGCGCAGCGGTACTGATCTTCGTTCTCGCCATGGCGTCTCTGGGGGCGCCGCGTGCGAGCGCGCAGTTCATCGGCTACACCTCGCCGCAATCGGCGCAGCAGAAAGTATTTTCCGGGCAAACGACGGCGCAGACAACGCCGGTTGCTACTGTCTCCTGCACGCCCGTCAACGGTACTCCGTGTGGAATTCCGAACATCGGGCAGACGGTGCACTTCCTGACGTACACCGTAGCCGGCAGCGCGACAGCGATTCAGATCCGCTTGGAAGGAAGCTCTGACGGCAGCATCTGGAGTCCGATTTCCGATGATGCAACCGACCTGACCCAGGGCGAGGTAGTGGCAGTCGGATACTATCCAGCACTTCGGGCGAATCTGGTGACGTGCGCCGGCTGTGGCGGCGGGGTGACGCTCACGGCAAACTATTCCGGTGTTTCGGCATCGCCCAGCGTTCCTTTCGGTTCATACAATCCGTCGCAGCAGTTTCGTAAAGTCCTGTGGACGCGACAGAACTGCTCCGCGAGCCCGAGCATCTCGCAGGTCGTTTCACCTTATGGGTCTACCTACGGAATGCTGATCCTGTTCTCAACCGGCAGCACTGGTGCAAGCCCGAGTTTTCATGTTACCCAGCATACAGGCGAGACGAGTGCAGATGTCTTTGATCCGACCGTCGCAAGCGGACTCGCTGGTTTACTGGACCTCAATCGTTCCCCCTGCGCCTTCGACGGCTGTGGATGTCAGCTACACGGCTGGGGCCGGAGCCTCTGGCCTGTGCAGCGCCACTTATTTTTTTTATCCGCCAAACAGCTTTCTGCCGGCTACTGGGCAGCCCCCCACGACAACAAATCAGCAGTCAATCTCAGCCGTCAATGCGAGCGTGGCAATCACTGTGGGTCCATCTTTTTCTCAGCGGGCACATTTGTATTCCGTTTCAGCCCGTTGTTCAGCTGGCACCGCAGGGCTAACTGTGACGGATTTTGGCACAACGATTTGGAGCAGCGCTGCCACCGAGGTGGGCACGACTTCATTCAACAAAGCTTGGAATCCTGGACTGGCTACGGCCCTTACCAACACTGCTCTTGGGGGAACGATGGTGGTGACGCTGACGACGTGTGGCGCCGGCAACACTGGCACCTTGGACGTACAGGCAAGTGTGTTCTGAGTCTCTGTCGAGCGACTCAGGCGGGAGTGGCAAGAAGGGAAGATCAAGAAAGTCTCGCGGCGAGCGTACCTGGAACGACTCGCGGAGCGGATCGGCTACGATTGGCGCTGGCTTAATTATGACGAGGTGGACCAGGTCTTTCGCCGGCGGTGAAACGAGAGATTAGAAAGGTGAGGGCTAATGAGAACCAACAGCTACTTCTCGCTCCCTACGGTTTCGGATTCTTACGGGCGCGTGCGGGCGATGCGACCGAGCACAATCGGGTACATCGGCCAGGATGAAACGTCGGCGCCGGTCGATTTGTCGCTGCTGTTCCCTGGCCTTGCATTGCTGGCCATCGGGATGTTTTTTCTCGGCGGAAAACACGAACCGCAGCGCAAGTTAAGACGAAGTGCCAGGAAGCGCAAAGAAGAGGCTCGCGAACTTCGCAAGCGCGCAAAGGCTCTCGAAAGCGAGTCGGGAATTTTGGGATTTATCTAAGGGCGTCGCCGCCAGCGCGCAGCGGACACTGAAATGGCGGATTGGCTGCAACGGCCGTGACAGCGAGAAAATTGCTGTAGTGCAAAGTCATACAAAAGTCGTTTGGTACGGCGATTGCGATGTGCGCCTTTTATCCGCGCTCTCATGAGTTCGCCTGATTTCTCCGGTTTTTCTCCGTCTGACGTTGTAGTGCAACGTAATACATCGCTCGTTTCCAGAAAATTTATAGTTGTTCGTTCGGTGCGCAGTTCGCTGCTAATGTCGCGTCCAAAGGGGGAGACGAAAAATGGACGCAACAGCATTCGCGCAGCTTCCTTTCTCTGACGCTTTCAATCTCTGGCTGTCAAGCCGCGTGCGCATCGCGCCTGGAACGCGCCGCGATTACCAGAACGATTTTCACCGGCTCTCGCCTTTTCTTGGACATGTTCGCTTGCGGGAAATCACGATTGACCACATCAATCGATACCGCGCTGATCGTGCTCAAAAAGCAGGTCCTAACCGGATCAACAAAGAACTGAACCTACTTTCCCAGATCATGCGACGCGCTGGCGTGTGGGCGCCGATTGCAGATTGGTACGAACCTCTGCCGCTGCCGAGATCTCGCGGCATTGCTCTGGAGCCGAAAGAAGAGGCGCATCTGTTTCGCCTGGCTGCCAGCCGGTCTCGCTGGATTGTCGCCTACTGCTGTTCGCTTATTGCGCGCAACACCTGTGCCTGTCCGGGTGAGCTGCGCGCGCTCACCTTGGCCGACTTCGATACGAAGAACTGCACCTGGATTCGCATCACCAAAGGAACGAAAAACAACTTCCGCGTCCGCTCGCTCTTCTGCAACCAGGACGCACAGTGGGCGCTTCGTACGCTGTACGTCCGCGCGCTAAAGAAGGGCGCCCACCTGCCGCAGCACTATCTCTTGCCGCACCGCGGCCCGGACGTGCATCGACCGATGTACGGCTGGCACAAGGCATGGAGCGCACTCCGGGCGGAAGCCGCGAACAAGTTTCCCCGACTCGCCCGGCTCAGGTTCTACGACTGCCGGCACACGGCATGTACTCGGATGCTGGAGAATCCAGAGATTCCTTACGGCGCTATTGAAGCGATGATGGGCCACGCAATCAATTCTCAGACGAAGCAGCTTTATTTTCACATTCGCAATGAGACGCTTGAGAAGGCAGCACGAGCGCTGTCGAGTGGTCACTACCAGAAGTTCGGACCGGGCACTAGCGGGAGAGTAGTCAGAGTTGGTGCTGCGTAAAACGCGGGAGGTAAATCGCCAAATGAAAACTCCAGGTCGCTCCCAAACACCCAAAAGCAGGCGCAGTTCACATTCGAATCGAGCGCGGCCGCGGCGAGCGGTTCGCGTGCGATCCCTCAAAACTCGTTCCGGTACCTGCAGCGCTCACACCCTACGCGCGCGTGTGTTGCGGAAGGTGATGGCCTGGCACCCGGACCAGGAGGACAAGATTCTGATTAGCAAACTTCACAAGAAACTCGGTTTGAAGCCGTCTGAGATTTTGCGCCGCAGTGTGCAGCTCCTCGCTGAGGACCTGGGGTTTCAGAGAAAGGGATTGCGCCCGCGGCCGTTTCGTCGATAATCAAAAGGGGGTCAGTATCTTGCGACGGGAGTTCCACAAAATGAAGGCTGACAAGAGCAGGCGTTCTAAGAATCAGATGACTGTTTCGGAATCCAGCGCTTCAGGGCCTGAACTACTGCAGCAAGGGCTTTCTGCTCTTCAGGACCTGGAGAACACGCCTGTTCGACCTGTCGAATCTGTTCTAGAAAACTTACTACTTCATCGTGGCCTGATCCGACAGCTCGAATCGCCATACAGCATTTCAGAACATCAATGGAAACGGTGAGCGTGTTGAGTTTATTGTGCAGTTCTAGGATAGCGGCCGTGAGTTGCGCGAGTTGCTGTTCTGTCATTGTGCGGCTCTTTCCCCCGCTAGGAGTGGGGCGCGATCTCGAACGTCACGGCTACGTTGTTCTGCGCGCCTCCGGTGCTGCGTAAGAAGTACGACGCCATTCGGCAGTTTCCAAACTGTTTTGTGCCGGCACTCATATCTCACAACGACGATTTCTTTCGCGGGGAGGGAAGGCGTCACACACGCATCGATCTTTGCTCGGATCGCGGAAGGGACCCTTGCTCTAAAGCGGCGGTATCTGTGCAGATCAATTCGCCACGAGATCATCGTGTCTCCCTTTCGGCATATTGGGCGATTGTCATCCGCACGTGGGCCGCCGAGTTTCAGAGAGAAAAATCGACCGAGTGATACGTCGAAGTAAAACACTCTCGGCTTCTTACAATCGCCCTTACAGCGAACCCTGATGAGTTCTCGCGGGACTCCATTTACCAAGCCCAGATGTTTTCCGTTAGCGACTGTCTTGCCATTGCAGTGGGGGCACGTTCTGGCTTTGGGTGGGAGATTGCTGAACCGGCCGCGATGTTCGAGGTCCAACACCGCTTTTCCGTTCAGGCACTTCAGTCGCCTGCGGTAGTTTCGGCACTTGTGATTGAAACACCGAAAAATGTTGTAGGTCGTTCCCGTTTCGGATCCACGGTAGTGATGAGTATATTTTCCACCAGGAAGGCACATTCCCCCGCACTCAGGGCACCACACCCAGCCGTGGCGTCTTTCGTATGATGTTTTTACTCGCCGTCGCAGAGGCAGCAAAACTTCTTTCTGGGTGTTCGGATTCTTCGCGGCATCGAGCGGCTGCCATTCGGTTTCATGGGGCAGGATGCCGAAGCTGACTACCTGATGCCGGCTTCCCGTCGTTCCTGAGCAGGTTGCGTGATCCTTCAGCCGGCCGTGGAACCAGTGCTTGAGATAATCGGATCTGAGCCTGGGGCGTGCGCCACAGCGTGGGCAAACTAGTTGAGTGACGGTCTCTTCATCCGTTGTTCTCTTTTTGCCTGCCTCCTGCCTAGTCACCTCCGCTATTCCTTGTTCGAACATGTAGGGTAGCGGCTTCTTGCTGCGAGAGTACGCAGACAGCCGCGAAGCAGAGCACTTAAATCTCTTCGCCGCCTCCCGTAAGCTGTATCCGAAGCGCTCGCAAAATTCGAGAATCGGATTCATCCGTGCACCACCTTCAGACGGATTATGCACATCAAATCCATTCAGAATCAAGAGAAGTCGTATTTTATTGTCAAGAAATCTTTTTGTGCATATTCTGCACAGACTCGGCAAGCAGTGCCGATTTGTCTCAAATCGCTATCGCGAAACCCGCATTTTTTGCGGGGTGCGTTCAACTTAGACGTAAAGAGAACCGCATCGCGACGAGCTGCTGCTCTACAGCTGTCCCTCTCGCGAGTTGTGCACATTTTCTTGTGCTACAACAAATTGCACGATGCTGCTCAGCCTGAAAGTCGTTTTGCTTCGTCGTGACATGTCGCAGCTGCAACTCGCACGTGCGCTGCGGATGTCTCCGGCCAAGGTATCCCGCATCATCCGCGGCCGGATCAAGGCCAAACCGCAGGACGTGGCAAAAATCGCTTCGTTCTTAGAGCTGCCAGCCTCGGCCCTTGCCTCGCTTGACCGCAGCAAAAAATCCAGTACAGGAGGAACACAGTGAATTCAACCGCAACTCGGTCAGACGTCGGCACTCGACGTGATGGCCGTCACGAACTCGAAGAAATCCTCGCTCCGGAAATGTTCAACTTCTCGGCGCCGGGCGACTGCATCGCCGGCACGCTGCTCTCGATCGACAAGGTCATCGTGAAGGGCAAGCCGGTCACGCAATATCTCATGCGGCCTGATGAGAGAGACCGGCGCGTGCGGTTCCTGGCCACGTACGACCTCGCCCAGAAGCTGCAGCCGGAACACATCGGCCGCTTTGTCGAGGTGACGTTTACCGGCGAGAACAAAGAGGTGAAGAAAGGCGACAACTACCTGCGGGAATTCCGGGTGCGAGTCGAGAAGGCTCGGGCCCAGAACAATTCCGAGATCACCGACGACGATATTCCGTTCTGAACGCTTTACCCCGTCACAGCGTTTGGATCCGCTGTGACGGGGGGTACGGGAATTGCGGTTGTCTTTCCGCGCAACCCGTTGTCCGTTTGCGCTTCTAGCCTACCGCAATTCCCTCCACACGCAAAAATAAAACGTTTCGATGCAGGGACTTCCAATGCATGCGGAACTCACCGCGAAACTCAAAACCGCGCGCGTCCGTTACATCCAGGCCGTGGTCGATTACCGTCGCGAGCGCGACGCGGCAGAAGCCAAACTGCGCGCTGCCGAGCATGAATTTAGCCAGGCCATGGCCGAATTGTTTTGTGGTCAGGCAGGCCAAGCCGTACCGGCCTCGACCGTCGTCTCGGGGGCTGGAAACTAAACCAAAGATCGCGCTCCCCAGTTCCTAGCCCGCTCTGGGTCGCGAGACTAACGCATGGTTCCAGCTTCCGAGAGAGCGGCCGCGCGACGAATGCGGCGCCAGGCCGGGGTCCCATCGCGCTGCTTTTGCGCGATGGGCGGCCTCTGGCGCCGCGCGCGCGGCCGGCATGCGAAGGGTTAAACAAAGCGGGCTCCGATGGCCGGGGCACAAGCCCCGGCGACGGGCTGCGAAGCGCAGCGAAGCAGTCCCCTTTTACTTGAGTCTCCGAATAACTGTGAAATGGCAACTGCACCCAATTCGCCCGAACTGAACTGGAAAGACCCGCGCTTTGTCGAGCAGTGGAAACAGGAACGAAGGGAGCGGCACAAGAATGCCTGGTGGTCGCCGCTGTTTACCGGCATTCTGATAGTGGCCTCTCCAGATTCCGAGCTCGCCGGCATCGCAACGCGAACCGAATCGTACCTGGTGCGCGCGGGCGAAAGCCTGGTTGACCGCGCGCGGCGGCTTAACTCCGGCGACAAGCAAGCCAGCCGCAAGGCAAACGGCTATTCGATTCCAACCCTGATCACGCAAGAACCGGACGGCAGGTGGAATGTTTCACCGATCGCGGTCCGCGCCACTCAAGAAAAAATCGAAAAAGCACAGCACCTCTGCGAACTGGGGCTGGAGAAAAAAGCGCAGCGGGAATTGGCGTGCGGGGTGCTGGGCGGCGAGGTGGCTTGCCGCAATGGGCATTCGTTCCGCGTCGCCTACGAGTGCGGCAATCGTTACTGCGTCAACTGCGGTCCGCGTGCTGCGAACCGGCTGTTCGCTAAACATCACGCCCGCCTTGCCGGGGTCGTGCGCCGCCTGGTTCCCGACTGGCCGCCAGCGCCCGGCAAGAAGCCTGCGGTTGTAATCGCGAAGCTGGATTTCACGCTGCGGAACACCGGACAGATGCCGTCGCCGGAGCTCATGCGCCGGCTGAACGGGTGCATCAAGCGTTTTTGCCGCGCCATCGAACGCCGCCATGGAATCAGCCGCCAGCAGTACGGATTGGCGTTCTGTGACGAGTTGGGCGGAAACAACACCAACGCTCACGCCCATGGTGTGTACGTTGGGCCCTGGCTGCCTCAGGAACGAAAGGAACTCTCCAGGCTGTGGGCGAAGATCACCGGGGATGGTTCTTTCATCATCAGCATCAAGTACGCCCGGAGTTTCGAGTCCGCTCTTTTCCACGCCGTCAAATACCCGGCGAAGCTGATTCGCTCTTCCGATCCTAAGCGCCTGGCCGACCTGGAGGCCGTCTTTCATCGCGTGCGTCGCTTTCATACCCTGGCGGCTTTCTACAACGCCAAAGTGGATCCAGAGACTGAATCGCCGCCAGAGGTCTCGACGGTCGGGCGCAAATGCCCGCTGTGTGCCGAGGCGCTGTCGGAAATCACCCGCTGGGTGCCGATGGCGCAACTGGAATCCAGGGGTCTCCCTGACATTGCGCAGGTTCGAAGCGAGCAAGCGCGGGTGCGCATTTTCAGCGGGTGAGGCGTGGCCTTTCAATACGGATAAGTGTGTTCTCGGTTCGGAAGAGTTCGGAAAACATGGGGGTACGCGGAAGGCGCAAAGAGACGATGGCGGGTGCAATACAAAAGCAGCTGCTCAGGCCGGATGAGACGGCACAGTTTCTCTGTGTTTCTGTAGAGACACTCGCCCAGTGGCGCTCTCAGCGACGTGGTCCGCCATACGTAAAGCTGGAATCTCGCCTCGTTCGATATCGCCTGAGGGAACTTGAAGCGTATCTGGAAGAGCGGCTGGTCGGAACTTCTGATTGACGCGATGCGTGCTTAGCGGTAAGGTGTGTAGCACATATGGCAAAGAAACTTGCTGCTGCTGTTGAGTTGGGCCGTCGTGGTGGACGTGCTCGCGCTGAAAAACTCTCCAAAGATGAACGGCAGCAAATCGCGAGGAAGGGCGCCCATGCTCGCGCGTCGAAACTCTCAGCGGAGCAGCGCAAGCAACTCGCCAAAAAAGCCGCTCAGTCGCGCTGGAAAAAGGGGAAGGGCAATGAGTCTGTTTAAGCGGGCCAACTCGCCCTACTGGTGGTACGAGTTTCTGTTCGAGGGCGTGCGGTATCGGCGCACAACAAAGCTCAGGAACAAGAAAGCAGCGGCAACTGCTGAGGATATTCACCGTGCCCGCCTCGCTCAGTCGCGTGCTGGCATCGTGGAACGCCGGCCAGTTCCCCTGCTGAAGAGCTTCGCCAAGCAATTCCTCGAATCAGTAAAACTGGAGCGGAAGGCGAACACGCATCGCTGCTACTCGATTTCCGTTAAGAAGCTGCTGGAGTGGTTTGGTGCGAAGCGGCTGGATGAGATCACAGCTGATGAAATTCGCCAGTTCAAAGAGTCGCGCCTGAAAGACGGTCGGTCAGGTGCGACCGTCAATCGTGACCTGGAATGCTTGCGACGGATGTTCTGCGTCGCGATGAAAACTGACGTGATTGTCACCAGTCCGTTTGCCGCCAGGAAAATTGAATTCCTCCCGGAGAACGGGCGTGAACGCGTGCTGACGTTCACTGAGGAACGCGCGTACCTCAAGAACGCCAACTTGTTACTTCGCGACGTGGCGACCATCATCCTTGAGGTGGGCCTTCGACCCGAGGAAGTGTTTCGGATGCGCGGCCATGATGTGCACCTGACGGCTGCTACAGCGTTCGTGCACATACCTTGCGGGAAAACCGTGAACGCGCGGCGGGATGTTGCTGTAACTACGCGAGTGATGCCGATACTCAGTCGAAGGTTGAAAAAAGCGAAGGGTGAGTACCTGTTTCCATTCCGCGTCGGTGGCGGCCATGACTGGACACAGCCAATGAAACAACTTCAACCCGCGCATCGCAAGGCGCTAGAGGAAAGCGGGGTCAATCCGTTTCGTTTATACGATCTGCGTCACACGTACGGGACGCGCGCAGCTGAGGCAGGTACGGATCCGCTCACGTTGGCAAAACTGATGGGTCACGCGGATCTGAAAACGACGCAGAGGTACGTGCATCTGTCGAAAGCTCATCTCGCCGAGGCGCAGAGTAAGATTGAGCAGTTCCGTGCTGCACGTGAAATAGCCGAAGCTGAAAAACTGCAGCGCTCTCCCGTTGCAACGATGTGAGGGAGCCTGCCGCAACTTGGCGTTTAAGGTAAGCAGCAACCCTGCCCTGTTCGCCAGCGCGAGCCAGGGAAGCCCAACCATTCGCGTAGGAGTCCATCGTGGTGAGCGATTCAATCCGTGATTGCCGAAGCGCAGTTGTCCACTCGCTGCGCGTGTGGGGGATTGTGTGGGGAATGCACGGACAGCTTCATACATCTAGGCACATCTTGGCCCAGGCTGGTACACGTCGCGAACTGCTGCTGCGTCAGCCGCTTACGCCGGAAATGCGGGACAGGCAATGACTTACAGGAAACGCTCAAAAACGGCTCTGGATCAGCATATCGGGGTTCGAATCCCTGGGGGGCAGCCAAAGATTTCAAAAGACTTACCTTTCCGGACTTCCTGAAAAACACCGGAAAAATGCCGACCGGTAACAGAAACCGGTAACATTTGCTTCGCGAATACCCCGGAACGCCGATGGAGCTCCGTGGCAATCGCAACCATCGGCAACAGCAGTTTTCGCGCGGCGCGAGCCTTCGGCAGCGGTTTGACGAATTGGCTGAACTGGAGGAAAACCGTGCCCCATGAAGGACAGCAAACGCACCAAGCTGCCTCGCGGCCTGCGCTGGAAAGCCGACTCCCCGTTCATCTGGTTCAGTTGGCGCAACGCGCGCGGCAAACAGCATCAGAAAAATACTGGGACCAATGACCCGGCGAAAGCCCTCGCCTTCAAGCTGGAGTTTCTTGCCAACGAGCACGAGGAAATCGCAGAGACTAAAACCCAGGCGGAGGACATGGGCAGGCTGCCACTGAGCCGCGTGGCGGAGCTCTACTTTGAGTGGAAAGCCGCCAGCAGCGCTGCCGTTACCATCGAACGCGAACGCCGCATTTTCAAGCCGGTCAGGAATTTCTTCGGCTCGCAGTTGCCGGTTAAGGCGATCAAGCTGCCGATGATGCAGCAGTATCAGCAGCAACGACGCCAGCACGTAAGCAAGAATATGAAGCAGCCCGTCACCGCGCGAACCGTGAACTACGAAATGCAACTGCTGCGCAACGTGCTCATGTTTGCCCATTGCTGGACGGGCGACCTGGCCGCGGGCTACAAGCCGCTGCGCCAGGTGAAGTCGCGCGCAGGCAAGTGCGCCGCCAAGGAACAGGTGATGACGATTATCGAGAAAGCGAAAGCAAACCCGTATTGGCAGCTGGCGATGTATTGTGCCGCGGTCGCGATTGGCACTGGCTGCCGCGGCGGCGAGATTCGCCGGCTGCAGCTCGGCGACATTGATCTGGAGGGTGGCAAGCTGGCAATCCGGCGCGAGATCGCGAAGAACCGCAAGCAACGCGAACCGCGTCTGATGGCGCTCGCCGAATGGGGGCTGCGCCACCTGCTGGAGCGCGCTCACGCGCTGGGGGCAACTGAGCCTCAGCATTACCTGTTGCCGCTTCAGCTAACGCAGTCGCGCTATTACAACAAAGAGAAGGACGAGAAATGGGACCTGATCCGGCCCATGGCTTCCTGGACGCGCTCCTGGAGAAGGCTGGTGGCCGAATGCGGCATGAGTGGATTTCGTTTCCACGATCTCCGGCACACGTTTCGCACTTGGGGCGCCGAAGCGGGCGTGCCGCTGGAAGTGATGATGGCACAGCTGGGGCACATGGACCGCGAAACGTCCCTGGAGTACGTGCACATCCAGCAGCATGCCATGGAGCGCGCCCAGCAGTTGATCGAGTCCGAGCAGAAAGAGATCCTGGCGATCGCGGAAGGGCGAAAGCGGATACTCCGGGCCCGCCATGGCACCAGAAGAGCGGCTGCGAAGCCGGTGGTTGCAGTGTCTACGGCACTCCACGCGCCTTCGATCCGGCTGGCCGACACTGCTCGCAAGGCCGGCCTTTCGGGGCGGCAACTGGCTGCTGCCCCGGGACAATAAGAACCCGTTTGCCGCCTGGCGCCACAGCCGCGAACCGAGGCCGTGGCGCTGGCGGGTTGACCAAATCGGCATTCGGAATTGAGAAAAAATTCTCAGATGTTGGAGCTCAAAGATGAGAACTTCAAACCGTGCTTTCCGGATCACGCCACCAGTTCACGCCCAACACGAAATGAAAGAGCAGCCGCCCGCCGAGCCGGAAGCTGCTCGCAGCCGACCGCAGCCGCGGCTGTTGCGGCCAGCACACTCCGGCAACGGACACCAGGAAGAGCAACCTTTGCGCATGTACACCGAAGTACAGGTCGGCGAGATGCTGCAGGTTTCGCTTTCGCAGCTGCGCAAATGGCGCATGAAGCAGTACGAGGGACAGCGGCAGGGGCCACCGTTCCGCAAGATTGGCCGCTTGGTGCGATATCCCGAAGCGGCGTTGCGGACTTACATCAATGGTTAATGAGCAACTCAAGTCCTGGTGATGTCGGACAATGAGTCTCCGAATCCACACGGAATCCAGTTGCAGGCCATCGAGCGCCAGTCAAGATGTAATTGGTGAAGAAAAGTTCGTGCTCCACGCTTTTCCTGGGGTGCGGTTTGTAAGGGATCGGAAGTTGCAGGCACGTGCGGCCTCCAGACCGTTAAGCGGTGATCACTTGCCAATGAAAAGTGCGGAATTCGGCGAGCCTTCTGAAGTCTCGTTCGTTGGCTGTGATCACTCTGATGCCCAGTCGCCCTGCGCTCATCGCAATCAGTGCGTCATTGGTTAGGCGTCCCTGTCCGATTTGTTCGTAGTTATACTTGGCGGCCAACCGAGCAAGCACTCTGCCGGCTTGAGTCCAGTCGCTGAGATTTGGCACCAGGATTCGCTTCGCCCTGTCAAAATCCCGCTCCAGGCGCTGCAGAACGTGCCGACCACTGTCGCCTGCGCCAGCATAGAGTTCTTCGAGTACCACCGCACTCAGCCAAAGTGGTGCATCGGTAGCCAGCCGTCTGAGCGCGAGGGCCGCATCGTCTCCCCGGCGCAATGCGGAAATGTAAATGGAAGAGTCGAAAAGCGCGGGCTGCATCTAACCGCCCAGCGTGCCATACACATCTTTAATGTCAATGCCACTGTTGACAAATCGCTCAGTGGCTTCAAGAACCAATCGGTTCCTCTCGTGTTCGGCAATCGCTAAGTCCAATGCGCGCTCGATGGCCTCGGTCTCGGTTTTGGCCCGCAATGCTTTTTGGGCACGCTTGATTTTCACCGAATCCAACTGAAAATGCTTGTGCGATCGACTCCTTGCAGTGGCCATCAGATCCCCCCTATTATCGTCAGAATATCACAGGATGTACATATACTCCATTTTTATGTACATTGCACACAAAGGACGAGGGCCAGAGACGGGCCCCCGGTGCCGAAGTCCTTCGTTGTCAAATTGTCGCGAGGGTGAACTCACCAGCGGGTGCAAGAAAAACTTCTCCCGCTTTCGCTCTTGGGTGACTTCTACAACCAAGAAGCCAGCTTGCCTGATGATAAGTATGTACGATTGTCAATACAGTTCTGAAGTGGAGCAGGCTCTTCTAAGCATCTCGTAACCGCAGCGAATCATGGCAACATTCGGCTGAGACAAGAGTTCTTTTACGAATTGATACTACCGTCGCGTGCCGGAGGGCGCTGAAGCGGCACCGTGGCGGACTCTTTCACGAAATCTCGGCCACAGGTTCCGAGGTATTGCGGGTGTGGAACAGCGGTCGAAAGCATTTCCACAGGTATCAATTTCCCCTGTGCGAAGATTTTGTGCCGCCCATGCTTGTGATGCCAGGCCGCGAGCGATAGCGGGTGGAAGTTATGCTCGACGATCTGGCGCCATCCGGCGCCGTTGTAGGCGGAGAAGTCGATCTCCCCGTCCGGAGTGGCCACCGGCGTTGCCGAGGCCTGGGCATTGCTCGAATCGTAGTTAAACAGGTCTTGGAACCACTGGCCCTGAATTGTCATCCAAGTCCATTCACTCTCTTTACGCGTGACCTTGTGCCAGTCGGACCGGCTGCTGTCTAAGCAGCTCAACCCCTGGCGCACAATCTCTACAGCGTCCTTGGCGTGAAATCTGCTCGGCAATTCGCGAGGACGGATGTTCCTCGCCACTGCCAGTGCGAGCTGTACCTTTGTCAGCAGGGGTCCGCGCGCAGAATCGGTTATCACGGTTGCGTCCCTCGCAAACTGCTCGACGTCAAAGAACGAGAACAGCGGCACCACCTGCTTCGTGCGGCGGTTCACCAGCAACGGGCTCGAAATGCAGCAATCCGGGTGTGCGTCAGGGGAGACCACGCCCTTGGTCGCGTCGGGACCGTGCAACAGATCTACGATCCGCGATACCGCGGTGTAGACGGAAACCGGGACCCAATCTCTGAGAGGCTGCCAATCGAAGCATGCCTGCTCTTGAAGGTCTCGCACGAGGTGCGAAAGCGTGTAGCGGCGCTCGTACCGAGTTTCGTTATCGACCTGCTCGTCTCTGCCGGCGAACATGATCGGCTGGAAGAGCAACCCGTTTACCTTGTCGATGTGGCGGATCGCGAAATCAAGAATCGATCCGACCCCGTCGTTGTTGACCCCGTTGATTACGGTCACTTGGAGGGTAGTGCGCATGCCGGCTTCGGCGATGTTTTCGATCGCCTTCAGCTTCACCTCGAGCGAATTGCCGATATGGCGGTGCGTGTTATTTTGCTCGGTCGTGCCGTCGAACTGAAGGTAGACGCTGTGCAACCCAGCCTTTGCGGCTTGAGCCGCAAACGCACACTCCTGGGCAAACCGGATTCCGTTCGTGGCGACGTGGAGGCGCTTAAATCCGAGGTCCGCTGCACAGCGCACCGCAGCAAGGAAATGCGGCGATAACGTCGGCTCGCCGCCAGAGAAGAGAATGTTTACCTCACGCTGCGGCTTGAACGACAACGCCCGCTCTAACGTCGACCGAATCTCGTCCAAGGTCAGCTCATTTACGTAAGCGAGCTGGTTTGCGTCCATGAAGCACGGATCGCATTTCATGTTGCAGCGATTGGTCAGATCGAACACGAGGAAGCTGCCGCGACCGAATCGTATTGTTGAGCAACCATGATGGTGGACGGCAGCATCATCACGGCACCGGAAGTCCTGACCTTGGTAGAGGGACTCCATGCGCTTAAAGAAAGCAACGTTTTCAGATAGCAGGTCTTCGAATGGCCCGTGTTTATCACAGATCTTTCGCATCAGAACGTGTCCGGCCTCCTCGACGATTTGTGCCTGAATTTGCTCATCGCCGGAATGAAAGGAATCGGTCCCGACCTTGGCGTTGAGCATTCGATCCCGTTTCTCGAGCACGCATTTCGGACAGAGGGAAGCCACGGATCTGGGGAGACCGAGCCGCAGGAAGGTTCGCTCGCTGCTCTTTAGCAATTTCGCCGGCGCCCATGATGGCTTCGGCTGCTGCGCTTGCGGTAGGCACCGATTAATGCCTTGCGCGATGCGCCAGGCAACATCAGCCACACGGACTGAGGATTTCCGGAGGGCATGTGAGAGCGGGAACGGGTTCTCTGCTGGCATGGCAGCTTAGAGTACTCCTACAGAGTATTGGTTGCAGACCATTTGCCCGTAGGTCCATCAGGTCTCAATGTCCAATTGCTTGACCTTGGTCCTGGCCACGCTGTTGTGATTGGTTCGGCACGAATGTGGGCCCGGTTTTCTGACACGCTCGGGCGTGCACGCGGGATTGTGGCAGCGCGAACAGTATTGCCGGTTGGTCTGGTCAGCGCATGCAACGGAACGGTGGCGCTTTCATGCCAAAAGGTAAGGCATCTCCCGCAGAAGAAACCGTTTAACCTCGTCCCACTCAAGCGATACCAGCATGTGGGGCATCGGGTCCTTTTCGGTATCCTCAAAAAACGTCAGTGACTTGAGAATGTGAAGCCTGTTGTACCGGGTTTGACTGTACTTTCGGTCAAAGAGTTCCAGGAGATCGCCAAGGCCGAACTGCCGGGCACACACGTAGAGGTCCACGAAATCGCGCTTGGTACCGCGACTCGCAATAGCGCTCACTTTCATGCACGCAATGTCGCGCGGATCAGCTATGGCAACATCAAGGAATCGGGTAGCGGGAAACAGCACGGGGTAATCGTAGCCAAGGAAACTCACCTTTGTCTTTTGGATCGTCGTATGCAGCGAATGCGGCGCTCTGGCGACAAGGGAAAACCCAGCCAACGCCTGGACACGCTGGAGGAGTGTTTCCTCATCGAAGAGATCGGCCGCAAAAAAGTCTAGATCCTGAGACAGCCGGTGGCCGAAGTGAAGGGCAAGCCCCGTCCCGCCGGCTGAGGTAAAAGCTGTCAAGCAGTCTGGCGTGAGAAAGGTTGCGGAGCGTTACTTCAGTGGAGGCGGTGATCACCTCGCGGTGCCATACCCCAGATTCATGATTGGTCATGGCAGTTTTCTTTCTTTGATGAAAGAAGAATTAGGTTAGCGGCTCAGGTTGAGCGCCGCAACCTCGTGGAATGGAACCTTGTACAACAGCGCCCAGAAGTTGGCTGACTTTCGCGACAAACGGCCTTCCGTGCAGAGCACCCTTCGGATCTCGGACTCCGAAAAGGTCTCTCGCAACCACGCAACTGCCGGCCCGTCCCCGTACTCCAAGACCCGGTAGATCGTGTAGTCGGGATAGGCTTCTGGCTTGAAGTTGTCAAGGTTCGCGTCCCAGAATAGTGTCTGTAAGTGACTGGGAATCATATTGTTACGAGTATAAGGGATGGAGCGTATAAGTCAACTCCACCCTCTGCGAGTATGGCGCGAAGCAGGCCTGCCAGTTCCTTCCTCCCCTTGCAGAACGCCGGACCGCCAACTACACCGCCATACTCGAAGGGGTTCTTCATACTCCTTGTTACACTTGATGTTTACCGCAATCGTACGACTGTAAGCCGTTGAGGAGGTATTCGTCGATCAGCCGTTCGAGAATGGCGCCATGCGGGGGATCCCTCTCTCTTGTGGCCAAGGGATAAAATGACTATTATGACCATAATCTCTTGATCCTTGAGGAGGTAAGCCATGGGCACGCATACATGGACCGTGGCAGAGGCCAAGGCAAAACTCAGCGAGTTGATCGACAAGGCGCAATCGGAGGGGCCGCAAAGAATCACCAAGCACGGTCGCACGACGGCGGTGGTAGTTGCGGCACAGGAATGGGAGCGGAAGGCCAAGCGCAAGGGCAATCTGGCCGCGTTCCTAACGGCATCACCACTTCGGGGCTCCGGGATACGGCTCAAACGTCTCCCAATGCACCTGCGTAAGGTCGATCTATGACTTATCTGCTGGACACCAATGTCATTTCAGAGCCTACGAAGCCACAGCCAAACGCAGGCGTGCTCGCTTGGCTGGCTGGGATTGACGAGGACAGCGTTTTTATCAGCGTGGTAACGATCACCGAGCTACGCCATGGCGTTGAACGCCTTGCGGCTGGCGCCCGGCGCAAACGACTCGATGCCTGGTTGCAGCACGACTTGCCGCTGCGGTTTGCGGGAAGAATCCTGCCGATTGACGCCGTGGTAGCGGATGCGTGCGGAAAGCTTGTCGCCCGCAGCGAATCCCTGGGACGCCCGATAGAGCCCCGGGATGCCTTCATTGCTGCCACTGCAGAGGTCCACGGTCTGACTCTCGTTACCCGCAATGCTTCTGACTTCCAGCCGACAATAAAAGCCATCGTCACACCTTGGACCTAGCACAAATCGCCGGAGGGATCGAAGGTCCACCGCCAGCGACGGTGCGTGTTTAGCAAAGCTCACCATAGTTGCAAGCTATTGAGCGGGTGCGCCTCCTCAAAAATGGGGCGCATTCATAGTGCTGGGGGACGGCCGATCAAAGTGACCATTCGCGGAGGCGGAAATGGAAGGACGAAGTCAATCCAAGTCGTCCCGGGATAAGGTCAGAGCGCATCGCCAGCGGCTGCGTCAACAGGGCTTGCGGCCTATCCAGATTTGGGTACCCGACATGCGGTCGCCTGCTTTTGTGACAGAGGCACACCGGCAGTCCCTCGCGGTCGCGAAAAGTCCCCGCGCCAAGCAGGATCAGGACTTTGTCGATGCTGTTTCTGGTTGCGGCGCAAAGTGAAGCGCGGCGAGATCTGGGCCGTTGCGGGCGGTTAGGATTATGCGGGAAAGCCCCGTCCCGTTGTGATCCTTCAAGACGATCGTTTCGACATGACGAATTCAGTCACGGTGTGCGCATTCACTACCGACCCAGCCGATGCTCCTCTGTTTCGGCTGCCTTTCGAGCCGAGCGAGGGCAATCGCCTGCGCACTGTCTGCCGATTGATAGTGGATAAGATCACGACCATTCCGAAGGCAAAGACGGCGGGCGTGTCGGCCGCCTTGCTGACGAAGATATGGTGCGGCTGAATCGTGCCGTTCTGGTCTTCTTGGGCATCGCTGTCCCACCCAACAACCAGCAACTGGAATCGGCATAAGGTCTTCCCTCTGCCACGCCGACAAGTCTCTCGCTTGAAAGGTGAGGCCAGGCAGCCTAATGAATGGAGCTGAACGGTTTCTTCTGGGTGTGACTGAGTTAGGTTTGGCCCCGCTCCGAACACCCAACCACGAGTCACCTCCGCAAAGTCGATCCGTTGTGGTTTCTGGACGTAATTACCAGAGGGCTCGCGTGCTCCGCATAACGGCCGCGGCCTGCGCATAGCAGCTCAGGTCTTCCCATACCAGCTTCTGAGCCCACTCCCTTCACGTTCGTAAGCCTTCACACCCGGAACGTCACCGCAAACATCAGACCGTCCTCCGAGGGCCAATAGCCAAGGGCGTTTCTTCTTGAGCTCTGATTGTCTGAATACGCGCCTGTGCCTTCACGTTCCACTTCCCACATTCGAGGTATTTTTGCCATGAAAGCATCTGCGATCTTCGCCGCTCTCCGCGCACTTGTCTCCACACGGCAACCCGTCTTTATCTGGGGTGGGCCTGGTATCGGCAAATCCTCCATCGTCGACCAACTAGCCAGCTCCCTGAATCTTTCTTTACGAGACCTTCGCGCCCTGCTGCTCGATCCAGTCGATCTCCGAGGACTGCCTTATGTCGAAGACGGACGATCGAAGTGGGCCGTTCCCGACTTTTTGCCAAGCGATGGCGAAGGAATCCTGTTTCTAGACGAGTTGAACGCCGCTCCCGGCATGGTGCAGGTGGCGTTCTACCAACTCGTGCTGGACCGCAAGCTGGGCGAGTACACGCTCCCGGACGGCTGGGTCATTATTGCTGCCGGAAACCGGGAATCCGATCGTGCCCAGACCTCACGCATGCCCACGCCCCTGCGGAATCGCTTCGTTCATCTCGATTTCGAAGTCGATCAGCAAGAGTGGTCGGAGTGGGCGATCAATAGCGGCATACGCCCGGAAGTGATTGCCTTTATCCGCTTCCGGCCCCAACTTCTCAGTGTTTTTGACCGGGACGCCAACGCCTTTCCTTCCCCGCGTTCCTGGCAATTCGTCTCTCGCATCCTGAATTGCGGTCCAGACAGCAGTGTCGAGTTCGAACTGTTCGCGGGCGCCGTGGGCAACGCAGCGGCAACCGAGTTTTGCGGATTCCTGAGGATGTTTCGCGAGCTTCCCAATATCGACGCCATTCTGCTCAATCCGACCGCCGAGCCTGTTCCCGAGTCGCCTGCGGCGCAATATGCGGTCGCATCGGCGCTGGCGCACCGGGCTTCCGATACCAATTTCGATCGGATCTGCCTCTATCTGGATCGGATGGCAACGGAGTTCCGGGTATTGTGCGTACGCGACGCCACCCTCCGCGACCAAAGCATCAAGCACACCGCGGGATACACCCGCTGGGCCATTCAAAACCATCACGTCCTGGCATAGTTGGTTCAAACGTTCGCTCCCATTGCTGGCATCACCGGCCGGCCAAATCCGCGGGTCATGTCGATTCCGGAAAACGGTCCGCAAGCTTTGGAAGCGGTTATTCTTTCGAAGATGTGCCCTGCATGGGAAGTGCTGTTGACAGGCACACGATGCCAACCGTACAGTCTAATTATCTGAACTGGAGAGTTTATGAGCGACAGCATAGTCGTCAGTGCGTTGCATTTGCGTGCAAATCTCGGCAGGTTCCTTCGCCGGGTAGAGGATGAGGGCCGGTCCCTTGTCATCCAAAAGCGGGGTAGTCCGCGGGCCGTGCTGCTCAGCATCAGGGATTATGTGCGTCTCGCGGTTCCCGAACCCGACGTCCTTCAAATCATCGGCAAAGAATCCAAACGCAAGGGGACTCATAGACTCAGCTCGAAACAGATCGACCAAATCGTTAAAGCCGCCCGCCGATCGAAGAGCCGATGATCCCGCTTCGGCTCGTCCTTGACACGAACGTTGTTGTGTCTGCGGCACTCAAACCTGAAGGGCTACAGCGAACGGTACTGTTGCTCGCGATTACCAAGCCAGCCCGGTTGTATGTTTCGGATGCCATTGTGTCGGAATACTCTACGGTCCTGGCGCGCCCTGAACTCAAGATTCGATGGGGCCTCCGGCAACAATTCCTTCACCTGATCAAGAGCCATTCTCGGGTTGTCGTTCCATCGCGCTTGCCTGAAGTTACAACGGATCCCGCTGACAACATCTTTGTTGAATGCGCTGATGCCGCCCGCGCCGACTACCTGGTGACCGGGAACGAACGTCATTTCCCGAAGTTCTGGAAGAGCACCAAAATCATCAACTCACGTGAGTTTCTCAACATCATAGGTCCCCACCTCATTAAGTAAACGCCTCACGAGCGGCGGCCCCCGGCCGATGCTGCACGGTCCCAGAAGACTACCGCCACTGCGCCGTTTCTCGACTCTTCTTCTGATCACGACACTGAGACGACATCGGCCGCCGAACGCCAAATACAGAACGTTACTGACCCGTTCCCAGCCCCTGATTACGCATCACTGCTGTCCGGCTAAAGGAGGAAGTGCCGACCGCAAGTGATGGGCAGAGGGTGAGTTGAGTCCGTTCCGGGCTTGCCGCGATTTGAAAGCGAGGAGAGCAGACAATGGCTCATGAATCAGGGCCGCACCGTCTTCTCGCAATTGATCAGCTTCCTTCCCGACCGGGAGTTTCGCCGTTGTGTCGAGCGCTATCAGGGCGACATCCGGCTGCGAGGATTTTCCTGCTGGGATTAGTATCTGGCGATGGCCTTCGCGCAGTTGACCTATCGCGAGAGCCTGCGTGACATCGAGGCCTGTCTGGGTTCGATGCAGAGCAAGCTGTACCACCTGGGATTTCGCGGCAAGGTGGCGCGCTCGACGCTGGCCGACGCGAACGAATCTCATGATTGGAGGATCTTCGCCGATTTCGCGCAGGTGTTGATTGGCATCGCCCGGCCGCTGCATGCTCGCGATCCGATGGGCGTCGATCTGCAGCAGAGTTTGTATGCTCTGGATTCGACCACGATCGACCTGTGCCTGTCGCTGTTTCCGTGGGCGAGGTTTCGCCGGCGCAAGGCCGCCGTCAAGATGCACACTCTGCTGGACCTGCACGGCAACATTCCCACGTTTATCCGCGTCACCAGCGGGGATGTGCATGATGTGAACCTCCTCGACGAGATCCTGCCGGAGGCGGGGGCCTTCTACGTGATGGACCGGGGCTACATCGATTTTCAGCGGCTCTTCGTGTTTACGCTCAGCTCGGCCTTCTTTGTCGTGCGCACCAAGTCGAACGTGCTGCTCGAACGGCGCTACTCGCATCCGGTGGACAAGAGCACGGGCGTGCGCTCGGATCAGACGGTGATTCTGGCGTCGTTCGAATCGGCCTCGGTCTATCCGGATGCGCTGCGGCGTGTGAGTTACTTCGACACGGAGACCAACCAGTGGCTGAAGTTCCTGACCAACAACTTCACGCTCCCGGCACTGACCATCGCGCAAATCTACAAGTGTCGCTGGCAGGTGGAACTCTTCTTCAAATGGATCAAGCAGCACCTGAGAATCAAGGCGTTCTATGGGACCAGCGAGAACGCGGTGAAGACCCAGATCTGGATCGCGGTGTCGGTGTACGTGCTGGTGGCAATCGTGCGCAAGCGGTTGGAACTGAACGCCAGCTTGTATCAAATTCTACAGATTCTCAGCCTCACGCTTTTCGAGAAAACGCCCATTTTATGCGCCCTTCAGGCCATCGATGAGGACGCCAGTTTCGCCAAAAACGTCAACCAACTGATTCTCTTCGAGTTTTAACCGGACAGCAGTGATTATTTTCGACTTCTTCTCCAATTCAGCTCTTGTTTTGTCTCTCTCCTGCAAGTAGCGATCTCTCTCCTCGCTGGCACGGTGCAGTTCGACTTTGAGCGCCTCCACACCCGAATCAACCGCAGACATGGCGGTCCCCTGTACGGCAGCTTCGATCGCGCGGTTGCAGCCATCGATGTGATCGTTGTATTTCTGGATCGCTTGTTTTGCGACGTCCCGCGAGTACTGGTCGTGGTTGTATAGATCCGCCATCATTTCCGCAGTGATCCACATGGTGCGCCGGTGATCGATCCATTGCTTGGCGTACAGCACCGTCACCATCAGCAGCGCAATCGTTACACCCAAGCTGTACTGGAAGTACGGGTTCCGCGCGCTAGCATCCAAAAAGGCCCGGCGTCGTTGTTCCATCCAGTATCCGTAGTCCAGATTGTCGGGATTGAATTGCTTGAGCAGGAACTCGTACCAGGTGTCACGGCGGTGATACAAGGGTCGAGCGGGCTGCACGTGCGGTTGCGCTTGCCGTGGGCGAGACTGCGGTCGTTGTTGCGCCGTTGCAGGACCAGTGCTCACCAGCCACAGCGCCGCGAGCATGACCATTCCGATCGTCTGTTTCATATGCGCCAACGTTCTTAACCACGGCGACCAACCGATTCGCCGCGGCCACCGTCGGCCACCTTTCGGGCGTGAACACTACACCGGAATCGTTTCTTTTGCATTCGCGGGCCATGCGTCTTTTGTAGAGTGAAGCACTAGGCCTGGTTTGTGGTCTGCTATCGGAAAAGCGGTGGCACCGTGTTTCTGCTGTCAACGCGGAGAGTCTATATCAATGAGATGGACTCCTTTGCTGAAAGTGGGGCCTCTGAGGACTCTCTGGATCGTCATACTCGGCGCGCAGGCGAGGGCAGCACAAATATTTTCACCGATTACACATTGACTGGTCGGAGGCACCGGGATCGTCATTATCCGTGGGGCCAAAAATCGGCGCTCCCGGTTGCCGGAATGGGTCCATCCCATTAGGTCAACCGCTCCTGCATTTCTTCATTTTAGAGAGCGACGTGCATGTTCATGGTCCCTCCAGTATGGGGGGAGCTCGAACAATATTCGTGTTCTATTCGCTCTCGCGCGCCTTCCACGTGGGGTAGCTGATCGGCAATTAGCTGATCCGAGAAAATGCACTGAAAATTGTGCAGGAAATGCACTGAATGTGGTGCAAAATCGGTAACAGAACTCGGTAAACATTTTTTCGAATTTGACCTGTTTTTCTGGGTTAGTATAGGATGTCCGTAGTAGTTGCCAAGAGTTCCTCAATCCTGAGTAACCATTTCAAAAGAAAGGAGATCCTCTAGTAGCCAGTCAACCCGCAGGAACTCCGCTAAAGGTAAGTAGGGCAGCCTCTGGATCAGCATATCGGGGTTCGAATCCCTGGGGGGCAGCCAAAAATCTACGCGACCACGCCACCGCTTGCTACTCAGCTTTGGTGGTCAGCGGTTTGCCTTTCTCGGCAACGAACACGGCCGCGAGCTTCACGGTTTCGTTGCCTTTGTTGATCGCCTGATGAATCTGGCCGGGAGCGACGTAGAAAGTGTCGCCGGCTTTCAGGGTTTCGTCGGGCTTGCCTGCGGCCTGCTGCAGGATCGTGCCTTGTAACACGAATACGTATACTTCCGCAGGGTGTGTGTGCCTGCCCTCGGCGGTGCCGGGAGGCAATTCGACCAGGGCCATCACCGCTTCGTGGCCCGGGAAGATCATGTCCTGCTTGAAGACGATGTTGCGTTTGACAGCGGCAGGCGCTTGGCTGTTCTGCGCGTACATGGCAAAGGCGGCGGCGACTGCCGCCAGCAGGAAAGCTGCAGCAACGAAACGAGTGTTTCTCATGTCTGTCTCCTCGGCGAATGAGCTGCGGTGCGGCACGGCGCACGCGACCAGATTGTATGCGAGCCGGCCGGCTGCGATTCAACAAATCCGCTTGCGAGGCGGTCCGCTTTCATCGAAATCAGCGTAAAGGTGAGCCACAGGATCTAAATCGTTGCGACCAGCCGGTATTTAGCTGCCCGAGGCTCGACCACTCTCCGTTTGCCATGTCCGGGGTTTCTCTCGTATCGAGAACATAGCAGTCCGAAATGCTGCAGCAGGTCTACGTCACGGCTCACCGCACGCGTATCGCGATTGAGCCCGGCAGCGAGGACTGAAATCGGAGATGGTTTTTGCCTTGCAACCCGCAGCAGGCGAATTCTCTCAGGGGAAAGAACTCGCATCATGTCGCCCGGACTTTCGAATGAAACCGTGATTTCGGGAGCAAGCTCTTCGCCACGGTCTAGCTTACGAGCACGCTCACGGGCACGCTCGAAAAACCCCTTAGCTCCATCGGCGGTCACTCTAAATCTAACGTTTCTGTTCATCTTCAAGTCTCCACAACCCCGTGACCTCTTCTTCGAAACGGTCTACTAATGCCTCGTAACCGGGGAAATCGATCTCTTCTATGTCTCCCTTAAAGTGCCTGTGGTGATAATCGTGAGTGTTGTCATATCCAAGTACGCGCCCGTTGTCCCCGCCATAAACCTTGTGGTTGATGTATGCGAGACTGTACTTCACGACGTCGTGGCCGTCGTACCAGACTTCTTCTTTCAGCACAGCACCGTGTCTGTTCCCTGTAAGATAGGATGTGTCATCGACCCTTTTTTCCCACTGTGCAGATCTCTTCTGTTTCGGCTTTGCACGGTTCTTTTTCACGGGCATCTAGGATGCCATACATCCTATCTGAATTCAGCAAGGATGTCCACTATCCTGTCTGAACGTTCGGCTGGCATATAAGGAAGTCACCTTGAGTATTCGCAACATCGCCATCATCGCCCACGTCGACCACGGCAAGACCACGCTGGTGGACGCCATGCTCCGCCAGAGCGGCGTATTTCGCGCCAACCAGGAGTTGGTGGACCGCGTCATGGATTCCAACGAGCTGGAGCGCGAGCGCGGCATCACCATTCTGGCCAAGAACACGGCGGTCTTCTACCACGAGATCAAGATCAACATCGTGGACACGCCCGGCCACAGCGATTTCGGCGGCGAGGTGGAACGCGCGCTCAAGATGGTGGACGGCGTCATGCTCCTGGTGGACGCCAGCGAGGGCCCGCTGCCGCAAACGCGCTATGTGCTGGGCAAGGCGCTGGAAGCCAAGCTGCCGCCGATCGTGGTGATCAACAAGATTGACCGCTCCGACGCGCGTTCCCAGGAAGTGCTGAACGAAATTTACGACCTGTTCATCGATCTCGACGCGTCCGAGGAACTGCTCGATTTTCCGGTTCTGTATACCAATGCCAGGCTGGGCACGGCGTCGGCGGACGCGGACACCGCCGGTCAGAATCTGCAGCCGCTGTTCGATGCCATCGTGGCGACGATTCCTGCGCCCGCCGGCGAGGCCGATGGCCCGCTGCAGATTCTGGTGGCGAATCTTGATTACAGCGATTACCTCGGACGGCTGGCCATCGCGCGCGTCTTCAACGGCACGCTGCGCACCGGCGAGGATGTCGGCATTGCCAAGCTCGACGGCTCCTTGCAGAAAGTGCGGATCACCAAGCTGTTTTCCTTCAACGGGCTGCAGCGCGTCGACATTACGGAAACCGAACTGGGCGACATCGTTGCGGTCGCGGGAGTCACCGGCATCACCATCGGCGAGACCATCACCGGCGCCGAAAATCCCACCCCGCTGGCGAACATCGCGATTGATGAGCCCACCATCGCCATGCAGTTCACGGTGAACACCTCGCCGTTCGCCGGCCTCGACGGGCAGTACGTCACCTCGCGCAACCTGCGCGAGCGCCTGGAGAAGGAACTGCTCACCAACGTTTCCATCCGCGTCGAGGAAACCGGCAGCACCGATTCCTTCAAAGTCATGGGTCGCGGCGAGCTGCAGCTTTCCATCTTGATCGAAACCATGCGCCGCGAGGGCTATGAGCTGATGGCCGGCAAGCCCGAGATCGTGACCCGGAACGTGAACGGCAAGCTGATGGAGCCGGTGGAGCGGCTCACGGTGGACATTCCCGAGGAGTTCGTCGGCGTGGTCATGGAAAAGCTCGGCATGCGCAAATCCGAGATTCAGAAGATGCACAATCACGGCTACGGGCGGGTGCGCATGGAATTCCGCGTGCCCAGCCGCGGGCTCATCGGGTTGCGCGGCGAACTGCTCACCGACACGCGCGGCACCGTGGTCATGAACTCGCTGTTCGACGGCCACATCGAGTGGCAGGGCGACATCCCGCATCGGCTGACCGGCGCGCTGGTCGCCGACCGCGCCGGCGCCACCACCGCCTACGCGCTCTGGAACCTGCAGGAGCGCGGCGAACTGTTCGTCGGGCCGGGCGTCGAAGTGTACGAGGGCATGATCATCGGCGAGAACTCGCGCGACAAAGATCTCGACGTCAACTGCGTGCGCGAGAAAAAGCTTACCAACATGCGCTCTTCCACCGCCGACGAGGCCATCCGCCTGGTGCCGTTCCGCACCCTGAACCTGGAGCAGGCGATCGAGTTCGTGGCCGACGACGAGTACGTCGAGGTCACGCCGAAATCGCTGCGCTTGCGCAAGAAGGTGCTACAGGCCAACCGCCGGCCACGCAAGGACGCGCTCCCCATCGGCATTCCCAGCAAGGAATAGCCTCGAAATTCCACAGGCACTAGGGTGAAATGAGATCAGGGGTTAAGGTTTCCGGTCTAGTTGTCCGCCTGTCGGATGCGTTACCCTCAACGCAACCGTCTTCGTCTGGCCAGTTCGAGGGCCACCGCGGGCGCGTAAACCGGCGCGCGAGCGGAACGCTCGGGGCAGACGGACGAGGCAACCCTACGGCCGTCTGCTCCATCTCTTAATCATCGTCATTCGTGTCCTGTGGAGGTAGTCCATGGCCACGGTGTCCCGTCCAAACCATCCGGCAAAATCTGCAGAGGCTCAACGTTCGTAACGAGGCGTTATGCGTATTGTGGCGCGGCTGATCGGCTGCCTGGTGCTCTGCGTTCTGCTGGTGTCGGTGTTCTCGTCGTACTACCAGGCGGAGCGGGAAAGGTTGGTGCTGCGCCGGGAACTGGAGCAGCGCGCCGATGCGCTGGCGGAGAGCCTGCAGCCGCGGGTCGAATCCATGTTGCACCGCGGCGACCACGCCGGCATCCAGCGGCTGGCGGAGCGATTTGCCGACAAGAAGCAACTCGCCGGACTTGCGGTGTACGGCGACGACGGCAGCCTGGTGGCGATCTCGAAGTCCCTTGTGGGGCAGGTTACGGGGCGACCCGAAACGCTTTCCCGCGCCATGCAGGAAGACGCGCCGCGGGGAGCGTTCCTGCGCCTCAACGGCCATCCGGTCCACTTCCGCGCTATACCGCTGCACGAGGACGACCATGTGATCGGCGGGTTGCTGGTGGTGCACGACGCCGCCTACATCGTCGCCGCGCGATGGCAGGCATGGCGGGACATGTCGTGGCGCGTCCTGGCGCAGGTGCTCCTGATCATCCTGACCACGGTGGTCATGTTCCAGCGCAGCGTGGTGAAACCCATTGCGCGCACCGCGGCCTGGATGCGCGAACTGCGCCACGGACGCAATCCCGGCGCGTCGGGTCTGGCCGGCTCCGATGTTCTGAAGCCCCTTGCCAACGAGGCGCATAGCTTTGCGCGCAGCCTGGCGGAGGCGCGCGCCTCGGCGGAGCAGGAGGCCCGGATGCGCGAAACCGCGGAATCCTCGTGGACGGCGGAACGCCTGGCGGTCTCGCTGCGCACCCGGTTGCAGGGAAGCCGCCTGTTCGTCATCTCCAACCGCGAGCCCTACATGCACACGCGCAAAGGGAACATGCTGCAGACGATGGTGCCGGCCAGCGGCCTGGTCACCGCGCTGGAGCCCATCCTGCGCGCCTGCGACGGTACCTGGATCGCCCACGGCAGCGGCGACGCCGACCGGGAGACGGTGGACGCCAACCAATGCGTCCGCGTCCCGCCGGAGGAACCGCATTACACGCTGCGGCGGGTGTGGCTGACGAAAGAGGAGGAAGAACGCTATTACTACGGGTTTTCCAATGAGGGGCTATGGCCGCTTTGTCATATCGCGCATACCCGGCCGACGTTTCGCGCCGCCGATTTTGAGGAGTACCAGCGCGTCAACCAGAAATTCGCCGACGCTCTCTGGGACGAGATGCGCGGCGTGGAGCAACCGATCGTGGTCGTCCAGGATTATCACTTCGCGTTGCTGCCGCGGATGATCAAGCAGCGCCGTCCGGACGCGCGCGTCGGCGTGTTCTGGCATATCCCGTGGCCGAACCCGGAAGCGTTCGGCATTTGTCCGTGGCAAGGCGAGTTGCTCGACGGACTGCTGGGAGCGGACCTGGTCGGGTTCCATATCCAGGCGCACTGCGACAATTTCCTGGAGACCGTGGACCGCGTCCTGGAATCGCGCATCGAGTGGGACCGCAGGAACGTGAATCGCGGCGAGCACATGACCATGGTGCGGCCGTTTCCCATCAGCATCGTGATGCCTCCGGTAACCGAGCAGGAGGAGAAGCCCAACCCGCATAAGCAGCAGGCGGCGCTGCTGCAGGAAATCGGCGCGGACGCGCTCTACATGGGTCTCGGCGTGGACCGCATGGATTACACCAAGGGCATCTTGGAACGCATGCTGGCCGTGGAACGGTTCCTGGAGAAGTACGCGCAGTACCAGGGGCGGTTCAGCTTCGTGCAGATCGGCGCTCCCAGCCGCACCCACATCCAGCGGTACCACGATTTCATGGGCGAGGTGGCGGCCACGGCGGAGCGCATCAACCGGCGGTTCCGGTCGGGAAAATGGCAGCCCATCGTTCTCCGCGACCGCCACCACACCCACGCCGAACTGGAGCGGTACTACCGCGCTGCCGACGTTTGCCTGGTTACTTCGCTGCACGACGGCATGAACCTGGTGGCCAAGGAATATATCGCGTCACGAGATGACGACGAGGGTGTGCTTGTCCTGAGCCCCTTCACCGGGGCGGCGCGCGAGCTGCCCGACGCCCTCATCGTCAACCCCTACGACACCGAGAAGCTTGCCGACGCCATCTACCAGGCGCTGGAGATGGAAGGCACGGAACGGCGGGCGCGCATGCGCCGCATGCGCCAGGTGGTGCGGCAGCACAACGTGTACCGCTGGGCCGCCAACCTGATCGGCGAGTTGTGCGACGTGCGCCTGGACCTGGCCGCTCCGCCGCGAAAGCCGGCGCTAGCCACGGGTGTGGCGCAGGGCGTAGCGCCCGAGGTCGTTGTCGAGAAGCTGCCCGATCAGCTCCGCCACTCCGGCGCCATGAGCGGAAGCGGTGACCAGGTCGGCGTTGCGCTTGATCTGCGGTAGGGCGTTGTCCACCGCCGCGGCACAGCCGCACGCGGCCAGCATGCTGGCGTCGTTTTCCGCGTCGCCGATTCCGACCACGTTGGCGGGCGCCAGTTGCAGCTCGGCGAGCGCCGCTTCCAGGCCCGTCTTTTTGTCCACGCCCGTGGGAAGAATCATCAGGGAGCCCTTGTTCAGGATGATGTGGACGTCGAGGGCGAGATTCAGTTCGTGAATCGCCGAGGCCACCGCGGCGTGGTGGGCGTCGTCGGTGGCAATGATCGCGCGCCCGGTAGAGAACGGAACCCCGCGGCCGCGCAACGCGGCCAGCAGCCTGGGATCCGGCGGGCCGCATAACGCGATTTCCTCGTTCGACGAAGGCCGGAACAGCAGCGCGCCGTTCTCGGCGATGACGCGGTCAAAGAACGCTGCTTCCGGGAAAACATTCTGCAGGTCGTGGAGCTCGCGTCCGGTCACCAGCAAGAGCTTGCGGCCGGAGGCGCGCAGCCGTTCCAGCGCCGGGAGCACGAGACCGTCCACGCGCCCGTGGGTGGCCAGGGTTCCATCGTAATCAGCGGCAAGGGCAAGAAAGCGCACCGGGACTCCTAATCTGAACGACAAGTATGAGTGTGATGCGTTTACTATCGTAAGCGAAACCCGGTTTCGAGGAGCAAGGGATGGTAACGGCAAGCGCATCGTGGACCGATGGGGAACGATTCGTAGGGGTCGCGAGCAGCGGGCACGCCATTGTCGTGGACGCCGCCAAGGACAAGACCGGACCGAGCCCGATGGAACTGGTGCTCATCGGCCTGTGCGGCTGCACCGCCAGCGATGTCGTCGGCATCCTGCGCAAGAAGCGCGAGCCGTTCACGCGCCTGGAGGTCAGCGCCGAGGCGGAGCGCGCGCCCGAGCCTCCGGCGGTCTACACCTCCATCAAATTGCGCTACCGCGTCGCCGGCAAGGTCTCGCGCAAGTCGGTCGAGGACGCGGTGCGCCTGTCCCAAGAGAAGTACTGTTCGGTCTCGCAAATGCTGGGCAAGACGGCGAGGATTACGTCGGAAATCGAGCTGCTTCCGGGGTGAGTTCCTGCCCTCTCGGTGTGCTCGGCGCCTCGGCGGTGAATCCTTCCTGACTTGTGCATCCACAACGAAAATATTGCAGCTTCGAGGCGGCAAACTGCGTCTTAGGCTGCATGCCGAAAAATGTCGTCATCTTCACGCAACCGGGTTGACCACCGTGCCGCACCGCCAAGGCCTACCTCTCGGCGAGAGGTATCGAGTACGAGGACCGCGATGTTTCCGTAGATGCGCAGGCGGTGAACGACCTGGTCCACAGGTACCAGAGCCGCTCGACGCCAACGCTCGTCATTGGCGAAGAGGTGATGGTCGGATTCGATCCCGACCGCCTGGACGAGTTGATGCGCGACTAGCCGCGGATTTGGATGAGGGACACGGAGGCACGGTGTGAGCCGTGCCTTTTGTGTTGAACGCGGTCGACGGCCGATGGTCGATGGTCGGCGGCCGCCCTCGCGTGCGCCGGTGGAAGCCGCCCGGGCCGGTGTGGCACACGCGCCCCCGCGTGTGCGATCTGCTGCTCCCTAATTGCACACGCCCCGCTTCAGATAAACTGCAAACCATTGTCCATGGCTGTGCCAGCACAAATCGAGAACCGCGAATCGGCCACTCATGCCGCCCACCCCGTTCGCGGCTACGTGTTCATCGCGGCGGCGGCGTTGTGTTGGGGAATCTCGGCATCGCTGGGTCGAGCGGCGTTTACCGGCCGGCTGGTCACGGGGCAGGCGCTGCCGCCGATCGGACCGCTGATTCTGGCGCAGACGCGCGTCACGCTGGCCTTGTTCGTGCTCGCACCCGTTCTGCTGGCGCGGCGGCAAGCGGCGGGACTGAAGATGTCGCGCGCCGACCTGGTGCGCGCGCTGCTGATCGGCGTCCTGGGCGTGGCGGCGTCGAATTATTTCTATTACCTCGCGATCCAGAAGACCAACGTCGCCACCGCCATCATCCTGCAATACACCGCGCCGGTGTTGCGTACTGCTTTACATGGTGGCGCGCGGCGTGCAGAAGGCGACGGCCTCGCGCGTATTCTCCGTCGCGCTGGCGGTGGTGGGCAGCGCTCTCGCCATCGGCGCCGTGGGCACAGGCCAGTTCCGCATCAATCCGATCGGGGTAGCGGCGGGCATGGCGGCGGCGCTGTCGTTCGCCTACTACAACATTTTTATTCCGCCCCTGCTCAAGCGGCACGACCGTTGGAAGGTGCTGCTCTACATTCTCATCGGCTCGGCGCTGTGCTGGCTGGTGATCAACCCACCTTGGCGAATCATCGCCGGGCACTATTCGCGCGCGCAGTGGGCATTCCTGGCGGTGTTCTCGGTGACCTCGGTGCTGCTGCCGTTTTCGTTTTACATCGCAGGCTTGCAGCATCTGGATGCCACCCGCGCCATCGTGACCAGTTGCCTGGAGCCGGTGTTCTCCATCCTGATCGCCGCCATGACGCTGGGCGAACTGGTGCGGCCGGTGCAGGTGGTGGGAATCGTGGTGGTGCTGACGGCGACGGTGCTGGTGCAACTCTCGGGGAAAGAGGAGATGGTCGAACCCATCGAATAGATTTCGTAATTTCGTAAGTTGGTAATTTGGCAATTGTTAGGCGAGAGCAAATCGGCCCGGAAGATTTGAAATTACCAATTTACAAAAATACCAAATTACTAAATCGTCCATCAGTCCACAGCGTGCAGTTCCTTCCCCCTCGTTTCCGGCAGGAACACAACCGCTACGATCATCAGCAGGTACGCGGACAGGGAAAACGCGGCGATCGCAGCCCCCAGCGAGATGCGCACGCTGAGGTAGCCGACCAGAGCGGGGAACAGGGCGCCGATGCCGCGGCCGAAATTATAGGAAAAGCCCTGGCCGGAGCCGCGCACGCGGCTGGGGAAAAGTTCGGTCAGGAACGCTCCCATGGGGCCAAACGATCCCGAGGCAAAAAATCCCAGCGGAAATCCCAGCACCAGCATGACGTGGTTGCCGATGGGGAGATAGGTGTAGGCGGCGACGGCCACCAACGAGCACACGGCGAAGAGGATGAGCGTGCGCCGCCGGCCGAGCCGGTCCGTCAGCCAGGCGCTGACCATGTATCCGGCAAACGATCCCACGATCACCACCAGCAGGTACGCGCCCGTATTCAGCACCGACAGGCCGCGCGCCGTCTTCAGGTAGGTGGGCAGCCAGGTGGTGATCGCGTAGTACCCGCCCTGCGCCCCGGTCGCCATCAGCGAGGTCAGCACCGTGACGCGCAGCAGCGAGGGCGAGAAAATTTCCAGGAACCGGCTGCCATCGCCGGATGCGGCCAATTCCACCCGGGTGCGGCTATAGACCTCGGGCTCCGGCACGTAGCGCCGGATGTAAAAGACCAGCAGCGCCGGCAGGATCCCGACCCAGAACATCGCGCGCCACGCCAGTGTCGGCGGCAGGGCGGAAAACAGCACGGCATAGAAAATCGCCGCTATTCCCCACCCGATCGCCCATCCGCCCTGGACGGTGCCGACGGCCTTGCCGCGATGCTGGGCGCGGATGGTCTCACCCATCAACACCGAGCCGACCGCCCATTCGCCGCCAAATCCCAGCCCCTGGAGGCCGCGCGTGACCAGCAATTGCCAAAACGAATTGGTAAAGCCGCTGAGAAACGTGAACAGCGCGAACCAGGCAATGGTGATCTGCAGCACGCGGGCGCGTCCGTAGCGGTCGGCCAGCAAGTCCGGCGAGCCAGCCGCCGACGGCGGAGATGATCAGCGTGGCGGCGGCCAGAATCCCAGCGCGTCCTTTGCTGATATGCCACAGCGTAATCAGGGTCGGAATCGCGAAGCTGTACACCATGACGTCCATGCCGTCGAGCGCCCATCCGCCAAAGGTGGCGATGAGCGTGGAGCGCTCGTGGGGAGCGAGATCGAGGAGCCAGGGCTTGCGCGCGGGCATGGTGGCGGGATTATAGAGCCGGAGTGACAAATGCAGATTGACGATTGACGATTGAAAAAGATCAACACAGAGGGCGCGAAGGGATCGCAGGGTTCGCATAAGTGCCGCGCCGCTGGCGCTCCCGCCAAGTTTCTCGCAGCCTACCCACCGCTGCCGCGGTGGGCTAACGAATGCCGCGCCTCCGGCGCTGCACACGCGAGGGCGCGTGTGCCACATCGTTCGTCTATTCAGTTGAATCAGCGTTTATCTGCGTGCATCAGCGGCTAATTATTCGTACCGCAGCGCTTCGATGGGATCGAGGTTGGCGGCGCGGATGGCGGGGAACATGCCGCTGGCGAGTCCAACAAAAGCGAGGATGGCGGTGGCGATGGCCAGGATACGCGGTTGGATGAGTAGGGTGATGTCGCCGGCTTCAGCGTGCGAGGCCAGCGCGCTGTACAGGGTGATGCGCCCGACCCCGAGCGAGACCAGGTACGACATGACAACGCCGCAGACCCCGCCCACCGCGGTGATCACCAAAGCCTCAGCCAGAAACTGGAACAGGATGTCGCGTTTGCGGGCGCCGAGCGCTTTCTCCACACCGATCTCGCGGGTGCGCTGCGTCACCGACACCAGCATGATGTTCATTAGGCCCACGCCGCCGATCCCCAGCGTGAGCGTGCCGATGAAGCCCATCAGGATCTTGATGCCGAGGGTGATGATTTCAAATTGCGCGAGCTGCTTTTGCGCGTCGAACACAAAGATGGCGCGCTGGTCCTCGGGATTGAAGCTGTGCGCCATGGCCATGGTTTCGCGGATGGTCTTGGTCACCTTGTCGTGGTCGAGCGCCTCGTAATCCAGCCAGATGCTGCCGACATAATGCGTGTCCTTTAGCAGGCCCATGGTGTTGTAAGGGATGTAGACAACGCGGTTGATGTCGTCGTCGCCCTCCTGCATGCGCGCATTGAGCACCCCGACAACCTCAAAGGTCACGCCGCCCAGCCGCACACGCTGGCCCACCGCGGGCGCTCCCGAGAACAGCTTTTGCTTGGCTTCCCAGGCGAGGACCGCGACCCGCGCGTGAGAGAAATTGTCTTCATCGGTGAGCAGGCGGCCGGATTCGGTGTTCAGGTTCCAGATATTCTGTGCCGGTGGATCGATGCCCTGAACGTCGAAATTGAACGCGCGCTCCTCGCGCTGCACGGGAACGGTCTTGCCGTTGGCACGGGCCATATGGCGCACCAGCGGCACCACGTTGCGCAAACGCTCCAGGTCGTCGTCGGTGAATCGAGTCTCCACGCCCGCCTTGTTGCCGCCCGCCTGCATCGAGGTGCGCCCGGGAAATACGCCGACCGCTTTCGCGCCAAAATTGTTGAAGATGGCATATATAGCGCGGCCGAAGCCGTCGCCGTAGGCGAGCAGCAGCACCACGGTGGCGATGCCCCATGCCATGCCGAGCATGGTGAGGAGCGTGCGTCGCCGGTTGTGGCGCATGGCCTCGTACGCCATCTTGAGCAGGTCGCCGCTCACTTATTCCCTCCTCAACGCTTCCACCGGCTGCAGCATGGCGGCTTTGCGCGCCGGATATAGGCCGGCGATGATGCCCGCCAGCGCCAAACTTCCGATCGCAATGGCTGCCGATGAAGGCACGATTTTGGGCGTGTCCCATCCCGGCGGCGAGGGCAGCTTGCCCAGCGCGGCACACAATGCGGCGGCCACGGCCATGCCAAACCCGCCGCTGAGCAGGGTCAGGAACGCGCCCTCGGCAAAAAACTGGAACATGACGCTGCGATTGGTGGCGCCCAGCGCCTTGCGCAGTCCGATCTCCGGGGTGCGCTCCGCCACCGCCACCAGCATGATGTTGATGATTCCGATGGCGCCCAGTGCCAGCGTCACCAGGCCGACGGTGCCGAGAAACATGTCCATGGCGTCAAAGATCTTGCCCACCATGTCGTAGGTCTGGATCGAGTCCCACTCGTCAAAGGCGTCTTTGTTGGTCCAGTCGAACTGGTGATTCCGGCCCACGATCTTGTGCACCTGCAGGCGAGCGAGTTCGTGCAGCGCGTGCACCCGCGGCTGGTAATTGATAAACGAGATCGCGTCCGGCACCTCGCCGGTGTCCTTGCGGGGGAAGAACATGCGCATGGTCTCGAAGGGGATCATGATGCGCAGGTTCATGGTGTTGTTATCGCCGTGCCCGATGCGTTCGACGGTGCCGATCACCTCGAAGCGGACGCCGTTGAGCAGGATGGTGCTGCCGACGGCGGGTTGACCCTGGAACAGGATTCGGCGGGCTTCATCGCCGAGCACAACCACCGAGTGGCGATCGGCGTTGTCGCCGTCGTTCAGCCAGCGGCCGGTTTTGATGGGGATATAGCGAATCTGGTTGTAATTCGGCGTCACGCCCATGAGCTGGCCGGAGGAACTGTTGAACGCGCTCACCGCGCGGATGTCACCGCGAAAAATTCCAGGCGCGGCAGCGCGACACTCGTTGCATTCGCGAACGATATCTTCCCAGTCGCGAACCGTGAGGTAGTACTGGCGCATGCCGTTGAAGTTGCCTTCAATCGCCGGCACGCGCCCGCCCCAGATGAACAAGACGTCTTCGCCCAGCGTCGAGAGCTGCTTTTTCTGACCGGTGCGGAAGCCTTCCCCGAGGCCCACCAGCAGCAGCAGCGAACCCACGCCCCACGCGATGCCGAACATGGTGAGAAACGAGCGCATTTTGTGCGCCCACAGGGTACGCAGCATCTGGACGAAAATGTCGAGCAGCATGCGCATGTTGCTGTACCGGTATAGACGGGGCGGACGGAGCTTGGTTATCGCCCCTGTCTACACATACGCCAGAGTAAGCGGAAATGTTCCCGGGGGATGATGCGAAACGTGGAATTTACAACGTTTCACAAGGGTGTCGGCTTTTGGTGCTGAGGGTGATAGTGCTTGCCTGCGACCCTGAAGGGCGGTACTCGTTATACGGGCTGGTCGTCCCGTTTCAGCTGTAACTTGTGATAAGGGCTGTTCACGCCAATTACACGGGAGCATACTGCGGTTTGAGGGACTGGCATGAGGCTTTTGAAAGTAATATCCATAATGGTAATCGGCCCTGCTTTGGGTATTTTGGTGGGCTTTATTGTCGGTGGCGCTTTACTCCCGCCAGACCCCACCGGGCGGGGCGCTCCCGGCGACGGCTTTCTGATTCTTTACTGCGTGCTCGTCGCGCTTGCTGTGTCTACTGTGGGTTCTGTGCTGTTGGCGATCAAAAGTTGGCGTAGCTCGGCTAGTCTGAAGACGCAAGCAAACCCAAACTGAGCCACTCTTCGTTCCCCCGCCCAGCGTAATTGTCGTGAAATCCCCTTATCACCGACAACCCGCCGCTAAGCCAACCACCGAATCCCTTACCCTTAGCCCCTCCCCGCCAAATGGAAGTACCTTCGCGCGCGCTTCACGTCATGCGCGATCTGCTCCCGCAGCGCTTCCACATTGGGAAACTTCTGTTCGTCTCGCAGGCGCTGCAGGAAGAAGAGCTCGACCTCCGTCTGCGCGGTCAGGGAAATGGGATGGAAGTTGAGCAGGTGGCTCTCGATGGCGAAGGAGTCAGGGCCGAAGGTGGGACGGACGCCGACATTGGTGACCGAGTCGAAGGTCTCTCCGTTGACCCGCGTGCGCGTGACGTACACGCCGTTGCGCGGGACCATCTCGTCGTAGCGGCTCAGATTGATGGTCGGGACGGTGTACTTGTGGCCGTAGCCGCGGCCGCGGCCCGGCGTGGAGACGATGCTGAACACGCGGTCCAGCAGATGTCGCGCGCGGCTCGCATTGCCCGCGGCCAGCAGTTCCCGGATGCGCGAGCTGGAAACCACTTCGCCGCGGATGGTGAGCGCGGGGTAGATTTTCACCTCAAACCCGAACTCGCGTCCGAACTCGGCCAAGCGGTCCACGTTCCCCTGCGCGCGGTGTCCGAAGTGGAAATTGAAGCCCTCGTGAACTTCGCGCGCGTGCAGTGCGCGCACCATCACCTGCTCGACAAATTCCAGCGGCGTCATCAGCGACAGGTCGCGTGTGAATGGGAGCACGAGCACGGCATCCACGCCGGTTTCCTGCAGCAGCCGCAGCATGACCGGCAAGGGCGTGAGCAGGCGCGGCGCCACATCGGGGCGCAGCACGCGCATGGGATGCGGGTCGAAGGTGACCACAATCGAGCTGCCGCCGATCTCTCGCGCGCGACGTACCAGTTCGCTCACCACCCGCCGATGTGCCCGGTGCACGCCATCGAAATTGCCGACCGAGGCGATGGTAGGTCCGTGGTCGGCCGGAACTTCGTCGAGATGTCGGAAAATTTTCATTCAGGTGCGACTTGCCACTCACGAGCAGAAAGCTGAACCGCAAAGGACGCCAAGGACGCAAAGAAGGAAGAACAAAATCCTTTGCGTCCCTTCGCGTCCTTTGCGGTTGACTCTTTTTCGATTCTCAAATTCATTCAAATCTCAAACTCCAGCTTCATCCCATCATGCGAAAGCCGCACGTGCTCCGGCAGCCTGGCATTGGTTTCTTCGTGCCCGAGGTCGTGGGAGATGTGGGTGAAAAATGCCCGCCGTGGATGGAGCCGCTCGATCAACTCCAGCGAATTCGCAACCGTCGAGTGCGTCGGGTGTGGCTTGTGGCGCAACGCGTCCAGGAACAGGATGTCCAGGCCTCCCAGTCGTTCCATCGAGCGCTCGGGAATTTCGCTGAAGTCGGTGAGATAGGCGGCCGAACCGAAGCGGAAGCCGCAAATTTCGGCGTCGCCGTGCATCACCGGGATGGGATCGAAGCAAACGCCGTGCAGTTCCAACGGTCCGTCCAGCGTATTCAGTTCCACCTGCGCGATGCCGCCGTACTTGTAATTACCCGCGAAGATATAGCTGAACATTTCGCGGATGCGGCCAATCGCCGATGCCTGCGCATACAGCGGGATCTTGCCGGCGCTGTGAAAGGTCAGCGGGCGAAGGTCGTCGAGGCCGAGGATGTGATCGGCGTGAGCATGGGTGTAGAGCACGGCGTCGAGGTGGCGGATGCCTTCGCGGATGGCCTGCTCGCGAAAATCCGGCGTGGAGTCGATCAGCACGCGGTGCTCGCCGTAGTCCACCAGGACGGACGGCCGCGTGCGGCGGTCGTGCGGGTCGGTCGAGGTGCACACCGCGCAGCGGCAGCCGACGGTGGGCACGCCCATCGACGTCCCGCTGCCGAGCACGGTCAGGATGGCTTTCATTTGATGTTGAGTCCACCTGGTGGCGGCGGCGCGCCCGGCGTCTGTGGGCCGCGCGCGATCGCATTGGTGACCTCGACGTACGCCATGCGCAGCTCGTAGAGGACGTTCTGCATCAGGTTGTCTTCCGTCATCGTGAGATTGCCCCTGGTTTTGTCGGCCAGCATCCCCAGCGTGTCAATGGTCTGGCGCGCGCCCAGCAGGTCCACCCCCGCCTGGCCTCCCTGCTCTTGCATCAAGCCCAATTGCATGAGAGCGCTCATGTACAGCGAGGCGATGAAGCGCTCGAAGTTCATCTCGAAGTCCTGCACGCGGCGTCCGCCGAGTTCGGACTGGATCTGTGCATCGAGCTTCTTCGACGTTTCCTTGAAGGCATCGTGCTGCGCCTGGCGGTCGGCCGCGCTCGGCGGCGGCGGGACGTTGCCCTCGTCCTGGCGCTCTTCCTGCTTCGGCGGTTTTGGTGGCGGCGGCTCGGGCGCTACCGGCGCCACGGCCTGTGGCGGCTCCGCAGGGCGCGCTTCCGGCGCCTCCTCGAGCGGCGGTTCGGGTGCAGTTTCGCCTTCCGACGTGAAGCGCCGGCGGTCGGTTACGGTGAACTCTGATTCTCTTTTTTCAGGCATAGCTGTTACCAAGTTCTGTCTCTCGGTCTTTCGGTCCATCGGTCTTTCGGACGTGTGCGATCAGAATGACCGAAAGACTGATCGACCGATAGACCAATTCTTCATGCCGCCAGCTCCTTGTAGGGCAGCAGTTGGGCAATGGCGCGCGCGCCGTCAACGCTGAACTCCGTGCCGGTAGCGAGGGCATCCGTGCGCACATAGCCGAGCGCGAGCGTGCGGTCGCCACTGCTGCCGGGAACCGTGAGCGCGCTGGTTACCTCGCCCACTTGCTTGCCGTCCTGCTGGATCTTGGCGCCGGGTACGGGCGGTGGGCCATCCACCACAAACCCGGTCAGCTTGCGATGGAGCAGCGCGCGCGAGTGGATGCGTTCCACGATTTCCTGCCCAATGTAGCAGCCTTTCTTGAAATTGAGTGCCTGCCCCTGATCGGTTTCCTGCGGCAGGTAGCGCTCGCTGATGTCCTGGCCGTAGCGCGGAATGCCGGCGGCGAGCCGGAACATCTCCAGCGCCTCGGTGCCGACCGGCTTGGCTCCGCTGCGCACCAGCGCATCCCACGCGGCGCCGGCGTTGGCGGGCGCGAGCCAGATTTCATAGGTGGGCGAGATGTCGCCGGCCTCGCGCGTGACCGAAAGCCCGATGTCGTTCCAGGCGATGTCCTGCACCTGAAGCTGCTCCACGTCGGCCAATTTGAAGCCGAATCCGGCATCGCCGAGCACCTCGCGCGCGCGCGGCCCCTGAACCGCGAGCGAGGTGAGCTTGTCGCTGATCTCGGTGAGCTCGACATCATCCATGATGATGTATTTGTTCATCACTTCCAGCAGCTTGGGCGCCTGCCAGCGCGCCGTGTCCATCAGCAGGTAGTCGCCGCGATTGTAGATGTACATGTCCGCCAGGATGCGCCCCTGCGCGTTGAGCAGGAAATTGTAATTGCCTTGACCCGCGGGGAGGTCGCGGACGTTGTTGGTCACCATGCCATTCATCCAGCGGACGCGGTCGGCGCCGGTGGCCACGATCTTGGCGCGCCAACCCAGGTCGTAGATGCCGCAGCCGGAGCGCAGTTCCACGTATTCGCGCCGGGCATCGCCGAAGGCGGCGGCGGTTTCCGCGCCCAGGTAGTCGCTCAAGCGCGCGCCGGCGGCGGCAAGCCGGTCATGGAGTGGAGTCGTGGGCATGGTCGAACTGATAATTATAGTCGACGGTCGGCGGTCGACGGCTGACGGCCCCCACAACAACGGATGTCATCCCGAGCGAGCGCCGCCCGATGTTGGCGGCGCGAGTCGAGGGACCTTGTGTCTGCCATCGACCATCGACCAACGGCCATCGACCAACGACCATCGACTAGCGACCAACGACCGATCCGCCATCGACCATCGACCGTCGACTCCTGTATCGTGTCACCCGTGAGCGACAAAAAGAGGATTGCCGTTGTCCCCGGCGACGGCATCGGCAAAGAAGTCATTGCCGAGGCGCTGAAGGTGGTGCGCGCCAGCGGAGCGCCGGTGGACCTGTACCGAGTTCGACTGGAGCGCCGATCGCTACCTGCGCGATGGCACCACCATCCCAGCCGACGGATTCGAGATGCTGGCGCACGATTTCGACGCCATCCTGGTCGGCGCCCTCGGCGATCCGCGCGTTCCCAGCAACATCCATGCCAAGGAAATCCTGCTCGGCATGCGCTTCAAAATGGACCTCTACGCCAACGTCCGCCCGGTGCGCCTGCTCGACGAAAGTCTCTGCCCGCTCAAGAACGTGAAGCCCGAGGACGTGAACTTCACCGTCATTCGCGAGAACACCGAGGGCGTGTACATGGACATGGGCGGTACGTTCAAGCAGGGCACGCCCGATGAGGTCGCGACGCAAGAGGACATCAACACGCGCAAGGGCGTGGAGCGCGTGATCCGCTTCGCGTTCGACTATGCGCGGCGCCACGCGCGCAAGAAGGTGCTGATGGCGGACAAGTCCAACGTCATGACCTACGCCGGGGGGCTCTGGCAGCGCGTCTTCAAGGAAGTCGCGACAGAATTTCCGGAGATCGCGGCGCAGCACATGTTCGTGGACGCGCTCTGCCCTGCGATGGTGCGCGAGCCGCGGCAGTTCGAGGTGATCGTCACCAACAACATGTTCGGCGACATCCTCACCGACCTTGCCGCCGCGCTGCAGGGCGGGCTGGGCATGGCCGCAAGCGGAAACATTCATCCCGGCCGCACGTCCATGTTCGAGCCGGTGCACGGGTCGGCGCCGCTGCTGGCAGGAAAGAACGTGGCCAACCCGCTGGGTGCCATCCAGAGCGCGGCCATGATGCTGGCACACCTCGGACTCCAGGAGCATGCCGGCCGCATCGATGCCGCGGTGCTGGCGGCGGTGCGGGCACAGCAGTTGACCCAGGACGTCGGCGGAAACATGGGCACGCGAGAGGTCGGAGATTGGGTGGCGAAGCGGGTGAGCTGATCCACAATTCAGTCCCGCAGGGACGGCAGTACTTAGCCCGGCACGTCAGTGCCGGGATTGCATGCATTAGAAATGGTCGGAGTCCCGTAGGGACGGCACGCAAGAGTTCTGGTGATCCGAAAATTTTATGACGTGTCATTCCGAGCGCAGCGAGGAACCTGCTTTGTTGAAATCCCGGCTTCCGATCGTCAATTGCCGCGTTTTGGCGCGACTTGTTGCGCTTGCGGCCATACTCGCTTCTTTCGCGCTCGCGCAGGCACCGCCCCAGGCTCAGCCCACGCCGCCGCAGCCCGACGTCTATCTTCAACAACCGCAGCAACCGGCAACGGCACAGGCGCCGCCAGAGCCCGCGCCAAAACCCCAGAGGAAACAGTCTCAAGCTCCCGCGCAGGCCACTCCCGAGCACCGCATCACGCCCGAGGAAGCCAAAGAACTGCTCAACGCGGTTGATGAGGTACTGAAGTTCGACAGCGGCGACACCGGCCTGCGCATCAAGCATGAGATCAAGCGCCAGCTTGCCGACCGCGAGCAGGTGCAGACCTACATCGAGGCGCGGCTGAAAGACGATGAAGACACGCAGCGGCTCCAGCGCTCCGAAGTCGTGCTCAAGAAATTGGGTTTGCTGCCGCGCGATTTCGATTTGCAGACCTTTCTTGTCGAATTGTTGCGCGAGCAGGTGGCCGGCTATTACGACACCAAGACCAAGACCGTGTACCTGCTCGACTGGCTGCAGCCGGCGTCGCAACTGACGGTGATGGCGCATGAGCTGACGCACGCCTTACAGGACCAGAATTTCGGACTGGAGAAGTGGATCGAGAAGGGAACCTCGGAGAAGACGCCGACGGAGGAGGCGCGCGGTGACGAGGAGATCGCGGCGCGCCACGCCGTGGTCGAGGGCCAGGCGATGGCGGTCATGATCGATTACCTGCTGGCGCCCACCGGCAACTCGGTCGTGAACTCGCCGACCATCACGCAGGCGATCCAGCAGGGCATGATGGAGAGCGACGATTCCCCGGTGTTCAACCGCGCGCCGCTGTTCCTCAAGCGCGTGCTGCTGTTTCCTTACCGCGAAGGGCTCAATTTCGAGCGCGAGTTGCTGGTCAAGGGCGGCAAAGACAAGGCTTTCGCCGGCGTGTTCAAGTCACCGCCGCAAAACACGCGCCAGGTGATGGAGCCCGCAACCTATCTCGCCGGTGAAAATCTCCCGCAAATGCCGGTGCCCGATATCGCCAGGCTGCTGGGAAAAGATTGGGAGAAGTATGACGTGGGCTCGATTGGCGAGTTCGACGTCGCGGTGATGGCGGAGATTTATTCCGGCGCTGACGCGGCCAAGAAAATCTATCCGCAGTGGCGCGGCGGCTGGTATTACGCGGTCAAGCGGAAGAACGGCGGTGAGTTGGCGCTGGTGATGGTGACGAAGTGGGCGAATGGGATAGCAGCGGACGATTTCTATGGCCTGTACGGTCGTTACGTCCCCAAGCGCTACCAGACGCTCCCGGCGCCATTGCCCGCTCCTCCCGTGCTTTCAGGACCAGCGCCTCGTTCCGCCGAGCTCTGGAACACCGCCGATGGCCCGGTGGAAATCAGGCTGACCGGCGACACCGTCATCGCGATTGAAAGCGTGCCCGCAGAGATGGTCGACAAAGTTCGTCAGGCAGTGCTGGGCAAGTGAAGCGAATTTCTGATTACCGATTTGCGATTGTCGATTGGCACACGCGAGGGCTCGTGTGCTGCACCAACCCCCAGCCAGTAGCCACTGTTTTATAATCCACGATTCACCCTTCATCAGGAGTTTCGTTTGGCGGAAGCGGAAATTGGAATCATCGGCGGCAGCGGCCTGTACCAGATGCCCGGCCTGACCGACACGCGCGAACTGCGCCAGGACACCCCCTTCGGCGATCCTTCGGACAAGTACATCCTGGGTACGCTCGAGGGCCGCAAGGTGGCTTTTCTTTCGCGGCACGGGCGCGGGCACCGCGTCATGCCCAGCGAGCTGAATTTCCGCGCCAACATTTACGGCTTTAAACAGCTCGGGGTGGAGCGCATCGTGTCGCTTTCGGCGGTGGGATCGCTGAAGGAAGAGCACAAGCCGCTGGAGTTCGTTATCCCCGACCAGTTCTACGACCGCACCCGGCGGCGCGTTTCCACGTTCTTCGGCGATGGCGTAGTGGTGCACGTTGCCTTCGCCGATCCGGTCTGTCCCGAGGTCGCGGTCGCAATGCAGCAGGCCTGTGGCGCGGCCGGCGTTGTCGGCAAGCGCGGCGGGACCTACCTGTGCATCGAGGGCCCGCAGTTTTCCACCAAGGCGGAGTCCAACCTGTACCGCTCCTGGGGCATGGACGTGATCGGCATGACCAACCTGCAGGAGGCCAAGCTGGCCCGCGAGGCGGAGATCTGCTACGCGACGTTAGCCATGGTCACGGATTACGACTGCTGGCATCCGGCGCACGATTCCGTCACCGTGGACCAGATCGTCGCCGTGCTGGTGAAAAACGCGGCCAACGCCTGCAACGTGGTGCGCGAGGCGGTGAAGGTGATGCCGAAACAACGCAAATGCCATTGCGGTTCGGCGCTGGCCTCGGCGATTATTTCCGACCCCAAGCTGATTCCGGCGGCAACGCGCGAGCGGCTGAAGCTGATCCTGGACAAGTATCTGGGAGAGAGGCGTTAGTGGCCAGAACTGGTTTCAAAACTCGGTTTTTGGGTAGGGCACGGCTTCAGCCGTGCCGATCGAGGCCGCAAGAATAGTGGGCTTTAGCCCCTGAGGGATATTTTCCCTACAGCGAAAATTTATTTGTGGTCAGCGTTCAGCAATACAGATTCCTCGCTGCGCTCGGAATGACAAATTGTTATTTTTAGTTTTGGGGGGTTAATGGCTATTCTGGTTGTAGGCTCGGTCGCGTTCGACACCATCCAAAGTTCTTTCGGCAAAGCGGAAAAAATCCTGGGCGGATCGGCGACCTACTTCTCTCTCGCCGCCAGTTATTTCACCGACGTGCGCATTGTCGCCGTGGTGGGCGACGATTTCACGCGCGAGCACGAAGACGTGCTGCGCCGGCGCGGCGTTTGCCTCAAAGGCCTGCAGCGCGCCCCGGGCAAGACTTTTCACTGGGGCGGCGAGTACGGCGAGAACATCAACGAGGCCAAGACGCACTTCACCGACCTCAACGTCTTCGAAAAATTCCAGCCGCGGATTCCCGCCGAATACTTCGACTCGGAATTTCTCTTTCTCGCCAACATTGATCCCGTGCTGCAGGCGCAGGTGCGGCGCGAGTTGAAGCTGGTGCGCCTGGTTGGCGGCGACACCATGAATTTCTGGATCAACGGCAAGCGCCGCGAGTTGCTGGATACGCTCAAGCTCATGGACCTGCTGCTGATCAACGACACCGAAGCCAAGATGCTGGCTGGCGAGTCCAACCTGTTGCGCGCGGCCAACAAGGTGATGGTCGATGGGCCCCAAGGCGCTGGTCATCAAGCACGGCGAGTACGGCGCCACCATTTTCTTCGGCGACCGCATGTTCGGCGGCATCGGCCACCATCCGTTCCGTGCGCCCGCGCTGCCGCTGGCCGAAGTCCGCGATCCCACCGGCGCCGGCGATTCCTTTGCCGGCGGATTCATGGGCTACATCGCCTCGCAGGGCGAATTGAACCGTGAAGTGCTGAAACGCGCCATGTTCTATGGCGGCGTTATGGGATCGTTCGCCGTGGAACGCTTCGGCCCGGAACGCCTGCAGAACCTAACGCGGGAAGAGATCGAGGCGCGGTTCGAGATCTTCCGCGAGCTGACACATCTGGAATAATCCGGAGCTGCTTCACCACGGAGACACGGAGTCACGGAGAAATTAAGAATCCGAGTCAGAATGACGAATGATTCTCGGTTCTTCGATCATTCTTAATTCTGACTTCTTCATTCTGACTTTGATGTTCTCCGTGCCTCCGTGTCTCCGTGGTGACGCATGATGTAATCTGCTCCCATGGCCGATCGCGCCGAAAAACTGGAGTGTGCGCCAGGAACGCGCCGAGCGCCTGCGCGAACGCGGCGTCGGCATCGGCGAGGTGCAGGTGCTGGCGCTGGCCGCGATTGCGCTCTCCGTGGCCTCGGTCGCGCACTACTACAAGTGGGGCCAGATCCTGCTTTCCGGCGACGCCGTGGCGCACATCAACATCGCCCGCCGCGTCTTCGATTCGCGCACGCCCGGCTTGCAGCAACTCGGCACCGTATGGCTGCCGCTGCAACATCTCCTCACCATTCCATTCATCATCTCCGACGCCGGCTGGAGCAGCGGCGTCGGCGGCGCCATTCCCTCGATGGCCGCGTTCGTTCTCGGCGCGCTCGGGATGTTTCGCCTGGTGCGCTCCGGACTCGCTTGGATTGGCGGCGAGGATGGCCCCGCGCGCGTGGCCGCCTGGATTGCCGCCGGCATCTTCGCCGCCAATCCCAACCTGATTTATCTCCAGACCACGGCGCTCAACGAGCCGCTCAGCCTGGCGCTGCTGATCTGGGCCACGGCGTTCTTTACCGACTTCGCGCAGTTCGCCCTCCACGGTGAAGACGAGGAAGCGGCGCGGCATTTGAAGTGGTGCGGCTGGCTGCTGATGTGCGACATGCTGGTCCGCTATGACGGCTGGTTCTATGGCGCGGCATTCGTCGCGGCGGCAGCGGGGGTCGTTTTGGTTGCTTCGCGCACGCGCCTGCGCCGCAACCTGCTGGGCAATCTCGGTCGCGCGCTCGCCACTTTCGTTCTCATCAATGCGCTCGCGCCCGCGCTCTGGTTCGGCTACAACGCGTTTCTCTGGGGGAACCCTCTGGAATTCGCCACCGGCCGGTATTCGGCCAAGGCCATTGCGTTGCGCTCGCGCCACGCCGGCGATCCGCATCATCCCGGCTGGCACAGCCCGACCGTCGCCACGCAACATTTTGTCCGCAACGCAACCCTGACGCTCGCTGAAACGCGCCGAGATCCGCGCTCTCCATCATCGTGGATGGAGAAAACCTGGGTGTTGCTCGCGATTGCGTCAATCGGTCTTGTCCTGGTCCGCCGCAGGGGACTGTTGCCGTGGCTGCTGCTCTGGATTCCATGGCCGTTTTACGCCATCGCCATCGCCTGGGGCGCAGTGCCCATCTTCATTCCGCAGTGGTGGCCGTTTTCGTATTACAACACGCGCTACGGGCTGCAATTGTTGCCGGCCGCCGCCGCCTTTGTCGCGCTGCTGGTGTATTTCGCCATGACCCGGGATCGTTCGCCAGTGTGGCGCGCGGGCGTGGCGGTAGTGGTGTGCGCCTTCGTCGCACTCAGCTACGCCTCCGTTTGGCGAAATGTGCCGATCTGCCTGCGCGAAATCAGGGTCAACGGCGGCCCGCGGTACGCCTTGGATGGGCGCCTGGGATCGCTGCTGGAGAGCCTGCCGCCTTCTTCGACCCTGCTGATGTTCCTCGGCGACCATGGTGGCGCGCTCGAGCGGGCCGCGATCCCACTGAAGCGCACGATTAACGAAGGGAATTCCAAGTCGTGGGATGCCGCCCTGCGCGCGCCCGCCGCGAATGCGGATTTCGTGATTGCCGGTGCGGGCGACCCGGTGGCACAGGCGGTGGCGCTGCATCACGAAAATTTGGAATTGCTGATCGTGGTGCAGACCGCGGGCCAATTGCCGGTGAGAATCTATAGGAGCAGGCGTTAGGTTTTAGGCTTTAGGTTTTAGGCGTTCGGCTTTAGGCTGTAGCGCTGGGGAGGAGCACTGGCCTTAAGCCTAAAACCTAAAGCCTAAAGCCTAAGACCCAAAATTATGGCTTCCATTCCATTTACGAAGGCTCACGCATGCGGCAACGACTTCCTGCTCATTGAGGGCAAGCACGCCCCCAAGGACCTGAAGGCGTTTACGGTTAAGATCTGCGACCGGCATTCAGGTGTCGGCGCCGATGGGGTGGAATGGGTCTTTTCCGACCCGCAGGCTGACGCCCGCGCGCGCCTGTTCAACGCCGACGGCTCCGAGGCCGAAATCTCCGGCAACGGGACGCGCTGCGTCGCCGCCCATCTGGTGGCACAGAAAAAATGCGACAAGCTGACCATCCGTACCGGCGCGGGCATCAAGACCTGCACCCTCATCCGGCACGAAGGCCATCATTTCGAATTCGAAACCGTCATGGGTGAGCCCCAGGTCGGCGATCCGTTTTCCCTCAAGATGGCTTTCGGCGAGCAGCTTGGCATTCCGGTCTCGATGGGCAACCCGCACTTCGTGTTTTTCGTGGATGAATTTGTCCCCGGATGGCAGGCGGAGGCGAGCGAAATCGAGCACCATCACGACTTCAGGTTTGGCACGAATGTTGAGCTGGTACGTGTTCTAGCCAAAGGAGAAATTGAAATCCGAATTTTCGAGCGTGGGGTGGGCGAAACGCGCTCCTCGGGTACCGGATCGTGCGCCGCCGCCGTGGCCGCAATCGCCCGTGGACGGGCGCAGTCGCCGGTGCGCGTGACATCACCCGGCGGCTCGCAGACCGTGCGCTGGGAACGCGAGGTCTTCCTCACCGGCCCGGCGGAGATTGTGTGCCGGGGAGAATTTCTCTCCCCGTGAAGTTGGAGCGCGCTCGCCCTCGAGCGCGACGGTGCGGGCTTGAGCCCCGGCAAAATCGGCAATCGACAATCGACAATCGAAAATGTTCTGATAGTCACGCCGATGCCCGACATCCTCCGCCAATCCCAACCCTTGCTCAAGCCCCCCGCGCTCCGTCCCGGCGACCGCGTCGGCATTGTCGCGCCCGCCAGCTATTTCAAGCGCGAGTTATTCGATCACGGCGTGGCGGCGCTGCGCCGGATGGGATACGAGCCCGTATTCCTCGACACCATCTTCGACCGCGATCTCTATTTTGCCGGCTCGGCCGCAAGGCGGGCTCGCGAACTGGAAGGCATGTTCTCCAGCGATGACATCCGCGCCATCCTCTGCGTGCGCGGCGGCTACGGCGCCAATTACCTGTTGCCGCACATTGACCTGGATATCATCCGCAAGCATCCGAAAATTTTCGCCGGTTACAGCGACGTCACCTGCCTGCTCACCTGGTTCCACGATGCTGCCGGCCTGGTGACGTTTCACGGTCCCATGATCACCGGCGATTTCGCCCGCGAGCACGGCGTCAACGAAATGTCGTGGCAGGCGGCGACGGCGGGGAACTTCAACTGGGAACTGGCCTCGCACCAGGTGTTCGGACTCAATCCGATGGTGCCGGGCCGCGCCGATGGCGTGCTCTATGGCGGCTGCCTTTCCATCCTGGTGGCGTCGCTCGGCACGCCCTACGAAGCGCAGACGGAAGGCAAGCTGCTTTTTCTGGAAGACATCGGCGCCAAGCCGTACCAGATCGATCGCATGCTGATGCAGATGAAGTTCGCGGGAAAGTTCCGCGACGTGCGCGGCATCATCTTCGGCGAGATGATGGACTGCATCCAGTCGCCCGACCAGCCCTACACCTTGCAGGAAATCGTGCAAAGAATAGTCGGTGATCTCGCGATTCCCATCGCGTATGGCTTGAGATCGGGACACGTCTCGCGCGAAAATGCCACCTTGCCTTTTGGGGTGAAAGTGGCGCTCACCGTGACCGCGGAAACCGTCCGCCTCGAGTTTCTGGAAAGTGCGGTCGCGGCGCGGGGAATTGCATGATCGGGTGATCGGATCGGGCGATCTGAAAACTAACGATGGAGCGCGCTCGCCCTCGCCCGGGGTCCCCTGCGGGCAGGGGTTGGCCCGCAGGGGTGGTCGAGCGCGTTTCAATCGGCAATCGACAATCGAAAATGGTTTTGCATTAACTCATGTCCAAGCACATTCATCTGATCGGTATCTGCGGCACCGCCATGGCGTCGCTGGCGGGCATGCTGAAGCAGCGCGGCTTCGATGTCCGCGGCTCCGACACCGCCGTCTATCCGCCGATGTCGGATTTCCTCGCCTCGCTCAACATTCGAGTTGCGCAGCCCTACGCCGCCCAGAACCTCGATCCACGCCCTGACCTGGTCATTGTCGGGAATGCCATCTCCCGCGGAAACCCTGAGCTGGAGCGCGTGTTGAACGACCGCATCCCGTTCCAGTCCATGGCCCAGTTGCTGTACGACGAATTCCTCCGCGGCCGCGAAGTCATCAGCGTCGCGGGCACGCACGGCAAGACGACCACCACCTCCATGCTGGCGTGGATCTTCGAAGCCGCCGGCCGCCGCCCGTCGTTCCTCATCGGCGGCATCGCGGAAAATTTCGGCGCCAGCTTCAAACTGGACGACGGACGCCACTTCATCATCGAGGGCGACGAGTACGACACCGCCTTCTTCGACAAGGGCCCGAAGTTCCTGCACTATTTTCCCGACGCCGTCGTGCTCACTTCTGTCGAGTTCGATCACGCCGACATCTACAAGGACCTTGACTCGGTGAAGACCGCCTTCAAGCGCCTGGTCAACCTGGTGCCGCAGCGCGGGCGCATCATCGCCTGGGACGGCGCGCCCGAGGTGGACGAATGTGTCGCGCGCGCCTTCTGCCCCGTCGAGCGCTACGGCTTTGCCGACGAGTCGCACTGGCGCGTCACCGGCGTCCGCTACGACACCGACCGCACGCGCTGGTCGGTGCTGCGCGAAGGGAAGCCTTGGGCGGAGTTCGATTTCGCGCTTGCCGGCGAGTACAACGTGCTCAACGCCACCGCCGCCGCGGCCATGGCGTCCACTTCCGGTATTGACGCCGCGCAGATCGCCGAAGCGCTGAGCACCTTCCAGAGCGTGAAGCGCCGCCTGGAGGTGAAGGCCGAAATCGGCGGCATCACCATCATTGACGATTTCGCGCACCATCCCACTGCCATCGCCGAAGCCTTGAAGGCGCTGCACACCCGCTATCCCGGACGCCGCTTGTGGGCCATTCTGGAGCCGCGCTCGAACACGCTGCGGCGCAACGTCTTCCACCACGCTCTTGCGGCCAGCCTCGGGATGGCCGATGAGGTAATCGTAGCCGGCATCTTCAAGTCGGAAGCGATTCCGCCGACCGAGCGGCTCGACTTGGAGGAGGTCGTAATGGCAATTCGCCGCCATGGCACGTCGGCGCGGCAATTGCCCGACGCTGACGCCATTGTCAGCGCCATCGTCCCCGAACTGCGCTCCGGCGATGTGGTCGCCATTCTTTCCAATGGCGGCTTCGGCGGCATCTATGAGAAGCTTCCGCGTTCGCTGAAAAATCGCGAGGTCTCCGCGAAAGCGTGAAACATTCCTGTCGGAAAAGACCCACATCTGCCAAACGCGGGCAGATGTGGGCCACCCTCGTTTTTATCCTTGCATGTAGCTGGCCGGCGCTGGCGCAGACCCCGTCAGTGCAGTACACCGTCTCGTTGGCCGATCCGGCCCGCCACCTCGTGCGCGTGACGATGCACGTGCATCCGCTCCCCGATCTCTAAGTTGCAACTGCCGGTGTGGAACGCGCTCTACCAGGTTCGCGACTTTTCGCAGTCCGTGCGCGCGATCAAAGCACGAGATCGGGACGGCAACCCTGTGCGTGCGCGCAGTCGACAAGACGACGTGGGCGGCGCCCAACGCGCAGGAGATCGAGTACGAGCTGCTCGCCGACGTACCCGGACCATTCGGCGCACAATTCAACACCGAGCATGCGTTCTTCAATCTTGCGCGAAATTCTGATGTATGTTGTCGGGCAAAAAGCCATCCAGTCTCCCTCCGTTCAGCAGATCTTCCGCCTGAATGGATGATCGCGACGCCCATGGCGCGCGACCAGGTGACAGGTTTACTGCACGCAGTTACGACGAGATGGTGGATTCGCCAGTCGAGCTCGGCAGATTTTCAGGTGCCGCGATCGAGCAGAATGAAGGCGATCAGGCCCGCGAAATTCTGGCTGGTTTTTGATGCCAACCGGGCGATTACGACACGAGCGCAATCACCGGCATGGTCCATAAGCTCGCAATCACAGAGGTTGAATGGATGCAGGACCGTCCGTTCGACCAGTACTTTTCATCTACCATTTTCCGCGCCACCCCGCGGGCGGCGGCATGGAGCACGCCTACTCCACGGCGATCGACGCCTCCGCCGACCGCGTCAAGAGCAACCCGCTGTCGCTCGCCGACGTCACCGCCCACGAATTTTTTCACCTGTGGAACGTGAAGCGCATTCGTCCGCAGTCGCTGGAACCGGTGGACTACACCCAAGAGCAGTACACGCGCGCGCTGTGGTTCAGCGAAGGCGTCACCTCCACCGTCGCCGACTACATGCGGGTGCGCGCCGGCTATCTCGACGAGAAAGGATTCCTCGCCGAACTCGCCGCCGACATCCGTTTCCTGGAGTCCCGCCCGGCGCGGCTGACCCAATCGGTGGAAGAATCCAGTCTCGATGCCTGGCTGGAGAAATATCCGCAGTACGAGTCACCGCAGCGCTCGATTTCCTACTACAACAAGGGCGAGATCCTCGGCATGCTGCTCGACTTGCAAATGCGCGAGGCGAGCGCCGGCAAGCGGTCGTTGCGCGATCTTTTTCTCTGGATGAACGACCATTACGCCAGGCAGGGCAAGTTCTTTCCCGATTCCCGCGGTGTTGAGGAAGCCGCGGAGGCGGTCACGGGCGCCGACTTCCACGAATTTTTCGCGCGCTACGTCGCCGGCGCCGATGCCATTCCGTACGACAAGTTTTTCGCGACTGTCGGTCTTCGTCTCGACAAGCAAACCATCGTGCTCCCCGACCCCGGTTTCCGCACCGTCCGCCGCCCGGCCAACGCCGCGATCGTTGTATCGGTGGGTGCCGGCAGCGAAGCCGAAAAGGCGGGCCTGCGCCCCGGCGACATCATTCAGCAGGTCAACGGCAGGGCGCCCGGCGAGGCGCCGGAGAATAACCTGATGATCCTGCGCATCGGCGACAACGTGGACCTGCGCGTTTCCGGCGCCACCGGCCCGCGTCGCGTGAAGTTCAAGCTCGCCGGCACGCCGGCTGAGAACTACGCGCTGGTGGAGCGCGCAGGCGTTACCGAGGCCCAGCGCGCCCGCCGCGCCGCCTGGATCCGCGGCGACTCGGAATAAACAGTTTCAGTTTCAGTTTCGAGTTTCAGAAGGCCGGACCTGATAGCCAATGCGCACGCTGCTCATCCTCGCCTGGTGGACGCTGATGACGCCCATCACTGCTCTGCTGACGCTGCCGGTTGCGCTGCTCACCGGCAACAGCGATTTCCTCTATCGCGCCAGCATGTGGGTGGTGCGCGTCGGCGTCAGGCTCGCCGGCGTCCGCGTCCAGATCATCGGACGCGACCAGCTCGACCCCGCCCGAACCTACATCTTCATGTCGAACCATGTCTCCAATCTTGACCCGCCGGTGCTCATCCCGCTTCTGCCCGGCCGCACTTCGGTGCTGGTCAAAAAAGAGTTGTTCCGCATTCCGATCCTCGGGTTCGCGATGCGCGTCGCCCGCCTTGTCCCGGTGGACCGCCGCAATCGCGACGCCGCCATCGCCAGCGTGCGCGCCGCCGCCGACGTGATCCGCTCCGGCCTGAGCATGACCATCTTTCCCGAAGGCACCCGCTCGTTGGATGGCCGCCTGCAGCCGCTCAAGAAAGGTCCGTTCTATCTCGCCATCGAATCCGGTTGCCCGATCGTGCCGGTCACGCTGCTCGGCACCTACGAAATCCTGCCGAAAGGGAAGCGGCTGATCGCGCCGGAGAAGGCAGTGGCGCAGATCGTTTTTCACCCGCCGGTCTCACCCCAGGATTTTCCGGATCGCGACGCCCTCATCGCCGCGGTTCGCGATTCCATCGCCAGCGCGCTGCCGCCAGAACGAAAGTGAAAACAGTATCTCAGTGCTTCCGTCTCATGGTTTCTCCTTGTTGATTGGCACAGTTTTCGAACGACTCTGTGGGACCGGCTTCTGTAGAGCGCGTGAACTCGCGCTGGCGGCGGCGTAGCTGGATGCGGATTGGCGCCAGTTTGGAAACGGGTTGACGGTTGAGTGTTCCAGGTCCGCGATGATGCGACGGAGATATCGCTGCCGGAGTATCAACTGACTGACAAGTTGCGCGAGACCAAGTTCGTCGTGGTCGTACCAGACCGGAGATGCGCTGTTAGCAATTTCCCAGAGTTCCTGTGCATCCAGCGTTTCCACGCACGTCAGCCAGGGCTCAAAGCTTTCCCAGCTTGTCACCTGCAAATAAACGTCGCGCGAGCCATAGAGGCCGTACAGCGGCGAGTCTGGAAAATTCCAGTTCGTGGCGTTGAAGCAGTGTCCTTGATCGATAAGTACCGCCGAATACCCGGCGCTGTCATCCGTGCGCACGTATACGGCTTGGCGTCTATCGGTATTGCATGTCCACTTGTCGAGAACCAAAGCACCGATGAATGCAGCGAGGTTCGTGACTCGCGGCAAGCATGCAGCCGGAAGGAGATCGGTAACAATGCCATCCTGCGGATTTACCGCGAAGCGAGAACCGAAATGAACGCCTTCGTTGCACGCAGCTCTGCCGCTGGATAGTTCGAAAAACAGTTCAGGAGTCGAACGGATCAACCAGGGCGAAATTTCGACTGCGGCGACCTCGGGCACCGGCAGTTCGATCCGCCGAGCTAACCGAGACGCAATCCAGTCATTCGCCAGGATCCGCACACCCTGTGGGTTGTTAGTAAATTTCACAACATAAAGGTGAGAATCGCTCGCTCGAAGAAGCTGTGCTTGCGATCCACCTCGCATTCGGCGCACGTGCTGCGCGGCAGTCAGTGGCTTCATGTTCTAGATTTCCGGTGGACACGAGATGCAAATGGCTGGCCACGTACCGCAAGACGTTTCGCGGTCGAACTCTCAGCGGGTCGCAAGGTGGAATTTGCTTGTCCGGCTAGATCTGTTCTATGGGCGCGGGAAGAAACACTTGGCGCAGTTCTTGCAGCCTTGCCTTGGCCAATCGGCGCCATTGAGTCGGTAGTGGAGGAGCGCTGCACCGCATACGAGAAATACCACGCACCGAGTGAGAAGGAGGCGGAGTAAGGATACCTGGATATTAGGTGTTGTGCCGTTTTGGCGCGCGTTCCAAAATAGTCAAAAAAGGCAATGCGAGCATACTGCAATTCGTCCCGAAATTAGGAGTTCGCCGCCCCCGCCCGCTGGATAAGGTTCCATACTGTAACGCGACAGCGTCGCGCGAGGATTCGCCCTTCAACTTGATTACAGGGTTTTGTTACAGACTCTAAGGTACAAGTGGTTGGGTGGGATTTACTTGCTGAACAGGTGCCCCATCTTCTCTTTCTTGGTCCTGAGGTACCGCTTGGAGTGCGCTGACCGCGGCTCCGGCTCGCACGGCACGCGCTCCTGCACCGCGATCCCTCCCGCCTCCACCGCCGCCACTTTGTCAGGATTATTTGACAGGAGCTTGATTTCCTTCAGATCCAGCGCCTTCAGCACCTCGACCGGCAGCGCATACAGGCGGCAGTCGGCGGCGAACCCCAGCTTCTCGTTCGCCTCCACCGTGTCCAGGCCGCGGTCCTGCAGTTCGTAGGCCTGCAGCTTCGCCATCAGCCCGATGCCGCGCCCCTCCTGCTGCTCATAGACCAGGACGCCGCAACCGGCCGCGGCGATCATCTCCAGCGCCATCTCCAGTTGCTGGCGGCAATCGCAGCGCAGCGATCCGAAGACGTCGCCGGTCAGGCACTGCGAGTGGATCCGCACCAGCGGTGCGCGCGCGTGAATGTCGCCCATGACCAGCGCGACCGCGGTTTCCTTGCGGCGCTCGCCGCTTCCGTTCGACCCCGCGGGGAACTGGCCTTCGAACCCGACGATGCGGAATTGTCCCCAGCGGGTGGGAAAATCCGCTTCGGCGACCTTGCGCACATGTTTCGATGGCGTCACAGCTTCATTATATTCGCCCAAGCTGGGGCACGGCGGCGCGGAACCCGGTCACACTGCGCTGTGATGGAGATGGCCGCCCGAGATTGGTTACGCGTGCTCACGCGCTACTTGACTGGCGGGGCTCGGCGCGCTGCTGCTAAAATGAATTTACTCGTGGGCCTGTAGCTCAGCTGGGAGAGCGCATCGTTCGCAACGATGAGGTCGGCAGTTCGAGCCTGCCCAGGTCCACCATTTCGACCCACCCAGGACACCCCTTGGGGGATTCCCAACGGTACGTCACACTCGGCCAGGTTGCATTCGGCGGACGATGGTTTCCGAGTGGGCGTCCTTGGCTCGCGGGTTGGTCAGACGATGCGCTCGTGTTCGTAGCCTGCTTCCTCGAGGGCGCGGATCAGTTGATCGCAGTGCTCATGGCCGCGTGTTTCCATCGTCAGATCGATCACCGTGTGGCTGAGCTTGGCGCCATGAAAGGCGCGGTGGTAGCTGGTCTCGACGATGTTGACGCGGTTGCGAGCGATCACCTCGGTCAAGCGGTGCAGTGCGCCGGGATGATCGGGCAGGGGAATTCTCAGCCGCACCAGCCGCCCGTCCTTGACCAGGCCGCGCTCGATAATGCGGGAAAGCAGGGTGACGTCCATGTTGCCGCCCGAGACGATGGCGGCTACCCGTTGGCCGGCCAGTGACAGCTTGCCATGCATCAGCGCCGCCACCGCGACTGCGCCCGCGCCTTCCGCCAGTGTCTTTTCACGTTCCAGCAGCAGCAGCACGGCGGCCGCGATCTCTTCCTCGTCCACCAGCACCAGATCGTCGACCAGGCGCGCGACAATCGGCATGGTCTTCTCGCCTGCCGATCGAACCGCAATGCCGTCTGCGATGGTCGATTTACCGGCTAAATTGACAGGCTTGCCTTGCTTCACCGCCTCCAGCATCGAGGGCAGCAGGGCCGTCTGAACACCGATCACCTGAATCGACGGATTGGTTTCCTTGAGCGCCACGGCCATGCCCGCAATCAGCCCTCCGCCACCGACCGGAACCACAACCGCGTCGAGGTTCGACAGTTGATCCACAAGCTCCAGAGCCAGGGTTCCCTGGCCGGCCATCACTCGTTCGTCGTCAAACGGATGAATAAAGACAGCTCCGGCTTGGCGGCAACGCTCCAGGGCGGCCGTAAATGTATCGTCAAAATTTGTGCCTTCCAGCACCACTTCGGCGCCCCAGGCGCGGGTCGCCGATACCTTGATCAGCGGCGTGGTGAGCGGCATCCAGATCTCTGCCTTGAGGCTCAGTCGTGCCGCATGGTAGGCGACCGCCTGGGCATGATTGCCGGCCGAAGCTGTCACCAGAGATTGTTTGCGCTCGGCGGCGGTGAGTGCGAGCAGACGGTTCAGTGCGCCGCGTTCTTTGTACGAGCCGGTGCGTTGCAGATTCTCAAGCTTCAGAAAAACGGTGCCGCCTGTCAGCTCCGACAGCGCGCGCGACACCGTACAGGGTGAGGGCGGGATCGCCTCACGAATCCGGGCCGCCGCCAGGCGTATCTCGTTCAGCGTGACACCGCTGGTCTCTGGCAGGGCTGGGATCAGAAGATTCGGCGCACCCTCTTTTGCGGTTGGTTGAAGCATGTGCCTTGTGTCTCCTTTGCTTTGAGGGAACAAATGAAAAGGCCGCCACCGGTTGCGGGATGACGGCCTTTCGAGCAGAGCTGAAGGTTTGGCGTCGTCACCCGCTCGGTGGCGGGCTGATAATTCGCACCACGACGGCGATAGCGACGGTGCGCTCGAGCCAGCACGAGAAGGCCGTGCCATAGCCGGCGGCAACGTGATTACGATCGCTTTGGGTCGAGGCGCACATCGCAAAATCTGATGTCTTGTAGCACTGTTGGTGGTGCGAATTCAAATTGATTATGTCGATGCGGCGCAGCTGAAAAAGTAATCACGTGCTGCTGGAATGGGGAGATGGGGCTGCGCTCGCTTTGTCGTGTCCCGATCTATCACAGGAGAAAGTGACGTGTGTCACAGCGCGGACGACTGCCCTCCCGGTAAAAGAGGATTTCTGTATCAAGAGGTCACCAATGCTCTCCGCCACCTCCGAATACGCCCTGCGCGCGCTGAGCCGGCTGGCTCAGCTCTCTCGTGGCGAAGCCATCCTCGGCCGCGACCTGTCCAAATCGACCGGCGTGCCCCAGCAGTACCTGGCGAAGATCATGCTCTCGCTGCGCAACGCCGGGCTGGTTATGGCCTCCCGCGGTACCGGCGGTGGCTACATGTTGCTCCGTCCCGCCGACGCCATTCACCTCATCGATGTCGTCAGCCTCTTCGAAGGCCCTTCCACCTGGCCGCATTGTTTGCTGCACGGCGAGCGGAAATGCTCTTCGGACAAGCCCTGCACGGCCCACGCCCACTGGGGCAAGGTCCGCGACGGTTACCTCGAATTTCTCGAGCGCACCACTCTCATCGACATCACGGCGGACACCGCGCATGAGACGCAGGTCACCCGCCCTCTGCGCAAAAAACGCGCCCGCCCTGCCACCAACTGCTAAACATCCGCCTCGGGCCTGAAGCCTGACCTGAAGCCCGAAGTCTGCAGCCCGAAGCCTAAAACCTAAAACCTAAAACCTGTTTATTCGATCCCCAGGCTCTTCCACATCCGATCAACCTTCTCCTTGGTAGCGGGGTCCATGGCGATCTCATCCGGCCAGGGCCGCGTGAAGCCTTCGCTCGGCCATTTGCGCGTGGCATCCACGCCCATCTTCGACCCGAAATCGGGCAGCCGCGACGCGTGGTCCAGCGAGTCCACCGGACCCAGCGTGAACTGAATGTCGCGTTCCGGATCGATGTTGTTGAACGCCCGCAGTACGACCTCGCGCACGTCCTGCACGTCGCAATCTTCGTCCACCACCACGATGCATTTGGTGAACATGGCCTGCCCGAGCGACCAGATCGCGTTCATCACCTTGCGCGCCTGTCCCGGATAGGACTTGCGTATGGACACGATCATCAGGTTGTGGAACACGCCTTCCACCGGCAGGTTGACGTCCACCAGTTCGGGAATCGTCAGCTTCATCAGCGGCAGGAAAATACGCTCCACCGCCTTGCCCATCCATGCGTCCTCCATCGGCGGCTTGCCGACAATCGTGGTCGCGTAAATGGGGTCACGCCGATGCGTGACGCAGGTCACATGGAAGACGGGATAGAGATCTTCCAGCGAGTAGAACCCGGTGTGATCGCCGAACGGGCCCTCGGTGCGCAGCTCGTCAAGATTGACATAGCCTTCCAGCACGATCTCCGACGTCGCCGGCACTTCCAGGTCCACCGTCTCGCACTTCACCAACTCCACCGGCTTTTGCCGCAGGAAGCCGGCGATCATGAATTCCTCCACATCGGGCGGCGCCGGCACGATCGCCGCAAAGGTCAGCGCGGGCTCGGTCCCGACGGCCACCGCGACTTCCATTTTTCCCTTCGGCCGCTCGCCGTCGGGCACGCGCGCCCCTCCCGACGTCCGCGCCATGATGTCAACCGCTTCTGCTGTCGACCGTCGACCGTCGACCGTCGACTCGCCAGCCGTTGCGGCCTTGCGCAAAGCTTCCCGGTAATGTTCCGCTCCCACCTTCTGCCGCTGCCAATGCATGCCGGCGGTGCGCTCGTCGTACACCTGCATGCGATACATCCCGACGTTGCGCTTGCCGGTGCGCGGGTCGCGGCTGATGACGCAGGGCAGCGTCAGGAACCGTCCCGCGTCTTTCGGCCAGCATTGCAGGATGGGAAAATCGAGCAGCGAGCACTTGTCCTTCTTGATCACTTCCTTGCACGGCCCGGTCGCCACCGTCTTGGGGAAGAACTTGCCGAGGTCGGCCAGCATGGGGAGCATCTTGATTTTGTCCAGCAACCCCTGCGGCGACTTCACGTCCATGAACATCCGCAGCCGCTCGGCGATTTCGTCCAGCGACTCCACTCCCAGCGCCATGTTCATTCGCCGCGCCGAGCCGAACTGGTTGATCAGCACTTTCCACCCGGCGTAGCCCTTCACGTTCTCAAACAGCAGCGCCGCCGACCCGAGCGCGTTCTTGCTCACCCGGTCGGTAATTTCGGTGATTTCCAGAATCGGGTCCACCTCGGCGCGCACCCGTTTCAGTTCGCCGGCCTTTTCCAGCGCCGCTATCCACTCGCGCAGATCGTTGTAGGCCATAGTCAGGAGTCCAGTACGACGCACGATTATATAGAGGCTCTTAGAAATTGCCTCAGTCGGTCTGTCGGTCTCAGGGTCTATCGGTCTATCAGTCTGTCGGTCGTCTGCGATCGGACCGACTGACAGACCGAGAGACCGACAGACTGACAGACTGCCAGTGATATTCTCTGTGTGCGTTCCATCCAACACCCATGCGTCTGCTCATCAATGGCGAAGAGCGGGAGTTTGCCGCCGACCGGTTCACCCTGGCCGCCCTGGTCGAACAACTCGGCATGAAGTCGGACCGCGTTGCCATCGAACTCAACCGCGACATTGTCGCCCGCGACCGCTGGCCCGCCACGCTTCTCTCCGAAGGCGACCGCCTCGAGATCGTCCATTTCGTCGGCGGCGGCCGCTCCTGATTCCGGCTCTCCCATTCTGAATTCATCCGCGTCGTGGTGGTCAACCCTGCCGGTCGGTTTCATCTTGACATTCAACATCCCACACTTAGAATGTTTTAAACATTTTCATTCGCAAATGTTTTTTCGATTTGGGGTCGCGTGAGGCATGGAGCAGAGGTTCACATCGAACGAGGTCATGGCGCTGACCGGCCTTACCGCTCGCCAGCTCCAGTGGTGGGACGAGCGCGGCCTGGTGGTGCCGCTCAAGCAGGGCCACCGCCGGCTGTACTCGCTGGACGACGTCGCGGAAGTGGCGGTGATCTGCGACCTGCGCCGGCGCGGCTTCTCGCTGCAACGCGTTCGCGTGGTGATTCGTTTTCTGCAGAAGGAATTCGGCAAGCGCCTGGTGGAGACCGTCAGCGCCGCCTCCGATTACCACCTGCTCACCGACGGCCAGCGCCTGTTCCTGGAAACTTCGCCCCTGCAGGTGATCGACATCCTGAAAAATTCGCGCCAGCCGATGTTCACCATTTGCCTGAGCGATACGGTGCGGCAAATCCGCGCCGAGCTACCACCAATGCGAACCGAGGCTGCGCAAAAACGGCGCCTGTCGGGCTCGCACTCTCGTGAGAGGAAAACAGTCCGCTCTGATTCCGGTGCGCGGCGGTTGCGCGCCCGGCGCATTTCGTAGACGAGCAACGCCATCTTCTGTGGAGGTGACGGATGGTCGCTGAGATTGACGTCCTGAACGAGTGGATCCCGGAGCAGATGGGCCCCGGCGCGATGTTCGTGCTGGAAAATGCCGGCGAAGTCGGCGAAGCCGAAGATCCCTACTGGGCGGTCCTGGCCTGCCCGGATTGCGGCACCCTGGGATTGATCACCCGTCGCCAGATTGCCGGGCTCATTCCCATCATCTGCGGCTCCGATAAGTGCTCGGCGCAATTTTTCCTGAACGAAGGCCAGGTGGTCGCGCGGCAACCGAGCTAGGCTGAAGGCACAAGGCTCAAGGCGCATGGCCGACTTATTTGATCATTCCCTTGCGCCTTGCGCCTATTTCACTGCCGCGGCCGTTCGCGCCAAATACTCTTTCACGTACTCTTCGAACAGCTTTGCCAACTTTTGCGTAACCGGCCCCGGCGCCTGCTTCATGGCCCGCTTTTCGATGTGCGAAATCGGCTGCACGTGCCGGGTGGTGGAGGTGATGAAGACCTCGTCGGCGTAGTAGAAGTCTTCCAGCTTCAGCACCCGTTCGGTGATCGGCACCCCAATCTTGGGGCCTTCTTCCATCAAAATGGCGCGGCTGACCCCGGCCAGGCACCCGGAACTCAGCGGAGGCGTCGCCACGTCGCCACCCCGGATGCAGTAGATATTGGCCGCCGTGCACTCCGAAACCTCGCCGCGTTCATTCAGCAGCAGCGCATCGTCGCAGCCGCGCCGGTGCGCCTGCTCCACCATCCACGCGTTGTTCAGCCACGAGGTCACCTTGGTTCCGGTCAGCGGGTGCGCGGCATGGCGCCCGTGCTCCTGCACCGACAGGCTGGTCGGACCCACGCGCTCGGGCACATCCATGGCGTACATGATCAGATCGACTTGCGGGAACGGCTCGGCGCTCTTCCAGATTCCGATGGTATTGAAGATGAAATAAATCCGAACGCAGGCGTTGCCGATGCGGTTGGCCTGCAGCATTTGCAGCATGGCATCGCGCACTTCACCCAGGCCGGCCTTCAGCGGAAGCTGGATGCGCCCGGCATCGCGCGCCAGGCGGTCGTAGTGGCGCTCCAGGGCGAACGGAATGCCGTCGTACACACGGACGGTGCTGAAAATTCCCCAACCGTTGATCAGGCCCGCCTGCCCGGGCGACAGCCGCACCTCTTCCAGGGGAAGCACACGGTCATTGTGGTAGATAAATCGGTGCATGCGGCCTCCATCGAGCCTGCTGTAGTGGAAGCTTCTATTCTAAACGGAAGCGCAAATCGGCGCGCACGCCAGGGTGGTTGCAAGCGTCACTTGGAGTTGTCACGTCCAGTCCAGCGCGCCAGGGCCCGCCGGGTACTGCGCACCGCATTGCGCAGAAGCTTCTTCCGGCGCTGCGATTCGTAGAGTACCGGATGCACCATGCCGCGCACCTCCGGCGTCTTCTCGGGCAGGTGGTAGCGCGGCGCGGCGGAATCGGCGACATAGAGAACCGTGTTTTGCCGGTACCACACCTCCACCCGGTCATCATTCCAGATTCGCGGACGGATCAAATCGTACGCCGAATATTTTCTGGCCCGAAACAGCGCCTGCCAATACGCCGGCCACTGCTCGTTGACATGGTGCACTCCGCCCTGGCCCGGGATTGCGGCCGAGAACAGGACTACGTCCGACAGGGAAGTCAGCGTGCCGACCAGGGTTGCCGCCGAGGTTGTCGGCAGGTGCTCGGCGACTTCGCAGGAAATCGCCAGATCAAACTTCCGATCCGCCGGCAGGGGCTGGCGGAGGTCAACCGCCGCGAACCGATCTTGCGGAATGCACAACTGGGTGACGTGCGGGCCATCGTACCCAAGGTAGTCATGCGCGCCGAGTTCATGGGCCGCACGCAACCATGTCCCGGACCCGCAGCCAAGGTCTACGACACTGCGCGGGGTGACGATGGAGAAAACCAGCGGCAGCACGATCATCGCCGACCGATAGGATCCCTCGTTCTTGCCCGCATAAAACTCCTCGTCATACGGGCTGCTGGGCGAGGAACGGTATTTCCGCGTCGTCATGGCGAAATCATACCTTGGGGTGCCCACCGATTCCCCCAGGTTTGGAAAAGATCGCTTGGCCCCACCCCTTTCGACCGGTTTGCGAACTCGCTCCCGAGCAGTATGATTCAGGGGATTCAGAGAGCTGAAAGAGGAAATTCCTGTTAGCCTCTTGGCGAAAGTTTTGGAGGTCTCGGACAGCGGTATCGAAATCTAGGCGTAAAGTGATCCCTTGTGGACAGACCCCCAAGGTGCATCTAATTAGCATCATGATGAAGTAGCAGTGAGCGTGAACCGACCACTTGCGCTCAAAAGGAGCACAGATCAATGAAACGAGCGGGCGTTCTCAGCACAGCAATTCTGTTCTTGCTTCTCGGAACCACTGCCCCTGCCTACGCACAGCAAGAGCAACACGGTAAGGAGCAGGGCAAATCGCAACCAGGGCAGCAACATCAACAGGCGAAACCCGCACAGCAACCGCATCCGCAGCAGGCTGGCAAACCCGCGCCGCAACCGCATCAGCAGCAGGCTGGTAAGCCCGCTCAACAACCGCATCAGCAACCCGCGCAGCAACAGCGTCAGCAGCAGGCTAAGCGACCGCAACCTCAGGAGAGACCGCAATCGAGCTACGGCAGCGCCTATCACGGCGGCGTCCAGCCCAGCGGTCGTACCTATGGAGGCGTCCACCACAGCGGCGTCCCACAACAGAAAGGGCAGGTGCGCAGCGGTTTCCTCGAGTCGCGCGCCAAGTCGTGGGATCACGACCACCACACGTGGGCGCAGCGCGGCGGCTACAACGGCTACCGCATACCTGAAGACCGCTTCCGGGCCTACTGGGGGAGAGAGCACTACTTCCACATCTACAGCCTGCCGATGGTGTTCGTAGGCGGGTATCCACGCTTCCGCTACGACGGCTATTGGGTCACCTTCGTTGATCCGTGGCCGGAAATGTGGCCGGCAACGTGGTACGAAACCGACGACGTATATCTTGATTACACCGACGATGGGTACTACCTGTATGACCGTACCCGTCCCGGCCCCGGTATCGCCGTCACCATCTCGTTCTAATGAGACGGAAGGGAAACGGGACGGGATTGAACTCCCGTTCCGATTTCGGCCATGGTTCTCGCGCCGGCGCCGATTGCAGGTGGCCGCGGTCGACTCGTGTTCCTTCCCAAGGTGCAGCATGCGAGGGGGCACAGCACGATTCGCATGGCGTGTCGCTGCGCCTACCTCGCACCTGCCTACCAGTTGGCCGTGCTGGAGCGGCTGTGTGACAATGACCCTTGACGCAATGTTGCCCGGGTGGCGAAACTGGCAGACGCACGGGACTTAAAATCCCGAGAGCCGAAAGGCTCGTGCCGGTTCAAGTCCGGCCCCGGGCACCACCTTCAGAGCCGAACTCTCGCCCCGATTTGAACGCGTCCCAACAAGGGCATGTTCATCGCCCCGCACCGGCTGAACTGCAAGTCGTTGATTCTTTTACTTCTACGCCTGGGAGCAGCCACCGGTTTATTGTGTAATCGATTGATTTGCAAGCACTTGCTGGCTGCCGCCTGGCGCACGCGATTTTTTTTGGTTTTTTTGCTTGTTCAAGCGGGCGAAACACCTTAAAATAGTTAGTTTTGGCGGGGCTTCTGGAACGCACCTAGAGCCGAGGTATGGGGCAACCCGGCGCGTTTCCCATGAATCCTTCCAGCTGTTTTTGGAATCCAATCAGTTGGCCCTTAAAAATCTTGGACATAAATCCATTCTTGAGGCAGGTCAGAACTCATCATGGCGAAGCGACGTGGAAATCCGAATTGGGGCAAGCCCGAGCCGATTGGCCCGGTGACCCCGACCATTACCGAGTTCGAGCAAGTGGTGCGCGAGTTTAAGCTTTCACCCGATCAGTACTTGCGTTCGACGCGGCTCCGCGAGTGGGCGCGACGCAACAAGAACTCCAAGTACATCCCCGAACCGTTGCTGGAAGCGTGGGGATTTGAAATCGAGTCCACTCTGTAATCGGACGCATTCCGCCACGCGGGCCGCCGGCTAGGCGGCCCTTTTCATTTGTAATTGGCGATTTGTGATTTGCGATTTCTGGCCTGCCCCTGTGCGCGTAGCCGCTCCGCCGGTTCGCGACATCCGAGCAATCACGGCAATTCACGAGATCACAAATCACTCAATCGCAAATCACAAAATGACCCTTGCCCTTGACCAGCTTGCTGCCTTGATGGTTGCGATTAGTTTTGCAGCCGGGCTGAACGTCTATGCAACCGTCGCCACGCTCGGTCTGCTGTCCCGCGCCGGCGTCCTCGCTCTCCCGCCGTCGCTGCACCTGGTGGAAGCTGGCCCGTCATTGCGATCTGCGTGGTCATGTTTGTGATGGAGTTCCTCGCCGACAAAAATTCCCACCTTCGTAATTCGCGCCCTGCACCGCCTCTTTCACGGCGCTGAGCGGACACTTGCCGGCTGAGCGCGATTGCCTGCCTTTCTCCTCGTGTTCGCGAACCCTATTGGTGTGTCAAAACTCTCCCAACTCCTCGCGCCGCAAGGGCTTAAAGCAGCTCCGATTTCATTTTCCATAGCCGCGCCTATGAAATCCAGAACCAGCCCTCGTAACTCATCCCAAGATCCAACGTAAGTCATTGATTCTAAGTTGCCTGCTTTTGGTCTAAGACGTGCACTAAACAGGGCTGTCTTCCCCAGACTTATGTACGTCGTCAACTCAGGCAAACGTCTTCGGAGCATTCCGTTCGGGGCGATTGGAACCGGGATGCGAACGACATTCTTGAAATTCGGACATTCCGGTGCCAGACACCTGGATGGTTCGGGAGGGACTATGAGGAGTGTTTCACGATTTACTTTAGTTGTACTGGTGGTTCTGGCCACAAGCCTAGGTTTGTGGGCACAAGCCGGTACAGGCGAAATGACAGGGATCATTTTCGATCCCATGGGGGCAGTGGTCACCAACGCGCAAGTCACCGCGACGAACGACGCCACCGGCGTCGCGCGCACCACCAAGCCGACCAGCGCCGGAGTTTATACCTTTCCGGCAGTGCCGGTGGGCAGCTACACCCTGACGGTTGAAGCCGCCGGGTTCAAAACTTACAAACTCGCCAAGGTGGTGGTTTCCACCGGCACAACAACAGCTCACGACGTGCACCTGACGGTGGGCGGGACGAAAGAATCAGTGACGGTGGAAGCCGGCACGCAGGTCGTGCAGACCACCGAATCTTCGCTCTCGCAACTGATCGGCAGCAATATCTGGGGCAGCATGCCGCTGGAAACCCGCAACCAGAATTCGTTCATCACCATGGTAGCGGGCGCGACGCCGGACGTGGTCAGCACGCGCGGCGCTTCGGTCAACGGCGCCCGTGGCGGCACCGGCAACTACATGGTTGAAGGCATGGACAACAACGACCAGGGGCAGGGCGGCCGTGGTCAGCTCAGTGGATACGACTCAGGTGGCGCGGCCACCAGCATTTCGCCCGATGCCATCCAGGAGTACCGCGTCATCACCAACAGCTTCTCCGCCGAGTATGGCAAAGCTGGGGGGTTCGTCACCGACACGGTGGTTAAGTCGGGCACCAACCAGTTCCACGGCGCGCTGTTTGAATACAACCGCGTCCAGGCGCTGGCCGCCAATAACTTCTTCTCCAACCGCAACGACATCAAGGACAGCCTGGTGCGCAACCAGTTCGGCGGCGCCATCGGCGGCCCCATCATTAAGGACAAGACCTTCTTCTTCTACCAGTTGGAATTTCACCGCGCTCGCGAGGCAGGCGCGCTGCATGCCACCGGAACCACCCAGACCTATCTTGACTGGGTGAACGGCGGCGGTCTCCAGACGTGGGCGGAGAGCAGTCCCAACGGCATCTGCATGCAGTACACCGGTGCAGCTTGCCCGGGCAAATTCGCCGCGGCGAACAAACTCGCGCCAGTCTTTACCAGCATGGCGAAAGTCAGCGCGTTTCCGACGGCGAAAGCGCTGCCGTGTTCGGATCCGAGCGATCCTTGCACCGGCCAGGGCGAATACACCTACGGCTTGACCTTTCCGGTGCCGCTGTACGGCGACGTGTTCGTTTCCAATCCGTATCACCTGAACGAATACAAAATGACCGGCAAGTTCGACCACAAGTTCACCGACAAGGACCAGTTCAACTTCCTCTGGCTGATGCAGAAGGCCAATTCGGGGGATAGCTACGGTGGCGGCGGCAACACGATTGGTCCGCCTTACCTCAACGACGGCGTGGGCATCGACACCGGCCTTACCTGGACCCATACCCTGAGCCCGACGGTGCTGAATACCTTCAAGTTCAGCTACCTGCGGCACCGCTCGGATTTTCCCTCGCCGAACTCGGCGCTGGATACCATGCCGATGGTCTTGACCTATGATGACCCCATCACGGTCGGACTCGGCCTGTATTCCGGCCTGCCGCAATATTTCACCGACAACCAGTTCCAGTTCCAGAACCATCTGTCGTTCGTGCGCGGCAAGCACAGCTTCAAGACTGGGTTGGAGTATCGCCGCACGCGCAATGGCTCGGCCTTCCACAACGACGGCCCGGGTACCTTCTACCCGTGGGATATCAATGACCTGGTGACCGACCTCGCGTTCACCGATCTGGCATCCATCGCCACCGGTAAGGCGCCGTACGCGGGCGCTAAGGTCAACGAAGGCTCGGTGGCGTGGGCTTCCGCTGCGGTCGACATGACCAACGGCAAGGTGCCGCAGTTCTACCGCGGCTATCGCGCTAACGAACTGGCAGCCTACTTCCAGGACGACTGGCGCATCAGCCCGCGGTTTACCATCAACGCCGGTCTGCGTTGGGAGTACTTTGGCCCGCCGCACAACTTCCAGAAGAACATTGATTCCAACTTCTACTTTGGCCAGGCGGTACCCTCGGCCATCGTGACCGCCTCCACCAACATCTTCTACCCGCGGACCCCGTTCGCGGCCTCGCTCAACACGGGCGCGTTCCAGATCCGCAATAACGAGATCTGGCAGAAGGACACGAACAACTTCGGTCCTCGCCTGGGCTTCTCCTGGGATATGTTGGGCAACCAGAAGCTGGTCATGCGTGCCGGCGCCGGCGTCATGTATGACCGCCTCTACAACAACGTGTTCGAGAACATCCGCTTCAACCCGCCGTACTTCTCGGACAACGTGATCGGAATCCTGCAGAACAGCGTGCCCGTGGGTGCCATCAACACGCCGGGCTTTTTCGGTTATCCGTTCACGGCTACCAACAGCTTCTTCTCACCCGCGTACGCGCCGAAGCCGAACCCGCGCCACATGGACCAGAACCTGGTGACGGCCTATTCGGAGCAATTTCACTTCGGCTTCCAGTACGAAATCGCCAAGGGCTACGTGTTCGAACCCGAGTACGTCGCGACCTTCGGCAAAAAGCTGACTGGCTACTTCGATATCAACACGTTTGACGGCCGCGTGGCCGGGGCAGCAGCAGGCAGCTCAACCCGCATCAACAGCAATATTGGCGCGGACAACTTCCGCACCAACGCTTTCTCGTCCAACTATAATGGCCTGCAGCTTTCGCTGCGCAAGACCTACACCAACGGTCTCGGCTTCGCGGTCAACTACACCTATTCCAAGGTGTTGGATACGCTCAGCGATGTGTTCAACTGGCGCGCGCCACACGTTGCCGATGTGCAGAACATCGGGTACGACTACGGACCGGCCGATTTCAACATCAAGCACCGGTTCGTGGCCAACCTGAGCTACGACGTGCCATTCATGAAGAGCAACCGCTGGATCGGCGGATGGTCGATCAACACCGTCATGTCACTCCAGAGCGGCGCCCCGTTCGAGCCGTACACCTCGTCAACCTCGTACGATCCCAACAAGGATGGACTGGCCGCGGACCGCTACGTCACCACCGGGGCATCGGCCATGGGAACCTTGACCGGCCACAACGCCGCTGATGGCTATTTCACAAAGGCGGATTGGGTACGGTACAAGTGCCCGGCCACCGTGAATGGCGGATTGTGGTGCGATCCTCCGATCGGCCGCAACAACATGACCGGACCCGGCTTCTGGAACCAGGATCTGGGTATCAGCAAGAAGTTTAAGGTCAACGAACGCGCTGCCTTCACTTTCTCGGGCAACATGTTCAACGTCTTCAACCACACCAACTTCCTGGTTGATGGCACGATGACCAACGCCGCTTCGACCAGCTTCGGCCGGTCGACTGTGGCGGCTTCGCCGCGCATTACGCAGCTTGCTCTCCGCTTCGACTTCTAAACCGGAGTTGAATCGGGTTCTCGAGGCCAGCCCTTCGGGGCTGGCCTCATTTTTTGCGCGTCCACCTTCACCACAGAGACACAGAGGCACGGAGGGAAGTAAGAATTGAGAAGTTAGCAGTCAGAATGAAAAAATCGGCTCCGATTCTGGCCGTTTTATTCTTCATTCTGACTTCTTCATTCTTAATTCCTCTGTGTCTCAGTGCCTCTGTGGTGAAGTATTCGGGTCAGAGAATGCGGCCCGCCGCGATGTCTTCCACCAGCCCGGCGTCGGCTTCCAGGAAATCGAACTTCGGCAGGTCCTTGCGCGCCACCCAGCGCACCTCTTTGAAGATGCGGTTCTCGATCTCCCCGGCGAATTCTTCCACGATAAAGAACCGCAGCTCGACCGTGCCGCCGCGCGAGTAGGTGTGCTGGATGCGGAGGGCCTCATCGCCGATTTTCGCGTCCACGCCGAGTTCTTCTTCCAGCTCGCGCCGGAGCGCGTCACGCGGCTGCTCGCCCCGCTCGATCTTGCCGCCGGGGAACTCCCACTTCAGGGGAAACGGCTGGTGGCGGGTGCGCTGGCAAATCAGGATCTTCCCGCGCTGCAGGATGAACGCGGCCGCGACGCGCTTGATGGGACGGCGACCAACCCGCTTCATCCCTGCTTCTCGAGCCGGCGCCCGACCAGTTCGGCGCAGTGCTCCACCAGCTTGCGATCGTCGGCGGTGAAGGCGGCGGAAAAATGGCTGTCAATGTCAATCTCGCCCACTACCTGCCCGCGCACGAAGACAGGCGCCACGATCTCCGACTTGGTCTCGATCGAGCAAGCCAGGTAGCGCTGGTCGCTGTTGACATCGTCCACCACCACCGTTTTTCCGGTGGAGGCGGCCGCGCCGCAGATGCCCTGGTTCAGCCGGATGCGGGTGTGCGGAGTCATGCTTCCCACAAAGCGGCCCAGTTGCAAGACGCGCTCGCCGGCGTCCTGCTCGATCATGTAGAAGCCGACCCAGTTGTACTTGAGCATGCCCTGGTGCAGGCGCTCGCAAATGGAATTCATCAGCTCGTCGGCGGTACGCGCCGCGCGCGCCGCTTCGTCCACTTCGCGCATCACGTCCGAAGTTTTCATCGCGGGAGTCATACGCGGTATTAAAACACAGAAGCCTGCAGGCGCCGGATACCCTCCGCTGTGGGAAACAGGTCGGGATGAATGGCGTGCGCTGAGCATGACCTGGATACAAATTTCTTCAAAATTGGCCTGAACCTGGAAACAAATTTCTTCAAACTTGTAGGCCCCGGCGCCCTCGCCGGGGCCGAATCGGACTTGCCCAAGAATGATGATGTCGCGGGCGCCCTCGCCCGCGACTGCAACATGCCCGCGTCCGGCTTCCCATGAAACGCAGCCTGGAAAAACCGACAACCGCGAACCGATAACCGACACCTACACCGGCGCATCGCTAACCAGGAATCGCTCCATGTCCGCAATGTCCGTCTCCGGCAACCGCTGCCACCTCGATTTCAGGTACGCCCACGGAATATGAAAGAGCAGCACCCGGGGACTGAACTTCGACGACGTATGGATCCAGCAGGAGTGCGTGCACCAGCACTTCGCTCCCGGGATCGCCTTCACTTCCTCCTGCATCTCCCGCGAAGCCAGCGCGGCGCTAAGATTGAAATCGAAGTCCTGCAATCGGCCCAGCTTGGGCCGCAGCTCGCAGGCGCGGAAGTGGCCGTCGTGGTCAATCACCACCGTGCTTTCGCCTGCCGTACAAGCCATCGGCCAAGCCTTGTCGCTGTAATGATTTTGCTCGTGAATGTCGAAGTGAAACTTTATGTTTCCCAGGTAGTACGCCCGGGCCAGCGCGCGCGCCACCGCCGGTAAGTGTCCGAACAGGCGCTCGGCATAGCGCGCGTGAAACCACATCAATTTTTGATGGAGTGCGGCCAGTTCCTCTCGCGGCAGGCGCTTGAGCGAGGCGTCCATCGGATCGCCGCGGATGATCTCGAAGTAATGTCCGTCGCTTTCGCTCTCGCGCATCATCTTCAGCCCGAGCTCCACCAGCTCGCGATAATTCTCCGCCGTCACGCAGCTCACCACGTTGCGCCGCAGCCGCCGCACGCCGCGCCACTGCTTCGCTGCCATGTCCATGGTCGCCAGCGTCTTCTGAAAATTATTGGGCACGCCGCGAATGGCGTCGTGGGTGTTGGCCAGCCCGTCGAGCGAGAAATTCAGGTCAATCACCAGCTCGGGACATCGTTCCAGCAGCGCCGCGATCACCGGCTCCACTTTCCCCGGGAGCAGTCCGTTGGTCGGCAGGTTGATGTGGCGCACGCCGTTGTTGACGTAGAACAGCTCGACGATTTCCGCCAATTCCTTGCGAATGAAGGGCTCGCCGCCGGAAATCCAGAGCTTGTGAAACCGCGGCGCGGTGCGGCTCAGGTTTTCGATCTGCTCGAAGCTGAGGTCGCGTCCCTGGTTCAGCTCGTCCCAGTAAAAGCAGGTCCGGCACAGCGAGTTGCAGGTCGAGGTGACGAACAAGAACACCGATTCCAGGCCCGCGGGACGAAACACCGTCTTGGCGTAATGCAAGTAGTCGAACCCCACGCAAGCATTATAGGGAGTCAGGAGTCAGGTGTCAGGAGTGAGTAGAACTGGCTTCAAAAGTCGCTTTTGGGAAGGG
>CAVXCR010000030.1:0-13404 GCA_963760265.1 Terriglobia bacterium
CCGCGGCCGGGAGTAGCCGAAAAGGTGGCACCATCACGTTCAACGTCAATACGGTCGACACCGGCGAGCGACAGAAAATGCTGGGGCTCAACGCGCGGCATATCAAGATGACGATGAACGCCGAATCCAGCGCCGACGCCTGTTCCAAGACCAGCCTGCATACCGAGTCCGACGGCTGGTATGCCGACATCGCACCGGCCTTCCACTGCTCGATGGGTATGACACCTCCGCCTTCCGGCGCGGGCGGCCGTTCCGCCTGCCAGGACACGGTGCGCTTCAAGCGCACAGGCGGCGGCTTCCCGGGTTACCCGCTGAAGCAGTCGACCACCATGCAAGCCGAGGGACACAGCTTTACCACCGTCTCGGAAGTGGTCGAACTGACCAACGCTCCGCTCGATGCCTCGCTGTTCGAAATGCCGGCAGGGTGCAAGGTCGTCAGCAGCTACCAGGAGTTGCTGAACATGGGCGGCATGGCCGCGGGCATGATGGGCGGACGTCCGATGCCGCCTGCGGCAACGGCTCCTCCGCCGCACGCTTCCAAGCCCGAGCCTTCGCCGGCGGCTCCTGCGCCATCTGCACCTGCTCCCGCCGCAGCGCCGAAATCCAGCGGCGTGGTGCGCGTCGGCGTGGTGAAGATCAAGGACGCGAGCGAGCAGTACCTGCCCATTGAAAATCTCCGCATCAACCTGATGAGCGAGATCGCCCTGCGGCAAATGGAGGCGGTTCCGCTCGATGCCGACAGCGATCCCTCCATCGCCGCCGAAGCTGCGTCGAAAAACTGCGACTACATCCTCTACACCGATGCCAGCCAGGTGAAGGCTCCGGACTCAGGCGGCGTTGTGCTGCCGGCTGCGCTAAAGGGCGTCTCGCTGGACAAGAGCAAGTACCAGGCGCTGCTCGCGGTGACCCTCTATCGCACCGGCAAGCCACAGCCGGAGCTGAAACAGGCGCCGCTGGCGGCCGATGGCGACCAGATGGGCGTCAATGCCGTCATGGCTGCCTTCGAGAAGGAAGCGGACAAAGTCGCCGAGCAAGTGAAGAAGGACCGCGAGCCCGCCAAACCGTCCAGGAAGACACCAGCGAAGAAACCCGCGGCTCGCAAGAAGCCGGGATAATTCAGCCGCACACGCGCGGGCCTGTGTGCCAGGCGGCGTGTGCCAGAGCTAAGGCGAATGTCATCCTGAGCGAGGATGCGCAACCGCAGGCCGGCGCACGCGGGTTTGGCGACGCGGGCTGCGGTTGCGCATCCGAGTCGAAGGACCCCTACTCAGAGAATTGCACTCTGCAGTTGAATTCGTCTTTATCTGTGTTGATCCGCGTGAATCAGCGGCTAATTACTTCATCATGCCGTGCTGCGCCACGGCGATGTTGTCGCGGCTGGTGTTCTTGACCTCGTACATCATCTCGTCGGCCTGGCGGATGATTTCGTGCGCGCTCTTGGCGTCTTCCGGATAGGAGGCGACGCCGATCGAGGCGCGGATGTTGAGGTTCAGGTTTTCGTCTTTGAGCAACTTGCTCTTGCGGAATGAATCGAGCAGGCGGCGGGCCACGATCAGCCCGGAGTCCTTCCCGGTCTGCGGCAGCAGGACGACGAACTCGTCGCCCCCGTAGCGGAACGCGTAGTCAATCAGGCGCAGGTGGCTCTTGATGGTGTAGCCGATTTCCGCCAGCAGCTTGCTTCCCACCAGGTGTCCGTGCGTGTCGTTCACCTGCTTGAAATGGTCCAGGTCAATAAACAGCACGGTGAACTCGTAGCCGAAGCGCGCCGAGCGATACACCTCGGATTCCAGCGTTTTGTAGAGATGGCGCGCGTTGTACAGGCCGGTGCAGTCGTCGGTAATGGTGAGTTCCTGGATGCGCTCCACGGCGCGCGCGTTATCGATGGCGATGGCGGCGTAGTCGCAGATGGCGCGCAGGAAGAACATCTCGCTGTCGCTGAAGCTCGACATGGGCACATTGATGAGCTGGATCACCGCCAGCACGCGGTGTTTGGCCTTCAGCGGGATGCAGATGATGGAGCGCGTCTGCCACTTGGTCATTTCGTCGATGCGCTTGGCGAAACGCGGGTCGGTATAAACGTCGGGCACGATGAGCGGTTCACCGTGCTTGGCCACCCATCCGGCGATGCCCTCGCCCATCTTCAGGCGCACGGTGCGCAGCGCGTCGGCGGCGTCGCCCACGGCGATGGCGAAGTAGAGCTCGTCGGCCGACTCGTCCACCATGAGCAGCGACCAGGTGTCGGGGCGGAAGTACTCCGCCACTTTCTCCATGATGGTCTGCAGGATGGAATCCAGATTGAGCGAGGAGGTCAGGGCCTTGGCGACTTCATGGAAGATGGAGAGCTCCTGCACATGCCGTCTACGGTCGGTGGCAGCGGCCTCGCTCATAGGGGGAGTTCCAGCTTCGGTTAGTTCGCTGGGCGCATTATAAGGTTTATTGGTCGCCATTCAATCGCCAGAACAGGTTACCCCGGTAACGCCTCTGCTCGGGCCGGAGGCAGGCAAGCCGTTTCCAGGCGCGAGTTTACGGTTTTTTCTTTGACACTGCCAAGCGCCAAACCTATGATGGCGGCGCTCTCCTCCACCCATTTTGGGCGGCCGTTTACTGACTCGAGGATGTATTCGTGGGATCGTTTGGTGATCGACTGCAGCGCGAGCGCGAGATGCGCGGCATCACGCTGGAAGAAATAGCCGAGGCGACCAAGATCGGGACCCGGTCGCTGCGGGCCCTCGAGGAGCAGGATTTCGACAAGCTACCCGGCGGAATCTTCAACAAGGGATTCGTGCGCGCCTACGCGCGCTATCTCGGCCTCGACGAAGAACAGGCAGTCGCCGATTACCTGGCGGCGCTCAGCGAAGCCCAGGCCGCCGGCAAGACCACCCGCCAAGAACCCGGCGCCAATGATGTCTCCCCGGAACGCGACATCTTCCTCCCCGAAGTCGAGGAAACCGGGCCCATGCGCCTGCCGCTCGGCCCGATTGCGGTGGTCGTGGTGGTCGCGGTCTTGCTGTTCAGCGGCTGGCGTTATTACACCAGGAACGGCCTGCCGAAGTTGCGGCATGTGCGCGCGGCAGCGCAGCAACCGTCGCCGCCGGCAGCCAAGACGCCAGCGCCTGCCGATGCGTCACGCTCAGGGACGAACACGGCCCAGCCTGCGCCGGATGCGTTGCGTTCGGGGGCGAACGCGGTGCCAGCGAAAGGTGGTTTTGTGGTGCGGGTGAAGGCCAAGGAAGATTCCTGGATTTCCATCGTGGCTGATGGCAAGGCGGTGATGTCGGCCGTGATGCCCAAGGACTCCGAAAAGTCCGTCCGCGCGCAGCAAAGTCTCGTGCTCAAGACCGGCAACTCCGCCGGCATCGAGTTGTTCTACAACGGCAAACTCGTGCCACCCCTGAGCCCGGACGGCAAGGTCAAGACCTTGGAATTCACTCCCGCCGGGTTACGACAGTAATCATCCGGCTCCTGGCTCGCCTTTCGCCGCTCAAAACACACCATTTACTGTGGAAATCGTGCGGAACTCCGTCACCGGGTGCGTTAATGGATGCGTTCCTCGAGCGCAAAAAGCGTTGCGGCCACAGGAGCGCTCTGCTACTTTGGATAAGACTAAAATTCAGTTCCTGCGGTCCGTCCCCGCCCGTAGCGCCTAACACCAGCAGGAGGTTCGTTTGTCGACCAAGAATCGTTTTTTGTTCACCTCGGAATCGGTCACCGAAGGCCATCCGGATAAGATCGCCGACCAGATTTCCGACGCCATCCTCGACGCCTGTTTTGAACAGGACCCCTACAGCCGCGTGGCCTGCGAGACCCTCACCGCCACCGGCCTGGTGGTCATTGCCGGCGAGATTACGACCAAGGCGTACGTCGATTTCCAGTCGCTGGTGCGCGGCGTGGTGGCCTCCATCGGCTACGACAACGCCCTGTACGGCTTCGACTCCAACACCTGCGCGGTGATCTCCAGCATCAACAAGCAGTCGGGCGATATCGCCATGGGCGTGGACACCGGCGGCGCCGGCGACCAGGGCATGATGTTCGGCTACGCCACCAACGAAACCCCCGAATTGATGCCCATCGCCATCTCTCTCGCCCACAAGCTCTGCCGCAAACTTGCCGAAGTACGCAAGAAGGGCACGCTGAATTATCTGCGTCCCGACGGCAAATCGCAGGTCACGGTCGAGTATGACGATCACCACAAGCCGGTGCGGGTGGACGCGGTCGTCATCTCCACGCAGCATGCGGAGAACGTGACCAATGATGAACTGCGCGCCGACATTCTGAAGCACGTGATCCAGGCCACGATTCCCGCCGAACTGCTCGATGCCGACACCAAGTACCACATCAATCCCACCGGGCGCTTCGTGATCGGCGGCCCCATGGGCGACACCGGACTCACCGGGCGCAAGATTATCGTGGACACCTACGGCGGCATGGGACGTCACGGCGGCGGCGCCTTCAGCGGCAAGGACCCGACCAAGGTGGACCGCTCCGCCGCGTACATGGCGCGCTACATCGCCAAGAACATCGTCGCCGCCGGGCTTGCCGACCGTTGCGAAGTCCAGCTCGCGTACGCCATCGGCGTCGCCAATCCGGTCAGCGTTCTGGTGGAGACCTTCGGCACCGGCAAGGTTGCGCCGGAGAAGCTCCAGGAACTGGTGCGCGCCAACTTCCAGTTGACGCCGCGCGGAATCATCGACTCGCTGAAGCTGCGCCGTCCCATCTACCGCAAGACGGCCGCCTACGGGCACTTCGGGCGCGACGACAAGGACTTTACCTGGGAAGCGACGGACAAAGCCAAGGCGCTGCGCGAGCAGGCCGCCGGCGCGTCCCACGCGGCGATCCACGCCGTAAAGAAATAAAAACAAGTTTCAGTTTCGAGTTTCGGGGCATGCGCCCGTGCTCTTAAACTGAAACTGAAACTGAAACTCAAAACTCTTCAGGAGACTATGTCGACAACACCTGCTCACGCCGCCTGCGACGTCAAGAACATGGAACTGGCCGATCTCGGCAAGAAGCGCATTGACTGGGCCAACCAGTCGATGAAGGTCCTGCAAATCATCCGCAAGGATTTCATCAAGGGGCAGCCGCTGAAGGGCGTGCGCATCTCCGCCTGCCTGCACGTGACCGCGGAAACGGCGAACCTGGCGATTACGCTGCGCGACGGCGGCGCGGAAGTGGTGCTGTGCGCCTCCAACCCGCTCTCCACCCAGGACGACGTCGCCGCCTGCCTGGTGCGCGACTACTCCGTCCCCGTCTTCGCCATCAAGGGCGAGGACAACCAGACCTATTACCAGCACATCATGGCGGCGCTCGACCATAAGCCGCACCTCACCATGGACGACGGCGCCGACCTGGTGACCACCGCGCTCACCAAGCGCAAGGACGTCCTCGACGGCATCTTCGGCGGCACCGAGGAGACCACGACCGGCGTCATTCGCCTGCGCGCCATGGCCAAGGAAGGCGTGCTCGCGTACCCCATCATCGCCGTCAACGACGCCGACACCAAACACCTGTTTGACAACCGCTACGGCACCGGGCAGTCCACCATTGACGGCATCATCCGCGCCACCAATTTCCTGCTGGCAGGATCCAAGTTCGTCGTCGCCGGCTACGGCTGGTGCGGACGCGGTCTGGCCAGCCGCGCGCGTGGCCAGGGCGCCGAGGTCATTGTCACCGAAGTGGATCCCACCCGCGCGCTGGAAGCCATGATGGACGGGTTCCGCGTCATGTCGATGTCGGAAGCGGCCAAGCTCGGCGACGTCTTCTGCACCGTCACCGGCAACAAGAGCGTCCTCCGCGGCGAGCACTTTGAACTCATGAAGGACGGCGCCATCATCAGCAACTCCGGGCACTTCAACGTCGAGATCGATATCCCGGCGCTGGAAAAAATGTCGTCGTCCAAGCGCACCACGCGCAACTTCATCGAGGAGTACTCGCTGAAGGACGGCCGCAAGATCAACCTGCTGGGAGAAGGCCGGCTGATCAACCTGGCCGCCGCCGAGGGACACCCCGCGTCGGTGATGGACATGAGCTTCGCCGACCAGGCGCTCTCCGTGGATTACCTGGTGAAGAATCGCACGTCGCTGGAGAAGAAGGTCTACGTGGTTCCGGCCGAGCTCGACAAGCGCGTTGCCAAGCTGAAGCTGGAATCCGTCGGCATCAAGATCGATCGCCTCACTCCCGAGCAGGAAGAGTACCTGGCGAGCTGGGACGAGGGAACGTAAGGGCAGTTGTCAGACTGCTGGTACTGGGTTCAAGAATCGGTTCTTGGGTAGAGTAGTTTTTGGGTAGGGCACGGCTTTAGCCGTGCTGCTCAAGACCGCAAGAATGTTGGGCTTTAGCCCCTGAGGGACATTGCAGCCCGGCCGCCGTCGGCCGGGTTTTTCTTTTCGCGAGGAAGTTGGAGCGTTGGTGCCCCACATCTGCCCGAATTTGGCAGATGTGGGTCTTCACCGCCGAAAGTTTAGCGAATTACCGGATGGCCTTGAACGTCATCTCTTGCGCCCGGCTGCCGGTGCGCGTCTTCCAATCGGCAAACAGCTGCGCGTACGAGTCGGTGATGTACCGGGAGGGCGCAATGCCGAGCGCGCGCGCCGTCCGGTCAATCCAGCGCGGCGGGCCCTCGATCTCGCCGAAATTGCCGATCGGGGTTTCGTCCAGCACCACCTGTCCGGTGCCGTCGCTCCACTCGCTGCGGAATTTCTCGTACTGGAAGCTGGGAGCGAATCCGAGCGCGGTCAGGATTCCCTGCATGCGCTCGCCGTTCTCGACCGCGGTTTCGGTCTCGACGCGCGTCTTGTGACGTCCCGCGAGGCCGGGTGCCTTGTGCGTCAGCGTCCATCCGTCGCCGTACTTGCGCAGCCGCAGCAGCTCGCCGCGCTGGCGCAGAACCGCGCCCGGCTGGTCATAGAGAGTGTTGATTTCGCGGGTGCGCGGAGTCTGGCGGCGGAAGCCGAGCGCGCGCAGCTTGCGCTCGATGGCGCGCAGGTCATCGAGCGCGAACTTGATCTCCACTTCCTTCGGCGACGCCATTGCCGGAAGCATACCATCCCGCTTTGCCGTAAGATGTCGGCGGGAAAAGCAATTAGCAATTAGCGATTAGCGATTAGCAATTAGCGCAGGCCAGGTCCAGTCAGGCTTTGTTATTCCGACCCTGAGCGAAGCCGAAGCGGAGGAATCCGCTGTGACCGACGACCGACGACCGACAACCGAGAACCATGAGTGCCCTTTAACGTTTGTCATTCCGAGCGCAGCAAGAGCCTGCCCTGAGCGAAGTCGAAGGGAATCTGCTTTGGCTAATCGCTAATTGCTAATCGCTAATTGCTCAACCAAGGAGCGCCACATGAAGAAAACTCTTGTGCTGTTGATGATGTTTTTCCTGGCGACGGCTAGCCCCTTCGCTCAAGCTGCGCCCAAGAAGGGCGGAGCGCAATCCGCCCGCCGCTACATCAATTTGCCGAAGCCGGTCCAGGCGCCCTTCAGCGACGGCGTGCTGGCCGGCAATACGCTCTACATCGCGGGGCGCATCGGCGTCGATCCCAAAACCGGCAAGCCGCCCGACGACATGGAGCAGGAGGTCCGCATCCTGCTCGACGGCTTCAAATCGGTGCTCGCCGAGACCGGCATGACCATGGACGACCTCGTCTTCGTCCAGGTCTTTTGTCCCGACCTCTCGCTCTATGGAAAATTCAACGACATCTACAAGACCTATTTCGGAAAGGACTACCCGGCGCGCGCCTTCGTCGGTTCCGGCCCGCTGTTGCGCGGCGGACACTTCGAGATGAATGGCATCGCGGTGAAGAAATAGCTCTCAGCGGTCAGCTCTCAGCTTTCCGCGATTTCCTTTTGAATCGTTGCATGCGGGAATTCGTGGGATCGCCGGGCGAGCATTACCTCCCGACAGCCGATAGCCGAGTGCCGTCGGCCTTGGAAAACAGGCTGACAGCTGAGAGCTGATAGCTGATAGCTGATAGCTGATAGCTTTACAATAGAGCCACCATGAAACGGTTCGCGCTCATCGCCGCGCTCGCACTGTTCGTTGCCCTCGCGCTCCACGCGGACGACAAAATTGCAACCCTGAATTTTCTGGTGGTGAGGGCGGACAACGGCAAGCCCATCCGCAACGCCTCGGTTGTGCTGCACCCGGTGACCAAGGACGGACGCCAGAAGCACTCCGGCTACGAACTCAAGACCGACCTTGACGGCAAGGCGAGCTTCGGCGGCGCGCCCTTCGGCAAGTTACGCGTGCAGGTGCTGGTGCGCGGGTTTCAGACCTATGGCGACGATTTCGACATCAACCAGGCGAACCAGGAAATCACCATCAAGCTGAAGCGTCCCCAGCGCCAGTACTCGATTTACGACGACAAGCCGAAGCAGGAAGAAAAGAAGCCGGAAGAAAAACCGAAATAGTTGCAAGTCCCGAGTCCCGAGTTGCCCTGTTTCGCTCGGGTCTCGCGACTCGCGTCTCGGGACTGCTACAGAATCTTCCGCAACTCCCGCCGCAAGATTTTTCCCGACGGGTTGCGCGGAATCGCGGTGACGAAGCGCACCTCGCGCGGCTGCTTGTAGCCGGTCAGGCGCTCGCCCACGTAGCCGCAGATTTCCGCTTGCGTCTTCTCGCTGGACGGGAACCCTTCCCGAAGCACGATAAACGCGCAGGGAATCTCGCCCGCCGCATCGTCCTTCCTGCCGACCACGCCGCAGTCGCGCACCGCCGGATGCTCCAGCAGCACGCTCTCCACCTCCGCCGGCGCCACTGGAAATCCCTTGTACTTGATCATCTCCTTGCGCCGGTCCACGATGTAATACAGGCCCTGCTCGTCCATGCGCGCCACGTCGCCCGAGTAATACCAGCCGTCGCGCACCACGTCCGCGGTTGATTCCGGCGCGTTCCAATATCCCAGCATGAATTGCGGCCCGCGCATCACCAACTCGCCGATCTCACCGGCGCCGACCTCGGTTTCCAGTTCGCCGAGCAGGCGGCAATCGGTGAGCGCCACGGGCTGCCCGATGGAAATCGGGTTGTACAGCGGCCCGTGCTCGAATCCGACGTGCGTCACCGGCGACGCCTCGGTCATGCCGTATCCCTGCGCGATCTTCACCCCGGTGAGCGAGGTGAAGCGCTTGGCCAGTTCCGGCGCCAGCGGCGCCGCGCCCGATTTCACCCACTTGATGCGTTGATCGCGAGGAAACTCGCCGCGCTCCGCCGCCTGGCAGAAAATGTTCAGCACCGGCGGCACCAGCGGCATGAACGTGATTCCTTCCTCGGCGATCAACTGCAGGGCGCGAACCGGGTCGAAGCGCGGCATCAGCACCACCGTGCAATCCAGCATCAGGCACGGGTTCAGCACCACGTTCAGCCCATAGATGTGGTACAGCGGGAGGAAACACAACCCGACTTCCTGCGAGGTGAACGGCGCCGCATGGGGACCGATCAGTTGGTAGACGTTCGTCACCAGGTTGGAATGGGTGAGCATGACGCCTTTGGGCAGGCCAGTGGTGCCGCTGGAGAAGGGAAGCGCGGCCAGCGTCAACTCCGGCGGCTTCTCCGGCGAAGGCAGCGGCGCCGTGACCGGCCGCAGCAGCTCGGAAAATTCGCTCGCGCCCGCCGCCGCGTGGCGCGTGGTGTACACCCGCGCCAGGCCCGGCAATCCCCCCAGGTTCAAGTCCGCGATCAGCGCGCCGTCGGTCACCAGGACCTTGGCGCCGGAATTCTCCAGTTGATAGCGGACCTCGCGCTCTTTGTAGCTGGGATTCAGCGGCGACGGTGTTGCGCCCGCCAGCGTCGTCGCATGATAGGTCGCGGCGAACTCCCAGGAATTCGGCAGAAAAATGGCGACGCGATCGCCCGGCTTCACTCCCGCCGCCACCAGGCCGTGCGCCAGCCTCTCCACTGTCTCGCCGTACTCGCCGTAGGAAATCCGCCGCGCCGCCGTGTACGACGTGTCAAGGAACACCGTCTTGGCGGCGTATTTGCGGCACGCGCTCAGGACGGCATCGTGCACGAACACGCCCGCGGGATCGGCATACAACTCCGTCCGCAGCCTTTGAGGATTCATCTGCGATGGAGAAGACATTTGATTTGGCAATTTAGTAATTTCGTAATTTGGTAATTGCAGTCACACTCGTAGCTTGCGCGAGCCGCAGTGCATCGGCAAACTACGAAATTACCAAATTACAAAATTACGAAATTACGAAATTACCAAATATAAAGATTTACCGCGCCGCCAGCTTCCTCAAGAACTCCTCTTCATCCATGGAGTACTTAAATGCCTTGCGCCCATTGATGAAGACCACCGGCACTTCGTCGTTATATTTTTGCCGCAGCTCCTGATCCTGATCAATGTCCACCTCGCGCCAGGTGAACTGAGCGCGATGGGTCAGCCCCTCCAGCGACTCCTTCACCACTTCGCACAGATGACAACCTTTACGGGAATAGAGAATTACTTCGTGTCCACCCATGCCGTTTGCCCTGCATGCCTGCAGCCTGGCGCCTGCAGCCTAGGTCTTCAACTCCGCCACTTTCTCCCGCACCTCTTCCGCGAACATGGGCTCTTCCGCCTGCAATGACTCGAGGTTGATCTCGACGTTGGCGATCGCCCCCTCCATCGCCGCCCGCGCTAGCGCCTTCGACACGGTCAAATCCGACGCCATCCTCGGACTCGTAATCGCACCCAGGCTTTCCGCAATCCGCCCCACCTCGCGCGCGCGCTCCGCCACCGCCAGCGGCACGTTCGTCGCCTGCCGCAAAGCTTCATTGATCGCGCCATTTTTTCCGGCGGAATCCTTGGCCTGCTTGTACGCCTTCACCACCGCGTCGTAGGACGCCGCGTCGGCATCAATTGCTGCCTTCAGCTCTTCGCGCAACTGCGCCAGGCGCGCGATGGCTTCGCTCAACTCGCGCTCGTACTTGAGGTAATTTTTCTTCCCGCGCGACATGCCGGCCACCATGTGCGCCAGCGCCGCCGCCATGGCGCCCGCGGCAGCGGACGCGCTTCCGCCGCCGGGTGTGGCGGTGGGCGCCGCCAGTTGTTCGACGAACGGCTCCACGCCGGAGCGCAGCCCGCCGACGGCCATCTTGCCGCCCATCACCGCCGCCAGCCGGTTTTCCAAGATCAGCGACGAATCAAAATTCTCCACCTGGAGGAACCACTCGGCGGCGTTTTCCAGCGCCTTTTTCGGAATCAGCCCCACGATCTCGCTGAACGCGGGCAGCACGCCATAGCGCGCCGCCTCGCGCTTCACGTACTCGAAGACGCGCGCCACCGGCGTCTGCTCGAAGTCGGTCAGGTTCATGGAAACCTGCGCCAGCCCGCGCACCGGAATCCCCATGCCCTTCACGTAGCGCAACCCGCCATTGGAGAAGCGCACGGCCTTGGCGACTTTTTTCGCGATTTCCACGTTCGGCGTGTTGAGGTAAACGTTGTAGGCGATCAGGAATTTGCGCGCGCCCACCACGGTTGCGCCAGCCGTCGGGTGCACCCGCGGCTCGCCGAAATCCGGCTTGCGCGCCGGATTGGTCGCGATCTCGTCGCGGATGCCCTCGAACTGGCCGCGCCGTATGTTCTCCAGGTTCTGCCGCTCGGGCCGGGTCGCGGCCGCTTCATAGAGATAGACGGGAATCTGGAATCGCCGCCAGATTTCTTCGCCCACCTTGCGCGCGATGGCCACGCAGTCTTCCAGCGTGACCCCGTCAATCGGGATGAAGGGAATGACATCGGCGGCGCCCATGCGCGGATGCGCGCCCTGGTGGCGGGTGAGGTCAATCAGTTCGGCGGCCTTGCCGACCCCGCGAATGGCGGCCTCGCCGATGTGCTCGCGGTCGCCGGCCAGCGTGATCACGCAGCGGTTGTGGTCGGCGTCCATCTCCCGGTCCAGCAGGTAAACTCCGGGGACTTTCATGGCCTCGATGATGGCGTCAACCTTCGCCTTGTCGCGGCCCTCGGAAAAGTTCGGGACACACTCCACCAGCGTGGACATAGCCGATTAGGATACATCCGGTTGTCGGTTATCGGTTATCGGTTTACGGTTCTGCCCCCGAGAACCGCAAACTGAAAACCGACAACCGTAAACCGAAAACCGAAAACCCATCGCCCCTGTACTAAGGTGACTTCGTCACTTCGGACTAAGGGAAGCAACCTACCTGCCTGCCCCGAAATTCCGCTACAATGTGAGCAGAACCGGGTTCCTACCAAAAGCAGGGAAGCACCATCGGGATGGGGCCATTCCCAAGAGGTCGCATGAAGCGGAATATTCTTTGTCTTTGCCTGTTGCTGCTGGCCGGATTGCCCTTGGTGGCGATGCCGCTGGGCACGTCGGCGCGCGTGGTCATTCCCGCCGACATCCAGCAGATCATCTCCGTCGATTACCGGGCGCTGAAGAATTCGCCCACCGCGCTGGCCCTGAAGGCGCGCGTGCTGCCCGACCAGCTCAAGGAGTTCGAAACTTCGCTGCGCGGGTTCGGCATCGATCCCGATAACGACGTCGAGCAACTCACCTTCGCCTCGTTTCGCGCCAAGAAAAACGTCGAGATCATCGGACTGGCGCAGGGGACCTTCCCCACCAAGAAGATCCTGGCGCGCATGAAGGCCAGGAAGATCAAGCCATTGAAGTACCGCACCAGCGACCTGTATTCCATGCCTGGCGGGCAGGAGATGACCTTCCTCGACGACTTCACCATGCTGTTCGGGCAAAAGGCCGCGGTGCAGGCGGCTCTCGATGCCCGCGACGGTGAAGCCCCCGCCCTGAGCAGCAATTCCACCATCGCCGACAACATCACCGCCGTGGATTCCGGGCCGGTATGGAGCGTCCTGGACGCGCAGGGCACGCAGAACCTGCTGCATTCCACCCTCGGCGATGCCGCCAAGCTCGCCGACTACGACGTGGTGAAAAAGCGCCTGCTCGGCTCGCGCTACACCATGGACTTCAACAACGGCGTGAACTTCGACCTGAGCGTGGTGACGTCCGATTCCATGACGGCCGCGACCCTGTCGTCGCTGGTCCAGGCGGGCGTCTTGTTCCGCAAGATGAACGCGCAGGGGGTCGAAAAGACCGCCCTGGACAGCGTCACCGTGAATTCCGACAGCGCCAACCTGAAGCTGAGCTTCAAGTCCGACGAGAAAAAGTTCCAGTCGCTGGTGCAGTCGGACCTGTTCGCGTCGGTGATTAAATAGCGAGTGCTTAGAACGGCTTTACTGGTTTCAGTTTACTGGTTTCAAAAGTTGCTTTTGGGAAGGGCACGGCTGAAGCTGTCTAGTGCCAGAACATGCGTTACACTGCGTTGCCACCACATCCTTTACAGTTTGAAGGTTGCGACCAACGCTCCACCGGGGTGGATCGCTGGTCGGCCAGGTCGATCTCCCGCAGCAAGCTCTGGCAGTAGTACACCAGCACACGCTCCTCGACCCGTAC
>CAVXCR010000031.1:0-15946 GCA_963760265.1 Terriglobia bacterium
ACGGAATCGCGTGCTGCGCGCACTCGCGGCGGAGAAGAAGCGCGACTTCATGCAGTCATTCGTCGGGCGCGAACTGCCGGCCATCACGCTCAGCGTTGGCGACGATCATTCCACCGAAGCGCTGACCGACAATTATCTGAAGATGCGGTTGGCGGGGCGGCACGCGGCGAACCAGTGGGTGGGGGCGCAGGTGCAGGCAGTGAACGGCGAGGCACTGGTAGGGACGGTGGCGTAGCCAATGGCCGCTGTTCCTGAAAGAACGATCAAGATCGGGATCGCGGGTATGTTAGCGGGTAGTCTCGCGTTCTGGGTCACCCCACCTCAATGGTACTTGCATTACATAACCCCAAAGAACAAAGGCGTCGTTTTCGGCCTAGCAATTTTGGCAATCCTCCTGGTGTCTGGCGCGACCGAACGGCTGCGGTGGTGGGTCGCTGCTCCTCTCATTGCAGTTGCCGTATTCGTTTTCATCGCATTCGCACCCAATCGATGACCAGAGCCGCACGGCTAGATGGCAATCGATGAATCACTGATCGGATCGGCGATTCTTGATTACAATCTCCTCCGCTCCAATTCTTCATGCATGTCTGCACCGCGGAGGTCCCAATGCGCAATCTGCAGTTCCTAGCTTTCGCCGTCCTGATCCTGTTCTCGCTATCGGCTGCGGCCGATACCAAGATCAAAACTCGTAACAGCGCGATGGGCCACAGCACGGAAAGCACGGTGTACATCAAGGGCGCCCGCGAGCGCACCGAGGCGGCGAGCATGGGCATGGCGCCCGGTCTGGTGACCCTGACCCAGTGTGACCAGAAGCGCATCATCACCTTCAACCCGCAGGCGAACACCTGCATGGTGATGCCGCTGGGCGATGAATCCGGCGCAGGGGCTGCCGCTCCTGCAGCCGCGGCCGGGAGTAGCCGAAAAGGTGGCACCATCACGTTCAACGTCAATACGGTCGACACCGGCGAACGTCAGAAGATGTTGGGGCTCACTGCGCGCCATATCAAGAGCACGATGAACGCCGAATCCAGCGCCGACGCCTGTTCCAAGACCAGCCTGCATTCCGATTCCGACGGCTGGTATGCCGACATCGCACCGGCCTTCCACTGCTCGATGGGTATGACACCTCCGCCTTCCGGCGCCGGCGGCCGTTCCGCCTGCCAGGACACGGTTCGCTTCAAGCGCACGGGTGCTGCCTATCCGGGTTATCCGTTGAAGCAGACGACCACCATGCAAGCCGAGGGACACAGCTTTACCACCGTCTCGGAAGTGGTCGAGCTGACCAACGCTCCGCTCGATGCCTCGCTGTTCGAAATGCCGGCAGGGTGCAAGGTTGTCAGCAACTACCAGGAGTTGCTGAACATGGGCGGCATGGCCGCGGGCATGATGGGCGGACGTCCGATGCCGCCTGCGGCAACGGCTCCTCCTCCGCGCGCTTCCAAGCCTGAGCCTTCGCCGGCGGCTCCAGCGCCGTCTGCGCCTGCTCCCACCGTAGCGCCGAAATCCAGCGGCGTGGTGCGCGTCGGCGTGGTGAAGATCAAGGACGCGAGCGAGCAGTACCTGCCCATTGAGAATCTCCGCATCAACCTGATGAGCGAGGTCGCCCTGCGGCAGATGGAGGCGGTTCCGCTCGATGCCGACAGCGATCCCTCCATCGCCGCTGAAGCTGCGTCGAAAAACTGCGACTACATCCTCTACACCGATGCCAGCCAGGTGAAAGCTCCGGACTCAGGCGGCGTTGTGCTGCCGGCTGCGCTAAAGGGCGTCTCGCTGGACAAGAGCAAGTACCAGGCGCTGCTCGCGATGACCCTCTATCGCACCGGCAAACCACAGCCGGAGCTGAAACAGGCGCCGCTGGCGGCCGATGGCGACCAGATGGGCGTCAATGCCGTCATGGTTGCCTTCGAGAAGGAAGCGGACAAAGTCGCCGAGCAAGTGAAGAAGGACCGCGAGCCCGCCAAACCGTCCAGGAAGACACCGGCTCCGGCGAAAAAACCCGCGGCTCGCAAGAAGCCGGGATAATTCAGCCGCACACGCGCGGGCCTGTGTGCCAGGCGGCGTGTGCCAGAGCTAAGGCGAATGTCATCCTGAGCGAGGATGCGCAACCGCAGGCCGGCGCACGCGGGTTTGGCGACGCGGGCTGCGGTTGCGCATCCGAGTCGACGGACCCCTACTCAGAGAATTGCACTCTGCAGTTGAATTCGTCTTTATCTGTGTTGATCCGCGTGAATCAGCGGCTAATTACTTCATCATGCCGTGCTGCGCCACGGCGATGTTGTCGCGGCTGGTGTTCTTGACCTCGTACATCATCTCGTCGGCCTGGCGGATGATTTCGTGCGCGCTCTTGGCGTCTTCCGGATAGGAGGCGACGCCGATCGAGGCGCGGATGTTGAGGTTCAGGTTTTCGTCTTTGAGCAACTTGCTCTTGCGGAATGAATCGAGCAGGCGGCGGGCGACGATCAGCCCGGAGTCCTTCCCGGTCTGCGGCAGCAGGACGACGAACTCGTCGCCGCCGTAGCGGAACGCGTAGTCAATCAGGCGCAGGTGGCTCTTGATGGTGTAGCCGATTTCCGCCAGCAGCTTGCTTCCCACCAGGTGTCCGTGCGTGTCGTTCACCTGCTTGAAATGGTCCAGGTCAATAAACAGCACGGTGAACTCGTAGCCGAAGCGCGCCGAGCGATACACCTCGGATTCCAGCGTTTTGTAGAGATGGCGCGCGTTGTACAGGCCGGTGCAGTCGTCGGTAATGGTGAGTTCCTGGATGCGCTCCACGGCGCGCGCGTTATCGATGGCGATGGCGGCGTAGTCGCAGATGGCGCGCAGGAAGAACATCTCGCTGTCGCTGAAGCTCGACATGGGCACATTGATGAGCTGGATCACCGCCAGCACGCGGTGTTTGGCCTTCAGCGGGATGCAGATGATGGAGCGCGTCTGCCACTTGGTCATTTCGTCGATGCGCTTGGCGAAACGCGGGTCGGTATAAACGTCGGGCACGATGAGCGGTTCACCGTGCTTGGCCACCCATCCGGCGATGCCCTCGCCCATCTTCAGGCGCACGGTGCGCAGCGCGTCGGCGGCGTCGCCCACGGCGATGGCGAAGTAGAGCTCGTCGGCCGACTCGTCCACCATGAGCAGCGACCAGGTGTCGGGGCGGAAGTACTCCGCCACTTTCTCCATGATGGTTTGCAGGATGGAATCCAGATTGAGCGAGGAGGTCAGGGCCTTGGCGACTTCATGGAAGATGGAGAGCTCCTGCACATGCCGTCTACGGTCGGTGGCAGCGGCCTCGCTCATAGGGGGAGTTCCAGCTTCGGTTAGTTCGCTGGGCGCATTATAAGGTTTATTGGTCGCCATTCAATCGCCAGAACAGGTTACCCCGGTAACGCCTCTGCTCGGGCCGGAGGCAGGCAAGCCGTTTCCAGGCGCGAGTTTACGGTTTTTTCTTTGACACTGCCAAGCGCCAAACCTATGATGGCGGCGCTCTCCTCCACCCATTTTGGGCGGCCGTTTACTGACTCGAGGATGTATTCGTGGGATCGTTTGGTGATCGACTGCAGCGCGAGCGCGAGATGCGCGGCATCACGCTGGAAGAAATAGCCGAGGCGACCAAGATCGGGACCCGGTCGCTGCGGGCCCTCGAGGAGCAGGATTTCGACAAGCTACCCGGCGGAATCTTCAACAAGGGATTCGTGCGCGCCTACGCGCGCTATCTCGGCCTCGACGAAGAGCAGGCGGTCGCCGATTACCTGGCGGCGCTCAGCGAAGCCCAGGCCGCCGGCAAAGCGACGCGACAGGAACCCGGCGCCAATGCCGTCGCCCCGGATCGCGACATCTTTCTTCCCGACGTCAAGGACAGCGCGCCCATGCGCCTGCCGCTCGGCCCGATTGCGGTGGTCGTGGTGGTCGCGGTCTTGCTGTTCAGCGGCTGGCGTTATTACACCAGGAACGGCCTGCCGAAGTTGCGGCATGTGCGCGCGGCAGCGCAGCAACCGTCGCCGCCGGCAGCCAAGACGCCAGCGCCTGCCGATGCGTCACGCTCGGGGACGAACACGGCCCAGCCTGCGCCGGATGCGTTGCGTTCGGGGGCGAACGCGGTGCCAGCGAAAGGTGGTTTTGTGGTGCGGGTGAAGGCCAAGGAAGATTCCTGGATTTCCATCGTGGCTGATGGCAAGCCGGTGATGTCGGCCGTGATGCCCAAGGACTCCGAAAAGTCCGTCCGCGCGCAGCAAAGTCTCGTGCTCAAAACCGGCAACTCCGCCGGCATCGAGTTGTTCTACAACGGCAAACTCGTTCCACCCCTGAGCCCGGACGGCAAGGTCAAGACATTGGAATTCACCTCCGCCGGGTTACGACAGTAATCATCCGGCTCCTGGCTTGCCTTTCGCCGCTCAAAACACACCATTTACTGTGGAAATCGTGCGCAACTCCGTCACCGGGTGCGTTAATGGATGCGTTCCCCGAGCGCAAAAAGCGTTGCGGCCACAGGAGCGCTCTGCTACTTTGGATAAGACTAAAATTCAGTTCCTGCGGTCCGTCCCCGCCCGTAGCGCCTAACACCAGCAGGAGGTTCGTTTGTCGACCAAGAATCGTTTTTTGTTCACCTCGGAATCGGTCACCGAAGGCCATCCGGATAAGATCGCCGACCAGATTTCCGACGCCATCCTCGACGCCTGTTTTGAACAGGACCCCTACAGCCGCGTGGCCTGCGAGACCCTCACCGCCACCGGCCTGGTGGTCATTGCCGGCGAGATTACGACCAAGGCGTACGTCGATTTCCAGTCGCTGGTGCGCGGCGTGGTGGCCTCCATCGGCTACGACAACGCCCTGTACGGCTTCGACTCCAACACCTGCGCGGTGATCTCCAGCATCAACAAGCAGTCGGGCGATATCGCCATGGGCGTGGACACCGGCGGCGCCGGCGACCAGGGCATGATGTTCGGCTACGCCACCAACGAAACCCCCGAATTGATGCCCCTCGCCATCTCTCTCGCCCACAAGCTCTGCCGCAAACTTGCCGAAGTACGCAAGAAGGGCACGCTGAATTATCTGCGCCCCGACGGCAAATCGCAGGTCACGGTCGAGTATGACGATCACCACAAGCCGGTGCGGGTGGACGCGGTCGTCATCTCCACGCAGCATGCGGAGAACGTGACCAATGATGAACTGCGCGCCGACATTCTGAAGCACGTGATCCAGGCCACGATTCCCGCCGAACTGCTCGATGCCGACACCAAGTACCACATCAATCCCACCGGGCGCTTCGTGATCGGCGGCCCCATGGGCGACACCGGACTCACCGGGCGCAAGATTATCGTGGACACCTACGGCGGCATGGGACGTCACGGCGGCGGCGCCTTCAGCGGCAAGGACCCGACCAAGGTGGACCGCTCCGCCGCGTACATGGCGCGCTACATCGCCAAGAACATCGTCGCCGCCGGGCTTGCCGACCGTTGCGAAGTCCAGCTCGCGTACGCCATCGGCGTCGCCAATCCGGTCAGCGTGTTGGTGGAGACCTTCGGCACCGGCAAGGTTGCGCCGGAGAAGCTCCAGGAACTGGTGCGCGCCAACTTCCAGTTGACGCCGCGCGGAATCATCGATTCGCTGAAGCTGCGCCGTCCCATCTACCGCAAGACGGCCGCCTACGGGCACTTCGGGCGCGACGACAAAGACTTTACCTGGGAAGCGACGGACAAAGCCAAGGCGCTGCGCGAGCAGGCCGCCGGCGCGTCCCACGCGGCGATCCACGCCGTAAAGAAATAAAAACAAGTTTCAGTTTCGAGTTTCGGGGCATGCGCCCGTGCTCTGAAACTGAAACGGAAACTGAAACTCAAAACTCTTCAGGAGACTATGTCGACAACACCTGCTCACGCCGCCTGCGACGTCAAGAACATGGAACTCGCCGATCTCGGCAAGAAGCGCATTGACTGGGCCAACCAGTCGATGAAGGTCCTGCAAATCATCCGCAAGGATTTCATCAAGGGGCAGCCGCTGAAGGGCGTGCGCATCTCCGCCTGCCTGCACGTGACCGCGGAAACGGCGAACCTGGCGATTACGCTGCGCGACGGCGGCGCGGAAGTGGTGCTGTGCGCCTCCAACCCGCTCTCCACCCAGGACGACGTCGCCGCCTGCCTGGTGCGCGACTACTCCGTCCCCGTCTTCGCCATCAAGGGCGAGGACAACCAGACCTATTACCAGCACATCATGGCGGCGCTCGACCATAAGCCGCACCTCACCATGGACGACGGCGCCGACCTGGTGACCACCGCGCTCACCAAGCGCAAGGACGTCCTCGAAGGCATCTTCGGCGGCACCGAGGAGACCACCACCGGCGTCATTCGCCTGCGCGCCATGGCCAAGGAAGGCGTGCTCGCGTACCCCATCATCGCCGTCAACGACGCCGACACCAAACACCTGTTTGACAACCGCTATGGCACCGGGCAGTCCACCATTGACGGCATCATCCGCGCCACCAATTTCCTGCTGGCAGGATCCAAGTTCGTCGTCGCCGGCTACGGCTGGTGCGGACGCGGCCTGGCCAGCCGCGCGCGTGGCCAGGGCGCCGAGGTCATTGTCACCGAAGTGGATCCCACTCGCGCACTGGAAGCCATGATGGACGGATTCCGCGTCATGTCGATGTCGGAAGCGGCCAAGCTCGGCGACGTCTTCTGCACCGTCACCGGCAACAAGAGCGTCCTCCGCGGCGAGCACTTTGAACTCATGAAGGACGGCGCCATCATCAGCAACTCCGGACACTTCAACGTCGAGATTGATATCCCGGCGCTGGCGAAGATGTCGTCGTCCAAGCGCACCACGCGCAACTTCATCGAGGAGTACTCGCTGAAGGACGGCCGCAAGATCAACCTGCTGGGAGAAGGCCGGCTGATCAACCTGGCCGCCGCCGAGGGACACCCCGCGTCGGTGATGGACATGAGCTTCGCCGACCAGGCGCTCTCCGTGGATTACCTGGTGAAGAATCGCACTTCGCTGGAGAAGAAGGTGTACGTGGTTCCGGCCGAACTCGACAAGCGGGTTGCCAAGCTGAAGCTGGAATCCGTCGGCATCAAGATCGATCGCCTCACTCCCGAGCAGGAAGAGTATCTGGCAAGCTGGAGCGAGGGAACGTAGTTCGGTTTCGAGTTTCAGTTTCAGTTGTTGTCAGTTGAGAGTTTCAGTTTGAAACATGCAGCCCGGCCGCCGTCGGTCGGGCTTTTGTTTTCGCGATGAGGTTGGAACGCTGGTGCCCCACATCTGCTGGTGCCCCACATCTGCCCGCGTTTGGCAGTTGTGGGTCTTCACCGCTGACGTTTAGAGGAGTTCCATAGCTGACATACCTTACTGTCATCCCGAGCGAGGGAGGGCTCCCGCGCGTTTTTTCCAGCGCGGGAAACCCGAGTCGAGGGATCGCTGGCTTGTGTTGGCGACCACACCGACTCTGGAAGCGCTCTAGTGAAAGGACCGGATGGCCTTGAACGTCATCTCTTGCGCCCGGCTGCCGGTGCGCGTCTTCCAATCGGCAAACAGCTGCGCGTACGAGTCGGTGATGTACCGGGAGGGCGCAATGCCGAGCGCGCGCGCCGTCCGGTCAATCCAGCGCGGCGGGCCCTCGATCTCGCCGAAATTGCCGATCGGGGTTTCGTCCAGCACCACCTGTCCGGTGCCGTCGCTCCACTCGCTGCGGAATTTCTCGTACTGGAAGCTGGGAGCGAATCCGAGCGCGGTCAGGATTCCCTGCATGCGCTCGCCGTTCTCGACCGCGGTTTCGGTCTCGACGCGCGTCTTGTGACGTCCCGCGAGGCCGGGTGCCTTGTGCGTCAGCGTCCATCCGTCGCCGTACTTGCGCAGCCGCAGCAGCTCGCCGCGCTGGCGCAGAACCGCGCCCGGCTGGTCATAGAGAGTGTTGATTTCGCGGGTGCGCGGAGTCTGGCGGCGGAAGCCGAGCGCGCGCAGCTTGCGCTCGATGGCGCGCAGGTCATCGAGCGCGAACTTGATCTCCACTTCCTTCGGCGACGCCATTGCCGGAAGCATACCATCCCGCTTTGCCGTAAGATGTCGGCGGGAAAAGCAGTAAATAGAAATTAGTAATTAGCAACAGCGCGGACTGCCGACTGCTGATTGCCAGAACTGGTTTCAAAAGTCGTTCTTGGGAAGGGCACGGCTTCAGCCGTGCCGCCGAGCCCGCAAGAATACTGGGCTTTAGCCCCTGAGGGATTAACCTCCGATGCCCTGACCGACTTTTGAAACCAGCTTGAGTAATTAGCTGTTGCACGCCGCGGCGTCGGTGGTCAGCTCTTGCTAATTACTGATCGCTAATTACTAATTACTCCGCACGGAGCGCCACATGAAGAAAACTCTTGTGCTGTTGATGATGTTTTTCCTGGCGACGGCCGGCCCCTTCGCTCAAGCTGCGCCCAAGAAGGGCGGAGCGCAATCCGCCCGCCGCTACATCAATTTGCCCAAGCCGGTCCAGGCGCCCTTCAGCGACGGCGTGCTGGCCGGCAACACGCTCTACATCGCGGGGCGCATCGGCGTCGATCCCAAAACCGGCAAGCCGCCCGACGACATGGAGCAGGAGGTCCGCATCCTGCTCGACGGATTCAAGTCGGTGCTCGCCGAGACCGGCATGACCATGGACGACCTCGTTTTCGTCCAGGTCTTTTGTCCCGACCTCTCGCTGTATGGAAAATTCAACGACATCTACAAAACTTATTTTGGAAAGGACTACCCGGCGCGCGCCTTCGTCGGTTCCGGCCCGCTGTTGCGCGGCGGACACTTCGAGATGAATGGCATCGCGGTGAAGAAATAGCTCTCAGCTGTCAGCTCTCAGCTTTGATCAAAACGCGGTTAGCTGATAGCTGATAGCTAATAGCTTTACAATAGAGCCACCATGAAACGGTTCGCGTTCATCGCCGCAGTCGCGCTGTTCGTTGCCCTCGCGCTCCACGCGGACGACAAAATTGCAACCCTGAATTTTCTGGTGGTGAGGGCGGACAACGGCAAGCCCATCCGCAACGCCTCGGTCGTGCTCCACCCGGTTTCCAAGGACGGACGCCAGAAGCACTCCGGCTACGAACTCAAGACCGACCTTGAAGGCAAGGCGAGCTTCGGCGGCGCGCCCTTCGGCAAGCTGCGCGTGCAGGTGCTGGTGCGCGGGTTTCAGACCTATGGCGACGATTTCGACATCAACCAGGCGAACCAGGAAATCACCATCAAGCTGAAGCGTCCCCAGCACCAGTACTCGATTTACGACGACAAGCCGAAGCAGGAAGAAAAGAAGCCGGAAGAAAAACCAAAATAGTACCGAGTACCGAGTACCGAGTACCCAGTACCGAGCAGCCCAGAATACGTTCCTACTGGGAACTCAGCACTAGAACTGGTTTCAAAAGTCGTTCTTGGGAAGGGCACGGCTTTAGCTGTCTAGTGCCAGAACATGCGTTACACTGCGTTGCCACCACATCCTTTACAGTTTGAAGGTTGCGACCAACGCTCCACCGGGGTGGATCGCTGGTCGGCCAGGTCGATCTCCCGCAGCAAGCTCTGGCAGTAGTACACCAGCACACGCTCCTCGACCCGTACTAGTTGCACGGGCTCGTAAGCCAAGGCTTCACTCACCTGCCACCAACGTCGTTGCAGTTTCAACTGGCCGTTCGCTCCCAAGCGTTGCACTTCGGCTCCGGTGCCATAGTCCCACTCCGGCGGATGCGGGTGGTAGCGGCGCGTACTCGGGTACCATGCACTGGCCGGCGTTTGCCCGCCCAAGGCTTCGTGCGGACGCAAGTGGTTGTACTCCTCCCGGAACTCATCCAGCCAGGCCTGATGCTGCTCCGCGCTCGGCAGCCCGCGTCGTCGTCGCGCCATCTCCAGGGCTCCGTGAAACCGCTCCACTTTGCCTTGCGTTTGCGGATGCCCATAGCCACTGAACCAGCACCGGATCCCCTGCTTCATCAGCCATACCGAAAGCCGCGTCCAACCGCTGGGCGCCTGCGCATTCCACCACGGAATGCCATGGTCCATCAGCATCTCCTCCGGCAGGCCGCACTCCAGGAATGCGCTCTCGAGCCGCTCCCGTACCGCCTCGCCTTGCGTGCTACCGGTGGCCGCCAGCGCCACCACATAGCGGCTGTGGTCATCCAGCACCGACAACGGCCCGACTGATCGCTGCCAACCTTTCGGGCTCTTGAAGTCCATCTGCCAGAGCTGGTTGGGCGCTTCCCGCTCGAACCGGCGTGGTGCGGGCCGATGGCTATCGTCTTCGCGCACCAGATCGTGCCGCACCAGAATGCGATGCACCGTGCGCGTCGCCAGCTTGGTTCCTTGCCGCTCCAGCAGCGCCTGCAACTTGCGCGCGCCCCAGTCCGGACGCTGCCGCCGCATGCCCACCACCTGCTGCTCGATCGCCGCTGGCGTGCGCTCCGGACTGCCATGCGGACGGCGACTGCGCTCCTCGATCCCGCTCACCCCTTGATCGTGGTAGCGCCGTAGCCATCGATAGCCGGTCGGTCGTGAAATGTCGAACTCCTCACAGAGCGCGGAAAAACTCTCCTCGCCCTGGTTGGCCCGTACGACAAAGCGTACTCGCTGATCCCGCACTGCCATCGTTCGCCACGCCATCCTCCCCCCTTATTAGGAGGGTTTTTGTTTTATTACCCTCCCGCGCTCGCTGCGCTCGCGCGGGACTGTAAAGGATGTCCTGGCAACGTTGTGTAAAGGATGTCATGGCACTGAACAGCTAAAGCCGTGCCACCGCGCCCGCAAGAATACTGGGCTTTAGCCCCTGAGGGACATTTTTCCTGAGGCGAAGATCTATTTTTTTTGAAACCAGTTCTAGTACCCAGTACCGAACAGCCTACCTTACGTTCGTGCTGGGAACTCGGCACTAGAACTAGTTTCAAACGTCGTTCTTGGGAAGGGCACGGCTTCAGCCGTGCCGCTCGAGGCCGCAAGAATAGTGGGCTTTAGCCCCTGAGGGACATTTTTCCTGAGGCGAAGATCTATTTTTTTTGAAACCAGTTCTAGTACCCAGTACCGAACAGCCTACCTTACGTTCGTGCCGGAAACTCGGTACTCGGTACTAGGTACTGGGTACTCTCTTCACAGAATCTTCCGCAACTCCCGCCGCAAGATTTTTCCCGACGGGTTGCGCGGAATCGCGGTGACGAAGCGCACCTCGCGCGGCTGCTTGTAGCCGGTCAGGCGCTCGCCCACGTAGCCGCAGATTTCCGCTTGCGTCTTCTCGGTGGAAGGGAACCCTTCCCGCAGCACGATAAACGCGCAGGGAATCTCGCCCGCCGCATCGTCCTTCCTGCCGACCACGCCGCAGTCGCGCACCGCCGGATGCTCCAGCAGCACACTCTCCACCTCCGCCGGCGCCACCGGAAATCCCTTGTACTTGATCATCTCCTTGCGCCGGTCCACGATGTAATACAGGCCCTGCTCGTCCATGCGCGCCACGTCGCCGGAGTAATACCAGCCGTCGCGCAGCACGTCCCCGGTGGCTTCCGGCGCGTTCCAATATCCCAGCATGAATTGCGGCCCGCGCATCACCAACTCGCCGATCTCACCGGCGCCGGCCTCGGTTTCCAGTTCGCCGAGCAGGCGGCAATCGGTGAGCGCCACGGGCTGCCCGATGGAAATCGGGTTGTACAGCGGCCCGTTCTCAAACCCGACATGCGTCACCGGCGACGCCTCGGTCATGCCGTATCCCTGCGCGATCTTCACCCTGGTGAGCGCGGTGAAGCGCTTGGCCAGTTCCGGGGCCAGCGGCGCCGCGCCCGATTTCACCCACTTGATGCGTTGATCGCGAGGAAACTCGCCGCGCTCCGCCGCCTGGCAGAAAATGTTCAGCACCGGCGGCACCAGCGGCATGAACGTGATTCCTTCCTCGGCGATCAACTGCAGGGCGCGAACCGGATCGAAGCGCGGCATCAGCACCACCGTGCAACCCAGCATCAGGCACGGGTTCAGCACTACGTTCAGCCCGTAGATGTGGTACAGCGGGAGGAAACACAGCCCGATTTCCTGCCCGGTGAACGGCGCCGCATGGGGACCGATCAGTTGGTAGACGTTCGTCACCAGGTTGGAATGCGTGAGCATCACGCCTTTGGGCAGGCCGGTGGTGCCGCTGGAGAAGGGAAGCGCGGCCAGCGTCAACTCCGGCGGCTTCTCCGGCGAAGGCAGCGGCGCCGTGACCGGCCGCAGCAGCTCGGAAAATTCGCTCGCGCCCGCCGCCGCGTGGCGCGTGGTGTACACCCGCGCCAGGCCCGGCAGTCCCCCGAGGTTCAAGTCCGCAATCAGCGCGCCGTCGGTGACCAGGACCTTGGCGCCGGAATTCTCCAGTTGATAGCGGACCTCGCGCTCTTTGTAGCTGGGATTCAGCGGCGACGGGGTCGCGCCCGCCAGCGTCGTCGCATGATAGGTCGCGGCGAACTCCCAGGAATTCGGCAGAAAAATGCCGACGCGATCGTCCGGCTTCACTCCCGCCGCCACCAGGCCGCACGCCACCTTCTCCACCGTCTCGCCGTACTCGCCGTAGGAAATCCGCCGCGCCGCCGTGTACGAGGTGTCAAGGAACACCGTTTTGGCGGCGTATTTGCGGCACGCGCTCAGGACGGCATCGTGCACGAACACGCCCGCCGGATCGGCGTACAACTCCGTCCGCAGCCTTTGAGGATTCAACTGCGATGAAGAAGACATTTGATTTGGCAATTTAGTAATTTCGTAATTTGGTAATTGGAGTCACGCTCGTAGCGTGCGCGAGCCGCGGTGCATCAGCAAACTACGAAATTACCAAATTGCAAAATTACGAAATTACCAAATACAAGAATTACCGTGCTGCCAGCTTCCTCAAAAACTCCTCTTCATCCATGCTGTACTTGAATGCCTTCCGCCCATTGATGAAGACGACGGGGACTTCGTCGTTATATTTTTGCCGGAGTTCCTGGTCCTGATCAATGTCCACCTCGCGCCAGGTGAATTGAGCGCGATGGGTCAGCCCCTCCAGCGACTCCTTCACCACCTCGCACAGATGACAACCTTTACGGGAATAGAGAATGACCTCGTGCGTACCCATGCGCTCAAGCCGAATAATAAGAAACTTGTTCTGTGGGCCGCGGCGCCCTCGCCGGGGCCGCACCTGACCAGCATCAAAGCTCTGCCGCAAGCGATCTGGCCACTGGCCACTGACCACTAGCCACTGGTCTTCAACTCCGCCACTTTCTCCCGCACCTCTTCCGCGAACATGGGCTCTTCCGCCTGCAACGACTCGAGGTTGATCTCGACGTTGGCGATCGCCCCCTCCATCGCCGCCCGCGCCAGCGCCTTCGACACGGTCAAATCCGATGCCATCCTCGGACTCGTGATCGCACCCAGGCTCTCCGCAATCCGCCCCACCTCGCGCGCGCGCTCCGCCACCGCCAGCGGTACGTTCGTCGCCTGCCGCAAAGCTTCATTGACCGCGCCATTTTTTCCGGCGGAATCCTTGGCCTGCTTGTAAGCCTTTACCACCGCATCGTACGACGCCGCGTCGGCATCAATCGCCGCTTTCAGCTCCTCGCGCAACTGCGCCAGGCGCGCGATGGCTTCGCTCAACTCGCGCTCGTACTTGAGGTAATTTTTCTTCCCGCGCGACATGCCGGCCACCATGTGCGCCAGCGCCGCCGCCATGGCGCCCGCGGCAGCGGACGCGCTTCCGCCGCCGGGTGTGGCGGTGGGCGCCGCCAGTTGTTCGACGAACGGCTCCACGCCGGAGCGCAGCCCGCCGACGGCCATCTTGCCCCCCATCACCGCCGCCAGACGGTTTTCCAGTATCAGCGACGAATCAAAATTCTCCACCTGGAGGAACCACTCGGCGGCGTTTTCCAGCGCCTTTTTCGGAATCAGCCCCACGATCTCGCTGAACGCGGGCAGCACGCCATAGCGCGCCGCCTCGCGCTTCACGTACTCGAAGACGCGCGCCACCGGCGTCTGCTCGAAGTCGGTCAGGTTCATGGAAACCTGCGCCAGCCCGCGCACCGGAATCCCCATGCCCTTCACGTAGCGCAACCCGCCATTGGAGAAGCGCACCGACTTGGCGACCTTCTTCGCGATTTCCACGTCCGGCGTGTTGAGGTAAACGTTGTAGGCGATCAGGAATTTGCGCGCGCCCACCACGGTTGCGCCGGCCGTCGGGTGCACCCGCGGCTCGCCGAAATCCGGCTTGCGCGCCGGATTGGTCGCGATCTCGTCGCGGATGCCTTCGAACTGGCCGCGCCGTATGTTCTCCAGGTTCTGCCGCTCGGGCCGGGTCGCGGCCGCTTCATAGAGATAGACGGGAATCTGGAATCGCCGCCAGATTTCTTCGCCCACCTTGCGCGCGATGGCCACGCAGTCTTCCAGCGTGACCCCGTCAATCGGGATGAAGGGAATGACATCGGCGGCGCCCATGCGCGGATGCGCGCCCTGGTGCCGGGTGAGGTCAATGAGTTCGGCGGCCTTGCCGACGCCGCGAATGGCGGCCTCGCCGATGTGCTCGCGGTCGCCGGCCAGCGTGATCACGCAGCGGTTGTGGTCGGCGTCCATTTCCCGGTCCAGCAGGTAAACTCCGGGGACCTTCATGGCCTCGATGATGGCGTCAACCTTCGCCTTGTCGCGGCCCTCGGAAAAGTTCGGTACACACTCCACCAGCGTGGACATAGCCGATTAGGATACATCTGGTTGTCGGTTATCGGTTATCGGTTTACGGTTGCGCCGTCCCTCAGCCTTTCTGGAAAGGACGACACCGCAAACTGAAAACTGACAACCGTAAACCGTAAACCGAGAACCCATTGCCCCTGAACTAAGGCGCCCAGCGCAAACCACTCCGCCTACCTGCCTGCCCCGAATTTCCGCTACAATGTGAGCAGAACCGGGTTCCTACCAAAAGCAGGGAAGCACCATCTGGATGGGGCCATTCCCAAGAGGTCGCATGAAGCGGAATATTCTTTGTCTTTGCCTGTTGCTGCTGGCCGGATTGCCCTTGGTGGCGATGCCGCTGGGCACGTCGGCGCGCGTGGTCATTCCCGCCGACATCCAGCAGATCATCTCCGTCGATTACCGGGCGCTGAAGAATTCGCCCACCGCGCTGGCCCTGAAGGCGCGCGTGCTGCCCGACCAGCTCAAGGAGTTCGAAACTTCGCTGCGCGGGTTCGGCATCGATCCCGATAACGACGTTGAGCAACTCACCTTCGCCTCGTTTCGCGCCAAGAAAAACGTCGAGATCATCGGACTGGCGCAGGGGACCTTCCCCACCAAGAAGATCCTGGCGCGCATGAAGGCCAGGAAGATCAAGCCATTGAAGTACCGCACCAGCGACCTGTATTCCATGCCCGGCGGGCAGGAGATGACCTTCCTCGACGACTTCACCATGCTGTTCGGGCAAAAGGCCGCGGTGCAGGCGGCTCTCGATGCCCGCGACGGTGAAGCCCCCGCCCTGAGCAGCAATTCCACCATCGCCGACAACATCACCGCCGTGGATTCCGGGCCGGTATGGAGCGTCCTGGACGCGCAGGGCACGCAGAACCTGCTGCATTCCACCCTCGGCGATGCCGCCAAGCTCGCCGACTACGACGTGGTGAAAAAGCGCCTGCTCGGCTCGCGCTACACCATGGACTTCAACAACGGCGTGAACTTCGACCTGAGCGTGGTGACGTCCGATTCCATGACGGCCGCGACCCTGTCGTCGCTGGTCCAGGCGGGCGTCTTGTTCCGCAAGATGAACGCGCAGGGGGTCGAAAAGACCGCCCTGGACAGCGTCACCGTGAATTCCGACAGCGCCAACCTGAAGCTGAGCTTCAAGACCGACGAGAAAAAGTTCCAGTCGCTGGTGCAGTCGGACCTGTTCGCGTCGGTGATTAAATAGCGAGTGCTTAGAACGGCTTTACTGGTTTCAGTTTACTGGTTTCAAAAGTTGCTTTTGGGAAGGGCACGGCTGAAG
>CAVXCR010000032.1:0-50160 GCA_963760265.1 Terriglobia bacterium
GAGAGTTGCTGGAGGGGAAGCTGCCGGAGAAGCGGTAATCGGTGATCGGTTGTCGGTTTTCGGTGGCCAACAATCACTAACTAACCGACGACCGATAACCGATAGCCGACCACCGGTTCCCTAGTAGCGACTTGTTGGCAGTTCAATCGCTGCTGTAATCTAGCAACACCATGGCGGTGAAATCCATCCAGCTCGGGCAAGTGTGGCGCAACGACCAGACGGCGCAGAATTTCCTGGTCACCAAGGTTTACGACGAAGTGTTTACGCAATGGGCGATCCTGCGCATCGCCGACTCGACCGCCGCCACGACCGACACGGTGCGCGTCAAGGTGCAGAAGAGCAGCGAGGGCGCGAGCCTTCCGGGATATACCTTTACTCAGGACTCACAGGATTTTTAGTGCGCCGATCATTTCCAGTCCGTGCAGCATTCCCTCAGGGGCTAAAGCCCGATTGTGAAAGTGCCCCGATCGGCACGGCTCCCTCGGCTTCGCTCGGGACAGGTTCCGCCGTGCCCTTCCCGAAGACTGATTGTCTGATTTTGCTACCTGCTGAATGATTGCCAACATCATCGCGGCGCTGAGCGCCTTCATTATTTCCGTCATCTCGCGGCTGGGATATCCCGGCATCGTGCTGCTGATGGCGATCGAGTCCGCCTGCATCCCGTTGCCGTCGGAAGTGATCATGCCGTTCTCCGGCGCGCTGACCATTCCCTCGATTGCCGCGCAGTACCATCGCGAGCCCTTCACGCTGCTCCTGGTGGCGGTGTTCGGCGCGCTCGGCTGCAACGTGGGATCGGCGATCGCGTACGAGATCGGCTACTACGGCGGACGTCCGCTGGTGGAGAAATACGGCGCCTACATCCTGCTGAGCAAGCAGGAACTGGACTGGGCCGATCGCTTCTTTCACCGCTACGGAAGCAGCGCGGTGTTCATCAGCCGGCTGCTGCCGGTGGTGCGCACGTTCATCGCGCTGCCGGCGGGAATCGCGCGCATGCCGCGGCTGCGCTTCCACGTGTACACCTTCGTGGGCTCGTTTCCCTGGTGCCTGATGCTGGCCTATGTCGGCCGCGTGCTGGGCGAAAAATGGGAAACCGACCCGCGGCTCAAAACCTGGTTCCACCGCTTCGACGCCGTGATCCTGGCAGTGATCGTGGCGGGCGCCGCGTGGTTCGTGTGGTCGCGCTGGCAGCACCGGATTCGCGCGGAAGAAAAAACTTAGCCACAGAGGACACAGGGGAAGAAGAAAACAAAATCATTTCCGATTGCCGATTGTTGATTGCCGATTTCCAAAGGCCCGGAAGTGCAATCGGCAATCGACAATCGAAAATCGGCAATGCTTCTGCCGGTTGTTCTCTGTGGCCTCTGTGGCTGAAACTATTCTTTCGGCTTCTCGTCAGTTGGCGGCGCGGGCTGCGGCGACTGGATGTTCCAGATGGCGCGCGCAATTTTCCAATCACCATCCGGTTGGCGGCGGAGAACCTGCATGACATTTCGCTCCGCCGCCGACTCGCGTTGCTCGCCCTCCTGCCGGGCGCGGATGTTGACCGTTCCCCACTGGAACGCAAAGTCGCCGACTACCTGCACCTCCTGCCAGTTTTCCTCGTAGGCGAGCATGTCCCAGTTGGCAAGCTGACCGCGGATTTCACCCAGGTACTTGCGAACGGCGTCCTGTCCGACCAGCGGCGCGCGCCCGGGCACGAGGTAAACGACATCGTCGGTCCGCAGGGCCAGGAGCTTTTCGGTATCGAGCGCCATGTTGGCCTCAATGTCGCGGCGCTGCAGTTCGGCGATGGCCTTCTGATCTTCTTCGAGTGGGTGTTGGGAGGATTGCGCCGGCGGGCGCGAGCGGCGCGGCTGTTGCGCGGGTGCGGCGGCAGCAAGCGCGACAACCATCAAGGCGAGAAACGCGAGACGCATGATCATGCTCCGACATGGGCGAGTATACGCGGAGCAGCCGCTTGCCACCCCGGTGTGACCTCGGTCACAGCGCGATGTGCGGCCGCCGCGTACACTCCACCCCAGACCGCGCAAAAGCGTTGCGTTCTGGGGGCCCCGGTTCTGGGATGCAGCAATGGGGAGCAGGCAGTGACACCTGAAGTCCAGCAGTCCGGCATCTTCGTCCTGGCGATCTTTCTTGCCGTGATGGCAGAACGCGGCTGGCTATGGTTGCGGCGGCGAGCGGCGCGGCAGTGGCCGCTGGCGGAAGGCCGCGTGGAGCGCGCCGAGTGGCGCCAGCCCAATACCGGCACCAACCGCTATTTCGTAGCCGACCTGGCATATTCCTACGTCGTCGGCGGGCAGTACTACGCGGGATATTACCGGCGGTCGTTTTCGGACGCGGAGTCGGCGGCGGCGTTCGTGCGGTCGGTGAAGGATTGCACGGTGCAGGTGCGTTACAAGCGCGGGGAGAGCGGGACGTCGCTGTTGCTGGAGGAGAACCTGGCGGAAGCCGTCGGGCGCGTCGGCGGAGATCGCGTCGTAACGAACTCAACCACGGATTCCCACTGATTCTCACGGATCTGGAATCCAAAACCTTTCTTCTTTGATCCGTGTTGATCCGCGGAAATCCGCGGCTGGTTTTTTGTTTACTCCAGGCCGACTTTGCGGAGCACCAGCTTCTCGTACCACTTCCACGGCAGCAGGTTGCACAGCCACCAGCGCAGGAAAGCGTCGCGGCCGATCATGTACCGCAGGCGCGGGTCGGGATCGTCGGCGATGCGGGCGATGAGGTCGGCAACGCGTTGCGGGTCAGCCTTGGGCGTGGTCACGGCCCACTCCTTGAGGCGGCGACCACGCTCCTGGTTGGGCGAGTTGCCGCTGACGAGCACTTCATTGAGGCGCGCGTTGCGGTCCCAAATGTCGGTCTTGAAGGCGCCGGGCTCGACCAGCACGACCTTGATGCCGAGCGCGCGGGTTTCCAGGCGCAGGGTTTCGCTCCAACCCTCGAGGGCGAATTTCGATGCAGAGTAGCTGCCGATGCCGGGCGAGCCCATGCGGCCGGTTTCCGACGAAACCATGATGACGTGCCCGGAACGTTGCGCGCGCATGGCGGGCAGCACAGTCTGGGTGATGGCGACGTGGCCGAAGAAGTTGGTGTCCATCTGCTGGCGGAGTTCGGCGAGGCGGATATCCTCGACGAAGCCGGCGAAGGCGAAACCGGCATTGTTCACCAGCACGTCAATGCGCGAATGGTTGCGCAGGATTTCGTTGATGACGCGGGGAATGGAGTCGAAATCGGAGATGTCGAGGGCGCGGACGTCGAGACGATCGGCGACACCGGCGGATTTCGCGGCATCGTCGAGGAGCGAGCGGCGCTTGAGGTCGCGCATGGTGGCAACGACGCGATAGCCGCGGCGGGCAAGCGTGACCGCGGTCAGCAGCCCGATGCCGCTGGAGGAGCCGGTGATGAGGGCGAGTTTGGCCAGTGCTGGCAACGCGGGCTGCGCAAGTGTAATTGCAAAAGCGGACGCGATACGAGAAGATAAATGGTTTTGAATTCATTCTGATTTGCGGAAGTGATGATGGCGATCAGCAAGAAGCAGACGAGCAGGAAATCGGCGGCAAAAGCACACCAGTCGAGCAAGCCGGAGTCGAGCAGATCCACGGCGTCGCGGACCCCGATGAGCAAGCCCGCGGCGCGCGCGGCCACGAGCTCGATTGCGCCGCCGGAAGGGAAGCTGGGGGTAATGATTCCGGGCATGGGCGCGGTGGCGACCACGTTCGTGGCCGGGGTGCAGGCGGTGCGCCGGGGACTGGCGCACCCGATCGGATCGCTGACCCAGATGGGCACCATCCGCCTGGGCAAGCGGACGGACGGGCGTTCGCCGCGCATCGGCGACTTTGTGCCGCTGGCCGAGATCAACGACCTGGTGTTCACCGGCTGGGACCCGTTCGAGGACGATATGTACGCGGCGGCGCGCAAGGCGGGCGTGCTGGAAAAAGAACTGCTCGACAACATCAAGCCGTTCCTCTCGCAGATCAAGCCGCGCCCGGCGGTGTTCGACCGCAATTACGTCAAGCGGCTGGACGGCCCGAACGTCAAGAAGGGCAAGACGAAGATGGACCTCGCCGAGCAGGTGAGAGACGACATCCGCGATTTCAAGAAGAGTTCGGGCGCATCGCGGCTGATCATGATCTGGTGCGGCTCGACGGAAACTTTTCTGCAGCCGACGGCGGTGCACCAGTCGGTGAAGTCGTTCGAACAGGCACTGGCGAAGAACGATGAGAACATCGCGCCTTCGATGATCTATGCCTATGCGGCGCTGTCGGAGGGCGTGCCCTACGCCAACGGCGCGCCCAACCTGACGGTGGACATCCCGGCGATGCACGAGCTGTCGCGGCGCAACGAAGCGCCGATCTGCGGCAAGGATTACAAGACCGGACAAACGCTGCTGAAGACGATCCTGGCGCCCGGCTTCAAGGCGCGCATGATCGGGCTGAGCGGATGGTTCTCCACCAACATTCTGGGCAACCGCGACGGCGAGGTGCTCGACGATCCGGGCTCGTTCAAGACCAAGGAAGAATCGAAGCTGTCGGTGCTGGAGCACATCCTGCAGCCGGAGCTGTACCCGCAGCTTTACGGCAATATCTGCCACAAGGTGCGGATCAATTACTACCCGCCGCGCGGCGACAACAAGGAAGGCTGGGACAACATCGATATCTTCGGATGGCTGGGCTATCCGATGCAGATCAAGGTGGACTTCCTGTGCCGCGACTCCATCCTGGCGGCGCCCATCGTGCTCGACCTGGTGCTGTTTCTGGACCTGGCGAAGCGCAGTTCGGAGCTGTGCGGGCTCGGCATCCAGGAATGGCTCAGCTTCTATTTCAAGTCACCGATGACGGCGCCGGGACTCTATCCCGAGCACGATCTGTTCATCCAGCTCATGAAGCTGAAGAACACGCTGCGCCACCTGAAGGGCGAGTCGCTGATCACGCACTTGGGGCTGGAGTATTACGACTGAAGCTATCAGCTGTCAGCTATCAGCTTTCAGCTAAAACACAACCGGGGCTAAAGCCCCGCTTTTATTGTGAGCTCTGGCGGCACGGCTAAAGCCGTGCCCTTCCCCCTCATGTCTTACGCACACTGGCTGAGAGCTGAAAGCTAAAAGTTGACAGCTTTTTTTCCGTAACCCGGGCTGTGGGGTCCGGCATCGAATCTGCCATGCGCAAGATGGCACTGCCGACCTTCCTCGCTTTTCTGCTGGTGGCCGCTTATCTGTGGGCTGATACGCCGGGGACCTTTCGCGGCGTGGTGATTCACGGCCCCGATATGACGCCGGGATGGATGTACATGAAAAGCGCGAACGGACAGGTGCGTCGTGTGGGCATCAGCCGCGCGCAGGTGGTGTATTCCGAGGCGGTCCCTGCCAGCGAACGTCAGAAGATGCCGGCGATGTCCATCGGCACCGGAGCCGAGGTGCGGGTGACGGCGCAGCAGGACAAGAATGGCGAGTGGCGCGCCACCAGGATCGAGATCCTGAGCTTGCACGGCGTGATTGAGACGTCGGAGCGATCGGAGAGCTTGCGAAGCACGTAGGAACAAGTTTCGAGTTTCAGTTTCAGTTTCAGCAAAAGCGGCCAGTGGCGCTGCATCCTCCAAACCAAAACTGAAGCTGTGCCTACTGAAACCGAAACTGAAACTGAAACTGAAACTCTCTTCAACTCTTCTTCCGCTTGTACTCGTCGAACTTCTCGAGGAAACGATCGATCTCCGCTTTTTGCAAATAGTAGGGAGTGGAGAGCCGGAGCTTGGATGGTCCGCCGCCGCGGATCCGGATGCGGTATTGCTTCCACAGCGCGTTTTCGAGTTCGTAGTTCTGGATGGGCGCGATGTTGAAGGTGGCGATGGCGCAGCGCAGCGCCGGGTCGGGCGAGGTCCAGGATTCGGCGCCGCGCCGGCTCATCCCGGCCATGGCGTAGTCGGCCAGCGCGCGGTTACGCCGCTCGATGCGGTCCATGCCGATCTTGCCGGCGAAGTCCAGGGCCGCGCGGAAACCCCACAACGACGGCACGTTCGACGATCCGATGCGCTGGAAGCGTTCCGCCTTGAGCTTGGGATCGTCCCAGCCGGCGGTGGCGACGGTGCTCCACAGCCGGTCCTGCATCTCCTCGCGCACGTAGAGGAAGCCGCTGCCCTTGGGCGCCATCAGCCATTTATGCGGGCTGGAGCTGTACATGTCGCAGCCGAGCTCGCGGAGGTTGAGCTTCATCATGCCGGTGACGTGCGCGCCGTCCACCATCGAGACCAGGCCCTTGCTGCGCGCCAACCCGCAAATTTCCTTGATCGGGAGCACGACACCGGTGTCGGTGGTGATGTGGCTGACGAAGATCGCGCGGGTGCGCGGAGTGATGGCGTCGTTGATGCGGCTGAGCACGTCGGCGGGGGAAATCAGCGGGCGGGGAATGTCGAATTTGCGGATCACGGCACCGTAACGCTTGGCCTTCAGCTTCCAAGGCTCCTCGCCGCTGGGATGCTCCTGGTTGCTGATGAGGGCTTCCTCGCCGGGCTTCATGTCGAAGCCATGGATCATGAAGTTGTTGGCCTCGGTGGCGTTGCGCAGAAGCGAGATTTCGTCGCGGGTGGCGCCGACGAAGGCCGCCAGCGGGTCGCGGAATTCGTTGAAAGGCCCGTAGCCCCAGATGGGGTAGTCCTCGGGATCGCTCTGCGCCATGGTTTCGGTGGCGTGATAACCGTCCATGACCGCCTGGATGACCGGGGCCGGGGAGGAGCCCACGGTGCCGTTGTTGAGATAGATCTCGTCGGCGGGGATGAGGAACTGCTTGCGCACCTCGCGCCAGAAGGCGTCTTCATCGCGGGCATAAAGAGCGGCGTCGGGCAGGGTAGGCTCCAGGCTGCACTGGGCCAGCAGGCGCGGAGCGGCGGCCAGGGCGGCAGCGATGCCCGCGGTATTGAAAAGAAAGGACCTGCGGTCGAGCATGGAACCTCCTCACAGTCCCGAGTCGCTAGTCCCGAGTTGCGAGTTCCTGCTCTGCCCCAGTTTGGCGGCCGCAGGATTGTGACTCGGGTCTCGCGACTCACGACTCGGGACTCGGGACTGGCGATGGTACTACGGATACAAATTCGTCCCAGCGAGACTTGTTGCGCGCCGATGGGTTCAATCGAAGGGGGAAGGCCCGTCCTGAGTACCCGGGGAAAATTGGCTGTGTCCGGTCTGGAGGGAAGGCACATCCCACCATAGACGGGCGACACAACGGGCCGCGGCCCTGGCGGACGCCGCTGAGTTTCGGCAGCATATTTCGGCGGTATAATGGAAGCTAATCAGCTCGTCGGCAGGCATCCTCAAAGGAAGTGCAACATGAAGTTTCGCGCCTATACGCTGGTGACCGCGTTGCTGATAGCGACCCTGGCGCCGTACACGATTGCGCAGAGCACTCCCGACGCCCAGAACCCGAATCCTACCGGGGCCCCTCCGGTGACCGGCACGCCGCAGACCGCGGATTCGCAGGGAACAACGACCGACAAGCAACTGCAGAACGACGCCCCTGTTCCCCAGGTGGCGAATCCCCCGAAAGAGACGCACGACGGCGGCAAGAACGACATTGATGCCATCGGCAACCGCAAGATCGGCAGCGGCAAGGGGCTGGGCAACTGGTACTCGCTGGAACACGAGATTGCGATGGGCAAGGAATACGCCGCGCAGGTCGAAGCCAGCGTGAAACTGGTGCAGGACCCGGTGGTGACCGAGTACGTCAACCGGATTGGACAAAACCTGGTGCGGAACTCCGACGCGCGCGTGCCCTTTACCATCAAGGTCATCGATTCCGACGAACTCAACGCCTTCGCGCTGCCCGGTGGGTTCTTTTACGTCAACTCGGGGCTGATCCTGGCCGCGGATGAGGAAGCGGAGCTGGCGGGCGTGATGGCGCATGAGATCGCGCACGTCGCCGCGCGCCATGCAACCCGGCAGATGACGCGTGCGCAGTTTGCGAATATCGCGACCATTCCGCTGATTTTCGTGGGCGGCGGGATCGGCTACGCCATCCGTTCGGCTGCCAGCATCGGATTGCCGCTCACCTTCCTGACTTTCTCCCGCGGCTTCGAGGCCGAGGCCGATTACCTGGGGCTGGAATACATGTACAAGTCCGGCTACGACCCGCAGGCGTTCATCTCATTCTTCGAAAAAATCCAGGCAAAGGAGAAGAAGAAGCCGGGGACACTGGCCAAGGCGTTTGCCACCCATCCGCAGACGCCGGACCGAATCACCAAGAGCCAGGAAGAAATCGCCAACGTGCTGCCGGCGCGCGACCAGTACATCGTCAACACTTCCGAGTTCGACGACGTGAAGGCGCGGCTGGCGGCGATCGAGAACCGCCGCAAGATGACCGGCCCCGAGGACAAGGAAGGACGTCCTACGCTGCGGCGTACCACAGCCGACAACAGCAAGAAAACTGGGGACAGCAGCAGCAACGACGACGATCGTCCGACGCTGAAGCGCAGAGATAACGACTAAGAGTTTCGAGTTTCAGTTTCAGTTTCAGAAAAGACCGGCAGCCTCGGCTGCCGGTTTCGTTCTTGGGGCATCACCTGGCGAATCCAGAACAGGGAATTGACAGGTCGAGCGCTTTGCCGGAATTCAAGGACGAGGGCAAGCGGCCCGCTTCGGCAAAGTCGGCATCTCCCCGGGAAGGGAGAAAAGCTGCCCGTCAGGCAGACTTGGCAAGCGGTTCGGCTGCTTCGGCCAGTTCGCCGGCCTTCTCACGCGCCGTGACGAACTTCATCTCCTGCCAATCGTAAGCAAACTCCTGGCCGCAATCGAGGCAAACCACATACGTGCCGGTCACGGCAGCCGCTGGGCTGCGGCGTTGTCCCGGCTTGGCAGTGATCGGGAAACTGTAGTGCTTGTGCGAGCAGCCGAACAATGCGTCGAAAATGTCTCTGATGATCATGGACCTGCCCCTCACAATGGGCCCCGGAAGTCGAGCGAAACTTTTCAGCCCAATACATTATTAGACTCCGCGCAGCCGGAAAAGGTGCGCTGATCGCCGCAACTGGAATAGCTTTGCTTTGTTGAATTTGGGAGCAACCAAACAGCGCGGTGGAAAAGTTGGCGGCGGCAGGCTAGGCCTTTTTGTGCTGGCACTTGGCGACGATGGCGGTGCGCAAGCGGGTGCGGAGGTCGTCGGGCAGTTCGTAAAGTTGGGAGTCGCGGTAAATCTCGATGGTCTTCTTGGTGGTGTTGCAGATGACGAAGCAGTTGTGGCACCACTGCAAATGTTCTTCCAGCTCGGTCCGTGTGCGGGCATCGAGGCTTTCGTCCAGGTAGTCTGTCAGCTCTCTCAAGAAATCCGAGCAATTCACTTTTTCCCGTCTCCGCTCTTGCGCTTTTTGAAGTACTTATTCAGCCTCTCGCGCAACTGCAAACGTGCCCGCAACAAGCGCGATTTCACCGCCGGAATGCTCAAATCCAGGGCCTCCGCGGTCTCTTCGGTGGAGAGCCCTTCCACGTCGCGCAGCACAAACACCGTGCGAAAGCTGGAAGGCAATCCCTGGATCGTCTTGGTGAGGATGTCGCGTAACTCCGATTGCGTGTAGAGCTGCTCGGGGTTGGGACTCCAATCCGCGACCTCCCGCGGCATGCTGTCCTCTTCGGTCTTGACCTCCTCGTCGAGGGACACCATGCGTTCCGGCCGGCGGCGCCGCAAGCGCATCAGCGCTTCGTTCACCGCAATCCGCACCAGCCAGGTGTAAAACTTGGACTGCTCCTGAAAATTCTTGAGATTCTCGTAGGCTTTCAGGAACGCGTCCTGGACGACGTCTTCGGCATCCTCGCGGTTCTGCGTAATATGCTGCGCGATGCGAAAGACGTTCCGGTCGTAACGCTGAACCAGCTGCTCGAAGGCGCCGATATCGCCCGCCTTCGCGGCACGCACCAGTTTCAGTTCGTCGAAAACCGGCTCATTCAATTTTTGGATGGCTCCCATCGGGCTCCCGATTCAAAGATTTGCGAGCAGCTCTAAGCCGGAAAACGCTATTCTACCGATTTGGATGCTGGAGCACATCCATGTTTTGCTGTGGCTTGCGTTTTTCGCGAAATTCCAGGGTTCTCCAGTTGGATTCGCCGGCGGAGAATTCGTTAGCACGCATTGACACTGAGTTTTGAGTTCATATAATCGCCGCAGTCCGCGCCGAGACGTCGGGGAAGGAGTCGAATGGGGGAGTCCAAGCACATCCGGGAGATCATGGAACGCGTGGTGAGCGAGAGCCTGGCAAGCCACGTCACCGCGCTGAAGGACGAGCTCGTCGATAAGGCATGCGAGCAATTGGAACGAATGACGCCGGCCGAAGCGGCGCCCGCCCCTCCCCCGGGCGGCGCACCCATCGACCTGCTGAACGCGGCCATGAACTCCATCCTCGATGCCACCACCCAGGTTGACATCCTCGGATCGCTGCTGGAGGGCACGTCGAAGTTCGCCGAGCGCGCCGCGTTATTCGTCATCCGAGCCGGCGTGGCGACGGGTTGGCGCGCCACCGGCCTGGAACACAACGAGGGGATCAAGGCGGTGGCGCTGGACTTGAACTCCGGCCTGGCCGCGCGCGCGTATCACGACCGCGTTCCGGCGGCGGGATCGTCGGCTGAATTTGACGCGCAGTTCGTTTCGACCTACGGCGCTCCCGCCGAGGGGACGAACGCGCTGGTGCTGCCTTTGTCCATTCGCGACAAGGTCGCCGCCCTGGTGTATGTCGATGCCGGGGTTCGGCCCGGCGGCAAGCTGGACCCCTCGGCGATGGAAGCGCTGGTGCACTGCACCGGCATGTGGCTGGAAATCATGGGGGCGCGCAAGAGTGGCGCTGCACCCGTGGAGCACGAAGTGGAGCATCGTGTCCACGCTGACGCCGCGCCGGAACCGCATCCCGCTCCTGTGATGGAACCGCCACCAGCGGAACCGGCGCCACCGGTGCATGCCGTGGCGGCGGAGCCCTCGCCCGAGCCGGCATTCACTCCGGCAGCGGTGGCCGCCATGGACCCACATCTGCCAACTGCAGCAGATGTGGGGCACCCGCCGGAGTACGTTGCTGCCGTGGACCCACATCTGCCAACGGCAGCAGATGTGGGGCACCCGCCGACGGGCATGTCGCCGGAAGAGGAAGAGGTGCACAAGAAAGCCCGCCGCTTCGCCAAGCTGCTGGTGGATGAAATCAAGCTCTACAACCAGATGAAGGTGGTCGAGGGCCGGGCGCACAAGGACATCTATGCGCGCCTGAGGGACGACATTGACAAGAGCCGCGCCACCTACGACAAGCGGTATGGCTCGACTTCGGCGTCTAGCGGCAACTATTTCACCCAGGAACTGATCCGCATCCTGGCGAATGATGATCCATCACTGCTCGGCGATGGATTTTCGGGGTAAACTGAAACTGTGGTGCGTACCCGGTTCCTGTTAGTCGTCGCCATCGCAGCGCTGTTCTGCACGTCTGCTTTTTGTGCGCAGACTGCAGACACTTCCACCAAGTCCACCAGAAAAAAATCCGCCAAGCCGTCGCGCAGCAAGGCGAAGTCCAAGGCGAAGCGCAAAAAGACGGTCAGCCCGCAGCGCATCCGGCGCATGCACCGCGCGTTTGTTGCCTCCGCCGAACTCAAGCCGATGGCGCGGCAGTTGCTTGAAAATCGCAGCCCGGCCGCTTATGCGGGGGTGGAGGCGTACGCGCGCCAGCACGCGCACGACGATGCCGGCGTGCTGGCGAACCTGGCGCTCGGCTACGCGCACATCCTCGACCACGAACCGGCGAAGGCGATCGCGCCTTTGAAGCTGGCGCAAGCGCGCGCCGGGGACCTGGCGGACTACACGGCGTATTTCCTGGGCGCGTCCTACCAGGCGACGGGCCAAACCGATCCGGCCATCGCCAGCCTGCGCGATTTCACCACCAAGTACCCGGATTCGATCTTCGTGCGCGATGCGGCGGTGAACTATGGCAATGCGCTGGTCACGTCCGGGGATCCGGCGCAGGCGGTGGCGCTGTTGGAAAAGTACCGGCGTCCCTACCGCTCCGACCTGGAATACGCCTACGGGCGCGCGCTGCTTCATTCCGGCGACGCGGCGCGCGGCGCGGACGTGCTGCGCCACATGTATTTCTCCACGCCGCTGGCCGCCGAAGCCGACGATGCCGGCAAGTTGCTGAATTCCGCGGGCGGGCTGGGCGCCAATTATGCGCTGCAGAAAACTCGCGCCGACCAGTTCGCGCAGGCGAAACGGTATCGCGAGGCGGTGCAGGAGTTGCGATCATTGCGGGAGCTGGCGACGCCGGAAGATCGTCCGGCGGTCGAGGTCGCTCTCGCCGTGGCGATCCACCGCAGCGGCGACGACCGCCAGGCCCGCGCCATGCTGGAGGGCCTTGCGCTTCCGCCCGGCGAGCTGAACGGCGAGCGCTTGTTCTACCTCGCCGAGATCGCGCGCTCCGCCAACGATGACGACCGTTTCCTGGGCACGCTGGCACAAATCCGGCAGGCGGCGCCCACCAGCGGCTGGCTGGAGCAGGCGTTGCTCGCGGCGGGAAACATGTTCCTGCTGCGCAATGACTACGATCGCGCCATTGATTTCTATCGCGAGATCGTGGAGCGCTTTCCGCAGGGCAAGCTGGCGCCTTACGCCCACTGGAAGGTGGCGTGGCTGAGCCTGCGGCAGGGACGCGCCGACGCCGCACGCAAGGGTTTCGAGGAGCAGATCGCGCTGTATCCGGGATCGCAGCAGGTGCCGGCGGCGGTGTACTGGCGCGCGCGCCTCGCCGAGGAGGAACAGAACTCTCCCAAGGCGCGGGTCTATTACCAGAAACTCTCGCAGCGGTTCCGCAACTACTATTACGCCGACCTGGCGCGCGCGCGCCTGCTGGACCTGAAGCAGGCGAGCCCGCCGGATGCCGATCCGGTGCTGGAAAAAATTCCGCCGATCCACTTGACCTCGGCGTACACGCGGGTAGAGCCGCCGGCGGACGACCTGCGCGCGCAGAAGGCGCAGCTTTTGCAGAACGGCGGCTTGACCGAATTCGCGATACGCGAACTGAAGATGGCGGCCGAGGAGGGCGGCGCGTCCTGGGCGACGGCGGAAATGGCTCGCCTCTACCGCGACAACGGCCAGTACTACCGCGCGCTCCAGGTGCTGAAACGCGCCGTGCCGGCGTACTTCGCCATGGACCTGGAAGCGCTGCCGCGTCCGTACTGGGAGGACCTGTTTCCGCGGCCATGGTGGACGGACCTGAAAAGGTATTCCTCGAGCAACGGGTTGGATCCGTTCCTGGTGGCGTCGCTGATACGGCAGGAATCGGAATTCAATCCCGAGGCCATCTCGCACGCCAACGCCTTCGGCCTGATGCAGGTGCTGCCAAGCACGGGGAAAAAACTGGCGCACTCGATGAAGGTTCGCGGCTTTTCCAGCCAGCAACTGCTGGCGCCGGACTTCAACCTGCAACTCGGGACGCGTTACTTCCGCGAACTGGTGGACCACTTCAACGGGCACGTGGAATACGCGCTGGCGGCGTACAACGCGGGCACCGACCGGGTGGAGGCGTGGCTGGCGAACGGCAAGTATCGCGACGCGACGGAATTCGTGGAGTCCATCCCGTTCACCGAGACGCGCGAATACGTGCAATCGGTGCTGCGGAACGCGACCGTGTACAAGCGGCTGTACGGAACGCCGTAAAAGCAGTTTCGAGTTTCAGTTTCAGAAACGGCCGGCTGAAACTGAAACTTGAAACTGAAACTGTCTAATCCCGCCGGGCACAAGATGACCGACCGATCGACTGATCGACCGTTAGACCCTATCGAACTGCCTTCTGCTCAGCCGGGGACCTGGCGAAGAGGATCTCGGCCACCAGCAGAAGCGCTCCAATCACGATGGCGCTGTCGGCAACGTTGAAGGCCGGCCAGTGATAGCTGCCGAGGTAGAAGTCGAAGAAGTCCACCACGCGGCCGGTCAGCAGGCGGTCCCAAAGATTCCCCACGGCGCCGCCCAGGATGAGCGCCAAGCCGACCCCGGTGACGGTCATGCTGTGGCTGTTCTTCCACAGCAGCGCGGAAACCACGGCCAGCGCCAGAATGGAAAACAGAATCAGGATCGCGACCTTCCACTCCGACGAGGACTCGGCAAACAGCCCGAAGGCGGCGCCGCTGTTCTGCACATGCGTTAGACGGAAGAAGCCGGGAAAAACGGAGATACTGTCGTGCAGGGTGATGTTGCCGGCCACCAGCCACTTGCTCATCCGGTCCAACACGATCACCAGGATGGCAATCAGGAAGTGGTACTTGCGCTTGGCGTGGATCCCGTTGCTGGTTCTAGCGTCCATGAGCTCCCGTTTCGATCTCCTTCAGGGCCGCGCTGCAGCGCTCGCAAACCGTCGGATACTTGGGATCACTGCCCACTTGGGCAGAGTAATTCCAGCAGCGCTCACATTTTTGGCCGGGAGCCTTGCGGATTTCAACACTAATCCCGCTGCTGCTGCCGTTTCCCGAAGGCGCCGCTTCTAATTGGACGCGGGAAACGATGAACAAGTAGCGCAATTCCTTTTCGTGGCGCTGCACCAGCCCGTGCAGCGACTCGGGCACGCTCAGCCGGACTTCGGCCTCCAGCGCGGAACCGATCAGCTTCTGGTTGCGGGCCGCTTCCAGCGCCTTCAGCACCTCGTCGCGAACGCGCGACAGGTCCTGCCATTCCGCCAGCAGCGCCAGCGTTTCCTTGCTGGTGAACGAGAAGCCCTCGCCGGGGATGCTCTCGGGCTTGGGGAACATGGCGAGATGAACGCTGGGCTCGCGGTTCTCGAGCTTGGGCAGGAATCCCCAGACCTCTTCGGCGGTAAAGCTCATGAGGGGCGCCAGCAGCCGCACCAGCGCCTCACCGATGCGCCAGATGGCGGTCTGTGCCGAGCGCCGGGCGCGCGAGTTGGGCGCGTAGGTGTAGAGGCGGTCCTTGAGCACGTCGAAGAATGTCTTGCTGAGCGCGTCCACGCAAAATTCGTTCACGTCCTGGAAGACGCGATGAAAGAGGAAGGCGTCGTACCAGCCCAGCACCCGCTGCGAGATTTCCGCCGTCTGCGCCAGCGCCACGCGGTCGAGAAACTCCATGTCGACGAAGGGGACGGCATCGCGCTGCGGGTCGAAATCGTACAGGTTGCTGACAATGTAGCGGAAGGTGTTGCGGATCTTGCGATAGGTCTCCGCGATACGCTGCATCAGGGTTTCGTCGGAGCGCACGTCGTCGCGGAAGTCCACCGAGGCGACCCACAGGCGCACGATCTCGGCCCCCATGCGGTTGGCGATATCCACCGGGTCCACGTCGTTGCCGAGCGACTTGTGCATGGCGCGGCCCTGCATGTCGAGTGTCCACCCAATCGTGCCGACAATTTTGTAGGGCGCCGAATTGCGCGCGCCGATGGAGCACAGCAGGGAAGAGTGGAACCAACCGCGGTACTGGTCGCCGCCTTCGATGTACATGTCGGACGGCCACGGCAGATCGGGCTCGCTGGACTCGACCGCCAGGTAGCTCGATCCGGATTCGAACCACACGTCCACGATGTCCATTTCCTTGCGGAATTGCGTGCCGCCGCATTTGGCGCACCTGGTTCCCGCGGGGACGATCTCTTCCGGCTTGAGCCGGTACCACGCATCCGAACCTTGGCGCCGGAACAGTTCCACGATGGCGCGCTGCACCTCGGGCGCGCGCAGGAATTCGTCGCAGCCTTCGCAGAAGATGATGGCGATGGGCACACCCCACACCCGCTGGCGCGAGATGCACCAGTCGGGCCGGGTGGCGATCATGTTGGAAATGCGCTCTTCGCCCCAGGCCGGATCCCAGCGCACTTTCTTGATTTCCTCCAGCGCGCGGCTGCGCAGCGTACCGCCGCCGATCTTCGCTTCCATGGAGATGAACCACTGCTCCGTCGCCCGGAAGATCACGGGATGGTGACAGCGCCAGCAGTGCGGATAGGAGTGCTCGATCTTTTCCAGGTGCATCAGCACGCCGCGGCTCTTGAGCAACTCGACGATGGAATCATTCGCCTGGAAGACTTTCTTGCCCTCGTACTCCGGCAAGCCATGGCGCAGGCGACCGGCCTCGTCCACGTTGCAGGTCTGGTCGAGGTTGTATTTCTGCCCGGTGTAAAAGTCGTCGGCACCGTGCGAGGGAGCGGTATGCACCGCGCCCGTGCCCTCCTCCATGTGCACGTAGTCGGCAAGCACGCCCAGAATCTGGCGCTCGAGGAAGGGATGCGCGTAGGTGGTGCGCTCCAGCATGCGACCGGGGAAGCGGGCGACCGTGTTGCGCTGCAGCCCGCATTTTTCCGCCGTGATCTGAGCCAGTTTGTCGGCCACGATGTACAACTCGCCGCCCGACTCCAGCGCCACATACTGCTCATCCGGATGAAACGCCACCGCCATCGAGGCGGGCAGCGTCCACGGGGTGGTGGTCCAGATGATGGTGGAAACTTTCTTGCCCGCCAGCGCCGCATCCAACTTCGCCGGATCGCTGGTCATGCGGTACTTCACCCAGATGGACGGGCTGACGTGGTTCTTGTACTCGACCTCAGCCTCCGCCAGCGCCGTTTCGTCGTGAATGCACCAATAGACGGGACGAAGGCCCTTGTACACGGCGTCCTGGTCGATGAACTTGAACAACGCGTCAATGACCACCGCCTCGTACTCGGGGGCCATGGTCGAGTAGGGGCGCTCCCAGCGGCCGAACACGCCGATGCGCTTGAACTGCTCGCGCTGCAGGTCGAGATATTTTTCCGCGTATTCGCGGCACGCCTGCCGCACCTGGAGCGGGTCCATCTCCAACTTCTTGCGCCCCAGCGCCTCATCCACCTTGATCTCGATGGGCAGCCCGTGACAGTCCCAGCCCGGCAGGTAGGGCGAATCGAAACCCGCCATGGTCTTGGACTTCACGATGAAGTCCTTCACCGTCTTGTTGAGCGCGGTACCGAGATGGATGGGCCCGTTGGAGTACGGAGGCCCGTCGTGCAGGACGTACATGGGCGCGCCGCGACGCGCCTGCCGGATGAGGTCATAAATTCGCATCTGCTCCCAGCGAGCGAGCATTTTGGGCTCGTTCTGAGGCAGGTTGGCCTTCATCGAAAACTCGGTTTTCGGCAAGTTGAGCGTGGCTTTCAGTTCTTGCGGCACTCCGGTCTCGTCTCCGCGATGAGGGATATCGTTTCATTATAGCGGGCTGGAACGCTGTTTTTCAGTTTGTCAGTTTCTCAGTAGGTCAGTTTTTCAGTTTGTCAGTACTCAAGAATCAGTGCGATGGGAGACTCATCCCCACCGGATGCGGAAACCGACCAACTGAGTAACTGACGAGCTGAAATACTGAAAAACTCAAGTACATGTCCCCTCGGCGCCTCCGCAATTCTTGTCCCGTACCATGTAAAACTTTCGTATTACGGCGATCGGTACCGCGACTCCTGCAGCAGCACCGTGTTAGCCTAAGTGCACAGGTAGTTGGAGTGGGGTTTCGCTGCGGGTTGCCGCCGGACGCGCAAGGCATGGAAAAATTGCGCCAACCAGGCAGTTTGGGCGGCTTCCGCCAAGACCCCGCATACAAATTCCGCGCCATCAAGGGCAGAGTAACTTGGCACCAAATGTGCTCATCCTCCTGGTCAGGTGAAGCTGCAAATCAGGAGCAAACGGGCCACAGGCATTGAACCCGGGACAACACGAACTATGGCACATGAGAATTTGACTCCATCGGAGAACCAGGTTCGGCGGCAGGAAATACCCGAGTTGAACCTGCTGCTTCCCACCGATCAATTCGACCTCTCGCTGTGGCAATCGCTGCGGCGGCAGATTTACGACTGGCGCCATCCCGAGAAGCTTCCGCCCCTGCGCCTGACATCCAAGCCTGTCCCGGTGCCCGAGATCTGGGGTTCGTACAATTACAAGAAGCGCGGCGCGGTGGGCTCCACCGTGCTGCACGTGCTGGTGATTGGCGGGATCATTGGTGTCTCGCTGGCCGGCGCCAGGGTAGTGAAGGAAGTGAAGCACGAGACGGTGACCCTGGTTGCTCCCGACATTTCGCAGTACATGCCGCTGTCTTCGAAAAGGAACGACACCATCGGCGGTGGCGGCGGCGGCGGCGATCGCGACAAGCTGCCCGCTCCCAAGGGAAAACTGCCGAAGTTCGCCATGGAACAGTTCACGCCGCCGGCGATGGTGATCCGCAATAACCATCCCAAGCTGCCGATGGAACCCACGGTTGTGGTGCCTCCGCAAGTGAAGATGGCGCAGTTGGCGATGCCGAACTTCGGCGATCCCAAGTCGGCATATCCGAACGGTCCGCCCTCCAACGGCACCGGGTCGGGCGGCGGCATCGGCTCGGGCTCCGGCGGTGGCGTCGGCTCGGGTTATGGACCGGGCGTCGGCCCCGGCCGCGGTGGAGGCATTGGTGGCGGCTTGTTCAGGGTGGGCGGCGGCGTATCCGCTCCGCGCGCCCTCTCCACGCCCGATCCCGAGTACTCGGAAGAAGCCCGCAAGGCCAAGTACCAGGGCACGGTGGTGCTGTGGCTGATTGTGGACCAGTACGGCAATCCGCAGAACCTGAAGGTGGCGCGCTCGCTCGGCATGGGGCTGGACCAGAAAGCGATCGAGGCGGTGCGGCAGTGGAAGTTCGAGCCGGCGATGAAGGACGGGCGCCCGGTGGCGGTGCAGATCAACGTCGAAGTAAACTTCAGGCTTTACTAGAATAATTCACTGTAGCGGAAACAAATATAGGGAGAAGCTAAGCGGCTTCTCCCTATTGTTTGTATCCTCAAGTTGCCCGCGCTGCCTTGCGCGCTCAATTCAGGGTGAAATTTCCCACGACTGAACTCGCGGACCAGGTGAAGGTCAGCGAGGCCGGCGTTGAACTCGTGAAGCCCGTCGGAAGGGTGACGCCGAGCGAGTAGTTCGCGCCGGCTGTCAACGCACTGGTCGCGAAGTAGTAGAAGCCGGTGGCGTCCGTGGTTGCCGTAGCGATCACGGTTGCCGACGAACTCATCAGATTGACCGTCACTCCGCCGATCCCGGCGCCGCTGAAGTTCACGACCCACCCAAGGACGGGGTTCGCCGCCAGTTGGCCGGCCACGCTCGCCTGAAGGTAGCGCGCGTCCTCGAGCAACAGTTGGACTGGGTCGAATGACCTCCCGCTGGGATCTTTGCAAGCGGTGGAAATGTGCTTCCCGGCCTGCGCCTGCACCTCATGAATCAACGCGGCCAAGGTGTTATTGGCAGCCTGGGTCTGGCCGTTGCTGATGAGGTTCTGAGCGGCGCTGATCTTCGCGATCAACGACTGGCTGATATTGTCAATGCAACCCAACCCCGCAAGATCGGTGACGTCTCCCTTTAGGCTGTCGGGCGTGACGGTAATGGTGAACGTCACCGAATTGGTACCGGCGTTATTCACGTTGTCGACGGAATCGACGGAGAACGTATGCGTGCCCAGCGACATGGAGTACAGGTAAATCGTCTGTCCGCTGTCCAGGCTTGCGCCGAACTGCATGGCGGTCTGGCCATCCATCTTCGGCGTGAAGCTCTTCACCCCAGAGCCGCTCCCATCGCTCACGCTGTAGTTGAGCATCAGCGGTGAACTGTGCCCGTACTGCGTCGCCGTTGGCTGTGCAATCGTCGCCACCGGCGGCGTGTTATCGAGCGTGAGGCGGTTGGTGTTTCTGGGCTCGTTGACGCCGTCAGCAGTCTGGGCTGAGTATTGGACGGCGTAATCGCCGTCCGCGCCGTCATTGGCGTTGAGGAACAGGGGTACCATGCGCGGACCGACGGCGAAGTCTGTAGTGGTCCAGTGCACCGGAAAGGGTGAGGAGGAGAAGGTCGGCAACGGCACGCCATCGCGGTGGAACCGGTATTGGAAACCCACGTCGTTCGTAGATGTGGTTGCCAGCGTAATTGGGGTGGCGGAAGTTACAAAGGTCGTGGCAGCCGTGTAGCTCGGATTTCCAACGGTGAGAGAGCTGGAAGGTGCTGTCGGAGGCGAGAGTTCGTTGACGGTGAAGTACACATAGTAATTGGTGTTGTCTCCTGCCGTTTGCGGCGTGTGGAAAGACAGTGGACCCAACCTGTCGATGAGCACAGTGTTTGGAAAGGCAAAATTGTAGGTGAGCGGGAAGAGATCAAACTCCAGCGTTCCGGTGCGGTCGTTGTTCATCAACGCCAAGTCCGTGCCGGCGCCAACACTTGGATCGCACCCGGGCAGGTTCAAAATAAGCGGGACTTGGTTCAGTACGGCGTAGAACGGCAAATGGGGGAACTGAGGGTAACCGCAGAAATCGCTATCGACCTGATCGGATTCAAAGCCGCCGACAGCGACGTGAATGGTCCTGCCGTCAACGACACTGACTGTCCATGGCTGCCCGTCAAAATAAAAACAGTCATGGTCATCGTTATCGGTCAGCGAGTCGCCGTTGCACAGATTGTCGCCATTGGTCGTGCGGTCGAAGGACAGGCTGCTCATGTACTTCCACTGACCGTTAACGTCGACAAACACACGCCAATCGCCATTCCCGTGATGAGTAAAGCCCTCGCCGTTGTGATCAACTTCAAATTCGTGAAGGCGGATGTTGAAGGTGCGAACCGCAAGTTCCTGCGGGTGCGGTATGTCGTCCCAACCCAGCAGAACACTCGCCGCGAAGGCATTGGCGTCGGCTCCTTTGAAGGGGAGGATCACGCGCAAACGAGTCGGGTATGCAGCAGGCGTTATCGGGCAATCGTTCTCGTCCTGCGTGGGTGGGCCCGTGGTGGCATCAATGGGGCAGAATTTTGCCGTCACCGTCTTGATCGGACCGCTGAGGTTGTCGGGGATTTCGCTGGTGTGATCGATGACACGCCACTGCAGGGACACGTCATGACCGCTGCCGTCGCGCGTCGGCACGCTCACCTGGAAGGTGCCACCGGGCTTGGTGCTGTAGTCAGTACCGGGCGGGTAGATGTCAAAGACGTAGTTAGTGTCATTCACGGTTTGGAAGGGGCCGGTGTGATCGCAGGAGTCGAAACCGGTAATCCCCAACGATAGAAGCCCATCAATCGCGTCGAGGTGCCTGGTGATCAGGTTGCAGTGATCCACGGCGCCGCCGCCCCTCGCACTGACGTAGATGTCGGCTTCTGTGACCGGCACCAGCGTCTGCTGTCCGGTAACCGGCAGCCAGTCTCCTCCCGGCAATTCGGGAGCCAGGTTGATGTTTTCTCCCAGTACAGCCGTGGAGGGATGGTTGAGGCGATAGGTCACCAGGGCGCGGGGCGGATGAATCTCGCTCGAATACTTGACTTCCTCCTTGTAGTGGACCTCGATGGGCGGCGACGGTGGGTAGGTTGGAGGTGCCGGGAAGAAATGGGCGGGTGTGCCGGGATGTCCACAATCGAAAATGTACTGGCCTTCGACCCAGATGCGATTGCCGACCGACGGCCAGACGAACTGCGGTAAGGCTCCTCGGTCATAATCGTAGTAGCGCGGGTCGTGATGGATCTCGAGCATGGTGCTTCCGTTATCCCACTCGACTTCCATATTGGTGTGGTGGCCGGCGATTTGCTGGCTGACAATGTTCCCGTTAGCGTCTGTCTGAACTTCCAACCAGGAAGAGAGCAGAGACTGGTATTCGGGATCGGGCTGGACGACGAAGGTCAGATCATGGGTGTAGTGCGACCATGGGATATCTTCCTCCGAGACCTCGGCAGGCGCTTGATCCTTGGCCTGTTCCCCATTGGGAAACTTTGCACCGGGCACGGGTACGGTCCCCTCGAGGATGGTGGGCGTACTGGTTATTACCGTCCACTCCGGGTCGATACGCGCCTCGGCGTCATATCCGCCCTCCCTCTCGATGTGGTCGCCGTTACACCCGACATTAAATGCGGTTGGATACGCCGGAATGAACTGGGCCATGGCACGGGAAGCGGGCAGGCCCAGCCCCATGGCCAGCAGCAGCACGAAAATCACTCGTCGCGAAGAGAAGCACAGGGATTTCATCTCACCGTCCTCCAAGATCCAGTTCGTTTCAAGTATTGCGTAGATGATTGCCAGTAGGGCCGATAGCGGTGCGGCGCGATGAATGGCTGCGGGCTGGCCGACAGCATCGCCTGACTGCAAATCACACTTGAGTTATGACAATTAGGGCTGGAGCCGGGAGGATGAACAGCGACCCCACATGCGAACGATGCTGCGCGTTCCGGGGTCGTGGTGGCAATAGCGGCGACCTGTCGGACGCCTTAATTTTTATGTATCGCTAAGCGACAGAAAACAATCGAATTGGTGTAGCGGGTGTACAATTTTCTTCCCTCCCCACAGGGGTCGTATGTCGTCCGGTCCGGTACGAATCCTGGAGACAGTCAAGGTTCGGCGAGGATTTTGAGCTCGACCTGCGCGCCTACGAGCTGCGCCGCGGCGGTCGTGTGCTCAAGCTGGAGCGCATCCCGACGGAGCTTCTGATCCTGCTGGTGGAGCAACGAGACAACATCGTTACTCGCGACCAGATCGTCGAGCGAATTTGGGGCGCCGACGTTTTTCTCGATACCGACAACAGCATCAACGGCGCCATCCGCAAGATCCGGCAGGTCCTGAAGGACAATCCCGAGCGGCCGCGGTTCATACAGACCGTGACCGGAAAGGGATACCGATTCGTCGCGCCGGTAAGCGAAGCCCGAGTCGAACCACAAATCGTCGCCGCCGAGCCAGAAACTGCGGTCGAGATACAACGGGCGGGCGCATCGGTGCGTTGGCCGTGGGCAATTCCGATCGGCATCCTTGTTGCCCTGATGGTTGCGCTCAGTGGGTGGCAGATTTGGTCCCACTACCGGTCAAACCGAAACCGGCGAGCGGACGCTTGATGCTGGCAGTGCTGCCCTTCGAGAACCTCACCGGGGACGCCGGCCAGGAATACTTCAGCGACGGCCTGACGGAGGAGATGATCACCCAACTGGGCCGCCTGGAATCCGCAGCGCCTCGGCGTTATTGCGCGCACCTCAGTGATGCACTACAAAACGGCCGGCAGCCACTTGGACGAGGTTGCTCGCGAGCTGCACGTGCAGTACGTGCTGGAGGGAAGCGTGCGGCGTGATTCCGGTAAAGTGCGCATCACCGCCCAGCTCATTCGGGCCAGCGACCAGACGCATCTGTGGGCGCACGAGTACGACCGCGAATTGAAGGATTTGTTGCTCCTGCAAGGCGAAATCGCGCAGGAAGTCGCTGAAGGAATTCAGCTCACCCTGGCAGACAATCGTAAGTCGGCCGCCGCCGCGCCGGCGGCTCTCTCTCCTGCTTCGTACGAGGCCTATGACCTCTATCTCAAAGGGCGCTACTTTTGGAACAAGAGGACACCGCAAGGATTCCAGCAGGCCGTCCAGTGTTTTGAACAGGCCATCGCCAAGGATCCCAAGTACGCCCGCGCCTATGCCGGGCTGGCGGACACCTATGCGCTGATGAGCAGCTACTATCTTGCGCCGCCGAATGAAGTAATGCCCAAAGCACGGACGGCAGCCCTGAAGGCTCTGCAAATTGACGAAGGCTTGGCCGAGGCCCACACCTCGCTGGCGCTGATTGCTGAAATGTACGATTGGGATTGGCAAACCGGCGAGAAAGAATATCGCCGAGCGATCCAGTTGAATCCCAACTACGCCACCGCCCACCACTGGTATGCCGAATTCCTGGCTTTCCAGGGGCGTTTCGACGAGGCCCTGGCCGAGAGCGAGCGAGCGCGGCACCTGGATCCGTTATCCGTGATTATTGCCGCCGATCGAGGCGCAATTCTCTATTTCGCGCGGCAGGATGACCGCGCCATCGAACAGTTTCGCGCCGTGCTCGACATGGAACCGAACTTTTCGCGCGCTCACTTGGTTGCCAGCGCTTACGTCGAAAAAGGCCGGTTCGCCGACGCGCTCGCCCATATCGAATCCTGGCGCCGCGCTGAAAAAACACCCGCACCCTGGCGCTTGGCGATGGATGTCTGCGTCTATAGTCGCTCGGGCGAGCCAGCGAAGGCACGACAAGCGCTGGCGAAATTGGAGCGGTGGAACCGCGAGAGCCGTTTGGATTCAGACCCAAATTTCGCGGCGGCGTACACCTGCATGAACAACAAAGACGAAGCGTTTGCCAGGTTACAAAAAGCCTACGAGGAGCATTCCCCAGCAATCTCTACGCTGAAAGTGGAACCAGCCTACGACCCGCTGCGCAGCGATCCCCGCTTCCAGGAGTTGCTCCGCCGGGTTGGGTTGGGCCAGTAAAGGAACAGCCACCGGCTTCTCACTTCATGGCCAGAACTTTTCAAAACTACATTTTCGCCTCAGGAAAAATGTCCCTCAGGGGCTAAAGCCCACTATTCTTTCTCCCTCGAGGGGCACGGCTGAAGCTGTTCAGTGCCATGACATCCTTTACACAACGTTGCCAGGACATCCTTTACAGTCCCGCGCGAGCGCAGCGAGCGCGGGAGGGTAATAAAACAAAAACCCTCCTAATAAGGGGGGAGGATGGCGTGGCGAACGATGGCAGTGCGGGATCAGCGAGTACGCTTTGTCGTACGGGCCAACCAGGGCGAGGAGAGTTTTTCCGCGCTCTGTGAGGAGTTCGACATTTCACGACCGACCGGCTATCGATGGCTACGGCGCTACCACGATCAAGGGGTGAGCGGGATCGAGGAGCGCAGTCGCCGTCCGCATGGCAGTCCGGAGCGCACGCCAGCGGCGATCGAGCAGCAGGTGGTGGGCATGCGGCGGCAGCGTCCGGACTGGGGCGCGCGCAAGTTGCAGGCGCTGCTGGAGCGGCAAGGAACCAAGCTGGCGACGCGCACGGTGCATCGCATTCTGGTGCGGCACGATCTGGTGCGCGAAGACGATAGCCATCGGCCCGCACCACGCCGGTTCGAGCGGGAAGCGCCCAACCAGCTCTGGCAGATGGACTTCAAGAGCCCGAAAGGTTGGCAGCGATCAGTCGGGCCGTTGTCGGTGCTGGATGACCACAGCCGCTATGTGGTGGCGCTGGCGGCCACCGGTAGCACGCAAGGCGAGGCGGTACGGGAGCGGCTCGAGAGCGCATTCCTGGAGTGCGGCCTGCCGGAGGAGATGCTGATGGACCATGGCATTCCGTGGTGGAATGCGCAGGCGCCCAGCGGTTGGACGCGGCTTTCGGTATGGCTGATGAAGCAGGGGATCCGGTGCTGGTTCAGTGGCTATGGGCATCCGCAAACGCAAGGCAAAGTGGAGCGGTTTCACGGAGCCCTGGAGATGGCGCGACGACGACGCGGGCTGCCGAGCGCGGAGCAGCATCAGGCCTGGCTGGATGAGTTCCGGGAGGAGTACAACCACTTGCGTCCGCACGAAGCCTTGGGCGGGCAAACGCCGGCCAGTGCATGGTACCCGAGTACGCGCCGCTACCACCCGCATCCGCCGGAGTGGGACTATGGCACCGGAGCCGAAGTGCAACGCTTGGGAGCGAACGGCCAGTTGAAACTGCAACGACGTTGGTGGCAGGTGAGTGAAGCCTTGGCTTACGAGCCCGTGCAACTAGTACGGGTCGAGGAGCGTGTGCTGGTGTACTACTGCCAGAGCTTGCTGCGGGAGATCGACCTGGCCGACCAGCGATCCACCCCGGTGGAGCGTTGGTCGCAACCTTCAAACTGTAAAGGATGTGGTGGCAACGCAGTGTAACGCATGTTCTGGCACTAGACAGCTGAAGCCGTGCCCTACCCAAAAACCAATTCTTGAAACCAATTCTAGTGACTGTGCCCGGTCGCTACTTCCGTCCACGCGCCGGCGCGAAGAGCCGCTGCATGTTCTCCGCGGCAGGCCGCGTGCAGCACTCGCCGGGAGGAATCGACGCGCCGTGCGGGCAGGTTTTCGGGTGTCCGAGGAACGCGCAGATTTTTTCCGTCGCCTCGGGCGAGAGTATGTGCTCGAACTTGCACGCCTGCTGCTCGATCTCGTCCTCGTTGATCATGCCCAGGCTTTCGGTAAACAGCTTTTCCGCCAGGCGATGGCGGCGGATGACGTCGGCGGCGCGCTTGCGCCCGCGCTCGGTGAACTCGATCAGCATGCTGCCGTCGGGCGGAATTTCGCCGCTGTAGATCAGGCATCGTGACACGGGATTGACGATGTGCTTGTGACCATGCGGCTGCGGCGGATGCGGCGCGGTGGTGACCAGTCCCAGCTCGGACATGCGCTCGACGGCCAGCGACGGCGGCAACGTCCCGGGGCCGTGGACTTCCATGCGCCCCAGCTCCGCGCCTTCGCCGTGTTCCTGGAGCACCCAGATTTCCTCGAGGATTTCGTCAATCTGCTCTTCGTCGCGCAGCGCGAAAGTTTCGCTGGCAGCGACTCTTCCGTGATGCAGCTCGACGCGGCGGTCCGCCATGCGCGCCACCACCGGATCGTGCGTCACCATGACGATGGTCCGGCCCTGCTGGTGCAACTCGCGCAGCAGGCGCATGACGATCTCTTCGTTGAGCGCGTCGAGGTTGCCGGTGGGCTCGTCGGCAAGCACGATCTTGGGATCGTTGATCAGGGCGCGCGCGATGCAGACCCGCTGCTGCTCGCCGCCGGAAAGGTGCGCGGGGAGATGCTGCGCCCGGTCGCGGAGTCCGACGCGCTCCAGCGCGTTCAGCGCTTCCGGCTCGTCGGTCATGCTGTGAAAATACTGCGCCAGCATGACGTTCTCCAGCGCGGTCAGGTAGGGAATCAGGTGGAACTGCTGGAAGACGAAGCCGATCTTCTCGGCGCGCACGCGGTTGAGGTCGGCGCCGGAGAGGTGGGCAACGTTTTCGCCGTCGAGCCAGATTTCGCCCGCCGAGGGCCGGTCGAGGCAGCCGATGAGGTTGACCAGGGTGGATTTTCCCGAGCCCGAAGGACCCATCATCGCCAGCCATTCGCCGGGCGCCACCGACAGCGAAACATTGTCGAGCGCCTTGATGACGCCGCCATTGGCGTCCGCCTTGGCCGGATACTCCCTCGAGACGTTGACGAGCCGGATCATTTCACTCTCCCCTCAGAATGGTAGCAGGCTGCACGCGGCGCAACAGGCTGATGGGCAGCACGGCCGAGATCAAGGCCACGGCCACGCTGCCGGCGAACACGGCAGGGAACACCCCGAAGCGCGGCACCACGGCGGCGTGAAAATTGACGCGGCCGATCCAGGCAGCCACCTCAATGCCGATGGCAAATCCTATCACCGCTCCGGCGGCGCCCAGGGCGGCGGCTTCGGCGGCGAAGAATCCGTTGACCAGGCGCTCGGAAGCGCCCAGGGCTTTCATGATGGCGAAGTCGCGGCGGCGGTCGAGCACCCAGGCGGTGAGCGTGGCGAGCACGCACAACGCGGCGGTGAGGATGATCATGGCGACTGCGGCCAGCAGGCAGCGCGCGTCTTGCCCAGCACGCGGGCTTCGCCCTCCACGATCTGGCGCACCGGACGAACTTCCGCGGCGGGCAGTGCGGCGGCCAGTTGGCTGATGATGCCGTTGATTTCCTCCGGCGTACCGCTGGCGCCGATCTCGATGGAGGACGGCTGCACGCCGGTCCACGCGGTGAAGTCTTTCAGGTCGAGGTAGACACGGCTGTCTTCGGCGGCGCCGGTGCGCAGCGTGCCCGCGGCTGTCAGTTCCACGGTGCGGTTGTCGAAACTCAGGGTGAATGGCTGGTTGTCGGGCGAGACGACGGGGGCCGCATGCGTGCCGACGAGCGCGGAACGTGCCGCGCTGGGCCATGCGCTCACCGACCACCACGCGTCCAGCTTGCGCACGCGCTCCATGTCGGTGCCGGCAACCACAACCGGCGCGCCTTTGCCGGTGCGTGCGACGGCATAGGCAAAGGGAACTGCCAGGCCGCGATTGCCGAGTACGGTCTCGATGCGGGTGAGGGCATCGGCGGGCAGTGTTTGCCCTTCACGCGCGACGACAATCACGTTCGCGCCGTAGCTGCGGAATTCTTTTCTGAGCTTGGCCTGGACATCCACGTACAGGTTCATCATCGCGGTGGCGACCGATGCGGCAACCACCACGGCCAGCAGCGCCGAGATCACGCGGCCCGGCTTCACCATGGTCGCCCGCATCAGCAATCGGAAGAACATCGCGTTGCGGCTGCCGGTGCGTTGGCCGATCATGCGTCACCTCGCAGCACCATGATCGGCTCAAACTTCATCGCCTTGCGGATGGAGGCCGCGCTGCCGGCAAAGGTGACAACAATCGCCAGGCCGATCACGACCGGGAAGAGCACCGGCTGGATGGAGATGCTGGAATCAAAAACCCAGTGCCCGATCTGCTGCGCCATGAGGTTGCCGAAACCAAATCCGGCAGTGCCGCCGATCAGCGCCAGCAGCGCCGCTTCGGCGAAGAACAGAGTGGCTACCGCGGCGTTGCCCGCGCCCAGAGCCTTCATCAGTCCGACCTCGCTGCGGCGCTCGAAGATGGCGGTTGCCATGGCGGCCGAGACCGCGAGGGCGGAGGCGAGCAGAGCGGCGAGAGTTACCAGCAGCATCAGGCCCTTGATGCGCTCCAGCACCGTACCTTCATTCTGCGCGACCTGGCGGATCTGCTCGGCGCGCGAGTGCGGAATGGTCTGCTGCAAGTCATGGGCGATGGAGTTGGCGTAGGGCGAGCAGAACCAGCGATCGTACAACTCCGGCGACATGGTCTTGGGATCGCGACGGGCGAGCGCATCCTCGGGCTTGGTCATGGCGCTGACGAGGACGCGCCGCACCGCGCCGGGACGGCCGAGAATCTGCTGCGCCAGCGCCAGCGGGACAACGATCTGGTTATCTTCCGCGCCGTCGGAAGAAAGAATGCCCACCACGCGGAGATGGCGACCGGCAACCTGAACTTCATCTCCAGTTTTGCGGCCGAGTTGTTGCGCCAGGCGTTCTCCGAGCAGGACATCGCTGGACTCGTCATTCGGCCACGCGCCGCTCACTTTCCACCACGGATGAGTGGTGCGAACCCCGGTGGTGAATCCTTCCTTGCCGAAGGGCAGCCGCTTGGCGAAATAAGTTCCGAGGAGCTGCACTGGCTGCGTAGCCGATCCGTTGTGGATGGTAACCGGCACGTCCAGCATGGGCGCGAATCCCACGACGTTGTGCTGCCAGAACATTCCGTTGATCTTCAGCAGGTCCGATTCGTTCAGGTAGGCGCCGTCGCTGGCGGGCTTGAGGTTGACGCCGCCGATCTCCACGTTGAGCGTGTCTTCGTCGGGCGTGACCACAAGGTTGGCGCCATAGGTGCGCAGCTCGCGGTTGATCTTGTCGCCGATGTCGGTGGCCACGGCGATCATCGCGGTCGCCACCGAGACGCCGAGCGTGATGGCGATCCCGGCGAGCAGCTTGCGCCGCCGCTGGCGACAGAACGATTGATAGAGCATGCGGGCAAACATGGCGTCAGTGCTTGAAATACCTGGCGCTGGCGGCCAGGTCCGCCTCGGCGATCACGACCGCATCGGCCGTGGCGGTGGCCTTGAGCGGGACGGGATTGCAGCCGCCCGCCTGGCCGACCGATTGTGGATTGATGGGAGCGGCGCAGTTCTTGCAGATGATGGTGTTGCCGCTCTTGTAGAAACCGACGTCGCCGCAGATCTCGCAGGCGTCGAGCACGGTGCCGATGCTGCCGTCGGGCTTGCGCATCAGCCAGAAGCGGACCTCTTTCCCGCCGATTTTGGCGACATAGCGGTGCAGGTCGCCGTCGTTGACCTGGGCCACGGGGATTCGCACTTGACCCTGGGTGATCGTGACCTCCGTCGCCGGCGACAGCGCGCTGGCGCTCTTGGCGTAGATAAACTGCGCCGTGATCAGCATGATGAACAGGAACGAACTGGCGTAGACAGCCACGGCCCACCTGCGCTCGCGCTTGGCGGTCCATTCCGCCTTGCGGCGCTCGGCGCCGGAAGCGGTGGCGGCGACCGGAGTCTGGCGGCGGCGATACTCGAACAGCACCATCATGCCGGCCAGCGCCAGGATGGTGACGAAGAAGAAGAGATCGTTGCGCACGATGGGACCGATCAGCGCCATCTCGCGCTTGCTGGAGGGAAGCACGCCGTTTTCCGAGAGCTCGTGTAATCCCGAAATGGTGAGCTGGAAGGCGACGAAAAAGAGAATGACGGTGGTGACGCGGAAGAACTTCTGGAGGTTGACGCGCACGCTGCCCTTGACGAAGGTGACGCCGAAGACGACCGCCAGCGCGACTCCCAGCAGCGTCCCGAGGAAGCTCATCAACTCGGTGCTGTTGAGGTTGACGGCGGAGAGGATGAGGACGGTTTCCACGCCTTCGCGCAGCACCATGAGGAAGACGAAAGCGAACAGGCCGAGGCGGGAGCTTTTGGCCGCCAGGCTGCCGACTTTGCCTTCGATATCGCCCTTGAGCCTGCGGCCGGTGCGCATCATGAAAACGATCATGGTGACGACAAAGACCGCCGCCACCAGCATGACCCAGCCTTCGAAGACGTCCTGGTTGAAGCTGAGGCGCGAGAGCACGATGGCAACCGCGATACTGGCGACGAAGGCGGCGCCCAGGGCGGCGTAGACGGCCTTGCGCAGGTCGGGGCGCCCGATCTTGGCGATGTAGGCGAGGGTGATGCCGACGATGAGCGCGGCCTCGACCCCCTCGCGCAGGGTGACGATGAGAGCTTCAAGCATGGAAAAGAACCGTCCGGGCACAGATGAAATTGAAATTCATTTTCAACTATGAAAATGATAGTCCCGCACCGCACCAGGGTCAACGCGAACGCTCACAGTTGCATGTGACGACAGTCACAGGGGAAAACCGCACCCTGAGCGGGGAGCCGGGGGGCCCGACTAGAGCTGCTTCCAGAGTCGGTGTGCCCGCCAACACAAACGCGAGATTCCTCGACTCGGGTTTCCCGCGCTGAACAAAGTGCGCGGGAGCCTCCCTCGCTCGGGATGACAGGAAGGTATATCAGCTATGGAACTGCTCTAGCTCACAAGGATTTCAGAAAACGTTTTGCCTCTTCGAACTGGGGGAAGAGCTTTTCGTCCGCCTGGAACTGGGGCGGATGAACGCAGCGTCGGCTGCCGCGCAGCCGCACCGGGTGCCTGAGGTGAAGCATTTCGTGGTAGACGATGTACTCGACAGCGTAGCGCGGGACCTGGGGGCGGTCGAAGACGCGGCTGACGACGATGGCGTTGTGCGCCGGGTCGTAATGCCCGAGCGCGTTGCGGGCGTGATCGCGGCTCCAGGTCATTTGCGGGCGGGCGAGCAGACCGTAGAAGAAGCGCGTGTTGAGTTCCTCGAAGATGGCTTCCAGGTCGTAAACGCGTCCGCGCGCGCTCGCGATGCGCTTGCGCCCGCGCACCTGCCGCACCAGGTGGGCCTTGGCGTTGAGGTCGCGCCGCCCGCAGTGCTGCCGGTAACGGCGCGCCAGCGCGGGATCAATTGGCTTGCGATACAGCTTGGCGATGAGGATGTGCGCGATGGCGTAGAGCACTTCGTCGGGCGCGCCTTCCAACAGGTCCGACACGCGCACCTTCACCACGCCCTCGCGCAGGCGAATGGTGTTGTTGATGTTGGCGAAAGGGAAGAATTCGGCGCGAAATTCCGGCATGGGCGCGCGCGGGCGCAGGTCGCGGTAGGCACGTTGCAGAATGGACAGGAGGCGCGGGTGCATGGGAGTTGCGAGTACCGAATAGCGAATACCTGGACTTAAGTGTTCCGACGAAGCGCTTTGCTAAAACTTGTTTCAAAACACGTGCCGGCGGGAACAAGAAGTCTTCCCTCAGCGGCTAAAGCCGCCAAAATCCCGGCTTGTGGTGGCACGGCTGAAGCCGTGCCCTTCCCTGAGCGACCTTTGAAAACCAGCCCCTGGTACTCGGCACCAGGTACCAAGTACTACTTTTTCTTCTTGGCCTTTTCCTTCGCGTCCTTGAACGCGATTTCCTGTTCTTCGAGGAGCTTGCGCGAGTCATCCAAACTCAGATTGACCGCCTCGGTCGCGTTCTGCAGGGCGAAGGTGTAGTCGCCGATCTCGCTGCCCGCCTTGGCGCCCGCTCCCGCGCCTTGTTCCTTGAGAGTCCGCAGTTTGGCTGGAATTCCGTATCGCCCTCGATCACAAACTTGAGCGCTTTGCGCAGGTCGTACTTGCGGTCAAGGTAGTCGTCAATATTGTCGCCCATCTCGTCCACCAGCTTGGTGAAATCTTCCAGCAGGTCATGGACTTGGTTTCCGCGACCGGCGGCAAGACGCGGCTCGCCACGAAGCCGGTCGATGGCGGCCAGGCGGGCGCGCGCGAATTCGACCATCAGCTTGAGGCGCCTGTCCGGCTCCTGGGCCACCTCGCGCAGCTCGTCAATTTCTTTCTGGTTGAGCGGATCGCGGCCTCCAAGCTGGGCTGCCAGCGGGATCGCCGGAAAAAAGAGCAGGGCGAGAATCAGGTTTCGAAGTCGCATGGCTCACTTCCGGAACATGCGGTTGAGCAGTTCGCTGCGCGCCGTCTCGAGTTTTTGAACGGCGTCGGCCAGCGGCGGCCGGTCGTCCACTTCGAGGGTTTTGCGGATGGCTTCCAGGCGGCCGGAGATTTTGCGAATGGCGATTTCGGTGTGCTTCATCCGCTTGCCGGTTGCGCTGGAGACTTGGGCGGCCTTGACGCCGTAGGTAACAACGTCGGCCAGCGCCGCCTGTGCCTCGCGCACGGTACCGCCGTTATACGCCTTATCGAGGGAATCGAGCTGCCGCTCGGCAATGCGGGTGAAGAGCTCGACCCGGTCCTTGGGTTGGGCTTGGTCGGCGCGCGCCTTCAGCGATTCAATGGACTCCTGCTTGTCGGAGGCCCATGCCAAAACCGAGAGCAGCACGACGACGATGATCAAGAGCTTCTTCATCGCTATTTCTTGGGCTCGATGGCAATCAGCCGGTGCCGCGCCTGCCATTCCTGGTCGGGGAATTGTCCGTTCGCAGCCGCCAGGAACTGATGATAGCTGGCGGCCGCCTCTTTACGCGCTCCCAGATGATCGTAGGCGGTAGCGCGCAGGAACAGGGTGGCGGGAATCTCGGGCAGAAACCTGGCGCGCACGTCCAGCGCCTTCAGAACGAGCGGGTAATTCTTGTTTTCCGAGGCGGCAAAGGCCAGGTCTCCATAGGCAATGCCGAAGTCCGGCTTGAGATTGACCGCGCGCAGCAACTCGTCCTGGGCCTCGGGGAACTTGTGCTGCTCGATCAGCACGGTGCCGAGGCGGTGGTGCAATTCGGCGTCGCGCGGATCTTTCTGCAACGCTTCCCGGAACAGCGGCTCCGCCTTGGCGAACTGCTTGTTGTCCACATACAGCAAAGCCAGCTCGCGCTGGGCTGCCGCGTCGCTGGGCGAGAAGCGCAAGGCGCTCTCAAATTCCGACTGGGCATCTTCGTTCTTCTTCTGCGCCGCCAGCACGCGTCCCAGTTGCAGGTGTGCCTTGGCGTTCCGCGGATCGAGCGCGAGATACTTGCGGAGCGCCGACTCCGCCTCGGGCAGGCGCTTGGTTTGCAGGTAAATGTTGGCCAGCCCGGCAACGGCCTCGACGGACTTGGGATCGCGCTCGGCGGCGGCCTTGTACTCCTGCTCGGCGGTGGCGAGGTCGTTCATGGTGTCGGCTGCCGCTGCCGCAAGCAAGTGAGGAGTGGCGAGCATCTGAGGAGAAGCGTTCTTGGGCTGCAGGTCGGCAGCGTGGCGAAATGCGTCAACGCGTTGCTGCCCCTTGGACAGATACCCGAGAGTCATCCACGCGTTGGCCAAACCCTGGTCGCGATCGCCGGTCGGAGTGAGTTCTGTGGCTGCGCGCAAGTACTTGACGGCTTCCGGGTCACCGGCGCGGCCAAGCAGGACTCCGAGGTTGAAATTGGACTCGAACAACTTGGGAAACACCGCGATGGATTTTCGGTAAGCGCTGATAGCGTCGGCGGTGCGGTTGGTGGCGTTGTAAACCACGCCGAAGTCATACCACGCCCGGTAATTCTCCGAATCGAGCTCAACGGCCTGCTTGAGCGCCGACTCCGCCGCTGCATAGTTGTTTTTGTCCATCGCCGCTTCGGCTCGGAACACGGCGGCCGCCGCGGGATCCTCGGCGACGCGGTGATGGCGCACGGCGGGCTTGGACTCCTGCGCGACGATACTGCCGACGCAGGCCAAACCGAGCAGCAGGATCAGCTTGCCTCTATTCGCCGACATTCGTTCCTGTGCCGCGCCGGCGAACCGAGACCGCAGGCTCACGGGCTGGCGATTCAGATCGAGAGTTGCCGTTCCCCGAGTCCTCAGCGCGCGCCGTCGTGGCGCGCGATGGCGTGGTGGCAGGTAAGATGCGCGCCAGCCATTTTCCGGTGTATGACTTGGCGTGGCGCGCGATGGCCTCGGGAGGACCCGCGGCCACGACGTGCCCGCCGCGGTCGCCGCCCTCGGGGCCAAGATCAATGACCCAGTCGGCCACCTTGATGACCTCGAGATTGTGCTCGATGACCAGGATGGAGCCGCCGGCATCAATCAGGCGGCGGAAGGCGGCCAGCAGCTTGCTGACGTCGTCGAAGTGCAGTCCGGTGGTCGGCTCGTCGAAGATGTAGAGCACGCGGGGACGCCGGCGGCGCTCCTCCGGGTCCTGCTGCCGCGCGTACTCGCGAGCGCGCGGCTGCAAATGCGCCGCCAGCTTGATGCGCTGCGCCTCGCCGCCGGAGAGCGTGGTCGCCGACTGTCCCAGGCGCAAATAGCCCAGCCCCACCTCATCGAGAACCCGCAATTTGTCGGTAATCTTCGGGACCTCGCGGAAAAACTGCAGCGCCTCGCGCACCGTGAGGCTGAGGATTTCGTGGATGTTGCGGGCGCGATAGCGGACGTCGAGCACTTCCGGCTTGAAGCGCGTTCCTTTGCATTCCTCGCAAATCAATTCGACGTCGGCGAGGAACTGCATTTCGACGGTGACCGTGCCGTCGCCCTGGCAGGTGTCGCAGCGGCCGCCGGGGATGTTGAAGGAGAAATGCCCGGCGGTGAAGCCGCGCTTCTGGGACTCGGGCAGGGAAGCCATCAGTTCGCGGATGCCGTCGAAGGCCTTGATGTAGGTGACCGGATTGGAGCGTGGGGTGCGGCCGATCGGGGACTGGTCCACCAGGATTACGTCATCCACGAATTGCGCACCGCGGAGCGCGGCGTATCCGTTCACGGGCGGCGGCACGCTGCCGCTCGTCTGTTTCAGCGATGAACCCAGCGCGTGATACAGGACATCGTGCACCAGGGTGGACTTGCCGGAGCCGGATACGCCGGTAATGGCGACGATCATTCCCAGAGGAATGCTGACATCGATGTTCTTGAGGTTGTGGGCGCTCGCGCCCAGCACTTGCAGCTTTTGAATGCCGGGCTTGCGGCGCTGCTGCGGGATTTGTATGCGCAGGTCCTGGCTGAGATAGCGGCCGGTGAGGGAGGCCGGCGCGCAACGGATTTCGTCATAGGTGCCGGTGGCGATGACCCGCCCGCCATTCTCGCCGGCGCCGGGGCCGAGGTCGAGAATGCGATCGGCGGCGCGCATGATTTCGGGATCGTGCTCCACCACCAGGATGGTGTTTCCCAGGTCGCGCAAGTCGTGCAGGATTTTGATCAGCCGAGTGGTGTCGCGGCTGTGCAGGCCGATGGAAGGTTCGTCGAGCACGTACAGGGTCCCCACCAGCCGCGAGCCCAGCGAGGTGGCCAATTGAATGCGCTGCGCCTCGCCGCCGGAAAGTGTGGAGGAGAGGCGGTCCAGCGTGAGGTACTCCAGGCCGACGTCGTACATGAAGCGCAGGCGCTCGCGGATTTCTTCCAGGATCTTGCCGGCCACCTGCGCCTGCTGCGGGCTGAGGTTCAGGTTGGAAAAGAAGTGCACCGCCTGCTCCACGGTCATGGCGCAGACCTGGCAGATGTCCTTGCCGCTGATCTTGACGTGCCGCGCTTCCGGGCGCAGGCGCGCACCGCCGCAGGTGGAACAGACGGAGTACCCGCGGTAGCGGCTGAGGAAGACGCGGACGTGCAGCTTGTATTTCTTGCGCTCCAGGTGGGCGAAGAAGCCGCGCACACCCCAGAACTTGCCGTCGCCTCCGATCACGATCTGCTGGTGCTCGTGCGAAAGCTGGTTCCAGGGAACGTCGAGAGGAATGGCGGCGGACTTTGCGTAGCGCTTGAGGTCGTTCAACAGCGGGCGGTACTTGGGCTTGGTCCAGGGTTCAATCGCGCCCTCGCCGAGCGACAGGCTCTTGTCCGGAATCACCAGGTCAAGGTCGAAATCAATGGTGTTGCCGAAGCCCTGGCAGCGGGGGCAGGCGCCGTAGGGATTGTTGAACGAGAACAGGCGAGGCTCGGGCTCCTCGTAGCGCATACCGCAACTCTTACATTCAAAACGGTGCGCAAACCGCAGATGCTGTGGTACTTGGCCATCGCTTGCCGCAGTTTCGAAGACCACTTCGCCGGCTTCGCGATAACAGGTCTCAAGCGCGTCCACGATGCGGGCGCGCTGGTCGGGAGCGACCACGATGCGGTCCATCAGGATGAAAACAGGCTCGGAAAAGTTGATGTCCAGCAGGGATTCCGGGGCGGAGAACTCGAAGACCTGCCCGCGCTGATAAAGCCGGTTGAAGCCCTTCTTGCGCAATTCGAACAACGTGGCCTTGAGCAGGTCCGACTCGTCCAGCTTTTGCGCCGCCGGAAGCGGTTTCTTGCGCACCCGCGACTTCGCTTCCTGGGGAATGACGCGCCCCGCCGGAGGCTGCAAGGGGAAGAGCACGTTCAGGCGCGTGCCCTCGGGCAGCGACAAGACGCGGCCGGCGACCTCGTCTACCGTGTCTTTCTTGACCTCGGCGCCGCACTGCATGCAGTAGGTGCGGCCGACGCGCGCGAATAACAGGCGCAGGTAATCGTAGATCTCGGTGGCGGTGGCGACGGTGGAGCGCGGATTGCGGGTCGTGTTCTTCTGCCGGATGGCGACGGCGGGCGCGATGCCGTCAATCACGTCAACATCCGGCTTTTCGATGCGCTCCAGGAACTGGCGGGCGTAGGCGGAGAGCGACTCGACGTAGCGGCGCTGTCCCTCGGCATAGATGGTGTCGAAGGCGAGGGAGGACTTGCCCGATCCCGATACTCCCGTCACCACCGTCAGAGTGTTGTGGGGAATTTCGAAATCGATATTCTTCAGGTTGTGTACGCGGGCGCCGCGGACGACAATGCTATCGGTTGACATCAGGGACCGCCGCAGCCTGGACCCGCCCCGGCCCATCCAGCGGGCCTACATGAGGGTTGGGGAATGCTGCGGAATCTTTCTATTTTAGACTACCGCGCGCCCTGCGCTCAAACCGGAGCCTGGATGGGGTGCAGGGCGATCAGGGTTTTACTCCCCGGTGATACCGCAAATGCCGTATAGATTCCTGCAGGCAGCAGGCCATACTTGCGGGCATGCTTCGGGTCGTGCCGCCCTTCCGGCCGGAAGACCGCATTCGCGAACCGTGCCGCAAAGCGCTTGCGGCGAAGGACTCCGAGTTGGACGCGATCTTTGAGGAGCTTCGGTTCGCCCTGCATGAGCATATCGAGCGACTCAGGAAAATAGCAGCCATGAAACTGGCGCATAAAGAACCGCCGGAAAAAAGCGCTCCGGCTAGGCCGGACGGTTTGGCCTGGTAGTACGGTGGCTCCCCTCTTCGAGACCACGGAACTCGCGTAAAACTTCGTAAATGACGGGCTCAGTGTGCCTCAAGAGCGCTGCGATGACCCCTCTGACGATTCCCGAAACGGGATGGTCCTACGTAAAGATTTGGTAAAGCGAATTGAAACCCACGATTGCGCGGCATCAACTGTGGGCGTTGTTTCGTTCGATTATTCCTGACAGGCGCGTGCGGACCTCCATGGAGAGAGCATGAACCCGGCGCGGCGCTTTGTCGACAGGTGCTCACGACTCATAACGTGCAGGCGAACTCGCCCAGTCGAGTTGCCTTGGAGAGATCCAATGAAAACCGCGAAATATGTTTGTATTCTCGCTTTACTGCTTGCCATTACTGCCTCATTGTCGTTAGCCCAATCACCCGTTAAACCCTGTAACAGCACGCCTACACCGTCGTGGTGCAGTGCGGTCCGCGGTGACCGGCCCAGTGGTGGCTGGGTGGCCCAGGGCCGATCGGAGGTCATGTCACAACACGGAATGGTTTCTACCAGTCAATCACTTGCTGCGCAGGCCGGACTGCGTATTCTCATGGCCGGCGGCAACGCCGTTGATGCCGCTGTCGCGACGGCAGCGACCCTCAACCTGATGGAGCCTATGAACGTGGGGATCGCTGGCGACCTGTACGCCATCGTCTACATCGCCAAGGACAAAAAGCTGTATCAACTCAATGCAGGCGATTTCGCTCCGGGGTACGCGAATGTTGGCTACTACAATAGCGTGGGTTATTCCTACAATAGGGCAAACTGGGGATACGGTTCCGGCATGCCCTCCCGCGGTTTTCTCAGTGCGCCTGTTCCCGGTGCCGCCTGGGGGTGGGACGAGATGCACCGGCGGTTTGGCAAGCTGAGCCTCCTCGAGGACCTAACTCCGGCGATCGAGTATGCCAAGAATGGTTTCCCTATTACCGAAATCATCGGCAACGGTTGGAGTCTCCCCTCAGCCGTCGGTTGCAAAGCAGTTAATGGTAGTGAGCAGTGCACCAGCCAGGATCCGGATTCGGTGGACACATGGTACATCAACGGTTCACGGCCGGCGGTCGGACAAATCTTCAAGAATCCTGATTTAGCGAAAACGCTCACGCTCTTCGGCGAGCAGGGGCGCGATGTGTTCTACAAAGGCGAGATCGCCCGGGCCATAGTGAAAAAGATGAACGCGGTCGCGGAAGAGGACGGCCTGTCCGCAAGATGGACGATGGATGATCTTCGCAATTACTATGGCCAGTGGGACACTCCAGCCCACACCACCTATACTAATTCCGCCGGCGTTCCGTACGACATCTACGAGACCATGGCGCCCTCGCAGGCCTGGAACGTCATCGAGTATATGAACATCCTGCAAGCCTGTGTTCCAGTGTGGAGTCCCGGCAAGTCGCTCGCCCAACTCGGGCCGACAGACCCTAAATTTTGGTACCTGCTTGTAGAGGCCAAGAAGCTCGCTTCTGTCGACCTCGAGAACTACGGCTCTGATCCGCGATTCTGGAGCTCCGCTCTGTGGAGTAACTTCAATACCATAACTTCGCCGGCCTATGCTGCTAAGTTGTGCGGCGAAGTCAGCCCAACGGGTCCTCCTTTTGTACCCACCCCCGCGACCAATTGCAGCGTGCCGCCGCCGTATACCCCGTATGGATGTCCGAACCCAGATAATGCGCTGCCCCTTACCACAATCAGCACGGCCACTGGTCTGGGAGACACGATTTACCTAACCACGGCGGACCGTTGGGGGAACATGGTGTCGTGGGTAAACAGCAACTACTCCACCTTTGGCAGCGGCATAACAATTCCCGGCTACGGTTTTATTATCAACGATCGTGCTGCCCAGTTTACGCTGAACCCCGCTTCCCCTGATGCCATCGCACCGGGCAAACGTCCCTACAACACCATTTCGGCGGGATTTGTCGTACAGAACGGAGTTCCGCTGATGACGCTGGGACTGATGGGCGGCGACATGCAGGTGCAAGGTCACGCGCAGATGCTGGTCAACATGCTTGAACTTGGGGCCAATCCGCAAGCGTCAACCGATATGGCTCGCTACTATCACAACGAGGTGCCGAACACTCTGCAGCTCGAAACGCAGCTCTATAACCTTGTCGCGCTTGGTGTACAGTCAAATGGTACTCCCAATCCAAATGGTAGTTTGACCAACTATGGATATACAGTAGCGACGAGCACGGGAGGCGGGTCGAACTCCGTGAGCCCGGCAACGGGAAGCACTTTCGGCGGCTATCAGGCGATCATGTTCACTCCCAACCCAAGCGACAGCAAACCGGACCGCGACGACCACGACGGGCACTGGTTCGATAAGGATTACAAGTTCCTTCTTGATCTTGTGCCCGAAGTGAACGGCTTCTATCGTGCCGGCACCGATCACCGCAAGGACGGTGAAGCCGTCGGCTGGTAAAACAACCGCAGGATTTGCCGCGATTGGCTCCCGCCTCGCGTGGAGACTGCCCCACATCTGCCCTGTAGATGTGGGGCTTTTTCGTGGCTGGAGATATCCCGGCTATGCCCGGGGCTGGTCCTAGGAATTCTCGCGCGCCTGCTGCTCGGACTCGGGGACGTCTTGTTCGTGCGGGTTGCGATTGTAGCGGAAGGCAAATCCCACCAGGCCCAGCATCATCCCGATGGGCGGCAGCAGCAGGGTGAACACGCCGCGGGTGATCGCCGCCTGCCCGTTGGTGCTGGCGCCTTTGGCCGAGGTATAGCACATGGCGCACTGCCCGAATGCCGGGGCGGCGCCGAGGGCGAGCAGCAACGCGAGGCGGCACAACCGCGACTTCATCACTTCACTCCCAGGATGAGGATGCGGAATGCGTCAGGGAAAAAGACGCACATCAGGACCAGGCAGACGCACAGCGAGGCCATCATCAGCCGCCGCATGCGCGTGACCTCGTAGCGCATGTGCATGAACCAGGAAATAATCAGGGACGCCTTGACGATGGAAAGGGCCAGCAGGAAGGACAACATCCGCACCGGCTGCAGCCTTTCGTAGGCCAGCAAGACCTCGACCGCGGTGATCGCCAGCAGCACGCCCCAGACAATGTAAAACGGCGTGTGGCTGTGCCCGCGATGTTCCAGCGCTACACGTTGACCGGTGATTACGTCGGTGCTCATGCCGTCTCCTACACGATCCTGGTGGACATCAGGTACACCAGCGGGAAAATGAACATCCAGACCAGATCAACGAAGTGCCAGTACAAGCCGCTGGTCTCGATATCGTTGGAAGAAAATTTCTTGCCCATGGAGCGCACCACCATGACTCCGAGCACCACCACGCCGATGGTGACGTGCAGCATGTGCAGTCCGGTGAGGGTGAAAAAAGTGCCGCCGAACTGAGGCGCGCCCCAGGGATTCTTGCCGGGGGTCATGCCTTCGTGGATCAGGCCGATCCACTCGCGGACGTGCAGCACGACGAACATGATGCCGCAGAACATGGTGGCCAGCAGCCAGCGGATGGCGGCTTTGCGGTTGCCGTAGCTGGAGGCGGAAACCGCCAGCACCATGGTGAGGGAACTGGTGAGCAGGAACGCGGTCATGACCGTGGCATTGATGATGCTGCCGCTGTGAAACGGCGTCGGCCAGGTCGGATTGGAAATGCGGTCGTAGCTGTAGGCAAACAGCAGCGCTCCGAAGGTGAGCGAGTCGGAAAGGATGAACAACCACATCCCGATCTTGTTGGAATAGGTCTGGAACAGCGAAGGCTCAAACTCGGTGTGCCCCAGGTGCTGTTCCACTGCAACATCGGCCATGTTTTCAACCCTCAGATCACGCCGCGAATTTCAGCAGCGCAAAGATGTATAGCCAGAGAATCGCCATGAAGTGCCAGTACCAGGCGGTGACGTCGACCACGATGCGCCGCCGTTCCAGCGGACGCGAGCGGAAGACCGCCGCCAGCGCGTACAGCAAGGCCACTACGCCTCCGAACAGGTGGATGGCGTGCGCGCCGGTCAGCACGTAAAAAAACGAATTGCTGGGGCTGCTGGCGACATAGAAGCCGCGCCGCCCCAATTCATGCCACGCCATCAACTGCCCGGCCAGAAACCCAAGCCCCAGTAGCACCGTGATCGGCAGCCACGGAACGCCGCGCGCTTCATCCCGGGCGATGCCCGGCATCTCGGTGACCGGCGCGACGGCCGCCGCTGCGAAGGCCGCGCGGCGCGCCATCTCGATGGTGAAGCTGCTGGCCAGCAGCAGGCAGGTATTCAGAATCAGCAGGCCCATCGGCAGGCTGAGCGGCTTCCAATCGGTGACGAAAGCGTTGGCCGCCGGATCATACGAACCCAGTCCCTGGCGCACGACGTAGGCGCTGGTAAAGGAGACGAACAGCATCACCACGGCCACCAGGCCGACCATCAGTCCAAGGCGGTAGCGACGCAGGCGTTCGCCGAAATCGGGATAGCTTTCGTCGCGTCCGCCGCCGCCACCTCCGCCACCAGTGCCAGGGAAACGAATGACCGGCGGATGTCCGCCGCCGCCGATCTTGGGCGTCGCGGCCTTTGCGCGAATTTTCAGTGTCGGACTCAAACTTCCCATAGTCTCAACTTCAGTGCGAGCTGCTGACGTGCGCCGGATCGGTCTGCATGATGTAGTCGCGCGCGGCGCCGGGCACGCCGTACTCGTACGGCCCGTTGTTCACCACCGGGATGTGGCCGCCGAAATTGTCGTGCGGCGGCGGCGAGGGAATGGTCCACTCCAGCGTGGTCGCCTCCCACGGATTCATCTCCGCCTTCGGCCCCTTGAACATGCTCCAGAACAGGTTGATCAGGAAAAAGAACTGGGCGCCGATGGTGATGAAGGCCGCGATGGTGATGAACTTCTCCAGCCCCCAGAACTGGTGCAGATACGCTACTTCGGTCAATTGCGAGTAGCGCCGCGGACGGCCCGCAATGCCCTCATAGTGCATGGGGAAGAAGATGGCGTAGGCGCCGATGAACGTGATCCAGAAGTGGAGGTATCCGAGCTTGTTGTTCATCATGCGGCCGAACATCTTGGGGAACCAGTAATAGGTTGCGGCGAAGATGCCGAAGATGGCGGCCACGCCCATGATCAGGTGGAAGTGCGCCACCACGAAAAAGGTGTCGTGCAGCGGGATGTCGAGCGCGGGCTGCGCCAGGAACGGGCCGCTCAGGCCGCCGGATACGAACAGCGAAACGAAGCCGATGGCGAACATCATCGGCACGGTGAAGCGAATGCGGCCCTTCCACAAGGTCCCCAGCCAGTTAAACGTCTTGATGGCCGAGGGCACGCCGATGGCAATGGTCATTACGCTGAACGCCATCGCCGAGTACGGGCTCATGCCGCTCATGAACATGTGATGGCCCCAAACGAAGAACCCGAGCATGCCGATGGCGAGCATGGCGTAGACCATCGCTTTGTATCCGAAGATGGGCTTGCGCGAAAACGTCGAGAGGATCTGCGAGGCGACGCCCATGCCCGGCAGGATGGCGATGTAAACCTCGGGATGCCCGAAGAACCAGAACAGGTGCTGCCACAGGAGCGGCGAGCCGCCCTGGTGCTTGATCATTTCGCCGCTGACCACCAGCCCGCCGGGCACGAAGAAGCTGGTGCCGACATTGCGGTCCAGCAAGAGAAGGATGCCGGCAGCCAGCAACACGCCGAAGGCCAGCAGCCCGAGAATGGCGGTGATGAACCACGACCACACGGTAAGCGGCAGCCGCATCATGGTCATGCCGCGGGCGCGCAGGTCGAGGGTGGTGGTGATGAAGTTGAGCGCGCCGAGCAGGGAAGCGATGCAGAACAGCGCGATGCTGACGATCCATAAATCTTCGCCCAGGCCTTGTCCCGGCCCGGCGGAGGGAATCGCGCTCAGCGGCGCGTAGCTGGTCCATCCCGATATCGGCGCTCCGCCCTCGACCAAGAACGCGGCGATGATGGCCAGGAAACCCAGGAAGGTGGTCCAGAACGACAGCATGTTGAGGATGGGGAACGCCATGTCGGGCGCGCCGATCTGGATGGGCAGCATGTAGTTGCCGAAACCGCCCTGCGGCGCCGTGGTGAGCACGAAAAACACCATGATGGTGCCGTGCATGGTAAGCAGCGCCAGATAGGTTTCCGGCTTGATGTCGAAGCCCAGCACCTTCGCCGCCGGCCACACCAGGTGAATGCGCATCAGCAGCGACAGGAACATGCCGACAAACACCGAGGTCAAGGCGAGGAAGTAGTACTGGAGCCCGATCACCTTGTGGTCGGTGCTGAAGATGTATTTGCGGATGAAGCTGGTCGGGGCGGGATGAACATGCACTCCGCCGTGTCCGTTTCCGCCGGCTTGCACACTGTTGGGAGGTTGGAAATTATCCATGGTTATTGCTTCTCCGCCTCGCGCTGCGCCGTCCAGGCGTCAAAGTCCTTCTGGCTGACCACCTTGAGGATGCCGTGCATCTTGTAGTGCCCGAGGCCGCAGAGTTCGGCGCAGGCAATCTCGTAATCGCCCACCTTGTCGGGGGTGAAGTGCATGTGGATCATCAGGCCGGGAACGGCGTCCTGCTTGAAGCGCATGGAGGGAACAAAGAAACTGTGGATGACGTCCTGGGCGCGCAAGGTCAGGTCCACCTGGCGGTTCACCGGCAGGTACATGGTGCCGGTGACGAAGTCGTCCTTGGAGGCGGGGTCGGTGGAATCCAGTCCCACGGCCGCTTCTCCGCCCGCCGAGGCGTCGATCAGTTCCGGCTTGGTGCGGCCATACTTACCGTCCGGCCCGGGATAGCGGAAGTACCAGGCGAATTGCAGCCCGGTGACCTCAACTTTCACGGCGTCGCTCCTCGCCGGTTCGAAACGCTCCGCTGCCCACAGGTGCGAGCCCGCGATCGCCAGCCCGAAAAAGAGGATCGCGGTGAGCGTGGTCCACACCACTTCGAGCTTGGTGTTGCCATGCGAATAGGTGGCGGCGGCCGCTCCCGGGCGCTCGCGGTATTTCCACGCGAACAGTCCCAGGCCCGCCTGCGCGGCGACGAACACGATGCCCATGGCGATCAGCGTGTGTTGAAACTGGGCGTCAAGGGCGGGTCCGCTCAGCGATGCCGCCGCCGGCCACCACCAGGTCTTGGCCACAAAGAAGTAGGAACAAACAAAGGTGAGGAGCCAGATTACAGCCAAAAGCGCAAGGCCCATCCTCAACCGCCCCCGTGCTGAGAGTTGACTTTCCGGCCGGAAGCCCCACCCCATGGGCGCTTCGGCGGACTGCCGCGCACTATATCACACCGTCCAGTGATGCTGCACACATCCCAATGTGACGCAAAATATTTCGCGCGGCAGTGCTGAGTAACGCAACAAAGGGAAGGCCCGCGCGGCACGGCAGGCGCAAAACAAACCAACTGGTTGCTCGCGAGCAGTTGTTATCATGGCGCAACAGAGCCGTTGCGCCAGGGTGGCGAGGGGCTTGCAACCTGCGTCATCGGAGGGGGCCATGAAGATTCCACGTCGTTTCGGAGCGATGGTCGTCGTCCTGACATTCTGGCTACGTGCGACCGCGCTCCCGGCTGATCCTGACATCTTCCAACTGATCAACAAGGGCGATGTCACCGGGGTGGCGCTCGCCCTCAAGCACAATCCTGCGTTGATCAAGGCGAAAGATGGTCATGGGCGCACGCCGTTGACGCGAGCCATTCAAGCGCGGCAGGACGAGATCGCAAAATTCCTGGTGGCAAAGGGGTCGCCGCTGACGGCCTTCGACGCCGCCGCGCTCGGCGAGACTTCGATTTTGCGCGAGATGGTTGCCGCCAATCCGGCATTGCTCAAGGTGAAGGACGGCGGCGGTCTCACCCTGCTGATGTGGGCGGCGTTTCGCCATCACCGGGAGACGGTCGAGATGCTGGTGGCGCAAGGCGCCCCCATGGACATCTATGCCGCGGCTGCCCTGGGCCTCACCGACAAAGTGAAGGAATTCATTGCCGCCGATTCAAGAACGCTCGTCGGGCAAGGTCCGGGCGAGATGACACCATTGCAAGTCGCAGTTAGCGCGGGATCGTTCGATGCCGCCAAACTTCTCTTGGACAACGGCGCGGACCCCAACAGCGCCACCGAGTGGGGAACAGCGCTGTTCGACGCCGCCCGACGTGGTGATGCCGACATGATCAAGCTCCTGCTCTCCCACGGCGCCAGAAAAGATTATTTCGTGCCCGGATTCGGCACGGCGTACACCTACGCGCTGGCCAACGGCCACAAGGAACTCGCCGAACTGCTGAAGCCGTGATCAGCAAGCCAGCAAGAAATCGGCCGGAGCTTTTGCCCCGGACGCTTGTAACTAGAACTGGTTGCAAAAATAAATTTTCGCCTCAGGAAAAATGTCCCTCAGGGGCTAAAGCCCACTATTGTTGCGGCCTCGAGCGGCACGGCTGAAGCCGTGCCCTACCCAAGAACCGATTTTTGAAACCAGTATTAGAAAGGTGCGAGCAGAAAAAAGGCGGAGCTTTCACCCCGGCCAACCGAAACTGAAACTCGAAACTGAAACTGTTTTTAGGCTTCCGCCATCTGCGGCCGGCCGCTCCAGCCGTGCAATCCCTGCTTCAGGATCCAGCGCACGACGTTGCGGTTGTTGTAGTAGTAGCCGAGCACGTACTGGCAGGTGGAGAGGCAGTGCGAGTTGCACACCTTCTTCATCTCGTCGAGTTCATGGTTGTTGAACTTCGGCTCCCAGACCTTGCCCCAGTCGGTGTTGGCCGAGTACATGGGGAAGCAGGGGGCGAGAGTGCCGTCGGTGCGGATGACGCAGGAGTTGTGCCCGGCGCGGCAGTTCCACGGGTAGGTGACGCCGCGCATGAAGTCCTTCATCTTGCGCAGGTGGTCCTTGGAGTTGACCATGATGTAGCCCTGCGCGTTCTTCTCGATCAGCCAGTCGAGCACCTCGTCCACCGCCGGCCAGTCGTCGGGCCGGATGTAGGTGACGTTCTGGTTGAGGTGCTGGAAATGCGGCTGCTCGATGTAGGGCGGCTCGTTGATGTGCACGTCGCTGGAGATGCCGTTGTCGTGGGCGATCTCGGTGAGCTGCTTGACGTCGTCCAGGTTGTGGCGGCAGATGTTGGTGTTGAACACGATCATGTAGCCGTACTTGCGCTGCTGCTGGACGAGATACTTGAACTGCTTCTCGATGCGCTTGAAATTTTTCGCCAGGCCGGGCTTCTCGTCGATGGAATCCACCGCGAGATTGATGGCGGCCACGCCGCGGTCGCCGACCTTGTCGATGAAATCCTCGTTCATGAGGATGCCATTGGTGGGCAGGTACACGAAGAAGCCGTTCTTGGTGCCGTAGTCCACCACCTTGAGGATGAAGTCGCGGCGCAGCAGGGGCTCGCCGCCCATGATGGCGATGACGCGGCAGCCCACCGACTTCAGCCAGTCGATGGAGCGGATCGCCGTCTCCTCGGTCATCCCCTTGACCTTGTTGTTAAAGGCCCAGCAGTAGTGGCAGTCAACGTTGCACTTCCACTCGGTGAACAGGTACGACAGCAGCGGACGGAATTTGTCCGGCATCACACGCGATTGAGCGTACGGCACGAACCAGCGCCGAAATGCGCGCACAAAGTTGTTCGCGTGATAACTTCCGGTCTGTAACTCCGGCATCGAGCCTCCTTGCCTGGCGTCGGTTCTTCAGGGGCCCCACAGCACCCTGAAAACGAGTAGCATAAACAACCCAGTGATTTAGCGTAAACCAGGAAATGCCGCCGGTGCTTCGGACCAGCATCGTAGTGCGATCTACGCGAGTTGAACGGCGCGATGGCGCACTGAACGGCACAATATGTCGCAACTTGGCGCTTGAAGGGCTGGCGTATTCTTCTAGATTGCAGCGCCGCCGCGCTTCGGCGGAGGGAGGGTCAGCATGCGGGACAGCGTGCAGGAAGACGAGAGACAGGATTGGAACCGCCGCTACCAGGAAGAGTCGCACGCCACGTTTGAGCCCGATCCCTTCCTGCTCAATGCCTATGACGACTTCGTCCAGCCAACGTTTGCCAAAGGCGGTAGCGCGCTGGACATCGCCGGCGGCATGGGCCGCCACGCCATCTGGCTTGCCGAGCTGCGCTGGAAGGTCACGGTGGTGGACATCTCCGAAGTCGCGTTCGCGAAGGCGCAGCGCAAGGCCGAAGAACGCGGCGTCAAGATCAACTTCCTGGTTCGCGACCTGCGCTCCTTCGATCCCGGCGAGGAAAAATACGATCTCGTGCTGGTGTTCTTTTATCTGCAACGCGATCTTTATCCCGCCCTGGTGAAGGCGCTGAAGCCCGGCGGTTTGCTGGTCTATAAAACCTACACGGAAGAGCACAAAACGAAACACGCCAAGACGGTTCGGCATCCCGAGTACTACCTGCAGGAAAACGAACTGCTGCATACTTTCCTGCGCTTGCGGGTGCTCCATTACCGCGAAACCGTGGAAGAGAAGGGCGTGGCGGAATTGGTAGCGCAAAAGAAGTAGGCGCAAGGCGTAAGGCACAAGGCTGAAGTCAGCGCAGACCGAGTCATGCCGTTGCTCGCTGCGGCAGAGTGAAAAACTGAAATACTGAAATACCGAGTTGCCGACCGCCCGCCAGCCGAAAGACCGATAGACCGACAGACCTCCCCCGTGGCATCTTGGGGACATGGGCAAGCCGCGCCACGTCCACGGTCACGTACATCACAGGCATCCGATCCTGAAGAAACACCCCGCGCTGCGCAAGAACTACTGCTTCGGGTGCGGCAAAGACAACGCCGAAGGCATGTGCCTGAAGTTCGTGCATGAGGAGGCGGCGAAGCGGTTCGTGGCGCATTTCCGGCTAGGCAGGCGCTTTACCGGCCCGCCGCTGCACGCGCACGGCGGAATAATCGCCGCCATCCTGGATGAGGCGATGTCGAAACCGTCGAAGCTGCGCAACGTACTGGCGCCGACGGTGGAGCTGGCGGTCCGGTATCTCAAGCCGGTGCCGCTGGGCGAGCGGCTGACGGCGGCGGGCTGGGAGGTGCGGGTGCGCGGACGCGTCCACTTGAGGGCCGCCGAAATCCGCAATCAGCGGGGCGAGTTGCTGGCGACCGGCCGCGGCAAATTCAAAGCCGTGGATGCCGACCGCATGATGCAGAAATTCCTGAGCAAGCGAAACAGCGGGTAATCGGAAGCGTGCAGCGGCCGCGGGCGCGACGATGTAAAATGGAGTGTTCCAGCAGACATCCAAATGCGCCTGTGCGCCTGCGAAGCGGCGGCGGCGCGCGAAGTGAGGGAAGTATGTCGGAAAACAATGGCGGCAGCGGGCTGCGCCTGAAGACCGGTCTGGCAGAGATGCTGAAGGGCGGCGTGATCATGGACGTGATGAGCGCAGCCCAGGCGGAAGTGGCGGAAAAAGCCGGCGCTGTCGCCGTCATGGCCCTGGAGCGCGTTCCCGCGATGATTCGAGCCACCGGCGGCGTAGCGCGCATGGCCAATCCAAAACTGATCCGCGAGATTATGGACTGCGTGTCCATTCCGGTGATGGCCAAGTGCCGCATCGGGCACTTCGCCGAGGCGCAGGTCCTGCAGGAACTCGGGGTGGACTACATCGACGAATCGGAAGTGCTCACGCCGGCGGATGAAGCCCATCACGTGGACAAGCACGCCTTCACCGTGCCCTTCGTATGCGGTTGCCGGAATCTGGGTGAAGCGCTGCGCCGCATCAGCGAGGGCGCGGCCCTGATCCGCACCAAGGGAGAAGCCGGCACCGGCGACGTGGTGCACGCGGTGAAGCACATGCGCCAGATCATGACCGAGATGCGCCAACTCACCGTCATGGGCGACGACGAGCTGTCGGCCGCGGCCAAGAATCTGCAAGCGCCCTACGAACTGGTGCGCATGGTGGCCAAAGCAGGGAAGCTGCCGGTGCCGAATTTCTCCGCCGGCGGGATTGCCACGCCGGCCGACGCGTCGCTGATGATGCAGCTCGGCGCGGAAAGCGTGTTCGTAGGATCCGGGATCTTCATGAAGGACGGCACCACGCCGCTGGAAGTGGGTTACGAGAATGGCCGACTCAAGAATCCCGAGGAGCGCGAAGATGCGGAATTGCGCGCCAAGTCGATCGTGATCGCGACCACGCACTTCAACGACGCGAAAATCGTGCTCGAGGCCAGCACTCAGGCGAAGAGCGCGATGAAGGGGCTGGCGGTGGCGGCGCTGGAGGAATCGCAATTGCTGCAGACTCGGGGATGGTGAAGAAACGGGCTTCAGGCGTTAGGCTTTGGGCATTCGGCGAAAACTCAAGGCTCCCGGGAATCCGGGAGCCTATTTGTTTGGGTTTGCGATGCTACGGAATGGCTGCGAGCCCAGGCGAATCGCCAAGAGCCGAGTGCTGAGTGCAAAAAAAGAGCACCGGATTGCTCCGGTGCTCCCCGGCTCGTACCCTCCCCCAGGTACTTCGCCAAACCTGCGATCAGGACTACTGCAGCGGGCTGTCGCTAGCGCTGGCCTGCTGGCTGACGTTGTAGCGGATCACGCCCGACTGGTCGCTGTAGAAATGCCGCTGACCGGTCTGTGAGTTCTGCGGGTCGCCCTTCACCGCGTAGATGGTCGCCGGACCGGTGCCCGTGGCTCCGGCCGTGACCACGGCGAACACGTAGCCGCTCTT
>CAVXCR010000033.1:0-17341 GCA_963760265.1 Terriglobia bacterium
GCTAAAGCCGTGCCACCGCGCCCGCAAGAATACTGGGCTTTAGCCCCTGAGGGATTAACCTCCGACGCCCTGACCGACTATTGATGCCCGCTTCAGCGCGCGACAGAAGCATCCGGGTGGCGCAGAGCCTGCCCTGAGTTTCCAGCGGCCTCGAAATGCGGCTGGAACCTGAAACTTCCCTCCGGCTTCCGAATCCCATAAACCATGCTCTTCGAAGGTAACGAGCGCAAAGAACGCGAGCGCGAGATGCGGCAGGCGGGGCGTTTGCCTCCGGGGCAGTCGCTCACCCTGAAGTGGCCGGTCCTGCATCACGGATCGGTGCCGCGCTTCGATCCCGCGCAATGGGAGTTTCGTCTTTCGGGGCTGGTCGCAAGCCCGATCCGGCTGAGCTGGGAAGAATTCAACCGCCTGCCAAAATCTGCGGTGGAGAGCGATTTCCATTGCGTGACGCGCTGGAGCCGCTTCGACAACACCTGGAGCGGCGTCCTGTTTCGCGACGTGTTAAAGCGGGTGCAGCTCAAACCGGAGGCTAAGTTCGTTCTCGTCCACGCCGAGCAGGGTTACACCGCCAACCTGCCGCTCGCCGACCTCGACCGCGACAACGTTCTGTTCGCTACCCACCACGACGGCGAGCCGCTCTCTCCCGATCACGGTTACCCGCTGCGTCTGATCGTTCCGCATCTGTACGCCTGGAAGTCGGTGAAATGGGTTCGCGGGCTGGAGTTTCTCGACCAGGATCAGGCGGGCTTCTGGGAGCAGAACGGATACCACATGTACGGAGATCCGTTTCAAGAACAGCGCTTTTCGGAGTAGCTGTCAGCCATCAGCTTTCAGCTCTCAGCTGAAACGATGACACTTTGCTTCTCTCCGCATGCAGAGTTGAAGATGAACCCGAACAACTGAAAGCTGATAGCTGAGAGCTGACAGCTATTTCTTCAAAATCGGGTTATACCCGTCGCCGATCAGCTTGGAGCGGGTCGCTTCCGCGTCTTTCATCTCCGCAAACGGTCCGACCTGCACATGATAGAACCTGTCAGTCGGCCCGCTGGTGGTAATGACGGGATAACTCTTCTTGCGCAGCGCTTGCACCAGCGCTTCGGCGTCGTCCTGCTTGCTGACCGCGGCCACCTGAACCATGTAGCCGGCGCCGAGCATCCCCGAACGGTGCATTTCCGGCGTTACCGGCTTGGATTCCGCCGTTCGGGTGGTCACTCGCGCGGCCGCGGGCGGTGCTGGCGGCTCCAGCTTTGCCTTGGGCTCGTTCTGCTCCACCGCTTTATAGAAGGTCAGCTCGTCGGTCGTGGACTTGGGCGCCGTTTCCGGGCATGCGCCCGGAGTAGCGCAGTCGGGCTTGATTGTGGCCCCGGCCCGCGCCGGCGATGGCTTCGGTTCGGCGCCCACGATGGCGGGGATGGTGGTGGACGCGGCCACAACCGGTTCCGAGCGGCGTCCCAGCGAAAATCCTAGGCTGAAGAACAGCGCGCAAACGATCACCAAGCCAAAGAACAGGCCCAGAAGGCGGCCTGTGCCTAGCGTCACTTCCTCATCCTGATTGGTCATTTCCACTCCGAAAACTGGAACTCGACTCGCCACGCCTTCCGTTTTATATCTGCCACCTAACACCTAACACCTAACGCCTGCAGCCTGAAGCCTGCTACGTTCCCGCCTTGGAGTCACGTTCCTTGATGCGCTTATCCAGCAGCGCTTGCAAGCCTTCCATCAGGTCAATCGGCAGCGGGAAGACGATGGTGGTGTTCTTTTCCACGCCGATCTCGGTCAGCGTCTGCAGGTAGCGCAACTGGATGCTAACCGGCTCGGTGGAGAGCAGGTGCGCCGCATCCACCAGGCGCTGTGCGGCGGAGAACTCGCCCTCCGCGTGGATGATCTTGCTGCGCTTCTCGCGTTCCGCCTCCGCCTGCTTGGCCATGGCGCGCAGCATGGATTCCGGCATGTCCACCTGCTTGACCTCAACGTTGGCCACCTTCACGCCCCAGGGCGCGGTGTGCTGGTCGAGAATGCTCTGGATGCGCAGGTTGAGCTTATCGCGGTGGGAGAGCAGCTCGTCCAGTTCGACCTCGCCCAACACCGAGCGCAGCGTGGTCTGTGCGAACTGCGAAGTCTGGTAGAGGTAGTTCTTCACCTCGACGATGGCTTTCCGCGGATCCACCACGCGCAGGAAGATGACGGCGTTCACCTTCAGGGTGACGTTGTCGCGGGTGATGATGTCCTGCGGCGGAACCTCCAGCGCCTCCTGCTGCAGGGAGGTGCGGACCATCTTGTCCACGGGCGCAAAGACAAGAAAGATGCCTGGTCCCTTGGGCTCGGGCAGCAATCGCCCCAGGCGGAAGATGACGCCGCGCTCGTACTCGGGAAGGATTTTGATGGAGTTGAGGACGTAGAGAACAAAGATGGCGATCGGAATAAACATGAGCGGATTCATAGCTTTGCTCCGCCTCCGCAGCGCGCGACAATTAAGATCTTCTGGGCGAATTGTAGCAGCATTCGCGCGGCTGGATAGCAGCGATTCGCCGCCGTGCAACCTTGGGAGTAACGAGTTCGAGCCATCGGGCGATCTGGCGATCGCAGCTTTCGGCTTCAAACTCCCGGGGGAAGGGGATTGCAGGCCAACGCCGTTTTCATCGCCGGCGCTCCTTCAATTGGTGGCTGTCGGACGCCTTTAAGTCGCACCCGTAAATCTTCTTGAATTCACCGATCTGCCGGAGCGATGCTTCGGAGAAGGGCGTCTTGCCCTCGAAGACGTGCAGCAGGATTCCTTCCAACAGGTCGCCGACCGTCAAGTCTTTCAGTTCGGCGACTGCCTTGAGAACCTTCAAAAGCCGTTTCTCGATCCGGATCCCCGTCTGCACCCGCTGGATCTCGCGCGGCCGTTCCGGTTGTGTTACCATGGTACATATGTACCATATCACCACAGCCGATGGCAACCGCGCCTTCGCTGTCGCGGGCGCACCTGCCGGCAAAAAGGAGCGCCGATGAGCGCAAAAGTCCTCCACGGCGTCGGCCCCGACATCCTCACCCTGCCGGAAGATGGATTCGTGCACGCGATGCACAATCTTCCGGCGCGCATGTCGGCGCGCCTGGCGTTCATGACGCGCGGGCATCATCTGGTCCGCGACTTCGTGGTACGCGAATTGCCGCGGCAACGCGGCCCGCTGCAGCCCGCCCGCATCGCGCAAACCACCGGCCTCGAACTCCAAGAAGTGACGCGAATTCTCGCGGACCTGGAACAGCATCTGTTTTTTCTGGTGCGCGATGCCGCCGGCAACGTGAGTTGGGCATTTCCGGTCACGACCTCGCGGACGCCGCACCGGCTGACCTTCTCGACCGGAGAAAAGACTTTCGGGGCTTGAGCGGAAGACGCGCTTGCCACGTCCTTCGTGCAAGGACGCCTCCAGGGAGAGAAACTGCGGGTCCGCATCGAGTCAAGTTGCCGTCATTGCGCGCGCCCGCTCACCATCGAGGTTGACGATGATCTGGGGGTCCTCTCCCCGGGCGCATCGCCCTTGTTGTTTGAACCCGACATGAATTGGCAGAGCTTCCACGGCCGCAACATCATTCACGACTATTGAATGCAGACCGTATTCTTCTGGTCAGAAGAGCACGCCAGAAAATTCCGGGCGAAACACCGGCAGCCGGACGGGCTGTATTTGACGATGGAACAGGCCGCGTTCTCCGAGCGCATTGCGCAGTCGGGCTTGTTCGCATTTGGGGACGACGGGCGGTCGCAACGGTAACTATTTCGCGGTGGTGACCGTCACCGGCTCGACTTCCAAATGCAGATCGGCCACGGCGCGGACGCGCACCTGCTCGCCGGCGTCGACCGGCGTGGAGGAAATCGCGTTCCACAGTTCGCCGTGGACGAAGACTTTGCCCTGCGGGGTAAGCGGGGTGCGGGCTATGGCAACTTCGCCGACCAGTCCTTGTGCGCCGGTGGTGATCTTGCCGCGGCGGGCCTTGAGCGCGATTCCCATCAGGAACGTCGTAATCAGGCCGAGTGGAATGGCGACGGCGAGCGCGGTCCAGAGCTGCACCCGCATCTGCGGGATGGGCCCGTCCACCAGCAGCAGCGCTCCGAAGACCAGCGAGACGATGCCGGCGATGGTGAGAACACCGTGCGAGGCGAACTTCGCCTCCAGCGCGAAGAAGACGAACGACACCAGGATCAACCCGAGCGCGGCAAAGCGCACCGGCAGGATGTTCAAGGCGAAGACGGCAAGGACAACGAAGAAGAATCCGACCACGCCGGGGACGATGGCGCCGGGATGGTTGAACTCGACGTAGAGCGCCAGCAGGCCGATGGCGAGAAGCACAAACGCCATGTTGGGATCCATGAGGAAGGCGAGGATCTTCTGCTTGACCGTCATGTCGAAATCGCGCACCGGCTTGTTTGCCAGGTGCAGCGTGATCTTCTCGCCGTTGAAGCGCGTGATCTCGCGGCCGTCGAGTTGCTTCAACAGGTCTTCCTGGTTGGGGGCGACCACGTCAATCAGGTGGTCCTTGAGCGCTTCCTGGTCGGTGAAGGACTTGGACTGGCGCACGGCGCTCTCGGCGACCTCGACGTTGCGGCCGCGCTTGGCGACCACCGAGCGCATGAGGGCGGCGGCATCGTTCTCGATTTTTTCCGCCATGACCTTGTCGGGCTGGCCGCCGACGAGCGTGACCGGATGCGCCGCGCCGGTGTTGGTGCCGGGCGCCATGGCGGCCACGTCGGCGGCTTCCAGGATGAAGAACCCGGCCGAGGCGGCGCGCGCCCCGCTGGGCGCGACATAGATGATCACCGGCACGGGCGAAGCCACGATCTGCTGGATGATCTCGCGCGTCGATTCGGCCAGGCCGCCGGGCGTCGAAAGGCGTATCAGGATGGCGTCGGCGTGCTGCGCCTTGGCGGCTTCGATGCCGCGGGTGATGTATTCCAGCGTGATGGGGTGAATGGTGTCGTGGATGTCGAGGCGGAGAACGTCACCGCGGGCGGGAACTGCGGCGGTTGCGAGCAGTACGAACGTGAGCAGGGCAATGAAGATTGAAGAATGCAGATTGCAGATTGCAGAATGAACACGGGAGGACCGGCGGCGTAAAGGTCTGCGAAGGACCAGTCGCAAATCTTCAATCTTCAATCTGAAATCTGCAATCTTCATTTCGCAACCTTTTCAGAGATGGTTTGTTTCAATGCTAACGCGGCCGAGTTGTTGGGTTCCAGCGCCAGCACGCGGTCCACGATCTGTTCGGCGGATTGCGTCTGGTTCGTTTTCAGGTCAAGGCGCGCCAGCACCAGCAACGCGTCGGTGGAGATGGGCTGCAGGCGGAGCGCGGTCTGGGCCTCGGCGCGCGCCGAGGGCTCGTTGATGTCCTCCAGCACGCATGCCAGGCCGACATGCGCGGCGGCGTTGGTGGGATCAAGCTGAACCGCCTCACGGAAATCGCGTTCCGCTTCCGCCTTGAATCCCTGCGCCAGAAATTCGCGCCCGCGGGTGACGTGGAATTCCGCGTGCGTGTGCGGGTCGGTCTGCGACAAGCGCAGTTCGGCAGCGTTTTGGATCTCCAGCGCCAGTTGCTGGAACGAGGTCTCGTCGTAGTTGCGCTTGATGCGCTCCAGAGGGACTTTGCCGGTCGCCGCGGGCCGGTCCGAGGTGCGCAACGCCGCCGCGGTTGCCAGCGGGGCGATCGAGTCGAGCAGCGCCTTGGCTTCCGCATCGGCGGGACGCAGGGCCAGGGTTTCGCGCAACTGGCGTGAAGCGCCGCCGATGTCGCTTGCCCTGTAGAGCGCAATGCCGAGGTTGAAGTGATAGTCGGGATCACTGGGATCGGCCTTGACCGCCTTCTGAAAGTATTCGATCTCGCTGCGCTTCCCGCGGCGCCCGGCGACCACGCCGAGGTTGTTGTACACCTCGGTGAGCGGCAGGCGGGAGGCAACGAAGGCGAACGCGTCTTCCGCTTTGGCGAAGTCGCCGAGGTAGTAGCCGGCCAGGCCCAGGTAGAAGCTGGCTTCGCGCGCCGCGGGATCGCTGCGCGGAACCCGCGCGAACCACGTTGCCGCCTGCTCGTAGTCGCGGCCGTCGAAGTAGGTGCGCCCCAGTTGCAGCATGGCGAGCGTGTAGTCCGGGCTGAGGCGTATGGCTTCGCGGAAGTGCTTGATCTTCACCGGGCGCGAGGTGGCGACCACGCCGCGCACGTAGTTTTCGAATGCGTCAAGGCGGATGGAAGGCGCGGCGGTTATGAATTGGTTGCGCGAGGGCAGCAGTTCGGGATGAACCAGGCGCAGCAGGTCCCAGGCGAGCGCGGTCTGGACGTCGATCAGCTTCACCAGCGCGCCGGATTGCTTTTGCTCGGGCGAAAGGCGGAGCGCTTTCATGTCGAGCAGTTGCGCGCGCGCGGTGAACGTCTGGCCGTCGAAGTTGTAGGCGCCGAGCACCACATAGTCGGCATCCATCTGCTCGGCGATGCGGTAGAGCGTGGCGCGCGAGAGATGGACGTTGGCGGGAATGCCGGCGCGGTCGAAGCCGTAACTGCGGTCGTCACGCGAGACGATGTAGAGCAGCGGCGAGGCCAGTCGCTGGCCGAGCACTTCGGGGAAGGATTCGCTGATCCACTCCAGCCCGGGCGCCTTGGACTCGTTTTCAAACGGCAGCACCAGCAGCGTCTGGGCCGACGGATTGGCGGGGCGCATCTGGGCGGCGGCGCTCAGGGCGACCAGGACGAGAAGAAGCAGTGCGGAATATCGCGAAAGAGAGCTCAAGACACCTCCGATTATAGTCGCAGCTGGCCGGGAAAATCGGTGACCGGAGGACGCCGGAGAGCCCCCTGCCGCAACTCTCGATTGGAGCGTGGCGCGGCAACCCCGCCACGACCCGGGAGGTCTAAACACCGGCAACGAGCGGGTACGCAGCGCCGCTGAGCGCTTAAGATTGGTCACAGCTCAAATGAACCCAACCTGGGGATGGAGCCAGATGGTCGTGGCCTACAGCCTGCTGGAGGCTTCGCTGTGGACCGAGGGCCCCACGCAGCGCATCTTCGCGCTGGCGGCCGCGGTGTGGATTGTGCTCGCGACGCTGGTCAACCGGCGGTCCCTGCGCCAACTCGGCCTGGGCACGCGGGGATTCGTGAATTCCCTCATCGCCATCCCGGTTGCCCTGGCTGCGGCCACGGTCATTGTGCTGATCGGCTGGGAGGCAGGAACGCTGCGCGGCTTATTCGGCACGCGTCCTCTGTTGTGGCATTCCAGCGGCTACGCCCTCTGGGCGCTGATGCAGCAGTTCATCCTGAATTCATTCTTCTTCCTGAACCTCGAGGAACTGCTCGGCGACAGCCGGCGCGCGCTGTGGGGAGCGGCAACCCTGTTCTGCTTCGCGCACCTTCCCAACCCGGTGTTGATGGCGGGAACGCTGCTGGTGGCGGTGTTGTTTGTGTCGCTGTTCCGGCGGTACCGCAACCTTTACCCGCTGGGAATCGCACACGCGTTGCTGGGATTGTCTCTGGCGGTGACGGTGCCGGATGCTTGGCTACGGCACATGCGGGTGGGGATTTCGTATCTGCGCTTTATGCTCCGGTAGCACCGTCGGCTTTCCCCTTTTGGCCGTTACCTCCGGGCAACCTCCGATTACGCGCGATATCTGGCTCGCCGGACCAAGCCGCGATTCAATGGAGGCAGGTTCTGGGGGGACGAACATGATGCCCGACGACGACCGCGAGCAGCGTTGCGACGAAGGTCAGAAGTGGCGCGCGCAGATCCAATTGCCGGCGGAGATGGTGGAAAGCTTCCGCGAGTGGTGGGACTCCGAGGGATGGTGGAGCTTCCGCGCCTGGCACCAGCGGACGTCGGGTGCAGATTCCGAATGGGAGAATTTCATGCGCCAATTGTGCGGCGTTGAGCCGCCGTTCAAGAAGTTCCCTGCGGTGGGTTCCGAACCGACCGATCCAAAGGCCGGCTGACGCCCCCGATGTGTCTTGCCAGGCACGGCGGCCGGGCTCCGTCTGTGAACTAACACCGATTTCCAATTGACTTACCGGAGTCCCTCGGATAAAAAGTAAGTGGGTACTTACAATGTCGGCCTCCCAGGTGAGAATTCCGGCGGAGGAGCGACGTCAGCAGATCCTGGAACTGGCCACCGAGCTGTTCGCACGGCAGGGATACCAAGGGACGACAACGCGCCAGATCGCTCAGCAAGTGCACGTCAATGAGGCGATCATCTTTCGCCATTTTCCGACGAAGGAAGAGCTGTACTGGGCGGTGATCGAGAACCAGATCCGAGTCCGCGGCGGACGGGCGCGCCTGCAAGCCAAGCTGGCGGCGGGCGGCAGCGACCGCGAGCTGCTGACGGCGATCGCCGAAGAGTTGCTGAGCCGCGACGTCACGCTCAGCCGGTTGCTGCTCTACACCGCGCTCGAGAACCACGAGCTGACACACCGCTTTTTCCGCACCCATGTAGCGCAATACCTGGAGCTGCTGGCCGATTACATCCGGCGCGGGATCGCTGCCGGTCGCTTCCGCGACGTGGACCCGCTGCTGGCCGCTCGCGGCTTCCTGGGCATGGTCTGGTATCACTTCCAGATCCAGGAGCTGTTCGGGGGCAAGCGGGTGCAGACCTTCGATCCGCATCACGTCAGCGAAACCCTGGTGGACGTGTGGTTGCGTGGGATGGAAAGGGATGACGATTGACGATTGCAGATTGCAGATTGCAGATTGAAGATTGCAGAAAGATTGCAGATTGAAGATTGATCAGATTGCGAAATCAGATTGAATGCGAATCTTATGGTGCAGCAATAGTTTTAACGTGTGTCATCCTGAGCGAGGTCCAACGCGCCCCGGTTTTGGGCGCGTTGCGACCGAGTCGAAGGACCCCTACTTGGTCCGCAGTCACCATGCTGCGCGAAGGCTTTTCATTATGATCTTGGAACTTATGAATAAGAATTCTCGCCCCGCAGTGCTGGTCGTGGCTCTAGCTGTGGCGGCACTGCTGACGGCGTGCGGGAAGACCAAGGCGGGACCGCCGGTGGATACGGCCGCGCCGGTGGTGGTGGCGGCGGCGACGCAGCGCGACATCCCGCTGGAGGTCAAAGCGGTGGGCACGGTGGAGGCGTACTCCAATGTGCAGGTGAAGTCCATGATCGCCGGCGAAATCACCAAGGAGGGGTTCACCGAAGGGCAGGACGTGCGCCGGGGCGACTTGCTGTTCGTGATTGATCCGCGGCCCTACCAGGCGGCGCTGGCGCAGGCGCAGGGCAACCTGGCGCGCGACCTGGCGCAGGAGGCCAATGCGCGCGCGCAGGCGACTCGCTATGCCGCGCTCTTCAAGGAGGGCGTGGTTTCGCGCGAGCAGTACGACCAGATCACGACCGCCTCGGACGCCTTGAAGCAGGCGGTGGAAGCCGATCGCGCCGCGGTAGAGACGGCGAAGGTCAGCCTGACCTACACCACGATCTATTCGCCGATTGACGGGCGCACCGGCAACCTGCTGGTGCACCGCGGCAACGTGGTCAAGGCGAACGACATTCCGATCCTCAGCATCAACCAGGTCGAGCCCATCTACGCTACCTTTGCGGTTCCGGAGATGTACCTGCCGGAGATCAAGAAGTACCAGGCCAGCCGCAAGCTGGCGGTGATGGTGCGGGTGCCCAACGAACCCAAGCCGGCCGAGGGCATGCTCACCTTCATTGACAACACCGTGGACCCGGCGACGGGCACCATCAAGCTGAAGGCGACATTCGCCAACCACGATCGCCGGCTGTGGCCGGGACAATTCGCCGATGTCAGCCTGACGCTGAGCACCGACAAGAACGCCGTGCTGATTCCCAGCGCGGCGGTGCAGACGGGACAGAACGGGCAATACGTTTTCGTAGTCAAGCCGGACAACACCGCGGAATTGCGCAACGTGACGGTGTCGCGAGTGGTCGGCAGCGATTCGGTGATCACCTCGGGCGTGCGCGCCGGCGAACAGGTGGTGACCGACGGCCAAGTGCGGCTGACGCCCGGAAGGAAAGTGGCGTTGTCGAAACCGGCGAACGCGGCCAGCAACACGGAAGCGGCGACGCAGCCGGCAGCTCGGCAGGGTAGCGGACTGTGAGCATCGCGGAACTTTTTATCCGGCGCCCAGTGATGACCACGCTGGTCATGCTGGCTATCCTTCTGTTCGGCATCATGGGGTATCGCTCGCTGCCGGTGAGCGATCTGCCCAACGTGGATTTCCCCACCATCCAGGTGAGCGTTGCCTTGCCGGGAGCGAGCCCGGACACGATGGCCTCGGCCGTCGCCATGCCGCTGGAGAAGCAGTTCTCCACCATCGCCGGGGTGGACCAGATGACGTCCACCAACATGCTGGGGACGACGTCCATCACCCTGCAATTCAACCTCAGCCGGAACATTGATGCGGCGGCGCAGGACGTGCAGGCGATGATCGCCAAGGCGGGCCGCGACCTGCCGCAGGACCTGCCCGCCCCGCCGACGTACCAGAAGGTGAACCCGGCCGACCAGCCGGTGCTGTATTTGTCGGTCAGTTCGCCGACGTTGCGGCTCTCCGACGTGGACGAATATGCCGAGACCTTGATGGCGCAGCGCATCTCCATGGTCAGCGGCGTGGCGCAGGTGATGGTCTATGGCGCCCAGAAGTACGCGGTGCGGGCGCAGCTCGATCCCAAGAAGCTGGCGGCCCACCAGATCGGCATTGACGAGGTCAACCAGGCGGTGCAGAGCGGCAACGTCAATCTGCCGACAGGAACGCTGTGGGGCGACCGGCAGGCGTTTACCTTGCAGGCCACCGGCCAGCTTACCAATGCCGACCAGTACCGGCCGCTGGTCGTCGCTTACCGCAATGGCTCGCCGGTGCGGCTGGGCGACCTGGGCAGCGTCTTCGACAGCGTGGAGAATGACAAGACGGCGAGCTGGTACGCCGGTCCGGACCACAAGCTGACTCGCGCCATCGTGCTCGCCATCCAGAAGCAGCCGGGCACGAATACGGTGGAGGTGGTGGACAGCATCCGGGCGCTGCTGCCGTCGTTCCGCTCGCAGATCCCGGCCTCGGTTTCGCTGGACACTTTGTACGACCGCTCGAAGACCATCCGCGCGTCCGTGGACGACGTGAAATTCACCCTCTTCCTGTCGCTCGTTCTGGTGATCCTGGTCATCTTCCTGTTCCTGCGCAACCTGTCGGCGACCTTCATTCCCAGCCTGGCGTTGCCGTTCTCGCTGGTGGGAACGTTCGCGGTCATGTACGCGCTCAACTATTCGCTCGACAACCTGTCGCTGATGGCGATGACGCTGTCGGTGGGCTTCGTGGTGGACGACGCGATCGTGATGCTGGAAAACATCGTGCGCCACATGGAGCAGGGCGAAAAGCCGATGCAGGCGGCCTTGCGCGGATCGCGCGAGATTGGATTCACCATTGTCTCCATGACGCTGTCGCTGGCGGCGGTGTTCATCCCGGTGCTGTTCATGGGCGGCATCGTGGGCCGCCTGCTGCACGAGTTCGCGGTGACCATCGGCGCCGCCATCCTGGTGTCGGGCGTCGTCTCGCTGAGCCTGACGCCGATGCTGTGCAGCCGCATCCTGCGGCCTTACGCCGAGATCAAACACGGCAAGCTGTACCTGCTGTCGGAGAAATTCTTCGACGGCATGCTGCACGTGTACGACAAGACGCTGCAGGTGGTGCTGCGGCACAAGCTTTCGGTCATGGCGGTTTCGGCGGTGGTGCTGGTCGCCACCGGCTACCTGTTCGTCACCATCCCCAAGGGCTTTCTCGCCAGCGAGGACCAGGGCCAGATCTACATCATGACGGAGGCGGTGCAGGGCATTTCCTTCGAAGACATGAAGGCGCACCAGGTGGCGGTGGCGCGCGCCATCCTGGACTCGCCCGACGGCAAGTACGTGAGCACGTTTTTCGCGGCGGTGCCGCGCGGCGCCACCAACCAGGGATTCATGGTGGCGCGCTTTGTGCCGCTCGGGGAGCGCCCGGGCGTGGACGCCATGATGCAGCGCTGGCGTCCGATCGTGGCCAGAATTCCCGGCATCCAGAGCTTCCTGCAGAATCCGCCGCTCATCCGCATCGGCGGCCAGCTCACCAAGAGCCAGTACCAGTACACCCTGCAGAGCCCCGACACCAAGGACTTGTACGACTACGCCCCCAAGCTGGAAGCCGAGCTGCGCAAGAGCCCGATCCTGCAGGACGTGACCAGCGACCTGCTGATGAAAAACCCGCAGGTCAATATCGAGATCAACCGCGACAAGGCCGCCACCATGAACGTGACCGCCACGCAGATCGAGGACGCGCTCTACACCGCGTACAGCTCGCGCCAGATTTCCACCATCTACGCGCCCAACAATGCCTATCGCGTGGTCATGGAATTGAAGCCCGAATACCAGATGGATCCCTCGGCGCTGTCGCTGCTCTACGTGCGCTCCTGCCAGTCCCAGACCAACTGCACCCCGCAACTGGTTCCGTTGTCGGAACTGGCGCACCTGCGGCGCGACCTGGGGCCGATGGCGATCAATCACCTGGGACAACTGCCCGCGGTCACGGTTTCCTTCGACCTGAAGCCGGGCGTGGCGCTGGGCGACGCGGTCGATGAAATCAACCGCGTTTCGCGGCGCGTACTGCCCGACAGCATTACCACCAGCTTCCAGGGCGCGGCGCAGGCCTTCGAGTCCTCCTTCAAGGGCTTGGGTATCCTGCTCGTCATGGCCATTCTGGTCATCTACATCGTGCTGGGCATTTTGTACGAGAGCTTCATCCACCCCATCACGATCTTGTCCGGTCTGCCGGCCGCGGGCGTGGGCGCGCTGCTCACGCTCAAGCTCTTCCACCTCGACCTCAATTTGTACGGGTTCGTGGGCATCATCATGCTGGTGGGCATCGTGAAGAAGAACGCCATCATGATGATCGACTTCGCGCTCGACGCGCAGCGCAATGCCGGCAAGACCGCTGCCGACGCCATCTACTACGGTTGCCTGGTGCGCTTCCGCCCGATCATGATGACTACCATGGCGGCGCTGATGGGCACGCTGCCGATCGCGCTCGGCATCGGCGCGGGGGCGGAGTCGCGCCGGCCGCTGGGGTTGGCCGTGGTCGGTGGGCTGGTGTTCTCGCAGTTGCTGACGCTGTACATCACACCCGTCTTCTACATCTACCTCGACCGGGTTCAGCAGTGGTCGCGCAAGAAATTCAAGAAACCGGAAGCGCAAGCGGCGGAAGATGAGCGCGAGCCGGTGATGGCGGATTAGGCTCCGCGCCCGCCGTAACAGGTTTCAGGCGTCAGATCTCAGGAAAATTCCCACCCTATCTCGCCAAACCCAGGCGAGATAAGGGTGGGGCAACCGGAATTAGCGCGAACACACGTGCAGCCCCTGGACCAGCCCCGAAGGGGCGAATCACAGTAGCCCGGCGCTTCAGCGCCGGGAAAGCATGCAACAGCAGGCCGGAGTCCCGTAGGGACGGCTGAAACCACCTACCCACCAACCGCTCGCGATTCTTGTGGCACACGCGCCCTCGCGTGTGCAAACGCCGGACACGAAAACAAACGGAGAGGCGTCGCTCTCGGTCCAAAACTTAGACTTCTCTTCCTTGGGCCTTGGGCCTTGCGCCTTGCGCCTTGGGCCTTGCGCCTTGCGCCTTGCGCCTTGGGCCTTGCGCCTTGCGCCTTGGGCCTTGCGCCTTGGGCCTTGGGCCTTGCGCCTTGCGCCTTAGGCCTCCTACTTCGCCCTCTCGTACTGCTTCGGCCATGCGATGTCGTGGCCCAACTGGCGCGCGGCGAGCAGCGGAAAATACGGCTGGCGCAAAAATTCGCGCGCGATGATCACAACATCTGCCTGGCCGCTGCGCACGATGGTGTCAGCTTGCTGCGCTGAGGTAATCATGCCCACGGCGCCGGTGGCGATCTGCGCTTCGCGACGAATGCGCTCGGCAAATTCCACCTGGTATCCGGCTCCCACGGGAATTTTGATGTGCGGCGCGATGCCGCCGCTGGAACAGTCAATCAGGTCCACGCCCAGCGGCTTCAACAGGCGCGCCAGTTCCACCGACTGCCCAATGCCCCAGGCGCCTTCCTGCCAATCCGTACAAGAAATGCGCACGAACAGCGGCTTCTCGTCCGGCCAAGCGCCGCGCACCGCCGCCACCACCTCGCATAACAGGCGGATGCGATTCGCGAACGAGCTGCCGTAGCGGTCGGTGCGCTTGTTCGAGCAGCGGCGACAGGAACGAGTGCAGCAGGTAACCGTGCGCAGCGTGAATTTCGATCACGTCGAAACCGGCGTCCAGCGCACGTTTCGCCGAGGCGGCAAAGCTGCTGATGACGGCGCGGATGTCGGATTCGTCCATCGCTTTGGGCGCCTGGTAGCCGTCGCCGAACGGAATCGCGCTGGGCGCCAGGATGGGACGCCAGCCGCGATGCGCTTCGTCCAGCGGCTTGCCCCCGCGCCAGGGTGCGTCGGTCGAGGCCTTGCGCCCGGCGTGCGCAAGCTGCAGGCCGGCAAGCGCGCCCTGGGCATGGATGAACTTGACGATACGCGATAGAAATTCGACGTGTTCGTCTCGGTAAATGCCGAGGTCGTCGGGGCTGATGCGGCCGTCGGGCGTGACCGCGGAGGCTTCGGTGAAGACCAGCGCGGCGCCGCCGACGGCACGGCTTCCGAGGTGGACGAAATGCCAGTCGTTGGCAAACCCGTCGTGGCTCGAGTACTGGCACATGGGGGAAACGACGATGCGGTTGCGCAGCGTGGCCCCGCGAAGCGGGAAAGGCGCGAACAGGTCGGTCATGGAAGCATTGTAAATTGCGGACATTGCCGAATTGCGGAATCGGGGAATTGGAAAGGGAAAGCCGAAAGCGACAACCGAAAACCGAACCGAAACCGCGTCGCTAATTTGGGAATGGCGCCCATTGCCGGTACCAAAGTAATGGCTGAAATCGGCTGCCGGGGGGAGTAAGCTAACCCTAGCCGGGCACCTGTCCTGCAACGGGATAGAGGTTCCCATGAGCACCATCTTCCAGCGCGATTGTCTCAGTTGCGCCATCTCCCGAAATCCTTGTGTGCTTTGCGGGCCGCTTCTGCGGGTCCCGGTTCTGCTTTCTGCTGCCAGTTACGTGTGTGAACTCCCTGAACAGGAGGCAATTGCCATGCGCACGCAGAACAAGAAAATTCTCATCGTGGACAGTGATGAATCTGTACTCATCACCCTGGAACGCGTACTGGAGGAACAAGGTTATGAAACCACCACCGCATGGGAGCTGAACGAGGCCCTGAAATTGATGGAAGCCAGCCGTTTTGATGTCCTGCTGGTGGGCGATCATCCGCCGGATCTGAACTGCGAGCGCTTGTTGAAGCTGCTGCGCCGAGGGCAGTTGTGGACGCCCTGCGTGGTGATGCATTCGGCGGCGCGGCATCCTTTCTCGGAGCAGTACCTGCAGTACCTGGGCGCACACGGGGTGGCATGCAAGTGGAACGACATGGAGGTATTGGAGGAGGTCAGGAAGTGCGTGGCCGATGTTCACGCCGCAGCCTGACCAGCATTTCACCACCGAGACACAGAGGAAAAAAAACAGAAAAAGGGAAAGGGCACGGATTGCGTGCCCTTTCTTCATTGATCTCGTTTTGCCTAACAGCTAGAAACTAGCAACTAGAAACTGGCAACTGTTTTCCTACCGATTGCTGGGCGGATTGTTCCGGGCGCTGTTGCGTTCGGCGATGGTGCGGCGCGCGTTGTCGGCGAGTTCTTTTGCCTTGGGCAGCAGGTCGAGCGCCTTCTGCACCTGCGGATCGGCTTCGGCGCGGACCTTCAGGCCTTCAATCTGGCCGAACTCGTCAATGAACATTTCGCTCTTGATGCTGGCGCGGATCCAATCGTTCACCGGCGCCAGGTCCGCTTCCGACCAGGGAATTTTCTGGTCGGTGAGGAAGCTGCGGAATTCCAGCATCACCGGGTCATCCACTTCGAAGGTCTTGGGGATTTGCCGGTTGATCAGGTAGTGCTTGGCGAAATTGAAGAACGCGTAGTGCTGCAGCAGGGTGTCCTGGAAGTGATTGGTCTTGATGGCCGGGACCTTGACGTCGGGAGTGATGCCGCCGCCGCCGTACACCGGGCGGCCGCTGTCGGTCATCTTGACTTCGCGATTGGCGTTGTTGCCGTTCTCGCCATTGTCGCGGTTGTAGTAGTAGTCGTAGAGCGAGATGCTGCTGTAATCGCGCTGGATGAGCCGCCCGCTGGGGGTGTAGTACTTGGCGGTGGTCAGCGCCAGGCCGGTATTCTCCGACAGCGGATAGACGGTCTGCACCAGGCCCTTGCCGAAGGTGTTCTCGCCGACGACCAGCCCGCGGTCGTGGTCCTGAATGGCGCCGGCGACGATCTCGGCGGCGGACGCGGTGCCCTTGTTCACCAGCACGACGATCGGGTAGTTGCGCCCGCCATTACCGTGGCTGGCGCGATACACCTTCTCCGGCGACGAGCGCCCGTGGTGCGACACGATCACCGCGCCCTTGGGCAGGAACTTGTCGGCCACGCCCACGCCCTCGCTCAGCAGCCCGCCGGGGTTCTGCCGCAGATCGAGGACCAGGCCCTTCAACTCGCCGAATTGATCGAGCGCGTCCTGGACTTCCTTGTCGGTGGTCTCCTGGAAGCCGGTGACGTGCAGGTACCCGATGCCCGGGCGGATCAGGAAATGCAGGTCCACGCTGTAGCGCGGAATTTCGTCGCGGGTGACGGTGAACTCCATCGGCTTGGGAGCGCCCTCGCGCAGGATGGTGATGCGCACCTGCGTGCCCTTGGGTCCCTTGAGCAGGTCGGCGACTTCGCTGGTGCTCAGGTTGTCGGTGGGCTTGCCGTCCACGGCGGCGATCACGTCGCCGGGATGGATGCCGACTTTATATGCCGGCGTGCCCACGAACGGCATCAGCACGATGACTTTGTTGTTGCGCGGTCCCACCGACATGCCCACGCCGTAGTACTTGCCGCGCTGCTCTTCGCGCAGCAGCGAGTACGACTTGGGGTCGAAGAAGTTGGAGTGCGGATCGAGCACCCGCAGCATGCCGGGAATGGCGCCGTTGAAGATGGCCTTGTCGGCGTTCACCGGCTCGGCATAGTTCTGCTCGACCACGTCATAGACCTGGGAGAACGAGCGCAGGCTGTCGCGCACGTCGGTGTCGGACGCCGGCTGCGAGCTGTTGACACGCTGCCCAAACAGCGCGCCCAGGAAGCCACATACCAGGATGACCAGGACGACCAGGAGAAGGGATCGGCGAGCGCCACGGAGCATGTTGATTGAAATCCTTCCGGTGCGACGAAGACGCGAACGATGTCCTCACCGTGAGCTGCTGAAAGTATAACATGGGCTTTTCGAGGCATTT
>CAVXCR010000034.1:0-24000 GCA_963760265.1 Terriglobia bacterium
ACGGGTCGAGGAGCGTGTGCTGGTGTACTACTGCCAGAGCTTGCTGCGGGAGATCGACCTGGCCGACCAGCGATCCACCCCGGTGGAGCGTTGGTCGCAACCTTCAAACTGTAAAGGATGTGGTGGCAACGCAGTGTAACGCATGTTCTGGCACTAGACAGCTTCAGCCGTGCCGCTTGACGCCGCAAGAATAGTGGGCTTTAGCCCCTGAGGGAAGCCGCCCTAATCAAAGATGAAAATCGCGGCGGCGATCACCGTGGTCCACTTGCCCTTCTTGTCGCCGACCGCGGACTGGGTGATGTTCAGGGTGCGAACAATCTTGTTCGACAGCCGGTACACTTCTTTCTTTTCATCCCAGGATTTGTCGGGGTCGAACTCGACGTCGAGCGTGGTGGCCAGCATTTCGGCGGCGAGTTCCTCGGCGTAGTCGCCGGCCTGATCGTCGGTTTCGCCGAAGGAGTGGTGCTCGCTGAGATAGCCGTAGGTGGAGCGGTCGGCAGGGATCGCAAGTCCGATACTGGCGGCCAGCAGCCGGTGGGGCTCGTGAGTGGAGTTCTCGGCCACCACGGCGAAAACAACTTCACCGTGGCTGAGATGGCGAAGGCCGAGGGCGCGCGGGATTACCTTGCATTGGGGAGGAAAAATCGACGAAACCCGCACCAGGTTCTGCGAGGCGATGCCGGCGTCGCGCAGCGCCAACTCAAACGAGGTGAGACGTTCCTTGTGCTTACCGACACCTTTTGTCAGGAAGATCCGCCGCGGGACCATGATTTTGCCCAATTTGCTTGCCTCCGGTTTTCGCTGGACAGTTGCAAAATAACACGGTGCCGCGGGAGTGGTGCACGCAAAAATGCAGGCAGCGAAAAATTTTTCTTGGGGAGACAAAGCGAGGGCCCGGCGATTGCCGTTGGCCCTCGGGGGCGGCGAATCCGAGCTTGCCTATTTCTTGGGCGCTGCGACCGAAGTCGCCTGGATGACGTTGCCGGAGACCTTGCCGGTGACCGTAGCCTTCTGCCCGGCAAACTTGTCGAGATCCGCCGTGTTGCCTTTAACCGTGTAGACCTTGGCGCCGACAACCAGGGCATAGTCGGTGCCGGCTTTTACACACGCGCGGACACAGTCGGCATCGGGCTTGCCGGGCATCATGGTATGACGAGCGCCGCACATGGCGTCGCTGACCGTGCCGGTGAAGGTCTGGTCCTTGGAGTCGGCGGCATACAGGCCAAGGGCTAACAGCAGGAGGACTGCCAGGGTGCGAATCGCTCGGTTCATCAATTTCTCTCCCCACAGATTTTGCAGTCAGTATAGCGCATGGTACGGTACCGGTAGAAATGCTTGAGGTGCCCCACATCTGCCCGCATTTGGCAGATGTGGGTCTCCAACCCCCTCGTTACGACGTGGCTTGTTTCGCGGTCTTGAGTTTGACGGCGATGTCAATGAACGCCAGGGCGGCGCGGGAGAGAGCCTTGTCCTTGCGGAAGACCAGGGCGAGGTCGCGGCGGATGGTGGCGTCGGCGATGGGCAAGGCGACCAGGACGCCGGCACGGACATCTTCCAGGACGTTGGAGCGGGCGATGAATCCGATGCCGACATCGGCGGCTACAAAACGCTTAAGTAGTTCGCTGGAATCAAGTTCCATGGAAACGTTCAACTTTAACTTGCGCTCATGAAAGAACTCTTCGATGGCATCGCGCGTGTGCCCGGCCTCGGGGACGAGCAGGGGGTACTTGGAGGCGTCGGCCAGCGTGGCCGATTTCGTTTTCGACAGCGGATGGCGCGGCGGCGTGATGATGACCAGCTCGTCGCGATGAATCGGCACCACGGTAAGGCGGTTGTCATTCACCGGCAGCGACACCACGCCGAAGTCCACCGAGTTATCAATGACGCCGCCGAGAATGCCGGCCGATTCCAGCCGGTTGATATTGACCGACACGCCCGGATACTGCTTCTTGAATTCGGAGAAGACCTCGGGCAGGACGTGGAGACAGGTGCCCTCGTTGGCGCCGACCACGATTTCACCGCGCGGCACGCGCTCCATTTCCGCCATCGCGGTGACCACGGCGCGGCGGGCCTGAATCGCGTCTTCGGCGTACTTCTGGAACGTCTTGCCGGCGCCGGTGAGGGAGACCTTGCCCCCGGAGCGGTCCAGCAGCTTGGCCCCGATCTCGTCCTCCAGGCCGCGGATCTGGGCCGAGATCGCCGGTTGCGTCCGGAAGCGCTTCTCGGCGGCCCGGGAGAAGCTGCTCAGGCGCGCGACTTCGAGAAACGTTTCCAGTTGGTCGAAATCCATGAGAAAGCTCTCAGCTCTCGGCTTTCAGCCTGAACGACTTGCGATCGCTCATAAGAGTTTCTATTGCCGTAATAACAACTATGAATTTCCCGATGCGGCGATCGGGATGTATTCTCGACTGTTTTTGGTAATGGCAGGATTGTAGCAGTCGGAAGCGCGGCAGGATCAGAGGGCGCGCCGAGAGGCAAAGGACGCACACATGAATGTGACGAAACCAACGCGGCCGGGCGTAACCGTGGATGCGATGGTGCCGAGCGATTGGCCGGACGTCTCCGCCATCTACCTGGAGGGGATCGCCACCGGAAATGCGACGTTCGAGACCCTGGCGCCGAACTGGGAGCAGTGGAACCGTGCGCACCTGGCGACCGGCAGGCTGGTAGGGCGCACGGGGCGGCAGATTGCCGGCTGGGTGGCGCTGAGCAAGGTTTCGCAGCGCTCCTGCTACGCGGGCGTGGCGGAGATGAGCGTGTACGTTGCCACGTGGGCGCGCGGGCAGGGAGTCGGCGATGCGCTGATGAAAGCGGCCATCATTGCTTCCGAGGCGGCCGGGATCTGGACCCTCCAAGGCACGGTATTTCCAGAGAACAAAGCCAGCCTGCGGCTGTGCGCGGCGAATGGATTTCGCGAGGTTGGGCGGCGGGAACGCATCGGGAAACGCAACGGGGTGTGGCGCGACACGGTGCTGGTGGAGAGAAGGAGCAAGGTGCTGGGAACCGATTAAGGGGCCGGGATCAAGAGTCGGCGTTGAGCGCATGCACGCTGGCGGCCTGCTTGCGGCGCGCCTCGGTTTCCAGCAGGACGCGGCGGTAGAGCGCGTAATAGCGCACCAGTTCCGGAATGGCGCGAGCCTCCAGTTGCTGCTGAATGGCGGGGTGGTCGCCCGCCTCAATCAGATCGAGGACATGCTTGACGGCGGGGTCCTCGGCGCCACGACGCCGGCAGTTGGCGATCAGGTCGTAGTCGCTCGGGGGAACAAACGACGCCAGTTCCCGGAACATGAATTGCAGCGACTCGGCGCGCCCCGGTTCGCGGACGTGGGCAATCTCCTCCAGAAGCGCTTTTTCGAACTGGTATTTTGCCCCGCCGAATACCGCGTCGGAGCTGAAGCGCTCCTGCCGGCGGGTGAGGATTTGCTCATACTGTTGAATCAGCGAGTTGGTCGCGCTGGAGTCCACAAATGGTCCTTTCCGCGGGCGGATATAAGCCCAGCTTATCGATGCGATAAAAACTATGAATTTCCCGCCGCCGCGTTCGGGAATTTATGCTCCAATGGTGCGGCTGCAACCGCGAGGATTGTAGCAGCCGCCCAAGAACTACTATCCCAATAACCGATACGCCGCGCGCCCGAGTGCGCGGAGAAGCACGCGCCGAGCGCGCGCAAGGAGCAGATATGGCCGATGCAAAATCCGTCCTGCAGTTCGCCAAGGATAACGGGGCAAAGCTGCTGGACCTGCGCTTTACCGACCTGCCCGGGCTTTGGCATCACGTTTCCTACCCCATCTCTCAGTTCAGCGAAGATTCGTTTGAAGAGGGCTTCGGGATGGATGGCTCGTCGATCCGCGGCTGGGCCGCGATCCACGAGAGCGACATGCTGCTGATCCCGGACCCGAAGTGGTGCATGATGGACCCCTTCACCGAAGTACCGACGCTGGTGATGATCTGCGACGTGCAGGACCCGGTGACCAAGCAGCGCTACGACAAAGATCCGCGCTACATCGCCAAGAAAGCCGAGATGTTCCTCAACTCGACCGGCATCGCCGACACCTGCTACATGGGCGCCGAGGCCGAATTCTTCATCTTCGATAACGTGCGCTTCGATCAGCGCGAGCAGCACGGTTTTTACTTCATTGACGCCGAGGAGGGCCGCTGGAACTCCGGCCGCAAGGAAAACAACCTGGGATACCGCCCGCGGTACAAGGAAGGGTATTTCCCGGTCCCGCCCACCGACCACTACCAGGACCTGCGCAGCGAAATGACCATGACGATGGAGCAGGCCGGGTTGACGGTGGAGTGCCACCATCACGAGGTGGCGACCGGCGGACAAACGGAAATCGACCTGAAGTTCGCCGCGCTGGTGGACTCGGCCGACCACATGATGCTCTACAAGTACATCGCGCGCAACGTCGCCAACCAGTACGGCAAGACGGTGACCTTCATGCCCAAGCCGCTCTTCCAGGACAATGGCAGCGGCATGCACACCCACCAGTCGCTGTGGAAGGGCGGAAAGCCGCTGTTCGCCGGCGACGGCTACGCCGGCTTGTCGCAGATGGCGCTGTGGTACATCGGCGGGCTGATCAAACACGGCCCGGCGCTGGCGGCGATCATCGCGCCGACCACCAACTCTTACAAGCGCCTGGTGCCCGGCTTCGAGGCGCCGGTGAACCTGGCGTACTCGCGGCGCAACCGCTCCGCGGCCTGCCGCATCCCGATGTACTCGGCGTCGCCCAAGACCAAGCGTGTCGAGTTCCGCCCGCCCGATCCGAGCTGCAATCCCTACCTGGCATTTGCCGCCATGATGATGGCGGGGCTCGATGGGGTGGAGAACAAGATCGATCCCGGACAGCCGCTGGACAAGGACATCTACGATCTGGGTCCGGAGGAGCTGGCCAAGGTGCCGTCCATGCCGGGATCGCTGGAGGATGCGCTCGACGCATTGGAGGCCGACCACCAGTTCCTGCTCAAGGGCGACGTCTTTACCGAGGCGCTGCTCGATACCTACATCAAATACAAGCGCGAGAAAGAAGTGGACGCGGTTCGGCTGCGCCCGCATCCCTACGAGTTCGCGCTGTATTACGACATTTAGAGTCAGTGGTCAGTAGTCAGTAGGCCCGGCGGAAATGCCGGGCCTTTTTGTCTACGGTCGTTTCCGGGCTTCACATGAATAGACCACGGTTAGTGACGGATTCGCACAGCCAGTGGGTCAGGCGAGGCGCTACACTGTTTATCTGAATACGGAACGGTGGTGATGGTGATGGACGCAGACACCATTCAAAAGTTAAATCTCGAAAGTTGGCCTTTGCCGACCGAGTACCTAGTTGAATTGGGCCGCGTTGCGGCGGTCTGGGCTGACCTTGAGTCTTTTCTAAATCTATGTATCGGCAAGTTGGTCGGATTTGACGACGTGAATGACCCCAAGCCGTTCATCTTGGTCAACCACGCTGCGTTTCCTCAGCGGCTCGACATGCTCGGTTCACTGTGCGAACAGTTGGTGGCCGATTTCCCGGCTCTGCAAGACTACAAGGAAGTAATCGCTCGGCTTAAAGAGGCACAAAAACTTAGAAATCGGTACATGCATCACGGTATGCACTTGGACGAGCAAACCGGCACGGTTCAGATGGCGGTTGGCAGTGCGAGGGGAACCCTGAAGGTATCAGTTGACACGGTGGCGATTGCCGATGTCAGACGGGCAGCCATGACGATTCATATGGCCATGCTGGCGTTGTATAAACTGGTTTTGGGCCGCACCATCGCTCCCGTTTGGGAGAATCGTAGAAGCTCGGTAGCGTCGGAGCAATCATAAAACTGTCTGCGACTCCCAACACCGGACGGCGTAGTGCCTTCAGTAACTCGCGGCAGGGTTGTAGGCGGAGGAGCAAGTGACCGCCGGTCGTCGGAGCAAATTCGCGGATAGTCGCGACGGCTTTTCACCGTAATTTGAAGTTGAGGTAGTGCAGTAAGCTTTTGACCGCATTCACGGCAAGCAATGCCTCGGGTTCGGGCAGCAATTCCTCATTGGGATGCGCCATACTGTGAAGATTGCGGACAGGATTTAGAGCATCTACAACGCGCGCTAAACCGCGCAGAATCTTTGTACCTTCCACTCCGGGTGGGTATGGTTGGAGTTTGGGATGCTTCTCCCGAATAAGCCCGAACAGCGCAGTAATATCGGCATCCGCAGCATGCTGAATATTTGCTTCCTCGCATATCGCTTTAAGGTAGCCATGCAGTGCAGTGTGAATGCGGTCTACTCCGCTCACTGGGCCGCCCGCTGAACTGACCAGCACTTCGAAGTCGCTCAAAGCCCGAATGACGGCAACGGAAGTGGTCTGCAATTGTGGCGTAGGAATGTTGGGAGAATCCTCCGCCGTTGCCTCCATCCCGATGAATCGTACGGGGTTTCCGGTCTGCTCTAAAGCACGCGCGATGCTTTCGTATCGCACTTTGCTGCGAAGTGTGTCGGTTTGCAACTCGGTTTCGAGATACGTCGCCACCGGGACCGTCATTTGGAGCAGCTCGAACGAATCGCCGAATCCGTTTGTGCCTTCCCAAAGCTCGAACGGCATCTTCTCCAGTATCTCGGCAGCATCGATGTCGAGAGTCAGAGACCGCAGTATCCTCACAGCATTTCGTTTGACGATTCCCCACTGCACGTCATGGATTCGCTTCACAAGCCGCACTTCCTGCGAGCCGCTGGGGTTTCCGTTGTATAGGAGCAACATGCCGGACAGAATCTTATCAGCGGAATGGGTGTTCCGACGAGGAGCTGGTGCTGAATGTCTGACCCACGCTGGGTTAGTAGTTGGTGGCCCGGCACCAATGCCGAGCCATTTTGTCTACGGTCGTTTCCGGGCGCTTGCGAACAGGCGTTGCATGGGGCGCGCGATGGATTGGAGCTCCGTGTAACATACAATCGAATCGGAGCTCCCCATGACATCTGCACTTCAAGGATCTAGAACCGAAGCGGTTGTGGAAACACTTTGACGCGCTCGCCGCCATTCCCCGCGCGTCCACCAAGGAAGCCGCGGCGCGCGACTACGTCCTGGCGCAGGCCAAGCGGGTTGGCCTCACTGCCGTTCACGACAAGGTCGGCAATACCGTGATTCGCAAGCCGGCGCGCCCCGGCCGCGAGAATGCGCCCATGGCGCTCTTGCAGGGCCATCTCGATATGGTCTGCGAGAAGAACGAAGGAACTCCCCACAACTTCGATACCGATCCCATCAAGGTAGTGCGCGATGGAGATTGGCTGAAGGCCGACGGGACCACGCTCGGCTCCGACAACGGCATCGGCGTCGCGGCAGCGCTGGCGGTGATGGAGAGCGACGACATCGCCCATGGCCCGCTGGAGTTCGTGTTCACCATTGATGAGGAAACCGGGCTGACCGGCGCCGCCGAATTTCCCGCGGGTTTGCTCAAGTCCAAGTACTTCCTGAACCTGGACAACGAAGAGCGAGGCACGCTCTGCATCGGCTGCTCCGGCGGTGTCAACACCACCGCGCGCCGCAAAGTGACGCTTCGCCAACCGCAGCCGGGCGCAGCGTGGCGGATCAAGGTTTCCGGACTCAGGGGCGGCCACTCCGGTGTGGACATCCATCAAGGCCGCGGCAACGCGGTGCGCATCCTCGGACTGGTTCTGCAACGCCTGCTCGATCGCCTTCCCATCGAAATTGCCGACCTGAAGGGTGGCAGCGCGCGTAACGCGATTCCGCGCGAAGCTGCCGCGGTCGTCGTCATCGACGCTGGCCGTGAAAAAGAATTGCGGACGCTGCTCGCCGAATTGCAAACCGAGATGCAGTCTGACCTGGGCGGATTCGATCCCGGGCTGCAATTGGCGCTAGAAAACGCCAAAGCCGAGGGCGCGCCTCAGGTGCTGGACGCATCCGATGCGCGGCAGACGGTAGACCTGCTGGCCAGCCTGCATCACGGCGTGCTGGCGATGAGTCCCGATATTGCCGGGCTGGTCCAGAATTCAACCAACCTGGCGACGGTCGGCATCAAGGATGGAGTGGTGGAGATCGGCACCAGCCAGCGGAGCGCGATCGAGAGCAGCAAGCAAGCTGCCGCCCGCTTGGTGGCGACGGTGTGCCGCCTGGCCGGCTTCGAAGTCGAGCACTCGACGTCGTATCCCGGCTGGAAGCCGGACCCGAACAGCGAAATCGTGCGCAAGCTGCAGTCGGCCCACCAGGAAGTATTCGGCCAGCCCGCCAAGCTGATCGCCATGCATGCCGGGTTGGAGTGCGGCGTGATCGGTGATAAGTACCCCGGCATGCAAATGATCTCGTTGGGGCCGCAAATCGAAAATCCGCACAGCCCGAACGAGCGCGTGCAGATTTCATCGGTCGAGACTTTCTGGAACCTGCTGCGCACGACACTGGAAAGGTTTTGAACTTGGGTTCCAGTTGACCACCGAGACACCGAGATCACAGAGGTTCACCGAGAATGAATTCGCTCGGTGTATCTCGGTGTCCTCGGTGGCTCGGTGGTGAATGCCGTCGGTCGACGGCCGTCGCCTTTTCAGGGTGCGCAACCTGCACGACGCGGCGTGCTATGCTTCGCACGGAACCGTGCCGAAATTCGCCCATGCAGTCCCGGCGCTGCCGCAGGCGCCCTTTCGCGATCCGCAAGCTGCCCGCCGCAATCTTGCGCGGATTGCCGAGCGGGTACCCGCCGCCGTGGTGCGCGCCATCCCGCCGCTGCTCACCGATGTTCCCGACCCCGACGCGGCGCTCAACCTTTTCGAGCGGCTGACGGAAACCGCGCCGGCGGAAGTGTTCCGCGCCTTCGAACGCGATCGCGCGCTGGTGCATTACGCCCTCGCGGTCTTCGGGTATAGCCACTTTCTCGGCGAGACCCTGATCCAGAACACGGATCTGTTCCACATCCTGCAACGCGACAAGATGCTGGACCGCTCGCGATCGCGGGAAGAGTACCGCGAGGCGTTTGCGCGCTTCCGTTCGCGTTCTTTCGAGACCGACATCGCGCTCCTGCTGGCGCGCTTCAAGCGCCGCGAGTACGTGCGCATCATGCTGCGCGACGTGCTCGGCACCGCCGCGCTGGCGGAAACCACCAACGAAATCTCGGCGCTGGCGGACGTGCTGATCGAAGAGGCGTTGCGGGAGACCGACGCCGCCTTCCGCAGCCGTTACGGGCCGCCGCAGCACGCTGACGCGGAAGGCCGGCTCACCGATGTGCCGGTCGCGGTGCTTTCGCTGGGCAAACTGGGCGGCAACGAGCTGAACTACAGCTCCGATATTGACCTGCTGTTCCTGTACGGCGACGGCCAGGATGCGGGCACCACGTCAATTTCCATCCGCGAGTATTTCGTCCGCCTGGCGCAAAGCGTGACCGATTCGCTGTCGCGCATGACGCGCGAAGGTTCGGCATTCCGCGTTGACCTCCGGCTGCGCCCGCAGGGAGGAGAAGGCGAGGCGGCGATCGGGTTGTCGCAGGCGCTCCAGTATTACGGCCACACCGCCGGCGACTGGGAACTGCAGGCCATGATCAAGGTGCGGCATTCGGCGGGAGACGTGGCGCTGGCGCGGAAATTCATTCGCGGGGTGCAGCCCTTCGTCTACAGCGAGCAGGTGAATTTTGCCGCCATCGAGACGGCGCTGGCGGCGCGGGACCGCATCGGCGCGCGGCGCAGGGCGGCGGCCGCTCGCGGCGGAAGCATTGACGTGAAGCTCGACCGCGGGGGCATTCGCGATATCGAGTTCCTGGTGCAGTGCCTGCAGCGCGTGTACGGCGGCAAAGAGCGCTGGCTGCGTTCCGGCGGCTCGCTGTTTTCGCTGCAGAAGCTGCATGACAAGGGACACCTGAGCGGCCGCGACTACAACGAGCTGACCACCGCGTACGAGTTTCTTCGCAAGCTGGAGCATCGTCTGCAACTGCGGCACGGACAGCAGACGCACAAGCTGCCCAGGTCGAAGGAGGAACGCGCCGTGGTGGCGCGCTCCATGCCGGGCGGGCAGGCGGCGCCGCCGTTGGAAAATATTGCTGACCTGGTGCAGCGCCGGATGGCGGCGGTGGCCGAGATCTACAACCGCATCGTCCATCATCAGCAGTGGCAACAGCAACGCGAGACTCCTGACTTCCACCTGGAAAGCACGGAGCCGGCGCACGACCAGAGCGAACAGCAGATGATGGCGCGGCTGGCAAGCGATTCGCCTGCTCTGTACGAGGTGCTGAACGGCGCCGCGCTGGATTCCGCCGCGCGCAGAAATGTATTCCGCTTTCTGTCGGCGGCGTTCACCAGTTCGGAGCGATACGCCGCGGTCGCTCACGCACCGCAGGCGTTCCGTCAGGCATTGCAGATCTTCCGGCTCAGCGATTACCTGACCGACATTCTCACCCGCCACCCCGAGGAGATCGTCACGCTTGCCGAAGAGCAGGGAACAGCCAAGCCCGACGGCGTCGGCCACCTGTTTGAACAAGACGCCGAGGAACAAAGAGCGTTTGGCGATCCCGTGTTCTCCTACCTGGGCTCCGCCGGCGTGCCGCACGCAGAGAAGCTGGCGCTTCTGCGCCGTCATTATCGCCACCGCGTGTTCGCTTCCGGCGCGCGCGACGCGGTGGAAGGCCGCAGGGTCTACGAGTCGTTGGCGGAAACCACGCGTGCCGCCGACGAGGCCATCGCCGCCGCCCTGGCCATCGCCGGAAGTCCCCAGGGACTGGCGGTCATGGCCTTGGGACGGCTGGGCACCGCCGAATTCGATCTGTTGTCGGATGCGGACCTGCTGTTCGTCAGGGACGAAGGCTTGGAAGCCGCGCCCGCGACCAGAGCGGCGGAACAGTTCATGCAGGCGCTGTCGGCGTACACCCGCGAAGGCACGGTGTTTCCGGTGGACGCAAGGCTGCGGCCGCGGGGCGCCGAGGGTGAACTGGTGATGACCGTCGCCCACGTCGAGGAATATTTCCAGCGCGAAGCGCAGGCGTGGGAGGCGCTCAGCTTCACCAAGTTGCGGCATGTCGCGGGAGCGGACCAACTGAGCCAGCGCGTGCTGCATTCGGCCCCGGGGTGGATGGCGCATTTCGCCGATGACACCGGGTTTGTCGCCGCGGTGCGGGGCATGCGCGGCAAGCTCGATAAACCGGAAGCGGGCGGGCCCAACCTGAAGACGGGGGCGGGCGCCGTGTACGACATTGACTTCATCGCCGGCGCGCTGGCGGTCAGGCACCGGGTGCGGCTGCGCGGCAACATGCGGCAGCGCCTTCGTGGGTTGGCCGACGCGCACCTGCTGGGCGAAGCCGAATTCGGGCTGTTGGATGAGGCCGCGGAGTTTTACCGTGCGCTGGAACACGCCATCCGGATCGTATCCGGGCGCGCCCGCAAGACGCTGCCCGTCGGCGAACATGCCCGCGGCGCGGTCGAAGAACTTGCCTCGCGCATGCTGGGCCGCAGCTTGCAAGGCGGGGTGGAGGCGGAGTTGAAGCGTACCCTGGTTGCGACCCGCGCTCTGTATGAGCGCCTGATGGCGTGACGGACAGCACCGCTTCGAGGTACGTCTTCGGGAGCCAGGATGCCGGGCAACCCGGACCGCGACGGTTGCGGGCGCAGATAAGCCCCATTCCTGGCTGTTCTCGAAAGTCCACCCCGCCAGACCCGGACCGCGGCATGCTTCCACCCGGCGCCCGCTTGGTCAGTTGTCACATTCTTTTGTGATCCATGTCATGCGCGGATGTACACGCCATGCGCCTATAATGGCGGGTCCCTTAAATTCCTGAGGAGGTGGTTGATGGCGGATTCATACAACGGGCTGCCTGTGCCCAAAGACGGCGCCCGAATTACCTACAGCAACGGCAAGTACACGGTTCCCGATAATCCCCTCATTCCGTTCATCGAAGGCGATGGCACCGGCCGCGACATCTGGAAGGCCTCGGTGCGCGTATTCGACGCCGCGGTGAAAAAGGCCTACGGCAACAAGCGCCGCATCGTGTGGTACGAAGTCTTCGCCGGCGAAAAAGCGATGGCCAAGTTCAAGAGCTGGCTTCCCGACGGCACCATCGAAGCGCTGAAGGACATGCGCGTCAGCATCAAGGGCCCCCTCACGACCCCCGTGGGCGGCGGCATCCGTTCGCTGAACGTGGCGCTACGCCAGATCCTCGACCTGTATGACTGCGTGCGCCCGGTGAAGCACTACGGCGCGCCCTCCCCGGTGAAGCACCCCGAGCGGATGAACATAATCATCCACCGCGAGAACACGGAAGACGTGTACGCCGGCATCGAGTGGGAGCAGGGGACGGACAAGGTCAAGAAGCTGATCAATTTCCTGAACAACGAAATGCTCGCCGGCACGGGCAAGAAGATCCGCGAGGACAGCGGCGTCGGCATCAAGCCGATCTCGGTTTTCGGCACCAAGCGCCTGGTCCGCAATGCCATCAAGCACGCGCTGGAAATCGGCCGCAAGAAGGTGACGCTGGTCCACAAAGGCAACATCCAGAAGTTCACCGAGGGCGCGTTCCGCGCCTGGGGCTACGAGCTGGCCACCAGCGAATTTCGCGACAAGGTGGTGACCGAGCGCGAGAGCTGGATCCTCGACAACAAGGACAAGAACCCCAACATCACCATCGAGCAGAATGCCAACCTGGTGGAGCCGGGCCTGGAGTACGCGGCGCCCGAGTTCCGCGAGACCATTTACAAGGAAGTGAAGGACTGCCTGGACTCGATCTACACGACGCACGGCAACGGCCAGTGGAAGAAGAAGCTGATGGTCAATGACCGCATCGCAGATTCCATCTTCCAGCAGGTCGTCACGCGCGCCGACGAGTACGAAATCCTGGCGACCCCGAACCTGAACGGCGACTACATCAGCGACGCGTGCGCGGCGCAGATCGGCGGGCTGGGCATCGCCGCCGGCGCCAACATCGGCGATGGCTATGCCATCTTCGAAGCCACGCACGGCACCGCCCCGAAGTACGCCGACCTCGACGTCATCAACCCGACCTCGGTCTTGCTGTCGGGCGTGATGATGTTCGAGTTCCTCGGTTGGCACGAAGCGGCCAAGCTGATCGAGGACGGCGTCAGGAAGACCATCGAGCAGAAGAAGGTCACCTACGACTTCCACCGCCTGATGGAGGGCGCAACCAAGGTGAAGTGCAGCGAGTACGCGACCTACATCATCGAGAACATGAACGCCGCCAGTTCCGCGGCTGCCGACTAGCCGTCGCACTTACGGGCAAGGCAATCAGGGGTGGGGCGGGTCAAGAGCCCGCCCCGCCTTTTTGACCCGGCGAGCGTTCTAAAACCGTGCCATCTGGCGTAGACTAATCGGTTTTCATCCATCGGCTGGCGGCGCCGAGCGCGTCCGCCTCAGAAAGGATTCCTACCATGCGCAAAAAAGTAACGGTCGTGGGCTCGGGTAACGTAGGGGCGACGGCAGCGCACTGGATCGCCGCGGCCGAACTGGCCGACGTGACCCTGATCGACATCATCGAGGGCGTGCCGGAGGGCAAAGGCCTGGACCTGCTCGAGGCCATGCCCATCATCAAAAAGGATTCTTACGTGGTCGGCACCGAGAATTACGCCGACACCGCCAATTCCGACATCGTGGTCATCACCGCGGGCGTGCCGCGCAAGCCGGGCATGAGCCGCGACGACCTGCTGAATATCAATGCCAAGATCATGCGCGACGTGGTCGGCAAGGTGGTCCAGCACTCGCCCGACTGCATCCTGATCATCGTCTCCAACCCGCTGGATGCGATGGCGCAGGCGGCGTACAAGCTGAGCGGCTTCTCGCGCAATCGCGTGATCGGCATGGCCGGCGTGCTCGATTCGGCGCGTTTCCGCGCGTTTATTGCCCAGGAGCTGAAGGTCTCGGTCGAGAACGTCACCGCCTTCGTGCTCGGCGGGCACGGCGACACCATGGTGCCCCTGCCGCGCTATTCGGGCGTGGCCGGCATTCCGCTTCCCGAATTGATGGATAAGGCCACCATCGATCGCCTGGTGCAACGCACCCGCGACGGCGGCGCCGAGATCGTCAAGTATTTGAAGACGGGCAGCGCGTACTATGCCCCATCGGCGGCGGTGACCGAGATGGTGGAAGCCATCCTCAAGGACAAGAAGAAGATTCTGCCCTGCGCCGCCTACCTGGAAGGCGAATACGGGATCCACGGTTTGTTCGTCGGCGTACCCTGCAAGCTCGGCTCGCGCGGCATCGAGGACGTGATCCAGATCCGCCTTACGCCGGAAGAGCAGGTGGCTCTGGAGAAGAGCGCCGGCGCGGTGAAGGAACTGGTCGCCGTCATCGGCGTCTAGCGATAAGAAAACCAACCGCGGATTAACGCGGATTCACACGGATACGAAGAAAAATCCGCGAAGATCCGCGCTAATCCGCGGTTAGTGTTTTACGCGCGCTCGATCTTCACCGACTTCACCGTCACGTCCTTCACCGGCTTGTCCTGCGGGTTGCGCGGGACACTCACGATCTTGGTCACCACATCCAACCCCTCGACCACCTCGCCAAAGATGGTGTGATTGCCGGTGAGCCAGGGGGTCGCCGCCACGGTGATGAAGAACTGGCTGCCGTTGGTGTTCGGTCCGGCGTTGGCCATGGCGAGTTTGCCGGACTTGTCGAACTTGTGGGGCGAGCCCTTGGTTTCATCTTCGAAACGGTAGCCGGGGCCGCCGAACCCGGTGCCTGCGGGGTCGCCGCCCTGGATCATGAAATTGGGAATGACGCGGTGGAAGATGGTCCCGTCGTAGAGGCGGTTGGTGGATTTCACGCGCGTGACCGGATGTGTCCACTCGCGTTTGCCTTCCGCCAGCTCGACGAAATTTTGCACCGTCTTGGGCGCCTCCGCTTCGAACAGGCGGCAGACGAGGGTTCCTTCGGAAGTCTCAAAAATGGCGTAGGTGCCGGGTTGGCGTGCCATGGGGGGTCCTTTCATTCGAAAAAAAGCCACTGCGGCCGGTTACGGCGCGTGCAGTGTCGCGCGACCATACGACGGCTACTTCTGCATTTCCGGTTTCTTCCCGGCAGCGGGAGCGGCCGCGCCGGGCTGCTCGATTTTGATGTGCGTGATGCGTACCGCCTGGAAAGGCTTGTCGTTGCTGGGATCGCGCGCCACCTTGGTGATTTTGGTGACCAGCGACACCGGCTCGCACTGGCCGAAGATGGTGTGGCGGCCGTTCAAGTGCGGGGTCGGGACTTCGGTGATGAAAAATTGCGAGCCATTGGTATTGGGCCCGGAGTTCGCCATCGCGAGTCGGCCGCCGCGGTCGAACTTCAACGAAGCATCGAACTCGTCTTTGAATTTGTAGCCGGGATCGCCCGTGCCGTTGCCGGCGGGATCCCCGCCCTGAATCATGAAGCCCGGGATCACGCGGTGGAAGATGGTGCCGTCATACAGCGGCGTGTTGTGCTTCTTGACGTGCGAAACGGGGTTGGTCCAGTCCTTGGTGCCTTCGGCGAGGCCAATGAAATTCTCCACCGTGACCGGCGCCTTGTCTTTGAACAAAACGCAATTGAAATTGCCGAGCGTGGTTTCGATCACTGCCTTGGGATTGCCGGCCGCATCGGCGGCAAGGAGAAGGGAAGGAACCAGCAACAGAGTAACGGCAAGTACTTTTCGCATAGTCGCACCTTGAAAAAATAGTCGTTCGTTGTCGGTTGTCGGTAACAAACGAAACATTTTACTCGCTGGCCGCTGCAATTTTCTGCTGCGACTGCAATTCGCGGCTGACCTGCTCCACCCGCCGGAACACGCGCAACAGGTTCCCGCCCAGAATTGCTTTGACCTGTTTGGCGGTGTAGCCGCGGTCGAGCAGGGCTTGCGTGATCTTGGGCAGATCGGCGGCGGAGTCCATGCCTTGGGGCATGGCGGGATTGCCGTCGAAATCCGAGCCCAACCCAACGTGCTCCACGCCGGCCACCTTGGCGATGTAATCGATGTGGTCAATCAGGACCTTAAACGGCGGGTGCGGCAGCTTGTTGGCCCATTCTTTTTCTACCTGGTCCTCTACCGCGGTGTAGGTGAGAGGCTTTCCCTCGGCCCGGAGTTTCTCTTCATTGGCTTTGACGGCAGCTTCACGCTCCGGCTCTTGCGCGGCATATGCGAGGCGGAACTTCTCGTCGAGGAAGGCGTCGTAAAAATTCACCATCACCACGCCATCGTTCTTGGCCATCGCCTTCAGCATGTCGTCGGTCATGTTACGCGGGTGGTGCGCCAGCGCCCGCGCCGAGGAATGCGACGCGATGACCGGCGCCTTGCTTACGGCCATCACATCCCAGAATGTCTTGTCGGCGGCATGCGAAACATCCACCATCATGCCCAGGCGGTTCATCTCCGCCACCACCTGCTTGCCGAACGGCGTGAGGCCGTCGTGGTGATGGACCTTGGGGTCGTCGATGTCGCCGGATGAATCCGCCCACTCGTTGGTATTCGACCAGGTCAGGGTCATGTAGCGCACGCCCAGCCGGTAGAAATCGCGCAGCACGCGGATGTCGTTTTCGATGGCGTGCCCGCCTTCCACCCCCAGCAGCGCGGCGAACTTCTTCTTCGGACCGGTGCGCGCGCGCACGATGTCCTTGGCGCTGTAAGCCATCATCATCTGGCCGGGGTGCTTGGCGGCTTGCAGGTAGACCGAATCAATCAGATCCAGCGCGCGCCGGGTGTAGTGGCCGTCGTAGTAGCCGGGCTCGACCCAGATGGAAAAGAACTCGGCGCCGAGATTTCCCTGGCGGACTTTCTGCAGGTCAATGTTGCCCTTGCCCGCCGGCGTGACCGTCCCAATGTCGAAACCCTCATCGAGAAAGCGCTGCGGCGTATCGGCGTGGGTGTCAACCACGATGGCGGAATCGTGGATCTGACGCGCCTTTGCCGACACGGCCGGGCCGGTGTCGGGCATGTTCTGCGCGACAGCGAGACACATCGGCAGCGTCAGCAATCCCAGAATCACGGCAACGAGGAGTCTATTGTTGTGGGTTGACAGCCGCATCTGGAGCATGCGGCGCGTGCGGAGCAGTGGCGAGTTTTTCGCTTTCACGCCACGCAGTATAACGGTCGGACACCATCACATGAAAGCAGGCCTGGCGCCGCTCCTCGACCGCTTCCACCAGTCCGAGGTTATGCATGTTGACCAGGTAGTGTTCAGTGAAGGCGCGCTGGCGGCGCGTCATGCCCTTCTTGGCGATGTCCACCGTCAGGCCGGCGAGATGGGAGGAAGCAGTTTCGCCCTCGGCGGGAGCGGCATTGTGGTTGTAACGAGCCAGGCGTTCCTGCTGCTCGACCGTGCGCACCGCGGAGTTCACCTGGATGGGCCGGTGAAATTGCTTGTAGTACGCCTGTCCGAAATCCTGCAGGAATAACCCCGTCCACGGCCGGCAGAAGCGCCGCGACTCTTCCAGGCGAGGGTCGATGCGAACGAAGTTGCTTTGCGGCAGCGCGACAAGCTGATCACGCGCGATCAACTCTTCCAGCGCCTGATCGTTCTGGATCCGCACCAGTTGCAGGCGATCAATTTCCGCGTTCTGGCGCACCAGGGAATCGTGCGAGCCCTTCAGCAGCACCGGCATCCAGTTCAGGTGACGCGCATGACGAACCGTCCCCCGGTGATAACGCGTCTTAATGGTGGCCGCGAAAGATCCGGTAGACAGCAATAGTACGAAGGTTAAAGTGATGCTGGTCCGATACGTGGCGCGCAAAACAACCCCCCAGGTTCGACAGTAAATTTCGATCACGACTTGTTGTTCAGTGTAAACCCAAGTCTCAGCCCGTTTACTCAGGTTTATTCCCTAAGGTACCAGCAAAAGCAAGACCCCGAGGCAACTCTCGGGGTCGGGAAGATTACTTCGGTCACCGGCGCTGCGAACGTTACCGGCGGAAGAGATCGGCAAAGGCCTGCTTCATCACCGAGCCTCCGACCTCGGCGATGGAGCGGGTCAGCGGGATGTCCTTGGGACAGACTTCGACGCAGTTCTGGGCATAGCCACATTCGTGGATCCCGCCATCGCCCATGAGCGCGTGCAGGCGCTCGGTCCTGAGGGCCTTTCCGGTGGGATGGGTGTTGAACAGACGCACCTGGGAAATGGTCGCTGCTCCCACAAAGCCGGTGGACTCGTTAAACTGCGGGCAGGCCTCCATGCAGCAGCAGCAGGAGATGCAGCGCGAGAGCGGATAGGCCGCCTCCTGCTCCTCGGGCAGCATGCGCGGGCCGGGGCCGAGGTCGTAGGTGCCATCTATCGGCACCCAGGCCTTCACCGCCTTCAGGTTTTCGAACAGAACGCTGCGGTCAACCGCGAGGTCGCGGATCACGGGAAACTTGCTGAAGGGCTCCAGCACGATCGGTTGCTCGAGTTGGTCCACCAAGGCGGAGCAGGCCATGCGGGTGCGGCCATTGATGCGCATGGCGCACGATCCGCAAATCTCTTCCAGGCAGTTGGAGTCGTAGGTGACCGGGGTGGTCGCCTTGCCGTCACGCGTGACCGGGTTGAGCGCAATCTCCATCAGGACGGAGATCACGTTCATGTTCGGCTTATAGGGAATTTCGAACTCTTCCCAGGTTGCCGCGTGCTGCGGGTCGGTCTGGCGCTTGATTTTAAGAACGATCGCTTTGTTCGCCATGTCTATGAATGCCTGTTTCTATTAGCGGTAAAGAAAACCTGTGACAGCCAGTAAAACTCCCCCCACGACCAGTAATGCGAACGGAATGCCCGGAAGCACAAGGTGGAACACCAGCGCACATACGATCATCAGAATGCCGACGACAATATCTGCGACCAACAGTACCGGGCTGCGTTTGCCGTTCATGTCCTAAGCATCGCCATGCTCTTCTATTTGGCGACGTCGTACCTCCTCGGGCGAGGCGGAATCAGCGATGTATCCACCGCCTCGAACTCAAACCGGGGTTCGTCCGCGTCGGGCGCGAAGTACGCCTTGGTCGTCTTAAGAAAATTCTTGTCATCGCGCTCGGGGAAGTCCGGCTTGTAATGCGAGCCCCTCGATTCGTTGCGCAGCGCCGCCCCCTGCACGATGACGCGCGCCAGTTGGAGCATGTTGTAGAGCTGGCGTGCAAACGTAAACGTGCTATTGGCCCACTGCGTCTTGTCGCTCAGGTTGACGCGGCGGAAGCGCTGCAGCAACTCCACCAGCTTGACGTCGGTTTCCTGCAGGTTCTTGTTGTAGCGGATCACCGCGCAGTTACGCGTCATAATGTCGCCAAGCTCGCGCCAGATCTTGAATGGGTTCTCGTCGCCCTGATTGTTGACGAGCAAGGTATTGGCTTCTTCCTGGCGCTTGCGCTCGCTGTCAAAGGCGCCGTTGCCCGCCGCCGTCGGCTGCGAGCCCGCATACTGCACCGCTGCCGGGCCGCCGACAAATCCGCCCCAGATGCACGACAGCAGCGAGTTCGCTCCCAGGCGATTGGCGCCGTGGTACTGGTAATCGCACTCGCCCACGGCATACAGCCCGGGGATGTTGGTGGCCTGCTTGTAATCCACCCACATGCCGCCCATGGTGTAGTGCATGCCGGGAAAGATCTTCATCGGGGTGTCGCGCGGGTCGTCGCCTACGAACTTCTCATAGATCTCAAGAATACCTTCAAGTTTCTTGTCTAATATCTTGCGGTCAATGTGAGTTAGGTCAAGGTAAACCATGGGTCCGCCGTCGATGCCCAGGCCATCCTCGTAGACCACTTTGTGGATCTCGCGGGTGGCGATATCGCGCGGCACCAGGTTGCCGTACTTCGGATAGCGCTCTTCCAGGAAGTAATAGCGCTCCTTCTCTGGAATGCTCTTGGGATCGCGCTTATCCCCCGGTGTCTTCGGCACCCAGACGCGCCCGCCCTCGCCGCGCGCCGATTCCGACATCAGCCGCAGCTTGTCCTCCCCGGGAATACAGGTGGGGTGGACCTGGATGAATTCGCCATTGGCGTAGAAGGCGCCCTGCTGGTAGAGGGCCGATTGCGCCGAGCCGGTGCAGACCACCGAGTTGGTGGACTTGCCGAAGATCGCGCCCACGCCGCCGGTGCAGATGATGACCGCGTCGGCCGGGAAAGTAACCACCTGCATGGAGCGCAGATCCATGGCGCAGATGCCACGGCAGATTCCCTTGGAGTCAACCACCGCCGAGAGGAATTCCCAGTGCTCGTACTTCTTCACCTTGTCTTCGGACTCGTGGCGGCGCACCTGCTCATCCAGCGCATAGAGAAGCTGCTGGCCGGTGGTGGCGCCGGCGAAGGCGGTGCGGTTGTACAGCGTCCCGCCAAAGCGCCGGAAATCGAGCAGACCTTCGGGAGTGCGGTTGAAGGGAACGCCCATGCGGTCGAGCAGGTCAATGACGGCGGGCGCGGCGTCGCACATGTCCTTCACCGGGGGCTGGTTGGCGAGGAAGTCGCCGCCGAACACGGAGTCGTCAAAGTGCTGCCAGGTGGAGTCGCCCTCGCCCTTCAAATTCTTGGCGGCGTTGATGCCGCCCTGGGCGCAGACCGAATGGGACCGCTTCACGGGCACGATCGAGAACAGGTCTACCTGCGCGCCCATTTCGGCGATCTTGATGACGGCCGACAAGGCCCGCCAGACCGCCGCCGACAACGATGATCTTAGGAGTTGATGCCATATGAAAATTCCCGCCGGGCCGAATTGCTCATGAATTGACTGCTGGTAAGACATACGACGTCGATGAATGTTGCAGTTGCCGGAACTCCTGCATGTTCGGCACCTGCCCTTCCGGCGTGCTGATGAATGCATACACCGAGCCGGCGGCCATGGCGGTCATTGCCAGGCCAATCACCAGGCATACATAGCCGAACTTCTTCCGGCCCTGTTCGCCCACGATGAATCCCCACTTGGCCGCAAACAGCCATATGCCATACGCGAAGTGGCACGAGGCGGCGGCCAGCCCGACGCAATAGACCGCCACGATCCAGGGATTCTGCAGTTCGGTCCAGACCTTCGCGTAGGCGACTTCGGAGTGGGTGAGGATGTGCGCTCCACTGAAGCGCATGGTCCAGGTGTGGTAGCCGATGTACAAGAAGGCCACGATCCCGGTATAGCGCTGCAGCGTGTACATCCAGTTGCCAAGCCAGGGATAGTCGCCGACGTTGGACTCGCCGCGCCACCAGATCCAGAATCCGTAGCCGGCGTGGTACGCCAGCGGGATGTAGATGAAGGTGATCTCCATCCCCAGCACGAACGGGAGGCCGGTGAGGAAGCGCACATTCTCGTTGTACGCGGCCCCGCCGTTGGTGGCGAAGGCGTTGGAGAGGAAATGCTCGACCAGGAACGCGCCGATGGGAAAAATGCCGCTCAGCGAATGCAGGCGGCGCCAGAGAAATGAATTGCCCTGGCCTGCCCGCAGCGCTGCCACGCCTGCGGGTACCCTGGCCACGCTTGCTGCTGCCGGAGAACTGACCGATGCTGCCACGGTTCAGCTCCTTATAAGAGTATGAAAAGTAAAAACGAACCGCCCATTATTGGCTCGGTGCGTCACCAAGTCAAGGAACGCCGATCACATAAGAGCGTGATGTCGGGTCACGGGCGCGAGATTGCGGCCGCTCCTGAATTCCACGTGTCCCGGTTCGGCACGCGGGCAGGTTCCGGCACGCCGCCGGCCCAATTTCTGCGCCCGGCGCTTGTACACGCGCCAGCGCTGGATATAATGACGCCCGGATCGTCCCATCAGAGCGGTCGAGGAGATCACGATCATGGCGACTCCGGCGTTGCCCTTTGCGCAACTGGCGACCGAGTGCGAAGCTGAGGGGCTCAGCCCCAAGAACGCCGAAAAAATCGGGCATCAACTGGCCAAGCTCTTCGGCGTGAAAGAAGATGAAGTCGGTATCCTGCGCATCGAGAAGCACAACCTGGTCTTCTGCTATCCGGTCAAACTGCATAATGTGGGCAGCATCCCGCTGAACACGTCGACATCGGTAGCGGTGCGCACCGCCAATACACGTCACGCCGAGGTCATCAACAACTTCGCGCAGACCAAGCACACCAGCGTTTTCGAGGCGGTGGAATTGTCCGAGCACAAGTCGGCGGCGCCGGTCGGGGAAGGCGAAAAGTCCGACCACCACGTACACATGATCCAAAAGCTCATGTCGGTGCCTGTGCTGGGCCCGGCGGGAGCCATCGGCGTCATTCAGGTTTCGCGCAAGGGAACCTCGGCGCCGGCGGCGGGAGCGGATTTCATGCCCGGCGACCTACAGAAGCTGGTGGGGTGCGCCACCGCCCTGGTGAAGTGTTTCAAATAGCGTTTTCGGCTGCGCTGCTTTCACACCACGCAAGAAACTTGCGAAACGCCGCGCCTCGGTGACTGACCGCGGCCTTTTCTTCCGTCGTCAGCTCGGCAAAGGTTTTCCCCAGAGAAGGGAAGTAGAAAAGCGGATCGTAGCCGAATCCTCCGCTGCCCCGCGGTTCACGGAGCATCTGTCCCTGCGCCGCGCCGTGGAATGTCGCCAGCGTTCGCCCATCGCGTGCGGCAGCGATTGCGCACACGAACTGCGCCGTGCGTTCTGCGTCGGGGACCGACTCCATGTCGCGCAGCAGCCGCCTGTTGTTGGCGGCATCGGAAGAATTTACCTCGCCACGGCGGGCGGCATAGCGGGCCGACCGCACCCCGGGTGCGCCGCCCAGCGCGTCCACCGCCAGGCCCGAGTCGTCGGCCAATACCAGTGCGCCCGAAAACCAGTGGCTGTAGTGCTCGGCTTTCTTGCGCGCGTTGGCGTCGAAGGTCGCGCCGTCTTCCACGACTTCGGGCAATTTGTCGAAATCGGGCAGGGGCGCGATCTCGATCTCGTGCGCAGCGGCGGCGGCGCCGAAGTCGCGCAACTTGCCGGCATTGGAGGTGGCGATCAGGACGCGGCGCATGGTTCTGCCTGCGACGTAGGGTAGCAGATCGAAAAAATGAGGTCGGTACGACAGGATTGCTCCCGCGACCGAACCGCCCACGGGCAGCAGCCTAATCGAGATAGTGATAGCGGTATCGCTGGCGGTTGTACAGCCAGGCCAGGACGCGATCGGCGATCGCAGCCACGACATGGCCGCCGGGTGTCATGCTGAGCCCTCCGAAAAAGACGTATCGGTAGAGGAGCCAGCAGGCACAGCCAAGAAGCATGGCCGCGTACCCACCAGCGGGAGCCGGTGGAACTTCCGCGGTGATCGCCCACGAAACCAGGCCGAAGACGCCGACCGCAGCGGCGACAATCACCAGGTCCACCGCAGCCCCGCAAACCGCCTGGGCGGTGGGCGTAAGCTGCACCGGCAAGTGCACGTGATCCTCGGTCCATGCCGGAACATCGTCGGGCGAGACATCGGCCGGCCCTCCCGCTCCGTGCACCGCAAGCCATTCCTTCAACCGCTCGCGGGCCGCAAGCGGCAAGCCCAGGAAGCGCATGCCGGCGCGTCCGGAGCTGTCGTTCCAAACCGCGGCGGCGACCGCCTCATATTCCTCGGGATCGCCGGGCAGGGAAAAGCGAAGGGAAAATGCGCGCCGCTCCTCCAGTGGATCCAGCGCCTGCAGTGCGATTCCGCCCTCGCCGATGTCGAGCAGCATGGGAGCGTCGCGCAGGCCGTCCACGTGGACGTACGCCAGGGTATGCAACACGTGGCGCAGAAAACGGCGACGCATTCTGGTTACCAGCGAGCGCGCCGTGCGCAGGATGCGGCCGGCTTCCTCCGCGTCCACGGGCTTGCGGATGACGAGGTTGGCGCCGAGAGCAAAGGCGTCGCTGACGGCGGCGTCGTCACGGATGATGCCCAGCGCAATCGAGTCCCGGTTCGCCGGAGACTCGCGCAAACTGCGGAGCAGTTCGCCGTCAGCATCCATCTGGTCGCAGTCCACGATGACCGGGTTGTACTTGCGGCTCTGGAGCAGGTCGAGAGCGTTGTCGGGCACCGAACACACCTCCGGCCCAAGACCGAGCTCGTCGAGCATCGGACGGAGCACACCCACCACGTCCGGATCACGGCACAGAAGGAGCGATTGCGTCGCCACAATGGGCCGATAGTAGGCATTTTGCACGGGGCCAGCCAAGTGGCAGGGCTGGTTCGGGTCGGGGA
>CAVXCR010000035.1:0-103391 GCA_963760265.1 Terriglobia bacterium
CCCGCGGCGACGCCCATATACAGAATATCACGACAAGCGAGACCGATAACACCGGAGATGCGGCTTCCCTGGAGGTGACCAGCTACCAGGTCATAGAGAACCGCTCATTCGACCTCGGGCATAACTCCACCAACCAGAGGATAGTCACCTATTCCGACGATACCGCCACCAAGGAACTGAAGGACGTCCAGGAGATCCGCGCCACTAAGGGCTTCACCTCATCAGGCACCGCTATAGAGCAGGTCATCGCCACCTACGCCGACTATGACGGCACGGCCGTATCGGGCTTCATAGAGGCCAAGGTCATCTCCAATAAAGATGTAGACTCACAGGGCAACGTGGGCGAGAGCGTCATCGTCGCCTATTCCGCGGCTCCCGTCATACAGGCTTCCGGAACCGGCGACATCACCCTCTCGGGCGACCCTGTCACGAGACAAACTATCGTAACCTCCTCGTTCGATAACCGCGGCAACTCTCTCGACCAGAGGATCACCAAGGACGCCTATATCTCAGGAGCCTACGTCACCTCCGAAGTGCAGCATATAGTGAATTCGGGCTACGATATCCATGACAGGGCATCCGGTTCAACTATCACCAACTATGATCCGAAAGACGGCGCCACCGTCATCGATACCCAGGCCATCAGTTATCTCGAATACGACCGTTACGGCAACGCTTTACAGCAGAACATATTGACCACCGGCTCTGACGGCCAGAAGACCTTCAAGGCGATAGTGAATACCTATGATCCGGCCAACAAGAAGTCCCAGATGAAAGGCACCGCCCAGAGATCTGAAACCAACAGATATTCCGGCGACGCCGCCGTCGAAGCTAACCTCATCGAGAGGACCGTCACCACCACCGATATATACGACAATAAGGGCAACGCCGTTAGGCAGACCAGCCAGACAACGTCCGCTTCTCCGCGGCGTCCAAGCTCCAGAAAGAGGTAAAGACCCATAACCAGAATATAGACGCCCGTGGCGACGCGCATATCCAGTATATCACGGTAAGCGAGACCGATAACACCGGAGATGCGGCTTCCCTCGAGGTGACCAGCTATCAGGTCATGGAGAATCGTTCATTCGACCTCGGGCATAACTCCACCAACCAGAGGATAGTCACCTATTCCGACGATACCGCCACCAAGGAACTGAAGGACGTCCAGGAGATCCGCGCCACTAAGGGCTTCACCTCATCAGGCACCGCTATAGAGCAGGTCATCGCCACCTACGCCGACTATGACGGCACGGCCGGTATCGGGCTTCATAGAGGCCAAGGTCATCTCCAATAAAGATGTAGACTCACAGGGCAACGTGGGCGAGAGCGTCATCGTCGCCTATTCCGCGGCTCCCGTCATACAGGCTTCCGGAACCGGCGACATCACCCTCTCGGGGGCGACCCTGTCACGAGACAAACTATCGTAACCTCCTCGTTCGATAACCGCGGCAACTCTCTCGACCAGAGGATCACCAAGGACGCCTATATCTCAGGAGCCTACGTCACCTCCGAAGTGCAGCATATAGTGAATTCGGGCTACGATATCCATGACAGGGCATCCGGTTCAACTATCACCAACTATGATCCGAAAGACGGCGCCACCGTCATCGATACCCAGGCCATCAGTTATCTCGAATACGACCGTTACGGCAACGCTTTACAGCAGAACATATTGACCACCGGCTCTGACGGCCAGAAGACCTTCAAGGCGATAGTGAATACCTATGATCCCAATAATAAGAAGTCCCAGATGAAAGGCACCGCCCAGAGATCTGAAACCAACAGATATTCCGGCGACGCCGCCGTCGAAGCTAACCTCATCGAGAGGACTGTCACCACCACCGACGAATATGACAATAAGGGCAACGCCGTTAGGCAGACCAGCCAGACATACGTCCGCTTCTCCGCCGGCGTCCTCAAGCTCCAAAAAGAGGTAAAGACCTATAACCAGAATATAGACGCCCGCGGCGACGCCCATATACAGAATATCACGACAAGCGAGACCGATAACACCGGAGATGCGGCTTCCCTGGAGGTGACCAGCTACCAGGTCATAGAGAACCGCTCATTCGACCTCGGCCATAACTCCACCAACCAGAGGATAGTCACCTATTCCGACGATACCGCCACCAAGGAACTGAAGGACGTCCAGGAGATCCGCGCCACTAAGGGCTTCACCTCATCAGGCACCGCTATAGAGCAGGTCATCGCCACCTACGCCGACTATGACGGCACGGCCGTATCGGGCTTCATAGAGGCCAAGGTGATCACCAATAAAGACGTTGACTCCCAGGGCAACGTGGGCGAGAGCGTCATCGTCGCCTATTCCGCGGCTCCCGTCATACAGGCTTCCGGAACCGGCGACATCGCCCTCTCGGGCGACCCTGTCACGAGACAAACTATCGTAACCTCCTCGTTCGATAACCGCGGCAACTCTCTCGACCAGAGGATCACCAAGGACGCCTATATCTCAGGAGCCTACGTCACCTCCGAAGTGCAGCATATAGTGAATTCGGGCTACGATATCCATGACAGGGCATCCGGTTCAACTATCACCAACTATGATCCGAAAGACGGCGCCACCGTCATCGATACCCAGGCCATCAGTTATCTCGAATACGACCGTTACGGCAACGCTTTACAGCAGAACATATTGACCACCGGCTCTGACGGCCAGAAGACCTTCAAGGCGATAGTGAATACCTATGATCCCAATAATAAGAAGTCCCAGATGAAAGGCACCGCCCAGAGATCTGAAACCAACAGATATTCCGGCGACGCCGCCGTCGAAGCTAACCTCATCGAGAGGACCGTCACCACCACCGACGAATATGACAATAAGGGCAACGCCGTTAGGCAGACCAGCCAGACATACGTCCGCTTCTCCGCCGGCGTCCTCAAGCTCCAAAAAGAGGTAAAGACCTATAACCAGAATATAGACGCCCGCGGCGACGCCCATATACAGAATATCACGACAAGCGAGACCGATAACACCGGAGATGCGGCTTCCCTGGAGGTGACCAGCTACCAGGTCATAGAGAACCGCTCATTCGACCTCGGGCATAACTCCACCAACCAGAGGATAGTCACCTATTCCGACGATACCGCCACCAAGGAACTGAAGGACGTCCAGGAGATCCGCGCCACTAAGGGCTTCACCTCATCAGGCACCGCTATAGAGCAGGTCATCGCCACCTACGCCGACTATGACGGCACGGCCGTATCGGGCTTCATAGAGGCCAAGGTCATCTCCAATAAAGATGTAGACTCACAGGGCAACGTGGGCGAGAGCGTCATCGTCGCCTATTCCGCGGCTCCCGTCATACAGGCTTCCGGAACCGGCGACATCACCCTCTCGGGCGACCCTGTCACGAGACAAACTATCGTAACCTCCTCGTTCGATAACCGCGGCAACTCTCTCGACCAGAGGATCACCAAGGACGCCTATATCTCAGGAGCCTACGTCACCTCCGAAGTGCAGCATATAGTGAATTCGGGCTACGATATCCATGACAGGGCATCCGGTTCAACTATCACCAACTATGATCCGAAAGACGGCGCCACCGTCATCGATACCCAGGCCATCAGTTATCTCGAATACGACCGTTACGGCAACGCTTTACAGCAGAACATATTGACCACCGGCTCTGACGGCCAGAAGACCTTCAAGACCATAACGAATGCCTATGATCCCAATAATAAGAAGTCACAGATGAAAGGCACCGCCCAGAGATCTGAAACCAACAGATATTCCGGCGACGCCGCCGTCGAAGCTAACCTCATCGAGAGGACCGTCACCACCACCGACGAATATGACAATAAGGGCAACGCCGTTAGGCAGACCAGCCAGACATACGTCCGCTTCTCCGCCGGCGTCCTCAGAGCTCCAAAAAGAGGTAAAGACCTATAACCAGAATATAGACGCCCGCGGCGACGCCCATATACAGAATATCACGACAAGCGAGACCGATAACACCGGAGATGCGGCTTCCCTGGAGGTGACCAGCTACCAGGTCATAGAGAACCGCTCATTCGACCTCGGGCATAACTCCACCAACCAGAGGATAGTCACCTATTCCGACGATACCGCCACCAAGGAACTGAAGGACGTCCAGGAGATCCGCGCCACTAAGGGCTTCACCTCATCAGGCACCGCTATAGAGCAGGTCATCGCCACCTACGCCGACTATGACGGCACGGTCGAACGTTCTGGATTCGCTTGGAAGTGGTTACCGGCTAGTCAGTGTCGTTCGCAACTTGGATACGGCAACGTGGAGATTGGAAGTTGAGACTCCCAACGGAATCACGCCAGTCGTGCTTTCTTGGGAACTGGTGGACGATGTTCTGGATGCTGGGACCAAGTCGGAGTTGAACAGGCTAAGGAACATGGTTCTGTTCGGCCTCGGTCGCGGTGAGCTGATCTTCGAGAAGAAACAGTGACTCTAAGCGGCAGAAACGTTCATTTCACGCTTTCGGCCACCGGTCAGGCCGAGTTTGGGGAACTAGCCAGGCCTGGAAAGGCAGTCGAAGCGTTTGTGGTCAGCGAGGATCATCTTGGCGCTTGGATTTGGATGGGCGAACGAGTTCAGCCTAGTGGCTTGCCGAAAGTGATACTTCTCAAATGGGATCACTTATCGACGGCATGGTTGGAATACGAACCCAAAGGCGAAGCAGATGAGCCGCGTCGGTCTGCTGGTTTCAGACCGTAGCGAAGAGATTAGAAAACAAGTCCCGTAGGGACGACTGACGGAGCAAGTATGGCGAAAGAAAAATTTGCGCGCACCAAGCCGCACGTAAACGTGGGCACGATCGGTCACATTGACCACGGCAAGACGACGCTGACGGCGGCCATCACGAAGGTTTTGGGCAAGAACAATCCGAACGTGAAGTTCCGTTCGTTCGACTCGATTGACAACGCGCCGGAAGAGAAGGCGCGCGGCATCACCATCGCCACGGCGCACGTCGAGTACGAGACCGTGAACCGGCACTACGCGCACGTCGATTGCCCCGGCCACGCCGACTACATCAAGAACATGATCACCGGCGCGGCGCAGATGGATGGCGCCATCCTGGTGGTGGCGGCCACCGACGGCCCCATGCCGCAGACGCGCGAGCACGTGCTGCTGGCGCGCCAGGTGGGGGTGCCCTACGTGGTGGTGTTTCTCAACAAGTGCGACGCGGTGGACGATCCGGAACTGCTCGACCTGGTGGAGTTGGAAGTGCGCGAACTGCTGAAGGGCTACGGCTTTCCCGGCGACGACGTGCCGGTGATCCGGGGCTCGGCCCTGGGCGCGCTCAACGGCGAAGCCAAGTGGGAAGCGGAGATCGACAAGCTGATGGCGGCGGTGGACAAGAGCGTGCCGTTGCCGGCGCGCGATCTGGACAAGCCGTTCCTGATGCCGATTGAAGACATTTTCTCGATTCAGGGGCGCGGCACGGTGGTGACCGGGCAGAATCGAGCGCGGCAAGGTGAAGGTAGGCGAGGAAGTGGAGATCGTCGGGTTCCGCGAGACGCGCAAGACGGTGGTCACGGGCGTGGAGATGTTCAAGAAGCAGTTGGACGAAGGCATGGCGGGGGACAACGCCGGGCTGTTGCTGCGCGGCACGCCGAAAGAAGACGTGGAGCGCGGCATGGTGCTGGCGAAGCCGGGCTCGATCACGCCGCACACCAAGTTCAAGGGCGAGGTGTACGTGCTGTCGAAGGAAGAAGGCGGGCGGCACACGCCGTTCTTCAACGGGTATCGTCCGCAGTTCTACTTCCGGACGACGGACGTGACGGGCGTGGCGCACCTGCCGGCGGGCACGGAAATGGTGATGCCGGGCGACAACGTGAGCCTGGAAATCGAGCTGATCACCCCGGTGGCGATGGAAAAGGGGCTGCGGTTTGCGATTCGCGAAGGCGGCCGCACGGTCGGGGCGGGAACGCTGACGGAGATTGTTCAGTAACGTGTGGCACACGCGCCCTCGCGTGTGCAGCACGTTTCGGTAGGTCACGGCTTTAGCCGTGACCGAGGCGCGAAGCGCCGAAGCCTCGTAGGGGCGATAGTTCATAGCCCGGGGCGTGAGCCCCGGGGAAGGACGAAATAGAACCGGAGTCCCGTAGGGACGACACAACACGGACGGCATGCATCCAGCCGCACGCTCTTTGAGATGACACCATGATTGGAAAAGAACGAATTCGGATCCGGCTGAAAGCTTACGACTATCGCGTGCTCGACCAGAGCACGGGCGAGATCGTGGAAACCGCGCGACGCACCGGCGCGCAAATCGCGGGCCCGATTCCGCTGCCCACGGTCAAGAACAAGTACTGCGTGCTGCGTTCCCCGCACGTGGACAAGAAGTCGCGCGAGCAGTTCGAGATCCGCACTCACAAGCGCCTGCTCGACATCCTCGAGCCAACGCAGCAGACGGTGGACGCGCTCATGAAGCTCGACCTCCCCGCCGGCGTGGACGTGGAGATCAAGGCGTTTGGGAAAGAGCATAAGTAGTCTCTCGGTCGATCAGTCGCTCGGTCTTTCGGCCAAAACCGTGATGACCGATAGACCGATAGACCGACAGACCGACAGACCGATAGACCAAGAACAATGCTTCCGTGGCTACGGCCCCCGGAAAGAGCAATCGCCGGACAGGAAGCGGAGTTAGGACAAAGAACATGGCAATCAACGGAATTCTCGGCAAGAAAGTCGGCATGACGCAGTTGTTCGACAGCAACGGCGACGTGCGCCCGGCTACCGTCCTGCAAGCCGGACCCTGCGTCATCACGCAGCGCAAGACCGGCAACAAGGACGGCTACGAAGCGGCGCAGATCGGGCTGGTCGAATTCGTCAAGGAAACGCGGCTGAACAAGCCCATGCGCGGCCACTTCGGCAAGAACAATCTGCCGCCGGTGAAGTTCATCAGGGAAATCGACATTGTGGTGGATGGCGCCGCCGGCGACGGCGACCAGGCCAAGGTCGGCGACCGCGTGCTGGTGGACATCTTCGACGGCGACCGCTTCGTGGACGTCACCGGCACCAGCAAGGGACGCGGGTTCGCCGGCGTCGTCAAGCGCCACCATTTCCGGGCCGGCCCCAGTTCGCACGGTTCCATGTTCACCATCAACGGTTCGATCGGCTCCTCCGCTTTCCCGTCGCGCGTGTTTCCCGGGATGCGCATGGCCGGTCACATGGGCCACGCCCGCGTTACCACGCGCAATTTGCGCGTGCTCGGAATTGACAAGGACGAAAACCTGCTCGTGGTGGAGGGCGCCGTGCCCGGACCCAACGGCGGTTACGTCGTCATCAGCAAGTCGAAACGGCCTCCGCGCGAGCGCCGCGGATTCGCCGGCACCGGCACGGTTGATCCGTTGAAGGCCTCGAAGCGTTTGACGAAGAAGAAGAGTTAAGAGTCAATGGTGCCCCACATCTGCCCGGTTTTGGCAGATGTGGGTAAAGACACCTGATAGCTGAGAGCTAATATGGCTACGATAGACGTACTCAATCTGAGCGGCGAAAAGACCGGCAGCTTCGAGCTGGCCGACGAAGTCTTCGGAGCAGTCAACGAAGACCTCATCTGGGAGGCGGTGCGGCACTACCGCGCAGCCCAGCGCGCCGGCACGCATGCCACCAAGAACCGCAAGCTGGTCTCCGGATCGGGCAAAAAGCTGTGGCGGCAGAAGGGCACCGGACGCGCCCGCGTGGGCTCCATCCGCTCGCCCCTGTGGCGGCACGGCGGCACGGTGCACGGCCCGCAGCCGCGCTCCTATGACTACGCTTTCCCGCGCAAGAAGCTGCTGGGCGCGCTGCGCTCGGCGCTGGCGTCCAAGTTTGCCGACGGCAAGCTGACCGTGGTGGAGAACTTCGAACTCGCCGAGGTCAAGGCCAACGCTTTCCGCAAGACGCTCGATGCGCTGAAGGTCGAGAGTACGGCGCTGGTGGTGGACGGCGCGCGCGAGAACCGCAACCTCGAACTCAGCTCGCGCAACCTGCACGGTGTGGAGCTGGTGCGGGGCAACCAGGTTCATCCCTACCACCTGCTGCGCTATGACCGCGCCATCTTCTCCCGCCCCGCGCTGGAGAAGCTGCAGGACTCGCTCAAGAAGTCGGTGAGCAAGCGCCGGCATGAGGAGGTCGCGTAATGAAATCGGCCTACCAGATCATCCGCAAGCCGATCATCACCGAGAAGGGCCTGGGCGTGAAGGAGACCGAAGCCACGCTGGTTTTCCAGGTCGCTTCCAAGGCGACAAAGACCGAGATCAAGGAAGCGGTGCAGTCCATTTTCAAGGTGAAGGTGGACTCGGTGCGCACCGCCAATTTCGTGGGCAAGGAACGCCGTCGCGGCAAGTTCACCGGCTACCGCCCCGATTGGAAGAAGGCTTACGTGCGCTTGAAGGCGGGCGAAAAGATGCCCGAGTACGCGCAAAACTTATAGAGCTGTCAGCTGTCAGCCCTCAGCTATCAGCTAGTGATAGCGGGTTGACAGCGAGACGGAACCCCGGGACTGGAAGAACATTGTCCCGGACAAGTAACAAGCTGAAAGCTGAGAGCTGATTATGGCGATCAAAACTTACAGACCGGTTACCTCGACGCTGCGCTTCCAGACGACGCTGGTCAATGACGAGCTTACGACCAACCGGCCGCACAAGGCGCTGACCGAGTCCAAGCAACGCACCGGCGGGCGGCGCAACCAAGGCGACATCACCAGCCGGTTCCGGGGCGGCGGGCACAAGCGCAAGTACCGCATCATCGATTTCAAGCGCGAGAAGGCGGGCATTCCGGCGGTGGTGACTTCCATCGAGTACGACCCGAACCGCTCGGCGCGCATCGCGCTGCTGAGCTACGCCGACGGCGAGAAGCGCTACATCCTTCAGCCCGACGGCCTCAAGCTGGGCGCCAAGATTCTCAGCGGCCCCGAAGCCGACATCCTGGTGGGCAACGCGCTGCCGCTGCGTAACATTCCGCCCGGCACCACCGTGCACAACATCGAGTTGCGTCCCGGCAAAGGCGCGCAGATGGCGCGCTCGGCCGGCGCCGCCGCGCAACTGGTCGCCAAGGAAGGCGACTACGCGCTGCTCAAGCTGCCCTCGGGCGAGACGCGCCGCGTGGCGGTGGACTGCATGGCCACCATCGGCCAGGTCGGCAACCTCGATCACGAGAACATTTCGATCGGCAAGGCGGGCCGCACCCGCTGGTTCGGCAAGCGCCCGCACAACCGCGGTGTCGCCATGAACCCGGTGGACCACCCGCACGGCGGCGGCGAGGGCAAGACTTCCGGCGGACGTCACCCGGTGACTCCGTGGGGCCAGCCCACCCGCGGCTACAAGACGCGCAATAACAAGCGGACTGACCGGTTCATCGTCAACCGCAAAGGCAAATAGGAACACGAATTATGCGTTCACAAAAAAAGGGTCCGTTCATTGACGGTTACCTCGCGCAGCGCATCGAGGGGATGAACCAGCGCAACGAGAAGAAGGTGCTCCGCACCTGGTCGCGGCGCTCGACCATCATCCCCGAGATGGTGGGTCACACCATCGCGGTGCACAACGGCAAGAAATTCATCCCGGTGTACATCACCGAGAACATGGTCGGGCACAAGCTGGGCGAGTTCAGCTTCACCCGCCAGTTCAAGGGACACTCGATGAAGGCCGCCACCGAAGTTGCCGCCAGACCGGCGGGCGTGGTCGGAGGCCCGGGAGCGATCGTTCCGGCAGCGCCGGCGGCGCCGCCGAAGACGTAGAGAGACGAACATGGAATTCAGAAGCTCGGCAAAATACGTGCGCGTTTCGCCGCAGAAGGTGCGCCTGGTCCTCGACCTGATCAAGGGACGCCGGGTCGAGGACGCGATGAACACCCTCACCTTCACCAAGAAGGGCATCGCGCCCGACGTGCAGAAGGTGCTGCGCTCGGCCGTCGAGAACGCCAACTACCTGAGCACGGAGAAGGGCGTGGACGTGGATGTGGACAACCTCTTCGTGCTGCGCGCCATCGCCAACGAAGGCCCGCGCATGAAGCGCATCCGCCCCGCTCCCATGGGACGCGCCTACCGCTACCAGCGGCGCATGACCCATATCGAGATCACCCTGGCGGAGAAGAACCGCAACGGCGCCTCGGCGGAGACGGCGGAAGCAACCCACGCCGCCGCTCCCGCCCGCAAACCGGCGCGGAGGCCGGTTGCGAAGAAGAAAGCTCCCGCGAAGAAATTCGCGGGCAAGAAGAAATAGGTTTTTGGCCGTCGACCGTCGGCCGTCGACCGTCGACACAAGAGGAACTATGGGACAAAAAGTCCATCCATACGGATTCCGCTCGGCTACACCAAGCCGTGGAAGTCGCGCTGGTTCATGACCCGCGACTACGCCAAGTTCTTGCTGGAAGACGTCAAGCTGAAGAATGAGCTGAAGGACAAGCTCAAGTCGGCGGGCGTCAGCTCCATCGAGATCGAGCGCCCCGGCAACAAGCTGCGCATCATCATCCGCACCGCCCGGCCGGGCATCATCATCGGCCGCAAGGGCGCGGAGATCGACAAGCTCAAAGGCGAGCTGCAGAAGCGCACCAACCGCGATGTCTACATCGACATCCAGGAAGTGCACAAGCCCGAGCTCGATGCGCAACTGGTTTCCGAATCGATCGCGCTGCAACTGGAAAAGCGCGTCGGCTTCCGCCGCGCCATGCGCAAGTCGGTGGATTCCGCCCTGCGCTTCGGCTGCAAGGGCATCAAGGTGCGCGTCAGCGGGCGCCTCAACGGCAACGAAATCGCGCGTTCCGAGTGGTACCTGCAGGGACGCCTGCCGCTGCACACGCTGCGCGCCGACATCGATTACGGCTTCGCCGAAGCGCGCACCACCTACGGCGTCATCGGCGTGAAGTGCTGGGTTTACAAGGGCGAAATCCTGCCCGCCAAGAAGCGCGAGCCGCAGGGCGCGGGCGCGTTTTAAGGAAGCTGTCAGCTTTCAGCTCTCAGCTATCAGCTGAACGGAGCGGAAGCAGACAGGTGAAGAGACGAACCGACATTTTGGGATCAGTGCACGGCGGACAGCGCGAGCAACAAGCTGAAAGCTGAAAGCTGAGAGCTGAGAGCTGATTTATGTTGATGCCAAAGAAAGTGAAGTACCGCAAGCAGCAACGCGGCCGCATGGCCGGCAAGGCCTGGCGCGGCAGCGAGCTGTCCTTCGGCAATTACGGCCTCAAGGTCATGGAGTGCGGCCACATCACCGACCGCCAGATCGAAGCCAGCCGAATCGCCATGACGCGCTTCGTCAAGCGTGGCGGAAAAATCTGGTTGCGCCTCTTTCCCGACAAGCCGGTCACCAAGAAGCCGGCCGAAACCCGTATGGGCAAGGGCAAGGGCGCTCCCGACCACTGGGTCGCCGTCGTCCGTCCCGGCAAGATCCTGTTCGAGATGGAAGGCGTCACCCCGACCGAGGCGCGCGAAGCCATGCGTCTGGCCTCGCACAAACTGCCGCTGAAGACGCGTTTCGTCCAGCGCGAAGGCCCCGCAGCGCATTGAAGGTCGTCGGTTTTCGGTTCCCGGTACTCGAACTGAAAACTACCGACCACCGATAACCGATAACCGATAACGAGAATTGATATGGACGCAGAAAAGATCCGAAACCTGACCGAAGCCGAACTCAAGCAGCAGGAGCGCGAGCTCAACGATCAGCTCTTCCGCCTGAAGTTCCAGCTCAACATGGGCCAGACGGAAAGCCTGAAGAAGATCCGCGGCCTGCGCAAGGACATCGCGCGCGTGAAGACCATCGCGCGCCAGCGCCAGATGGCCGCGACGGAGAAGCCATAATGCCGGACACTGCAACCGCAAGAACGTCAGCCCAAAAGACGCTGGTCGGCGACGTGGTCTCGACCAAGATGCAGAAGACCATCGTCGTCGAGGTCACGCGCAAGAAGTCGCACCATCTTTACGGCCGCGTCGTCGCCCGCTCGCGCCGCTTCTATGCGCACGACGAGAAGAACACCGCCAACGTCGGCGATGTTGTCCGCCTGGAAGAAACACGCCCGCTGTCGAAGCTGAAGCGCTGGCGCCTGAAAGATGTCATCCGCCGCGCCAAGCTGGTCGGACCCGAGGCGGTCACGCCCGGCAAGGAAGAGCAGGCCGGCACACCAGGAGATTGAACATGGCAGTCATGATGCGATCCATGCTCGAAGTCGCCGACAACTCCGGCGCGCGCAAGCTGCAGATGATCCTCCCCCTGGGCGGGTCCACCGGGCTGAGCGCCGGACTCGGCGATGTCATCACCGCCAGCGTCAAGGAAGCTTCGCCCGACGGCACGGCGAAAAAGGGCACGGTGGTGAAGGCGGTGATCGTGCGCACGCGCAAGGAACACCGTCGCCGCGACGGCACCTACATTCGCTTCGACCAGAACGCCGCGGTGCTGATCAACGACGCGCACGAGCCGGTCGGCACGCGCGTCTTCGGCCCCGTCGCCCGTGAGCTCCGCGAGAAGAAATTCTTGAAAATCGTCTCGCTTGCTCCCGAGGTGCTGTAGCAGGCGCAAGGCCCAAGGCGCAGGGCGCAAGGGCCCCAGGCCCAAAGCGGAGGGCCCAGGCGCATGGCGCAGGTCCAAGGCGCATCGCACGTGAGCCCCGAAGGGGCGATTGAAAATAGCCCGGCACTTCAGTGCCGGGTCGGTAGCGGAATTGAACCAGCGAGTCCCGTAGGGACGGCTGAAACAGGAAACGATTATGCAACGAGTCCACAGCGATATCCGCCGCAACGACACCGTGAAGGTGATCACCGGCCGCGACCAGGGCAAGCAGGGCCGCGTGCTCCGCGTCTTCCCCGAAGAGGGCAAGGTCCTGGTCGAGCACGTCATGATGGTGAAAAAGCACGTGCGCCCCAACCCGCAGCGCAACGTCAAGGGTGGCATCGCCGAGCAGGAGAGCCGGATTTCCATCTCCAACGTGATGCTGATCTGCGGCGCCTGCGGTCCGGTGCGCATCCGCCACGAAGCGCGTGGCGACCGCAAAGTTCGCGTCTGCCACAAGTGCGGCACGACGCTGGAGAAAGTGAGATTTGGTAATTGGGTAATTTGGCAATTTCGTAATTTGTAATTTGCAGAGGACGCGAATCGCTCCGGAAATCCGCAAATTACCAAATTACAAAATTACGAAATGAACGCCTCACGAACCGGTACCCACTCCGAAACCGTGAGAGGAAGTGGAAGAGGACATGGCAGACGAGAAACAGAAAAAGCCGCAGCAGCAGCAGGGCAAGAAAGGCGACGGCAAGGCCAAGGGCAAACCGGCCGAGGCCGCCCTCGAGGCCAAGGGCGACGGCAAGCCGCAGCGCCCCAAGGCGAGCAGCCGTTCCACGGCGCGTCTGCGCGACCGCTTCGAGAAGGAAATCGCGCCCGCGCTGATGAAGGAATTCGAGCTCAAGAATCCCATGGCGGTTCCGCGGATCAACAAGGTCGTGGTCAACATGGGCGTCGGCGAAGCAACGCAGAACGCCAAGGTGATCGACCCGGCTGCCGCCGAGTTGCAGCAGATCGCCGGCCAGAAGCCGGTCATCACCAAGGCGAAGAAATCCATCGCCGCCTTCAAGGTGCGCGAGGGCATGCCCATCGGCGTCATGGTCACGCTGCGCGGCGACCGCATGTACGAATTCCTCGACCGGCTGATCAACGTGGCGCTGCCGCGGGTACGCGATTTCCGCGGCGTCTCCACCAAGTCGTTCGATGGCCGCGGCAATTACACGCTCGGCCTGCGCGACCAGCTTATCTTCCCGGAGATTTCCTACGAGAAGGTGGACAAGTCGAGGGGAATGAACGTGACCATCGTGACGACGGCGCGCACCGACGACCAGGCGCGCGCCCTGCTGAAGGGCTTCGGCATGCCCTTCCGTGCATGAAGGTGGAAGCGCCGGGCTTTAGCCCGGCGGACATGAGGAAAAAAACGGGGCTTTAGCCCCGGCAAGCGGCTCTCGGTTTCAAACGCGAATCGGCACCGATAACCGATAACCGAAAACCGATAACCGATAACAAACTGGAGAACCATGGCTACAACCGCAAAACGAGTGAAGGACGCGAGGACGCCGGGAAAACCATGCCCGGTTTGCCGAGGGGAAACGCGAACTCGAGGGGAAAGCTTGTCTCATCTGCAAAGGGACAGGCCGAAGTTATTCATCCCGGCAGCACAACCGCTGCCAGATCTGCGGGCGTCCCCGCGGATTCCTGCGCAAGTTCGGCATTTGCCGCTTGTGCTTCCGTGGCCTGGCGCTGCGGGGCGAGATCCCCGGCGTTTCCAAGTCGTCCTGGTAGAAGTGGCGATCGGCTGTCGGCCATCGGCCGTCGGGCCTTAAAGCCCGAGAGCCGACAGCCGAAAGCCGACGGCCAAGGTTTTAACGAATTGCCGCTGGTTCTCCGCGCGAGCGGAGCGAACGGGCAAAGGAGAAGCAACACAATGAGTTTGACCGATCCGGTCGCAGATTTCTTGACCCGCATCCGCAACGGCATTCGCGCCCGCCAGAGTAAGGTGGACGTCCCTGCCTCCAAGCTGAAGCTCGAACTGGCCCGCATCCTCAAGGAAGAGGGCTTCATCTCGAACTTCAAGGCCGTCGAGGAAGAAGGCCGCAAGGTGTTGCGCGTTTACCTGAAGTATGGCAACAACAACGAGGCCGCGATTTCGCGCCTGCAACGCGTGTCGAGTCCCGGCTGCCGTGTCTACGTCGGCCACGACGAGATTCCGCGCGTGCTCGGCGGCATGGGCATCAACATCCTGACCACCCCGCGGGGAGTCATGACCGGCCGCGATGCGCGCAAGCAGGGCGTGGGCGGCGAGATCTTGTGCGAGATTTATTGAGTACCGGTCTCTCGGTCCATCAGTCTATCGGTCTTTTCGAACCGAGTGACGGATAGACCGATAGACTGATAGACCGATAGACCAATCCGCTGGAAGCCGGCCGAACCAGCCGAGAGCCGACAGCCGAGAGCCGAGAGCTGATATGTCACGAATTGGAAAAAAGCCGATTGCCATCCCTCAGGGGGTGAAGGTTTCCATCGAAGGCAACCTGGTCAAGGTCCAGGGGCCGAAGGGTGCGCTGGAAACCCGCGTCCCGCAGGGCATCACGGTGGCGCAGCAGGACGGGCATCTCGTCGCCCAGCGCGAAACCGACGGCCAGTCCGCGCTCCATGGATTGACCCGCGCGCTCATCAACAACGCCGTCGAGGGCGTCACCAAGGGTTGGAACCGCGATCTGGAAATCGTCGGCATCGGCTACCGCGCCGAGTTGAAGGCCAAGAACATCGTGGTGTTCACGCTGGGATTCTCGCACCCCATCGAGTACCCGCTGCCCGACGGCATCTCGGTGGCCGTGGACCCGAAGCAGACGCGCCTGAGCGTCAGCGGCATTGACCGCCAGAAGGTCGGTCAGGTCGCCGCCGAAATGCGTGCCCTGCGTCCGCCCGACCCGTACAAGAACAAGGGCGTGCGCTACGCCGGCGAGCGCCTGAAGAAGAAGGTTGGAAAGACGGGGGCGAAATAATTTTCGATTTAGCGATTGGTGATTGAATGATTTTGTCAGGAGCAGCGAATATCGACGCGATCCGCAAATCACTAAATTACGAAATCGCTAAATCACTAAATGGAAAGAAACAATGCTGACGACGACTTCGAAAAATCAGACCCGCTCCAAGGTTCACGACCGCATCCGCAAGCGGATGGTCGGCACCCCGGAGCGCCCGCGCCTCAACGTGTACCGCTCGCTCAACCACATCTATGCCCAGGTCATTGACGACCTGCACGGCACGACACTGGTATCGGCGAGCACCGTCGAGGGCGCCAAGGCCAGCAAGCGCACCGGCGGCAACGTCGCCTCCGCCAAGGAAGTCGGCAAGCGCGTCGCCGAGCGCGCCAAGGAGAAGGGAATCGCCAAGGTCGTCTTCGATCGCGGCGGCTACCTCTACCACGGGCGCATCAAGGCCCTGGCCGACGCCGCCCGCCAGGCCGGATTGCAGTTTTGAAAGGTTATCGGTCCTCGGTTTTCGGTTGTCGGTTCAACCGGCGCCGACCGATAACCGACAACCGATAACCGAAAACGAGTTAGACGAATCGAGATATCAATGGCAATTGCAACCGTGAAAAGAAAACTCGACGCCGGCAACTACCAGCTCAAGGACCAGGTCGTCGCCATCAACCGCGTCACCAAGGTTGTGAAGGGCGGCAAGAACCTGTCCTTTGCCGCGCTGGTGGTGGTCGGTGATCCCTCGGCCGCCGTGGTCGGCTACGGCGCCGGCAAGGCCAAGGAAGTGCCGCAGGCGATCCGCAAGGGGATTGAGGCGGCCAAGAAAAATCTTGTCCGGGTCAACATCAACCAGACCACCATCCCGCACGCCGTTCTCGGACGCTTCGGCTCCGGCATGGTGCTGTTGAAGCCCGCCCCGGAAGGCACCGGCGTCATCGCCGGCGGCGCCGTGCGCGCCGTCATGACCTCGGCCGGCATCCAGAACGTGCTGACCAAGTCCATCGGCACCACCAACCCGCATAATGTGGTCAAGGCCACCTTTGACGCGCTCAAGAAATTGCGCGATCGCCAGGAAGTCGCCACCATGCGCGGCAAGACGGTACAGGAGATGTGATGACTGCGGCAAAAACGAAGACGAACTCCAACCAGGCCACCCTGCATCTCAAGTGGGTGCGTTCGGCCATCTGCGCTCCGGCGAAGCACAAGAAGGTCGTTCGCGGTCTCGGCTTCACCCGCTTGTACCAGGTGATCGAGCGCGAAGATTCGCCCTCCATCCGCGGCATGGTCGCCAAAGTGCCGCATTTGGTGAAGGTAGTCAACGGATAGACCGAGAGACCAGAAATGAATTTATCGAATTTACACGCACCCAAACGCTCCTCCGAAAACCGCAAGCGCGTCGGCCGTGGCATGGGTTCGGGCATGGGCAAGACCTCCACCCGCGGTCACAAGGGACAGCGTTCGCGCAGCGGCGCCCGCATCCTGCGCGGCTTTGAAGGCGGCCAGATGCCCCTGCACCGCCGCCTCCCCAAGCGTGGGTTTTTTAACATCTTCCGCGAAGAGTACGCGATCGTGCATCTTTCCGAACTCGCCGACCTCGGCGAAAGCAACGTCACGCCCGACCTCCTCCGCACCCGCGGTCTGGTCAAGGGCAAGAACAAGCGCGTGAAGGTTCTCGGCGACGGCGATCTGAAATCCGCCCTTACCGTGCACGCGCACAAGTTTTCCAAGTCGGCGGAAGAGAAGATTAAGGCTGTCGGCGGTACCATTACCGTCATCGAAATCAAGGCGGTTGCTCCCGTGAAGAACAGGTTCGAAGCCGCCCGCGCCCAGAAGCGCGCCGGCAAGCAGAAGAAGCAATAGTCGACGGTCGTCGGTCGACGGCTTGCGGCCAATACCGCTCGCTTCGAACTCGCGACCAAGGGCTTATAGAATTTTTGCCGTCGACCATCGACCGTCGACCAAGGTTTTCACATGCTGGAAAAGCTATCCAACGTATTTCGCGTTCCCGACCTTCGCAAGCGCATCCTGTTCACGCTGGGGTTGCTGGCGGTGTACCGCCTCGGCGGGCACATCCCGACGCCGGGCATCAATGCCGACCTGTTGCAGCAGTTCTTCGAGCAGAACCGCGGCACCTTCCTCGGCTTCGTGGACCTGTTCAGCGGCGGCCAGCTTCGCCGCCTGACCATCTTCGCCCTGGGCATCATGCCCTACATCACCGCCTCCATCATCCTGCAGTTGCTGACGGTCGTGTATGAGCCGCTGGCGAAACTGCAGAAGGAAGGCGAACTGGGGCGCAAGAAGATCACCGAGTGGACGCGCTACCTGACGCTGATCCTCAGCGCCTTGCAGTCGTTCGGCATCGCCATCACGCTGGAGCGCCAGACCGCCTCCGGCGGCGTGGCCTTCGTCACCAACCCGGGTTGGGGATTCGTTGTGATGACCGTGCTCACGCTCACCACCGGCTCGGTCTTCATCATGTGGCTGGGCGAGCAGATCACCGAACGCGGTATCGGCAATGGCATGTCGCTGCTGATCTTCGCCGGCATTGTCGTCGGCCTGCCGCGCGGCATCGCCGACCTGATTGACAAGGTCCGCACCGACGCCTGGGGCGGCTTCACCGCGCCCGCCATGATCATGCTGATCGCGCTGATGATCGCCGTCGTCGGTTTCATCGTCTACGTCGAGCGCAGCGAGCGCCGCATCCCGGTGCAGTACGCCAAACGCGTCGTCGGACGCAAGGTGATGGGCGGCGGCTCCACCCACCTGCCGCTGCGCGTCAATTCCGGCGGCGTCATGCCCGTGATCTTCGCCTCCTCGCTTTTGACCCTGCCGCAGACCGCCGGCTTTTTCCTGCGCGACAACCGTTATTTCGGGCCGCTGCTGCGCGCGCTCTCCTGGGGCGAGCCGCTCTACACCCTGCTCTACGCCATCGGGATCATCTTCTTCGCCTACTTCTACGTCAGCATCGTCTTCAACCCCAACGAGGTTGCCGACAACATGCGGAAGTACGGCGGGTTCATCCCCGGCATCCGGCCCGGCAAGCGCACGGCGGATTCGATCAACGAAATCCTGACCCGCATCACCCTGGTCGGCGCGTTCTACCTGATCATCATCTCCTTTATTCCGGAGTGGATGATCGCCGGCATTCACCTGAACCACTTGCCCGGCGCGCTGGGCGCGTTTTTTGAAAAGCTGCCGGCCTGGATCACCAACGGACTGGGCGTCACCTTTTATTTCGGCGGCACCTCGCTGCTGATCGTCGTCGGCGTCGCCATGGACACCGTGCAGCAGGTCGAGGCGCAGTTGATCATGCGCCATTACGAAGGCTTTACCCCGCGCAGCGGGCGCATCCGCGGCCGCCGCACCTGGGCGTAGAAAGACAGTTTCGAGTTTCTAGTTTCTGGTTTTTAATCCAACGGATCCAGACCAACTAGAAACTAGAAACTAGAAACTGGAAACTCTTATGGAAGCACAAGCCGCGGTGAACAAATCGATGCCGACGGTTGGCCCGGTCATCTTGCTGGGCGCCCCGGGCGCCGGCAAGGGAACGCAGGCCAAGACCATCGTCGAGCGCTATGCCATCCCGCAGGTCTCCACCGGAGACCTGCTTCGCGATCACGTTTCGCGCGGCACCGAGCTCGGCAAGCAGGCCAAGGCCATCATGGATCGCGGCGAGCTGGTGCCGGACGGCCTGGTCAACAACATGGTCGCCGAGCGCCTGGCGCGGCCCGACACGGCTCGCGGATTTATTCTCGACGGCTATCCGCGCACGGTTGCGCAGGCCCAGTGGCTCGATGGCTACTTGGCCGATAAGCTCTTTGAAAATCAAGGGGATCGCAAGCTTCCTCCGGTTGTGGTCAGCATCCAGGTGAGCTATAATCAATTGTTGCGCCGGCTAACGGGCCGGCGTTCTTGTCCCACCTGCGGGCGCATTTACAACGTGTACTTCCAGCCTCCCCGCGTTGCTGACCTCTGCGACGTCGATGGCGCGAAGCTTCTTACACGCCGTGACGATTGCGAGGAAGTGATCTCCGAACGTCTCAAGGCCTACGAGCGGCAGACCCTGCCTCTCGCCGATTATTACCGGGCCAAGGGGCAGTTGGTCGAGATCAATGGTGACCAGGACATGAACGCCGTCACTGCCGAGGCGTTGAAAGTGATTGATGGCCATCGTTTGTAAATCGCCGTCCGAGCTGGATAAAGATGCGCGTCTCGGGCCGCATCGTTCGCCAGGTGCTCGACACGGTCCGCGTCATGGTGAAGCCCGGCGTCACCACCATGGACCTGGAGCGGGCGGCGGAGAAGAAGATCAAGGAACTCGGCGCCAAGCCGGCCTTCAAGGGGTATTACGATTACCCCTGCGTGCTGTGCACGTCGGTCAACCAGGAGATCGTCCACGGCATTCCGTCGCCGAAGCGGTTGCTCAAGGAAGGCGACATCGTCTCCATTGATTGCGGCGTCGTGCTCGACGGCTATTACGGTGACGCGGCCATCACCGTCCCGGTGGGCGAGAAGCTCGCTCCCGAAGTGCAGAAGCTTCTGGAAGTCACGGAAGCGTCGCTGTACCGCGGCATCGCCGCCGCCCAAATCGGCAACACCGTGGGCGACGTCGGCGCGGCCGTGCAGGAACTGGTCGAGGCCAACGGTTTCAGCGTGGTGCGTGAGTTTGTCGGGCACGGCATCGGGACGCGGCTGCACGAAGACCCGCAGGTCCCGAACTACGGTACCCGCGGACACGGCGCCCGCTTGCGCGAAGGCATGGTGATCGCCATCGAGCCGATGGTCAACGCCGGCACGCCCGGCGCCCGCGTGCTCGACGACAAGTGGACGGCAGTGACCGAAGACGGCAGCTTCAGCGCCCACTTCGAGCATTGCGTCGCCGTCACCGAAAACGGGCCCGTGATTTTGACGCAGTAGATCGCAAGCGAGGACAGGGAAATGCACGTTGCGCCGATATGGGACATCAGTGGGGCTCACTGGATAGATCACAAACCCAATCCGCGGTTCGCGATCTACAGTTTCGGCACGAGGGCACCCCAGGACGATGTGGTATTCGACAAGGAGACGGGGTTGGTTTGGGAGCGACGTCCAGCCAGTGACAAACCAGGAAGTTGGGACGCTGCTATAGTGTATTGCTATGGAAAATCCGTCGCCGGTCGCATGGGGTGGAGACTTCCGGCCATCGAAGAGCTGTTGAGCTTGGTGGATCCAAGCCAGAGTAATCCGACCCTGCCCTCCGGACATCCCTTCTTGAACGTGCAGACAGACGACTTTTACTGGTCGTCAACTTGGGCAGACCTCGCTTCCCACATACGCGTGGGGCTGTGCCTTTGGCCATGCTGATGTAAGCAATTGCCTCAAGAGTGCCAGCTTTTATGTCTGGCTCGTTCGCGGAGGCTACGGGCACGATTATCCATACTGACGGCAATGTTTGTGGACTTGGAACAAGGAGTGCATGAGTAAAGAAGACGCGATTGAAGTCATGGCGGTGGTCATCGAGCCCCTGCCCAACGCAATGTTCAAGGTCGAACTGGAAAACAAGCACCAGGTCCTGGCGCATGTTTCCGGAAAGATGCGCAAGAACTTCATTCGTATTTTGCCCGGCGATCGGGTCGCGGTGGAGCTTTCCCCCTACGACCTCACCCGCGGGCGGATTGTGTACCGCTATAAGTAGAATTGAGTGATTTAGCGATGGAGTGATTGAGCGATTGTCTGGAACAACGCCAAATCACTAAATCACAAATCACTAAATCACTAAATTCAGGAAGAATTATGAAGGTTCGGGCATCCGTAAAAAAGATTTGCGACAAGTGCAAGGTCATCCGCCGCAAGGGCGTGGTGCGGGTGATCTGCGAAAACACGAAACATAAACAACGCCAGGGTTAACGTTCTCGGTTCGTCGCCGAACAACCGACGACCGGCAACCGATAACCGACAACGAGGTTTTACATGGCCAGAATTGCCGGCGTGGATCTTCCGCGCAACAAGCACACCCGCATCGCGCTGACCTACATCTACGGCATCGGACACCCGCGCGCCGCCAAGATTGTCGCGGCCGCCAACGTGGATGGCGAGAAGAAGGTGCAGGACCTCAACGAAGAAGAGGTCAACCGCATCCGCCAGGTCATCGAGAGCGAGGGCAACGTGGAAGGCGACCTGCGCAAGGACGTCTCCATGCACATCAAGCGCCTGATCGAAATCGGCTCGTACCGCGGCTTCCGTCACCGCCGCAACCTGCCGGTTCGCGGTCAGCGCACCCACACCAACGCGCGCACCCGCAAGGGCCCGCGCAAGGGCACCGTGGCCGCCAAGAAGAAGTCGGCGACCAAGACGTAATTGGTGATCGGTTTTCGGTTCTCGGTTTTGAGCCCGAAGACCGACGCCGATAAACCGAGAACCGATAACCGATAACCGAGAACAGCAAAATGGCCAAACCAGCAGCAGCGGAAACCACCGCCGGAGCACCGGCGAAAAAAGGCAAGACCAAGAAGTTCAAGAAGCGTGAGCGCAAGAACGTCCCCTTTGGGATCGCTCACATTCAGGCGTCGTTCAACAACACCATCGTCACCATCGCTGACAGCGAGGGCAACGTGCTCTCCTGGAAGAGTTCGGGGTCGCTGGGGTTCCGCGGATCGCGCAAGGGCACGCCCTTCGCCGCGCAGCAGGCCGCCATCACCGCTGCCAACCTGGCACGCGAGCACGGCCTCCGCTCGGTCGAGGTGCGGGTCAGCGGGCCGGGATCGGGCCGCGAGTCGGCCATCCGCGCCCTGGCCGCCGCCGGCATCGAGGTGCGCAACATCAAGGACGTCACCCCGATTCCGCATAACGGCTGCCGTCCGCCCAAACGCCGCCGAGTTTGAATTTTGCGATTTAGCGATTGAGTGATTTAGTGATTGCCGCGTGGCAGCGTTTCCAAATCACTAAATCACAAATCACTAAATCACTAAATGAAGCAATCGGGACGAAGGGATAGCCAATCCCGTAAACCGATTCCAAAAGGAGAAGTAACTTGGCTCGATACACAGGTCCAGTCTGCCGCCTTTGCCGCCGCGAAGGCACCAAGCTCTTCCTCAAAGGGGCAAAGTGCTTCAGCGATAAATGCCCCATCGAAAACCGCAACTTCGCCCCCGGCCAGCACGGCAAGGACCGCAAGGCGAAGATCGTCGGATACGGCCTGCAGTTGCGCGAGAAGCAGAAAGCCAAGCGCATCTACTTCACCAACGAAGGCCAGTTCCGCAACTACTACGAGAAAGCGACGCGTTCCAAGGGCGTCACCGGCGAACTGCTCTTGCAGCAACTGGAGCGGCGTCTCGACAATGTCGTGTACCGCCTCGGTTTCGCCACCGCGCGCCGCCAGTCGCGCCAGTTGGTGCGCCACGGGCATATCCAGGTCAACGGCCGCAAGGTCGACATTCCCTCGTTCCAGGTGAAGGCCGGCGACGAGATCGCGGTGCGCGAGTCCAGCAGGAAGCTGCCCATCATCGCTTCCTCGATCGAGTACAGCAGCCATCAGCCGGCTCCGAACTGGCTCGAGGTGGACCGCGAGAACATGAAGGGACGCGTCACTGCGATCCCCAAGCGCGAAGACGTGAATCTGCCGGTCAACGAGCAGCTCATCGTCGAGTTGTACAGCAAGTAATGGTCGTTCGGTCTATCGGTCTTTCGGTCGTTCATTCACCGACTGACCGATTGACCGACAGACCGATAGACGTTTTCGGCCCGATCATTCGTGCCAGATCAGCCTTTCGTGGCATTGATCCTGCCTGGGCCGGCAGGGAAGCCGCGATTGAGCCGCATGGCCGAAGGAGAACAATGCACATGCTTTGGAAAGGCTTCCAGAAACCCAAGCGCCTGGCCGCTGACACCGAAACCCTCACCGACAAGTACGGTCGCTTCTGGGCGCAGCCCTTTGAGCGCGGTTTCGGTACCACCATCGGCAACGCACTGCGCCGCGTGCTTCTCAGCTCCATCGAGGGCGCGGCCGTCACCGCCGTCAAGATCGAAGGCGTGCTCCACGAGTTCCAGTCCATTCCCGGCGTGGTGGAGGATGCCACGGACATCATCCTCAACCTCAAGCAGGTCCCGTTCAAGCTGAACGGCGAAGGCCCCAAGGCCATCTACCTGCGCTCCGACCAGCCGGGCGTGATCACCTCGGGCATGATCGAAGCCGACGCCGACGTCGAAGTCCTCGACAAGGACGTCTACATCGCCACCGTCAGCGAAGGCGGCAAGCTCGATATGGAAATGCGCCTCAAGCGCGGCCGCGGCTACATCTCCGCCGACAAGAACTTCGAAGAGGACCTCGGCATCGGCTTCATTCCCATCGACTCGGTGCACTCGCCGGTTCGCAAGTGTAACTACACGGTGGAAGCTGCCCGCCTGGGCCAGATCACCGATTACGACAAGCTCACGCTCGAGGTCTGGACCAACGGCTCCGTCAGCCCCGCCGACTCGATTGGATTGGCCGCCAAGCTGGTGAAGGACCACATGAACATCTTCATCAACTTCGAAGAGGAGATGGAGACCACCGCCTCCACCGACGAGCGCAAGCCGGAAATTCGCAACGAGAACCTCAACCGCTCGGTCGAGGAGCTGGAGCTTAGCGTTCGCAGTTACAACTGCCTGAAGAACGCCAATATCCAGACGATCGGCGAGCTGGTGCAGAAGAGCGAGGCCGAAATGCTGAAGACCAAGAATTTTGGCCGCAAGTCGCTCAACGAGATCAAGGAAATCCTGGCCTCGATGGGGCTCAGCCTCGGCATGAAGATCGACGAGCACGGCAACGCCGTCGCCGTCAATCTGCCGCAGCAGTCCGCCGCCCTCGGCGCCTTCGAGCATCAGCAATAGCTTGTGGCACACGCGCCCTCGCGTGTGCAGCGGTTGCCCCACCCTTGTCTGGCCTGGGTTTGGCCAGACAGGGTGGGGGTTTTCCGAAACTGCAACGGAAACTTTTTGTTAAGGATCTGTCATGCGTCATTTAAAAGCTGGCAAGAAGCTGGGAAGAAACACCAGCCACCGTCGCGCCCTGCTGCGCAATCTGGTCACCTCGCTCATTCTCGAAGAGCGCATTGAAACCACCGAACCCAAGGCCAAGGCCATGCGCCCGCATGTCGAGAAGATGATTACCCTCGGCAAGCGCGGCGACGTTGCCGCCCGCCGCCTCGCCGCCTCCTACCTGATGACGCGCGCCGCCGTCGACAAGCTGTTCGACACCGTCGCGCCGCGCATGGGCGACCGCAACGGCGGCTACCTGCGCATCATCCGCACCGGGTGGCGACAGGGCGACGGCGCCGAGAAAGCGTTTGTCGAGCTGATCGGCAGCGAGAAAGCCATCGCCGCAAAGCAGCACAAGCGCGCCGAAGCCCGCGCCAAGCGCCGCGAGGAAACCAAGAAGGCGATGGAAGAAGCCGAAGCCCAGGCCACTCCCGAAGCTTCCGCCGAACCCGAATCCGGCAAGGGCGAAAAAGAATAGTTTCCCTTCGATTCCGCAGGCCCCGGCGTCCTCGCCGGGGCCGTTCTCAAATTAGGAAGCGAACTCTCATTCCGAATTCACCCACAACTTTTCCCCGCCTGATCGGTTCCTACTATTAAGTCCCGATTCCAAGGAGACCGAAATCATGCGGGCATTCACCCGAATTTCTATCGCCCTGTTGTCCCTCCTCCTCGCCGCCGCGATGGCCGCGCAAACCGCGCCTGCGCCGAGCGATAACGCCGCTGCTGCTCCCCAGAAGACGATGCCCCGGAATAACGGCGGCTTCGAGCGCATGGCGCAGCAACTCAACCTCACCGACCAGCAGAAGACGCAGATTCAGGGCTTCACGCAGGCCGGGCGCCAGCAGGCGCAGTCCATTCAGCAGGACACCTCGCTCACGCCGGAGCAGAAACGCGACAAGTTCCGGCAACTCCGCGCCTCCACCCATCGGCAGATCCTCGGTGTCCTCACGCCGGAACAGCAGGAGCAGATGAAGCAACTGCGCAGCCAGTATGCCGGCATGGGCCGCGGCGCTGGCATGGGTCGCGGAAGGGGACCGCTGGCGCGCCTCAATCTGACCGACGACCAGCGCGCCAAGATCCAGCCCATCCTGCAGTCCTCGCGGCAGCAGGCGCAGGCGGTGCGCAACGACACCACGCTGACGCCGGAACAGAAGCAGGCCAAGATCCGCGACATTCACCAGGGCGCCATGGCCCAGATGAACTCGCTGCTCACGCCGGAACAGCAACAGCAGTGGCAGGAGATGCGGCAGCACCGCGGCCCTGGCGGCAAGCACGGCCCGCCGCCCGCGCCGCCGAGCGGCTTCTAGCTGAGCGGACTTTGACCGGCAATGGAGCGCGTTCGCCTTCGAACGCGCTCTATTCTTCTCCCACTGATCGCACTGCCAATTGCTAATCGCCGATCGCTATTTGCTTTCCTCTCACCGCACGCGCGGCGACGATCAACAACTGTACGAATGCCGCGGCCGTGGTATCCAGCGCGACGTCGCGGATCGTGCCCGTCCTTCCTGGAAGGAACGCCTGGTGCCATTCATCGAGACCCGCGGTGGCCGCCGCCGACAGCAGCGCGAGCACGGCCGCGCGCGCGCTCCACGTGGTCACCATGGCCGTCCACGAGGGCAGGCGCGTGGCCGAGCGCGGCAGCATCAGGGTTGCCCACCAGGCGCGCAGCATCAGCAGGCTGAGGATTCCATAGCCGAAACAATGCCCGATTTTCCGCCCGACTCCGTTGAGCAGTTGCAATTGCGCGAGAGTGATTCGCGGATCGAAAAATCGGGCGATGGCAAGAAGCAGATGTCCGGTGTTTTCCGACGACATCACCGCCGTGGATTCAAAGACGATCACGGCCAGCCAAAGGAGCGCGGGAATCCAGGCGCGGCGAACAGGCTTGTTCATCTATTCGACACGGTAATTCGGCGCCTCGCGCGTGATGACCACGTCGTGCACGTGGCTCTCGCGCATGCCGGCGTTGCTGATGCGCACGAAGCGCGCTTTCTGCTGCAGGTCGGCAATGGACGCCGAGCCGGTGTAGCCCATGCCGGAGCGCAGGCCGCCGACGAGCTGGTAAATGATCATCGAGAGCGGCCCCTGATAGGCCACGCGCGCCTCGATCCCTTCCGGCACCAGCTTGGCCAGGCGGTTGCCGTCGGCATCCTCGCGGCCGACCGGCACCGAGGAGTCGCCGGGACTCGATTCCTGGAAGTAGCGCTCGCCGCTGCCCGCCGACATTGCCGCCAGCGAGCCCATCCCGCGATACGCCTTGAAGGTGCGTCCCTGGTACAAAATCGTTTCGCCCGGACTCTCGTCGGTTCCGGCGAACAGCGAGCCGATCATGCACACGCTGGCGCCCGCGGCCAGCGCCTTGGTGACATCGCCGGAGTACTTGATGCCGCCGTCGGCAATTACCGGGATGTGCGCGTCGCGCACCGCGCGGAACGCCTCGGCGATGGCGGTGATTTGCGGCACGCCCGCGCCGGTGACGATGCGCGTGGTGCAGATCGAGCCCGGCCCGATTCCCACCTTCACCGCGTCCGCGCCCGAGCGCGCCACTTCGCAGGCGCCGTCGAAGGTCGCAACGTTGCCGGCGATCAGTTCCACCTCGGGCAGCTTGGCCTTCACCGCCTTGATCGCCTCCAGCACGCGCGTCGAGTGGCCGTGCGCGCTGTCAATGGCGATCACGTCCACCTTGGCCCGCGCCAGCTCCTGCGCGCGCTCCAGGTAATCGCCGGTGGCGCCGATGGCCGCGCCCACCCGCAGGCGTCCCTGGTTGTCCTTGGCGGCGTTGGGATACTTCAGCTTCTTCTGGATGTCCTTGACCGTGATCAGTCCCTTGAGCGTGTACTTGTCGTCCACCACCAGCAGCTTTTCGACGCGGTGCTTGTGCAGGATCTGCTCCGCCTGCTCCAGCGTGGTGCCGACCGCCACGGTGATCAGGTTATCCTTGGTCATCACCTTGCTGATGGGAATGTCGGTGCGCGTCTCGAAGCGCAGGTCGCGGTTGGTCAGGATGCCGACCAGCTTTTTGTTCTTGGTGATGGGCACGCCCGAGATGCGGTAGCGCTCCATCACCTTGAGGGCGTCGCTGACTTTGTCGTCGGGCGACATGGTGATCGGGTCCACGATCATGCCGCTTTCCGAGCGCTTCACCTTGTCCACTTCGCCGGCCTGCTGCTCGATCGTCAAATTGCGATGAACGATGCCCATGCCGCCCTGCTGCGCCATGGCGATGGCCATCTGCGCCTCGGTGACGGTGTCCATGGCCGCGCTGATGAGGGGGATGTTGAGCGTGATGTTGCGGGTGACGCGGGTCTGGGTGTTGACCGCCGCGGGCACCACATCGCTGCGCGCCGGCAGGAGAAGAACGTCGTCGAAGGTGAGCGCCTCAGGGACAGGAAAATGGATCATTAATCACTCGCAGGGCTTTTCGTAATTGTAGCAGCACCAATCGGGGGCCGCGGCGATGGAGGCGCAGGCCTTGATGGTGAAGGTGTCAGAGGGAGCGTTCTCGCGCTCCTGCTCAGTGGCCGTCTCTTCCGCCATGCGTTCGTACTCCGTTTCCGGAATTTGCAATACTTGCAGCAATTCCTTCATCAGCGATTTTTCCTGCGCCATGTCGGCGGAATGGGCGATCTCCTGCGTCTCTTCGTGCAGGCGCTTGAGGTTGGAGGCGGCGATCTGCAGGGCGTAGAGCATGAGGGCGGCGCGCTTGGTGTCCACGGCCTTGTCGGTAAGAAGGCGCATGACCTGGAAGAGGGCGTATTGCAGGCTCATGGCATCCTCGACCATGCGGAGGGCGTCGTCGGGCTGCTTGGCGTGGGCGGCGTCGTGGAAGACGCAGTAGTTGCGTCCGCGGCGGGCAGGGGCGGCGCAGGGGGCGCCGTTCAGCTTGGTGTGCTGGCAGCGGGGAGCGAGGTTGGCGTTAGCAGTGCGATCGGAGTTCATGTATACCCCTCCGGGGGGTGTGAGTAGTGGAATCAATGAGTTGCGCACGGTATACCGTGGATTTCTGACGGTAACCGTGGGGGACCGGGTGGTCAGTAGCTAGTGCCGGGTGGCCAGCGATGGATGCGCGACCAGCCTGCGGTGGAAGCCATGTTGTCAAAGAGCCGGGCATAAAAGTCCCTACATTAAGCGTAGCAAATTGGAGGGGTAAAACCGCCACATACGGCGGCGATATATTTGGTGGATTTTCAGCTAGTTAGGGGGAAACGTCGGGTTTTGGGGGCTTGACAAAAATTAGGGGCAAATGGTGAGTGAGTGAAGCCGCGCAGGGCGGCGGAGGATAGTCCGGCACGAAATTCCGACTTTGTCTCGCCAAACCCGGGCGAGACAAGGGTGGGGCAACCCTAGTTTTGTTTAGTAGGGAACGGATGGGCCAGCCCCCGTTTCAATAGCTTGCGGGAAAACGTCGGGTTTTGGGGGCTTGACAAGAAAGCGGCGGATCGGGTGCCATCGCCCACCCAATGAAAACCGCATTGGGTGGGGCACCCGGCTTCACTACTCGAGTTGGTCGTCAATAAAGGTCTGCGGTACCTCTCGCCCCAAAACTGTGTATTCCGCCCAGTTCTGGGCCACGGAATGACGAAAAACGGTGGTGTCGATGGCGCGCCTAGAGTTGCAGCCAACCCAACCCGCGCGCCGAGCACTGCTAGCGAGCGGCTTTCGCGGCTCAATCGTGCTCTCAGCCAAGAAGAACGCAGGGACTAAGAGCGCGTTGTGGATTGTCCACATCGTTGTGTAATGCAACACGATCAGGTGCGGAGTTGCGTTTTCACGAATGGCACGGATCATGGCACTGTACGCAGCATCCACAATTCGGTTCCTGGGCGGCTGGCTGCTGCTCTTGACCTGATACTTGGCGAGGCATTGGGGACAGATGAAATCAGTGCTCGGCGTGTTTCTGGCTGTTGATCGGAGTGCGTTGCTGCTGCACGCGGCGCAGTAAAGCTCTCTTCCGCACCAATGTTCTGTGATGCAACGTGCTATCTGACTGCCTGATTTGTATCCCGCCGCTACCGAGGCATCGCACCGAATGTCCATAGTCGTGATTTAGCAATCAGGCGTCGAACAAGAAAGGTTCGGGGCCATCATGGCGAGGTAGGCCATCATGTCGCTGCCCTTGAGGAAGGTACGGAAGGCGCGCATGACGTCGGCGACCTGGCCGCCCTGCTCGACCAGTTCCTCGTAGGTGCGCTGGGCCTCCTGGTTCCACTCCCAGGTGTCCTCGAAAGCCTTGATCCGGGAACTGGAGCGGGAGCCGTCCTTTTCGGCGAAGAGGACGTTGTAGTCCTGGCGGCTGTTGAAGGGCGGGTCGAGGTAGATGAGGTCTACGGATTCGTCCTTGACGTAGCGGCGGAGGACGTCGAGGTTGTCGCCGTAGTAGAGGTGGTTTTCGGGCATCGATGGCGGGAAATGTAGCACAGATGGGAGCGAGTTGTGAGTTGTGAGTTGCGAGTGGGTGAACCCCGCGGCCGCGAGGGCAGCTTGGCAGTGAGTGCCGGGTAGGGACACAAGAAATCGAGAACGGTCCGGAGGGACGGCACGGAGGAAAATCCCCGCCCTGTCTCGCCCCCTCGCTGGCGCTTCGGGGCAGGCTACCCCGGGCGAGACAAGGGTGGGGCAACCGCCAGAGAGTTAAAGTGTCAAGGATTTTTTGAACATGTTCAATGATCGGCATTCTTGCCGGGGAGAGCGGGTCGGGCTGGCGAATTCCCGTGGTCCCCAGGTACGCGGCGGGACAAATGCATAGATCCTGACCTCGCGCAAACCCGGCGCGAGGTCAGGATGACAGGTCCAATTTTTTGAATGAGCGCAAACCGACGCGAGGGCTTTGAATCCCACATCTGCCAAACCCGGGCAGATGTGGGGCACCCGCAGCATCATCGCGCTCGAGGCGAGCGCGTTCCACCGCAAAGGCCGTCAGTTCCGCGGCAGCGATCTGGTATTGCTCCAGCTTGCCGTCGGGCATTTCGAAAGTCCAGGCGCGCAGGGTCTTGTTGGCAAACTTCACCTGGTAACTCCGCAGCACCATGCCGCCACGCAGCGCCTGGTTGGTCTGGGTGAAATCGGTGGGCGTGCCCAGCGGCCCGAGGCTGGAGGCGAAATCCTTCAGCGCCTGCTCGCTGAAATAGAAATTGGCATTGTTGGTGAAGAGCGCGCGGTTGATGGTTCCATGCTGCAGGCCGGCAAAGATCTGGCGCGCCTGCTCCAGCTTGCGCGCGGTGTCGGCGTCCTGGAGAGCGAGGGTGGCGAGCTTTTTGGCAATGTCGCCGGAGGCGCTGGCCGCGTCCTGATTGGTGAGCACGACGACGGCGACGTTGTCGTCCGGAAACACGGTGTTCGTGGCGGTGAAGCCGGAAACTTCGCCACCGTGCGAGAGCGCGCGATGTCCCGACTCGGAGCGCACGAAGACGCCCAGCCCGTACTGCGTGCCCAGGCCGTTGGCGAGCACGGTTTCGCTTTCAAACTGCTTGTAGGAGGCGGCACTCATCAGCTTGCGCTCGAGCAGCGCGATGTCCCACTTGGCGAGGTCTTCGGCGGTCATGGCGAGCTCGCCGGCGGCGAACATCCAGCCGCTGCCGGCATCGGGAGCGGGGCGAGCCGGGCCGAGGCCGTAACGCAGGTAGCCGGTGGGATCGGCCGGGGCGACGCCATGCTGGTCGAAATCAGCCACGCTGGCCATGTTCAGCGGCGTGAAGATGTGATCGCGCAGGAATTGGAAGTAGGGTTTGCCGGTGACTTTCTCGACGATGGCGCCGGCGATCACGTAGCCGGTGTTGCTGTATTGCCAGTGCGTGCCGGGCTCGTAATCGAGAGGTTTGCGCGCCCAGGTGTCCATGATTTTTTCGGCGGTCGTAGGCTTGAGCATCATGGGCATGACGTAGTCCTGCGGCCAGAAGTCCTGGTAGCCCGAGGTGTGCGTGAGCAATTGCCGGACCGAGACCTGGTTGGCGCGGGTGAGGTTAGGGAGAAACTTGCCGACATGGTCGTCGAGCGAGAGCTTGCCTTGCTCCTGCAGCAGCAGCAAGGCGACGGCGGTGAATTGCTTGCTGATGGAGCCGATGGAGTAACGCATGGACGGCTTGACCGGCGTGCGCGGCTCCAGGCGCGCTTCTCCGTAGGTCTGGAGGTAGGCGATGCGGCCCTCCTTCACCACCGCGATGGAGGCGCTGGGCACGCCGGTGGTGGCGAGGATCTTGGTGGCGGCGACGTCCATCTGGTGGCGGACGTCGTCGGGAAGCAGCGAACGCGGCTGTTGCGCGTGGGCGGCGAGGGTTGCGACGAGAAGGAAGGCGGCAATGCGTGCGCGCATGGGTGGCTCCGGGAAACAGGGAAGTTTAACAAAGTTACGGGTTCTGAGTTGTGGGTGAAAAACAAAACCATTGCCGATTGTCGATTGTCGATTGTCGATTTACAAAAACATTGGACCGCAAAGGACGCGAAGGACACCAAGGCAGAACAGCCGATTCCTCCCCCTTCGGCTTCGCTCAGGGTCGGAATGACAGACCGGAGAACAACTGAAACAGAAACAGAAACTGAAACAGAAACAGAAACTCGAAACTGACTAGTCCGAGCCGGTGGGGCGGACGGGAGCGGCGTGGGACGAGGGTTCCGCCGGGGAACCATGGCGCAGGCTGACGACGCGTCCGCCAGGACCGAAGCGGTAGGGTTCGCCGCGCCAGGTGAAGTTGCGTCCGGTGAAGCTGGCCATCCAAAAGAAAAATCCGAGCAGGTCGCGGATTGGGTAATACCAGAGGTAACGCCGGATTTCGGGATCGCGCACCACGCCCCAGCCGACCACCAGCGCCTGCACACAGCGGTTGACGATGCCCCAGGCGAGCAGCGTGAAGGCCAGCGTCCAGTATCCCCAGGCGGCGGCGACGATGAAGCCGAGCAGCGCAAACGGCGTGGCGAAGGTCAACCCGTTGCCGATGTGACCGGCGGGACGCGAGAAGCGGGTGCTGCGCATCCAGCGGATCTGGCGGCTGATCATGGCGCGGTTCAGGGTGATGTGGTCGATGACGACGTGGGAGAGGACGACGCGATATCCGGCGGCGTCAATCTGGCGGCCGATTTCGTAATCGTCGGAATGATAGTCGGCGAGGACGCGAATCCCGCCGATGTGGGCGAGCACGTCCTTGCGGGTGGCGGTGGTGGGGCCGAGCGCGAACTTCATACCTTCGAGCAGGTCGGCAACCAGCACGCCGGAGGTGAGCTCGACGGAAAAGCCGGCGGCTTCCAGGCGGGACCAGGCGCCACCGCTCGGCTTGCCGCGATAAATACAGGTGACCAGGCCGACCTCGGGATCGCGCAGCGGGGCGACGATGTTGCGAAGATAGTCGCGCGGGACGCGGACGTCGCTGTCGCCGATGACGAGGTAGTCGTATTCGGCGGCGGCGATCATCTTATGCTCGGAGTAGACACGAGGGTTGGGCCAGATCGGGTCGCCGGAAAAAACGCAGCGTCACCTTGACGTCGGGATAGCGGCGGCGAAGCTGGTTGACGACGGCGATGGCGGGATCATCGGCGGTACGCGCGCCAAAGATCAACTCGAAGGTGGGATAGTCCTGCTGGAACAGGGTCTCCAGATTCTGTTCGAGCATGGGCTCAAGGCCGCACACCGGCTTGATCACGCTGACGGGCGGAAATTCCTGATCGCTGAGGCGGTCAGCAGCGTCGGCCCTGCGGGCGCGCCGTCGGAAGCGGAGCGCGGCCACGATAACCAGCAGGAGAAAGCCGGTCGAGCTAACCAGCCCCAATATTGCGATCAACAGCAGAAACTGAGGCATCACCACCTATCCTAAGCTCAGCCAAACCCGGCAGCAACCCCAAGGACTCGGAGAGTAAAGCAAATATTGTAAAGATTTGTATCGAACGCCGTTAACAACGCACCGTGCGCGGAAACATTCAAATTGCTTCATTCGTTCGCCTGAACGGGGCGGACAATCTTGTTATAGATCGCCAAAGCCACCGCCGTCGCCAGGCCCACCGCGGTGACGGCGAACCAGATGCGCCTGGGCTGGTGCAGGACTTCGCCGTAATGGTGGACGAGTCGTCCGCCGAACCATCCGCCGATCAGAGACCCGATGCCGATGGGAAGAAAAGCAAATCCCATGTAGGTACCCTGCTGGCCCGGCGGCGCGAGGCGCGAGATGTACTCGTAATAGCGCGGCGACTGGATGATCTCGCCCAGCGCAAGGACAAACAGCGAGAGCACCGCGCCCCAGACGGTCGGACGCAAGGCGAGGATCACCCAGGAAACCGACGTGATCACGGTGCCGAGGATCACGGCTTGAAATGCGGGGATGCGGCGGGTCAGGTAATTCACCGCCAGGGTGAGCGCGATGACGGTGAGGCCGTCGGTGATGAGGATCAGCTCGACGTCGGCGCTGGGATCGATGTAGCCGTGGATGTAGCCGGGAAGGCTGATGTACTGCTGCCAGAACACGACCCAGTATCCGGTGAACAATACCAGGAACCACATGAAGCGGCTGATGCCGGCGAGCACCACCACGAGAAGCACGGCCCAGATCCACCAGGGAACGGTGAAGCCGGCGAGGAGCGAAGCTGCGCCGAGCGGGAGCGCAACCAGCAGCACGGGCACAACCAGTTTGTAATTTCCCAGTACGACGCAGAAATTGCGAGCGACCTCGGCGATGGAGGGCGGAGGGGCGTCGCCGGCCTTGCGGGGCTCGCGGAAAAAGATCAGAACGACGAAGAACATGGCGAAGACGCTGACGGCGGCGACGCGATACACGTTCGCCAGTCCCAGGTGACGATGCGACCAGGAGGCGACGTAGGGGCCGGCCGCGCCACCGATATTCACCATCGTGTAGTAAATCGAGTAGCCGATGGAGCGGACGTTTTCCTTCGAGGCGCGCGCGGTGGTGCCCACGACGCACGGCTTGACGAGGGAAACTCCGAGCGCGGGAAGAATCAGGATGAAGCCGACAAAAAGCGCCAGCGGCACCGCGTTCCGCACCGGCGCCAGCCAGGGCGCGCCGATGGAGCCGATCAGAAAATACGCGGTCGCAAGGATGAGGTAAGCGACGGAAAGTGCGCGGCGGAACCCGAGGCGGTCGGCAGTGGCCCCGCCGAAGATGGCGAGGAACCAGACCATCCCGCCGAAGATGCCGGTCAGCGTGCCGGTCTGCTGGGTGGAGAAATTGAGTTGCTCCTGCAGGTAGAGAGCGAGCGAGGAGAAGGCGCCGTAGTAGGAGAGGCGCTCAAAAATTTCGGTGATGTTGGCGACCCAGAAGGGGCGCTCGAAGCCGGTGCGAATCTCGCGCACGCGCTGCGCAAAGCTCAAGGCGTTCTCCTCGGCGCTTCAGGTGACGAAACGGCGCAAGCGCGCTTCGACGCCGGCGGCGCTCACCCCGGAAATGCGAATGAGTTTATTACGGCTGGCCTGGCCCGCGGCTATGGTAATCGAGGAACGCGGCAGCTTCAAAAGATCGGCGAGAAGTTCGATGCAGGCGTGGTTGGCGCGGCCTTCGAGGGGAGGCGCGGTGAGGGAGATCTTGAGCGCGTCGCCGAGTGTGCCGGTGATGGCGTTCTTTTTCGCGCGCGGATGCAGGCGGACGGCGAAGGTGGCGCCGTTTGCAGTGTCGTTGATCGGGATCACAGGCGGTTTTTACCACGGAGGACACGGAGGAAGGGGAGGAAATCGAGGCATGAAGGCTGAAACAGAGATTCTCGTCGCGCGCGAGCGGATATCGGTTCGCCTGTAGAAAAGCAGGTTCCTCGACTCGGACGCGCCAACCAGAACCGGCCAAACCCGGGCCGGTCCTGGTTTATTGGCGTGTCCTCGCTCGGAATGACACTCATATGTTTTTTTTGTTCCTCTGTGTCCTCTGTGGTTAGGCCTTGGCTGTTCGTTCGCCGAAAATCGCCGTGCCAAGGCGCACGCAAGTGGTGCCTTCTTCGATGGCGACTTCGAAGTCGTGCGACATGCCCATGGAGAGCGTATCGAGGCGGATGGCGGGCAGATTGCGGCGGGCAATGTTGTCGCGGATTTCGCGCAGTCGGCGGAAAAAGGGACGCGAGCCTTCCGGGTCTGCGGTGAAGGGCGGGACGGTCATGAGGCCGCGGAATTCGAGGTGGTCGAGGCGCGCGGCGGATTCGAGCAGCGCGCCGAAATCCAGCGAAACAGGATTGAGCCCGCTTTTGCTTTCCTCGCCGCCGAGGTTCAGTTCAATGAGCACGGGCAGTCGCTTGCGCGCGGTTGCAGCGGCGGCATTGAGTTTTTCGGCGAGGCGGAGGGAGTCCACCGAGTCCACCGCGGAAAAAACCTCGACCGCTTTGGCGGCCTTGTTGGTTTGCAGGTGGCCAATCATGTGGAAGTCGGCGTCGGCGAGATCGCGCAGCGCTGCGAACTTGCCGGCGAATTCCTGGACACGGTTTTCGCCGAAGAGGCGCTGGCCGGCATCGTAGGCGGCGCGGATGGCGTCAGGACCGAAGGTCTTGGTAACCGCCATGAGCGCGATGTCGTCGGGAGAGCGTGCGACGCGGCGGGCGGCGGCGGCGATGCGCTCGCGGACGGCGTTGAGATTTTGCGCGATTGACATGACAAGTCAGCCACAGAGGGCACAGAGGGTATTATTTTCTGAAAGAGCAGGGTCCCCGTAAAGGAATCGAAATGCCTTGGAGCAGCACTGCGGCTATGAGCAACCGCAGGGGTCCTTCGACTCGGCATCGCCAAAAGCGGGCGATGCCTCGCTCAGGATGACAGCCGTTTAATTTAGTCCTTCGACTCGGCGGCGGCAAAACCGGCCGCCGCCTCGCTCAGGATGACAGCCGTTTGGATCTCTCTTGTCTCTTAGATCTAGTTTTCCTCTGTGTCCTCTGTGGCTAAGCGTTTTACATGATGGCCGTCGGCGGAGCGGGCTCGTCGGGGCTGCCGGCGTTGGCCAGCGGCAGCTTGATCATGACCGCGACCAGGAGCGCCAGGCCGATCAGGCCGGAGATCCAGGCGTTGCCGATTTTCACGTCGGGCAGGGTATGGCCGGTGCCGACGATGGAGGCGATCAGCAATCCGCAGAGCGCTTCGCCGGCGATGAGGCCGGAGGCGGTGAGCACACCGGCGTTCTCGACGCGGGCTTTCTGGGCGTCGTTCAGGCCACGACGGTCGCGCAGCAGGTCGGTGATCCAGCGAATGACGCCGCCGACGAAGATAGCGAAGGTGGTCTGCAGCGGCAGGTACATGCCGACGGCGAACAGCATGGGGCTTTTGACCTGCACCATGATGAGCGCGAATCCCATGAAAATGCCGACGACGACCAGCGGCCACGGCATGTTGCCGCCGACGATGCCCTGGCCGAGCATGGCCATGAGTCCGGCTTGCGGCGCGGGCAGGGCGGCGCTGCCGAAGTGGTAAGCCTTGTCGAGAATCATCAGCGGGAAGAAGAGGACGAGGGAGGCGACGATGACGCCAAACATGTCGCCGATCTGCATTCTTGAAGGCGTGCCGCCGAGGATGTGTCCGACCTTGAGGTCCTGCAGCATTTCACCGGCGACCGCAGAGGAAACGCAAACCACGGCCGCGACGCCGAGCACCGCGGCCACGCCGCCCGTTCCGCCGACGCCAAGGGCGACCATCATGAGCGCGGCGACAACCAGGGTGCAGAGCGTGAGGCCGGAGACAGGGTTGTTGGAGGAGCCGATCATGCCGACCAGGTTGCCGGAGACGGCGGCGAAGAAGAAGCCGAGAACGATCATGACGACGGCGGCGACGACGGCGCCGGTCATGATCTTGCCGCCAGGCATGTTGCCCGCGCCGGAGATGAAAAACCAGTAGAGCGCGATCATGGCGACGAGCACGACAGCGATGCCCAGGAACACGACCTTGGCGTTGAGGTCCTTTTCAGTGCGGTCGGCGACTTCATGGGCGGCGGCGGATTTCTTGAGGTCGGAGACGGCGCGGCTCATGCCGATGCCGAGCTGCTTGCGCATGCGGAAGAGGGTGAAGCCGGCGCCCACCAGCATGCCGCCGACGGCGATCGGGCGCACGATGGAGAACCACATGTTGTTGGCCAGGGCGGCCCAGTCCATGGCCGCTCCCGCGGGCAAATTGGCCTGGATGCCAGGTCCGAGGAAGTAAACGAGCAGGGGAACCAGCAGGCCCCAGGCGACCACGCCGCCGGCGAAATTCAGCGCGGCAAGGCGCGGCCCGATGATGTAGCCGACGCCGAGATAGGCGGGGCTGATGGCCGGCGTGTCGAAGGTGGTCATGCCACCGGTGGCGACCACGGGCGCATCGGCGGCGCGGCCGATGCGCAGTCCGACTGCCATGGTCGGAATCCTCACCAGGATGGTGCGCACGTACCAGAAGACGTTGATCTGGCTGAGGAAGTACATCACCGCGCCGAATCCCATGTTGGCGAAAAGAATCTTGGCGGCCTTGGCGCCTTGCTGTCCGGCCTTGTGAATTTCCGAAGCGGCGACGGATTCGGGGAAGGGGAGCTCGGGGTCCTCGACCATGACGCGGCGGAGCAGGGTGACGAAAAGAATGCCGACGGTGCCGCCGATCACCATGAGCGCGACCGATTGCCAGTACTTGTCCACGCCCAGGACGGGGTTGCCGGCGGAGTCGCGCCAGAGGCCGGCGATCACGAACGCCGGAATGGTGAAGACCGCGCCGGCGGCGACGGATTCGCCGATGGAACCGACGGTTCGCGCGATGTTCTCCTCGAGAATCGATCCCTTCATCAGGCGAAGAATGGCCATGCTGATGACCGCCGCGGGATAGGTGGCCGCGATGGTCATGCCGGCGCGCAGGCCGAGGTAGGCGTTGGCGGCGCCGAGAACGCCGGTCATGAGCAGGCCGAGAACGACCGCGCGCACGGTGAACTCGGGCATCGGCATGGTGGGCGGCACGAACGGCTGGAACTTTTTCGGCGGCGGCTGGTTGCTGACGGTGGTGCTCATGAGTCCTCGATTCAGATTCCAGCGTTAGAAATGAAGACCGCGCAAAGTAGCACGGGGGAGGCCGGATGACAACCCGATCACCCCAGCCGGGGCCCCCGCGAACGAAGATTCTACGCTGGCAGCGGCACGGGAGGGAAGCGCGCGGAGCGCGTTCGACGCGGGGTTGCGGCCCGTTGCCGCGAGTCGAGCAAGTGGCTATACTGGAGAAGTTGACGCGAAGGCCCGCCCTGGGCTTGCGGTCGCGAGGAGGGTCGTCTTCAGCAGTAGCGGAGACCCAACCCGGTCGGTCAAGGAACCCACTCACGGAGGGCGCTCTTTTCTTTTTTCTCTAGCCGACGGATTGCTGTCGGTGCTGTTCCCCTCCCATTGCAGGCTGTGCCAGGCGCCGCTGACGCGATTGTCGCGGCTGCCGGTGTGCCAGGTGTGCCTGGCGAACATCCGGCCGATTGAGGGGCCGCGTTGCGCCGCGTGCGGCGAGCGGCTGATGAGCCGGCATTTGCACCAGGACACGCGCGAGGGCGTCCTTCGACAAGCTGAGGACAGGCTGTGTGCCCCACCATCGTTGTGCCTGATGTGCATGCAGAATGAGCCGGCGTTTACGCGCGCCTCGGCTTACGGCAGCAATGAGGCCGGGCTGCGCGATCTGGTCCATCTGCTGAAGTACGAGCGAGTGCGTCCGGCGGCGAATCTGCTGGGACGGATGTTGGCGGAAGTGGTGGCCGAGCTGGCGGAGGCATTCGGGCCGCAGCCGCCGGTGGTGATCGCTGTGCCGCTGCACGCGTCGAAGATGCGGCAGCGCGGGTTCAACCAGTCGGAGTTGATCGCGCGCGCCATGCTCAAGCTGAAGCCGGCGGCGCTGGACGCAAAGCTGAACACCACCGTGCTGGTGCGGCATCGGGCCACCGAATCGCAGACGGGATTGACGCCAGCGCAGCGGCGGGACAACGTGCGCGGGGCGTTCCAGGTGGCGCGCGGCGACCAGATCGGCGGGCGCGACATCCTGTTGGTGGACGACGTATTCACCACCGGGTGCACGGTGTCGGAGTGCGCGCGCGTGTTGCGCCGCGCCGGGGCCGGGCGCGTTTTCGTCGCGACCGTGGTTCGGGTGCTGAAGCCGGAAGCCGAGAGGGCGGCGCCGGAATTTGAGGAGCCGCAGGCGATGGCGGCGCAGGCGTAGCAGGTCTGTCGGTCTTTCGGTCATTCGGTCTTCCGCTTCTGGCTGATTGACTAGGACCGAGAGACCAATTGACCGAGAGACAGATTTATGTCAGGCGGCAAAGGACACATACCGGGTCACGCGCATCGCAGGCCGATGTTGGAAGCGGCGCCGCCGTCTGTCCACGAGGGCAACGGGCACGGAGTGATGCACGCGCCGGTGCTGGTGCTGAACGCGTCGTACGAGCCGATCAATGTGTGCGCGGCGCGACGGGCGATCGTGCTGGTGCTGAAGGGCGTCGCCATGACCGAGGAGGAGAACGGGCATTTCCTGCACGCGGCGCGCCTCACCATCCGCGTGCCGTCGGTCATCCGCCTGCTGGAATACCGGCGCATCCCGCATCAGACGCGGGCGCTGTCGCGCAAGAACATCCTGCTGCGCGACCGCAACAGTTGCCAGTACTGCGGCGCGGTGCTGGGCTCCAGCGAGTTGACGCTGGACCACGTGGTGCCGCGGTCGCGCGGAGGGCTATCCACCTGGGAAAACCTAGTGGCATGCTGCCACACCTGCAACCGCGCCAAGGGGAACCAGCTTCCGGTGGAAGCGAACATGAAGCTGATCCGCGAGCCGAGAGCGTTCAACCTGCATACCAGCCGGCACATCATGCGGCTGCTGGGACATTCCGACGCCAAATGGCGGAAGTACCTCTTTTATTAATCGGGTGATCTAGAACCACAAAGCAGATTCAACGGATCGCCCGCTCCTGGGATCGCCACAACTTCCGATCGCCCGCCGGAAAGCGCACTTCATCCTTCGTTTGGGTGAACTCATCCCCGCCCAAGCGGGCCAGCGTGTCGGACTGGCGCACCCGGGAGCGCAAGCGGGCCGCCACCTCGACCAGCAGGCGATCGCCGAAGGGGTGTCCCAGGCTGTCGTTGACCAGCTTGAAGCCATCCAGGTCCAGGTAGCGCAACGCGACCGGGTTGGCGCTGCGGTCGGCGGCGGCCAGAATCTGGCCCAGGCGGTCGGTAAGCAGCCGGCGGTTGGGCCGAAGTAGTCAATCCTTCCGCCGGCCGCCACCGTCAACGCCGAAGAGAGCTTGAGTTCGGCCTCGCCGTAGGTGGCCGCCCGCCAGGGATTGCGACTGTCACGGAGGTACCAGACGCCGCCGACGCTTCCCGAAATGGAATGCGGCAGTTCGGTCGCGGCGTGAAGGAAAGCGCCGCGCGCAAGAAAGGGATGTCGGCGATGGTGATGAAGTTAACTCAGCAGGCGGCGCAGCGGTCGTTGGTTCCAGCAGAATAGTTTCAGTTTCGAGTGGCCGCGCCATTGACGCTGCCGTTCTTGCCGCAGATTGACGCTGATAAACGCTGATCAATTCAAATCTGGATAGATCTGCGTCGATCAGCGGCAAAACGAAAGCCCGTTCGAGGGCGACCGGGCTACTTCGATCTCGGACTGAAACTGAAACTCGAAACTGAAACTAATTTTTCGGCGGCTTCTGCTGCTGCGCCTGCGGCTGGCCCGGCGGTTGCTGGTCGCCCTGGCCCTTGGGCAGTTCCTGGCCCTCGTAGGTGATCTTCACGTTGGCGCCGAAGCGCTTGTAGTTGGTGTACTTCACGATCTCGCGGATGTGAACGTCGCCGGTGGCGAAATTCAACGTATCATCCGCCTTGGTGTAGGTCGGGAACCAGTATTTGCCGTCGATCTGTTCGCGCCAAGTGGTAAAGGCCGGAAACAAATTCTCCTGGCCCCTCTTGCCGCGGTTCAGGTCGGGCACGGTCTTGCCGTGAGTCTTTACGATCTGAAAATCTCTGTCATCGACCCAAATGCGGCCCTGGAAGTAGCGCTTGCCCCTTTCAATGCTCTTCGGCGCGATATCGAACACGAAGCAGTGCAGTTCATCTTCCTGCTGCTGGCCCACGTATAGGATCTGGTATTCCGGAATCTCTTCACTGGTCAGGACGAACGGAAGACGATGGCGAATGTCGTCCAGATCCTCCTTGGTGATGGAGATGCCGCCTCGATCCAGCGTGGATTGCGGCGCGAACTTCACCTGCTCGAGGCGGCGGCCCTTGTCGTCGAAGGTGACATCGAACACCTCCTGGTATTCGCCGCTCACGGTATCGCCGTCAATGGTCTGGACCTTCACATCCTGGCGGTAGGTGTAGTTGGCGCGCGCCTGCTTGAATTCCCTTTCCTTGCCGGCGAAGCGCTGGATGATCTGGTCCGCGGTGATGCCTTTGGGCTCCGCCGGATTCAGCGGGCCTTCCTGGGCGAGCGACAGCAGCGGCAGTGCCAGGGCGACAGCAAGAAATGCGATGAAGGAGACTTTTCGTTTCATACGATTGGAACAACCCCGAGATCAGCGGGAAAGTTGCGTTTGCGTTTCCCTGATTTAGATGCGCGAGAACGGATGTCGGCTTTCGTCGGCAACTGAATAACACAGAGACACAGAGTCATAGAGGAGCAATTGTTGCTTTCCTCCTCTGTGTCTCTGTGACTCTGTGTTCATCATTGTCACGCCATCTGGCGGCGATAGCTTCCCGTTTCGGATAGTACTTTTCCATTGTATCCGACCCCTGGACGTTAGGCAGACAGTAAGCCCTGCTACACTTGTCCGTTTTGTCCGGAGGCACGGCAATGAATCGTCGGGTGATCATCTTTGTGATGCTGGTGGCGGGGTTGGGCTGGGGGCAGCAGAAGCGCCCGTTCACCTTTGAAGACATGATGGCCCTGAAGCGCGTGGGCGAGCCGGTGGTTTCGCCCGATGGCAAGTGGGTGGCGTTCAGCGCGGTCGAGGTCAGCCTGGAACAGAACAAGAAGACGCCGCACATCTGGGTTGTGCCACTGGCGGGCAGCGACGCGGAGCAGATTTCGAGTGACGCCGCGGGCGAGGACCGTCCGCGGTGGTCGCCGGATGGGAAGCGGCTGGCATTCATTTCGGCCAAGGATGGCGGCGCGCAGGTGTGGGTGGCGGATTTCGATCCGGCGGCGGTCGCGCTCGGCACACCGCAGAAAATCACCAGCATTTCGACCGAAGCGGGCGGAGAACTGTGGTCGCCCGACGGGAAGTACATCCTGTTCACCTCCGACGTGTATCCGGATTGCCCGGACGATGCCTGCAACAAGGCGCGCGACGAGCAGAAGGCGCAGTCGAAGGTGAAGGCCACCATCTTTCGCGGGCTGTTCTTCCGGCACTGGTCGAATTACACGGGCGACAAGCGCACGCACATCTTCATTCAGCCGGCGGCGGAACCCACATCTGCCCCTTCGACTTCGCTCAGGGCAGGCTCCCCCGGGCAGATGTGGGGCACCACAGCGCGGGACCTGACGCCGGGCGACCACGACGCGCCGCCGTTTTCGCTCGGCGGGCAGGACATGTACGCCTTCTCGCCCGACTCGCAGGAGGTGGCGTTCACCAGCAACATTGACGAGGTGCCGGCGGACTCGACCAACAATGAAATTTTTGTGGTGCCGGTGACGGGCGGCACGCCGAAGAAGATTTCCACCTCGCCGGGATCGGATTCGACGCCGCTGTATTCGCCCGACGGGAAGTACATCGCGTGGCGCATGCAGGAAACGCCGGGGTACGAAAGCGATCGCTTCCAGTTGGTGCTGTACGACCGGAAGACGGGGCAGATTCGGTCGCTGACCAAGGATTTTGACCGGTGGGTGGGTTCAGTCGCATGGGCACCTAACTCCGCGTTCCTGTTCATCACGGCGGAAGACAAAGGTGAGTCTCCTATCTACACCGTGGAACTGAATGGATCTGGCGTGAAGGAGTTCCTTCGCGGTCACTTCGACGACATGGCAGCTGTATCGGTTATCGATCTGGTATTCAGCAAGATGTCGGCCTCTGCTCCGAACGAGATCTACAAGACAGAAGACAAGTGTCAGGTTTTGAGCTCCCGGAGCTGCAGGACGGCGGTTCAATTAACGCACTTGAACGACGCCGTCCTCTCGCAAGTCTCGATGCAGCCGCTGGAACCGTTCTGGTTCACCGGCGCAGCGAATCAGAAAGTCCAAGGCTTCCTCGTCAAGCCGCCCAACTTCGATGCCTCGAAAAAATATCCGGTGAAGTTCCTCATCCACGGCGGGCCGGAGGGGGCGTGGGGAGACGAGTGGTCGTACCGGTGGAATGCCGAGTTGATGGCCGCGAGCGGCTACGTCATCGTGATGATCAACTTCACCGGCTCGACCGGCTACGGGCAGAAGTTTACGCAAGCGATCCAGGGCGATTGGGGCGGGCGTCCGTATGAGGACCTGATGAAGGGTCTCGATTACGTCGAAAAGACCTATCCGTTCGTGGACAAGGACCGGGAATGCGCGCTGGGCGCCAGTTTCGGCGGGTACATGGCGAACTGGATCCTGGGCCACACGACGCGGTTCAAGTGCATCGTCTCGCACGATGGCATGTTCAACACGCAGTCGGCGTGGGGCACCACCGAGGAGTTGTGGTTCCCGGAGTGGGAGTTCAAGGGCACACCGTGGACGAACCGCGCCATGTACGACAAATGGTCGCCGCATTTGTTCGCGCAGAATTTCAAAACGCCAACCCTGGTGGTGCACGGGCAACGCGATTACCGGCTCGACGTCTCGCAGGGATTCGACCTGTTCACCACGCTGCAACGGCTGAAAGTGCCGTCGAAGATGCTGTACTTCCCCGACGAGGGACACTGGGTTCTGAAGCCGCAGAACAGCCAACTTTGGTGGAAGACGGTCGGGGAGTGGGTGGATTCGTATTTGAAGAAGTAAGGGGTTGTCGGTTTACGGTTGTCGGTTCTCGGTAAAACGAGATCTTCGCGCAGTTGTTACCGAAAACCGATAACCGACAACCTTCTTCACCGCTCCGCTGATCTCGATCTGAGCGGCGAGGTCGGATCGGCGGATCCATTTGGAGTGGTGCTCCCCAGCGTGTGCAGGGTGAATAACACCGTCTGCCCGCCCGCAATGCTGGCCTGGATATCAATGCGCACCGCACCCCAAGCGGCAGCGATCTCCGGTGTGTAGCTCGCCTGGCCCCATCCGTCGGAATAAACGGTCACGTCCGAACTGGAAATCGCGACCGGCTGCGCACGATGCCCGGTGACGACTTCGCCTGCCTGCTGCAGGGATCTGCTGCCCTGATCGCGAAACACGGCGATGTGGAAGTGAACCGCCACGCCGGCGACGGAATTGGGCGGCACGTTGTTATCCGACACGCGGACGCGGACGGGCGCGAACATTTGTCCAACCGGCAAGTACTGCTCGTCGCCGCCCGCCTTGAGCAACTGCACGCCGCCGCCGGCGCCGACCGGGTAAACATAGAAGATATCGCATGCGGTCTGCGGCGCGACCCCGACGCAGGCACTCACCCGGACTTCGGACGCGAGGTTCGTGACCGCAAGAATGGAGCGCGCTTCGCCGGCGGAATCGGTGGTGACGGTGGTTGAGGTGAGCGAGCCGGAACCGAGCATGACCTGGAATTCCACCAGGCGTCCGGGAAGCGCGGCGCCATTTCCGACCACCCGCGCCAGCAGCGGCACCGAGGCGGTGGTGTTCGCCGCGACATAGATTTTCGGCGGCACCGCCGAGATCATCAGCGAGCCGCTGACGCCGCTGACCGTGGCGGAAGTCGTCTGCCCGTTGGCGAGCGCCGCGGTAATCGTGGTTGCGCCCGAGGCTTTCACCAAAATCCAGATGTCGGCTTCGCCGGCGCCGTCGCTGGCAACGAGGCACGCGGTGGTGTTGCAGGGCAGCAAAGACACCGACGAGCCGGGTGCGGTGAAGGTCACGGACGCGCCGGCGACGGGCGTGACGCCGTCGGCGGCGAGGACCCGCACGCGAAATGGGTTGGGCGCCATGACGCCGACCGGGACCGGCGGATTGGAGCCGAGCAGCAATTGCAGCGTTGTCCCCCCGCCACCGCCGTAGGTGATGGCGCCGGGGATGCCGGCGGTGGCGCCGGTCGCGGGGTCGGTGAGGGTGAGGTCGTTGACGCCATCGGGAAGCGCGGGCGCCGCAACCAGCAACTCATCCACGGCGTAGGAGAGGAGGGTGGCGGAGGCGCCGCCGATGGTGACGTTGATGCCCGGCGCGAATCCCATGCCGGTGATGCGCAGCACGGTACCGGCGGCGGCCTGCGCCGGGGAGACGTCGTCGGCGTAGAGCAGGCGGGCGCTGTAACGGAAATCGGGGCGGCCGTCACCGCGGGCATCGGCAATGGCGAGCTTGTACATCCCGGCTGAGGCCAGCGTGGCGCGCAGGCGAGTGGTGCCGCCGGCAACGTTCAACCAGGTTTGAGCGGCGAGCGGCGCGTCGGATTCGGCGGCGTCGGGCGCCCACAGGCCGATCACGGGCAGTGCCTTGGAGGTGGTCGCGGCGCCGGCGTCGTCCAGCGCGGCGATGTCGAGGGTGAAGCTGCGATTGGCCCCCGCGTGCAAGGCGAGCCAGTCGAAGTCGCCGTAGTAGCCGAGCGACGCGGTCCAGTGGCCCGCGCCGGGAATGGCCGCCGGCTGCGCGAACGAGTGCGGCTCGGTGCTGTCCAGCGGCGCGGAGGCGGCGCCCTGCATGACGATGTCCTGGACAACGTCACCGCCGCGAGCCACGGTGAGCACCAGCGGCGCAAACGTTCCCGATGGCCTGACCTGCGACAACTTATACGGGCCGGCGGCCAGCGCGCCGGTGTAGAGCGGATTCATGGCCTCGACCGTGAGCTGGAATCGTGCGCTGTTGGAGCCGGTTGGAATTTCCAGGCCCGCGAGGTCGTAAGAACCGCGCAGCGCCGGGTCATCGGAACCCCAGTGATCGAACCGCTCCCCGGTGGCGCCGGTGAACCCGGTGACCTCGTTGCCGGCATTGCCGCGGAACAGGAAGCCGGAGAGGGACGACGCGGTCACGGCATGCGACGCCGCGCCGGTCACGGGATCAATATATCGTGCAACGATATTAACGCCCTGCATGCCGTCCCCGAGCGCGGTGTCCCAGCCGGGGAACTGGACGCGCCCGCGAATGCGGCCGGTGGAGGAGGCGAATACCGTTTTGCCCGCGAACTGCGCCAGGTTGCCGGAGGTCACGGGATAGAGCCGCGACAGGGCCGCGCGATCGTCCATGCGGAGCTGGTCGGCGTTGTAGGCGCATCCGTAGGAGCTGCTGCACAGGCTGCCTTCGGGATGCATCAGGGGGAAGCCGGCAGTGTCGTCGGTGGTGGGGGCCGGCGAGCCGGTGAAGACGTTGTCGTTGAGCTGCGACCAGTCGAGACCGAGCGCGCGGCCGATCATGCGCGCCAAGGTGTAGCGCAGCAGCGGCAGGTCGGTGGAAGCGCGCGCGCAATTTCCATTGACGATGAGCAGCGCGTGCGCAATGTGCGCGTCGGCGGTGAAGCGGTCGGGTCCCCCGACCACGGCGTTGGTGGCGCAATTCTGCGCCGCGGAGGCGCCGGTGCCGAGCAGCGCATCAATGACGAGGCCATCGGAGTCATAGACGATGGCGAACGGCTTGGCGGAGGCCGGCTGGATGTCGGCGGGCATGGTGAGCAGGGCGCCCGAGCGCGTGACGTTGGCGCCGCTGACGTCTTCATCCAGTTGACCGGCGCGGGTGGCCGCGAGCGCCGCGGTGGGCACCGAAGTCCAGAGCGAGAAGGCGCCGGCGACGAAGGTGTTCGCGTCCGCCTGGTGCAGGAGCGTGCTGAGATTGCCCTGGTCGGTGTAGTACGAGATCTGTCCGCCGGCCCAGGTCAGGGGCGTTCCCGCGGCGCCGGAATTGAAGCCGCTGCCGGCGACATACAGCGGCCCGCCGGCGTGGACCGCGATGGGCAGCGCCAGGGCAAGCAGCACGGCGAGGGTGAGCGCCCGGTTTCGCATCGTCATTGCGCAACGGGCGCGCGCGCCGGCGGCCGGGAGGATCGAACTGGGTTGTGTGGGGAAGGCTCCGGCGGCACGCCCAAGGATGGCTCATCGGCAATCTGCCGCGCGACGGCCGCCAACGAAAGCGGCGAATCCGCAAGCGAGATGCGCCCGCGCGTGCCTGCCACCGTGGTGGTGAGACCGAGGTCCCCCGAGGGCGGGTACAGGAACAGCAGCAGGTCTTCGCCGACGCGGTAGCGGTCGCCGGAGGTCCAGAGCCCGTCCCATTCACTGACGGTGAGCGGCTCGCCGGCCGTGGCGCCGCGCAAGGCGTCCTCGACGAGGAAGGTGATGCGCACCAGGCCGATGTCACCGGGGGCGGCGGAGGCCACCGGTTCAATCTTCTGCACCGTGCCGCTGAAGATGATGCCGGCATCGCGGGCCAGCCGGCGCAGGTCAGCAGTGTCCTGGGCCGACGCCAAGGGTACGAGCAGAAGCGCCAGGAGGGCGGTCGAGAGTATGCATCGCTTCACGATATAAATCACGGGGAGCCGGGCACTTGAGGGAAGGCCGATTGGGGGAGGCCGATTGAAACAGAACCTATTCTAGGCAGCCCTTGGCACGAGGGTCTGTGAAGCGCGACACTTCCCGGCGTGACACAGTCCCGTAATGGGAAGAAGCGGATTCCAAGATGGGCTGAAGTCCTAGCGGTCCGCGGTTTCCCGTCCGGCGGCCGACAGGTGCGCGCCCCCGAGCAGCAGCAGGCCGGAAAGAAAGGCCCAGAAGATCAGCGTGACCGAGATGGAGAACGGGCCATAGACTTCCTGGAAATTCAGCCAGGGGAGCGCGACGACGTAGGCGTACTTGGCCAGTTCCCAGCACAGGCCGGTGATGAAGGCGGCCGGCAGCACGGCGCGAACCGGCACTTTGCCGTTGGGGAGGACCCAGTAAACCAGGAAAAAGATGGCGATGCTGGCGGCACTGGCGAAGACCTTCATCACGATCTGGGAGATGTGGGCGACGACCCATCCGCGCCAGCCGTAATAGGAGGTGGCGCCGAGCGCGTGCTGCAGCAGCAGCGTGTTGCCGGCGGTCAGCGCGATCGAGAGCAGCGCCAGCAGGCCGCATCCGATGGCCAGCAGCAGCGACACTACCTGGTTCCACCCATACGAGCGGTTCCTGGCAAATCCCCACACGTGGTTGAGCGCGACCTCGAGCGGCAGAAAGATGCCGGTCGAGGTGATCAGCAACATGACGACGGAAAAGATCTGCACCCCGCGGCGCGCCCCCGCCATGGCCTTCAGGTTACGAATGAGGAAGTCCTGACTGCTGGGCAGGTAGTCGCGCAGGAGCCGGACGACGGTGTCGTACATCATTTGCGAATGAAAGACGCGCCGGGTGACCACCAGGAGCAGGACGACGAAAGGAAAGAACGACAGGATGGCATTGGCCGCGACCGAGAAGGCGAAGGTATGGACCTCGGTGCGCATCAGAAATTTCGCGGTGGGCACGATCTGGCGAATCACGGCTGGCAGGCCGGCGGCACCCCGGTCCAGGAGGATGACAGGCCGGGTCGCCTCAGTTGCAGTGGCGGAGGCCGGGGGGTCGGCGGTGACGTGCGGTTCGGAGCCCATGTAGCTGGATGCTATCACTTCAGGCGCAAGGCTCAAGGCGCAAGGCGCAAGGCGGAAAGTATCGGGTGATCGGATGATCAAGTGATCGGAAGTCTGCCGGAAATGGATGGTCGGATCGCCGCGATTTACCCGGGAAAAACCTTCGTATCGTCGCGGATTCGGATGGAGCATTTTTTTTGCGATTCGGCAGGTTCCTGTTATTATGCCCTGCTCGCCGCGCGAAAAGCGCTGCCAGAGCCGGATTCAGCTCCGCCTTGGCGGCCGAAGACAGCAAGGCGTGCATGCGGATCTGGGTTGATGTGTAGGTGCTTGCAGTCGGATTCGACGCATCAAGAGTTCTGGGCTCCCGAGCTTCGCCGCCCGTCCCAGGCGGGCGCAGCAGTCGGGGGCCCTTTCCCTTTGCGCGGCCTCGAACTGCCGGCCCGCTCGGCCCTGGCCACTCCCGCCACGGTGAATGGGCGCCTGATTACATTCGGGTACGCGCCGCCGCGAGGGAGATTACTCACCTGTGCAGACTCGAAAGGAGAGCTGTTGTGAGAGAGAAGGGTACAGTGAAATGGTTCAATGGAGCCAAGGGGTATGGCTTCATTCAGCGGTCCACCGGGGAGGATGTGTTCGTGCATTTCTCCGCCATCCAGGAAAACGGTTATCGCACTTTGAATGAGGGCGAAACCGTGGAATTCGACCTGATGAAGGGGCCCAAAGGTTTCCAGGCGGCCAACGTCGTCCGCGGCTAAGCGCGCAACCCCGGGGACACCCGGATCTCACCCTCCCGGCATGGCTGGGAGGGTTTTTCATTGCGTGCGCGCCGGGCCAAATTGCGGTCGAAGCCTTCGGGGTTCCGTCTCGACGAACGTCCTCGCGCGCTTTCTTATCTCCGCGACTCCGCGGGTTCATCCTCGGAGCGGTGCAAGGCGAAACCTCCGGTTACCGCATAGACGGCGAGGATCACGGCCGCGGGATCCATGGGATGACGGAACCTCAGGTCAGGATGGGTGATGTAGTAGACCAGGGGAAGAGCGAGCAGGAGCAAGACGTAGGGGACAGCCGCCCCATTCCGCTCCCGAATCGCCCGGAGCAAGCCCAATAGCATCAGCACGGTCAGGGTTGTGTAGGCGAGGATATTGAGGAGGCTGAAGGGCTCATCGGGGTCGAAGTCCAGGCTCAGTCGTGTGCCGGGCAATCGAGCGATGCCCGTCCAAACAAAGCAAGTGCGGCGCAGTGTCGTGATGACGAACCACTCTGGATGAGTCTTGATATACGCCACGGCCAACTGGTGTTTCTCAGCGATGTAGCCCAGCTCTCCCGCGCGACGGTACTCCTGCCATTCGCTGGGACTCCCAGCCGGATGGGCCCATTCCGCCTTGAAGTCGGAATTAGCTCCCGTGTTGCCGGCGTACATTTCCAGCCAAAAGCCGTCCCGAAGAGGAATGAACTGGTGAAAGTCTCGGTAATTGCGGACCATCCAGGGGGCCAAAGAAGCGATCAGCATGACGCCGGCGGCACAAGCCGGCAGGAACCACATTTTTCCTTCTCGACGGTGGCGGTAGCAGATCCAGCCCACGAGAAACGGCAGCACCGCGAGCACAATTGGATTGGTCAAAGCCGCCAAACCCCACAGCAGGCCGAAACCAGCCCAAGCCCAAAAATTAGTCGAGGTCTCCAAGTGCAGGGCAGCGAGAAACAGCAGACTCAGGAGCAAGGTCGTGAGGTTTTGATCCCAGATCAAGTAAGCGGAAAGGTAAATGGCATGAGGGAAAAACGCCCAAGCCCAGGCTGCCCCCAGGGCTACTCTCTCGCCGAACCCCCTTCGCGCCGCATAGTAGATGGGCCAGCAAGTCAGCGCCGAAAACAGGCTATTCAGCAACAGGATTGCCATGGCCGAGGCTTTCGTGTAGATGCCGAAGATTTTGAAGACGCCCGCAAGCAGATAGGTGTAAACCGGCGGCAGCAGCGCTGTTGGACCGGTCGGACCACGAAACGGGTTGCTGAACCCCTGGCCAAGAGCAATCGCCCGGGCGACTCTGCCGGTTTCGTAGCCAAAGGGGAAGTGGTCGAGCCGAGGGTTCAAATGTCCCGGCAATTCAACCGTGGCGACGATCAGTCGGAGTGCCAGCGCCGTGGCGAAGATCCAGAGCAGCTTTCTACTCTTCAGCGGAGTGATGGATATCCCCTTCCAGGAGCACAAATGCTTGGCCGAAAAAAATGAGATTGCAGGTCGGAACCGAGAACCGCCTCTCCATCCTCTCCAATGACAGCAGGCGATCGCAAAAAGCCTCGCAACAATGCCGAACAGGTTGGCCCGAGCCTCATTGCGAAGCTATGAGATTAGACTCTCTCGCAACATAACAACGAATCCGCCAAAAAGTTTCGGGCTGAGGCCAGCACCCGCGAGCGTGTGGATGGTGCTCGTTCGAGAGTTGCGCTCGCAAATTTCAGGCAAGTTCAGCGAACAGGCGGCAGGAATCGCAGCGCAACGGGAGTCCGCAGCATGGCACGTGCGACGACAAAGGCCCAAGCCGGTGTCACATGCCGGTTTGGGCCTTTTTGGCGTGCAAACGCCTACGTCGCTTGTCCAGAAATTACTTGTTCGCGGTCAGGCGGTCATAAATGAAACCGGCCGCGCCGCCGGAAATAGCGCCGATGGCCGCGCCCTTGCCGCCGCCGGCTATCGCGCCAATGGCAGCACCCGTACCCGCGGAACCGGCCACGATCAGGGCCGATTGATCGGTGGTGCGGTGATGGCGGACGGGCTCGCCATAGGCATCGCGCACCGTCGGGTTATTCGAATAGGTGGAACCGTTGTAGGTCGAGGTCGAAGCGCGCCGTGCGCCCGGCCGCGGGTTCTGCACCGGCTGGTCGCTGGGCTGCGCCGCTGCTCCGTGGTAAACCGCGGGCTGCAAAACGCTGTCCTGGTCCTGGGCCTGTGCGGTCTGCGGATTCATGAACTTCGGGACCGCCCACAATCCAAGTGCCGATACCAGCACCGCAGTGATGACTGAGGATACGATCGCGGTCCGGATCACGGTGGATTTCATGTCCTTCCTCCCGGCTGAGCCTGGGCCCAACCTGCACAACCTGGACAGGTGGATAGCAGCGTGGTTTCCACTGTGTAAGTAGCTGACAACAGGCATGTTGGTAGCTGGACGCGGCAGTGCACAGGTGTAAATTGTGCCTTGTAGTAAGTAATTACTTACATGGCAGAAGTTACACCAAATGCAGGACAGTAGACGCCGGATAGCTGGCCCCTAACCGCTGACCCCTAACTCCGATTTGATTTTGTTCAACGCCCAGCGCGCGTGTTCGGCAACGACGCTATCGGCATCGGCTGCCAGCTTTTCCAGCGCCGGCAGGAAGCGCGGGTCGCAGCTGTTACCCATGGCGATGGCTACGTTGCGGCGCAGGCCGTTGTACTTGGCGCGTTTCACCGGCGAGCGGCGGAAGGTCTGGCGAAACTCGTCTTCGTCCATGGCCGCCAGCCACTGGAGCGCGGGATTCACCAGGTTTTCGCGAGGCGTGAATTCGGGCGCCCCGGACACGGGGGCGCGACGGTTCCAGGGACAAACGTCCTGGCAGATGTCACAGCCGAAAACATTGCGGCCGATGCCCTGGCGCAGGCCTTCGGCGATGTCACCGCGCTTTTCGATGGTGAGATACGAAATGCAGCGGGTGGCGTCAAGCTGGTAAGGAGCGATGAAAGCATGGGTGGGACAGGCGTCGATACACCGGGTGCAGGCGCCGCAGCGGTCGGGCGCGGGAAGATCGGCCTCGAGCTCGAGTGAGGTGAGAATGACGCCGAGAAAAATCCACGAACCAAGCCGCTGGTTAATGATGCAGGTGTTCTTGCCCTGCCATCCCACGCCGGCGTAGCGCGCCCACACGCGCTCGACCAGCGGGCCGGTATCCACGTAGCAGCGCGCCTCCGCTGCCGGCGATTGTTCTTTCAGCTTCGCCTCCACCGTGCGCAGTCGGCGCAGGACGGAGTCGTGGTAGTCCTCCTCGCTCCAGGCGTAGCGGGAGATCCAGGCGTGGCTGGCCGGCGGCCGGCCATCGGCAATCGGGTCGGTGGATTTGGGCTGGTCGGCGTTGTAGTTCAGCGCGCAGACAATGACCGAGCGTGCCCAGGGAGCGACCTCGGCGAGCGAGGCGCGCTTGAGTTCGCCGGACTCGCCGCGGGCTTCCAGGTAGCGCATTTCGCCGGCGTGGCCGGAGGCGATCCAGGCGGGGAAGTAGTCGAGCTCCGGGAAGCGGCCGGCGGGGGCGACGCCGCTGAGGTCAAATCCGGCGGCGCGGGCGGCGCGGGTGATCAGGTCGGAAAGGGTTGCGGCGGGCACCGCATCCATGGTATCGCGGGCGCGGGAATCGCGGTGGATTTGGCGATTTGCTGATTAGCCGAACCGGGGGAGTGCAAATCGGCAAAACAGCAAATCACGCAATCAGCAATTCCCCCCGGAGACTTTCCACAACTGTTTTCCACAACTTTTTTCCGGCGCGCAGGCACGCGATCGACGCTGCGAATTTGCGCAAACGGATGAAAAGCAACCGCTCGCTGCTGAGCTGCATCCCAGGTTTGGTCGTCGCTCTGAAGGTGCACGACGGCGACGGCAAACCGTGCCATGCTGATTCTTGCTGGCAGAACGGCGCTTCGCGGTGGAGGGTGGAACGGGAATGCACGTCTCGGGTGAGGTTACCTTAGTGCTATTCAAGGATATGTCGGGACGAGCATACAATCTGTCCTTCGGTAATTACCCGTTAGGTTCGCAGGGGCGAAAAAGCGTTGCCCCGTATTTCGAGCCAAAGTACGATACCGTCAGGTAGGGTTGGAGCGCAATGAAGAATCGAGTTGTAGGGAAGATTCTGGTTTGTATGCTCGCCGTGATCTTGCCCGCGGCCACGATGTCCGCCGAAACGCATGCCGCGATGATGTATGCGACGAACGCGGTCATGCTGAACGGCATCGGGGCGGAGCGGTCATCGGCGGTGTTCGCCGGGGATAGCATTCAGACGCCTGCCAACGGCGCCGTGAGATTGACGGCCGAGGGCAGCACGGTGATGGTTGGACCGTTGACGACCCTGGTGTACGAGGGTGACGCGTTGCGGCTCGGCTCGGGTTCGACGATGGTTACCACCGACAAGGGAATGAAAACCCAGGTGCAGCGGCTGTTGATTGCTCCCGCGGCGCAAGCGCGCACGAGCTACCGGGTGGTCCGTGGTGGCGGCCAAGTGATGGTTGCCGCACTGCATGGTTCGGTGAATATTTCCGACGGCAGCAGTTCGAAGACGGTGGCAGAAGGCAACACGACATCGGTTCCCGACCCCGGACCGGCGCCGCAAGCAGGTGCGACCCCGGGCACGTCCGGCGGCTCCGGTGGCGGGGTTTCGGGCAAAACGGCAGCGATTGTCTTAGCCGGTGTTGGCGCCGGTGCTATTTTGCTGGTTTACGAAACTACGAAGACGCCGGTCTCGAGTCATTAGGGACTCAGCCAGGCCGACTTTGGACCCGGGCAACCAGCCCGGGTTTTTATTTGCGCGATAAAACTCAGAAGTTTGCGCCGCAGTCTTGCCGAACCCATCTATAATCTTGTGCGTGGTTTCCGACCGCTTGGACCTCCGGGCATACCCTGGTCAAGGCGGCGACTCCCGGTCGCGATAGGGGACCGGGATCAGGGTGCAGGTGGAAACGCCGGCGCCTCCCGTGTCCGCTCATCCCGCGAGCGGGCCACTTGGAAAGGAAACGCCTTCCAGTGGACAGCATCCGGCTGTCACGCGAGCCTGCCGAAAACAGTTTCAGTTTCGAGTTTCAGTTTCAGCAGTTGCCAGTTTGCAGTTGTGAGTCTACGGCATGGCGGCGATCGCTGAAGTCGGGCAGAGTACGCGGCTGCGGGACAAGTACGGGCGCGCCATCACCGATCTGCGCATCGCCATCACCGACCGCTGCAATTACAAGTGCGTGTACTGCCGCACCGGCAACCAGGGCGCGCTCTACGCCGAACTGCCGATCGCCGATTACCTGCGCATGGCGCGCGTCTTCACCTCGCTGGGGATCACCAAGGTACGCATTACCGGCGGGGAGCCGCTGCTGCGCCGCGGCGTGCTCGAGCTGGTGCAGGAATTGTCGCGGCTGCGCACCCTGGAGGGCGAATCGCTCGACCTCGCCATCACCACCAATGGCCACCTGCTGGCCGAGATGGTGCAGCCGCTGAAAGACGCCGGGCTGCGCCGGGTCACGGTCAGCATGGACGCGGTGGACGCGGAGCGGTTCGCGCGCATCACGCGCGTGCCCAACGGATTCGAAGCGGTACTGGCGGGCGTGCGCGCGTCGCAACGGGTGGGGCTGGATCCGGTGAAGGTCAATTGCGTTCTCCTGCGCGGCTTCAATGACGACCAGATCCCCGCGTTCGGCAAGTTCGCGCGCGAAGAAGGCGTGGTGGTGCGGTTCATTGAATTCATGCCGCTGGAAGAAGAGCGGGTGTGGTCGCCGGAGATCGTGGTGCGGCTGGAAGAGATCCTGGAGCGCATGGCCCCATTCCGCCGGCTGGTGGAAATGCCTCACCAGCGCAGCGAGACGGCGCGCCGCTATCGCTTCGACGACGGGAGGGGAGAGATCGGGATCATTGCCCCGGTTTCGCACCCGTTCTGCGGGCACTGCAGCCGGGTGCGGCTTACCTCCGACGGCAAAATCCGCACCTGCCTGTTTTCCGGGTTCGACCACGACCTGGCGGCGGTGCTCCGCCGCGGCGGCTCCGATGACGACATGGTGGCGTACATCCGCGGTGTGATCCAGCACAAGGAAGCGCGCCATCATATCGGCGAGCCGGAATTTGTGCCGGCATCGCGCACCATGGTCCATATCGGCGGATAAGCACCGCCTAGGTGGTTCTACTTACCTGGCGACCCGCCCGCTTGCGTTTCCAAGCTCCGCCGATGGTTTCACTCCCTGGCCTCCGAGCCCGCCTGCCGACGGTTTGAGTTTAGTGAATTTTCTGTATTTCACTGGGACCAAACTCGGGTTACAGTAGGGACATACCGACAAGGCACCGAAGCCCAATCGGATGTCCCCCATATGAAAAACATTTACGAAGTGCTGCGACAGAAGGAAAACGAAATACAACAATTGCAGAAAGACATCGAAGCGTTGCGTGTGGCGGCGCGCTTGCTCGCCGACGACAACGAATTGGACACGGTGAGATCTGTGGCCAGTGCCGGGACCGCACCGCGGGTATCGGCGGCAGCAGTTGGGGCCGCAGTCAAGCCCGCGGACACTTTAGGTCCGGCGGTTGGAATCCGGCAGTTTCCCTAACGGCGTAGCAGGAGACTCGCAGGCCGGGTAATTACGGATGGGCAGCTCACCAGCGGAAACCCCGAAAACGGGCGGGGACTCAGGGACGCACGACCGCCGTGTAACACTGCGGCAGAACGTCGTGGACTCGCACCTGGTCACCGTTGATCTCGCATTCCAAAGCGGCGCTCTGGTGCTCGACCTGAGCGAAAAGGGCATGGGCGTGCAAGCGCTTTCCAGCGCGCCCATGGGCGCCACCACTTCGCTGCAATTCGATTTGCCGGAAACCGGCGGACGTGTGGACGCGGTGGGCAGCATCGCCTGGACCGACACCTCCGGCCGGCTGGGCATACGGTTCGAGGAAATCGCGGAGTTGGGCCGCGTGCACCTGGCACAGTGGCTCTCGCGCGACCGGCGGCCCGTGGTCGCGCCCGGTTTGAACGCGGCGACGCCGACCTGGCCCGCGCCGTACACGCGCGATGAAATTGCCGCCCTGCGGCGCGACCTGACTACGGAAAAGCTGGAAGGCGACGCGGCGCTGGCGTTGGTCGTCGAACGCGTGCGCAACGTGACCCGGGCGACCGGGGCGGCGATCGCGCTCGAAGACGGCGGTGCCGTCGTGTGTCGTGCCAGCAGCGGCAACGCGCCCGCCATCGGCGCCCGGCTGGATCCGAACTCGGGGCTATCGGGAGAATGCATTCGCGCCGGCGAGATCGTGCGCTGCGAGGACACGGAGACCGATCCACGGGCTGACAGGCTGGTCTGCCGCAAACTTGAATTGCGCTCCATTGTGATTGTGCCCGTCCGCGTGCAGGGGCGTCCCGCGGGAGTGCTGGAGGCGTTCTCCTCACGCGCGCACGCATTCCAGAGCAGCGACGTGCTGTTGCTGCGGCGGGTTGCGGACCTGGTGGCGGGAATTGCCGTTCGGCAGCCGGAGACGGCAGCGTCCTCGATCACGGGCCCGCAGGCATTGATGGCGGCAGCGACGCTGGAACCGCTGATTGCGGACCCGGACGTGCAGCCCGAAACTCCGCTGATGATGGATGACATTTTCACCGTCGAGGAGGTGTTTGCTCCTCTGCCTCCACCGCCGGTGGTGACGAAGCCGGCAGCTCCGGCACGTCCGGAAAAGGTGGTTGCGGCGCCATCGTCTCTGCCGCCGCCGCGCACGGACAATGTGGCGAAGGCGGCGCCGCTGGAGCGTCTCGCACCGCCTCCAGTGTTCACTGCACCGGTAAATCGTCCCGCGCCGCGTCCGGCTGTGGTAGCGTCCGTGGCGCGTACTGCACCGCCTCCCCCAGTCGCAGCCCCCGTGGCGCGTCCCGCACCAGCGCCGCGAGCGGTCGCGCCCGTGGAACCTCCCGCACCGCCTCCGGTATTCGCGGCGCCGCTGGAAGCTCCCAAGCCAGGTCCGGCAGTGGAAACGGCGCTGGCAACCATGCCAGCGGTAGAAATCCTGGCAACGCGCAGTTCCGCAGCGCCGCGGGACAAGTTAACGCCCTCGCCGATGCCAACTGCCGCCATGAGAGCCATGGGCGCGGCCGCGGTGGCGGCATCAGCGGCCGCGAGATATCGCCCCGTGGCGCTGGAACTGGAGGAGGATGAAGCCGCCGACATGCTTGGCCCAGCTTCCATGCGCGACGCGATGCTGGCGAACATGCCGGCGCAAATACCGTCGCCGTGGAGACTAAGACTAACCGGTGCGGGCATTCTGGCGGCGGTGCTGATCGTGGGCGGTTGGCAAGTGTGGCGTGCTATCTCGCCTCCCAAAGGCACGCCCATGGACAACGAAATCAAGCAAACCAAGCCCGTGGCGAGCACGCCCGCGCCCTTGTTGGCGTCCAGTACGCCCACGGCGCCTCCTCCCGCAGTGGCGCCGGTGAATGCCGTGCCCGTGGCGAAAACGCCGATCCCGGCTGGCTCCGTGAACGCGACGAATCCGCCCGCTGCCGCGAAAAATGCCGCTGCGCGACCCGCTCCCGCCCCTCGCGAGGCGGCAACAAAGCCTGTGGTGCTCGAGGTGGCGAAAGCGGAGGTTCCCGAAGCTCCTCCGGCCACCGGTCTGGGACGTCCGACAGGGTCGGCGATCTCCAGTGTGCTGTCCGTGCCGGTCGCCTCACCCACCCTCGACAAAACGGTGATATCGGCATTGACCGGGGGCAAGTTGATGAAGCGTTACAACCCGGTATATCCCAGCTCGGCGGCGGGACTGACTGGCGAAGTCGTATTGAGAGCGACTATCGGCAAGGATGGGAAAGTGATGCACGTAACGGTCGTCAGCGGTCCCGCGCTGCTGGCGCAGTCGGCAGCCTCCGCCGTGAAACGCTGGCGCTACGAGCCCTTCCGCCTCAACGGCGTTCCCATCGAAATGGAGAGCACCATCGTGGTCAACTTCAAAGCGAGCGGGCAGTAGAGCCAGTCCCAATCTTCGCTATCTCCGAAGTTACCGGGGTTCGTGCCGGCGGGCGTTTTGACTTGCGCCGGCCATCCTCCGGATGCACAATTGAATCAGCGGCTTCAACAACCCCGTAGGTCGGGCCGGCAACCGGGCAGTGGATCTACTGGAGCCGAAGGATGCTTTCAACATCCCCGTTCCACGCGCTCAACGCGCGGAACTGAAGGCGAGTTCAAAAGTGGCAACCGCAACCAGCTCCAGTTGCAGGCTGGACAGCTATCTTGTCCTGCCGGATACCTCGATGGACGAACGCATCGCCGCCGCCAAACAGGCGCTGGGCGACGACTGCGTGGTCCTCGGACACCATTACCAGCGTGACGAAGTCATCCGCTTTGCCGATTACACCGGCGATTCCTACAAGCTTTCCAAAACGGCGGCGCAGGCGCGCGGGACAGTTCATCGTGTTCTGCGGCGTGCATTTCATGGCCGAGAGCGCCGACGTGCTCGGCCGCCCCGGCCAGGTGGTCGTGCTCCCGGATCTGAACGCCGGATGTTCCATGGCCGACATGGCCGAAATCACCCAGGTGGAGGACTGCTGGGAGCAATTTGTCGCACTGGGCCTGACCAGCGACGCGGGCGAGGGCATGACGCCGATCACCTACATGAATTCCACGGCGGCGATCAAGGCGTTTTGCGGCGAGCGCGGCGGCGTGGTGTGCACGTCGTCCAATGCGCGTGGCGCCTTTGACTGGGGATTTGCCAGGAACGAAAAAATTCTTTTCCTGCCTGACCAGCATCTGGGCCGCAATACGGCCTATGCGATGGGAATCCCGCTCAGCGACATGGTCGTCTGGGACCCGTTCCTGCCGCAGGGCGGCTTGAGCAAGGAGCGGCTGCGCGCCGCCAAGGTCGTCCTGTGGAAGGGCCACTGCTCGGTGCACCAGCGCTTCCTGCCGGAGCACGTGGACAAAGTACGCGCGAAATATCCGGACATTCGCGTCATCGCGCACCCGGAGTGCCGGCTGGAGGTCTGCCAGAAGGCGGACGGGATCGGCTCGACCGAAAAGCTGATCAAGATGGTGGAGCAGGCACCCGCGGGCTCGAAATTCGCCATCGGCACCGAGATTCATTTGATCAACCGGCTGGCAAAGCAAGTGGCGCCGGAGAAGATGGTGATCACGCTCGACGATTCCGGATGCCTGTGCACCACCATGTTCCGCATCTCGCCGCAGCATCTGTGCTGGGCGCTGGAGAATCTGGTGGACGGCAACGTGGTGAACCGCATCCAGGTGAGCGATGAGGTGAAGTACTGGGCACGGGTGGCGCTGGACAGGATGCTGGAGATTCAGTGAGTCCCGGGTTGCGAGTCGCGAGTCCCGAGTTCACCTTTTACGGCCAGATTAGTCGGAACGCGAACCGCGCCAACAAGAGGGCACCGGCAATCAGCAGCGCTAGGCCATTGATTAGCACCCAGGTTTGATCGGTCAGTAGAACCGACGCGCGGCGTAATGGTGACCAGTCGATACGATCATTTTCGTCAGCGCATTTTTGCGGTCGGATTCCGCGATGTCACGATCAATACCGTGCCATCTGCGACAAGCAATATCGCGAGCACTAGACCCATAACTTCTGTTTGCACTGGTGCGGTCCTCCCAGTCGCGATGTTGTGATGATTTTGCACACGCGAGGGCGCGTGTGCCACACATGCTTCGCAGAATGAAAATGCCCGGCCGTTCAGGCCGGGCCAATTCTTCAATTAATTCCTCAAATTCCTGCACGCTCTCTACGGCTTTGCTTTGCCGGGCAGTTCGGCTTTTGAACTTTTGTCCACGGTGCGGATGCACTCTTCCAGGATGTCAAGCCCGATATCGGCCTGCTCCTGAGTGATAATCAGCGGCGGGCAGATGCGCACGGAGTTTTCGCCGGCGCCAAGGAACAGGCAGCCGCGCTCGAAGGCGAGTTCGACAACCTTGTCGCGAGCCGCTCCGGCGGGCGCTTTGCTTTGCTTGTCGGTGACCAGTTCGACGCCGATCATCAAGCCGCGGCCGCGCACGTCGCCAACCATGGCGTACTTCTGCGGCCATGCGCCGATGCGCTGCATGATGTGGCGGCCAATGGTATCGGCGTTAGCGATCGCTTCGCGCTCCAGAACGTTCATCGTCGCCAAAGCGGCAGCAATGCACACCGGGTTGCCGCCGAAGGTGGAGGCGTGCGAGCCGGGCACCCAGTCCATGATTTCCTGACGCGTCATCATCACACTCAGCGGCATGCCGGAGGCGATGCCCTTGGCGATGCAGACGATGTCGGGCTCAACCCCGGCGTGCTGGATGGCCCACCACTTGCCGCTGCGCCCGGAGCCGCATTGCACTTCGTCGGCGACGAGCAGGATGCCGTGCCGGTCGCAGATCCGGCGCAGTTCGACCAGGAATTCCGGCGGCGCCACGATGTAGCCGCCTTCGCCCTGGATGGGTTCCACGAAAATGGCCGCCACTTCCTCCGGAGGAAGCGTGGTCTTCAGCACCTTTTGCTCGATGAAGCGCGCGCACTCCACCGCGTATTCCACCGGGTCCGTGCCTTGGGGCCGGCGGTAGACGTTCGGATAAGGAACGTGGGTCACGCCGGGCATCAGCGGGAAAAAGCGGCGGCGCTGCTGCACCTTCGATGAGGTCAACGACAGCGCGCCCATGGTGCGGCCGTGGAACGCGCCGTAGAAGGCGATGATGTTCTGCCGCTTGGTGTGATAGCGCGACAGCTTGATGGCGGACTCGATCGCCTCCGCACCGGAATTGCCGTAATAGAAGCGGTGCGGGCCCTTCATGGGCGCGACCGCCGATAGGCGCTCGGCGAGCGTGATCATGTGCTCGTAATAGAAATCGGTCCCCGACATGTGGATCAATTCCGCCGCCTGCTGCTGGATGGCCGCGACTACCTCCGGATGGCAGTGGCCGGTGGAGATCACGGCGATGCCGGCAGAGAAGTCCAGGAACTGGTTGCCGTCTACGTCTTCGACGACAACGCCGCGGCCGCGCTTGGCGACCAGCGGATAAGAACGCGTGTACGACGGCGAGATGTAGGTCTTGTCGCCTTCCAGGATGCGGCGGGCGTTCGGCCCGGGCAGCGTGGTGCGAATGTGGGGTCCGGACGGGATGGTAACTGTGCTCGACATGACTTCCTCCGATGAGTGCTGGTACAGGCGGTTAAAGCGTCCGAACCCGAGCTGTGCTGGTTCGGAGTAGCGAAGGCGGAGGAAGGTTGGTTAGTCGCCGCCAAACAGGCTGGGGCGGGAATGGGACGGAACCAGGTTCAGTACGGCGCGCGGACGAGTCAGGATCACACGCAAACGGCAGGGCGGCGCGGCCTCGATCTTTCCGTGATGCAGCGGGCTCGACATGGAATTGCTCGACGCCATTATAGCCCCGCTGCGTGTCGGGCGTAACCCCCGGGACGAACGGTGAAGTTACGAAAGTGAAGTCAGAATTAAGAAGTCAGAAGTAAGCCCACATTTCCTTTGTGAAGTCTGTGTAAGTAGCCGTATGATCGAGCCAATGCCAGTATTCATGCGGCTTTGAGAGGAAAACAAACTCTGCGGTGGTCTCGACCCAGTGGGGGAGAAGCAGAGTCGGGCCTTTCAGCTCTCGTTCAACCCCTGTTTGAAAGTTGATTTCCAAGGCTCTCGAGTCACTTTCCGACAGCGGCCTGCTGCTGGTGCGCGAGCTGGACGAACGGCTGGGATTGAGTTCGTAGGAGACAGCAGTACCTCTGTAGCAGAATCCGTGAACCAACGGCCGGCCGCAGGAGAGGTAACGCGAAAATGGACTGGAATCTGTCGTGATGCTGCTGATCGAGAAGGTCGGGAGTGCTCCCGATGAAAATCCCGTTCAATAGAATCACGCGCAGGCGAGATGGGAGTGAAATGCTGCCGTTTTCGAAGCCAAAAAGGAAATTCCGAATGAAATCGAGAACGCCGGCTCCTCTTGTCCTCGTCACATTTTCTATCGTTTTTCTTTCCGCGACGCTCTCGAGCCTCGCGTCTGCGCTCTCGGAGCCGCAGTCACAAGCACAACAGCGCGGGTTCAAAACGGTGGAGGCAGGCAGCCCGAGGATCAATTCCCCGGCGTCCGGGCCGTACTTCGCTTTGGTCATCGGGAATAACGAGTATCAGTTTCAACCCAAGTTGAAGACGGCAGTTAACGACGCCGAAGCGGTTGCCAGGGTCCTGCGCAGCAGCTACGGGTTCGAAACGACGGTTCTGCTCAATGCCACCCGCGCGCAAATCCTGGGCGCAATCAACGGTTACCGCAAGACTCTCGACGAGAATGCAAGTCTCCTGATCTATTACGCCGGACACGGCTATCGTGACGAGAAAAACGACTTGGCTTATTGGCTGCCGGTGGATGCGGCAATCGATGACAACTCGAACTGGATCACCGCGACGGACATCACCTCAAATATCAAAGTCCTTGCCGCGCGGCATGTCCTGATTGTCGCCGACAGCTGCTATTCAGGCGGTCTGGCTCGCGAGGCAGTTTCCCAGCAGGATAAGGCCGTTTCCTTGCAGAAGATGCTCGAGAACCCGTCCCGCTCCTTGATGGCGAGCGGCAGCCTGGAGCCAGTCGCGGACGCTGGCGGCAATGGGCATTCCATCTTCGCCACCGCATTCCTGGCGGGGCTCGAGGCCAGCAAAGACCCGGCTTTCCCCGCCACGTCCCTCTTCAATGACTACGTCTATCCTGTTGTGTCAGGCCGTTCGAGCCAAACGCCGCTCTACACGAAGATAAACAATGCAGGTGTTGACAAAGGAGACTTCGTTTTCATCCATCATGCAGGGGCGCCGGGCAGCAGTCCCGCTCCCGCCGGAACGGTGCAGGTTGCTGCCGATGCGGGACCCAGAAGTCCCCCGCAACGCTACCACTATGAAGCGCCCGCCCCCGAAACGATGGCACTGGAGACCGCCTTGACGGTCCTGCATCGGGCGTCGGACATGCTTCCTACCGGCGACATCGGCCAAGTCCTGGCGGTCGAGAGCATGATCCGGAGTAGGCACTCTCTTGGCGGAACCGATCTTTCGGGTCTCTCGCTGAAAGGCGGCCATTTCGATTCCGGAGACTTCTCCAAGGCCACGATGGCCGATGCCGATCTCACGCGAGTTTCCGCCGCCTCCGCTGACTTCACGCAAGCCGACTTGGCCTTTGCCAGCCTCAAGGAAGCGCATTTCGAGGGTGCAACGCTGGAGGGCGCCAAGCTCGATTACGCTCAGGCCGAACGGACTCAGTTTCAAAATTCAAAAGCATCCGCGATCCGTGGGTTCAGCGCGGTCGCGCGCGGCGCAGACTTTACTCACGCCAATCTAAACGGAGCCAGATTTATGTTCGCCGATTTTCGCGATGTGGTTTTCGACGGGGCCGACCTGAGCGGCGCATATTTCGTCGGCTGCGATCTTACCGGGGCCAGCTTCAAGAAAGCCAAACTTGCAAACACCGACTTCACCGGTTCCGTCATCGATCTTAAGGTCCTCGATGCCCAGCAAAAATCTGGAGCTTGCGAAACACCAATGAACAGCAAGTTTGCAAATGTCAGTGTGGTGATCATCGACGAGATCCCCAGTAACCGATTCTCAGGCGGAATGGAGTACAACCGATATGTAGAAACACACTACGCTGTCAACATGAGAGATTTGGGCTTAAGGCCATGCGCAATCCGGCAGCAGCAGGACAGTTGGTGGTATCCGATCTTCAGCTACAACGGGTACCAGCATGTGACGGATGATTACGGCAGGGGTTTTCCCAGCAAATTGATTAACAAGCGGGGCGGCGATATTCGCTCACGCGTTGAAGCTCACTACAAATGGCTCCAATCCGATCTGAAGCCCTAAGTAGCTACGCAAAGGCGGGGAAGTGAGAAGTTGCGAAGCAGCGACGGTGTCACAAACTAGGGGAATAGTTGCAGTGTAACGGCGCCAAGGTGGGGCTGGAAGCTGGCCATAGATTTTTACTAGCTGCGCGAAGTCTGCGCCATCGAAGCCGAACGTCCGGTCCACAGCATCCACATACGGCCCCCAGCCGTCAGTTGTCAGTTGCGGGTGCGATCCCCACGGGAAAGCCCATTTCGGCGTAAGAAGTAAAAGGCCCCAACCCCGGCGCGTCGGGGCAATCTGCTATCGTAAGTTTTCACCCCCACTATGCCCCATGACCGCCAGCACCGCTTTCGCGTCGCCTTTGCGTTTGCGCTGGTGTACGTGTTCTGGGGCTCGACCTACCTCGGCATCGGCATCGCGGTGGAGCACATTCCGCCGCTGTTGATGACCGGCACACGTTTTCTTATCGCCGGCCTGCTGATGCTGCTCTGGTGCGCGCTCAGCGGCCGTCGTATCCGGGTGAAGCTGGGCGAAGGGGTTCGGCTGGGCATCATTGGGGCGCTGTTGCTGACCGTCGCCAACCCCATTCTGGCGCGTGCCGAGGAAGTGGTGCCCACCGGGCTGGCCGCGCTGATCGTTTCCATGACGCCACTGTGGTTCCTGTTGATTGACACCTGGATGTTCCGCGGCGACCACGTTTCGCGCCGCGGAATCGTAGGTCTGCTGTTGGGGATTGGCGGGATCGTGGTGCTGCTGTGGCCCAAGTTGCGCGAGATGTCGTCGAATCCTCTGGACCGGCGCGTGCTGCTGGCCGCCCTTACCCTGCCCGTGGCGTCGTTCGCATGGGCGCTGGGATCGGCGCTCTCCAAGCGCTGGCAAGAGGGCATTGACGCCTTCGCCGCGACCGGATGGCAGATGGCCATCGCCGGCGTTCTGAATCTCACACTCGCGTTTGCCCTGCGCGAGCCGGCGCACGCCCATTGGACGGCATCGGGCATCGGCGCCATTGCCTACCTGATCGTGTTCGGCTCCTGGGTCGGTTACAGCGCCTACATCTGGCTGCTGCAAAACGTCCCCATGCCCAAGGTGGCTACCTATGCCTACGTCAACCCCGTGGTGGCCGTCTTTCTGGGCTGGCTGGTGCTGCAGGAGACGGTGGACGCCTACATTCTGACCGGCTCGGTTGTCATCGTCGCGGCGGTGGCGATGGTTACCAGCGCCAAGATCAAAACGAAGGCCGGGGCGGACGCGGCGGTGGCGCAACTGCCTGCGGTGGAAGGGACGGGTGACTAGGTGCGAGGGCTGGGCCGGTTCCTTTTACGATACCGGCCTGGTACTGAAGTAATGCAGGAACTCGCGTTGTTATCTTGCCGCGTCCCACGCACTTTGATACTTTTCGGCAGACGCCTCCCCAGGGACTCCCAGCCGTCTGGCTGCCGCAGGCGGGCAGCATGGCCGCGCAGGTTGAAGATGCAGTCAATGCCGCAACAGATCGCGCTGGTGGTGGACGATTCCATGCTGATCCGGCATACCGTGTGCCGGTTCCTGGAGCAGCGCGGCTTCTCGGTGGCCTCGGCCACCAACGGCGTGGAAGCCATGCACATCCTCGCCAGCGTGCTGCCGGACCTGATCGTCACCGACCTGATGATGCCCAAGATGACCGGCAGCGAACTGATTAGCGCGGTGAAGGCGAATCCCAGGATGGCGCGCATCCCGCTGGTCGTGTTGGCCGGCCGGCGCAGCGCCAGCAAGATGAAATTCGAAGGCCGTGCCGATTACGTCATCTTCAAGGACATTGACATCGAGGAACAGCTTGGGAAGGCGCTGGAGCTGACGCTGGGCCAAAAGACGGCCGTCACCTAGCTACCGCAGTTGCAGTCCTGCCTCGGCCGAGAGCTCGGGCTCGGCAAAATCACCAGCGAGAAATTTGGGATAGGCTGCGGCGGCGATCATGGCCGCATTGTCGGTGGAGAGCGGGCGGGAAGGGAACAGGACCGGCAGACCTTCCTGCGCCGCCTGCTCCTCGAATCGGCGTCGCAACTCGCTATTGGCGGCCACACCGCCGGTGACGAACAGGGTGGCGGCCTCGTACTCGCGCGCGGCCGCGAGCGTCTTCTCGACCAGGTCCCCGACCACCGCGTTCTGAAACGATGCCACCAGGTCGAGTGTCATGGGATCGCTGAATCGCAGGACGTCAGCGGCCGCCGGTTGGGGAATTTCAGCCAGCGCCGCCATGCGCGCGTCAATCACGCGCTGCATGTGGTGCGTCTCAACGTAACGCAAGACGGCGGTCTTGATGCCGCTGAAGGAAAAATCAAACTGCGGGCGCTCGGGTTCCGCTGTGCCACGCTGCTGGCGGTCGCGGTGCTTGATTTGCGCAAAGGTGAACTTCACCGCCTTGGGATTGCCGTGCGCCGCCAACTGGTTGATGATCGGTCCCCCGGGATAGCCCAGCCCCAGCAGCTTGGCGACTTTATCGAAAGCCTCGCCGGCGGCGTCATCCCGGGTGCGGCCGATGTTCTGGTAAGTCCAGCTCGCGCCGCGCTGCTCGGCCAGATACAAATGCGTGTGCCCGCCTGACACCACCAGCGCGAGCACCGGGAACCGCATCTCGCAATTGCCCTTCTGGCGCTCCTCCAGAAGCACGGCATGAATGTGGCCTTCGAGGTGATTGACCGCAATCAGCGGCTTGTCGAGCGCGAACGCCAGCGCCTTGGCGAAGCTGATGCCCACCAGCAGCGCGCCCGCCAGGCCGGGACCGCGCGTGACCGCGATGGCGTCCACGGTTTCGTAATTGCGCTCGGCTTCCGCCAATGCGGTGCGGACAACCGGGACGATAGCGCGCAGGTGCTCGCGCGACGCCAGTTCCGGCACCACGCCCCCGTAGGGCCGGTGGGTGGCAATCTGCGAGAGCACGACGTTGGAGATGACCTGCTCGCCCGAGCGCACCACAGCCGCCGCGGTTTCGTCGCAGGAGCTCTCGATTCCCAGGATGTAAGCGTCGGGCATGTCTCTATACTAGAGGATCATGCGGCGCAATGGAGCGTTGCATAGGGTCTCTCGGTCTATCAGGCTGTCGGTCGTTGGTTGCCATTCCGACAGACCGAAAGACCGAAAGACCGATAGACCCTTATGTCCGATGCTTCCAAGTCCGCCGCCGTCGAGATCGTGCGCACCCTGCGCGAGCGCGGCTACCTGGCGTACCTGGTGGGCGGGTGCGTGCGCGACCTGGTGCTCGGACGCGAGCCCGCCGACTACGACGTCTCCACCGACGCCCGTCCCGAAGAGGTCATGCGCATTTTCCCCAAGACCTGGGCGGTCGGAGCGCGGTTCGGCGTGGTGCTGGTCCCGGTGGATTCCGTTGTTGCAGATCACCCGATCACCCGATCTCCCGATCACCCGATGACGGTGGAAGTGGCCACCTTCCGCTCCGACGGCCTCTACACCGACGGCCGCCATCCCGACCAGGTCACCTACTCGAAGGATCCGCGCGAGGACGTGCAGCGCCGCGATTTCACCATCAACGGCCTGCTGCTCGACCCGATCACCAACCAGGTGCTCGATTACGTCGGCGGCCTCGGCGACCTGCACCACCAGCTCATCCGCACCATCGGCGCGCCGGAGAAGCGCTTCGCGGAAGACAACCTGCGCATGCTGCGCGCGGTGCGCTTCGCCGCCCGCTTCGGCTACCGGATTGATCCCGGCACCATGCGCGCCATCCAGCAACTGGCGCCGCAGATCGCGCAGGTCAGCCGCGAACGCGTCCGCGACGAGCTCACCAAGATGCTCACCGAGGGCCACGCGCGCCGCGCCTTCGAGTTGCTGGATGAAACCGGCCTGCTGCAGGAGGTCCTGCCGGAAGTGGAAAAGATGAAGGGCGTGGAGCAGCCGCCGGAGTTCCATCCCGAGGGCGATGTTTGGGTGCACACGCTGCTGATGCTGGAAATGCTGCCGCCCAACGCGTCGCCGACGCTCGGCTGGGGCGCGCTGCTGCACGATGTCGGCAAGCCGCCCACCTTTCGCGTGGCGCCGGACCGCATTCGCTTCGACCATCACGTGGAAGTCGGCGTTGCCATGGCGGAGGACATCGCGCGCCGCCTGCACATGTCCAACGACGACGCCGGCCAGATCGCCGCGCTCGTCGGCCAGCATATGCGTTTTGCCGACGCGCTGGACATGAAGCACTCAACCCTCAAGCGTTTCATGCGGCAGCCGGAGTTCGCCGAGCACCTGGAGATGCACCGCATTGACTGCCTCGCCAGCCACGGCGACCTTGGCATCTACCAATTTCTGCGGCAGAAAATTGAGCAGACTCCGCCGGAACAGATCCGGCCGCAGCCGTTGCTCACCGGCCACGATCTGCTGGCCATGGGCTACCGTCCCGGGCCCAGGTTCCGGGAAATTCTCTCCGCCGTGGAGGACGCGCAGTTGGAAGGAAGCGCCACCAGCCGCGAACAGGCGGTGGAACTGGTGCGTCGCGAGTTTCCGCTGTCGCAGACCGGCTAGTGGGGCTCCAGCCAGGAATAGACCAGCAGGGACAGCATCACCAGTATCGCAAAGCTGATGTAGTCCCAGATGCGGGTTTCGTTCAGCGGCGTTCGCGGATCGTGAGCGCGGGTGCTTGGCATGGCCCACCCCCCGCGATCATCGTGGCCCAGGTGCGTCGCCGCCACAATCTTACGTCGGACGCAGCACCGGCCCGCCGGCGGCATTGACCGAAAGTAACCAGCGTAATTGCGGCAATAAAAAGGCACGGCGCGGGCCGTGCCATCACCTCGGATTGCCGGCCGCGCCGCTCCTCCCCCAAGTTGCGGCCCAGCCGGCCAGTCCGATTCCGTTGTTTGCTACCGGGGCGTGAGCCACAAACACGCCATCGCCGAAAGACCCAGGAACAGAGCAACGGTAAGGAGATCCCACACACGAGTGTCGATCGCTTCTGCCCGGGTCTGTGGCTTGTGCGTATGGTTCATGGGTCCGCCCCCCGCAACGCATCCTACGCTGCAGGAAAAATCGCGCAAATTACGGGGGTAATCACCGGCACGTGACGAGTGGTAGAATCTGTGGCCTTGATTTCCGGGGAGGAGACTGGATGGAGCGCGCGCGCGATGGATTGCAGAAGATCGTCGTGGACGCTATCCGCCGCGCACCGGCGGGGCAGGCGGCGATCTTGGGATGGCCGCTGGCCTGCGGCGCCATCGTCGCCGCCCGTACCCGGGCCCTCAGCTACGCCGATGGCGTGCTCAACGTCGAGGTGCCCGACGCCCTGTGGCGCAACGAGTTGGTCAACCTGGTGCCTAAGTATCTCGCCACGCTCAATCAATTCGCCAAGGTCAGGCGCATCGAATTCGTGACCATCAAGGACTCCGCCGGCGCCCAAACGCGCCAGCAGTTCAGCCGATGACCGACCACCGACAGCCGATTTCCGAAAAAGACGTCCTCTATGTCGCTGAACTCGCCAACCTGGAGCTAACGGAGGACGAGCGCGCGCGCATGGTGAAGGACCTGAACTCAATTCTCGACTATGTCGATCGCCTGAACGAGCTCGACACGTCCAACGTCGAGCCGATGGCGCAGACCTCCGATCGCTACGGCATTGACGAGAGCAAGAGCGGCACGGCGCGATTTGCCTACGCCATGCGCGAGGACAGAACAAAACCATCGTTGCCGCGCGAGGTGGTGATGGAGAACGCGCCGGAGACGGATGGCGCGTTCTTCAAGGTGCCGAAAGTTATCGAGAAGTAGTTGAACAAGCAACCAAAATTGTTTGAGGTCGTTCAGCGTCAACTCTCCAGCCGTGCCGAAATCCACGAAGCGTTTTCGTCTGTTGGGGCAGATCGTCACATTCGATGAGACGATATCCGAGTTCGCGAACAAGGCAATTAAGGAAGTCATGAAACTTTTCTGCTGGGCCGATAAAGCGCAGACCACGACAGAGTTGATCCGATGGCGTGGATGACGAGTGGAGGTCGAAAATTTGCTCATTCAAGCGGCGCAAATGATGTCGGATGACCACCTGGCACGAAGAATCACTCGGGGTATGTCGTTCTGTCGGACGCTTGGGCGCTACTGTCTGAGAGGTACGTCGTAACAGGGAATAAGGCATTCCCGCAACGGCGGCCACTCGGAATGGGCGTCTTCACTTTGACTACGAAATGCTGCAGGTCGCGCTGGCGGAAACGAGAGCGGAAATTTCAGCTTAGCTCATGGACTTAAATTTCCTCACTGTCGCCTCCGCCCGCACCGCCGTTCTCGAGCGGCAGACGTCGGCCGATTGCCTCGGCGGAAAAGCTTCTACAACAAAATCGAAGCCACCGACCCGAAGATCGGCGCTTACCTGACCCTCACCCGCGAGCGCGCGCTGAAGCAAGCGGCGCAGATTGACGCCATCGCCGACAAGGGCGATCCCCTGCCGCCGCTGGCCGGCGTGCCCATCGCAATTAAGGACGTGATGGTGATTCGCGGCGTGCGCTCCACCGCCGGATCGAAAATTCTGAGTAATTTTGTTTGCCCTACGACTGCACCGCGGTGGCGCGCCTGGAAGCCGCCGGCGCGGTCGTGCTCGGCAAGACCAACTGCGACGAGTTCGCCATGGGCTCGTCGAACGAGAACTCCGGCTACTACCCGGTGCACAATCCTCGCGATCTGGCGCGCGTCCCGGGCGGTTCCTCGGGCGGCTCGGCGGCAGCGGTGGCGGCAGGTATGTCGGTGGCCGCGCTCGGCTCCGATACCGGCGGCTCGATTCGCCAGCCGGCGTCGTTCTGCGGCGTGGTTGGGCTGATGCCGACCTACGGCCGCGTCTCGCGCTATGGCCTGATCGCCTTCGCCTCCTCGCTCGACCACATCGGCCCGCTCACCAAGACCGTCAAAGATGCGGCCATCCTGCTGAAGCACATCGCCGGACGCGACCCGCTGGATTCGACCTCCGCCGAAGTCCCGGTGCCGGATTACGAGCAGGAAATCGAAAAGCCGGTGCGCGGGCTCAGGATCGGCGTACCCGAGGAATATTTCGGCGAAGGACTCGATCCCGAAGTTCGCGCCGCCGTGGAAGCGGCCATTCAGAAGATGGCGCAGATCGGATGCGAGATCGTTCCCATCTCGCTGCCGCATACGCGCTACGCCATTCCGACTTACTACGTGATCGCCACCGCGGAAGCGTCGTCCAACCTGGCGCGCTTCGATGGCGTGCGCTACGGCTATCGTTCGCCGCAGGCGCGCACGCTGGCGGAGATGTACCGCCTGTCGCGCGACCAGGGCTTCGGCGCCGAGGTCAAGCGTCGCATCGTGCTCGGCACCTACGTCCTCAGCGCCGGCTATTACGACGCTTACTACCTCAAAGCGCAGCGCGTGCGCACGCTGCTGGCGCGCGATTTCGAACAGGCCTTCCGGCGCGTGGACGCCATCGTCACGCCCACTTCGCCCACGCCGGCGTTCAAGCTGGGCGAGAAGTCGGACGATCCTCTTTCCATGTACCTCGCCGACATCTACACCGTCACTGCCGATCTGGCCGGCGTGCCGGGCATCAGCGTGCCCTGCGGCGAGTCGCGCGACGGGCTGCCGATCGGGCTGCAAATTCTCGGCCGTCACTTCGACGAATCCACCGTGATTCGCCTTGCCCACGCCTATGAGCACGCCCGCGCCAGCTAGCCCAAACCACCGTTCCTGTGCTGAATACCGGAGCTTCCCGGCTGCTAGAATGCACCGGTGAAGCGCAGCGCAACGTTCGTCACGGTGGCGCCGATGGTTGCTATAGCGGTCATCATGATCGCCAAGGCGCAGCCGCCGTGGACGCCCCTGCGCCTGGCTGGACTGGCACTCGCCATCTTCGGTTTCACCCTTCTGACCATTGCGCGCCTCCGGCTTGGCAATGCATTCTCCATCACACCGCAGGCAACCATGCTCGTAACCGGTGGAATCTACCGCCGCATCCGGCATCCGGTGTACGTGTTCAGCGCGCTTGGGATCGCCGGATTTATTCTTTACCTGAACATGCCCGTGTTTCTGTTCTTTCTCGTCGCCATCATTCCCGTGCAGGTGCTGCGCGCGCGCCGCGAAGAGCGCGTGCTGGAGAAGCACTTCGGCGAGGAGTATCGCGCTTATAAGCGCAACACCTGGTTCTGACCTGCTTCCGTTCCGTGGTAGGCTGCAACCACGAATCCGGAATGACCACCCCGAGTGCATCGTTGGAATCCGCGCCGACCCAAGCAGGCTTGCGTGTGGCTCCCGGGCGTGCCTGGCTGCGCTCTCCGGCATTGTGGCTGGTGGTGCTCGCCTTCGCGGTGCGCATCGGTTTCATGGTGGCCGCGCACACCTATCTGTTCGAACGCTATCGGGTTGACGAATACTCGTACGTCAACGAAACCACCAACATCGCGCGTTCCATTGCCGAAGGCCGCGGCTTCAGCTCTCCCTTCGGAGCTGCCTATACTGGGCCGACATCGTGGATTGCTCCGGTCTATCCCTATCTGTGCGCGCTGTTCTTTGCCTTGTTCGGTGTTTTCAGCACCAAGGCGGCGGTGGCGTTGCTCATTTTGCAGAGCCTGATTTCCGCGCTGACCTGCCTTCCGATCCTGGGTATTGCCGAGCGCACCATTGGACGCCGCGCCGGATTCGTGGCAGCGCTGCTCTGGGCCGGGTTCCCGTGGTTCAGCAAGTGGGCGGTAAGCTGGGTGTGGGAGATCTCGCTCAGCACGTTGTTGTTCACCTGCCTGTTCTGGTACGCGCTGCGGCTGTCGGAGCCCGCATCCGGCAAACTGTGGCTTGGGTTCGGGGCGCTTTGGGGAATTGCGTTGCTGGTGAACCCGGCGCTGCTGCCGCTGCTGCCGGCCGACGAGTTCGCCATGGGCTCGTCCAACGAGAACTCCGGCTACTACCCGGTGCACAATCCTTGCGATCTGGCGCGCGTCCCGGGCGGTTCCTCGGGCGGTTCGGCGGCAGCGGTGGCGGCAGGTATGTCGGTGGCCGCGCTCGGCTCCGATACCGGAGGCTCGATTCGCCAGCCGGCGTCGTTCTGCGGCGTGGTTGGGCTGATGCCGACCTACGGCCGCGTCTCGCGCTATGGCCTGATCGCCTTCGCCTCCTCGCTCGACCACATCGGCCCGCTCACCAAGACCGTCAAAGATGCGGCCATCCTGCTGAAGCACATCGCCGGTCGCGACCCGCTGGATTCGACCTCCGCCGAAGTCCCGGTGCCGGATTACGAGCGGGAAATCGAGAAGCCGGTGCGCGGGCTCAGGATCGGCGTACCCGAGGAATATTTCGGCGAAGGACTCGATCCCGAAGTTCGCGCCGCCGTGGAAGCGGCCATTCAGAAAATGGCGCAGATCGGATGCGAGATCGTATCTATCTCGCTGCCGCACACGCGCTACGCCATTCCGACTTACTACGTGATCGCCACCGCGGAAGCGTCGTCCAACCTGGCGCGCTTCGATGGCGTGCGCTACGGCTATCGTTCGCCGCAGGCGCGCACGCTGGCGGAGATGTACCGCCTGTCGCGCGACCAGGGCTTCGGCGCCGAGGTCAAGCGTCGCATCGTGCTCGGCACCTACGTCCTCAGCGCCGGCTATTACGACGCTTACTACCTCAAAGCGCAGCGCGTGCGCACGCTGCTGGCGCGCGATTTCGAACAGGCCTTCCGGCGCGTGGACGCCATCGTCACGCCCACTTCGCCCACGCCGGCGTTCAAGCTGGGCGAGAAGTCGGACGATCCTCTTTCCATGTACCTCGCCGACATCTACACCGTCACTGCCGATCTGGCCGGCGTGCCGGGCATCAGCGTGCCCTGCGGCGAGTCGCGCGACCGCCTGCCGATCGGCCTCCAGATTCTCGGCCGGCACTTCGACGAATCCACCGTGATTCGCCTTGCCCACGCCTATGAGCACGCCCGCGCCAGCTAGCCCAAACCACCGTTCCTGTGCTGAATACCGGAGCTCACCGGCTGCTAGAATGCACCGGTGAAGCGCAGCGCAACGTCCGTCACGGTGGTGCCGATGGTCGCTATAGCGGTCATCATGATCGCCAAGGCGCAGCCGCCGTGGACGCCCCTGCGCCTGGCTGGACTGGCACTCGCCATCTTCGGTTTCACCCTTCTGACCATTGCGCGCCTCCGGCTTGGCAATGCATTCTCCATCACACCGCAGGCAACCATGCTCGTAACCGGTGGAATCTACCGCCGCATCCGGCATCCGGTGTACGTGTTCAGCGCGCTTGGGATCGCCGGATTTATTCTTTACCTGAACATGCCCGTGTTTCTGTTCTTTCTCGTCGCCATCATTCCCGTGCAGGTGCTGCGCGCGCGCCGCGAAGAGCGCGTGCTGGAAGAGCGCTTCGGCGAGGAGTATCGCGCTTACAAGCGCAACACCTGGTTCTGACCCGCTTCCGTTCCGTGGTAGGCTGCAACCACGAACCCGGAATGACCACCCCAAGTGCATCGTTGCAATCCGCGCCAACCCAAGCAGGCTTGCGTGTGGCTCCCGGGCGTGCCTGGCTGCGCTCTCCGGCATTGTGGATCGTGGTGCTCGCCTTCGCGGTGCGCATCGGTTTCATGGTGGCCGCGCACACCTATCTGTTCGAACGCTATCGGGTTGACGAATACTCGTACTTCAACGAAACCACCAACATCGCCCGTTCCATTGCCGAAGGCCGCAGCTTCAGCTCTCCTTTCGGCGCTGCCTATACCGGGCCGACATCGTGGATTGCTCCGGTCTATCCGTATCTGTGCGCGCTGTTCTTTGCCTTGTTCGGTGTTTTCAGCACCAAGGCGGCGGTGGCGTTGCTCATTTTGCAGAGCCTGATTTCCGCGCTGACCTGCCTGCCGATCCTGGGTATTGCCGAACGCACCATCGGACGCCGCGCCGGATTGGTGGCGGCGCTGCTCTGGGCGGGGTTCCCGTGGTTCAGCAAGTGGGCGGTGTGCTGGGTGTGGGAGATCTCGCTCAGCACGTTGTTGTTCACCTGCCTGTTCTGGTACGCGCTGCGGCTGTCGGAGCCCGCATCCGGCAAACTGTGGCTTGGGTTCGGGGCGCTTTGGGGAATTGCGTTGCTGGTGAACCCGGCGCTGCTGCCGCTGCTGCCGGCATCGCTGGTGTGGTGCGGATTTCAAATCCATCGTGCCGGCGGGAAATGGCTTAAACCCGCGCTGTTGGCTCTGGCAGCGTGCGTTCTGGTGATCTCGCCGTGGCTGGTGCGCAACCGGATGGTCTTCGGGCAATGGGCGTTCCTGCGCAGCAACTTCGGCTTCGAATTCTGGCTGGGAAACGCGCGCTACGCCACGCCGCGAGGCTGGATCGGCCAGCATCCCGCCGGCAACCCTGGCGAACTGGCGCGCTATCGGGCGATGGGCGAACCGGCGTACGTGCGCTGGAAATTGCAGGACGCGCTCGCCACCGTGCGGCAATCGCCGTGGGAGTTCGTAAAGCTGACCGCCCGCCGCGCGGCGTATTTTTGGGACGGGAGCGCCATGGCGTACCGCCCGGCCATCGCCCGCTACTGGCTGCCGTGGAGTTTCGCCGCGTTCAGTTTTCTGACCCTGCCCGCCATGCTGGTGGCGCACCGGCGACGGCTGCGCGCCTGGCCGCTGTTTTTTGCCGCCATCCTGCTGTATCCCCTGCCGTACTACCTGCTCTACCCGTTGCCGTACTACCTCACGATACCAGGTTCGCTATCGCCACGTGCTGGAGCCGCTCCTGCTGTTGCTGCTGTGCTTCGCGGCCGCGGAGACGTTTCGCCGGCGCCGCGACGGCCTGGAATGAACATTCATCCTGTGACGCGGGTCACACGCAAGCATGACGCATGAACTAGCGTCGCCTCTGCCCCACTGTTATTGTGCATCTACAACTGAATGCGTGCGCGACGTTGCCATCCTCACCCCACATACTACGTCGCGCACGCTTAATTTTTTGCGCCAGGGAAGTCAATGCGGCGGGCCGCGCTTGCCCACGGGCGCCGAACGCCGCTAAGGTCTCGGGATTTCCTCAACGTGATTTTCCCGCCCGCTCGCGCTACACTGGGCACAGTTCCCGTTCCCATCCCATTCAATTACCTGGCAGGGCGTGTGCCAACAGGAGGTCAGTGTGTCAGACCAGAAATATCGACAGCACGGTTACAAAGACGGCGGCAGCGACAAGCCCGAATCGCGCGGCCCGCGCCAGCCACCACGCCTGAAGAAGGACGAGACCTTCGGCCCGCGCGCGCTCAACATGCCGGGAACGCGCACCGTGTCGCGCTGCGCCCAGTGCGGAACCGTGCTGACCATGGTGACCGACCCGGTGGGGCAGTGTCCCAAGTGCGGCTTCGAACTGCACTCCTGCAAGCAGTGCACGCACTTCGATCCCGCCAGCCGTTTCGAGTGCCGCCAGCCGGTTACCGAGCGCGTCTCGCGCAAGGACACACGCAACGCGTGCAAGTTCTTCGGCCTGCGCGAAACGGTGGAAAAGGAAACCTCAAGCGCCGGCCTGCGCGCCGACGACGCGCGAAAAGCATTCGAGAATCTATTCAAGAAATAGAAAGCGGCAGCCCGGCGGCTGCCGCAGTGCGCTCCATTCAAAAAAATCCGGCGATTAGCTCCCAGGAACAATGACGGGCGGATCGGTCCTGGCAAAGCCTTCCAAGTCGACTTGTGTTAAGGTCCGGACGCCAGTCTGGCTAATTGTTACATATGAAACCGAGAAGCGAGACTCCTCGGGGTGGTTAGGCTCCAACACGATCGGTTCGTTTGCCTCCAGTCGAACACCATTCATCTTGAAGAGCTTGTAGTTGGCAAACGTCACCGACGCATCCTTGTCGCTGACAAAGGTGATGGTCTCGCCTTCGTTGTACCAAGTCCTGTGGTCGATAACCTGCCCATTCCCCTTGATGCAAATCTTCTTAGTCTTAGTCGTCTTAATAGGCGAAGTCTCAGGGGGCGGTGAAGTTGTTGTCGTATTCATAGTCACCTCTCTCGATGCATTCCATTTGCTGAGCCCAGGACCCAGAACATTTGTGCACCCGATCCTTATGGATGCGGAACCGCTTTCGCGTTGCCGGCGGCCAACCGGCGGAATCTGGGATCAAGCCGCAGGTTGCGCAATACGGGATCACGCTCGATCTCGTCCACTGACATGCCCTTGTCCATTGCCTTCTTGACCAAAGCCAAGGCACGCGTGCGGTCGCCAAGCAGCTCGTACGCGCCCGCCGCATTGCCCAAAACGTCCGTACGCTCGGGCGCGCGCGCCAGGGCAGCCTCGATGCGGGGAGTGGCTTTGCTGCGCAGATGTTGGCGCGCGTAGAGCAATCCCAACCGACACTGCATGTCGGCGTCGTCGGGCGTGAGCTTGGCGGCGGTTTCGAGGCGCGCCAACTCCCCGGCGTAAGCCGCGTCGGATTTCGCTTTGTCGCCCAGCCATTCGTAGGCGAGGGCCAGGTTGGCCCAGACGCGATAGTCGGTGCGATTCAGTTGCAAGGCCTTCTCCACCGTGGCCGCCGCTTCCGCCCATCGCCGTTGGCGGTAGTAGAGGCGGCCAAGCATGGTGTAAGCAGGGTAAGTCGGCTGCAGTTCAATGGACTTCTTCAGCTCCGCCTCGGCTGCATCGGCGCGCCCAAGCTGATCCAGCGCCAAGCCCAGGTTGCCGTGCGCCAGCGCGTTGTCGGGCGTGAGTTCGACGGCACGGCGGAACTGCTGGGCAGCTTTCTGGTTTTCGCTGTGACGCAAATAGAAGGCGCCGAACTCGTTGAAACCGCCCCAAGAATCCGGGCTCAACACGGTGGCTTGCTGGTAGAGTCGCTCAGCCTCGCTTTTTCGGCCCATGCTGTCGTAGACGGCAGCCAGGCCCCGCAGCGCGCCCGGGTTGCGAGGGTCGAGCTTCAACGCCTGCTGAAACTCCTGCAGCGCAAGTTCGTGTTCCTTGGTGGCGCGGTGGATGCGTCCCAGGATGGTGTGTACGGCCGGGAGTTGGTCGTTCAACTCGACAGCGCGGCGCGAGTAGGTCTCGGCCTGGCGCAACCATTGCGGATCAGGATCGAGGCGGTATTTGTTCCAGTAAGCCTCTCCCAGCGCGGCGAAGCCGAGCGCGAAATTAGGATCACCTTTCACCGCGGATTCGAACCGCGCGATGGCAGCGTCAAGGTTGCCGGCCCGGTCGTAACGTTCGAGATAGACGCGGCCCTTGAGGTAGGAATCGTAGGCCGCCGATCCCGCCCGGGTTCCCGACGCAGAACCGTGCAGGACCGCGTTTGATCCGAAGAATCGCGCGCGCACCGCGGGCGCTGCCCAAGCGACGAGCAGCGCGAGCAACACGGCTCCCGCCAGCGGCGCCATCCACAGCGCGCGCCGGGACACCCGCTCGGTCGCGGCGGACAAGGCCGCCAGGTGCACACGGCGATGCAGTTCGTGTTTGTCCACCGCAGCGGTTGGCCGACGGTCATCGAGGGCAAGCCCCTGGAAATCCTTGAGCAGTTCAGCACAGGATTGATAACGGTCAGCGGGAGTTTTGGCCAACGCACGGTAGATCACCAGGGTTAGCGCCTCGGAAACCTCGCCCATCGGCGCCGGCGGGGAATTGAGAATGGCCAGCACGGTGGAGCCGGCGCTTTCCTTGTCGAACGGCAAGCGGCCGGTCAGCATCTGGTAGAGCACCACGCCCAGCGACCAGATGTCGGTGCGCACGTCCACCGGCTTGCCGGACGCCTGTTCCGGCGACATATACGACAGCGTGCCAGCCAGGCTGGCGGTTTGCGTTGTACCGAAGGGAGCGAACTGCCGCGCCAAGCCGAAGTCCACGATCTTGGCCATACCCTCGCTCGTCATGATCACGTTCGAGGGTTTGATGTCGCGGTGTACGACGCCGTGGGTGTGGGCGTGCTGCAGGCCGCGCGCGACTTGGCTGGCAATATGGATCGCCTTGGCCGGCTGCAAAGGGCCGCCGCGCATTTTTTCCGCCAGCGTTTCGCCTTCGTAATACGCCATGACGATAAACAGACGGCCGTCTTCGGCTTCTTCCACGGCGTGCACGGTGGCGATGTTGGGATGATCGAGGGCCGACGCGGCGCGCGCTTCGCGCAGCAGGCGTTCCTTGTCCGCGGCTGCGACTGCTTCGGTGGCGAGAAACTTCAGCGCCACCAGCCGCTTCAGCTTGAGGTCGTCGGCCTTGTAGACCACACCCATGCCGCCGGCGCCGAGGCGGCCGAGCACCTCGTAACCGCCGATGCGGGTGGCCTGCATGGTTGCCGCTGCCTGCGCCATGATTGACCTGCCGCGGTTATGGTCCGAAGCCCGCAGTGGAGCCTTGCGCAAGGTGATCGTGAGAAAGCTGAGAGAGCTGAAGTCCCGCAGGCCTGCGTTCTTCCCGGCTCGCCCACGCCTGCTCGGCGGCCGGATTGCGGCTGGACCCCTGGGGCCGATCACGCCTGGGACATCAGCGCCGCCCGCTCCGAGGTGACTACGGTATTGTCTGCCGGTTTTGGGCGCAAAGCGAAGGCTGAATGGCTGGGTTCGGTGACGACAACCCATTTCGGGAAACGCGTGGTGGTCGCGCTCAGGGACTTCAATCCCCGAAGCAAACGCCGATGGCTTTCGCGATTCTCACCAGCTCGCCCTGGGGATCGACGCGCTTCATCGCTCCGACTGCCTCGGCGATATCCACGGTTTCGATGCGCGGCCCGCGCAGGGCGACCATCTTTCCGAAGTCGCCGCGCGCGATCAATTCCACCGCCTCGGCGCCGAAGCGCGTGCTCAGGATGCGGTCGAAGGGCGACGGCGACCCGCCGCGCTGCACGTGGCCGAGCACGGTGACGCGCACGTCCTTCCTGGTGCTCATGCCGAGCGCGTCGCCGATCAGGTTGCCGGCCGCTCCGGCGCGCGGATAGACCCGCTTCTCCTCTTCGAAGCGCGCCTTCAGGTCAGAGCCGGGCTTGATTCCTTCGGCGACGACCACGATGGTGAACTTCTTCCCGCCGGCGTCGCGATTGATGATGAACTGGCAGACATTGCGGATGTCGAACGGGATTTCGGGGATCAGGATGACGTGCGCGCCACCGGCCAGGCCCGCTTCCAGCGCGATCCACCCGGCGTCGCGGCCCATGACTTCGACCACCATGACGCGATGGTGCGATTCCGCGGTGCTGAACAGTTTGTCAATGGCGTCGGTGCAGGTGTGGAGCGCGGTGTCGAAGCCGAAAGTGACGTCGGTGGCGCAGAGATCGTTGTCAATGGTCTTGGGCACGCCGACCACGTTCAGTCCCAGGCGGAACAATTGCAGGGCGATCGCCTGCGTGCCGTCGCCGCCGATGACGATGATGGCATCAATGGCGAGCTTGCGCGCGTTTTCGATGACCTTCGGCGCCAGGTCCAGAACCACCTCCCGCCCGTTCTCGACCGACTTGTACTTGAAGGGATTGCCGCGGTTGGTGGTGCCCAGGATGGTGCCGCCGCGCGGCAGGATGCCGCTGACGCTTTCCAGGGTGAGTTCGCGCGAGCGCTCCGGCCAGATCAGGCCGTCGAAGCCGTCGGTAATGCCGATGACGCGCCAGCCGTGTTTCAGGATGGCGCTGCGCGTGGCCGCGCGGATGACCGCGTTCAGGCCAGGACAATCGCCGCCACCGGTGGAGATGCCAATCGTCTTGATGTCGGTCATCGGAACAGTTTCTCAGTAGTTCAGTATGTCAGTAACGCAGTTGCTCAATAGGAGGATTAGGGAACTGGCAATTGTACTGGGCGACTGACGAACTGAACTACTAAGACACTGACGACCTGAATTACTGACAAACCGCTTTACTGCGTGGTCACGACGGAATTCGGGTTTGTTCCCGCGGTCGCCGTTCCCACCGACGACAGGGAATTACTGCTGTTGATGGAGAAGACGGAGACCGAATTTCCGCTGAAGTTGGCGACGTAAACGAAGGCGCCGGAGGGATCCACGGTCACGTCCACGGGCGCGCTGCCGACCGAAAACGGCGAGCCCGACATCGCGGTCAGCGTGCCGTCGGCGTTGATGACATAGCCGGAAAGATTGCTCGTGCCTTTGTTGGCGGCGAACAGGAACTTGCCGTTGGCGCCGGCCGCCACCGCCACCGGATTGGTGCCGGCGGGGATGATGGTCGAAGTGATCAGCGTCAGGTCACCGGAGCTGGCGTTCACCGCGTAATTGCAGATGCCGGTCGAGCCGTCGGCGACGAAGACGTATTTGGAGCTGGCATCGAGCGCGACGGCATTGGAGGCGGCACAGGGCGCGGCGGGGACGGTGCGCACCACCGCCAGTGTCCCGTCGCTGTTGATTTTGAAAACTTCCGTTCCGCCCGTGCCCAGCGCCACGTAAAGAAAGCGGCCCGAGGGATCAACGGTCGCGCGCAGCGGCGTGGCGGTGACGGGGAAGGTGGAGCTGAACCCGGTCAGCGCGCCCGTGCTCGCGTTGATGGCGAAGCCCGAGATGTCGCTGGAGCCGCCGTTCACGACGTAAACGAAACGGCCGCCGGGATCCACGGCCACCCACACTGGCGTGGTACCCGTGGTGTAGGGCGACCCGCTGACCGCCACCAGCGTGCCATCGGTGCGGGTGATGGTGAAGGCGGAAACGCCGCCGCCCTGGTTGGCCGCATACACGAACTTGCCAGCCGAATCCGCGCCTGCCGCCACCGTGCCAGTACCAGCGGCGAAGGGCGATCCGCTCACCGCGGTCAAGGCGCCGGTGCCGCTGTTAATTGTGTAGGCGGACACACTTCCCGCTCCGCCGGCGTTGAAATTGGCGGCGTAGGCAAACTTGGGCACTGCCCCGGTGGGGTTAGTTGGAGTGGGAGTCGAGTTGACGGTCACCCAGAATCCGTGGCCGCCGCAGCCGGCCCACATGAACAGCGCTGCGCACAAAGCGAGGGGGAAACTACGCGTGATTTTCATGGCACACTCGCTAGAAGTCTAACAAACCCCAACCGCGCGCCGCTGTTGCGCCGGATTTCGTCCCCGCATAATCAAGATTCGGTGCGGCAGTGGCCGGCACGGACCGTCCTTAACCGCCAGCGATGGCCCCGATGACTAAGAAGGGCTCTGCGCCGGAGGCGACCGCCTCGGGCAGCGGAGCGTCCGGCGCCTCATGGGACAAGTCTTCCTCGCAGGCGAAGAAGCGCAGGAACGGACGGCGCTCTTGGGTGACGTGGTCGCGGATGGTTCCGCGCAACATCGGATAGCGGGCCTCGAGCGCGTCCAGGACTGAGCGCTGCGTGGCCTGCCCCTGTATTTCCAGCTTCACTTCTCCGTCAACGTGCGCCAGCGTCCGCAGGTGTGCCGGAAGTATGACGCGGATCATGGCAGCGTCTGGACCTCGACTGACAACACGGCCGGAAGATCCCGGACAATGGGATTCCAACTGTCTCCGGCATCGGCGGAAGCGTACACCTGCCCGCCGGTGGTACCGAAATAGATGCCGCACTTATCGAGCGAATCGACGGCCATGGCGTCGCGCAGCACGTTCACATAACAATCGCTTTGCGGCAGACCTTTGGCGAGCGCCTCCCACTCGTTTCCGCCGGTTCGGCTGCGGTACACGCGCAGTTTTCCATCCGGAACAAAGTGCTCCGAGTCGCTCTTGATGGGGATGACGTAGATGGTCTCCGGCTCGTGGGCGTGCACGTCAATGACGAACCCGAAGTCGGTGGGCAGGTTCCCGCTGACCTCGTGCCAGGAGTCGCCGGCATTGTCGCTGCGCATGACGTCCCAGTGCTTTTGCATGAAAAGCGTGTTGGGACGGGAGCGATGCAGGGCGATGCGGTGAACGCAGTGGCCGACCTCGGCAGTCGGGTCGGGGATGTGTTGCGACCTCAGTCCCTGATTAATGGGCTTCCAGGTCTTGCCGCCATCGTCGGTGCGGAAAGCGCCGGCCGCCGAGATGGCGATGAAGATCCGTTGTGGGTTGCTGGGATCGAGCAGGATGGTGTGCAGGCACATGCCGCCGGCGCCCGGCTGCCAGCGGGGGCCAGTGCCGTGGCCGCGCAGTCCAGCGAGTTCGTGCCAGCTTTGTCCTCCGTCGGAGGAGCGGAACAACGCCGCGTCCTCGACGCCCGCGTACACCGTATCGGGATCGGTCAACGACGGCTCGAGGTGCCAGACTCGTTTGAACTCCCAGGCGTGCTGCGTGCCGTCGTAAAACTGGTGCGTGGCGAGGGGCTTGCCAGTTTCGGGAGAACTGTCGTAGACGAACTTATTGCTTTCACCTTGAGCATGCCGCCGGGCGCGGTCGTAATCCCGCCGCCGGGCGTCTCCCAGGTTTTGCCGCCATCGCTGGAGCGCTGGATGACCTGCCCGAACCAGCCGCTGGACTGCGAGGCATACAGCCGGTTCGGATCGGCGGGCGATCCTTTGACGTGGTAAATCTCCCAGCCCGCAAAGTGCGGGCCGCTGACCTCCCACCGCTCACGTTTCGCGTCCGACGAAAGGACGAACGCGCCTTTGCGTGTGCCAACCAGTACACGTACCTTGCTCATTCCTCACCCCTTTTAGCATCGCGTATTTTACGGCATTGAAGACCACGATTCCGCCGGTACCAAGACGATTTTTCGCCTTAGCACTTCTTAGCGTTAGCAGGCTGCTCGGATTGGCCGCGCAGTCGGAAGATGGAGCGGGTTCAATCGCCCGGGCGGCAGAAAGGCTAGTTGACTTTGCCTTTGGCGCGGGCGATGCGCTGGTCAATCGGCTTGCGGCCGGCGAAGCCTTCCTCGGCGCTATGCCAATGGGTGATGCGCTCCTCCCCGAGTTTCCAGCACAGCAGGATGGTTTCGCCTTCCACCACACAGGGAAAATCGAGCAGGCCGGTATCCATGTCCTTCACCTGGACGCCGGTAGCCTCAATCTCAGCCAGGCAATCCTTGAGGTGCTGCAGCGCTTTATCGGACTGGGCGCGGCGGCGGCCGAACTTGACGACGTCGATCTCCGAACCGCCGGCGAGGAAAATGCGATGGTTCAGTTCCTGGAACTCGGCCTCGATCTCCTCGACCTGCTTCTTGGCTTCCATGCCGCGGCGCAGCAGGGATTCCAGCACCGGCAGGAGGGCGTGCGCTTCGTCCAGACTGAAGGTTCGCTTGGACACGACCCAATAGCTTACCACCGCGCGAACTAGTTGCCAGTTGTCAGCCCGAGACCTGAGCTGCTGACAACGACAAGAATGCCCGGCGATCTTCTGCCGGGCTTGGACACCGATGTGCAATGCTTCAGTTATTTCCCCTGGCTAGGAGCTGACTGCAAACTCGCTTTTTGTAGAGGAGCCTGCTGCGCCGGCGAGACCGTGGTCCGCAGCGACAGTTGCCCCAGCCGGCAGAAGTTGATCGCCTCGGCCAGCACCCGCGTGGACTCCTGCGGCGCGTGGAAGCCCATCGAGTTCTCCGACATGGCAAAGTCGAGATAGAAGCTCGCCTTGCGCTGATAGTCGCGCGCCTTCTCCAGTTCCGCATCGCTGGCGCCGTTCTTCCTGGCCGCACGGATGTCGCGGATCAGGTCCATTAGTGCATCCATGGTCACATTGCGCTCGGTGAAGAAGCGGGTCTGGATCTCCTCCACGCGCGCCTTGATTTCCTTCTCGTCCCAGTGATGGCATTGCTGGCACGCGCGGTTGATGTTCAGCAACGGGCTGCGCACGTGATGGTCACTGATCTTCAGCGCGCCCTCGCGCCGGTACGGCATGTGGCAATCGGCGCACGCCACGTTGGACCGCGCGTGGATACCCTGGCTCCACAACTCGAACTCCGGATGCTGCGCCTTCAACATGGGCGCGCCGGTGTCGCCGTGCACCCAGTCCTTGAACTTCTCGTCGTCGTAGAACTGGACGATCTTCTCCACCGCCACGCCCTTCGACCACGGAAACGTCAGCCGCTTTTCCTGGCCTTTGAAGTAGTACTCGACGTGACATTGCGCGCATACGTAGGTGCGCAATTCCTGCACGTTGGCCTGCTTGTTGACGTCGTAGTCCGGCACGCCCTGCGACGCCTTCAGCGCCCGGATGCCCTCGATGAAGGCCGGCCGCGTGATGCGCAACTGCATGGTGTTCGGCTCGTGGCAATCAATGCACGCCACCGGATGCTTGACCAGCTTCACGGCCTCGCTGTAGGGCAACTGGTTGACCTTTTCGAAGCCCTTGGTAATGTCGCCCTCGCCCAGCTCCAGGTAGGCCTTGTACAGCGAGGCGTGGCAGTTCAGGCAGGTTCCCGGCTGCTTGGCGAACTTCTGCCGCCCGGTGTAAGTCTGGTCTGCCAGCATCCATTCGTGCCCGCGGCGCTCGCGATAATCCGCCGAAAACGCGTATCCCGCCCACATCACCTTCAGCCGCGGGTCTTTCACCAGGTTGGAGCGCGATACCGTCGGCCGCGGATCTTCCGGCGTCGGCGAGCGCAGCTCCGCCTCGTCGCCACCGAACTTTGTCGCCGCCTCCTGCTTGGTCCGCAGGTAGAGGCCGTACTGCATGGGGAAGTTCGTGCCCCACTTCGCCGGGTCGTCGATCTTGTCGCTCAGCTCCACCGTCTTGAAGAACGGGTTCTTCGCCTCCTGCCGGTGCTCGAAAATGTTCACCAGCAGCCCGGTGGCGGCGAGGGCGGCGATCGCCGCCAGCACCACCGTGATCGTCAGCAGCCGCTTGTTAATGAGCGCTTCTTTTTCATTGCTCATGGCAGGTTCCCTTCAAGAGAAGTGTTGGTGGAAGCCACCGCTTCCGAATGTCCGCTGGAGGCATGGCAGCGGATGCAGCTCATCTGCGCCGCCTCCCGATGCGTGCCCTCCACCGCGGCCACCACGTCTTGGTGACAATTGCGGCAGGCCTCTTCGGTTACGCGGTGGTTGCGATTCTTGATCTGAATGGAATCCGGATATCGTCCCGACGTGAATGCCAGCGAGTGGAAGAATCCGTTCGAGGTCTTGGTGGCATACTTGGCCAGCAGGCCGGGCGGGGTGTGGCAGTCGTTACATTTCGCGGCCGCGTGATGGCTGCCTTTCTGCCACCCGCTGTAATACTCCTTCATCACGTGACAGTTGGTACACGCCTCGGGATTGTTGGAAAGGTAGGAGTAACCGCGAGCGTAAATGAAGGCGTACGACCCAACTCCCAGCGCTGCGCCCAGCAGGATGCCCAGCGCGATCGTGGCAGTCTTCGCTCTCATGTGCCGGCCCCGCATAGCAACCGATGTGGCACGGGCCCTTGCCCGCGAACACACCCGCTCGCTAGGCGCGATTCTCGGGCCGTCCCACCCCACCCGCAGTGACCTGCATCACCCCGTCATGTCATCTGCAATACACCTTCCCGTGATGGAAAAAGTCGCTGTGATCCGTATCACGTACGCCTGTGCGGAAATCTCAGTGAAGAACCGGCCACCAGACACTAGCCACCGTTAAACTGCGCCGGGACGCGGATTTTCACCACCAGGCCACCACCCGGCGCATTGGCCGCCGCGACGGTTCCGCCATGCAGCCGGACGGCGCGGTCCGTAATGGCCAAACCGAGTCCAACGCCACCGGTTTCGCGCTCGCGCGCGTTGGCGACGCGGTAAAACGGGCGAAACAGGTTTTGCAGCTCCGTATCCGGCACACCCGGACCGTGATCGCGCACCGTAATCTCGGCGGACGAATCGCAGTTCGCCAACGTGATCTCGACTTCGCTTCCCGCGGCCGTATACCGCACCGCATTGCGCACCACGTTTTCCACCGCGCTGCGCAGCAATTCCGGACTGCCCTCGGTCGAGCACTTGATGTCGCCCACCACGCGCACCGCACAGTTCCGCTCCTGCGCCTCGAATTCGGCGTCCTCCGCCACTTCCTTCACGATCTCGTCCAACTGCACCCGCGACTGTTCCGGCGGCCCGGCCGCGCCCTGCATGCGCGCCAGCGAGAGCAGCTTGCCGATCATCTCGTTCAGCCGTTCGGCTTCGCGTTCAATCCGGTCCAGCGACGACGTGGCTTCGGCGCCCGCCCGCTGCCGCGCCAGGCCGAGCGCCACATTGAGCCGCGCCAGCGGCGACCGCAACTCGTGCGAGATGTCGCTGATCAGGTGTCTCTGGCTGGTCATCAGCAGCTCGATCCGGTCCGCCATCTGGTTGAAGTCGTGCACCAGTTCGCCCAGCTCGTCGCGGCGCCGCTCCAACTGCGCCGGCGCGCGGGCGCTCAAGTCGCCGGACGAGAGTTCGTGTGTCGCCTGCCGCAGCCGCAGGATGGGACGCGTCAGGTACAGGGTCAGCAGGTAGCAGATCAATCCGGAAAGCAGAGATGGCGGCGGCCCACTGTTCGATCTGTGCCCGCGCCAGCCTGCGCACCGCCCCCACCGGCCCGCGCGGCATCTCCACCACCAGGATGTAAACCCGCCCCGAGGGTCCGGTGGTGCGTTGCGCCGCCAAGGCCGTCGAACCCTGGATCATGAACGCCGGCTCGCCGCCTTGTCCGGCATGCGGCGCCAGATCGCGCATGGTCTTCGACGTCTTGCCCGCGATCGGCTGCCCGTTTTCGTCGAACAGCGCTGCCCCGATGTGCGACGATGCCTCCAGCCGCTGGAAATAATTATTCAGCGCCACTATCCCGTAGCGGTCCAACTCCTCCGCCGCCGATTGCGCATAGAGCGCCGCCGCATCGCTGGTGGCGCCGCGCCAGCGCGATACGATCACCTCCGGCTGGATGCCCCAGGTGTAGATCAGCACCGCGCCGACCACCACCAGCGTGGCCCAGAAGATGAGGAAAATCTTGAGAAAAAGGCTGCGCACTTAGCGGTCTCCCTCGCTGGGCCGCGTGTACACGTAGCCGACGCCGCGAATGGTCTTGATCCGCTCGGTCCCGTCGCTGTCGCCCAGTTTCTTCCGCAGCTTGCTGACGTGCATGTCAATGCTGCGGTCGTACGGCATGAATTTGCGTCCGAGAACGGATTGCGCCAACTGGTCGCGCGTCACCACCTGCCCCGACGCCCGCATCAAAGCTTCCAGCATCCCGAACTCCACCGAAGTGAGCTCGACCGGCTCTCCGGCGCGACGGACCATGCGCGCCGCCGGGTCCAGTTCCACGTCGCCCACCGTGATTTTCTCCAGCGGCGGGGATGCCGGTTGCTGCGTCCGCCGCAGGATCGCCCGGATCCTTGCCACCAGTTCGCGCGGGTTGAACGGCTTCGGCAGGTAATCGTCGGCGCCGATCTCCAGGCCGACAATGCGGTCCACGTCATCGCCCCTGGCCGTCAGGATCAGCACCGGAACCCGCGACTCCGGCCGCAGCCGTCGCAGCACCTCCAGCCCGCTCATGCCCGGCAGCATCACGTCCAGCACCACCAAGACCTGCCCGCCCGAGAGCGCCCGTTTCAGGCCCTCTTCGCCGTTGTGCACGGCCTCCACTTCAAAGCCCTCCGGCGTCAGGTATTCGGCCACCAACTCGCAGAGCTCCACGTCGTCATCAATGATCAGCACACGTTCCATATCTGCCTTTGCCGTCTTCGATTCAGCTAACTACCAACGCGAAGGCCTAGCTACTGCCTTTACAAACTTTTACTCGACCTTGACGCACTCTTTACCTTCCCACCCCGCGTGTCGAGTTTAACTTGTTATCAAGCACCGGCGCTCGCTCAAGACCCGGGCGCCCGTACCAGCGGCTGGATGGTGCCTCCTATACCAGTTGCTGACCACGCGGACTGGCCGGCCCCCAGTTGCTCCTCCGAACGGGCGAACCTCGGGGCCGCCCTTCCGCTATTCTTAGTCGCTCGGTCGATCGGTCTGTCGGTCGATCGGTCTCTCGGTCGCTCGGTCTGTCGGTCGATCAGCAAGACCGATGCCCGCAACGGATAGACCGATAGACTGACAGACCGATAGACCTCCTGTAATTACAAACTTTTACTTCCGCGTGACCGACTCTTTACTCCTGCCCGGCTCCGATCCGTGTTCCATCTAGTAAGCATTCGGAGAACTTATATGAAACACCTCAAGAGCAAATGGACGGTCATCGGGGCGCTGGTCATCGCGGTCGGCGTGTTTGCGGCGTTCGATTTCGGACGTACGCCGTCGCCGCAGTATTTCACTGCCAGTGTCGAGCGCGGAGACATTCACGACGTCGTCGAAGCCACCGGCACCATCAACGCTGTCACTACCGTGCAGGTCGGGTCGCAGGTTTCCGGGACGATCCAGAAGCTTGCCGCCGACTTCAACTCGCACGTGACGAAGAACCAGGTGATCGCGGAGATCGATCCCGCGCTCTTCCGCGGTGCGTTGCTGCAGGCGCAAGCCGATATCCAGGATGCTCGGGCAAACCTTGCCGCCGCCAAAGCGGGCCTGGTGAAAGCGCAGGCCACGGCGGAGCAGACCGCCGCCGACTACCAGCGCAACGCCGCGCTGGCCAAGGAAGGCGTGGTGGCGCAACAGCAACTCGACCTTGCCAAGGCCAATGCGGATACCGCGCAGGCCGGGGTCAGCGCCGCCCAGGCGCAAGTCACGCAGGCCGAGGCGCAGGTGGCGCAGAAAGCCGCCGCCGTTTCGGTGGCGCAGACCAACCTGGATCACACCATCATTCGTTCCCCGATTGACGGCACCGTGGTAGCGCGCAACATCGATGTCGGCCAGACCGTCGCCGCTTCGTTGCAGGCCCCGACGCTGTTCAACATCGCGCAGGACCTCACGAAAATGCAGGTCTATGCCGCAACCGACGAGAGCGACGTCGGGCAGATCAAGGTCGGCCAGCCGATCACCTTCAAGGTGGATGCCTTCCCGCGCGACACCTTCCACGGCGTGGTTTCCCAGATTCGCATGAATGCCACGACCGTGCAAAACGTGGTGACTTACAACACCATCATTGATTTCGACAACCCGGACACCAAGCTGTTTCCGGGCATGACCGCCTACGTGACGATTCCGGTGGCCAGTGCGACCAACGTGGTGAAGGTCCCCAATGGCGCGCTGCGCTTCACGCCTGACCTGAAGCCCGACCAGATGGCCGCGCTCGAGCAGCAAGCCGGCATTATGCCGAAAGCTTCCGCGGGCCAGGGCAAGGGTCAGGGCGCTGGTAAGGCTGCCGGCGCCAGCGCAAGCGGTCCATCGCAACCGCGTCCGGTGGACACTGTGATCGTGTGGAAGCTCACGGCCGACAAGCAGCTCGCACCGGTGCAGATCGCGACCGGCATCACCGACCACACTTTCACCGAGGTCGCGCAGGTACTGCACGGCTCGATCAGTCAGGGCGAGCAACTCGTGACCGGCGCCGCGTCGAGCTCCAAACCTGCGAGCGCAAGTAGCGGTTCCGCTCCTGGCATGGGGGGCGCACCGCGCGTGGGCGGAAGGTAAAGGTCTCTCGGTCAATCGGTCTATCGGTCGATCAGCTAAATACCGATAGGCCGAGCCACCGACAGACCGAAAGACCGATGGACCGACAGACCGAGAGACCACAATGGCAACCGTACTCCAATCCGATCTCGCACCCACGCAACACGACGTGAAGGAACTCGTCATCAGTGTTGCCGACGTGCACAAGTACTACGACCTCGGCGAGACCAAGGTGCACGCCCTGCGCGGCGTCTCGCTCGACATCCGGCGCGGCGAATTTGTCGCCATCATGGGTTCCAGCGGCTCCGGCAAGTCCACCTTGATGAACCTGCTGGGCTGCCTCGATACGCCCAGCAGCGGGCGCTACTCGCTCAACGGCACCGGCGTCTCCGAACTCGATAAGAGCGCGCTGGCCGCCATTCGCAACCGCGAACTCGGGTTCGTGTTCCAGGGGTTCAACCTGCTGGCGCGTACCACCGCGCTGGAGAATGTCGAGCTGCCGACGCTCTACGCGCGCCTTGACAAGAATCAGCGCGCGGCGCGCGCCGAGCGGGCCCTGAAGCTGGTGGGCCTGGGCGACCGCATGGATCACTTCCCGTCGCAACTCTCCGGCGGCCAGCAGCAACGCGTGGCGGTTGCACGGGCGCTGGTGAATCAGCCGTCGATCCTGCTGGCCGACGAGCCCACGGGAAACCTCGACAGCCGCACCTCGGTCGAGATCATGCAGATTTTCCAGGACCTGAACGACCAGGGCCTGACCATCGTGCTGGTCACGCACGAACTGGACATTGCGAATTTCGCCCAGCGGATCGTGGTGTTTCGCGATGGCAAGATCCGCCGCGACGACGCGGTCCAGAATCGGCCCCGCGCCGCCGATGTTTTGTTGAAGATGCCGACGTTGGAAGATTAACGGTCTGTCGGTCGATCAGTCTATCGGTCGCTCAGCTCAAGGGCACTGAAAGACCGACAGACTGAAAGACCGATAGACCGACAGACCGACAGACCGATAGACTGAGAGAGTATTTATGGATTTCGCAGCCACTTTGAAAATCGCACTGCGGGCGCTGGCGCGCAACAAGATGCGCTCGGTGCTCACCATGCTGGGCATCATCATCGGCGTTGGCGCCGTCATCGCCATGGTCGGCGTCGGCCAGGGCGCGCAGCAGAAGGTGCAGGACCAGATCGCCTCCATGGGCACCAACCTGCTGTTCGTCTCCAGCGGCACGGTGACGCGCGGCGGCCTCCACATGGGCTGGGGCCAGACCAAGACCCTGGTCTACGAAGACATGAAGGCCATAGAGCGCGAAATCCCCACCGTCGCCAAAGCCGCGCCCGGCAACGGCACCAGCGCACAGGTGGTGTTCGAAAATCAGAACTGGTTCACCCGACTCACCGGCACCGAGCCGGCGTATTTCGACATCCGCGACTGGCCGATGGCGGCCGGTTCCAGCTTCTCCGAGGACGACGTGACGCAGGCGGCCAACGTCGCCGTCATCGGCAACACCGTGCGCCAGAACCTGTTCGGCGCCACTGATCCGATCGGCGCCACCATCCGCATCGGCACCCTGCCCTTCCAGGTGGTCGGCGTGCTCGCCGCCAAGGGCCAGTCCGGCATGGGCCAGGACCAGGACGACACCATCGTCATTCCCATTACCACGCTGCAGAAAAAGATCACCGGCCAGCCCTGGCTGCAGTTCATCCTGATCTCGGCGACCTCGCAGCCGGCGACCTATGCCGCCCAGCAGCAGATCACCTCGCTGTTGCGCGACCGTCACCGCATCCGCCCCGGAACGGATGACGATTTCTTCGTCCGCAACCTGGCTGACGTGGCCGAACTCGCCGACCAGTCTTCGCGCGTCATGACCCTGTTGCTGGCCTCCATTGCCGGCGTGTCGCTGATCGTGGGCGGCATCGGCATCATGAACATCATGCTGGTGTCGGTCACCGAGCGTACCCGCGAGATCGGCATCCGCATCGCCATCGGCGCCACCGAGCAGGACGTGCAGCGCCAGTTCCTGAGCGAGTCGGTGGTGCTCAGCCTGATCGGCGGCGCCATCGGAATTTTCTTCGGGGTGGGGTCGTCGCTGGTGATCACCAAAACGCTGGGCTGGGCGGTGCTGATCTCGCCCATGGCCATCGTGGCCGCGGTGATCTTCTCCATGGCGGTGGGCATCTTCTTCGGGTTCTATCCGGCGCGCAAAGCTTCACGCCTGGATCCGATCGAAGCCCTGCGCTTCGAATGATCAGATTCGAGAGGTTGCCCCACCCTTGTCGCTCCCGGGTTTGGAGCGACAGGGTGGGGCTTTTCTGTCCCCCATGCCAGCGCCTCACGCCACCACATACACTTCACCATGGCCCTTGCGCGTGGGTCTTACCGTAATTTCCACGTCTTGCCCAAGGGCGGTGAGAAAGTCCATCAGGCGCTCGACGGAAAAGACACCAGCGCGGTTCCGCATCAGCGCAGACACGTGCGGCTGCTTAATGCCAAGAATCTTTCCTGCTTCAGTTTGCGTCAATCCGCGCTGCTTGATCAGCCGGTAAATCTGCAATGTAAGTTTGGCCTTCATCAGCTCCCGTTCCGGATGGGGAAGGCCCAGGTCGGCAAAGACATTCCCACTGCTGTTTTCTGCTTTGATCCTGCTCGTTTTTTTCCTCTTCATAGTCACGTTAGTTCTGCCTTTCCCGATGCAGCCGTTCTGCTTCAGTTAGACGCTGACGGACCAGGGCAATTTGTTCCCGCGGTGTGCCGATCCCTTTCCGTGACTTCTTCTGGAAGGCGTGCAAGACGTAGATCGCCTCCACAAACCGCACTGTATAGACAGCACGCCAGGTATCCCCATGGTGGTTCGCGATGATTTCGAGTACCCCTCCGCCACCGAATCCGCGCAGCGGCTTGGCCGATGGGTCGGTCTCACCCTGTTGAGCCGTATAGAGGGCCTGGCCAATATCGCGCCGCACCTCGCGCGGGAAGCGCCGCAGATCCCTTCGGCTTGAGCCGATCCATACGACCGGTCGCCCCGTTGTCATTGCCATACAAAAATACGTCTAACTGTATACACAGTCAAGGATTCCGTGCCTTTCCACGGAGGGTACTGTCTAAGGTTTACCGTTTCGTTACACCCGACGTTCTTGCCGCTACAAGCCGCGGCGGGCAAGAGAGAAGAACGGATCGGGTGATTTGTCGTCCAATACTAGCCCTGCCACCATCTCCCCGAGCGCCGGCCCGTGCTTGAAGCCGTGGCCGGACCCTCCACCCACCAGCCACACGGTCCGCGCGCCGGGGTGACGATCCACGATGAAATGTCCATCCCGACTGTTCTCGTACTGGCAGACTCGGGCTTCCACCAGGGGAGCGCCTTGCATTCCCGGGAAACGGAATTCCAAATATCTCCGGGCAGATTCGATTCCTTCATTGGTTGGCGTTCGGTCGCCGGCGGTGGGATCGAATACCGGCCCCCGATCGTCGTCCGCCAGCTTCAGCCCGCGCCACTGGTTGCCGGGGATGCCGTAGAAGTGCGGTCCGCTGCGATCGATGAATACCGGCAGGCCGTCGTCGGTAAACCGGGCATCGCCGGCCGGGGTGCCAAAGAAGAAGACTTCCTGGCGCGTCGGCTTGATTCGATTGCCGATCACATCGGGAAAGAGTTCGCCCAGCCAGGGTCCGCAAGCGAAGACGTACTGGTCGGCCTCGAGCGCAGTTCCATCGGAGAGCCGGATGCCGGCCATACCGCCCGAGGCAATGCGGCCGGGTTGGGCGCGCAGGGCGCGGAACTCTCCGCCCTCGGCCTGAAAGCCCTCGAGCACGGCTTCGCAGGCGCGGCGGGCCTTTAAATACCCGGCGTCGGATTCGAGAACCGCCCACCTGACGCCCTCGAAATTGATCTGCGGGAATCGCCGGACCAGCTCGGCGTGTTGCAGTGTCTCGAACGCCACGCCCGCTTCACGCAGGATGGGCACGGTTGCGTTTTCGTAGGGATCGTCGCTGCCTACCATGCGCAAGCAGCCGATGCGATGGTAGAGCTTGCGTTGCCAGCGCTGTTCGTTTTCGCGCCAAAGCTGGAGGGCGCGCGCGACCAGTTGCACGTAGATGCGGTCGGGACCGTAGCTGGCCCGGATGATGCGCGTCTCGCCGCCGGAACTCGCTCGCGCGTTGCCGGGACCCCAGGCATCCACCAGGATGACTCGGGCGCCGCGGCGCAGCAGGTGCAGTGCGGTCCAGCCGCCAAAGGCCCCGGCACCGATCACCACGATGCGCGGTTTCGTCTGCGTCGTCACAGGGATTTCGATTTGCGGTTCAGGCAGACGGGATTGTACACGGGGTTGCCGAGCGCAGTTTGACGCTGCCGAATTGGCCCTGCTAGACTCAGAAATTCCAGGCCGTCTGCCGGACGTCTCAGTGCGGCAGCCCTCCTAAACGGTTAAGGACTCGATAAACGTGCGCAGTTACACAAGACATCAGCTCAAAGAAGATCAATTCAGGACCGGCGCCAAGGAAACGTATTCCTGGGCGGTCGCACATCGCACCAAGCTGGTCTATGGCGCGGTGGCGGTGGCGGCCGTATTGGCGATCATTCTCGGCGGCTGGTTGTACATCCAGCAGCAGAACGAATCGGCGGGGGTTGCGCTGGGACACGCACTGCAGGTGTACCGCGCGCCGGTGACCTCGGCGGGCGAGCCCGCGGCGCCGGAGACAACCTCGTTTGCCTCAGCGCAGGAGCGGGCCAAGGCGGCCCGGGCGGAATTCGCGCAGGTGGCGCAAAAGTATCCGCACACGCGCTCGGCGGAGATGGCGCGCTACTTCATGGGACTGGCCGACCAGGACGCCGGCAACGCGGCGGCGGCGGAAACAGAGCTGAAGGAAGTGGCCGACGCGCGCGGGGCAGATTTGCCGGCGCTGGCCAAGTTCGCGCTGGCGGCGCTGTATCGCAACCAGGGGAAGGACGCGCAGGCGGTGCCGTTGTACAAAGAGCTGATCGACCATCCGACCAACACGGTGGCGAAATCGCAGGCGCAACTGGCGCTGGCCTCGGTGTACGAGGCCAAGCAACCGCAGGACGCGCGCAACCTCTATCAGCAGGTGCAAAAGGAAAATCCGGACAGCGCCGCGGCACAGATCGCGAGCGCGCGCTTGTCAGACCTGAAGTGATGACTGGGCGACGCTGCGCTCAGAATGACGGCGGGTAAGATCACCAGCTAACCGGCGGCTTCTTCGAGCTGGCCTTTTTCCAGCTTTTCCTGACATTCGATGCAGTGGCGGGTCCAGGGCACGGCCTCGATGCGCTTGGGATTGATGTCCTTGCCGCAGGAGATGCACTGGCCGAAGCTGCCTTCGCGAATGCGGGAGAGGGCGCTCTCGACCATCTGCAAGAGCTGGCGCTCGCTGTTGCTCTGGTGAAAGAGGAACTCCTTGTTGTAGGAGCTGGCGGCGCGATCGGCGATGTCCTGCGCGGTATCGAGATCGCTGGCGCGGCCGTCCTGCTCGGTGCGCGAGACGTTCTTGCGCAACTGCTGCTGCCGCTCTTCCAGCTTCTTCTTGAAGTATTCGACCTTCTTCTTGTCCATGCGGCCCGTTCTATCCCCCACAGAAGTCACCAAAATGCAGGGGTGAAACTGAAGATGATATGCGCGCACCGGAGAGGCGTCAACAGGCGGCGCGATTCGGCGGTTGGCTTGATTCCCGTTCCGGGGCGGACCCGGTGTTCCACATCGGCCTGCTGCGGGTAGACTTGGGACATCTCGCCCGGCAGAGTTTGCGCGCAACAAAAGCGGCCCCTTTCGGGGCCACTCTTTAAAGAGGCAAGGGAGGGGGGACAATCAGGGAAGGCGCAAGGTGCCGTTCCGTGGAGCGGCACGAAGAGATTGGACAGGTCGACAATCAAGGAACAGGGTTGAAATCACTTTGTTACGGCCTCTTTTGTTGGACATTCCAGCAGCACTCGTGCAGCCAAAAGCTCGTTGCCGGGCTGACGATTGTCCCAAGCAAAACAAGCTGTTGGAGGGAATGTAGTTACAACCGGAGGAGCGCCGCTTTTGCACAGGAATCCAGAAGCGGCGTGAACCGGGGCTTGGCATCGCAGTACCCACTCTAGGCACTCCGCTGCTTAGTTTGGATCTGGTTCTGCTCCTCCATCGCCTTCAATTTATTGAGCAGAGCCTTGTAACTGACTTTCAGGATCTTGGCGGCCTGGCGACGGTTCCAGCGGGTCTGCGCCAGCACTCGCTCGATGGCTTCGCGCTCGGCCTGCATGGCGGCGCGGCGGCCGATCTCGAGCAGCGACGGCATTTCCATTTCGGTGACGCGGCGGTTACCGTAGGGCGGTGGCGCGGGTGCGGCGGGCTGTGTCGGCGGAGCGGAGGCGGCATCGTTCTGCTTGATGTCCGAGATGGGGCCGATTGCCGAGCCGGTGGCGGTCATAATCGGCTTGTGCGTGGAGAGCTCGCGGATAATCTGCGGCTCGTTGCCGACAATGACGTAGCGCTTGACCAGGTTTTCCAGTTCGCGGATGTTGCCCGGCCAGTTGTACTCCATCATGCGGCCGACGGCGTAGTCGCTGAACGCGGCCCGCTGCTTGCCGTAAACCTCGCTGTACTTGCGGAGGAAGAAGTCCAGAAACACGGGGATTTCTTCGCGGCGCTCGCGCAGCGGCGGGATGTGAATGGTGACGACGTTGAGGCGGTAGAAGAGGTCCTCGCGGAACATGCCCTCTTCCACGGCACGCTCCAGCGGCTTGTTGGTGGCGGCCAGGACGCGGGCGTCCACCGCGATGTCGCGCTTGCCGCCGAGGCGGGCGAATCCGCCGTCCTGCAGCACGTGCAGCAGCTTGGCCTGCAGCGCGGGATGCATTTCACTGATTTCGTCGAGGAAAATCGTCCCGTAATTGGCTTGGTCGAACTTGCCGAGCTTCTGGCGATTGGCGCCGGTGAAGGCGCCGGGCTCGTAGCCGAAGAGTTCGCTTTCCAGCAATTCGTACGGAATGGCGGCGCAATTGACCTTGACGAAGGGCTTCTCGCGGCGTCCGGATTGGCCGTAGATCATGCGCGCGACGACTTCCTTGCCGGTCCCGCTTTCGCCGCGGACGAGCACCGTGGCGGTGGTGTCGGCCACCTCCTCGATGGTCATCTTTACTTCCTCCATTCTGGGCGAGGTGCCGAACAGCATGGAGAAGTCGCTGTGGCGGCGGACCTGCTCGCGGAGTTGCGTGACTGCACTGACCAGCCGCTGTTTGTCGAGGACCTTGGCGATGCGGGCTTCGAGTTCTTTGGGTTCGAAGGGCTTGCCGATGTAATCGTCGGCGCCGAGTTTCGAGGCCTTGAAAATGAGCGCGGGATCGTTCTGCGCCGAGAGCATGATGACCGATACCCCGGGCTTGATCTGCTTGATACGTTCGAGAGTGTCAATGCCGCTTGGGCCGTTCATGGCAACATCCAGCAGTACGAGCTCGGGGTCGTAAACGCGGAACCGGCGGACGGCTTCTTCGCCGCTGCCCACCAGGTTGACGTCGAAGGTGTGGCGCGACAGATGCGTGCTGAGATAGCGCGCCATGTCGGCATCATCGTCAACGATCAGGACCCGCGTTTTCTGCGAGCGCATTTGACTCTCCTCCCGGACTCGGCCGACAGATGTAACTCCCCCTGCCAAAGTGGCCACGGAATAGCACTGCTGAGAAAAGCCCCCCGCAAGCTTCATGGCAAGGCAACAACAACGTTTCTGGTGTTAACAAATCTGACAACCAGGAAATAGGCCAGTTGAGAAGCGGCAGCGCATCGTAATGATGGCGCACTCATCCTGGCCACCCGGCCAGGGGAAGGAACCCGTGAGAATGGCGATATTGTAGTCCAGTTCCAAGTGTTGGCATGAAAATATCCAAAACTGGGCGGAAACTGCACGGGTTCAATTTCGTTCCCGAACCTGGGGAACGACCGGCAACTTGGGGCTGTAGCAGCGTTGGATGCAAGAAAAGGCAAGCGGGGCTACCCGGGATAGGTATTTGCAGCGCGAGAAGCGGCATGCTCGCGACCCGCGAGGGCGGGGTGGTTCGACTCGACGCCTCGCTCCGGATGACAGGCGAGCAAAGGAAAACCGGGGCGCTGTGCCCCGGTCATGTAGCCATAGGTTTCCCTTAGAGTTCGCGCCCGCGAGAAGCCCCGGTCAGCTGTTCCCACCCACGGTTCGCAACTTGCCGGGAGTGAAGTGATAAGGCGGCCACGGACCGCTGATGGCGACCTCGCAGTCCTTCAACTGTCGCGTGGCAGCGCTGTAGCGGTTCTGGTACTTCTCCACCGTCTTGGAATCGATGAGGTGGGCAATATCGATCAGCAGGCCGCCGGAATCGACCTTCTTGCAACTGACTTCCTCTTCCAGCGGTGAAAACAGCTTATGCACCTGGACGGAGACGGCGCGCGCCTTGCTTTGACGCTCGCGATCGCGGCTGGCAATCTCGCGCAGCTTGCAGAGATATTCGCTGCCGGCCGACAAGGGAAGCGTGGCGTCGGGAAGCACGTCGCGCAGCGCCTGGCGATGAACCACGACTTTCAGGTGCATTTCGGACTTGCCCTTCAGGCGGGCCACGCTTTCGGTGAACGCCTTGCGATTGGCGCGCACGGCGCGGCGGAGGGCATCGTCGGTGTCAAAGACGGTGCCGAACTTGAAGGGAAGCACGGTGGTGTTCCGGAAGCACTCGCTGATCACGCGCGCGTGCTCCAGAACCGCCCTCTGGTCGAGGTCGCCGGTGCGCTGATAATCGCTGACGATGACGGCAAAGTCGCCGCTGGGATAAGCCAGGATTGGAGAGCCGGCGATGCCTGTCATGCCGGCTACGGTGAAGGGTCTGCGAGCGCGAGCGCCGTTAGGCAGAAAGGCGTCTTGCTCGGTGATGCAGTAGGCGTACCATGCCATATCGATTCTCCGGGCTGGGCGGAGGCGAAAGACTGCGCCTTCGCAGTAGGTGTAGGGGCCTACAAATGGGAACTACGGCTAGGTACTGCAAAAATCGGGCGCGAGCGTTTGCCCGACCACCTACTTTAGCCCGGACTGGCCAAGGTAGCAACTGAATTAGTGCATTGCTGAATTGGAATCGGCAGGAATGCGCCCTTGGCTACTTTTTCCGGTGATTGTTGCCGTTGCGGGCGCGGGCGGCGAGGGCGGACTGCACCTCGTTCTGCATTTCGGAGAGCGGCGCCGGCTTTCCGGTCCAGATTTCGAACTGGCGCGCCCCCTGATACACGAACATCTCCCAACCGGGAATCACGCTGGCGCCCTGGGCACGAGCGAGGCGGAGGAAGCGTGTCTCGACCTCGCCGTAAACCATGTCCATGACGAACTTCGCCTTGATTTCTTTCTCGTTCAGCGGCGAAGCCTTGCCATTGCCCATGCCAACCGGCGTGGCATTGATGATGACGTCGAAGGAAAGCTTCTTCAGGTCGCCGCGCTTGATGACCTTCGCCTTCGCCTGGCGCGCCAGCTTTTGCGCCGGGGCCGCCGTGCGGTTCAGGATGTAAACCTCAGCCCCGCGCGCCTTCAGCCCGAAGACCGCCGCCCGCGCCGCGCCGCCCGCGCCCAGCACCAGCACCGGTGCGCCGTTCAGGTTCAGGCGCTGCTCCACCGGCTGCACGATGCCCGCGACATCGGTATTGAAGCCATAGAGTTTGCCGTCCTGGGCGCGCACCACGGTGTTGCACGCGCCGGTTTTCTGCGTTAGCGCATCGCTATTGTCGAGGTGTTCGACAATTTGCTGTTTGTAGGGCATGGTCACGCTGAGGCCGTGGATGGGGATCTCATGCACGCACTTCAGCAGATCGGGGAGCGTTTTCGCGTGCAGGGCCAGGTACACGGCATTGACGTTTTCGCGGCGAAACCCGGCGTTCATCATCTGCGGCGACAAGGAGTGCGACACCGGGTCGCCGGCCACCCCATAGACCTTGGTCGCGGCATCCACCTGCTCGATGCGGTAAACCTCGCGCAGCAGCTTGGCGGTAATCATGCCGGGTGCAGTTTCCTCGCCGGGGCTGGCGGCGGCGAAGGTCCAGACGCTGCCGGCGCGCAGTCCGAGAACGCGGCTGATGATGCCTTGTTCGCCCATGCAGACGCCGATCACCGAATGCGTGTTGCGCGTCTGCATCAGGAACTTCATCATCAGCACGTTGTCGAACAGCGTGGTCGCGGTGGTGACGATCTTGTAATAGTCGGCGGCAAACTGCTGCATCTTGGCGAACGTCTGCTCAATTTTCCTGGTGGCCTGGAAGTCATGGAAGGACAAGATCAACGATGCCCGGCCGCGGAGGCGCTCCAGGTCGGCGGGCTTCATGGCGGAGGCGCTCTGCAGTTCCAGGTCGACAAGCTGGCAGCCATTGGCGGCCGCCTTGGTCAGCACGTCCAGTTCGGCAGCCAGCGAACCGCGAAACTTGCCCCCGTTGACCCCCCGGCGGCAGGTGGCGATGGCGACCACTCCCGGGTGATAACTGAGAAACCGGCGGACCTGCGGAAGCGCCAAGCCGGGGTTCTTCAGGTAGTCTAACCTGAACTCCAGAAAGGAGTTATCGCGCACCATGGCCTCGGCCTTTTCGACCATTTCGGCCGCCGAAGCGCCCGCCACCGGGACGCAGACGCGCGGCAGGCGCAGCGGCAACGGCCGCGGCACGAAGCTGGGACTTGCCACATTCATCTAGGTTTAGCCGAGGATGCGCATCTTACAGGCGCACCATAACAGATGCAATACACGATTGCGTATGCGGAATCGGGATTGCGCCGCTGGAGTACCGAAACGGTAAACACGCCCGTGCTTGACCGTCGGTAAGCTGTTTGCTAGCGTTCGATTCGCGGTATTGTCTCTGACCAGGCCCCACCGTTTTCTGCGCGCGAAGGAGGCGTTATGAAGACTGTAGCGTTGCTGTTGGCGTTGTGTGCGCCGTTGGCATTTTCACAGCAAGGCGCCCCGAAGCGGGCGACCACCAACCTGACCGAGCGCGTGCAGGCCCCGAGCTACGCTGACATGTACTGCTCGGGGTTCATCACCAACGAGGACCACGGGAAGGGCAGCTACGTCGTGGCCGGCGCCGAGTCACCGAATCAGACACAATTCTACCAGGGCGACATCGTGTTCCTGGAGGGCAGCGGATTGCAGGAAGGCTATCGGTTATCGGTGATTCGCGAACTGCGCGACCCGAACAAAAGCCGGGCCTATGAGGGGCAGGCAGGCGCCATCTCAGCCTTGGGGCAGCCCTATGCGGAATTGGGACGGCTGCGCGTGACCGCGATCCGGGAGAAGGCCGCCATTGCCCAGGTCGAATACAGCTGTGCCCCGATCGTAGCGGGCGACATCGTCGTGCCGTTCCAGGAAAGGGCGCCGGTCGCCTACCGCAGAAACACCGCGATGGAGCGCTTCCCGGCATCCGCGGGCAGCCTGACCGCGCGCATCGTGATGGCCAAGGACTTCGACTACATCCTGGGCACCGGGCAGAAGGTGTATATCAGCGCCGGTGCGGACAAGGGCGTCAAGGTTGGCGATTATTTTCGCGCCGTTCGCGACTACGACCCTGCGAGCATGGACGACTTGGGCGAGCTGTCGTACAAGGTGACGCAAAGCGAGGAAACGCAGAAATCACATACCTCGATCACGAGCGGGAAATATGCCGAGCTGCCCCGGCGCGCGCTGGCGGAGATGATCGTGCTCAACGTCACCCCAACCAGTTCGACCGCGATGATCACTTACGCGCTTGAGAGCGTGACCGTGGGGGACAGCGTGGAGCTGGAACCCGGCTTAGCCATCCAGCAGTCCGCTCAGCCTCCCCAGCCCCCCCAGCCTCCCCAGCAGCCACCCACTATCACCTGCAGCGCCAACCCGACCGCGTTCCGATCGGGTGAGCTTTCGACCATCACTGCCATCGGCCAGAGTCCCGACAACCGGCCGCTGACCTACGACTTCACCGCCTCCGGCGGCCGCCTCACGGTCCGCGGAGCGCAAACCACGCTGGACACGACGGGTGCGCCGGCCGGGCCCATCACCATCAACTGTACCACTACCGATGACCGCGGCCTGAGCGCCAGCGCCAGCACAGTCGTCACTGTCTGGCTGCGTCCTGCGCCACCCCAGGCCAGCACGGCCGGCAGCATCGAGTTCAGCCGGGACAAGCGTCGTCCGGCGCGCGTTGACAACGTAGGCAAGGCCATTCTCGACGATTGCGCCCTCCGCCTGCAGCAGGATGCGGGAGCTCACGCCGTGATCGTGGGCAACGCTGACCCCAACGAGCCGGACGCGCAAAGCATGGCGGAGCAGCGCGCCGCCAACGCTAAGGAATATCTGGTGCGGGAGAAAGGCATCGATCCCGCCCGCGTCGAGGTACGTACCGGCCACGCCGGCACCCAAACGGTGGACCTCTGGTTTGTACCGGCGGGCGCCAGTTTTTGATGTAACGAGCCGAGAAACTGCAATACCGACCATTCTGAAATACTCACGAACTGAATTACTTCTCACCGTCAGCTCTAGATTTTCCCGGCAGTGCCGCGGGGTTTTCATGGGTGCGTTCGCGAAAGGCGCCACGCATGCCGCCGGCGAGCGAGACCGCCGACTCGCCGAATTTGTCGCGCATCCGATCGGCCGCCGATAGCGCCTGTTTCCAGCGCTGGTGGCGATCCGAGTCCAGCAATTCGATCTGGCCCTCAGCCGTTTCCAG